>NZ_OY761461.1:1242517-2485034 GCF_963664555.1 Labilibaculum sp. | reverse complement strand
TTCAATAAATGATTCTTTCAAATTTTCTTTAACACCTGACCATTCCGTTGCAAACTCTTTGTCTTTAGCTTCCCCTGCCATTTCCAATGCAAAACAAATGGCATTGTACCAAAGCGCATTAATCTCAACAACATACCCCATACGCCGATTCAAACAAAGCCCATGATGCTTGATATTCATCCAGGTTACGCCTTGCTCTGTTATCCATAGCATTCCATTTTCATGCATGCTGATGGCCAAGTTCGATCCATGTTTGTAGTACTGCAATATCTCCTTAATCTTTTTGCTGTGTTTTTTCCAAATCTCCTTTCTGTCTGCACCAGCTTCAATGTATTTTTGCAGCGTCCAAAATGACCATAAAGGAACATCAACCGAAAACCTTCCTCCATTAATAGCCGGATCCATTGAAAAGCGATTGCAAACCCGCTTAAATACCGTATTAAACACATCCAGAAAAGTCTTCTGATCGCCTCGTGCCAAAGTCAATCCCGGCAAGGACAAATAGGTATTTCGTTCGCTGGTACTAAACCAGGGGAAACCATTAATAATTCCTGTTCCCTTACCGTTTATTGAAAAGAACTGAACGGCAGAATTTTCCAGACAATTTTCAAAACTATCGCGGTTGACTCTCTTCTTTATTTCAGAAGTAAATTGTTTGGATATTGCATTAGGGGAAATCTCTTTTGTACCGGCCGAGAATACTATTGATTCTCCTTTTTTAATATTCATCTCAAAATACCCGGGAACAAACAAATCCTCATGACAATCGTATCCTCTTTTCTTTTCTTCCTTGTACTCTACATTGTAATACCAATCGGGCACATGAACAAACTCTGATTCAACAGAAGTCTGCATGTATAGATATGGGAAATCCTGATACAAACGGATCTTAACCCCATTGTCAACGTCTTCTGATCGGGTATTGGCATCCAAATTTGCTTTGGTTAAGGAATGAATGTTCCTAAAAGCCAAAAAAGGTTGTAATCGAAGTGTTGTTGGAGAATTAGCCTCGAGCAAAGTATACCGAACCAAAACACGTTGTTCTTTTTCAACCAAAAGAAGTTCCTTTCTTAAAATCACACCCCCTACCCGGTAGATTATTGTAGGAGTTGGATCCATGATATATTCACGCACATACTTGTTTCCTTTCGGACTGTATTCGCCTGGAAATTTATGGATTCCCAAATTAAAAGGAGCATCATGCTGAATTATTGTTTCATCCAAGGAAGATAACAACACATGATTATCTCCACCAAAATGATCTATTGGACATATTAACAGCCCATGATATTTTCGTGTGTTGCAGTTAATAATAGTTGAACTGGCAAAAGAGCCAGCACGATTGGTTCTAATGTATTCTTTTTTTAAAGAATACTCGGTATTTACCAATTGAGCCTTATCAAACTTGAGGTAGTCCATACGCAAACGATGTTAGGATTGATTTACAAATGGTTAGATAGCCATCTTATCATAAAAAAAAGTTGGATTTTCCTTAAAGTTATTGATTTTATTCCGAATAATAACGCCTTACCGTCCTTTTTTATATTATTTTTTTGTGAATTTTTTGTTCGTTTTTTGCACAATTAACATATTGTTTTTTCATCAATTTGCATGCAAACGCTGCCGGACAGAAAAAGGAATATTTATAACGTTATAAATGCGGTAAAAAATCGAAAATATAAATATCCAATGAAAAATTGCGGCAGTAAATAATTCACAGTAAGGCAGTAAGTCAATTGCGGAATATTTTCTTTAATTAAGAAATTGAACTGTTTTTTTTAAACAGACATTGACTGCCCCATAAAGCATAAACTGCAAATTACACCAATTATAAAATCACACTCGGTGCCTCTGTGGAAAAAAAGGATACATGGCTTACGTTATATCATATGACTATAATTTTAAGTTTACCATATAGCCTGTCCCGAATTTATCGGGAGAACCTGCCATGCTGGAACAATCATGCCCCTGTGTGTCAAAATCATTTTGGTATAAACATTTCATAAGGTACAAATTCGCAACTCATAATTCGCAAATTTTACCCTCACAGTGCTCTGCCTCACAACAATCATTAAAACTCACTGCTCGAAACCACCCCTAAATCCCCTAAAGGGGACCTGCTACATCTGCTGTTTTTTTTAAGCTCCTTTAGGAGTTTGGGGTGATGCAAAACAGCATAACAGCAATCGCTTACGAAAGGATTCAAACCTATAAATACCGGTTAGTCTAAAATCGCAGCAGCCTGACGGAGTACTTCTATTTGCAAAACAGGCTCATTTGCGGACAAAATAGATTTGTGCGCCGCAATAAGCCAATCCGTGTCCGAAAATTGCTCTTCCGTGACATGGGGAAAGGTTTCCGTGACATGGGATGAAACTTCCGTGACATGGAGTAAGACTTCCGTGACAACAAGGAATACCTACCCCTTGTTACGGAACAACTAAAATTGCGTACGCAGCACCAAACCCAAATACCGGAACACATTCCTTGGCCTACGAATGATAAAATCAGGTAACAGAACTTTCACCGAAGCGTACGGAACAAAAAACCGGCGTAACGGAAGTCCATCCCTGCGTGCAAATGACTATCCTTAGCGTACAGAAATAAAAAAATGGAGAGCAAATCTGCTCTCCATACAACTTAAACATCAAAAACAAGTAACAAAAGAGGATGACAGCAGCATCCTCAGGCATTTAAATAATTTCTTCTCCGGCCTTAGCCTTTCGGTATGCTGCCGCACGTTCGCGGTTGTATTTACTGGCGTACCCGTGCAGCTTTACTTCCTTATTTCTAAATGCAAATTTGCCGTAAGCACGAATGTCATCAACCACTTCTTTTGTTAAGGTGTAGGCTTTATCGCGGATTAGTTTAATCTCATCCTCAAAATACATTCTACCATTAATATCACCTAACAAACGCCCCATTCTGTCGGCCATTTCGGCTGCAGTATCCAGTTGAGACAAATCAAAATTAATAGCAGTTAATAAATCTTGATTTTCCTTACCCAAAATCGACAAGCTGGCCAAATCCTGAATCGTATCGGCTCTCGAATCGCCCTCTTTAATAAGATCTAACATTTTTAGCAAGCCTGGATCAGCTCTAAATGCAAAACCCATATGAGCAATTAATTCATGATGAAACATATACATGGCAGGAGCTTCGGCTTCCCAAATATCCATTGCCATTTTCTTATCGGTTTTCATCGATTCCCAGTTCGATTGAGAGGTGCGCAGCGCCCTGGTTAAACCCAAAAGACGATCCAATTTTTCAGGATTAAAATTAAAAGCCTGCAACAAAGGCAAATCGATACTTGCACGAGAGTGAAGCCCTTCACATTCGTCGATAAATACCTTGTAGGGCAGATCGCAATACACAATCTTTTCATCGGGCACTGCCTTAATTTCTTCCAAATAATTCAACAAATCTTGTTGATCAGACATAATAATAGTTTTAAAAAAGTGAATACTATCCTTCCTCACCTGTTCATCCACACAAATTTTGTTTTGATTGTACCGCCCCGGCCGGGAACAACTGCTTAACAAAAACATATTGAATCTAAATAATAATTATTAAATAAAAAAACTTTTCAGCGCATTAGTACTTCAGAACAGCACAATTATTATGTACGCATACAACTGGAGATGCAGTAAACACACGCCCTTGCGGATTTTATAAAAAAAAAACACAACGAAAAAAATTTATGCGTTAAATAAATTATAAGGAAGCAAAAAGAAAAATGCAGTTTACGAACCACATTAAAATCTCTTACCCCTGACTAACAAGAGATTTTAGAAAAGGAAGAAAACACATGCCACAACTTACGGCACAAGCAATGCCCAAAGAATTATATGCAGTACCAAATTTGGAAATATTGACTGCATCAGGCATTTTTTGCATGCAAAACAAATACACATTCCCATTTTATGATTACATTCGGTGGCTAAACAGAAAACACAGGGCTATTTACTATACAAAAAGCTTTGGGGTGTTTTATTGGGAAGGCAAAGAAACTGATAAAAAAAATGAACACCCTTGTGTTTATTTCAAATTCACCACATATTTATAGACAGACTGATATGAATTTATTAACGAAAATATTTTGGGCTTTAGGCATACTGATTTGGTTGATGATGCTGATTGTACTGATTATTGCATTGACTGATATCATTTCCTGGAATCCTTTTAAGGAATATCGATTTATTATTGCAATCGGATTTATTGCCACATCTGGATTTATTCGAAATGCCTATAAAAACAGAATGAACACACGCAATGTATAGTATTTCTGATCGTGACAATCTATTAGGAGAGACAAAATTACAGTTTGTAAAATTGAAATCGATAAGACATGAGTGACTTAAAGAAGAAATTTATTGCAGTACTTATTCCTATGAAGGTAAGTTTGATATGGTCTTTTATTGTCATGATTAATAGTTTCGATACTGGAGAAACCTGGAAAATTATCTTTTCATCGGCAGGCTTTTTAATTTTTTTTGTATTGGCCGGTTTGATTGGTAATGCAATGATTAAAAAGATAAATGCAGAAAAAGCTATAAAAACAAATAACCTGACAAAAAACATTCAACCCAAACCATAAGTATTAAAAAACTAAAAATGACAAACGACAAGACCCTCCGTTTTTTTCTGATGCTATTTTGCATCTTTTTACTTTCTCTTATTTTCACAGTATTCGACATGTCATTTAGCGATGTCAACTCTACCCCTTACAATTTGGGTTATGCTGTTGGTGTTGCTGCTGGAAATATGCTTAAGATTTTGGCAACTCTGGCTATTGTGAAAATGGTGTATGTGAAGATGAAGGCTGTTAGTGAATAAGCGAACGGCTAAAAATTGATTATTGGACTAAACACGGTTGTGTTTACTTAGAATTCACCACATATTTATAAACAGATTGAAATGAATTTATTAACGAAAACAATTTGGGCTTTAGGCATACTGATTTGGTTGATGATGCTGATTATACTGATTATTGCATTAACTGATATCATTTCCTGGAATCCTTTTAAAGAATATCGATTTATTATTGGAATAGGATTTATTACCGTATCGGGATTTATTCGGATTGCCTATAAAAACAGAATGAACACACCCAACGTCTAGTATTTCTGATCGTGACAATTTATCATGAGAGACAAAAATCCTGATTTATAGGAAAAGTAACTCTTGATGGTAGGCTATTTAGGTAGTTATCTGTAAAAATGAAGAAATATTAGAATCAAAGTGAGTTACTTGAGCTTATTAGACAGATTAACATTGGCATTCATTGCAATGAAACTAACAAAAAAAGAAAATATGAAAAAATTCTTACGTATTTTAAAAGCATTTGGACTTTCATTCTTATTCATAGTATTAGGAATCTACATATTGAATACAACTAATTCTATTTTTGGAACTATAATCGGAATTGCAAACATTGTATGTTTTGGAGTCATTATCATTGTGGTGTTTTATAAAACGATAACCAATTCGATAAAGAAGTAAAATAAATTGCCTTAGTAGTTCTATGTAATGCAAACACAACTGCAAAAACAACTGGAAGGAAGCAGTAAGGAATAATTTAATTGCATCGCACAAACAAAAAGAAAGGATCTTGCCGGATTTTCCCTTAACTGAAAGAATGCAAAATGGAATCCGAAGGATTCAAATGTTTATAGCAACAAACGTGAAAGTAAAGGTTCGACCCCGATGGGGTCGAATATTACACCCTTAATCATGTGCTATAAACATTAAATCCCTCTGGGATTCCCCCCATTTACATCAAATTATATAAACATGAAATCCTCTCGGAATTTTATAAGATCATCTAAAAATCATTTCTTAAAATCCCCATTCAATGTCTTTAAAAGATGTCTAATTTCAAACAATTAAATTTCATTAAATCAACAAAATAGAAATAATGAGCGTTGGTACATTCTCCCAAATTTATATCCAGATAATTTTTGCAGTTAAAGGCCGAGAATCTTTAATAAAAAAGGACTGGGAAGAAGAATTGTTTAAATACATAACAGGTATTGTTCAAAACAAAGGGCAGAAAATACTTGCCGTAAATGGCACGCCAGATCATATTCATTTTTTGATAGGAATGAAACCAAGCTGTTGTTTATCTGATTTGGTAAGGGAAATTAAAAAATCGTCGAACACCTTTATTAAAGAAAAAGGATTTTCACAATTTAGGTTTGAATGGCAGGAAGGTTATGGTGCTTTTTCATATTCTCATTCCGCATTGGATCATGTAGTGAGGTATATTCAAAATCAGAAAGAACATCACAAACGCAAATCATTTAAAGAAGAATATATTTCATTTTTAAAGAAATATGAGATTGATTTCAAGGATGATTATTTATTTAAATGGATTGAAGATTAAATAGATCCAAAAGAAATGGAATCCGCAGGATTCAAATGTTTATAGCAACAATCGTGAAGGTAAAGGTGTGACCCCATCGGGGTCAAATATCACACCCTTAATCATGTGCTATAAACATCAAATCCCTTCGGGATTATTAGCAGCAAACTTTATTCATTTCTTACAATAAAGCATCAATAAATTCGGAAGCCGTACCGCCGGCTAAGGCTTTTATGAATGCGGTGCCAATAATTGCTCCGTTCGAAAAACCGGAAGCATGCTGAAAGCTTGCCTTGTCGTGAATTCCAAATCCGATGAGGGAAGGAATATCCAGACTTGTTACCTTTTTAAAGTAGTCTTCCCTCTCGGTACTCTGCTCCAAAGCGCCGCCTGTAGTAGCCGAGGATGAAACCATGTATAAAAATCCTTTGGCAGCTTTTTCAATTTTCGCCATGCGCTGGTCGGTAGTCTGCGGAGTTACCAACAGAATGTTATACACGCCGTGCGATTCAAACTTTGCTTTGAATTCCTCTTCGTACTCTTCCAATGGCAAATCGGGCAGAATCACTCCGTCGATACCACAGCTTTGGCAATCCAGCAGGAAAGTATCCACACCATATTTAAAAACAACATTCCAATAGCCCATTAATATCAAAGGCATTGTAATGCTGCGGCGAACATCCTTTAGCTGCTCAAAAAGCAGTTTCAGGCTCATTCCCTGATCCAAGGATTGCTTTGCAGCAATCTGAATGACAGGTCCGTCGGCCAATGGATCGGAAAATGGGATTCCAATTTCTACCAAATCAACCCCTTTGTCCTGCAAAAGCTGCAGGTTGGGTACGGTGTCGTTCAAGTTTGGATATCCGGCAGGAAAATAGATGGATAAGATATCCTTTCCTTTATTTTGAAATAATTGATCTATTCGGTTCATTAGTTTAGATTTGAGACGTGAGACTTGAGATGTGAGATATGTGAGTCTTCACAACTTTAGACGCATATTATGATTTTTTTAAGCCCTTTAGGGGTTTGGGGTTATCTAATATTAATTACAAATTATTAATTTCTTTCATGTAGGTCTCCATATCCTTATCGCCTCTTCCTGAAAGATTCACGACTACCACATCGTCTTTATCAAAGGTCATTTGCTCCAAGGCTGCCAAAGCATGTGCCGATTCCAAAGCGGGAATAATTCCTTCGGATTGTGCCAGTATCATAGCGGCATCCAAAGCTTCCTGATCGGTTACCGAGAGAAATTGTGCCCTGCCCGTTTCGGCCAAATGTGCGTGCAAAGGTCCAACGCCCGGATAATCCAAACCTGCCGAAATGGAGTAAGGTTCCGTAATCTGACCATCTTCATCCTGCATCAGCATGGTTTTGCTGCCGTGAATAAAACCAACATCGCCAATGGTAATGGTTGCTGCTGTTTCGCCACTGTTAACACCCAGGCCGGAAGCCTCAACAGCCACTAATTTCACATCCTCTTCATCCAGATAGTGATAAAAAGCTCCCGCGGCATTGCTGCCACCACCTACACAGGCAATCACGTAATCAGGATTCGGATTCCCTGTCTCAATGGTTAATTGCTCACGAATTTCTTTCGATATAATCGACTGCAAGCGGGTTACCATATCGGGATATGGATGCGGCCCAACCACCGAACCAATCAGGTAGAATGAATTCGGGTTGGCAATCCAATCGCGGATGGCCTCGTTGGTGGCATCCTTCAAGGTCTGATTTCCCGAAATGGCAGGAACCACCTTCGCGCCCAGCATTTTCATACGAGCCACATTTGGTGCCTGACGCTCGATATCCAGGGCGCCCATATACACAATGCATTCCAATCCAAACAAAGCACAAACGGTAGCCGTTGCCACACCATGCTGCCCTGCTCCTGTCTCAGCAATGATACGGTTTTTGCCCATGTATTTGGCAATTAGAATCTGCCCAATGGTATTGTTTATTTTATGAGCTCCGGTATGCGTTAAGTCTTCGCGTTTTAAGTAGATATTGGTTCCGTAACGCTTCGATAAATTACCAACTTTAGTTAATGGTGTTGGCCGGCCCACGTAATTATCCAACAATCGTTTATAATCCTTCTGAAACTGCTCCGAATTGATAATTTTCAGATAGTTTTCGCGTAATTCATCAACATTGGCACGTAACAATTCCGGAATGTAAGCACCGCCAAATTGCCCGTAGTAACCACGCTCATTTACTGCATATTTATTTTTGCTCATCTTTAGTTTGTCTTACTGATTTTAAAAACTCTTTTACCAATACCACATTCTTTACTGCAGGACTTTGTTCAAATCCTGAATTCACATCCAAGCTAAATAGCTTGGAATGCTGAAAGGCATTTACCGCCTCAATATCTTCAATTCCAATTCCTCCACTCAGGAAAAAAGGAGTTTCGCCTTTGTAATTTTCGAGGATTCGCCAATCGAACTTTTTTCCGCTTCCTCCATACGCATCTGATTTTGTATCGAATAGAAAATAATCACATGCAGATTGATAAGTATCCAGACTTTTAAATTGAAATGACTCATTCACCTGAAAGGCTTTAAACACCTCTAAGCCAGAATCTTTTATTTTCTGACAGTCTTCCAGACTTTCGTCTCCGTGCAACTGAATTGCATCAAGTTGATATTTCTTCGCCAAAGTCAGAATCTTTTCTGCGGCTTCGTTCACAAAAACACCAACTTTACGGATATGCGATGGAATCATCTTCGTGATTTCTTCATCAAAATCGTCACCCACATAACGTACAGATTTTGAATAAAAGATAAAGCCCATGTAATCCAACGGCAATGCTGTCAGCTCCTTAAGGTTTGTTTTATCGCGAAGACCGCAGACTTTTATTTTCATTGTTTTTTTATTTAATTGCCGTAATGTACAGACAGGTCATATTGTTCAACTCATCATTCGAATGCGCCATTCGGACACGCCATGGCGTGTCCCTACAGATTCGATATAAATTGACGACAGGTTAAACCCGGTTGTTCTGTTTTCATAAAATATTCTCCCATTAAAAATGCCTGAAAACCATTCTCCCTCATCCTCCGAACAACTTCAGGACTATCCAGACCACTTTCGGCTACGCGGATTATGTCTTCGGGTAATTTGGCCGCCAATCGGATTGATCGATCGGTATCAACCGAAAAATCTTTCAGGTTTCGGTTGTTGATTCCCACCAAATCGACAAATCGGTTCACGTGTTCCAGTTCCGATTCATCGTGCAGTTCAAGCAATACTTCCATGCCCAAGTCCTTTGCGATAAAGGCAAAATCCTTGCAGCGCTGCGGACTCAATATAGCTGCAATCAACAAAATCACATCGGTGCCCATGGCTTTCGACTGGTAAATCTGATAGGCATCTACTATGAATTCTTTCCGCAGCAATGGAATGCTTAACGTCTGTCTGGCCAACTCAAAATCTGAATCTTTTGCGCCAAAAAACACCTCATCAGTCAGTACTGAAACCATCGAAACCCCTGCTTCCTGATAGACTTTCACCACTTCCTGCGGTTTTGCCGTTCCATTAATCACTCCCTTCGAAGGCGACTGACGTTTGAATTCTGCAATCACACCCGAAGCGCCCTTCCTGCTAATCGATTCTTTGGCTGAGAAACAAGTACGTTTGAAATTCTCCTGCTCCATCAATTGAAAAATGGGCATCTGTTCTTTCGCAACAGCTACTTCAGCCAATTTTTGCTGCACAATCTTGTCTAATATATTTTGCTTTGCATTCATGCCTAATTTCCTTTTGTCAGTTTCTTCAATACCTCATACGAATTTCCCGAAAGCAAAGCTTCTTCGGCTCTGCCAATGGCATCTTCCCTGCTAATTTCAGGATGCAAACAATGAATTGCCAAGCCTGCATTGATCGTAACTACCGAGTTCTGTGCATAAGTTCCTTTCCCTTTCAAAATATCGACAAAAATTTTAGCCGCTTCCTCTACCCTTTCACCGCCATACAATTCTTCCGGATTCAATTTCCTTTTTCCAAATGCTTCCGGCTCCAACAGCTCTTCCATCTGGTTGCCAATCAATTTCACTTTTCCGGTCAGGGAAACCTCATCGTACCCATCAATTCCATGAATGATTGTATAACTGGAATCTGTTTCCTGCAATAAATACTGATACAAACGGGCCAGTTCCAAATCGAAAACCCCGACAATCTGATTCTTTGGCCGAGATGGATTTACCAAAGGTCCTAACATGTTGAAAAAGGTACGAACCCCTAAATCGCGACGAATTGGCGCTATATTTTTCATGGCCGGATTGAATAAAGGAGCGTGTAGAAAGCAAATTCCTGCTTTATCCAGATCCCGTTTCAAATCCTCTTCCTTATTTTTAAACTGATAACCCAAGTGCTCAATCACGTTAGACGATCCGCAAAAAGAAGAAACACCGTAATTTCCGTGTTTGGTTACTTTTTCTCCTGCACCGGCCACTACAAATGAAGCTAAAGTTGAAATGTTAAAGGTGTTTTTTCCATCGCCTCCGGTTCCGCACAAATCAACGCCATTGTATTCCGATAGGTCAACAGGAATGCATAATTCAAGAAGTGCTTCACGAAATCCTGTTAATTCTTCAACGGTAATGCTTCGCATCATAAAAACCGTTAAAAAAGAAGTAATTTGAAATTCGTTAAAATTCCCTTTTGCAATCTGAATTAAAACCTCTTTCGCTTCCTCTTTTTTTAAGGTTTTGTGTTCAAATAAATGGTGAAGTATATTTTTCATTGTTAATATAGATTTGAGATGTAAGAATTGAGATGTTAGACTTAAGAATTTAACCAGTTTTCAATCATTTTCAATCCATTGGGAGTCAATACCGATTCGGGATGAAACTGCACGCCCTGCACATCATATTCCTTGTGGCGGATTCCCATGATCTGTCCTTCAGCATCTTCGCAGGTAACCAGCAAGCAATCCGGCAAATTCTCTTTGGTTACATTCCATGAATGATATCTTCCTGCCGTAAACTCCTGATCGATTCCCTGCAAAACACCTTTGTCATCAGCAGTCCGAAAAACCGAAGTAGCCACACCATGATATACTTTATCCAAATTCTCAATGTTTCCGCCAAACACTTCTGCAATTGCCTGTTCTCCCAAACAAACACCTAATATCGATTTGGTGGCTGCGTATTCGCGGATCACATCTTTTAAAATCCCTGCTTCGTCAGGAATCCCTGGTCCAGGCGACAATAGGATCTTATCAAACTTTGCCACCTCTTTCAAATCGATTTCCCGGTTTCTGTGCACTTCAATGTCCTTCGCACCTAACTTTCGCAAATATTCCACCAAATTATAGGTGAAGGAATCGTAATTATCCAAAACTAAAATCTTCATATCCTATATATTTTGAGCCAATTCCATTGCTTTTCGCAAGGCAGCCAATTTATTACCTACTTCGTTTAACTCATTTTCCTCTTTCGATTTTTCAACCACTCCGGCACCAGCCTGAAAGTACAGCTGATTGTCCTTGCTTAAAAAGCTTCGAATCATGATTGCCTGATTTACTTCCCCGTTAAATCCCAATGAACCAATACAACCGCCGTAAAAACCTCTTGCCGTTGGTTCGTATTCATCGATCAACTGCATAGCACGGTATTTAGGTGCTCCCGATAAGGTTCCTGCAGGAAATGTATCTCCCATCAATTGAAACGGGTTGTAATCATCAGGAAGCTCGCCGGAAACCTTAGATACCAAATGAATTACGTGTGAAAAATACTGTACTTCACAAAAGGTTTCTACTTTGATATTTTGTGCATCACGACTTAAATCGTTTCTGGCCAAATCGACCAGCATCACGTGTTCAGCCTGTTCTTTTTCGTCCTTCAGAAGATCTTTAGCCAATTCAGCATCTTTCACGGCATCACCTGTTCTTCTAAATGTTCCTGCAATTGGGTGAATGTATGCCTTCTTATTTTTAATTTCAATCTGTGCTTCAGGCGATGATCCCATAATCCGGAACGATCCGTAATCGAAATAAAACAAGTAAGGCGATGGATTAACTGATCGCAAAGCACGGTACAAATTAAAATCATCACCTTTGTAAGCTTGTGAAAACTGACGGGAAAGAACAATCTGAAAAACATCACCTCTTTTGCAGTGCTTCTTACCCAAAGTCACCATTTTTTTATAGGTTTCATCGTCCATATTCGATTGCTCCTCACCTTCCAGCGAAAAAGTAAAAGCCGGCAGGTTTCTATTTCTCAACAAATCAGAAACTTCACGTATTCTGGACTCATCCCCATTTTTCACCAATTCAATAATCTTCAAAGTATTGTTGAAATGATTTACTTCGATGATGAACCGGTAAAGAGAATAGCACATTTGCGGAATCCCCGACTGTTTTTTCTCCAGATTAAAATCCAAGTCCTCGAAATAAGGAACTGCATCGTATGTTGTGTAACCAAAAAGTGCATTTGCCTTGGGTACATTTTCCTTTCCTTCCAGATCAAATTGATTCACAAAGTCCTTCAACTTACCTGAAACAAAGCGTTTCCCCTTGCCTACAGCATCACAAATTTCTTTTTTGCCTTCTATTTCTTCAATCAGCTGCCCATCTTTTAAAGTGATGCTTGCAATTGGCTCCAAGGCAATAAAAGAGCTTGCATTTTCAGGACTGTGGTAATCCGAACTTTCCAATAATATTGCACCCGGAAACCGATCTCTCAATTTCAGATACATACTCACCGGAGTAATTACATCGGCAAGTAATTCTTTTTTTAGGTATTTAAACTTTATCATTTGGCTGCTGGTTAAATTCGATTCAAAAAAAAACGGCCTACTGAGTATCAGTAGGCCGTTTGCTATGTTCTTAATATATTTTTAGGAACTAAATTTTGCACATACGGAGGTCACCTCTGCTCTGGTTTTGAGAGTTTGTAATTGTGCCACCACCAATATTTGCTATTCATTCCAATCATGTTTCTTTTTTTTCTTCCTACAAATCTAATTAATAATTTATTCAAATTCCAAATCTTAATTCACAAATTATCCAACACTCAAGAAAAATAAGTAAAACTTTTCCTTTAAAACAAAGACTTACAGCTACTATTATTTTTTTTAATTTAAATCACGCAAGTCCAATCCCAACACTATAATCATTCAACACCACCCCAATTCATAATAGGGTACTGCATATAAAAACCGCAAATTATCTTACACACCCCCTATTTTACACCAACAAATAAAATTATACTATTTTCTAATTATTTATCAAAAAAGCTCAAACTACCTGATTTTACTAGACCTCCAACTAAACGCACCAGAACAATTCAAACGTTAGCAATTTATTAATTCTAAAAAATAGATTTGCAGGATAAGAAATAATTCATACATTTGGTGCAGACAATAATGAAACAGTTGATTATTACTATGAAAACATTCAGTACTTACTTTTATTATTTTTGGTATTTCTGTTATCCACAACGATAAGGGCAAGAATTGATATGTAACAACTCGAAAAGATACATTTAAAGGTCTTGCCCAACAGGTAAGACCTTTTTCATATTAAAATTACAATGACAGATTCAGGATTGGCATTTCGATATTATTATTTTTATTTCTGGTACAACAACGACCGGGCGGGATGCCTTATACCTAATTCTAAATAAAAAGTATAACAAAAATCCTGTTCCAAACGAGCAGGATTTTTTTTTTTGAAACAGAACCAAAATTTTAACCACTAGAATAATGATTCAACCAGCAAACAGAACCCAAGGAGTTAAAGAGTACTATTTCTCTGTAAAACTGAAAGAAATAGCGAAACTAAACGAAGGTGAAGTAAAAGTTCTAAATCTGGGAATTGGTGATCCGGACATGTCTCCCTCTGAAGATACCTGGGGAATGCTTAAAGATGCCTGTGAACATCCAAAAAGCCACGGTTACCAATCGTACCAGGGAATTCCTGCCTTACGGGAAGGATTTTCGAAATGGTACAAAACCTTTTTCGATGTAGATTTAAATCCGGCTAACGAGATATTGCCCTTAATGGGATCGAAAGAAGGAATCATGATTACTTCACTGGCTTATTTGAATGAAGGCGACGAAGTTTTAATTCCAAATCCGTCCTATCCTACTTACACATCGGTAACCAACCTGCTGGGCGGAAAAATTGTTTCTTATCCATTGGTTGAAGAGAATAATTATCATCCTGATTTCGATGCTCTTGAAAAAAGAGATTTAAGCAAGGTGAAGATCATGTGGATCAACTATCCTCATATGCCAACCGGAGCAAGGGCAAGCAAAGAATTACTCGAAAAAGTGGTTGCTTTTGGCAGAAAACACAAAATATTGATTGTTAATGACAATCCTTACAGCTTTATTCTTAACGATTCTCCGATGAGTATTATGAGCATTGAAGGAGCAAAAGATTGCTGCATCGAGTTAAACTCTCTAAGTAAGTCGCACAATATGCCGGGCTGGAGAGTTGGAATGATTTGCGGAAAAGCGGAAATGCTGGAACCTGTATTGAAAGTAAAAACCAATATGGATTCCGGGATGTTTTATCCGGTTCAGCAAGCTGCTGTTAAAGCCTTGGCTCAGGATCAAAGCTGGTACGACTCCATAAATAAAGTATACAAAACCAGACGGGATTTGGTTTTTAAGCTGATGAATCTGATTGAGTGTTCTCCTAGAGAAGATCAGGGCGGAATGTTTGTTTGGGCTGCAATTCCTGAAAAATACAAGGATGGCTACGAACTAAGTGATAAAGTGCTTAAGGAATCAAAAGTATTTATCACTCCTGGTGGAATTTTTGGAGATCAGGGAAATAAATACATTCGTATTTCATTGTGCAGCAATGAGGCAGTAATTGAAGAAGCCATTAATAGAATTAAAGAAAATTAGAACCGAAAAATTCGAAGCAATGATACTATCAGTAATAGGATTGGGATTAATTGGAGGATCGATAGCTCTTGATTTGAAAAAAAGAGATTTTGTCAGCAAAGTGATTGGAGTTGATAACAACACTCTTAATGCTCACGCGGCTAAAAAATTAGGCCTCGTTGATGAAATTCAGGATTTAAAAAGTGCAGTACAATCATCAGATCTGGTTGTTTTAGCGATTCCTGTTGATGCTTGCTTACGAGCATTACCAAACATTATGAATCTAATAGATCATCAGATTGTTACCGATTTAGGATCAACAAAAGAACAGTTGATAGAGTCGGTTGCAAATCATCCGAAAAGAAATCAGTTTGTACCTGCTCACCCTATGGCGGGAACTGAATTCTCAGGACCACAGGCAGCACATTCTGGTTTATTCGATGGAAAATGTTCCATTATTTGTAATCCGGAAGATTCAGATAAAAAAGCAGTAAAGCTGATCACAGAAATGTTCCATTGCCTAAGAATGAGGTGTGTATTTATGGATGCTGAAGTGCATGACAGACAAACGGCTTACGTTTCTCATTTATCACACATTAGTGCTTTCGCTTTATCGTTAACGGTGTTGCACAAAGAAAAAGCCGACAAACACATTTTTGAACTGGCGAGTGGTGGATTTGATTCTACTGTTCGATTGGCAAAGAGTTCGGCCGAAATGTGGACACCAATTTTTCAACAGAACAAGAAAAACATTGGAAAAGTGCTTCAAAAATACATTAACACACTTCAGCAATTTAAAGACTTAATTGAAGAAGATGATTTGACAGGGGTTAATGATTTAATATTTGAGGCAAACGACATTAGAAGAGTTCTTGATCAAAAAGAAAAAAACGAGAAGGAAACAATCGAGAAGACTGAGAAAATTAAGAACAGAGCTTAAAATTTTAAGTGGAAAAGAATAAGCCAAAAGAATCAAGGAAAAACACAAGAAAATAGAAATATACTCTGAAGTTAATTTCAGAGTATAATTGACCAAAGAAAAAGAAACCATATTTTTAATCACTCAGAAAAGAGTAAAAAAAACAGTATACAATGAAGAATTTGGAAATTAAGGATCTAAGTAGCTGGCCGGTTGACGTTAGTACCCGCCCAATGGTTATTGCAGGACCTTGCAGTGCAGAGACCGAGGAACAAGTGATGGATGCAGCAAGAGGAATTAAAGCTGCAGGTATTCCAATTTTCCGCGCAGGAATCTGGAAACCACGTACCCGTCCAAACAGCTTTGAAGGAATTGGCGCAAAAGGATTGATCTGGCTGCAAAAAGTAAAAGAAGAATTCGGATTGATTACAGCTACAGAAGTAGCCAACGCCCGTCACGTTGAATTGGCTTTGGGTGCAGGGGTTGACATTTTATGGATTGGCGCAAGAACCACAGTTAATCCATTTGCTGTTCAGGAAATTGCTGATGCATTGCGCGGTCATGATATTCCTGTTTTGGTGAAAAATCCAATTAATCCTGATTTGGAGCTTTGGATGGGTGCAATTGAGAGACTGCATGCTGTTGGATTAACCAGATTAGCTGCGATTCACCGTGGATTTTCAACTTACCAAAAATTGAAATACAGAAATGATCCTCAATGGCAAATTCCTATCGAATTGAAAAGAAGAATGCCGCAACTCCCTATCTTTTGCGACCCTAGTCACATTACAGGAGATCGTGACCTACTTGAAGAAATCGCTCAAAAATCGATGGATTTGAACTACGAGGGATTAATAATTGAATCGCATTGCAAACCCGAAGAAGCATGGAGTGATGCCAAGCAGCAATTAACCCCTGTCGCTCTTCAGGAACTTTTAGCTAACTTGGTACTTCGTGATCCTGAGGCACCAAATGAATTGGTTGACAATACTCTTGGCGAATTAAGACATTTAATTGATGATTTCGATCAGAAATTACTGGAGTTATTAGAGAACCGCATGCAGGTAGCCAAAACAATTGGTCACTACAAGAAAGAAAACAACATCACCGTTTTGCAAAACAAACGTTGGGGAAGTATTCTGGAAAAAAGCATGGAAAATGGTAAGAAAAAAGGCTTTAGCGAACAATTCATTAACAGCTTATTCAAAGCGATCCATCAGGAATCGATCAACCAACAGGAAGAAATAATGAACTCGTAACAAGAGACAATAAGATTTTAGATATGAGAAGTGAGATTTTTTCTTTCTCATATCTATTATCTCATTTCTCACATCTCTTTTGACAAATGAAGACCATACACATCGAAAAGCAAAACAGCAGTATTTTTGTAGGAGAATCTTATCTAAATATTAAGAACTACCTGCCGGAGAAAAAATGCTTTCTAATTTGCGATGAGAACATTTACCGGCACTACTCCGAATTCATCAATCAATTCGATTATATCGTAATGGGTTGTGGCGAAGGAAACAAAAACTGGCAAACTGTTGAAAAGATCATTGATCAGCTACTTGAAAGAGGTGCTGACAGAAATAGTTTTCTGTTGGGAATGGGCGGTGGTTTGGTTTCTGATGTTACAGGTTTTGTGGCTTCTATTTTTATGCGGGGGCTTGAATTTGGTTTCATCAGTACATCCCTGCTGTCTCAGGTTGATGCCAGTGTTGGCGGAAAAAACGGAATCAATTTTGGCAAACTGAAGAACATGATTGGCATTTTCAATCCTCCAAAGTTTGTGATTTGCGATCCGGTATTGCTTAAAACCTTACCCAAACGTGAAGTAAGAAGTGGATTTGGTGAAGTAATTAAGCATGCTTTTATTAAAGATGAAGACCTTTATAACTTCCTGAATGATAACTGTGAGGCACTTCTGAACTTAGATCCGAATTTGATGGAAAATTTGGTTTACCGGGCAGTTTCAATTAAGACTGAGGTTGTTGAAGGTGATCCTTTTGAAAAAGGCGAACGCAAAAAGTTGAATTTCGGTCACACCATTGGTCATGCTATTGAGAATAATTCAGATTTAACTCATGGCGAAGCGGTATCGGTTGGTATGAATTTAGCCTGCCAATTGTCTCAGGAATTGTGTGAACTAAGCGATGTTGATGCGAAAAGAGCCAATGACTTATTGCGAAAATTTGAATTGCCTCTGGATCATGACGTTTCCGCAGATATGATTAATCAATATCTGATCAAGGACAAAAAGAAAAACCGATCGGCCATTGATTTTATTCTACTCAAAAAAATAGGAGAAGCCACAATTGTCACCCTTCCTATTGAAGAACTTAAAACCAAGGTGATTGCACTTTGTGCCAATCCTAATTAACCACATTAATACCCAAAATTATGAGAGTTCGAATTCAATCCTCAACCATTAAAGGAAGGCTAACGCCTCCTTCCTCGAAAAGCATGATGCAAAGAGCTTTAGCCGCTGCAATGTTGGCGAACGGAAACTCTGTAATTCACAATCCCTGCAAATGTGAAGATGCTGATGCAGCAACAGATATCATTCAGCGGATGGGTTCGGTAGTCACCAAAAAGGAAAATTCGGTAGAAATCACTTCCAAAGTAAGCGAAGCTCCCAATAGCATTCATGTTGGAGAATCCGGACTTTCGTTACGAATGTTCTCTCCCATTGTTGCACTCAAGCCGGAAGAAATGGAAATTACGGGAACAGGCAGCATCCTAAAAAGACCCGTTCATAATATTATAGAAGGATTGGAAAATTTGGGGATTGAATGTGAAAATCCCGGCAAGGGATTCTTGCCCATCCGAATAAAAGGCGGCTACAAAAGTAACTTTGCGAAAATTGACGGATCGCTTGGATCTCAATTCCTCACGGGTCTTTTAATGGCTCTGCCCTTGCGAAAAGAAGATACAACACTGAAAGTGAAAGATCTAAAAAGCATTCCTTATATCAATATGACTCTCGATTTAATAAAGCACTTTGGTATTGAAATAGAACATGAGAATTACGAGAACTTTCAAATAAAAGGAAATCAAATTTATCAACCAACAGAATACACAATTGAAGCCGATTGGAGTTCTGCAGCTCCTCTTTTAGTTGCCGGAGCATTGAAAGGAATTGTAACACTGGAACACATGAATCCGGATTCTTATCAGGCCGATAAGGCAATTTTGGATGCCTTGCAAAAATGCGGCGCTTCCATTGCATGGGAAGAAAACAATTTAACGGTTGAGAAAAAAGCTTTAAATGCCTTTGATTTTGATGCCACACATAGTCCTGATCTTTTCCCTCCCTTGGTGGCTTTGGCCTGTCACTGTGAGGGAGAAAGCAGAATTAAGGGAGTTCACCGATTAGAGTACAAAGAAAGTAATCGTGGCTTAGTGCTGAAGAAAGAATTTTTAAAGCTTGGAGTCCCGATTCGCATCGAAGGTGATGAAATGATCATTCCTGGTGGCAGAGTAAAAGGAGGACTGGCAAAAAGTAATAATGATCACCGTATTGCAATGGCTCTGGCCGTAACAGCATTGGCATCACCAAGTCCTATTGAAATAGGTCAGCATGAGTGTGTTGCCAAATCATATCCTGAATTCTTTACGGATTTACGAAAAATTGGTGGCGGCGTAGCGCAGTTTTATTTCGATAGTCAGTTTGTATAAAACAAAGATAGGGTGTCCGAAAAGTAAAGTTGACTTGAAAACATTATATTGAGCAATCCCGATGGCTATCGGGACGAAACATCTGCTATTCAAACACAAAGATTCTTCGACAAGCTCAGAATGACAATCAATTCAAACTTTTCACCCCCCTTATTCTTACTTAATAGTAAAAAAATGATAATAGTTAGTGCCTGTTTGGCCGGTTGCGAATGCAGATACGATGGAAAAAGCAACGAAGTTCCTGAAATTAAAAAACTGGTTCTCGAAAACAAAGCCATCGCCCTGTGTCCGGAAAATTTAGGAGGCCTTAGTACGCCACGTATCCCTTGCGAAATAGTGAGAATCAATAACGAATTAAAGGTAATTGGCCGGGATCAAAATGATTATACAGCCCAATTTACCAAGGGTGCCGAAATCGCCGCGAATGTGGCAAAAGCCTTACATTGTAAAACGGTAATTTTAAAGGCCAACAGTCCGTCATGCGGATACGGAAAAATTTATGACGGCAGTTTCACCGGCAAATACAAAGAAGGAAACGGATTTACTGCTGAAATCCTGGCAAAAAATGGAGTACAAATACTGAATGAAGAAAATTTTCATTCGATACTTACCAATGAAAAATAAACATTAGCTATTTTTACTAAATACTAATGACTGGTTACTAATAACGATAATAAATGAACAATTTCGGAAGAATATTTAGACTTAGCATATTTGGAGAATCTCACGGTAAAGGAGTTGGTATCACAATTGATGGATGTCCATCAGGAATTGACCTGACCGATGAAGATCTTTTGCACGATATAAGCCGCAGAAAGTCTGGCGCAAGAGGTACAACCCCAAGAATTGAAGCCGATACGCCCAGCATATTGAGTGGAACCTTCGAAGGAAAAACTACTGGTGCTCCGCTAATCATCCTGTTCCATAACAAAAATACCAAATCGAAAGACTACAGCAATCTGCTGGACAGTCCGCGTCCCGGACATGCTGATTTTGTAGCTCAGCATAAATTTGGCCGACACAACGATTATACCGGAGGTGGTCATTTTTCGGGAAGAATTACTCTTGGGATAGTAGCTGCCGGCGTTGTTGCCAAGAAAATATTAGGCGATGTGCAAATCGATGCCAAACTAACCGAAGTTGGCGGACAAAGCGATTTTGATGCTGCAATTGAAGATGCTTTGCTACAGCGCGATTCTGTGGGAGGAATTGTTGAATGCAGAGCCAATAACCTTCCTATCGGATACGGCGAACCCTTCTTCGATTCAGTAGAATCGATGATTTCGCATCTTATTTTTGCGATACCTGCAACCAAAGGAATTGAATTCGGTTCCGGATTCGGCGCAGCAAAAATGAAAGGATCGGAACACAACGATAATTTTATTGATGCCTCTGGAAAAACGGAGACCAATAATGCCGGAGGAATCAACGGAGGAATTACCAACGGAAACGAGCTGGTATTTCGAGTAGCCATAAAGCCAACCTCATCGATTGGCAGAAATCAGAAAACCATGAATTTTGCCAAAGGCGAAGTGGAAGATTTACTGATTGAAGGCCGGCACGATGCCTGCATTGCTTTACGGGTTCCGGTAATTATTGAAGCCGCAACCGCAATTGCATTGGCTGATTTAAAATTGTTAGATAAGGCCAGAAGGTAAATTTAGGCTAAAATTTTAATAAAACTAAAGAGATACCAAAATTGGTATCTCTTTTTATTTACTTATACAATGCTAATTCCAGTGGAATTATTTTTTAGTGAATTTAATTGTATCGACTCCCTTTTTATGAATACAACACAGAATATAAGTGTCACAAGGTAAACTACTCACATCAATTTCTATGTTACCTTTCCCTAATAAAGATGGATTTAATATTTGATAAACTCTTCCATCAAGTCCAATAATTTGAATGGCAGTTAACTCGGAAGAAATATTTTCCGAAACGATTAAATAAAGCTTATCCGAAGTAGGATTTGGATATACTTTGCTTATAATTTCTTGTACTTCATTTATTGCAGTAGCAACTACCTGAACCTTAATTTCAAATGACTCTTCAATCGAATATTCACCATCAGAACTTCCAATTCTTACCCTATACACTTTATCCTGATCATTAAAAATTACTTTATTGGTAAGAGTTGAGCCTGAAATTTCAAACGATTCATTATCATCGGAACCGTCACCTTCCTTTAGTGAATAAGTAAATGTATCACTGTCCGGATCTTCTGAGCTCAAATGAATCTGCAATTGGCCAACAGTGTATAATTCACCAATTAGAACAAATGACTCATCAGAATTATTGAAAAGAATATTTGTAGGTGCTTCATCATTCACATTACCTACATTTATTGTAATATCACCCGTATTACTCAATTCACTATCAGAGATTTCAATTGCAAGCGTGTAACTTGTGATATCTTCATAGTCAACAGAACTTTCTAGAATGACTATTCCCTCTGAAGAGATGGAAAAAATACCATCTTCATTACCTGAAGTAATAGAATAATTTAAGTCATCATTTTCAGGATCAGAAGCATCTAATTTTCCTATTTCAGTTGATATAGATGCATTTTCCTGAATCAAATAAGTTGCATCATTCACAACCGGAGCTTCGTTAACATTGACTACATTGACTAATACAGTGGCATTGGTATTGAATTCTCCATCTGATACATCAACCATCAGAGAATGCTGGTCTTTGCTTTCGAAATCAACCTTCTTTTCAAGTAATAATTTTCCTTCTGAATTTATAGAGAAAATACCGTCATCATTTCCTGAGAGAATCGAATAGCTTAATGTATTATTTTCAGGGTCAGTAGTGTTTAGTTCACCAATTGCGGCAGGAATACTTGTGTTTTCCTCTACCATAAAAGTTGAATCTCTGGCAATAGGGGCTTCATTTCTATCATCCACGATTATATTTATAGAGGCATTATATGAAAGATAGCCGTCTGATGCTTCAATAGAAAGTAAATACTGTTTTTTTGTTTCGTAATCCAAAACTTTTTCCAGTATTAATTCCCCTTCAGATGAAATTGAAAATGTGGCATCATCGTTTCCTGAGAGAATTTGATAAGACAACATATCGCCATCTGGATCAGAAGCTCTTAGACTTGCGAAATTAGATTTTACATCTAGATTTTCAGTTGCATGATAAGTACTGTCTTTTATTACAGGAGATTTATTTTCAAGGGTAGTAAAAGATAGAATGTTGCCATACTCTTGCGCCTGATCAGAAAAATCTTTAGAAAAGAGTCGGTAGGAGTATTTAGTATTTGGAGCAAGATCAGTAATTTGGATAAATGTATTAAAGGAGCTATTATAAACTCCATCAAGACTAACACCTACTTCAATTTCCTGATTGATAATATCACCTTTTCCATAGCCAAAATAAAGCTTGTATTGGCCACCATTTAAACAGACAAAGCCATTAAGCTGTGCGCTGGTTTTACTTATTGCTGATGCTGCGAGCGTAGTTACTCCAATGGGATAACTTGTTGAGCTTGGATCGTTCACAAGCTTGGCCGATATGCCCATTTCTTTCAGTTCGTCAGTATAATATTGTTTCCAATCATTTACTTGATCTTTAAGAGCTATCCTATCGATAACCCAATCTCCAGAAGCTGAATTTTTAGGGAATATTGTAGTGCCTGTTAAAGTTTTATCATTCGATGGAGGATCTAATGTCCATGCAGTATAAATATTGTTATTCCCTAAAGGGTCTAACCAATATAGTTGTGCATATTTAACTCCACTTAAATCATCTGTTACTCTGAGCGAAACTGAAACTGTTTGATCTTCGTTTGATGTGTTGATCGTGTCGGGACTAAAAAAGAATGAAACAGGTACAGGTGGGGTTGAGTCTGTTTGGGATATAACATGTATTTTTGCCGATATTCCCATATCTTTAAGTTCATCAGTATAATAGTATTTCCAATCAGTTACACGATCTTTAAGAGCGATTCTATCAATCACCCAATCGCCATCTGGAGAATTTTTTGGGAAAATTGTACTACCTGTCAAAGTTGTATCATTTGGCGAAGAGCTTAAATACCAGGAAGTGTAAATGTTGTTATTCCCTAAAGGATCCAACCAGTATACAAGTACAGATGCAACTCCACTTAAATCATCGGTTACCTTAAGTGATACTGAAACAGTCTGGTCTTCGTTAGTCGTATTGATCGTGTCCAGACTATGAGAGAATGAAACAGGTATAGGAGGTGTAGAGTCTGTTTGGGATATTACATGCAGCCTGGCCGATATTCCCATATCTTTAAGTTCATCAGTATAATAGTATTTCCAATCAGTTACACGATCTTTAAGAGCGATTCTATCAATTACCCAGTCACCCTTTGGCGAATTTTTTGGGAAAATTGTACTACCTGTCAAAGTTGTATCATTTGATGCAGGATTTATTGTCCACGCTGTATGAATATTGTTATTTCCTAAGGGATCCAACCAGTATACAAGTGCTGATTCAACTCCACTTAAATCATCTGTTGCCCTGAGAGAAACAGTAACGTTCTGAGCTTCGTTAGTGGTGTTGATTGTGTCTGGACTAAAAGAGAAAGAAACAGGAACAGGTGGAGCTGAGTCAGACTGAGAAAATCCTAAATAGGATAAAATTAAAAATAGCAAACAAAGAGTCACAGAAAGGATTTTTTTCATATCGTAAAAATGTATGTTGTTATTGAATCTTAATTTGGATAATGTTAATAACATTATTCAAATTAAGCAATAAATCTAGTGAGAAATTATGGCAATCTATTAAATCACATAATATTATTATCTGAACTATTATGTATTTACCAAACGAACAATATGAAAGATGATTTAAAATTACAGGTGCTATTTTTAATTATCATTCAATCTAAAGAAATTCAGCTCATTAAATAAAGGCTGGTAAATGTATTAGACACCCCTTTACAGACTTCTGATTTTTTCGTAACTTATTCATTACAAAATAGTTTATAGATATTAATTAAACTTAAACCGAAAATGAGAAAGTACGGGAATTTGTTACAGATCTGTGGGTGTTTCTTCTTGTTCTGTTTTTTAGCAACAAAAATATCTGCACAGAAACCACAAATAAAAAAGAGAATTGCTGTTTTTGTATTCGAAGATAAAACAGACAAAAGCTGGCGGTGGTGGAACAACAAAGGAGTTGGTGATGGAGTTAGTGATATGCTAACTACAGCTCTTGTAAAATCAGGCAACTACCGAGTAATTGAACGAGCCGAAATCGATCGGATTCTTAACGAACAGGATTTTGAACAAAGCGGACGGGTGACACAGCAAAGCGCAGCCCAAATGGGAAGTGTTCTGGGTGTTGAAATTGCTGTAATTGGTTCGGTTTCGGAGTTTGGATACAAAAAAGGAGAAACTGGTGGAGCCATAAAAGGATTAGGTGTAGGTGTATCCAATCAATCGGCAACAGTTGGTGTTGATGTGCGCATGGTGAACACTTTTACCGGAGAAATTATTACTGCAGAAAATGTACGGAAACAAAAATCAGCCAAAGGACTAAAATTAAGAACCAACCAACTCAACTTTAAAGATCAGAAAGACTTTGATGAATCGCTTGTTGGAAAAGCAGCCCGGGAAGCCATTGAAGATATCGTTTTGATGATTGATAACAGCGCCAACAACATTGAATGGCAGGCAAAAGTAATTACAGAGAAAGATGGTGTCGTATTTATTAATTCAGGAGATGCCGATGGCTTAAAAATTGGAGATGAATTATCCGTTTACCGCAAAGGAGAAGATTTAATTGATCCCGACACAGGAATTTCATTGGGTAGTGTAGACTCGAAAATAGGTAAAATTAAGATCACAGATTCCAGCATCGGTTATGGAAAAGCATCAAAGTGTTCAATTGTTCAGGGCACAGGCTTCGCAAAAGGTAATTTTGTGAGATTAAAATAGACGAATAAAATATTAAAAAAGAATACCACTGAGAACACTAAGTAACGCAGAGAAGAAAAACGAACAAGAAGACTCTGTGAAGCTCAGTGTACTCTGTGGTTATATTTTTTTACTTTTCTCTCAATAATACCTCATCTAAATACAGAATAGTATTTCAAAAGAATACCACCGAGAATAAAAAAATAGAGACACTACCGTTCCCTCATACCATTCTTATACCGGTGAAGCTTTTGCACGAGAGCGATGACCATTTTTTTATACCGCAAGCCTATCCGCACCAGACTGATGACGCTATTGCTATGCCGAAAAGACCTCCGCTCCAAAGTGAAACAAGTACAAGCATCATGAAAAGACGATAAACATTGACATTTCCCAATTCAGGCAAAAAAACAGACCCTTCGCTGATAGACCTGCCTATCTTTCTGTCTTTTACAAACTTATTTCTTTTCCGAAAAATAATTTTATCACTATATTTAGGATTGTACGGTCAATAGAAAAATCTACTGAAATAATCGCCATGCATCAAAAAGATGACAGAATGCATACAGAGACCATTTACATTAAAAACATGGTTTGCAATTGTTGTGTTCGGATTTTGAGCATGTCGTTAAAGGAAAATTCAATTCAAGTCGATAAAATTCGATTAGGAATGGCTACAATTACCTACGATACTGATGAACTCGACATGGAAAAAATTAATTCCATCATTCAGGAAAATGGTATGGAGTTAGTAGTTGGTCATGAACAAAAAATAGTAGTACAAATAAAAACAGCAGTTATTGAATTGATTCATCAAATGAATAATGCGGATTCTATTGCCCAAAAATCGGAATATTTAGTCGGCAAACTAGGATTAAGCTATCAGCAATTGTCCAAAATATTTTCCAGGCACGAATCCATTACCTTAGAACGATTCATTATTCTGAATAAAATAGAACGAATCAAAGAACTAATTGATCAGGATGAATACACGCTCAGCGAAATTGCTTTCCTGATGGATTACAGCAGTGTACAATACCTATCCAACCAATTTCATAAAATTACCGGCTCATCCGTTACCGATTACAAAAAAAATCAAGAAAATAACAAAAAGCCCTTACACTCCTTGTATTAAACTCACCAGGCACACTTCCCCACTTAGCAAAACCAAATATTATAACTTATTCACGAAATATTGTAATACTTACAATCAGACATTTCCTTACCTTTTCCTTTGTAATACAGGAGCTTAATGAACTTTCCATCATGCATTTCCTAAAAGTTCATTAGTCTCCATCAACCAAGCATTAATCCCGATATCATGAAATTAAGAAGAAACATAGCCATCAGTGAAAATGGGTTCCTGTTCAATCCTGAAACCGGAGACTCTTTTATCGTAAATCCTATTGCAAAAGAGATATTAAACTATTTAAAAGAAGGATACGATATCGAAAAGATTAACCAATTAATACTCGATCGATACGAAGTAGATCTGGTAACTCTTGAAAAAAACATGGAAGATTTTTTGAAAATGCTCCAACACAACGAATTGCTTGACAAATAAAATGAAAAAACCAAAATTTAATATCGCAGTCACAGGATTAAACAATACCGATAATCCGGGACCGGGAATACCGGTTATTCGAGGTTTAAAAGAAAGCAAAGATTTTGACGTAAGAATAATCGGTCTGGCTTACGAAAATCTGGAGCCAGGAATTTACATGCGCGATTTGGTCGACAAAACCTACCAAATTCCTTATCCATCATCAGGAAAGGATGCTGTGCTTGAACGAATTGAGTATATCAATGCCAAGGAAAATCTAGATTTTATCGTTCCCAACCTGGATGCTGAATTATACACTTTTATTCAATCGAAGGAAAAACTTGAGAAAATGGGCATTCGTACCTTCCTGCCAACCATGCAGCAGTTTGAGGAACGACACAAGGCAAATCTTAACGAATATGGTGAAAAGTACGGGATTAAAGTTCCTTTTAGCAAGTCGATTACCAGCCGAAAAGACATTGAAGAACTGGAAAAGGATTTTGAATATCCCTTACTCGTAAAAGGCAAATTTTACGATGCATATTTGGCCTATACTCCAGAACAGGTAAATACTCATTTCAACAAAATTTCTGCAAAATGGGGACTGCCCGTTATCATTCAGGAATTTATTCGAGGTACTGAAGTAAATGTTGTGGCACTGGGTGATGGGCTTGGAAATACAGTTGGCGCAGTGCCTATGAGAAAACAGTACATCACTGATAAAGGAAAAGCCTGGGGAGGAATTACCATTAAGGATGAAAAAATGCTTGATTTAACCAAAAAATTAATCAAACAAACCAAATGGCGGGGTGGAATGGAATTGGAACTGATAAAGACCAATCAGAATGAATATTTCCTTATTGAAATTAACCCCAGAATTCCGGCATGGGTCTATTTGGCCGTTGCTGCCGGACAAAATCTGCCTGAAGCGCTCATAAAACTAGCTTTTGAAATGGATGTCCCAAACTATTCGGAATATGAAGTCGGAAAAATGTTTATCAGATATTCCTATGATTTAATTGGGGATATCGAACAATTCGGAAGTCTCTCGGTTACCGGAGAAATGTAATAATTCAGCTTGAAGTGGCACAATTATAAGAACTTAAAAACCTAACATACTATCAGATGAAAAAATTGGATTACGAAAGGCCCATACTCAATAAGGTAAATGCCGGCATGCCCGACAAATTCGGAATGAAGACTAAAACAGCAACGCTTAGTCATATTGAGGAACATTCCGTACACGATATATTAAAGGAATATGGTTCACCTGTGTATGTACTATCTGAGCCTTGTATTCGAAAAACATACAGAACCGCTTACAAAGCATTTTCCACTCGATATCCGCGAGTGCAATTTGCATGGTCCTACAAAACCAATTATTTAAATGCTGTTTGTAAAATATTTCACTCCGAAGGAGCATGGGCTGAAGTCGTTTCGGGTTTTGAATACTCCAAAGCCATTGAAAACGGCATCTCAGGCGATCAGATCATATTTAATGGACCCGAAAAATCAAAGGAGGATTTAGAAAGAGCAATCACCGATGGAGCAATGATTCATTTGGACAGCTTAGATGAATTTTATTTTCTGGGTGAATTGGCTCAAAAACTGAATAAAAAAGCAAATGTAGCATTGCGCATCAATTTAAATGCGGGTATATATCCACAATGGGACCGTTTTGGATTTAACCTTGAAAACGGAGAAGCATGGCATGCACTAAACCGCATTATGCTGCACAATCACATGGAACTAGTAGGATTACACACACACATGGGAACCTACATTACAGCTGTTAGTGCCTACGCGATCGCAGCAAGTAAACTGGCGGATATGGCCGTTCGCTTGTTTCGAAAATTTAACCATAATGTGAAATACTTAGATTTGGGCGGCGGATTTGCGACAAGAAATACTCTGAAAGGTGCCTATCTTCCGGGCTCAGACACCTGTCCTTCCTTTGATGATTATGCCGAAGCGCTAACATCTGCTCTTTTAGGAAGTGAATTGCCTCCTGATAAATTACCTCTTTTACTGCTGGAAACAGGTAGGGCTTTGATTGATGAAGCCGGTTATGCATTAGGAAGTGTTTTGGCAAACAAGCGTTTGGTTGATGGACGCAGAGCTACAGTTATTGATATTGGAGTAAATATGTTGTTCACCTCCTTTTGGTACGAACATGAGGTTATACCTACTAAATTAAATTCGGAGCAAACAGAAAATACAACGATTTATGGCCCTTTATGCATGAACATTGACGTGATTCGTGAGGCCATACAATTTCCTTTGCTTCAAAAAGGCGATGCCGTTGTAATTCCAAGAATTGGAGCCTATAACATGACCCAATGGATGCAATTCATAAAACTTCGTCCGCCTGTATTATTAATTGATGAAGACAGAAAGATTCACGTTATCCGTAAAAAAGAAAGCTTTGAACAATTTAACGCCTTGGAAACTGTCCCCGGACATCTTAAATAATAATGAAAGAGCTTAAACAGAACATACTATTTTTAGGAGAAGCGACGCTAAACAGCTACGCTCAGGTATTTTTCTCACGAAACAAAGCCTTTGCAGCATTACTTTTGGTAGTTAGTTTTTTCGATCCCTGGGCCGGAACAGCAGGTCTGATTTCCATTTTAACAGCAAATTTAGTTGCTTACAAAATGGGCTTCTCAACCTATTACATTAAAGATGGCAGCTATGGATTTAACAGTCTTTTAGTAGGTTTAGGCATAGGCCTGTATTTTCAGCCGGGACTCGAAATAACTGTTTTGGTGGTTCTGTCCTCCATTCTTACCCTATTTATCTGCTTGTTTCTGCAAGGTGTACTGGCTAAATACGCTCTGCCCTTTTTAAGTGTTCCTTTTTTGCTTGGAATCTGGATGATTATGCTTGCAAGCAGTGATTTAACCTCACTGGGAATTAGTGAACGCGGCATTTATCAGGCCAACGAAATATTCAGCCTTGGTGGGCAGAAACTGGTAAATATCTACCATAGTATTCAAAATTGGGAATTGCATGAATCAGTTTCTATATTTCTAAAATCGCTGGGGGCAATTTTCTTCCAAAGCAATTGGCTGGCTGGTTTACTAATACTAATTGGTTTGCTTTTCTATTCTCGAATTGCCTTTACATTCGCCATTTTAGGCTATTATATTGCCTACTTTTTCTATATTCTCATCGATGCAAACATTAGCGAATTAGGCTATACTTTTATTGGTTTTAACTTTATTCTAACCTCCATTGCGCTAGGAGCATTTTACGTGATTCCATCACCATATTCTTATTTATGGATTGTTCTTTTGCTGCCAATTGTGGTGCTAATCACACTCAGCAGCATGCATTGGTTTGCTCCTTACCGACTATCAGTTTATGCATTACCATTTAATGTGGTAACTCTTCTTTTCTTATACATTCTAAAATTGCGGCATCAACCCAGCGGAAAACTGCAGGAGGTGCAGGTACAGCACAACTCTCCGGAGAAGAATTTGTACTATTTCAAAAGCAATACTCAGCGTTTGTCCTCAAATGTATTCCCTGATTTTCAACTTCCGTTTATTGGAGAGTGGTCAGTAAGCCAAGCTCATGAAGGTGAGTTTACCCATAAAAATGAATGGCGCCATGCCTGGGATTTCGTAATACTTGATGATAAAAATGAGCAATACAAAAACGATGGTGATTTTGTGGAAGATTACTACTGCTACAACAAAATAATACTATGCCCGGCAGATGGAGAAGTTGTAAATATTTTAGATGGTATTCCTGATAACAAAATTGGGCAGGTAAATTTAGAACAGAATTGGGGCAACAGCTTGGTGATTCGTCACAATTACAGTTTTTACTCGCAATTAAGTCATTTTAAAGAAGGCTGTTTTAAAGTGAAAAAGGGTGATATGGTGAAAAAAGGTGAGGTGCTGGGTATCTGCGGAAATTCCGGAAGATCGCCCTACCCTCATCTTCATTTTCAATTTCAGACCACACCTTATATTGGATCTTCAACTTTTGATGCCGCACTTCCACATTATATTAAACGTCAGGAAAATACTCTGTGCTTGCAATCTTATTCCAGGCCAAAGCAAAACGATAAACTTTTGCGGGGAGAAAGCCATCCGATATTGTCTCAAACACTTGGTTTCCAGACAGGACAAAAATTTACTTTAACCATAGAATCCGGTCTTGACCAAAAATTGGTTCTAATGGAAAAAAACTGGGATTTTGAGGTCAAGTCCGATGCAATTGGAAATACCTACATTCAATGCCTGCAAACCAATTCAAAAGCTTTTTTCAGTGTTGAATCGAATGTTTTACAATTCCACAACTATCTTGGCAACAGACAATCGCTGCTTTACTATTTGTATCTATCCTGCTATAAAGTTTATCTGGGATATTATCAAGACCTGAATGTAAAAGCCGAAATACCTCCGAATCAGGTTTTCAGCTCAAGCAAACTATTTCTGCAGGATTTCATCGCTCCCTTTTACATTTATCTGCAGTCAGACTATCAATTAAAATACCAAAATAAAAAAGAAGGAATTAAGTCCGAAAAAATTGAACTCTTATCTAAAATTGAATGGGGCTATCCAATTAAAAAGGAGCATCTAAGCTCTGAAATCAGAATAGAAAGCGGTGCCTCAATAACTATTAAAATCAGTAGAAATGGTAAATTAATAGAAATAAAATGTGGAAACATGCAAGCATATTAATTCTGGCTATTCTTCTCGGTTTATCTGCAAACTCGCAGAAAAAACTTAGCGTTGCTCAGGTAGACAAAGAAAGCTTTGATCTGTTCCAAAAAGGGCAATGGAAACAATTGATTATAGAAGCTGAGAAAGCCAACAAACAGGGTATTGATTTTTATTATTTGCAGTACCGTGCAGCTATTGCCTACTATGAGCTAAAAAAATACAGAAAATCAGCGGGTCTTTTTCATCAGTTGTACCTGCAAAATAGCGAAGATGCCATTATAAAAGAATATCTGTACTTTTCGTATCTGTTTGGCGGTCGGGAAAAGGACGCAATCCAATTGCAAAACAGATTGGCTCAGTCTACATCGAAAAAATATGGTATCGGGAAAACAAAAATTGTTTCCGGACTGTATTCGGAAATCAAACATGAACTATTGGATGATTATTTAATTGCTTCAGATCTATTGCAGGAACAAACCGTTCGCAAAAACTTTCTACACTATAGCATTGGTCTCAATCATCAGTTAGGGGAAAGGGTTTCACTGTTTCAGGCATTTAGTCATGTTGATGTAAAGAACTCTATTGTAAGTGAAACCTACTTTTTCGACGAAGATATTACCCAAAATCAGTATTACTTAAAAAGTTCTTTTCATGCAGGCACAGGAACCGAATTAATCCTCGCAGGGCATATCATGCAGATAAAAATAAACGGAAACCCTTATTCAGAAACTCTTACCACGGCACTTGACCAACAAAACGCATTCACAAAAGCCGGAGGAAATGGCAATGGTCCTGGTGGTGGAGATGGAACCGGAGATGGAAACGACACCGCCAATACAGATACTGCTGATACAGATATTGTTCTATCTCCCTATCACTTCAGTCAAAATAACTTTATTGCTTATCTGGGACTTTCGCAGCATATATCCAATTGGAAACTTAACGCAGGAGTTTTATACTCTAACGAAGACGATCTTACTCATTGGCAGCAGGAATTGAAACTAACATTTTATCCCTTGAGCAATACAAATCTTAACCTATCTGTAGGTTTTACCAATCAGATAGAAGAAAAAACAGATGAGAATTCGCTAAATAGAAGCTATTGGAAAACTGCTGTTGTGTTCCGAATTGCAAAAAATACGTGGGCAAATGCAGGATATACTTTTGGAGATTTATACCAACAGGTCGAAAATCAGGGATATTCCGTTTTTAATGGCGTTAACCTTGTGAAAAATCGGAAGGAGTTTTCAATTTATCAATATCTATTCAAAGGAAAATTAAATCTGTTCCTGATCTGGCAAAATCAAAAAGAAAAAAATGATTACACAATAAATGACGAATTGAGTAGTCAAAACATCAATGTTCAATCAATAACCGGAGGAATCAAATGGAACTTCTAAAAAAAATCAAATGCAGTATTTTTTCCCTACTATTCATTTCCCTGCTATACAACAGCGCAACAGGTCAGGATTTTAAAACCATACGCCTGGCATTCGAAGAAAGCTATAAAAATGAAAAAGAAGGCGATTTCTCTCATGCCATAGATCAGCTAAAAGCAGTATACGATCAAAATTCATATGAGATTAATTTACGTTTAGGCTGGCTCAACTATCAGGCTGGTGTGTTTAATGAATCCATCGCTCATTATCAGCGGGCGGTTAATTTAAAACCTTATGCCGAAGAAGCGAAATTTGGCTTGGTATTACCCAAAGCGGCTATTGGAAATTGGGACGAAGTTCTAAATATCTACAAAGAAATTCTTGACATATCCCCCAATCAAACCGTTGCCAATTACCGCTTAGGCCTTATTTTCTATGGAAGGGAAGATTATGAAAAAGCGCATCAACATTTTAAAAAAGTAGTGGATTTATATCCATTTGGATACGATGCACTTATTATGCTTGCTTGGACCGATTATAGAATGGGCAAAAACAGAGAAGCCCTAATTTTATTTCAAAAAAGCCTGTGGTATTTCCCAAATGATCCGTCTGCTTTAGAAGGTCTTAAGCTATTAGGTCAGGCACAGGAAAACCCTTCGAAGTAAAAAAGACGATTTAATTCCCAATTCTTATTTTCGATACTAATTTAGATTATGTACATTTAGTCGCACAACAACTATAAACGCTAACAATCGAAAATAATGACAACTGATTTAATGATCGTTGAAATGGAAATAGGCATTAAGGCCTATGATATTGACGCAATGGGAATTGTAAGTAATATTGTCTATATCAGATGGTTTGAAGATTTAAGACATTTGATTCTGGAGAGCCACTTTCCCTATCATGAAATGATAGCTACCAATATCTCCCCTATTATCATTAAAACTGAAGTGCATTACAAAGTTCCGTTAACCATTCATGATCATCCAAAGGGAACATGCAGAATTAAAAATCTGGGATCGAGCAAGTGGGAAATGGATTTTGAGATCTTTTCCGGTGATATAATTCATTGCAAAGGAAAGCAGACAGGTTGCTTTTACAATCTTGAAAAACAGAGACCTTCATTGATTCCGGAACGCATTTTGGATGCTTACGAAAAAGCTAAATTACAAATGCATAACGAATAATGCTATATTCCATTCATCACCAATAAAAGTCTGAAATCCTATGAGTGAAAAAATAAAATACATTTCTGTTTTAAGAGGAATAAATGTGGGTGGAAAACGTAAAATTCTGATGGCTGATCTTAAAAATATGTATGCTGATTTGGGATTTACAAACTGCATAAGTTACATCCAAAGTGGAAATGTAATTTTTGAATATCAAAACGTCGCTAATTCTAAACTTGAAGCAAAATTAGAAGATGCCATTTCAGAAAAATACGGTTTCGAAGTGCCTGTAATTGTACGATCGGTAAAAGAATGGAAACAAACTCTTAAGACCAACCCATATGTCGGAATCCATGAAAACAATAGTCTTTACCTTAGCTTCCTAAATGAAACTCCAAAAACAGAATTAACCGAAGCTCTTAGTGAGTTAAATTACGGGCCAGACAGTTTTCAAATTATCGATAAAGATGTATTTATTTATTGCCCCGGGCCATATCACAAAACGAAACTCAGCAATCAGTTTTTCGAATCGAAGCTAAAAGTAAAAACAACTACACGAAACTGGAATACAGTTCTTAAATTATTGGAACTAATAAAGCAGGAATAAAAAAGAAAAATCTTTTAGACCCAATACGTGAAGTAAAGCAAATGGATGTCTTAAATGTGTATTAAAACATATTAGACAAGATCATGAACAGAAAAGCCTTATCACATTTAGAATCAGTAGTAATTTCGATTATCATCCTTACCGTAAGTTCCTGTAGTTTTCCCTCCTATCAGTATGTATTTGAGACTCCGCCAGTATTGAATTTCGAAAATGGAACCTGGTTGGTGAATAAAATACAAGCCGATATTCCATGGACAGCAAAAAATGCTCTGGATAAAAATATGACTAAAAAACTTCAGAAACTTGGTGGTGATTCGGTACAATTCATTGATGATGTAAATTTCCCTTACCTAACACCAGATCAGTTTAAGTTTGCCCCATCCGAAAATACATTTGCTCTTCTGCAAAGCACCACCGGTTTTGATTTTCTGATCAATACAAAAGCAATTAAACTAAGAAATGAACTTGATTCATTCCTCCTAATGGGACAAAACGCTTTCAAAAAAGTAAATCAGAATTCATTATTGTAGTCTATGAAATTAAGACATGACAAAAAATATACTCTCAAAGGGTAATTGCCAGTGAATCGTTAGATGAAAATGATGATCGTTTTACCTTTTCGGACTCGGCTCTTTCTTTAATTTTTAAAGCCCAAAAAAAAGGACTGAAAAATATCAAAAAACGCGCAATAAGAAACAAATAAAGGCTGTGGCATCTTTAATTTCACAGTTCTTTTTAGTGACATATTTTAATCGTCTCCAAAGCAAAATACAAGGATCTCACTCGTACATCCCGAAAATCAGCCTTCTTATCGAAAAGTGTAAAAAAACAAGTCTTTTTATTGTACCAATTTCTATTTTAGTTGCCTTAAAACAACACAAGCAACTCAACTAAATGAAAAGAAATTTACTCACCCTCCTATTCTTAATAATAGGAACGGGCTTGTTTGCACAGGAAATTCCTGTTGCAAAAGCAAATTATGAATTGGCAGCAAAATTCTCGCCTAACCGACTAAAAAAAATCGTATTCTCGACCAGTGTTAATCCTCATTGGTTGAAGAACGGTGAAAAATTCTGGTACAACTACAAAACTTCAGAAGGTAACTTCTACTATTTGGTTGATCCGGTAAGCAGCACAAAATCGGAGCTGTTTAATACAGTAAAAATGGCCGCTGACATGAGTCGTTTAACGGCAGATCCTTTCGATTCAGAACATCTGGACATCAGCAAATTGAAATTCATCAACAATGAAAAAACCATTCAATTTGAGATAGAAAGCAAACTGGTGGAAGAGGAAGAAAAAGACGACGAAGACGGTGACAAGCAGGAAGAGGAAAAAGAAGGTGAAAAAAAGCAAAAAACCAAAAAGAAAATGATTGCCAAAGTTTGGCATTTTGAATACCAAATCGCTTCCAAAAAGCTAAATCTACTTGATGAATTTAAAAAACCTTTGGAGCAAAAAGATTGGGCTTCGGTAGCTCCAAATCAGGAATATGTAATTTTTGCAAAACATCATAATTTATATTGGATGGATGCGGAAAACTATAAAAAAGCTCAAAAAAATGAAAAAGATTCCACCATTGTTGAACATGAATTAACCACTGACGGTATGGAATATTACAGCTATGGCAGTGGCACTTATGGCAAAACCAATAAAGAAATAGAGGAAGAAAAAGACAAACGCAAAGCAGCTTATGTGACTTTCTCGGCCGACTCAAAAAAGTTTGCACTAACCAAAGAGGATGAGCGTGAAGTAAAAGATCTTTGGGTAATTAATTCTGTCGCCTCTCCCCGACCAACTATAGAAAAATACAAATACCACATGCCGGGGGAAAAAGAAGCTCCTCAATACGAAATTCTAATTTTCGACTGGGAAAGTAAAAAATCGGTAAAAGTAAAAGCTTCGGCATTTAAAGATCAGACTCTTTCTATCCTAAGAGCTCCCGAAAAAAAAATAAATGCAGATGATGATTTGCAATTTTCAATATGGTTATCTCCCAGCAGTGATTTATTGTATTTCAAGCGTCAGAGCCGTGATATGAAACGCGTTGATATCTGTACTGCCAATACTTCAACTGGTGAAGTAAAAGTTCTTATCGAAGAGCGTTTAAATACTTATATTGAAACCAGACCATTGGGTTTTGTGAACAACGGAAAAGAACTGATTCATTGGTCGGAACACGATGGCTGGGCACATTTCTATCTTTACGACGGTGAAGGGAATTTAAAAAATCAAATTACATCAGGCCCTTGGCACTGTGATAGAATTCAGGGAATTGATGAAAAAAACAGAGTCCTTTACTTTACTGGAAATGCCAGGGAAAATGGTGAAGATCCATATTACACCCATTTATACTGTGTAAACTTCGATGGTACAGGATTGAAACTTTTGAACAAGGGAGATTTCTCGCACGATGTAAGTTTGAATGATCAAAACCATTACTTTGTAAACAACTCATCAAGAGTAAATACAGCTCCGGTTTCGGCCCTGTACAATTCGAAAGGAAGCAAATTAATCGATTTGGAAACCACTGATCTTTCCCGATTATTTGAAACCGGTTATCAATTCCCCGAGCTGTTTAAAGTAAAAGCCGGTGATGGTGTAACGGATATTTATGGAGTGATGTACAAGCCATTCGATTTTGACCCGAATAAAAAATATCCAATTTTAACCTATGTATATCCTGGGCCGCAAACCGAAGCCGTTTACAAAAGCTTCTCGACCCGCATGGACAGAGCCGATCGTATGGCTCAGTTGGGATTTATTGTAGTAACTCTCGGCAATCGGGGTGGTCACCCTGCCCGTTCGAAATGGTACCACAACTATGGTTATGGCAACCTAAGAGATTATGGTTTGGAAGATAAGAAAGTTGGTTTGGAACAATTGGCCGACAGATTTGACTTTATTGATATTACTAAAGTGGGAATTTTCGGTCACTCCGGAGGTGGATTCATGTCTACAGCGGCCATGTTGGTTTATCCTGATTTCTTTAAAGCAGCAGTTTCTGCTGCCGGAAACCACGACAATAACATCTACAATCGCTGGTGGAGTGAAACACATCATGGTGTGAAAGAGGAAATATCTGAAAAGGGAGATACTACCTTTACCTATAAAATTGATGATAATCCAAGTTTGGCTAAAAATCTAAAAGGAAAACTAATGCTTGTTACCGGTGATATTGACAACAATGTACATCCTGGAAATACAATCAGAATGGCCAATGCCTTGATCAAAGCAAACAAACGATTCGATTTCTTCATTTATCCCGGTCAACGCCACGGATTTGGTGACATGAGTGAATACTCGTTCTGGTTACGCGGGGAATATTTCTGTAAGTATTTACTTGGCGATTTTAGAAACAGCGCCGATTATATCGAAATGCAAAATGATAAACCTAAAAAGTAAGACTCTCTTAGCCTAAAATATTTAAAATCCCGATTTGCAATTGCAGATCGGGATTTTTATTTTTTTGAAGTGTATTATTTTATCTTCGCACAAAAATCCCGCAAAATTTGCTCTGTAGATTCAAAATCAAGACATTCATCAGTCACCGAAACGCCATACTTAAGTTTTGATTTGTCTTCTGGAATATTTTGCTTGCCAAACATCAGGTTACTCTCTACCATAAATCCCATGATAGATTTATTCCCCTTGGCAATTTGCCCGGCCAGACTGGTCAAAACAATCTCCTGATTTTTCGCTTTTTTAGAAGAGTTTGCATGACTGCAATCGACCATTATTCTTGGCACAATTTGCAAATCAGATAGTTTTTTTTCAATCGCGGCAATGTATTGAGCCTCAAAATTCGGCTTTTTACCCCCTCTTAATATGATATGAGTGTTTGGATTACCCAAAGTACGAATAACAGCCACTTTTCCCTCAGGATTAATACTCACAAAATTATGAGGAGCAGCAACAGCCTGTATTGCATTTACAGCAATATCAATATTTCCATCGGTACCGTTTTTAAAGCCAACAACCGAGGACAAGCCGCTTGACATGTTTCGGTGACTTTGCGATTCGGTGGTACGGGCACCAATTGCAGTCCACGAAAATAGATCCTGAATATACTGTGGAGTTACAATATCCAAGGCCTCACCGGCAGCTGGCAGTCCAAGTTCTGCAATATATACCAGAAGCTCTCTTGCTTGTTTCAAGCCATCCTGAATTTTGCACGAATTATCCATGTAAGGATCATTTAGTAAGCCTTTCCATCCCACCGTAGTTCTAGGTTTTTCAAAATAAACCCGCATAACAATAAACAAATCATCTTTTAAATCATCAGCCAGTACTTTTAATCTTTGCGCGTATTCTTTTGCCGATTTAATATCATGAATAGAACATGGTCCAACAATAGCAAGTATTCTCTTATCACTGCCATTTAGAATATTTTTAATTGCAGTCTGTCCATGATTAACTGTTTCGATGTGTTGTTCACCTAACGGATACATTTTTTTCAATTCCATTGGAGTAATTATAGACTGCTCCGCACTTACATTCAAATTCTCTATTCTTGAGTCCATCATACTTATATGCTTATCAATTTTAATACAATTTCTGCTTGATCCATTACAGCTTGTGAAATTAAGTTTTATTTTTTTTCTAAAGGGCATTTTAACCTAAAACAATCTCAAAAAATATACATATAACTTTTACTATAATAATGATATTTCGAACAAAAAATAAAGCTCTTCAAAGTTTATATCAAATCTAAACAAGGAAAACATTTCGTCAAAACCCAATAATTTCAAGCTTGCCAGTACAATTCAAAAACATAAACACATAAAAATCAGCAGGCAAAACAAAAAACTGCAAACAATAAAACAAGAGATCTGAATATTATTCATTAAATTAGATAATTAACAAAATAATATTAAACCTATAACATCTGCCTAGTATAGACAGATTGAATTTGAATCATTTAACAGTCTGTAAACACACACTAAATTCAAATAAATCATGGCCAAAATTGTCGTTCTGGGAGCAGGTATTTCCGGACATACCGTTGCCGCTTTCATCAGAAAAAAACTTGGTAAACAACACGAAGTTGTAGTCGTTTCACCAGGCAGTTATTACCAATGGATACCTTCCAACATTTGGGTTGGGGTTGGTCGCATGAATGTTGATCAGGTTCGGTTTAAACTGAAGAAAGTATACGACAGGTGGAAAATCAACTTTAAACAAGCCAAAGCTGTCTCAATCCATCCGGAAGGCAATCAAAAAATTTCCAAAGGATTTGTGAGTATTGAATACACCGATCCTAATAAAAAAGGTGAAACAGAGCAGGTTGAATACGACTATCTGGTAAATGCCACCGGACCAAAACTCAATTTTGAAGGCACTCCTGGATTAGATCCCGGTAAAAATACGGAATCCGTTTGCTCCTGCGATCATGCCATACACGCATGGGAAAAACTACAGGCTTGTTTTAAGAAAATGGAGGCAGGCGAAAAACAAACCTTTCTTATTGGAACAGGCCATTCGATGGCAACCTGTCAAGGAGCTGCTTTCGAGTACATTTTAAATGTTTCCTACGAAATAAGAAAACGGAAACTGGAACATTTGGCAGAATTAATTTGGATTACCAATGAATACGAATTGGGCGATTTTGGAATGGGTGGCGCCTTTATTAAACGTGGCGGTTACATCACTTCAACCAAAGTATTTGCTGAATCCTTCTTAATTGAAAACGGAATTAAATGGATTAAACGTGCAGGCGTATTTGAAATTGAACCCGGAAAAGCAAATTACGAAACTCTTGATGGTGAAAAAAACTCAGTAGAATTCGATTTCTCGATGCTGATTCCCGGCTTTTCGGGGGTTGGCTTAAAAGCCTTTGGGAAAAATGACGAGGACATCACTTCCACTATTTTTGCACCAAATGGCTTCACCAAAGTTGATGCCGATTACACGGCAAAAGATTTTGAGGAATGGAAAGCTTCAGATTGGCCGGAAACATACCGAAATCCTACTTATCCAAACATATTTGCCCCGGGAATTGCTTTTGCTCCTCCACATTCTATTTCGAAACCAATGAAGAGCAAAAACGGAACGTCAATTTTTCCTTCTCCACCACGCACAGGAATGCCATCAGGCGTGTCGGGTAAAGTGGTTGCTTTAAACATTGTGAATTTGGTAAAAAAAGGCGAACACAAATTAAAACACAGAGCTTCGATGGCTAAAATGGGAGCTGCTTGTATTGTATCTGCTGGATATGGAATGACGAAAGGATCGGCGGCTACAATGACCGTTTATCCTATCGTGCAGGATTGGGACAAATATCCTGAATGGGGACGAAGCATTAAATATACCATGGGTGAACCCGGATTAGCAGGTCATTGGCTAAAGTGGACAATGCATTATATGTTTCTGCACAAAGCAAAAGGATACCCTTTTTGGTGGTTGTTACCCGAATAAGAATAAAGTCAAATTTGTTAATATCAATATACCATGAACACAACAAAAAGAAGAGGATACTACGAGGAAGCTTACCCTCCGATGCCAACCAAAACAACTAAATTTTGGCGAAAAATGATTTTTTATCAAGCCTACCGGTTCATTGTTCTTAATATTAAGATCATTCGAATTGTTGCAATGGGGCATTCTTAATGACAGAAAATACAAATGGGAAATTTACTTGATGTGAATTTCCCGTTCCATTTTTACTATTTAAGAATTAAACAGGCCGTAATACATCAATGGATAAAGTAAACCCAATTTTTCGCTCCAGTATTTCATATAATTCCACTTATTTCAACAATTCTATCCCGAAAAAATTTACGTAAAATAAATCCCCCAGCCAAAACACAAATTTTCAAGATTATTTCGAACTTTGACAAAAATTAATAAACATGGTAATAGATAAAATTGAAAATTCACAGCTTTACGCTGGATTAAGTGAGCGAATTGCCAAGGCATTTGCATACATCAACAGTACAGACCTGATAAATACCGAGGTGGGAAAATATGAAATTGACGGGGAAAATGTTTTTGCTCTTGTTCAGGAATACAACACAAAAAACCTGGAAGATTGTAAATTGGAAAGTCATTTCGAAAACATCGACATTCAGTATGTAATTTCTGGAACAGAAAATATGGGTGTTAGTATTTTAAGTGACCAAATTCCTCATACTGTAAACAATGAGAAAGATGTTGCATTCTATCAAAATGAATCAACCCAGTTCGAACTAACACAAGGAATGTTTGCTATCTTTTTTCCAAATGATCTTCATTGTCCTTGCATTAAAAATGGTGAAAATTCGAAAGTAAAAAAACTAGTCATTAAAATTCGCATCTAAATTTCTTACCCCAGATACAAACAGCAAAGCTGAGATACTTTCTCAGCTTGTTTCCACTTCTTCATCTACGCTTTTCAAGCTGCATCTATTTTGTTTCTTAAATCCCTGCGATCAGTGCCTTTCTCTATCGAACAGTCTGCAAATACCCAGGTTGCAAATCATTTTTATTGTGTCAGACACAAATAATATTCTTAAATTTAATCTGGCAACTAAAATAACCGAACTAACACAAGTTTTAGAACACTAACTAAAAAAGGAATTTATGCTCATTGTGCTCTGTTCCTTTGTACCTCGAGATAGTTATTATTTAATTAAACCCCTAAGTATTATGAAAAAATTAAGTTTACTTGTTGTACTCTTCTCTTTCCTATTTGTGGCCTGTGCCGATAAAAAGCCCAAAACCGAAAAAGTTGAAACTACAACCGAAATGGAAATTCAGGAAGTTGATACAATGCTTATTGATTCTCTTGCGACAGAATTGCAACAAACAAAAGATGATATTGAAGAAGCCGCTAAAGAGGTGGATCAATTATTAGAAGAATTGTAACCGTAAAAAAACAGCTATGAAAAAATTAATTATAAGTTTACTTTCCATTTGTTTTGTGATGTGCACCAGTCAGGCACTAATGGCCCAAAAAGGATTGGAAAAAAAGGGAAAAGAAAAAATCGAAAAAGTCCATAAATCTCAAAAGGATTCCATTCAAAAAGGAATGAAAGACAAAAAGACTAAATTGAAAGAAAAGGGTGAATCACATATGGACAGCACAAAGGTTCACAAGGAAAAATACAAGGATGCCAAGGAATCAATGGAAGAAAAAAAAGATTCCATGAAATCTGAAATGAAAGACAAAGGGCATGCTTATGGCAAAGATAAAGAACTGGAAGGAAAGGAATTTGGTCAAAAAAGAGCCGAACAAGCAAAAATGCACCGCGAAAAATGCCGTAAGGAATTAAACGAAACGGTAAGCCAATCGGATGAAAAAATAAAAATGGCGAAAGAAAAAATCAAGAATGCAAAAGCAAAGTTGGAGAAAGAAAAAAGCGAAGGCAAAACTTCTGATGAAATGTATCAGGAAAAATCAGAAAAAATTAAGAAAGCTGAAAACAGTATAAAAGCTTTGGAAGAAAAAGTTGAAAAAGCGAAAATGAAAGAAGAATAAAGAGAGTCTAAATTGATATAACCTCTGCTAAAAATACAAAAGTACTTAGCAGAGGTTTTTTATGTCTATAAAAATCTTCGAATATCAACCTCTTTGGCAAGAGGATAATCGTTCACCGAAAGAAAACGAACCATTTCGCGGGCAAAATAAGGTGCCAGCATTACTCCTTTTGTTCCCAATCCATTAAAAATAGCCACATGTTTGTGAAAGGGATGTGTTCCTAAAACCGGACGACGATCGATTACTGTCGGACGTATTCCAGCCCAATGATTTACGACCGTGTAGGGCAATGAAATTAAATTATCCAAACGGCCCAGCAAGTCCTTTCTGGCTTCGAGTGTAAGCTCCTCGTTCTGATTTTTCCAATCGTAGGTTGCTCCTATTTTAAAACGATTTTTTCCAATTGGCATTACAAATAAATTCTTGTTAAAAATATAATCTTCGGATAAACCTTCGCACTCAATTTCCAACAATTCTCCTTTAGTCGGGTTAAAGCCAACCTCCTTAAAATATGGGTTTTCAGCGGCGTAATGTCCTTCACAAAAAACAATTGTTTCGGCTGAAATACCATGCCAGGTAATCTCTCCATCAATAAACCCGATATCTTTGTACTTAAAATTTGCCTCTACCAAAAGTCCTTTCGATTTAAAAAACTTCCGCAGTTTTTTCAACAATTTGTCCAAAAGAAGATAACCGGAGTTGGTTACCCTTCCATAAGAATTAAAATCTTTAAAGCCACTCCCAATCGAATTGCTTTCCATTCCCACAATATAATTGGAGAAGCTGCCGTCTTCGATCCGTTCTGCCCACATTTTGGATTCATTATCCGCTAAAGGCTTTATAATATCCATCGGATACAAGAACCGATGTCCCAGGTCATTCTCCAAATCCTGATACATTTTTGTCATAACAGGCAAAACTTCATCCACCATCCAGCTCTTGGTAAGCCGCTTAAAAACAATTGGATTATACATTCCTGCAGCAACATTGGAAGCAGTACTTTTATCGGGACTCGCAACAATTGTAAAATTAAGTCCGGCCCTGTACATATCGTATGCAAGCAAAGATCCTGCTATCCCCTGTCCTACAATCAAAAATTTCTTTTCCATAAATTCCTGTTAAAATGATTCTGCAAACATAGCAATTTAAGACTAACAAGTCCTAATTACACCTTGCAGGTCTTTTTCATGCTTGTTTGAATGTAAAAAACCATTACTTTTGCAATGTTTATTAATTCTAAATTAGAATAACAAAATGCTGCTTCACAATAAACTTAGCAAAGAAGAACTAAAGAAACAACTTGAGAACGAAAACTTTAGCCGAAAAACGTTTTCCTTTTACCGATATGTGATTATTGAAAATCCACAAGAGTTTCGTGATAAACTGTATCAGAAATGGTTTGAATTGAAAGGGAAAGAAAGAATATACATTGCCCGCGAAGGGATTAATGCTCAAATGAGCATGCCCGAACACCATCTGGAAGAGTTCTTTTCTCACTTAAACAGCTTGCCCGAATTGCAGGATATGCCCATAAAATGGGCTGTTGAAGATGATGGAAAATCGTTTTACAAACTAATTGTAAAGCTGCGTCCTAAAATTGTTGCCGACGGGCTGAACGACAATTCCTTTGATGTTACCAATGTGGGAAATCACCTCTCGCCGCTTGAATTTCACGAGCAGGTAAGTCATCCCGATAGCATTGTTGTGGATATGCGCAACCATTACGAAAGTGAAATCGGGCATTTCGAAAATGCCATTTGCCCCGATGCCGATACTTTTCGCGAAGAAATTGATTTGGTAGTAGAGGATTTGAAGGATAAAAAAGATCAGAAAGTTTTGCTTTACTGCACCGGAGGAATTCGCTGCGAAAAGGCCAGTGCTTATTTAAAGCATCACGGGTTCGAAGATGTAAACCAATTGCACGGCGGTATTATTGCCTATGCACAGGAAATAAAACAGCTCGGACTGGAATCAAAATTCAGAGGAAAGAATTTCGTTTTTGATGAGCGGTTGGGCGAAAGCATCAACGAAGAAGTAATTGCCAAGTGTCACCAATGTGGAAAGGCCTGCGATACACATACCAATTGTGCCAACAACGATTGCCATTTGCTCTTTATTCAGTGCGGCGAATGCCGCGATCATTATAAAGGGTGCTGTACCGATGAGTGTACTGAAATTATTCAATTGCCCTTGGAAGAACGCATCCTTTTGCGGTCGAAATTTCACGATAAATACAGCAAAAGTCAGATTTACAGACAGCGGATCAGGCCGAAGCTAAATCAATTATAAATTAGGAATGATAAGTTATGAATTACCCCTAAAGGGATACAATTTTCAAGCTCCAAGAAAAATAAGGTACAAGGAAGAAGTAGAAAGGAACAAGAAAAAAGCAAGGAACACAAACCATCATCTGCACCGTGCTTTAGACCGGTGAGCAAAGGATAAAACACAATGCTTTTTCTCTGTGCAGCTTTGTGACCCCTGTGGTTAAACAATTTTCACAACAAAGAACTGAGGTTCACTGAGTTTTTTAACGCAATACAATCGCGCACCAGCACAAGAAAAATTAATAATGAGAAATCTATAAATAACAATAAATCTTTTTCATTAATAATTGATAATTCTTAATTTATAATTAAACATGAGCAATTTTTGGCACAACATACCAACTCCCAGCTTCTCACTCGCTCCTATGGAGGACGTAACCGACACCTCGTTTCGCGAGATCGTTTTACAAACCATGCAGGAAGGGAAACTGAACATTCTATTCTCAGAATTTACTTCGGTTGACGGCATGTGCCATCCCGTAGGACACGAGAAAGTAAAGCACCGCCTGCGGATTAACGATTCGGAGAAAGCATTGCTGAAGCAGAAAAACGTGAAGATAATTGCACAGATTTGGGGAAAAGATCCGGAGAAATACTACAAAACTGCTCAATACATTGCCCGGGAAACCGACTTTGACGGCATAGACATCAACATGGGTTGTCCGGTAAAAAATGTAGTGAAAAATGGCTGCTGTTCGGCACTTATTGCTCAGCCCGATTTGGCCAAAGAAATTATTTTAGCCACAAAAGAAGCCACCAATCTGCCCTTAAGCGTTAAAACCCGCATTGGCTTTAAAGAGGTTGTTACCGAATCGTGGATCTCTCACCTTTTGGAAATGCCGATAGATGCTCTGACCATTCACGGACGCATACAAAAACAACTATCAAACGGAATGGCCGATTGGAACGAAATCGCAAAAGCGGTACAATTAAGAAATCAACTGGCACCTCATATCAAAATAATAGGCAACGGCGACGTGGAATCGTACGAAGAGGGACTGCAAAAAGTGGCACAGCATGGTGTTGATGGTGTAATGGTAGGCCGTGGCATTTTTAAAAATCCCTGGTTCTTTTATCCCGGTAAGGGAGAAGTGAGCATGAACGAAAAGCTGGCACTTTTAAAAGAACACACCCGTGTATTCGATACAACCTGGGGAAGTGAGAAGAATTTTGCCATTCTGCGACGCTTTTTCAAAATTTACACCAGCGGATTTACCGGTGCCTCGGCCCTGCGCAATGTATTAATGAATACACACAATGCCGAGGAAGTTTACAATGCACTTGAACAGTTTACAATAAACAGTAATCAAGGAACAATTTATTAAAAAGTTTAATCACTAAGTACTCAAAAGGATAACCCGAAGTAACACAAAAAAAATTATTTCCATCAATACTTTTTCGCTCTGTGACCTCTGTGGTTATATAAATAACCATTAACACAGACATTATCAAACAAAATTCACCACAGAGAACACGGAGTATTAAAAAATAATATTTATTTACAATAGTCAAGCATTTACGTTTTTACTTTGTGCTACTTCGTGAAGAAACTTGGTGTACTTTGTGGTTAAATAAAAATTACCGCAATAAGCAGTAAACAATCGCAATCATCTTTAGACTTTAGACCTTTCCAGACTTTTCAAGACTCTTCAAGACTTTTCAAGACTTTTCCAGCCCCATGGTATAATTTTTGTGCTTATTTAGAGCAACCAACAGCTCTTTTTTCATCTACCAGTTAAGAAGTAACCAAAAGCATAAATCTAAATTGCCATGAAAACAAAAGAAACACTTTTAGCCATCTTATTTATTTTCGTAACCATAGTTTCGTGCGACAAGGATTCTAATCCTGATAAAATACCAACATGTTTTAACGATTACTTCCCACTGCATATTGGCGATACATGGGAATATAAAAATTACATCCGGAAAGCAAGCATAAGCAGTACGATCAACAATAAGGAATATACATTAATCACTAGTGAAATATTTAGGGCAGATACTCTATACGATACCAGAGAAGATTTTTACAGAGTAGAAAACGGCAAAGTATACAAGCTTTATACCGATCAATCGGATGAATTTCTTTTTGCTGATTTTACCCTTGCCGAAGGAGAATCCTGGAAATACACAGGAGAAAATATGAATGGCGACCAATGGAATGTTACCGTACAAGAAAAAATCGACTTTGATTTTGGCAACACCGTTCTTCACAATTGCAGGCCATTCTACTACGATGTTTCTGGCTGGGCCGATGAAGAGCAAGTTTATGTGTTTGCTCCCGGCATAGGTATAATCAGTAACTATTCGCCGGCTTGGGGTGCTGGTGATACCATTCAAAAGGCGCAGATTAACGGAATTGAGTATTTGTTCAATTAATTCGCCCAGGTACAAGCAAATAAATTGAATACAGACCAAACCTGGCGAGGATACCACATTAAATCACCTGCAAATTCTCCTGTAATTCCGAAGGAAAACTATAAGCATACAATTCCTTCGGAATTTCCACATCTGCCACACGAATTGCACTTTTCCCATTGTGCTGCGTCATAAAAAACTTAGTGTACTTTATGGTTCAATAAAAAATACAACAATACAAGCCCCATCCTTCAAACTGAAAACATCTAATTCTTTCGGAAATACCAACATAAAAAGTCCGAAAAGTTCAATTGAATGATCATTCTGAATCTGCCTCTTTAATTCACAGATTCCTCGATACCCCGGGATGACAATGGAACTCACTATAAAAAACACCCTTTCCTTGCCTGGACTTCCCCTAAAAAGGGAAGACTCTATTACCGACAGAAATTACCGAACGAAGGAATTCTCCCTTTTTAAGGGATTTATCGGGGAAAATGATTGGAAAATTTTAAATACAAATATGTATTGTTTAATAAAAAAAATAACTACATTTATTAATCGCTCTACATAATATTCACATAAGTAGTTCACCTTAAGAAAAATGAAATCGAATAACAATCGTTTTTTGATCAATACCAACAAGAGCAAAGACTAGAAAAAATAGTTTTTTGATCAATAATCATATCGTTAAAGCATGAAATATTGATTTTTTGTACAATGCTACTATTAGCAAAGCCCGAAAAATGGTTTTTTCACTCAATGCTACTATTAGTAAAGCCTGAAAAATGGTTTTTTTGACAAATGCTACTATTAGCAAAGCATGAAATATTGATTTTTCACTCAATACTACTATTAGCAAAGCATGAAATATTGATTTTTCACTCAATGCTACTATTAGCAATAGCAAAAAATGAACATTCGAAAAAACAATACGAGTAAAACAGAAAACAAGATTCTGAATAATTAACAAATACAAAATTAAAATTACAGACAATGACATTAATCAAGAAAGTTTCACCGAACAGCCGCAATGGCGATACAAGTGCATTACTAAGCCTTATTCTAAAAGAATTTGAGCAAAACGATTGGAGTGCTGACACTTATTTAAGCCCCATCATTAAAGATGCAAGTGCAACAAACACCGCACTGATTGAGGCATTGAGGCGATTAACAGCTTATTCTCAGATGGCAGAGAAAGACAATGTGCGCGATATGGCAATCAGAGCCTTGTTTAAGTTGGTAGAAGGCTATGTTCATATTCCTATTGCTGAGATGCAGGAAGCTGCATTAGTAGTAGAGAATGTATTGAATCAATATGGTTTGAGTATACAGAACGAGGATTATGCAGAAGAATCAGCAGATGTTGAGTCTTTATTAAACGATTTAAGCAAGCCTGATGTTGTGGCAGCCATAACAAAATTGCAGGGAGTAGCTGAAATAACAGCAAGTTTGCATGATGCCCAAAAAGATTTCGAAAATATAGCCTTGCAGCAGGCCGAAGGCGAAAGTGTGAAGAAGGATTTGGCTTCGGCCAGTCAATTGAAGAAAAAGATTATCGCAGAGATTAATGATAACTTGGTTGGCTATATGAATACCATGGCAAAGGTAAATCCTGCCACCTACGAAGCTACCGCCAAAACCATAACCGAATTAATCGATAAAAACAATGAGTTGGTAAAACGCCGCAAAAAAACAAACGTGGCAGACAGCGAATTGGTTTAAAACAAGACTAAGGGTTTCACACGATGTGAAGCCCTTTTTTTGTAGAAAAACCCACCAACAATAAAAACCTAAGCAGCAAACAAAGCCTTTTTTTTACTATTTATATTGATAAAAAAAATGAGTCAGCGTGCATCTCTGTTTTTATTTTATGCTTACTTTTAGGCTTAAGCCAAAAATAAGTGAGGTTGGCACTCCTGGGAGTAAAAGATCTCTTGCAAAAATCAAGAGTTCTTTAGATACAATTTCAGACAATAAAGAGAAGAATAACAACAACTTACAAAAAGCAACAGATAAGTGATATAAAGTACATTGTACTTTGCACATACGTTGTAGCCAATTTAAAGAAACAGAACTGCAAACAGAAAATGACTGAAGAAGAAATTTACAATAAGGCAAATAGCGTAGTAGGACTTGGTGGTATGACCGTGAATGAAAGGTTGTATGTAAGCGGATTGATGGACTTATTTGATAAAGCTAAAAAGAAAGATAAAGAATTGGCAAGAACTATTTTAGAAGCTATCAGAGTTGACCAACCATCGATTAAAAAGATTTTGAAAATATGAATTTAGGTTACATAAAGACTGGATTTAAAAATTATTTTCGGGTATGGTGGATTCCTATAATTTCATATCTGATTCCATTTGGAATATTTATTCTTGGACTTGCTTTTAAACGTGATTTTATAATTGATTTCTCCTTGATTTTGTTTTACTTAAATATTTTAGGTTCAATTATTTCTTGCGTTGTTCAAGTGTTTATCAGAAAATGGTATCTGCTATTTCCTCAATTAATTGTGGCAGGATTTCTATTTTTCTTTGTGGGTATGATTTTCACTTATTCTCCACCAGATTTTTATGGAACACATAAGAAAATACCAGAAAACATAGTGATTTCAGAACCATTAGATTCAATTCCTATTCAATCAGATTTTAACAACTATCATTTTGTATTGACAGAATATGGACAACCTGGGATTTATAAGTATTATACAGATTTAAAACCAAAAGAAAGCGGATCCTTTTTCATTAAAGCATACGAAGTAACATCAAATGACCAACTGTCAACAAATAGATTAAAAGAAAGGTCAAAGATTAAAGTGGATTCTGTTGATTTAGGAATATTTTCGAATGATTTTACAATTTATGAAGGTTCTTGGGGTGACAAATATGGAGCAAGATTTGAATTGTGGTTTGACCCAAAAGGTGACAAACCTGAATATAAATTGACCGAAAGAAATTATATAATTGAAGGATGGATGAGATAAAAACTGGCTACAATTGAGTAGATGGTCCCGACTAAAATAGTCGGGATGCACCTCTCACACCACCGTACGTACGGGTCTCGTATACGGCGGTTCGTTAAGTTAAGGGGAATAAGGAATCACGTCGAACAGGCGTGATTTGTTTGTAAATGTCGAGCATAGATTCATAACCGCGTTTCCGCAATCTTTCAAGAGTAATAGTAGTTACCAAAATAGGACTCTGAGCAATCGCCCAACCACCCATACGTGAACGAGACCATGCATAGGCTTGTCCTTGTTCAACTCCTAAACGAATCAGGTTTTTCCGTTTTCGTTCAAGTTTTTTCCAATGGTGCCAAATGCAATATCTGAGCCTGTTGCGCAGCCAACCGTCGAGATCTTGAAGTTTGACTAAAATACTTGCCATACGGAAGTTATTTACCCAACCCCGCTGAACCTCATTCAGTTTTTGGATGCGTTCCTCAAAGCTCATCGGTGTCGTTTTTCGAGTGATTAGTTTGAGCTTTTCTTTCAGTTTCTTCCAACTCTTTTCTGATACTATCAGTTGGTACTTGCCCCGCTCACCTTTCCTGTAGGTAGGCACAAAGCCAAAACCCAAAACGGTAAAATGAACAGGTCGCCGAATGCCACTCTTTTCCCGATTAATTGTCAACTTGAGTTTATTTCGTAAAAACTTGTAAACCTTGTTCCCAACTCTTCGGGCGGTAGCTTTCGATTTGGTATAAATACTAAAATCGTCGGCATAGCGGATGAATTTCAATCCCTGTTTTTCCAGTTCCCGATCCAGTTCATGCAACATGATATTGGACAGCAACGGACTCAATGGACTCCCCTGCGGTACGCCTTTTCTGCGTTTGACCAACTTGCCTTCGATTAAGATCGGGGCACGCAGCCATTTGCGGATTAAACGCATTGTTGCTTTGCATTTTACCTTGCGATATAGCTGTTGCAGTAAATGGCAATGATCGACTTCATCGAAGAAGGTCTTCAAGTCAATATCTACAATATGCTGATAGCCATCGTTGATATATCCCTGAGCTTTTAGTACTGCCTGATGCAGACTTCGGTTCGGTCTGAACCCAAAGCTAAAGTCCGAAAATTCAAATTCAAACTTTGCCGTGATAATTTGAAGTACAGCTTGCTGAAGCAAACGGTCGGTTACAGTCGGGATACCCAATAAGCGCATCTTCCCGTTTCCTTTTGGAATCTCGACTCCTAAAATGGCTTGAGGCAAATAATTACCCGAACGAACACTCTGTGTCAGTTCCGCTTTATCAATTGACATCAGATCTGAGAGTTTAGTCACGGGCATACGATCAACTCCTGCTGAACCTTGGTTCTTCTGGACTTGATGCATCGCCCGCACCATATTCTTACGTGTAAGTATTTGTTCAATCATTTTAGTTTGCTTTTTCTTTTCCCTGTTCCGCTTAATACAAAGCTAGAGTTGTGAACAATAGCTTCTTTGCAACATTTGGAACAACTTAACGTTCAGCCCTTCACTGCTCTGTGAGTCCTCCACAATCTCTATTTGTGGCTCATGGTCTTACAGCTACTATGGCCTCTGCTGACTTCTTGCCATAACCAACTCGTGGTTGACAAGACCTCCCCTGGTAAGAACATTTTCCTTCCTCCAATGCCTGCCTGATCTACTACTTCATTTATTCTCTTTATTTAAAGAGCTGGGACGTCGACATGATGTGTTGCCTTATCCAAACTTATAGCCTCATATCAGGTTCCTGTTCGTCAGTACCGGATTTTGTAGTCTCGCTTCCTTCAGTGCATACCTCACGGTAAACCACCTTGCGACTTACTAATGCTTCTGAGAGTCACCACAGTGCATAAGGGACTTGCACCCTCTGGAAAAAAAATACACCTTCCAAGAATCATTGTTTATGCTAAATTTGTATATTTAACATTTTCAACGACCTTTCGGTGGGTGTGGTCATGCTCATGCAGGGCACACACATTTTGTATAAGTAATGGCAGGCGATGTGGTAAATATCAAGGTTTGTAGTCCGCTCAAACAGCGTAGCGGTTTGACAGGAAACTACCACGCAATCTGCCACTACTCATACAATTTTTCGTTGTGTACCATATCTTGTTAACAAATTGGAGAACAAATTATTAATTGAGAGTTAGAGTATTTTATTTGAAGAACTATATTGGAATTATGAAGAAAATTAAATTAGTAGGTTTTATTATAGTTCTTTTTGCATTACAAGGATGTTCGACAAAAGAAACAAAATTCTGTTATTATCAAGATAAACGAGGATATATAGATAAAGATGTGATATGTGGTAAGAATATTGAACAGGCTAAACAAGCAAGACGAAACTATTCAAGTATACGTCCGCACAGTATAAAAGAGTTTGATATAATTTGTATTAAACACAAATTAAGGACCATAAAAGGAAAATGGCCTGTTGAAATAATAAGGCATTATCCAAAAGATGGCGTATCCAAAGTTCGATTTAGATTTACAAAAAGTTCACTTGCAGAAAGAATAGACTCAAGAGTCTCAACAGTATATTTGCCAACTGTGTTACTTCATGATACTTTGCCTAAAATTGACACAGTTAAATACATAGAATACTAGTGTAAATAGTGAATACGGTACACAACAAAAGTAACCGTTGCACAACCAAATAATATTTCTAAAAAATAAGATGGAAGCTTTAAAAGTTTTCTAATTAGCGAGCTCTTAAAGCTTCTTTTTTTAGGTTGAAAATCCCCGCTACTGCACGATTGTATCGTGTTGTACCGCACTTGGTTAGCGGTTTGAGTTGTCGACTCACTGAAATTGAACAAGAAATTTAGCAGGGTCGTCAGACTTCTCTTGTAGATTATGAATCGAAGCCTTTACAAACAATTTTGAATCAACAAACTATTTTAAAATGAAAAAATTACTGATCCTGTTTTCTTTCTCAAGCCTGTTACTGTTTGCTTGCAATACCAGTGAAACAAGCAAGACCGAAGTTATTACTTTAAGCAAAACATCTGAAAGCTGGAATGGCACTCCCCTTCCAAAATATCCTGATGGCAATGCAGAAGTAACTATTTTGAAAATAACTATCCCTCCCAAAACAAAACTGGAGCTGCATAAACATCCTGAAATTAATGCAGGCGTTTTATTAAAAGGGGAATTAACTGTAATTAGTGAAACCAACGACACGCTTCACCTTAAAGCTGGTGAATCCATTGTTGAATTAGTAAACCAATGGCATTACGGGAAAAACGATGGCACTGTACCTGCCGAGATCATTGTTTTTTACGCGGGAATTAAAGGCACTCCAATCACTATTGGCAAGCATAAGGAGGAATAAAATGATGGCTGAGGTAAGCTGCCCGACAATTCCCAACCGGGTAAAAGTAATACTCACAGACTCTATTGAATGAATCATTTTCATGTTTGGTAAAAGCATGCAAGCGAAATAAGAAAAATGGAAAAAATTATTACACTGAATCAATCAAATATTGACAAGGAACATATTTGTTGTGCTATCTCAGACAAAAAATGCAAGGACAGTTACGAATTAAAAAAAGACTGGCTGAAAAAGGAATTCGACAACGAATACGTATTCCGAAGAATTGATGCAAGAGCGAAAGTCTTTATCGAATATGGCCCCGCTGAAAAAGGATGGGTTCCCATTGAAGCCGCAAATTATTTGTTGGTAAACTGTTTTTGGGTTTCGGGCCAATACAAAGGTAAGGGTTACGGAAAAGAATTAGTAAGACTCGCCCTTAAAGATGCTGAATCACAAGGCAAAAACGGTCTGGTTACAGTTGTTGGAACGAAAAAGTTTCACTTTATGAACAATACTAAATGGCTCTTAAAACAAGAATTTGAAACTTTTGAGGAGCTGCCTTCCGGATTTAGTTTATTGGCGAAAAAGATAAACCCCAAGGCTGACAATCCAAAATTTAAAGATTCTGTAAAAAGCAACAACATGATTGATAAAAATGGATTAGTGGTTTACTATTCAAATCGTTGTCCGTTCTCAGAGTATCACGTAAGAAATTCGATGGTTGAAACAGCAAAAAAAAGAAACCTGCCGTTAAAAATTATTCAACTGGACAGTATGGAACTGGCTCAATCTGCACCAACCCCCGCAACAATTTTCAGTCTGTTTTACAATGGGAAATTTATAACCACCGATATCAGTGTTTGTATGGACAGCCGATTTGACAAAGTGATGGAAAAGCATAAATAAGACACAAGGGGAAATGAGCAATATCAAAACATTTGCTGTTCACAGCTAAAGATTCTTCGACAAGCTCAGAATGACAATGATAGTAAACCTTTCAGACCGTTTTATGAAATAATCTAATTGACACACTTCTGGATTGTGTCTTCATTCTCAGAATTCATAAGTCCTAATCAGCACCTCATCAAGGCTCTCTCCCCTCATCTCATCCAAAAGCGCCGTTTCCTTCTCAAAGCTTTTCCATTGTTTCGAAAGATCATCGCTTAGCATATAGAATTCGCATTCTTTAAATTGGCGGATCACCGATTGGGGAATCTGTTTTTTTGCTGCCCATTGGTAAAATTGATGAAAGGCTGCAACCACCTTCTGTTTATAGCTTTCGGGCAGTGCTTTTGTATTGTAATGCAAAGGACGGTCGAGTAGATTAATGTAAAGGCCATCGGCTTCAATAATCTGCTCGAGCAGGCAAATCTGGTACAAAGCAGGCAAATTCAAAATGGAAAAAACTGAAATGGTTGGGGCAATGAGAAATTTGATGTGCCTGTGTTTGCGAATCAATTCCCTGTTCGCCTGAAACTGCTCCCAATCAAAGCCTTTTCGGATGTATTCACCGAGTTTACCATGTGCATCGATGCTCGCCAATATTTCTACTTTCGAAAATTGTTTCCAGTAATCCAATACATTGTACTCTCCCATTTGAAGCAGGGAAAAGTTGGTATTGTATCGCAAGTGAATTTGTGTGGCTTTATTTTTCACCAGCCAATCAAGCAAAAGGTAATGTTCTTTGGTAAGCAAAGGTTCGCCGCCTGCAAAGTAAATTTCTTTGGCCTGCAGCAAGGCTTCTCCTGTTTCTGCAATAAACGCATCAAAATCCTGAATATTCTGCAATAAAGCTTTCTCACCTAAATTACGTTTCATTTGTTTTGCCTCGGGAAACCATCCTGAACTGGCACCATGCCAGCAGGTGCGGCAGGCAAAATTACAGGCATTCGAAAAACGGATGTCAAAAGTAAAAGGCAAATTCGTTTCCTTCTCCTGAAAATCGGCACCAAACTTTTCGTGTGTTTCCTGTCGTATGCTCTTCCCTCCGGCTTCCTCAATACGGCAACAAACTGCACAGCGGGAATCTTTTTCTCCTTTGGCAAACTTCGCTCTTAATTCGTTGATGGCATCGCCATTCCATATTTCGGCTAAAGACTGAGTATTGCAATCGCCGTAAGGAATATTGGCAACACAACAAGCTTTTACACGTCCGGCATTTCCTACATGATAATGTATCCAGGGCATCAGGCAATATGGTTTTGCTTTTGTCATTTAACAAAGATAGGAATTGAATTATGAGTTAGGAATTAATAATTATAAAATAGCATACGCTATCTTGTTCTTCTCTGTGCCTCTGTGGTTCAATTATTTTTCCCAGCTCTGAGAATACTTCAATTTTAGCCTTTGTGCCACTTTGTGAATAACTTCTTTTTCCTTCGTGGTTAAACTTCTTTGGCTTCACCAATTATTTTACACCACTGAGACACGGAGTCGAACACAGTCTTTGGATAGGATATTTTTTGTGAATTTGATGTTGTAAATTAATAATTATCAAATAACACAAGCAATACAACCCTTCTTCTCTGCGCCTCTGTGGTATAATTATTTTAGCATTTGTGCCACTTTGTGAATGCCTTCGTGTTCTTTGTGTTTCAATCTTTTCCCTTTTTGCCTCTTTAAGAATTACTTCGTTTTCTTCGTGGTTAAACTTCTTTACGCAAAAAAAAGAGACACGATACTTCGCGCCTCTTCAATTATCAATTGATAATTACCAAATATTTTAGTCTGCCATTAAAACCGACAGTGCAATGCAATAGAATTTCGATTTTTCGCTTTCGCTTCGCGACATCACCACAACTGGTTTTGTTGTTCCCTGAATTAAGCCAGCCAGCTCACCACCCGCAAACAGCATCAATCCTTTGTAAAATGAGTTGCATGCTTCCAATGATGGAAATACCAGGCAATCTGCCTCACCATTTATTGGTGTTGGAATTCCTTTAATCTCTGCCGAAGCAGGATCGCAAGCCAAAAACACATCCAATGGACCATCAACAATGCAATCTTTTATCTGACCACGATCGGCCATTTTGCAAATAATTGCATCATCAATACTCGACGGAAATGCTGTATTTGGTTTCTCTGTTGCCGATATCAAGGCCACTTTTGGTTTTTCAATCCCAAACTTCCGGGCCATTTTCACCGAATAGTTCACCATAGCAATTTTCTGATTCAAATCAGGAAAAGGCAATACTGCTGTATCCGAAACAAACAAAAGCTTGTTGTATTTGGGCAAATCCAATGCACAAACGTAGCTCATTACTGCTTTTGGCGGCAACAAACCATCCTCTTTGTTTAAGACTGCTTTCAGAAATTTATCGGTACCTACCAAACCTTTCATCACCACATCCACATCATCGAAACGTGCCATGCGAACGGCTTCAGTTGTTGCCGCTACATCGTTTGGAATATGAACAATCGTGAATACATCAGGATTAATTCCTTCATCCTTGGCTTTACTTCTAATCTCTGCTTCATCGCCAATCATAACAGCCTCTACAAATCCTTCTGCGATGGCTTTAGCAATTGCTCCAATGGTGTTTGGATCCTGAGCATATGCTACAGCAATTTTCTTCTTTTTTCCGCTCTTGCGAAGATGTTCGACCATTTGACCGAGTGAACGTATTGGGGACATTTTTTAAAGATTTGAGAAGTGAGAAAAACATCAGGAATCAAGACAAAAGGCCACTCTTGATACCTGACACCTGTAACTTATTTTGAAGCCACCAAAGCCGCTAATGCGATAGAATACAATTTGGTTTTTACGCTATCGCCGCGGGAAGAAAGAATTGCCGGACATTTTGCCCCAACAACCATTGCTCCCAATTCAGCATTTGCCAATTTGGTGTTCACCTTGTAAAATACATTACCTGCTTCTATATTTGGAAATACCATACAGTCTGCATCACCGGCAACCATCGAATCCAATTTCTTAATCTCTGCTGATTCTTTATCAATAGCAACATCAATAGCCAAAGGGCCGTCAACATAAGCATTTTTAATTTGACCGCGGTCTGCCATCTTCGAAATGATAGCCGCATCGACACACGCCTGCATTTTTGGTAAAACCTGTTCCGAAGCCGCAATTAAGGCAACCTTAGGTTTATTGATACCCAAAGCACGTGCAACATTTATAACATAGTTGGTGATCGCAATCTTCTGATCTAAATCGGGCTGAGGAATAACGGCAACATCACTTACTACCATTAATTTGTAGTAATTTGGATTCTCCATCACGGTAACATGACTTAAAACTGCTTTTGGAGGCATCAGTCCGGTTTCTTTATTTAAAATTGCCTTCATGTACTTATCTGTACTAACAAGACCTTTCATAATCATATCACCTTCACCATTGTTGATTAACTCAACAGATTTTAGGGCCGCTTTTAATTCATCCGGTTCGTGCACAATCGTAAACTTAGCGATGTCAAAATTGTATTCCGCACAAATTTTCTCTATCATTTCTCTGTCGCCGACCAATGTCGCATCAATAATGCCTTGCTGCACTGCATCATTTACCGCTCCAATAGTATGAGAATCGTTCGCATAAGCAGCTACCAAACGCTTCTTTTCGCTGTTTTTAAGAACATCAATGATTTGATCTAAACGTGTAATCATCTTCAATATTTTTTAGTGAATGTGTTTCAGGAAATTAAATCCTTATTGTTTAAGTGTAAGGCAAAAATAGAAAATAATTACGAATTGCATTGAAACCAGACATCAAAACCTACAAATATTATCTTTTAGATGTGATATTATTGCAAATTGCAAATTGCAATTTCACAAGACCAAAAAGGAAGATTTTTTAGAGTTCAGTTATTTTGGGAATCGAGAAAAAGAAACTTGTCCCTTTGTCTTTTACACTCTCCACCCAAATTTTACCCCCATTCAATTCTACAAATTCTTTGCAGAGCATTAGTCCGAATCCAGTACCCGATTCATTTGCGGTACCTTCGCTGGTAAATACAGTATCAATTTTGAATAGTTGTTCCAATTGCTTTTCCGTCATTCCAATCCCCTGATCTGAAACCTGAATCACAACAAAACCATTCGTCCTATTCGAACTTAATGTAATTGTTTGACCAGGAAATGAAAATTTAATTGCATTTGACATTAAATTTCGAATCACAGTATCTATCATCGCCTTGTCAGCTTTCACATTTACATGATCAAATTCACCTTTTACGTCAAGCCCTTTTAACAATCCCAAACTCTTATGAATATTCAGATTTTTCTCCAAAAGAGATTTCAAATCAAACTCTTCTACATTTAATTTAAAATTTCCCTTCTGAACATTGGCCCATTCCAATAAGCTTTCCAAAAGCTTAAATGTATCATCAGAACTTCTATATATAGTCTCAATCAGCTCATTTTTTTCTTCTTCTGTCAAAATATCAGAATCCTTTATCAGCATCCTTGAAAATCCACGAATGGCATTAAACGGATTCCTAAGATCGTGAGCAATTATCGATAGAAATTTATCTTTTGCAATATTCGCAGTCGATAAACTCTCATTTGCATTTTGCAGCTGTATTGTTCGGTCAGAGACAATTTTCTCAAGTGCTAACAGATTCTTCTTTGTTCTTCTTTTGCTGTATTTATTCGTTAAATAAATCAGAAATGATATGATTAAAAGTTCGATAAGAATAGTGTACCAGCTTAAATACCATACCTGTTTTACAACAATCGAAATAATGCGATGTTCGCTCCATGTATAATTTCCTTCATGCTTTCCACGAATGCAAATCTGATAGTTTCCTGGTTTTAGTTCTGATAGTAAAATCTGATTTTTTGCCGATAGCTCTTTCCAATCCAGGCTTTTTTGAGAGGCATTAATTGTACAAAATTGAAATTTATTTTGTTTTTGCGGATAGATACTGGCGGCAACATCCAATAATAACATCGAGTTCGCCCTCATCGATACAGTACTATTTTGAAGAATAAGCTTCCCTTCGTAATCTGCTGCATATACTAAAGGCATAGGAGTTGATAGAATAGAATCTGAAATAGATGCGAAAGCAATACCATTAGAAGTTCCTACCCATAAATAATTCTTCGAATCAACCAGTAAACTTCGGTTGATGAATGTTTTTGAAGGCAAACCTTGCTCCGGTGTGAACAAGGAAATATCAGATTTCCGTTTACGAACTACTCCTTTGCTTGTCGTCAGCCATATTGAATTTTGTTTGTCTATTGCAACGGAATTAACTTCACTATTTGACATTTCACCCAAATCGACTCTTTCAACAAGATTTTCAGTATATTTTAACAAACCTTCCGAAGTGCCCATATAGAGCATATCCTTATGCATCTCAAGATCGATCACCCAAAAATCTTCACCAATTGCAAATGAAATTGGTTTACTGATATTAATAATATCATCTTTAGCAAAGTCATATTTAAACAAATAGGAGTGCTTAAACTCCCCGCCAATATAAAGATTCTGTTTCGAATCCAGGATTATATCCTGCACGATGCGTTGTCCCCGAAATGAATCAAGATAACTCGTCACCTGACCGGTCGTTAAATTAACCTTAAATAATTCTTTGTTGGCAACTACCCAGGCAATTTGTTCTGAAGAAACCTGAATGCTGGTAACCGCCTGATTTGAAATGGCTATATCCAAAAGTAAATCTTCGCCTTTAAAAACAATAAACCGCCCCTGCTCGGTGCCTATTAATTTTAGATCTCCCGAAGTCTTAAAAACATTTAGCGATCCTGCAAAATTGATAGGCAGCCTCTCAATGTCTTTTTTATTATTCACTTTGAAAACACCCGTTGTGCCGGCAAAATTTACATTCCCATTATCAGTAAGATCAATAGATGCAATATATTCCGAATTCGAAGATTGAAATTGATATGAAAAGAACTTCTTTTCCATAAGCACAACGCCCGAATTTGTGGATACCCAATATTTCCCAAAATCATCCAAAAAAATATCATTAACCGTGAAATAAGGAAAACCTCCAACATTGGTCACTGAATATTTATCTGCAATATCAAGCTCAGCAAGACCTTGAAACCATGTTCCAATTACAATTTTATTATCAGAAACCCTTTCGAAACAAGATGCAATAATATCCTCTGTTATCACATCTTTCCTAATGACTTTGGCTTGAGAATCAAACACTATTTTAATAACTCCCTGAGAGGTGCCCAGTAAAAATTCATTAGCACCTATTTTAAAAGAAGAATGAATAATAAGATTGAGATTAAAATTCAGCCCAATAAATTTATTGCTTTGATTATTAAAGCTATAAAACCACCCTTTTTGAGAAACTACAATTAAATTTCCATTATCACACTCCAGAAACTGAAAAGATCTCACATAAGATGAAGTCATGTTTTGGTTCTCCATTTCGAATTTTTCAACAGCCTCCCCTTTGTACCTATAAATATGATTGTAATCCGTAATCCATAAATTATTCTTCTGATCCTCAAATAAATGCTTGGGGTATTTCGGTTGAGAAGGAGCAATATTGCATTCTATAAACAATTCCAGCTCTGCTTTTTCTAATGATCCAGCAATTTTATAAACAGCATCATCAGAAACTGCCAAAAGTTCTCCATTCTTTCTCCTGAATAACTCTTTAAAATAGCTCGATTTCCCTTCTGGTAAAATAAGTGGTACAAAATGATCATTCTGCAAGCATAATACTCCTTTGTCTGTAGCGAAATAGTATACTCCCAAAGAATCCTGCTGAGCGGATTTAACCAATTCTTCATTTAGTTTATTCTCTTTGTTGTATTGATAAAACCGAAAATTCGTTCTCTGCCCTTCAGAAGAAAATGAATTTGAGATCAATAATAAAATAAGAAAAAACCGAACTGATAAGATGGATATTCTAAGCATTGAATAGTTTTCGATTTACACTGCAAAAAAGTATTTATTATATGAATACTAGTACCTTAACGACAATTATGATCTTTTGTTTCAAAAAAAAAGTTTATAACGATTTTTTTTATGACTGATAAGACTTTTAACTTACAACTCAACAATGAATGCCGTTAAAAAAGATATCATTTTCACAAAAAAAAAGCCCTGTCTTTTGACAGGGCTTTACTGTATAATTATTCGCCGAATTAGTCCACTGCACTTACAATACGCAGTGTATCTGAAGCAATAACCAATTCTTCGTTTGTTGTAATAACCATGGCTTTCACCTTTGATTCTTCTTTAGAAATAATTGCGTCTTTACCGCGTAAACCATCATTCTTTTCGAAGTCAAAATCAAGACCCAAATAACCAAAATCACCAGCAATCTTAGCACGGGAAACCGGATCATTCTCGCCAATTCCACCAGTAAAGATAACCAAATCAACACCTCCCATAGATGCAGTATATGAGCCTACAAAACGCTTCACGCGATAAGCAAACATATCCAAAGCTAATTGAGCTCTTTTATTTCCTCCTTCGGCAGCAATTTCCAAATCTCTCATATCAGAAGAGATACCTGAAATACCAGCCAATCCACTTTGTTTATTGATCAATTTGTTTGTTTCATCAATCGACAAATTTTTCTTTTCAGCGATATAAAGAAGTGCACCCAAATCCAAATTACCTGTACGAGTACCCATTAACAAACCTTCATTTGGAGTAAATCCCATTGATGTTTCAATAGATTTTCCACCATCAATTGCGCAAACAGATGCTCCGTTACCCAAATGACAGCTAACAATTTTCTTATCCGCAATGTTCCATCCTAAAATTTCACATGCTTTGTTAGCAACAAATTTATGACTGGTTCCGTGAAAACCATATTTACGAACACGAAGAGTTTCGTAACAATCATATGGCAATCCATACATGAATGCCTCCGGTGGGAGTGTTTGGTGGAAAGATGTATCAAAAACAGCAACCTGAGGAATACCCGGAAGTAGTTTTTCCATAGAAAGAATTCCTTCTAAATTAGCTGGATTATGAAGTGGCGCCAATTCACAACATGACGCTATCAATTCTTTAACCTTCGCATCAATAAGGGCACTATCTTTAAAATATTCACCGCCATGAGCTACACGATGACCTGCAGCATCAATTTCTTTAAGACTTGAGATAACACCGTGTTCTGGGTGAACAAGTGCTTTTAGTACAAGGTCGATTGCTACTCCATGATTTGGAATATCCTGAACCGACTCGAACTTCTTCTTCCCCTCTGGTTTGTGAGAAATAACGCCTTCTTTAAGACCAATTCTCTCAACAAGACCTTTTGCCAACAAAGTGGCTTCTTCACCCATACTTAATAACTGATACTTTAAGGAAGAGCTGCCACAATTAAAAACTAGAACGTTCATCAGAATTTTGTTTTTTATTTTGTTTGATATTTTATTTATTATAATCCTGCAGCCTGATTCGCTGTTATAGCAACCAAGTTTACTATATCGCTAACGGAACAACCCCTTGACAAGTCATTAATTGGCGCTGCCATTCCTTGTAAAATAGGACCTACCGCTTCGGCTCCAGCCAAACGCTGAACCAGTTTGTATGCAATATTTCCAACTTCCAGAGTAGGGAAAACCAAAACATTAGCTCGTCCGGCAACTGCACTGTTAGGAGCTTTCTGAGCACCAATGGCTTCTACAATAGCAGCATCAGCCTGCATTTCACCATCAATTTGAAATTCCGGAGCCATTTCTTTTGCCAAACGGGTTGCTTCAACTACTTTATCAACCATTTCGTGTTTACCAGATCCCATAGTAGAGAAACTTAACATGGCTACACGAGGTTCCATTTTAGCAATTGCTTTTGTGGTTTTTGCAGTAGCTACGGCAATTTCAGCCAATTCACTTGCTGTAGGATTTGGATGAACTGCACAATCTGCAAATACCATCATTCCATTATCACCAAATGTTTTATCTTTTAAAATCATTATAAAAGCACCTGATACCACAGAAATACCCGGCATTGTTTTTATAATCTGAAATGCCGGACGTAATACATCACCCGTAGCATTTAAAGCACCGGCAACTTCGCCGTCTGCATCACCAGCTTTAATCATTAAGGTTGCTAAATACAAAGGATCCTGAACCAAAACCATGGCTTTTTCCATTGTCATTCCTTTACTCTTTCTCAATTCAAGCAAAATTTCAGCATAAGCTTCCATTTTGTCATGATTTTTAGGATCAACAATTATCGCCTCACCGATATTTTTCAAATTTAAGCGAGTCGCCTCAGAAGCGATTTCGTCAGGGTTTCCAATCAGGATAATCTTAGCGATTTTTTCACTTAAAAGGATATCAGTAGCTTGTAAAGTTCTCTCCTCTGTTCCTTCAGGTAAAACAATTGTTTTACCACTTAAACGTGCATTCTCCTTAATTTTCTGCAATAAGTCCATTGGTATTCAGTATTTTAATCAGTTTTGTAATCTCGACTTTGCAAAAGTATGAATAAAACGTAAACTTTAGATTCCTAATTCAAAAATTTTTTACAGTTTTTAATTGATTTTTTTAATAAATATTCATTCTCAATAAGCCGGCTTTTTAAAATAAAAGATTAATTTCAATTTTAAAGAATCGATTATCACAATCACACCAGCCCTATGAAACTAACAAAACAAAGCCTTTTATTTGAGGAACTTACAAGCAAAATGGAAGGAGAACTACATCGCGATATAACCACTCGTCTTATCTATGCAACTGATGCTTCCGCTTATAAAGTTCTTCCTCTTGCAGTTTGTCATCCTAAAACAGAAGGTGACTTACAACATTTAATCCAATTTGCATCTGATGAAAATTTATCACTAATCCCAAGAGCTGCAGGAACATCTTTGGCCGGACAGGTAGTTGGTAATGGAATTGTGGTTGATATATCAAAACATTTCACTAAAATTCTTGAAGTCAACAAAGAGGAAGCCTGGGTTCGGGTTCAGCCTGGTGTAATACTTGATGAATTAAACCTGTATTTAAAAGATTACGGTTTGTTCTTTGGTCCGGAAACCTCAACCAGCAGTCGTTGCATGCTGGGTGGAATGCTGGGAAATAATTCCTGCGGATCGCATTCTATTATCTATGGGAGCACACGCGATCATACTATCGAAGTAACTTGCCTGCTAAGCGATGGCAGTAAAGCGGTTTTTTCCCCTTTAAGCAATGAAGAATTTGAACGTAAATGCAATGAAAACAAAGGTTTAGAATCTAAATTGTATCAGCAAATAAAAAGTATTCTGTCATCTGATAAAAATCAGGAAGCAATTGCAGGAGAATATCCCGATCCGAAAATAAAAAGAAGAAATACCGGTTATGCCATTGATATATTAGCATCCTCCTCTCCTTTTCATTCAAAGGGAAAAGCTTTTAATTTTAGTCAGCTTTTAGCTGGATCAGAAGGAACATTGGCTCTCACAACCGAAATAAAATTAAGTCTGGTACCAGTTCCTCCCAAAGAAAAAGCATTGATTTGTGCTCATTTTGAAAATTTAGAAGAGGCAATTCAAGGGAATCTTATTGCCTTAAAATATCATCCGGGTGCAGTTGAATTAATGGATGATCAGATTCTGAAATTAACTGAAGGAAATATTACACAAGCAAAAAACCGGTTCTTTTTAAAAGGAAATCCGGGTGCATTGCTCATAATTGAGTTTGCAAGAGAATCAAAAAACGAAATCGAGAAAATTGCCCGGGAAATGGAAGCTGAATTTCGAGAGAAAAAACTTGGCTATCATTTCCCAATAGTTTCAGGAGCAGATAACATGTCGCGAGTTTGGGATTTACGCAAATCAGCTCTGGGAATTTTATCGAATATGAAAGGTGATGCAAAACCAGTTTCTTTAATTGAAGACACCTCGGTAACTCCTGAAATATTATACGATTACATTACCGAATTTAAGGATTTAATGAAAAAACATGAAATACAATGCATATTTCATGCGCATATTGGAACCGGAGAAATTCACATGCGGCCTGTGTTAAATTTGAAAGATTCCAAAGATCAGGAGAAATTTCATACCATTGGTTTGGATTCTGCGAAACTTGTGAAAAAGTACAATGGATCGTTGAGTGGTGAGCATGGTGATGGAAGACTGCGTGGTGAATTTATTTCCATTATGATTGGAGAACAAAACTATCAGCTCTTACGGGATATCAAACAATGCTGGGATCCCAACAACATCTTTAATCCCGGTAAAATTGTAGATACGCCAAAAATGAATACCCATTTGCGTTATGAACCCAATCAGAAAACCCGTAATATTCAAACTTATTTCGATTTCTCCAACGACATGGGAATTGTTCGTGCTGCAGAACGTTGTAACGGATCCGGCGATTGCAGAAACACTCATATCACCGGCAAGGGAATGTGTCCAAGTTATCAGGCCACACTGGATGAAAAACTAACTACCCGGGCAAGAGCCAATCTGTTTCGTGAATTTCTTACCGACTCAGACAAAATCAATCCATTCAATCACAAGGAATTATATGACATTTTAGATTTATGCTTATCGTGTAAAGCTTGTAAATCGGAATGCCCGTCGAGCGTTGATATGGCCAAGCTAAAAGCTGAATTTTTACAACAATATTACGATTCAAATCCAGTTCCTTTTAGAAGTAGGCTAATTGCCAACATCACGAAAATAAATCAATTGGGTAGTTATGCTCCCAGCCTGTTCAACTATGTGAATCAACATCCCACAATAGGCAAAATAGTAAAAAAAAATCTTGGTTTTGCTGAAAAAAGAAGCATTCCCAGATTGCATAAAACAACACTTCGAAAATGGCATTCATCATCCAAAAAAGAATCAAATAATAAGAAGATATATTTATTTGCTGATGAATTTACAAACTATAACGATACTCCAATAGGCATTAAAACAATTCAACTGCTTGAACGTCTGAACTATCAGGTTATTATTCCAAAACATGAAGAAAGCGGCAGAACTTATTTATCGAAAGGCTTGGTGAAAAAGGCTAAATTCCTGGCAATAAAAAACGTGAACCTGCTTAAAGACTTAATCACGAAAGAATGTCCGCTCATTGGTATTGAACCATCAGCAATACTTACTTTTCGTGATGAGTATCCTGAGTTGGTTACTCCGAATATGATAGAAGATGCTAAAAGACTATCGAAAAATACTTTTACAATTGAAGAGTTTTTGCATCAGGAAATGAAAAACGGCAGAATTAGAAAAGAACAATTTACTTCAGCAAAAAAAGAAATTAAATTCCATACACATTGTTACCAGAAAGCTCTTGCTTCATCCTTACCTATAAAAGAAATATTAAGCTTTCCAGAGAATTACATCGCAACAGAAATACAATCAGGCTGTTGTGGCATGGCCGGATCCTTTGGTTACGAAAAAGAGCATTACGATTTAAGTAAAAAAGTTGGTGAACTGGTACTTCTTCCCGAGGTGCGAAATACTCCAAAAACAACATTGTTAGCTGCTTCAGGCACCTCCTGCCGTCATCAGATAAAGGATGAAACAGAACGGGAAGCCTTGCATCCAGTTGAAATTTTATTTGAAGCCCTAATACCGTTCTGATGTTAATAGATGCCTATTATTCAAAATTCCTAGTCCAATCAGATTTATTTCCGGTTAAAAAAATCGCAAACTTTACTAAATACCAAATCCATGCTTTCTTCAATATTTACAGAATCTGCCTTATTCATTGGAAATGGATTTTCATGCGAATATGAATATGAAAAATCAAGTTCTTCAACAGTAATATTAATATCTCTGGAGGCTCCTTTCAAGGTATTTTCAATCTCGTAAGTCGGAAAAACAGAATCTCCTTTCAAGGCAATCGCATAAATCTGATTTTCAGCTTTTTTAAACAAAGATTCTCTAAAATATCTCATGTTTTTGTACTCCAACATGGTATGAAACACCTTTCCTTCCAAATGATCTTCTTCAATATAATGATGCAAAAGGTTGTCTTTTTTTAAAAAACTGCTGAAATGCTCAACCAAATAAGAATATAAAGTAACATTGACTTCACTATCCAAAATAAATTTAGAAACCGGAGACAATCGATTAAATACAGCACCACTGCAAAACAAACACAGCTTTGTTTCACTAAAATAATTTTTATGGTTTGTTAACTTCAGAATTTCAGCCAAAAAACCTCCAATAGAGTATGCAAAAATATCAAAACTAAAATCCTTATCGATTAATTCATGCTTGCCACTTTTACACTCTTCAATAAATTGAATGATATCGTAATAGGTTTGTAAACCCGACCATATAAACCTTTGCGGCATGGAATGAAGCCGCATGCTAATGGCTACATTAGATAATGAGGAGCCAATAATATTTGGAAATTGGGCTTTTCGTTTTTTACTCAATTCAAACATTGCCTTTTTATCGCTCCAGTGCTTTGGTGCACGCTGCATATGAAATGCAATCGGAAAAAAGACAACTGCACTCTGTGTTTTCTCGCAAATAGCTTGTCCCCAAGGTAGATATTTATCCCACGTTTTTTCATTAAAGCCATGAAAAATAAACGTCAGCTTTTTTATCTTACTAATCCCTTTGGGTTTTAATATCTTATAACTGAAGTTTTGATTTTCCTCAACAACAACATCATCCATATGAACATCGTCCTGTATTTCACCAATTTCATTCTGAGCGAACATGTTCTCAATAAGATCCAACTTATGACTTTCACAATAATAGTTGGTTTTTCCAGGTAAAATATCGTGTGCTAAAGAATGAAATTGATACTCCCTAAATTCCATCTCATCAAAGTCTGATTCTCCTCCATCAAAGGCCAATTTCAATTTTTGACACCGATCAATATATGACATAATAATAAACTTTAATGTATTGATATAGATTGCTGAATACAATCATCTGTATTCTATTGCAAAATTCGAATTTACAAAAACACCGCTGATTAACAAAAAACAATCCAATAATTAGATATACTTCTTAATTTTTTCTGATTATTTTTACAATTACGAAACAAAAAAACACTCCAAATAAAATTTATGTACCAGAAAGACTTTATCATGCGAATGATTGAAATGATTGCTGATTTAATCGCTCTCCTTTTAAGTTTGATTAAAAATGGTGATTTAACTCAGGCAACAAGACTACTTGACAATGCTTATCTCGATTTTTTAAAAAAGGATGCTTCCTTTTTTAGAAATCTCCCAAAAGAAAAACTCACCGAAGATTTGCTTACGATACACAATTACACGAATGGGCATTTAAAAATATTATCGGAGCTCTTTTTTGCTGAGGCAGAATTGAATATTGCTAAAGGCGATAAGGTGATTGGCTTAAATTATTACGAAAATTCTTTATTACTATTAGAATTTTCAGAAAAGAATTCCAATACTTTTTCGCTGAGCAACGAATCGAAAATCAAATTGCTAAAAGAGAAAATTTCAATCCAACAAAACATAAAATAAGAGAAGTTGGGTTTTGCATATCGGAAAATCCAAGAACAACAGAAGATGGTTGTTACGAAAGTGTCATATTAGATCCTGAGGGAAACTGCATTGAAATAACTGAATGATTTTAAACTTTTGACTAAAAATAATTTCCTTTAAAAATAACTGCCTTTTTCCTCTAACTCCGTCTAAAACATATAAAATTCAGACATATATTAAAAACAAGAGTATTGACAAAAAAAATGGCAATCAAATTGCTGCCATCATTAATTTTATTGTGATCATTAGTATTAATTGGAGTTTTCATGGTGATAAATAAGACATGAAGCATTCCAAGTCTTACCATTTAGCTTACAAAAGACTTCTCTTTTTTAATGAAATACACATTTTGCTAATCATAAAAAAGCAAGCCAGAATCCCCCAACACTCTTCGCTGATTTTCTCCAATATAAAATGAGCAGTGTCATTCTTTTTTTTTCATATATGCTGAAGAAGTATACCAATTTTTGGATAATATTTTTGGAAAAGCCTACATTTGCCTGTTACCAAAGCAATATTTTAAACAATGAGCTTTTCCGATAAAAACCCAAAGGCAGATATAGCCCTAAAATATTTTCACAAACCACCTGGTTATTACAACTGCGCTCAAGCAATCTACAAAGCTTTTCAAACAGAGTTTGGGATTACTAATGATGAGATAAACGAATGCTCAAAATTTGGCAACGGAAAAGCAAAAGACGGCAATTGCGGTGCTTACCATGCGGCTTTAGAATTGCTGAAAGATAAGCCTGAATTATCGGCTGAATTCACCAGACGTTTTCAAGAAAAATCTGAATACCTTACCTGTTTCGATATCAAATTCAACTACAGTATGTCCTGCAAAAATCTTGTTCGTTTGGCATCCGATCTGCTCGAAGAATTAACGCCTTCATCTTCCAATATCTAATGGAGCCGATCAAAGTTACAGCTGCAATAATCATTAAAAACGGGAAGGTATTTATTGCCCAACGAAGTAAGGATGACGAATTATCCGGCAAATGGGAATTTCCGGGCGGAAAAATTGAATCTGACGAAACACCTCAGGAATGCCTTAGGAGAGAGCTGTTTGAAGAATTTGGAATTGAAACAAAAGTTCTTGACTATTTTGGAGACAGCATCTTTGATTATGGCAACAAACCAATTCACTTACTGAGCTACTTTGCAGAACATCTATCGGGTGAATTAATCCTAAAAGTTCATCAAAATTACAAATGGATTGAGTTTAGCGAATTAGATCAAATTAACTGGGCTGCAGCAGATATTGAGCTTGCAAAACAACTAAAACAGAAATTAGCCGAGCAATAGCTCATCCACCGATTTCTTTAAAAAATCTCTTGAATGATAATCCTCATCCACAATTTCATCATTCCATACAACAATATCTAAATCGATTATACGCGGACCAAACTTTGGAAGACTTCTGTCCCTTCCCATTTTATCCTCCAATTGTTTCAAATACAAATTGAATTCCTCACGGCAGTGATGCGTTCTTAACCTCACAGCTCCATTAATAAAATCCTCCTGATTGGTAATTCCAATCGGCGCTGTTCTAATCCATTTGGAATGTTTTTTCAGCAAATGATCTTTCGACAAAAGACATAGCATCTTCCGAATGTTTTCTGTTGGATTAATATTCGATCCTATACCTACGATACAATCGTTCATTGTATATTACTTTAGTGAAACTTCCGTTTAAGAAACACCTTCTCTGTAAGCCTCTAATTCAATTGATACAGATTCTGCGAAACGCAAAGCATGAGGTTTATCTACCTCAACTTTCGCCCACTCCACTTGGGGATTCTTCAAAATTAAATCCAATACTTGCCGGGTCAAATTCTCCAACATTTTAAATTTACCTTCCTGCACAAGCACAATCACCTTTTTGGTTATTGTTTTGTAATTGTATGAATTATCAACATCATCATTAGCAATAGCATTGTCTACATCAGCTTTAATTGTCATATTAATCACAACATCTTGTTTGTTACGAAGTTCGTCTTCATTAAAACCAATATAAGTTCTAATCAACAAATTTTTCACCCGAATAATAGCCATATATTATAATTTATAAGAGTTGTTCACCTCCGTCGCAATACAAAATTTGTCCGGTTAGGGTCTGATTTGCCAATATATAATCCAGTGATTGTAAGATGGGCTCAATTCCACCTGAAATCTTCATTGGTGTTTTTTCTGCAAGCTTCTGCAAATATTCCACCCCTTGATCCACTGGAGGAAGAGTTGCGCCAGGAGCGATTCCATTGACTCTAATTTTTGGTGCAAATTCAAGCGCAGCCATTTTCGTTAAATGAGCCAATCCAACTTTCGACAAACTGTAAGCCGCATGCGAATTAGAATAGTTTGCAATTCGAGTATCCAACAAATTTATAATCAATCCTTTTTCACAGTTCATGGCATAATCCCTTGACAGAATAAAAGGGGCAAATAAATTCACATTCATCTGATCCTGAAACAACTTTAGCGAAGTCTCCTGAATTACTCCGGAATCGAAAACAGATGCATTATTTATTAAAACGTCAATCGTCTCGAAATGCAGTAAAACCTTATCAATCAAACGGTCTGTGTCTTGAGCAGAATTCAAATCACTTTTAAAAATCTTAAATTTTTGTTCTGGATACCTATTCACCAAATCTGTTTGTAACAAAATTGCATCATTTTTAGACGAATTGTAGTGAATGGCAATACTAAAACCATTCTTTGCCATGTGCATAGCAATAGATTTTCCAATTCGCTTTGCAGCACCAGTTATTAAAGCTGTTTTACAGGTCATTTTTTCAGTCATTATCATCTAAAGTTAACGAATATCTTTCCTGATAAAAAGTTTATGATAAAATTTTTTCTGATTCTGAAATTAAATTTATTCCTGTTATTAATTGCAATAAAATAAGTAGAATCTGTATTTTGCATTCAAATTGCCAATTAGTGAAAATCCTGATTAGCGAATGAAAATTGATATGACTAAAATAGAAATAGAAGCAGAACTAAAACAAATTTGTCCATCTCTTCGCCTGGGCATTATTCAATGCAGGGTAAATACGAAAGAAGAATGCACAGATCTTTGGCAGACAATAAATGAAAGCACAATAAACATTCAAGAGAAACTGGCAATTGCCGGTATTAAAGATATTCCAAGTATAAATAGTTCAAGAAAAGGATATCGGGCAGTTGGAAAAGATCCCAGCAGGTACCGCTTGTCAGCAGAATCTCTGTTACGAAGAATTGTAAATGGGAAAGGTCTGTACAAAATAAATAATGTAGTGGATTTATTAAACTTGGTGTCTATAAAAAGTGGATTTTCAATTGGAGGATACAATGCTGACAAAATAGAAGGTGTTGTCCGCTTTGGAATTGGAAAAGCTGACGAAACCTATGAAGGAATCGGACGAGGCATTTTAAATATAGACAGACTACCCATTTTCAGAGATGATCTGGGAGCATTTGGAAGTCCTACAAGCGATTCTTTACGAACCCAGATTAATGAAAATTGTCAAAACTTTCTCATGATCATTATTAGTTTTCAGGCTGAGAAAGCTCTGCCTGAAGCAATGGATTTAGCAATTGCTCTATTAAAAAAACATGCAGAGGCTGAAGAAATTCAATCAATGATATTATAATTAAAAAAGCCTGCAGAATAGTTTTGCAGGCTTTACTTTTATTAATCTGTATTGTAATATTTATTACTGAAGCACAAAATTTATTACAACGGAGTAAGAAACTTTCACTGGCTTTCCCCTCTGCTTACCTGGTTCAAATTTGGGTAAATTTCGAATTACACGCAGAGCTTCCTGATCCAATGAAGGGTCAATTCCCCTAAGCAATTCTATTTTTGAAATACCACCATCTTTTCCCACCACAAAACTAACATAGACTCTTCCTGTAATATTGTTTTCCTGTGCAATAACAGGGTATCTGATACTCGAATTTATGTATCTATACAGTTCCAAATTACCTTCAACATTGTTTTTACAGATATCAGGCCTAAATATTGGCATTTCCTCAACAATAACAAAAATTTTCATTTCATCGTCAACCTCCTCCTCAACAAATACTTCTTGTGGAGCGATTTCAAATTCAGTTTCCTGACTAAGGTTCTCCTCAACGATTTCAATTTCTGTTTCCAATTCAGTATCGTCCTCAACAATATTTATAACATCGGTTAATTGAAGTTTGGGTGGTAGTTTGGGTTTCTCTTTAATTTCTTCTTGCCGGGTGATTGGAATTATTTCTTCATCCAATTTTAAATCAACCAAATTTCTAATTTCAACGACCTCTCTTACTCTTGTTGGCCATTCAAAAGATATAAAAGTTAATGCTAAGGCCACCACCAAACCAATTTCAAAAAACAATGATTTTCGTTTTTCCAAATCAGCATTTGGACTCTTTTTGGGAATCATAGCTAAACATTTTAAATATTTAAAGTAGAGTATCAGTAATGACAAAAACCAAACATCACCAAAAACCTCTAATAATGTTTAGCTTAAGTCCTCATAAGAGGATGAGTTCAAAACACGTTTTATACCTAAATATACGAATTTCAGCTGTAATAGTTGCAAACTTCCATGGACTTATGTACAACGAAAACTTATTGCAAAACAAAATTAATATAACCAGAAAACCATACCGGCACTTTTTTATTAAATTGTTTGCCAGGCTTAAATTTTGGTAAATTTTGTACCACACGAACAACTTCTTCATCCAATAAAGGATCCACTTTACGAATCATCTGAATATTTGATATGTCTCCATTTCTTGTTACAACAAATTTCACATATACTTTACCCTGAATACTTGACTCTTGGGCTGCTATTGGATACCTAACCATTCTTTGCATCGTAACAAACAAATCTTTGCACCCCTCTTCGTAAGTTTTATTTTTTTGAGGATTAAAAATTGGCATTTCCTGTACGCTTACAAAAGGATTTACTTCATCAACAATTTCTTCTGTGTAAACAGGCTTGTAGTCTACTGCTGCATTTGGATCATCGGCTGATTCCTCAGGTATATATTCCTCTTCCGGCTCTTCTTCGATTACCAACAAGTCAATCAAATCTATTTTCCTTACTTTTGGCGGCTCCGTTTTTTTCTCCGGTTCACAAAAAGTTACCGGTGTCAATTCTTCCATATCATCAATTGTATCATATACGACATCTTCCGGTTCATTCATATGAACTTTGTATTCGAAGGCCATCAGCACAAATAAGAAACTAATTAAGAAACCAAATTGCAAAAACAGCACTCTTTTCTTCTCTAAATTATATCGGGGATTCTTTTTTACTTGCATAATCATGAATTTTTTGGTGAAACATTTAATGGTTTTCATTCGTTCGTAAACTAACCTTTTAGTTATACGGTTGTAAAAAAAACCTATTGCAGTACAAATGAAATGTATCCACTGAACCAAACACTTACAGGTCTGTTTCTTTGCATTCCTGGTTTAAATTTTGGCAGGTTTTGCACAACACGAATTGCTTCTTTATCCAGAGAAGGATCAACAGGCCGCATTACTTGAATCTGTTCGATATTTCCTGTTTTTGTAACTACAAATCGAACATACACCTTTCCTTCAATTCCATTTTCCTGAGCCACGATAGGATATTTGGTCATTTTCTGCATGGTTACAAACAAATCTTTTAATCCCTCATCATAGGTATTATTCTTTTTAGGATTAAATATTGGCATTTGCTCAACCCTTACGAATGGCACATCTTCAACATCTTCCTCTATTTCCTCTTTCACATCCGCAATAACATAGGAATCATCTTCACTAATATCAGAATCTTTAATATCAAGATCAGGTACATCATCATCATCTTCTACTAAAGTCAGTTCAGTTAAAAGCATCTCTTTAATTTTAGGAACTTCTTTGGGCTGAGGTTTGTCCTGCACGGTTATAGGAATAATTTCGTCCATTTCTTCAAGAACATCAAAATCTAAATCTGCCGTTTGCCCAACTGGGGTTTTATACTCAAAAGCCATTAATACTATTATAAGACTTAAAAGGAATCCGATTTGTAAAAATAAACCTCGTTTTTTTTCCAAATCATAGCGGGGGTTTTTCTTAACTTCCATAATAAAGGTTTTTTGGTTAGACAATATAAATTGGTTTGGTTTTATTCCTAAGAATTTAGTTTTACAACTAAATTCTTAGTTAATATACGTAAAAAAATTTATTAGTTCAAAGCAAAACGTATCGGAATTGTATATTTAACCTCAACTTTTTTTCCATGCTGCTCGCCAGGCACCCAATTAGGCATGCTATTAATAACTCGTAAGGCTTCCTTATTTAGTTCAACATTTGCTCCCTTTATTACTTTCGCTTTTGCAACACTTCCGTCGGTTTTTACAACAAATTGAACAAAAACCTGTCCTTCGTAGCCTTGTTCTGCTGCCAAAACCGGATATTGAATTTTTCTTGCGATGTATTTTCTCAAATTACCATTTGCCTCAATAAACTGTGGCATTTTCTCTACTACAACATATTCTTTGTTCCTAATCACATTAGTTTTAAGAACATTTTCCAGATGATAATCGGATGAATTCTTAATTCTTGAATACAATGGATCTGGTGAATCAACAGGCTTATCGATTAAATCTTTTAGTTGAAAATTAATAGGAACAGTATATGCAATATTTACAAATTCTCCATCTTTCTTTCCCGGATTCCATTTAGGAAGAGATGATACAACCCGCAAAGCTTCACGATCTAATAAAGGATTAACTTTTCTTGCCAAAGCTGCATTAATAACTCTACCATCTTTACTAACCACGAAAGAAACAAACACCCTACCTTCAATCTGCTTAGTTTGAGCAAGCTTAGGATACTTAACATGTTTTGCCAAGTATTTTTGAAGAGCGATTACACCTCCTGGAAAAACAGGTATTTCATCAGCTATGGTCTTTATCTCTTCAGGGTTGATTGTTTCTTTATACTCCAGCTTATTAATTTTGTGGGTGACTAATTGCGGCGGAAATTCATTTTTCGTTTCGGAATAGAAATTTACCGGTTCACTTCGTAAGGACGAAAATAAATTCAAATCCATTGGCAATAACTCTTTAAAAGAGAAATCTGAAACTAATTTTTCTTCCTCCTTGATCGTAAAAGCAAAAGCAGATAACAGAACCACAAAAATTGGTATAATCAACAGAAGTTTAACCAAAGCAATTCTTGGTGTTTTTATTCTGCCCAACATCGAGATTCGTTTTTTTAGTGTAGACTGACCAAAGTTATTTGCTAAACGAAACAAATCACCACCTGCAAATTGATTCACAATATGCATTTTGTATTCGTTCGCATTCACTGCTCCATTTACAACCTTATCATCAGCTAAATATTCATGCACCTCCTGAATTGAGGATTTATAAAACCAAACGACAGGATTCAGCCAATAAATTACTGTGAGAATTTCAATTATCAGCAAATCGAAGGTGTGAAGTTGATCGACATGCACCCTTTCATGAGCCAATATAGAGGTAAAATTTGCTTTCTGGTAATCAGTCTTACTTATAAAAACAGAATTTAAAAAAGAAAAAGGAGGATAATTATCATTCATGATCACCAGCCGAAGTCCCTTTTCACGCAGAATCCTACTGCTTTTTGTCCAGGAAAATAATTGAAATAAATTTTTAAAAAACCGAATCGAAAAAAGGAATACTCCTAAAATATAAACTGCACCTAAATATTGATACCAGGTAAAAGCTTTTTTCACTGTTGCTGTAACAACAACCTCTTCGAGAATGTTGCTGTTTAAATATTGCTGTGAAGCTAAAACCACCGCATCTAATACATGAAATGAATTTTCTACAGTACTCTTTGGTTCGGGTTGAAAAGGAATTTCCAATGTTGGAATTAATATTGAGGCAAGCAATGTAAGCAAAAGAAACACGCGGTTAATCCTAAAAAAGGTATCCCTTTTTAGAAACAACCAATACAAAGCATAAAAAAATGCCATGCATATTGCCGATTGCAAAAATATAAGATTATGCCTGTAACCATTTACTATTAGCTTATCTACTTTGCTTTTTTATTTGCTCTTCAACCATTCTTTTCACCTCTTCCAATTCCGATAAACTCACTTGCTCTTCCTTAGCAAAAAATGAAACCATATCACGGTAAGAGTTCGAGAAATAATTACGAACGAAGCCTTTCATAAATTTTCGGGTATATTCCTTTTTTCCCATTAAAGGAAAATACTGATGACTTTTACCATAAGCAATATGACTCACAAAACCTTTCTTTTCAAGTATTCGTGTAATGGTGGATATGGTATTGTAAGCAGGTTTAGGTTCAGGTATTTTCTCTATAATTTCCTTCACAAATGCATTTTCAAGATCCCACAAGATTTGCATCACTTGTTCTTCTGCCCGGGTTAATTCTTTCATTAATTTTATTTTAGGATATTTTCTAGACATAAATATATAACTATAAGCTTAGTTTTACAAGTACTAGATAACACATTATTGCCACAAAACAATAATTCACTACTAATCAAATAAATACTTTGTGAATTCTAGCCAATTTGAAATGAATCTGCATCCAAATGAACCGGAAATTTCCTTCTGAATTCATTCAATTCATCTAAATTTAATTGTAGAGTTACAATTTCTTCGGTGTGATCGGAACATTTCCCAACAAGACGGCCTTTTGCGTTAAAAAGAGTTGAATCTCCGGCGTAAGAAAGTCCTAAACCATCAATTCCTATTCTATTTACTCCCACAACAAACGACTGATTTTCAATTGCCCGTGCTTTTAAAAGCGTATTCCAAATATCTCTGCGTGCTTCGGGCCAGTTGGCAACATACAACAAAATATCATAATCATTCATATTACGGCTCCACACCGGAAAACGTAAATCATAACAAACTAAAGGACAGATTCGCCATTTTCCCAGATTAAAGACAATCCGATCATTCCCATTTGCAAAGTGGTGATGCTCCTCTCCCATCCTAAACAAATGACGCTTATCATACGAACAAATAATTTTCCCGCCATCAACACAGTACAAACGATTAAAATAGTCGCCATTTTCCTCTTCAATTATACTTCCAAGAAGAACAGCATTTAATTCTTCGGCTTGATTTTTCATCCAGTCAAGAGTCATCTTAGCTTTTGGCGAAATCAGATTTTTATCTTCCATCATAAAACCTGACGAAAACATCTCAGGCAAAACAATTAAATCGGTCTGATTCTTTAGTGGCAAAAGCAGATTCGAAATTTTATTCAGATTTCCTTCCACATTTCCCCAAACCAATTCCAACTGTACTAAACTGACTTTTAGAGTATCGGACATTTTATTCTTTTGGTTACAAGCCGGTTGTAAAATTCTCTGGATATTTAGGCTTACAATTGATATACTTGCTTTTAATCGTTATCATATCCTTCTCTACATCACCTGTTGGATAAAAAGCCTCACCACAAGTTAAGGTTTTTTCCTCGTAGTTAATTTCAGCCAAATAAATAGGAACATTTGCCTTTAGTGCAATATAATAAAAACCCTTTTTCCACTCAGAACGAAGGCTGCGGCTCCCTTCCGGTGCAATTGACAAATACAAAGACTCACGACTTGCAAATTCCTTAGCCAATTCATCCGTCATATTTCCTTTCACTGAACGATTAACAGGAATTACTCCCCACGATTTCCAAATGTACTTAAGAGGAAATACGAACATCTCCTTTTTCATTAAAACTTTTATAGGAATATTATAAGATAATAAAGCAAGCTTTCCCCAAACAAAATCCCAGTTTGAAGTATGCGGAACCGCAATCACTACAGCCTTCTTAACCTGTGGAATATCCCCAATATATTTCCACCCAAACAATTGCATTAGTAATTTGCTAATTTTAGCTTTCATCGTCTCCAGAATTTGATCATGATGCAAAACAATCAATTCTTTACTAACAAAACAACAGCAATTCAATTTATTTTAACAGAAAAATATCTTGTGAAGCTCCATGAATCCAATAAAAACTATTATTTTGTAAAAATACAAGATAACCTTTAAGATTAATTCCAACCCCATAAATCATAATTATTTTGACTTTCATACAAAAAGACGCTCTCTTTTCTGGTAAATGGTTCTATAGCTATACCATTATAATTTTAGGTGCATTTGCTGTTGCCGCCGGCTTTGTTTTTTTTATTATTCCTCACGGAATTGTACCTGGCAGCGTCTATGGCTTAGGTATTGTTATTAACAAACTAACAATCGGATTATTTCCTCATGGCATTTTTGGTACATTGAATCCTGCTGATTACGATGGATTTTTCTCAGGTATACTCTATCAATTCATGAATTATTCGAATGACTTGTTTCGAAAATACGGTGGAGGAATTCCAGTTGGATTAGCTAGTTTGGCTATAAACATTCCTTTGTGCTTTATTGGTATAAAATTATTAGGTCCTCGTTTTGGCATTAAAACCTTTATCTCATTCATTTTATGCGCATTATTTATAGATATTGTAAGCACCTGGTGGGGATTTATTCCATTGGTAGATGATGTGTTGCTATCCTGTATTTTCGGAGGGATCTTTATTGGTTTTGGTTTAGGTCTGATAATTAAAGCCAAAGCGAGTTCTGTCGGGACAGACATTATTGCCATGATTGGCGCAAAATATACCGGACTTCCACTTGGACAGCTTGTAATTTATGTTGATTCCCTGATCATTTTAAGTAGTTTGTACATTAAAATAGATTGGCAAATTCCATTGTATTCATGGATCGTACTTTTTATTATTGGAAAAGTTACTGATATCACCTTACAGGGCTCTACTTACGAAAAAGCCTTATTTATTATTTCTGATAAATATGAAGAAATCAGAGCCAAAATCACCGATGATTTCCATCTAAACGGCACGATCATAAAAGGCAATAGAACGCTTGATTTAAAGGAGAAATCAATAATATTTATTGTTGTAAACAGAAGAGAATTATCGATGTTGCAGGATTACGTACACTCTATTGACCCAATCGCTTTTGTTTCTGTAATGGAGACAAATGAAATTTTAGGCAAAGGGTTCAAATCACTTAATGATCGTTTGGAATAAAATCAACAAATTTAACTTTAATTACTTATGAAGGATTTAATAAAATTACTTAGCCAGCACAAAGATATTGCTTTAGCAACAGTTAATGACCAAGGAAATCCTAAGGTGAGAATCTTTCGAATTATGCAATTAAATGAACAGGAACTGTTCTTTTCTACAGCAAAAAACAAAGAAGTATATCTGCAATTAAAGGAAAAACCAAAAGTTGAAATGGTGAGCTGGCATGATAAGGTTTCCATTCGTGTGGCAGGCACAGCCCTATTTGATGTACCTGATGAAATGCAGCTGAAAATATTTGAAGACAGTAAAGTTCTGCAAGAGATCTACCAATCGGTTGACAATCCAAATTTAACTTTCTTTAGAGTAAAAATGGAATGGGTCGAATTATTTGATTTGAATTCAATTCCTCCCCGAAGAGAATTTTTCGATGAAGCAGACATAACCTCTACTTTATAATTGTCATAAGTTTTTTAATTTCTCACTTAAAAATTCTCGAAAAAGAACTTCTCCAATTCCTGTTCTGTATTTCTTTTATTTTCAGAAACAATTGATCAGAACAGTTGGATGGCATGGCTGAATTACCCATTTTTAAGAACAATTGAAAAAGCTCTCTGTCAGCTCCTGTTACATCAGACAAATCCATTCTCGAAAAATACAGTCGAAGCTGTTCTTCTTCTTTTAGTGTTGACTTGCCTGAATAATATTTAAATAAAACTTCATTATTTTTCAAATCTGCAAAAGTACCATTAGAATTTATTCTTGCTCTGATTGCCTTCCTAACCACAGACAAAATAGATTGCACATTATTTATTCCCAAGTCCACTACAATAGAGATATCATCCATTCGTAACCTCACCATAGAACGCAAACACATTACTTCGGCCTGTACCGGTGATAAATCCTGAGTTAGAAGACAGAAACGATTTAAAACCGGATCGGTATCAGCTAATAAATTATTTGTGTAAACCAGAGACATTCTTTTTTCACAACCATCGGTTTTAAGTCTTGCCAACTTTCTTGCAATCTTAAACACATAAATCATATCGGTATGGCTAAATTTCTTTCGCTCTTTCCAACATTCCTCAATTGTTGAACTTACCACCTCAAGAGTTTCCTCCTGATTTCTCAATAGGCAATATACGTAATAGTAAATCTTATCCGAATTGGAGAAGATAAATGTATTAAAATGTGATTTATCCATTTAGTCTATTTAGCAGCAGTATTGGTTACGGTGAACCATGTATCAAAACAATGCCGTATACTGGTATTTCCTGTAAAAGTTACTCCAAAAAAAAATGTGCACTTACGAATAAATACACATGTCTCTTTTTATTTCTATTTCAAAGGAGAATCAGGCTCTTTAGCCATATGATTGTAAGTTAGTTTTTCCAATAATGAAGGAAGCCATTTTTTTAGCCATACGGTTAATTTCCCTTCCATAAATGTCATAATCAGTTCACTTTTTCTCTTTACTACTGCATTGGCAATTAAACGGGCACATTCCTCGGCGCTCATCATTTTACTTTCGTCGCGGGGGGTTTCACCCTGCATTGATCCATCAGCCGTTAAGGCCACATTCCGAACATTTGATGCTGTAAAACCAGGAGCTGCAACCAATACATGCACGCCGGTTTTTAGGTTTTCGACCCGTAAGGTATCCAGAAATCCACGAATGGCATATTTTGATGCCGAATATCCCGATCTGGCAGGCAAACCAATATAGCCCGCAATTGAAATTACTCCTACAACAGATCCTTTTGATTTGGTAATATATGGTATTGCAAATTTGGTACAGTAAACAGTTCCCCAAAAATTAACATCCATTAAATTTTTGATAACCGACAAATCCAAATCGGTAAAAAGAGCCCGCATCGAGATGCCTGCATTGTTTATCAGTACATCAACTCCACCAAATCGATTTACGGTCTCTGTGATCAGATTTTTACAATCTTCTTCAACACTTACATCCGTTTTAACGGTTAAAACTTCATTTCCCAAAGCCAGAATACTTTCTTCCACTTCTTTTAGCTTTTCGAGGTTTCTTGCGGCCAAAACAATTTTCGACCCACGGGAAGCAAATTCTAAAGCCAATGCCTTTCCTATTCCAGAAGAAGCTCCTGTAATCACAACAATTTTTTGTTTCATGAAAGAGGTATATTAACAGATTATAAGTAGCAGGAAGTAATTCCTGTCATTTTTTCGACGACTACAAATTTAAAAATATTTTAATGTATTGAAATTTTTAAACAGTAAAATCAAGTTTGGTGGCTGATTAATCCCAAATTTACTCCCATCGATTCTCTTGATAAAGCAGCTCCTTAGAACAAAAAACAGGCCATTATCATAAGGAATTTAGGACTATTAAAAAAAAATGATCTTTTTTCTTACTATTATTTCCTTCCACTATCAAATTACGAACCAATACAATAAAGCAAAGCGACCTCACTTCCACTTGGAAAATATAGATATTTCTGCCATTTTCAGTTTGCGATTTCCATTTAATCACTCTATATTTGCATCGCTTTAAAAAACAAAGTTTATCTGATTCCTTAGCTCAGCTGGTAGAGCACATCACTTTTAATGATGGGGTCCTGGGTTCGAACCCCAGAGGGATCACAAAGACAACCAAAGTCTTCAAAAAAATAAGGATGATTCCTTAGCTCAGCTGGTAGAGCACATCACTTTTAATGATGGGGTCCTGGGTTCGAACCCCAGAGGGATCACTAAAGACAACCAAAGTCTTCAAAAAAATAAGGATGATTCCTTAGCTCAGCTGGTAGAGCACATCACTTTTAATGATGGGGTCCTGGGTTCGAACCCCAGAGGGATCACTAAAGACAACCAAAGTCTTCAAAAAAATAAGGATGATTCCTTAGCTCAGCTGGTAGAGCACATCACTTTTAATGATGGGGTCCTGGGTTCGAACCCCAGAGGGATCACAAAGACAACCAAAGTCTTCAAAAAAATAAGAATGATTCCTTAGCTCAGCTGGTAGAGCACATCACTTTTAATGATGGGGTCCTGGGTTCGAACCCCAGAGGGATCACAAAGACAACCAAAGTCTTCAAAAAAATAAGGATGATTCCTTAGCTCAGCTGGTAGAGCACATCACTTTTAATGATGGGGTCCTGGGTTCGAACCCCAGAGGGATCACTAAAAAACCACCAAATTGCTTTGGTGGTTTTTTTATGTCCGAAAACGAAGTCCATCCTGCCCCACTACGCAAATTACACATTTATTATTAACACATCAATTACTCTTACTTATGTTATTTTTTTGCTTTCACCTCACATAAACTCTACTAAAAAGAATATCTTATGTTTTGACCCCTGATATCCTAGAGTTTTATTCTATTTTTTAATTTTCATTTTTATAGAGCGATTTAGGCTCTGTCAAAATTTAATAATACTAAGCTATTTTCCCTAGCTTTTTAATTAAATGCTGATCCTGCTTCCACTTTTCATTTGGAGTAATTCTCCCAAGTAAACCATGTAATCTTTCACTATTATAGAATGGCACATATCTTTTTATAATCTGCTGTATTTCACCGAAAGTACGATAATCGACTCTGTCAAAGATATCTCTCTTTAAAGTACCATGATATGCTTCAATATGCGCATTTTCTTCAGGTGTTGCCACGTGAGTAAATTCTTGTTCAAACCCGACTAAATGAATGTAATCTCTCACATTACGAGCAATAAACTGACTTCCATTATCAGATCTGATTATCAGAGATTCTGGAGTTGGATATTCATCGACAATTGTTGATAATAATTCAATCACCTCTTTTTGCTTTACATTGAATGCAAAAGTATAACCTAATATTTTTCTAGTATGAACATCAATTACCGATAAAAGATAAGCGTTCTTTCCCATATTGGGAATCCAAATCATCTTGATATCCATTTCAAGACACTCCATAGGATGGCTTGTGTGAACCTTCCTAAATCTTACGAACTTGCGCCCACCACCACTTCTTTTAATTCTTGAATTAGGCTTTAAAAGTCCTGTATTACTCATTATTCTGTACACTTTCTTGTGATTGATCTTATAACCCTTACGCTGAAGATACTTTGTCATTATTCGATAACCACAATCAATAAACTCATGCTCCAATACGCCTTTTATAGCTTCTACAACAGTCCTTTCTTCAACCAGGCCATCGTTACTATGCTTGGTTTGCTTGCTAGGCAAAACACCTTTTCTGCCATTTAACTTCTCTTTATAGTAATAACTACTCTCAGAGAGTCCTACATACTTTAACAAATCTTTGATACTTGCAGTATATTTTTCGAAGAAACGATCTACTAGATTTTTCTTGGATCGTCTGTTCCAAACTTTTTTTTTTAGAAGCTCTTTCTGAATTTCCAATTCTATTTCCCGGTCTGCTAAAAGCTTGCGTAGAATCCGAATCTCTTCCTCTGCTTTCTTCATCTCTGGACTGCTGTTATCATATTTAACTCTTAAGCCAGCTTCTCCCTTAGTATCGAACTTCTTTTTCCAATTATAGAAAGATCCAGTACTAACATTATACCTTCTACAAACTTCTACTACATTACCAGTTTCTGCCTCGCTTAAAATGGCTAGTTTTTCTTCTAATGTCCAACGTCTTTTCATACCCTAAATTTAACTGTTTTAAATCTGAAATTTTACTCCAGTCTTTTTAGGGGCTAAACTATCTTAGTTGGGTTTTAAAAAGAACTGTATCTATAAATAATATAAATGAGAATCCATTTTGAAGAACTAAAAAAATCAATTTTTCAGAAAGATGAAAACCATACTTTTCTTAAAAAATACAAGGTCGATTATGACGAAAGATATGTATGGGATTAATATGCCGCCCTTTCAGTGCTTTTCCGTTTTCGAAGGATTAAAATCCATCGTTATTATATTTTGTCCTTTCAGGACATAACAACAACTTACAAACACGCACAGATAAGTAAGCAAAATACATTTATATAAAAAATGGAAATAATTAACAAATATTTGAATAATGAAAATTACTATGGACATTTAGTTTATGGCTCTCATATTGATGAAGTAACAGAAATTTACAATAACACTTTATTGATACCAATGAAATCATTGTATCACCATCATTACGTTGACTATATAAAATATTTTTTTGAAACTTTTACGTTTAAATATGATAAAAACAATACAGACACTTTTAATAAAGATTACTCAGACAATGTACCTATTTGTTTTATTATTCATAAAACAGATTTGAGTGAGATAAATATTCCAGACTTTGAAAATGAATGTATTGAATCTATTGAATTAGCAATAATTTCTCCCGATTTAGCAAAAAACATATTTCTGTTATTTCAAGAAAAAACCTTTAATTTGATCTATACAACATTGACCATTTGTTCCGTTATTCATTGGATTTATTGCATAAAGTTTTGGTATAAATATGATAGATATTCTAAGGCGATTTTTCCATTAATATTTCCACATTATATATATGCACCCTTTTATTATTATCAAGTGAAAATCAAAAAAAGAACTTTAAAAGGAAAAATTATTGAGAAAGAACCTGAAAATTCAAATGAAGATTTAAGTATTACTGATATAGAATTTGTTGAATTGACAAGAAAAAATATTTTCGGAGTGATTGATTTGTGGACATCAAAAAAGAGTCAGCTTGATTATCAAAAAAACGTACCGATTGCCCAAGTTTCATCTGAATTGTTTTGCCAGTGGGAAGATTTATATTTTCCAGATTCGGACGATTTTAGTCAGTCTTTTAATATTGAAGAATTGGAAATACTATCAGAATTCGATAAAGTATTGAATGACACGGTTGTTAAAACACATCAAAACCTCCCTGAGATTGAAGAATTTATTGAAACAGAGGAATGGAAGGAAATGAATAAAAAAGCGATTGAGATAAAGAAAGAATTAAATACGGTTGGCAACAACTAAGCATTTGTAAATCCACAAGCTTTTAAAACATCTTTTATTGCAGGCGACTATAGTTATTAAGAATACCAATACCATAAAAACACTACCCGTAACTTCTCTACTGACAATACATTACATTCTCTTTGTTAATAATATCCAACGGCATATACTGATGCAAAGGAACATCTGTTTTTAAAACAATGTTTTTGTACAAAGACTGCATGCCTAAATAGCCTTGCACTTTAGGCTTTTGATGAATCAGATAATCGATAGCTCCACTATTTAGCAATCGTAAGTTTGATTTCAGTAAATCGTATCCCACAACCCGCAATTGATTTGTTTCTTTGAACTGGATCAACTGCTCGGCCAGCTTATAGGTTTTTGAATTAGGAATAAAGAGATGAACCGGATTTTCATGTTTCAAGAGTACATTCAAGAAATCATCGGCAGTAATCTGATCTTTTTCGAGGTTTACTTCATGAATATTTACATGACTGATCTGATTTTCGTCGAAATAACTTCGAAAGCCTTCTATTCTATTTTTAATGATTTGCTCTTTAATGTCCGATTCGCTGAAGGTGGTGATGTAAATCTCATAATCCGACAAGTATTTATCGTGCAGCAGGCAAGCTCCCAAAACGCCGCTTCGGTAGGAATCCTGACCAATAAAAGTAAGCTGTCCTGCATCAATTATATTTGAATCGACAAACACATATGGTTTTCCTTTTTCTCTTAATTTGCTTAATAAATCGGTTTGCTGATGAAATGCTGACGGTGCAATAATAAAACCATCTGCATCGGAATCCAATATCTGATTCAGCTGCTTTGCCTGAGAACCGTCGTTAGCTACAAAGCAATAGCTGGCAGTAAAGCCCATTTGTCCGAATTCTTCACAACCTTCCTCAATGCCTTCTTTAAGCATCAGCCAATAATTGTTTTCCTCGGGCAAGATTACCGAAATCCGATAGGTCTTATTTAGCTTTAAATGACGCGCCATTACATTGGAGGAATAATTCCCTTCTTTGGCAATTTTGAGCACTTTATCGCGGGTTGCTTCTGCCACACGTCCCCTATTGTGCAAAACTCTATCGACAGTACCAATTGATACATCTGCCTTTCGGGCTATTTCTTTTATTGTAATTCGATTCACCATCTGAAAAAAACTTCTGTTTATTATGCAAATGTAGGCACAATATACTATATTTGTCCCGAAGTGTTAACGTACACGCAAAATATATCCTTTATTCGTAAAGGTTTTTTTAATAAAATTTGCGGTAACGTTACCGCAAATAAATTGAATCGCAATTTCTTCACATTTATTTTTAAAAATTAAGTTATGAGACAGTTAAATAGAGAAACAGTACCATCACAAGAATTACCGATTAAAATTCTTCAATTTGGAGAAGGAAATTTTTTGAGAGCCTTTGTTGATTGGATGATTGACATCATGAATAAAGAACACAATTACAATTCGGGTGTGGCTATTGTTCAACCAATTGAATTTGGTATGACTGATCTTCTAAGAAAACAAGATAATCTATATCATCATATTTACCGCGGACTAAAAGACGGAAAAGCAATCAGCGAAACCAGACTGATCTCCTGCGTACAAAAAGCAATCAACCCATTCGAACAAAAGAAAGAATACGATGATTTGGCAATTCTGAATGAATTGGAATTGGTGATTTCGAACACAACCGAAGCTGGTATTGTTTTTAAAACGGACGACTGTCCTAAAGATGGCGAACTTGCTGCTACTTATCCTGGAAAATTAACGCAGCTTCTTTTGAGTCGATTTACTCATTTTAATGGCGACACTGCAAAAGGATTGAAATTTATTCCTGTTGAATTGATCGACAAAAATGGCGAGAAGCTTAAAAAAGCGATTTTAGACTATGCCAAATTATGGGATTTATCGGAAGAGTTTACTCAATGGGTTGACAAATCCAATTATTTTGCAAATACTTTGGTAGACCGTATTGTTCCAGGATATCCAAAAGACGAAATTGACGAAATCAAAAAATCAATCGGTTTTGATGACAATTTAGTAGTATCCTCTGAAATTTTCCACTTGTGGGTAATTGAAGGATGCGAAGAAATTCAAAAAACTTTTCCTGCTGACAAATGTGGCTTGAATGTGATCTATACAAAAGATTTATCGCCTTACCGCACCCGAAAAGTTCGTATTCTGAATGGTGCCCATACATCAATGGTTCCTGTTGCTTTACTAAACGGTATTGAAACAGTTCGCGAATCGGTTGAAAGCGATAATGTAGGTGAATTTGTTCGTCACATCATTTTCAATGAAATTGCACCAACTATAAATCTGCCAAAAGCAGAATTGGAATTGTACGCAACCGAGGTTTTGGAACGATTCATGAATCCATTCATTCATCATGAATTAAAATCAATCGCACTAAACTCAATATCAAAATACAAAGTACGTGTGTTGCCTTCGCTGCTTGACTCTTTAAAAACAAACAACAAGTTGCCCGAAGGATTGGTTTTGGCCTTTACCTATCTGATTAAACTTTATCTATCAGAATCTTTTACCATTCAAGACAATGAAGAAGTAATTGCCTTCTTCTCTACTCTTTCAGCCACAGCTGAAACACCGGAAGCTATCATCCGTAAAGTATTGGGCGAAGTCTCATTCTGGGATACTGATTTAAATCAAATTAACGGTTTAACAGAAATGATGACCAGTCAGTTGGAAAAATTGAATAAAGATGCAGCAATCAGCAACTTTAAATTTTAACAATCATGAATAAAGCAATCACGATAAACAGCAGCGACAATCTTGCCGTTGCTCTTACAAACCTTGCAAAAGGTGAGATTATTTGTGTTAATGATATCAATATCACTTTACAGGAAGATATTAAGGCAAAACACAAGTTTTCGATTAATGATCTTGCTGTTGGCGATGAAATGTTTATGTACGGTTTGGTTGTAGGTACAGCAAGCAAAGCAATCAATAGCGGCGAGGCAATTACCGTAAATAATACAGAACACAAGGCAACCGAATACGATCCAAATAAAACAAACGAGTTTCATTGGACCGCTCCAAATGTTGAGCGATTCAAAGATAAGACTTTCATGGGTTATCACCGGGCTGACGGACAAGTTGGCACAGCCAATAACTGGTTGGTTTTGCCTTTGGTATTTTGCGAAAACAGAAATGTTTTAACCCTGAAAAAAGCTTTTGAAAAAGTTTTGGGTAAGAAAAAGACCAATCCATACGAAAATTTAGTTCAGGATATGGCTGCCGGTTATCAATCGGGAGTTTCTTTCGAAGGATTGTCATTGGCAAAAGCAGAGGATCTTGATCAAAAACAGGTTTTCGATCAGATAAACATCAAATTCATCACTCATGAAGGTGGCTGTGGTGGTACTCGTGAGGATAGCGATAGCTTGTGCAGATTACTGGCAGGATATTTAAAAAATCCGAATGTAGCCGGAGCTACGGTATTAAGTTTGGGTTGTCAGAATGCTCAAGTAAGTATTTTACAAGAGGCCATTAAAAACCTGGATCCAAACCTGGACAAACCGGTACTAATTTTTGATCAGCAAACAATCGGAAATGAAACCGTAATGCTTGAAAAAGCCATTAAGGAAACATTTAAAGGTTTGGTTGAAGCCAATAAAATTGAACGCAAACCTGCTCCTCTTTCAAAACTAACCATTGGTTTGGAATGTGGAGGATCTGATGGATTTTCGGGTATCTCTGCCAATCCTGCCTTGGGACGGGTTGCTGATTTAATTACTGCCCTGGGCGGTAAGGCAATTCTATCGGAGTTTCCTGAATTATGCGGCGTTGAGCAAGAATTGATGAGCAGAACCGGAAATCCTGAGCACGCTGATAAATTCATAAAAATCATGCGTGCTTATGCACAAGCAGCAATTGATGCAGGATCTGGTTTTGATATGAATCCTTCGCCTGGCAATATAAAAGACGGCCTGATTACTGATGCGATGAAATCGGCAGGAGCTTCAAAAAAAGGAGGTTCTTCTCCTATTAATGATGTGCTGGACTATACCGAATACGTAAAACATGATGGTCTTAGTTTGCTGTGCACACCAGGTAACGATGTTGAATCGACAACCGGATTGGTTGGATCTGGTGCCAATGTAGTTTTGTTTACTACAGGTTTGGGAACACCTACGGGTAATCCTGTTGCTCCTGTGCTAAAAGTTTCTTCGAATACTGAGCTATCTAAAAAAATGTCGGACATTATCGATATCAACGCTGGTGTTGTTATTGATGGTACTCAAACTTTAGATGAATTGGGAGAAAGCATGTTGGAGCATATTATAAAAGTTGCCAGCGGAGAAATTGAATGCAAAGCAGATCAATTGAATCAGGAAGATTTTATTCCCTGGAAAAGAGGTGTGTCTTTGTAAGATTTACCAGCTTAAATCGTTTATTATAAACCCGTAATACTCAATCGTAATAATTTTACGATACCACAATAAAACCCGATTGCCAATGCATTTTGCATGAACAATCGGGTTTTTCATTTACAACGACTAAACTAAATTGTATTATTTGAATGTTCGGGGCTTTACTGTTGCTTTGATGCTTTGAATCGTTCCACTTACCAACTCAAACTCCTGTTGTAATTCTTCCTCAGTTAAAGTATTTTCTCCTTTAAATTCGAAACGTTCCCGTCCCACTCCATTAAAATAGGAGAAAACTTTACCGCTTTTTGTCTGAATTTTTAAATCGCCGACCGGCATTACAATTTCATCAAACCATAAAAAAAGAGATTGGTTTTCATATTCCGCTTTAACCACTTTAATAGAAGAAGTATCTTCAGGATTCCATTTTTGATCGAATGTCCATTCCGGAGATATTTTAGCTGCAGAGCTGGAATCAATATTATTGGCGAACCATAAATAATTACCTTTTTTACGATTACAATTGTAAAAATTGTATCTGTCCCCGTACAAGTAAGGTCTGCTTTTCTCTGGTTTATCCGGATAAAAAACATGAACAATCGATTTATCTCTCATTTCTGAAGGAAAAATACAATTCAAAAAATAGAACTGCGCATCGTAATGATGACGGGCTAAATAGAAACTATCTACTCCCATAAATTCACAGTTGCTCAATACGAATTTCTGATTTTTATTTGTTGTAGCCGCATGCCACACAGCTGCGGTATTCATCAACTCTTTAAAACTTGAGTTGGAAATATAACACCATCCCCGGGGACAAACAAAATCAACACCTCCTTCAAAACAGCAGTTGTCGTGATAATACATTCCTTCCTTATAATTCCAAAGAGAAACAGTATCGCCACCATTGCTGGTTACATTGCAATTTGTTATAATCGTGCGTGTTCCTGTACCATAAATGGTAAACGCATGAGGCCCCAACCTGGGTTGAGTGTTTCTTATGGTGAGATTATCTAAAATAATGTCATCAGCATGAATGTTGATAACCGCAGGGCCAATATAATCTCTGTTCTTTTGCCAATCTTCTCTTAGCTGAGCATATTGAATAATTGTACTGTCACGGCTTTCTCCGCGAATGGTCAGGTAATCCTGTTCTATTCGTATCTTCTCATTGTACACACCATTTTTTACAAAAATTACCAAACGCTGATAATTGTAAAATGGCAAATGATCAATTGCCTCTGTCAGAGAGATGTAATCTCCGGTTCCATCAGCGGCAACAACAATATCACCCTTATTGTCTGCAATAGCGCAGTTTGTAAAAACTGTCAACCATGCAATGATCCAGATATATTTCATTTGTTCTATTTTAAATCATTTATAAATTTTGTCACTAGCTTCTATCTACCTAAAAACAGTGTTAAGAAAATTAAGAATACAGCCATGCGCTTCTTCGAACCATGGATGAAAAAGCCAAAAAGGATGAGGTGTATTTTCAATTGTATGTACTTCGTGATACGTTTTATTCCTATCGAGGATATGAAACAAAGAATCTCTTCCGGCATGAAAACGTGGCAACGCACTGTTTATATACAATGTTGTTGGCATATATTCATCCACATAGTTAATTGGAGAGGCTTCCTTCCATAGTTCCGGATTTTCCTGATAAGTAACTCCAAAAAACAGACTTGCTGCCGATGGCTTCTTTGGATTACTTATTTTTCGGCTTTCATTTGGGTCAGTATAGTCAACAACACCATCTATATTCACCAAAGCCTGCACTCTTGACGAGTAGTTGGAGTAAACCGATTCAGGATCATCAAACTTTGTTATTCCTGCTGTAGCAGCCATAAAGCTTGCAAGTGTGGCACCCGATGAGCAACCCAATACCGCTATTTTCGTTGTGTCGATGCCATATAAATCACTATTGTGTTTTAAAAACCGAATGGCCTCCTTCAAGTCATAAATAGCTGCAGGGTATATCGCTTCCATTGATAAACGATACTCAACCGAGGCTGTCACATAACCATCAGCAGCCAACTGCTGCGCCATAGGAACCAAATGCGACTTATTGCCAGACCGCCAACCACCACCATGAATCATCATAACAACTGGTCGTTTCTGCCCGCAATCTCTGTTCGGAAGAAAAACATCCATGCGCAGCTTTCTGTTTGGTCTTATCCGGTAAACTTGATTTGGTAATGATAGAAACTCACTAGAAACAATTTCTTTAACCGGTAAAGCTTGTGGAAAATCTTTCTCTATTTTTTTCCCTGCAGAATATACCGAAAACGAAGTGTCCTTAGGAAATTCATTTTGCCCCCAACCCAATATTGGGAGCAGTAAAAAAAGAAGCGGTACTATTTTATATTTTAACATTCTTGTCATTTTCGATCAAAAATTAAAGGGCATTAAACAAATTCAGGATATCCTATCTTTAAATTCAGTGATAAGATTTCAGCATTTTGAATATTACTTTTTGCCTCCTAAATAAGAAACACCGCTGCCTGTTAGAAAATCTTCCCGAACCGGACTGAATACATCTATTAATACTCCAGGTTCCAAACAAACAGCACCATGTAACATATTGGGCTCAATATATACGCCGTCACCTACGCCAATCACCTTTTTCTCACCACCAATAGTAAACTCAAACTGACCACTTGCGCAACAGGTTGTTTGTGTATGGAAATGCTGATGAAGTGCACCAACAGCTCCTTTCTCAAATTTCACCTTCACCATCATAATTTGATTGTCGTAACCTAAAAACTGACGGGAAACACCAGCTCCTAAATCTTCCCATTCTAATTCTTCTGTCAAAATAAACTTCTCACTATTACGTTTCATACGATTATAATTTTATGTGTTTGTCATATGGAACTTACCATGAACAAATAATCATTCCTCTTCGGTCACAATTGCCTGTCATGGACGTTTCATATCTTTTTTTTAATGATTTAATTTTATAAATACCAGTCAATAAAGTTAAACACTAATTCATGGTAAACCGATCAATATCTACAAAACCTGAATCATTTATTTTATTCTTTCTTTGAGCAAAGAAACCAATTTTACTACCAATCCATCTTCCTGTATTGGCTGTGAAAGGTAAACCAACCGACTTGTAATCCAATCCATTTTCGGAATATGAAAAATGACAAATTCCCCCCTCCTCAACTTTAACTTTCAAAAACAAATCGGAAGACACGGGCTGAAAATCACCTGCATAATTCTCCTCTGATCCTTTGCGTGCATTCAAACAAGTAATCTCATTCAAAACCAATTCTCCATTTTTATTTTCTACTACTACTGACGCATAATCCTGTCCCATTATTATCAATCCGAATCTTTCGCCATCATTTAAAAGTGACAATTTCACTTTTGCGACAGCTTCAAAAGAAACAGCCGGCCATTTCTGAAGAAACAATGAAGGTACATCCCATAAATTAACAGATCCTTCAGCAGACGACTGACAATACATTCTGAAAACACCTTTCCCTGGAAAGCTTTTTCCCCAATCGAGACCAGGATTGGCATGCCATTGCCATAACAAAGAAGGTGCATCCCCATTAAATTCATCATCCATACTTTCAGGAGAAATCATCTCTGTCTGTTTAACAGCAGGCTTACGATATGTAATTACAGGCTCTCCTGTTCCGTCGCCATTAGCATCATGACCAATCACGGGCCAATTGTCCTTCCAATTCATTGGCTGCAAATGCACAACACGTCCGTAAGCTTCCTGATCCTGAAAATGAAGGAACCAATCTTCGCCACCTGCCAAACTAACCCAAGCTCCCTGATGAGGTCCGTTAATTTCTGTTTTGCCTTGACTCATAACCACCTTCGACTCATATGGTCCTGTAATATTTTTAGAACGAAGCACCAATTGCCAGCCTGTAGAAACTCCACCTGCGGGAGCAAAAATATAGTAGCATCCATTCTTTTTATAGAATTTAGGTCCCTCAACAGTTCCATTTCCATCATGACCATCGAAAACCAAAATGCCATCGTCCAACAATGCAGTTCCGTCAGGTTTCATTCGGTTAACCGCTAAAATACTTTTAATACCTGCTCTTGAACCAGCGTAGCCATGTACCAAATAAGCTTGTCCGTCTTCATCCCAAAACGGGCAGGAATCTATCCATCCTTTAGCTTCCTTAATTAAGAGTGGTTCACTCCACGGACCTTCTGCTTTTTTTGATTTCAACATAAAAATTCCAAAATCGGGATCGCCGTAAAAGATGTAAAATATTCCATTGTGGTAACGTAAAGATGGAGCCCATATGCCATTACCATGTTGTATTTTATTATAATGAGCTTCGGGCATTACTTTGGGTGAAGCATAAGCAATCAGCTGCCAATTTACCAAATCGCGGGAATGAAGAATGGGTAAACCTGGTGCACATCCAAAACTAGAAGCTGTCATGAAAAAATCATCCTCCACTCTAATGGCATCAGGATCGGAGTAATCTGCCTGAATAATTGGATTCGTATAGGTGCCATCTCCATTATCAGCACTTTTGAGTGTTACTTGAACTCCCCTGTAATCTGGAGCTGTTGTTGGTGCAGAACAAGCCGAAACCAACAAATAAATAGCTGCAAGTGCACAAATCAATTTACTTTTCATTTTTCAATACTTTTTTAGTTTCAATTCCTTATTGTATAATCACTCTTAACTAAACGAGCCATTTCCTGCGCTCTGTATTTTTTATATACGTGTTATTTTAGATACACTCAGTACAGTTCTTCCTGATTGCCGGTTTAGTAATTAAAATCATGTTTATTGTATTATTTTCCAGACTGATTCAATTTTAAGTAACCAATCAGAAAATTCATATTCTGAATGTACTCTTTAGTTGAGATATAATATTTATCAGAAGGATCAGGATAAGTAGACGTATCTGTTTCGTCACCAACACGAGTTGTTGAATACTCATCACTTTGATTCTGATTCTGACCATCCCCAATGTAAGGATGGCTAATAAAAGCATGTTTCACCAACCACCTGCCCTGCTGATCGAGAGATGCAATAATATCTTTTACCTCAGCCTCTGAAGCAACACCTGTGAAAACATTACGGTTTAGGTCGTAAAATCGTTGAGGTGTATCACTTTCCTTGAAACATGCTTCCTTTAGAGGCGAATCTTTTGTCACCTTATCTAAGTCAAGCTCATTAAGCATTTTGTATTTAAACTTCAGCTCCTCAAGCTGAATACGGCACTTGCCGTAGTAATGAGCCAATAACTTTTTATCATCACTATCGACATAATACATTCCAAATTTCACATTCGCCCCTTTCCGATGTACATATATGGGCTTGTTGGTTCCTACTTCAATAAAAGTTGGATGAGAACGAGCCCCTTCTATCTGATTTTCGGGAAGTCGTGTACTGTCCAACCAACGAATTGCATCAGGAACACGAGCAATAAATTTTTTATCTCCCGTATATTGATAAAATTTCAGTAGGAGCATTGCATTTTTGCATGTTGTAGATGGCAAAAAAGCTGCCGGTTCATACGTTCGGGCACCTTCTGTTTGCATATTCAAATTAAGTTGCTGTCCCCAAGCTCCGCATGCATCCTGAGAAATCAGATAAAAATCCATTCCCCGGCGAATCGGTTCCAAAAAACGTTCTTCCCCCAAAGTCAGATAGCTTTGAATCAAAAAATGAACGTTTTCCCAAATTACATCGTCGTTAAATGTATAAAACGAACTATAATCAGAATGACCTTGTTTATTGAAATCATATTTTAACGGATAACGCTGTGGCCAACCACCTGAAGCATACTGACTTTTTAATATAAAGTCGATTGCTTTGTCAAGAGCAGGTTTATAAACCGGATCTAATTTCTCGAGATAGATTCTTAGTAAAAACCTTGCTGCATCAGATGTAATATCATCATCGAAAGTGGAGTTGCCATAATAATGCTGAAACTCTTCAAGTCTCCACCCATTTTTACCAATAGTATTATACCATTTCTTTAAGGAGCGGTCACCGGCGAAATCGATCATATAATTCCAACCACCTTCGTTACTTTGCCCCCAAATAATAGCTGTTGCAACTTTTTGCGCGGCTTGATAATAATATTCGTTTTTCGTGGTTCTATAAGCATCTAAAAATAAGTGTCCAATGCTGATTGTTCCAGGATGTTGAAGCCAAATCATGGTTTTGTAGGCCTCCATCTCGCCCCATCGACGAGATAAATCGGGCAAATAGTACCAAACATAGCCTCCATTAGTACTCACCTCTTCAACCATAAATTGAGTGGCTTTCAGCATTGTTTCACAAATTTGTTCCTTTGTAATTTCAGATTGAGCTTTTAACTTCAATCCAAAAGCAAGAAATAAAAGAAGTAAAAGAAGTAAAATTAAATATTTAGTAGGTTTCATGGTATTTATATTCTTAGCAGAGTTAACTAATAAGTCATAAAATCATCGGGCTTGAGTTGTTTAGATACTATTCTGATTTTGTAAATCATTCCTTTAAACCAAGACTTTTTGTTCAGGCGAACACCAATTGAGCAGTTACCAGTCCCAATTGGTTGATAAGAAAACGACTCGGACAATTCCTGTTTTCCGTTAACAAAAGTGGACAAACTATCAGCCCCCACAATAAAAGCAACATGATACCATTGTCCAAGCTGATGAGTAAGTTGTTCGTTAATTAAGGCTTTCTTGTTATTTCCGGAAGCCGCAAAACCATCGAAATACCAGATATCCGTAACTGCACGGATTTCCAGCAACATTCTATTACCTAAGACCTCACCAATATGAAGAATCCGCTGTTCGAAAGATGCATTTATATCCGGACAAAAAATCATTTCTACGGTAAATTCCTTCATCGATTTAAGAGGCATTTCCTGTAAAATAAGAGCATCACTACTTCCATTAAAGGAAACAGCTTTTCCATAAGGAGAATCAACCAGTTTTGGCTGACCAAGTATCTTTATTTGTTTTGAGTTCTTTTGCAGTAAATCCGCCACTAACCACTCTGTATGAAATTTTACTGTGGAATTTTTTTCTGAGTTTTGACCATCCCCTGAGAAGGGGAAATACATAAAAAACAAGACTAGTAATATTGGAGTAATCTTCATTTGTCTGTTTTTTTATTGGACTCAACAAAATTCATCTCAAATTCCTTTTAAAGGGAAGTAATAAATAGTGTTTATCCAATTTTAGAACTTATATTATAATCTCTATTTAGATAAAAGAGACCAGCTTCATGCCTTATTACCAGAGATAAAAAGCAAAGATAATCCGTCAACGAATCAACGGATTATCCTATTTATTATTAAGAATTTAAAGCATTCTTATTGATTAAATCCATAACCATTGCTTATTCCTGAATTCTCTAAAATTGTAGAATTCAATGGCACTAGATAGACTGGAGGATTACCCGCACTAAAGTCAGCATCACTATAACCTTTAAAAAGATCAGTTGAGTAATCTGCAGCATTAGCTACGATATCAGCACCCCAGTTTGTTTGAACATATCCATCAGCTTCAAGAGCCAATGCTTCTGCACTTCCAGGAGCGATATAATTGAACAATCCTTTGATCGCAACGTTAGTTTCCGGTCCATTAACAGTTTTGCCAATCTCAGTTGCAAGACTTTGCCAATCGTCATATTGACCTCTCCAACCAGGGAATAATACTGGATCTGTTTCGTCTACACATTGCGTAGTCAAACGATAACCATGAGTTGCTTTTGCATCAACCATTTTTGTCCAAATATACATTGGTATTTGGTTTCCATTATCAAATGTATAATATCCATTTGTTTCCAAACCACCAATAATAGTAGTCATTAATTGTCTATTAGCAACTACAGCTTGTGGTAATTTCCCAGTGCGGATAAGATCATAACGACGCATTCCTTCACCACCAAATTCTAATTTACGCTCTTCCAAAACAGCTTCATAAACACTACCCGCTTTTGCAATAAAACCGTTTAAATCGGCATCTGCAGGTGATGTAAATGCACGATTGTGTACTTTCTCTAATTCTGTTCTCGCAGGACCATCATTGCCTAAAGCTGCCTCAACCTCAGCAAGCATCAGGATAACATCTGATACACGCATGTATGGACAATTAATTCCAGATTTACGTGATTTCGCAACATATGGACTAGTCATACGGTTTTCATCCCATTTATTATTCGCAATTCCACCGTGTGATTTCGAACCAGGAATCCAGTCAATCATTTTTTCAGTACCATCACCTTTACTTGCTGTTACAGCTACCGTAACATCACGTCGCAAATCTTTAGGATCGAAAGAACCATAATAATAATGTGCCTGGAAACGTGACTGACAATAACTCTTGCCAGGGAAAGCTTTTGAGCTGCCACCATCCGAAGGACGACCAAATGCATAAGGACGTTCTGAATAGTAACCATATTCTTCCGGAATCTCATAGATAGACTCTTTCGATAGTTGTTCGCCAGTCATCATCATCTGAAATACGTATTGGAATGGATTCCCAAATTCTTGTCCAGCTCCTCCGGCAGAACGTGGATCACTTGTAATTAAATAAGCAGAACCAGAATTTTCTACACATTTAGTCAGATATGTTTTAGCAATATTGAAATAATCCTGCCAGTCAGAACGACGGGAATAAACTGCTCCATCCTTTTCAGTTCCCATAGTCTCAAATGAAATTGCACTTCCATCCAATTTTTTATAGAAATCACTTCCAAGATCAGTACGACGGGTAGCATAACCTCCGGCATAAAGACACATACGTCCGATTAATCCCTGTACATAAGTTCGGGTCATTACATCAGCATTGTTTCCTCCCTCACCAACTCGGTACATATAAGGCTCTACCTTCATCAATTGATTGATGTGATATTCATAAATTTCATCACGGGAAACAAGACCTTTATTCTCTGTATCACTTATAGAAAGTACGTGAGGTACATCACCATAATAACGACACAATTCAAAATATGCAGTAGCTCTAAGTGCAACAGCTTGTCCGTATATATCCGACAATTCAGTCACTTCTCCACTACTCATCATTGCCTCAAAATCACTTGTTCCTTCAAACGCCTCAATCAAAGAGTTCGTTACTGACACAATCCCATAAAGAGCTGTCCAGGCTTTTTCACTATCCGTAAATGAAATGTCAAAACTTGAAGTTCCTCCTGGATAGAAATATTCAGGAACGTGACGTGTTTGTGATGAAAATGTTTCCGGATGGTGTTCAACATCAGAACCAACAACTGCAAGATCGTAAAAAAGACCATTAGAGTGCACATATGCATTACCTCTCCATTTTTCGTATGCATTCAGTAAAGCTCCCTTTGCAGAAGTAGCTCCTGAAAATACAAATTCAGAATCTACAACCGAAGGAGAAGATGTATCTAAAAATTCTTCGCAGGAATTAAGCGATAAGGTGAATACACCAATAATTGCTATAATTAATATTTTTTTCATACCTAATTTAATTATCAAATTAACAATAATATTCCTCATATTAGAAAGTAACATTTACTCCTAAAGTGAAAGTTTTTGCACGAGGATATGCACCCCAGTCCATATTAGTTGTCGGGAATATTTTCAAACTGCTAAAAGCGCTGCCTGCACTCTTTGGAGTTGTATTCACCTCTGGATCTACTCCTGAATAACCTGTTATTGTAAATAAATTATTACCAGTGAAATACACACGGATTCTTTCAATTCCTATTTTTTGAGACGCCAACTTTGGAACATTATATCCCAATGTTACTGTTTGTAAACGCAAATAAGAAGCATCCTCAACAAATGTAGAATAGGTAACACCATTCTCATTGTAAGGCAGAGCATATTTAGCATTTGCATTTAATGCTTTTAATGCCGCAGGATCGGTTACAGCTGTCAAATCTCCAGAAGAATTAACGTCATAAACTTTATAAGCATCTTTTACAAAGGCTAAACGGTTCGCACCAATACTAGCATCTTTATTTCCATAACTACTTACCAAAGCTGAAGCATTGTAGATTTTTCCTCCCAAAACCCAGTTCATATTAGCACCTAAATCAAAGTTTTTATATCTCAAATTTAAGTTAATTGACCCTGTATGTTTAGGTGTTGCTTCTCCCAATTCAGTATAATCCTCAGCATCAACAGTTCCACTTTTATCTACATCCTTCAATTTAATAGCACCTGGAAAAGCATTCTGACCATCGGCAACAGCAAAAGGATTTGGATAACTTCCTGTAAAACCTTTATCAAAATCCGCAATTCCGTCTTTTAATGTATAAATACCATTTGCATAGTTAAAATCATCAACCTTATAGAATCCTTCGCTTACATAACCACGAATCACTCCTACTGATTTGCCTTCAACAAGTGCATAATCATACGCAGGCTTAGTCGCTGAAGAAGCCCAATTAGAAGCATATTGATATTGATCAGTGTTTTTAAGATTATCAATATTATTTTTATTATAGTTGTAGATAAGATTTACTCCAAAATCCCAATCATCAGAACGAATAATGTCGACTCCAACAGAAAGCTCGACCCCTTTATTTGAGGTTTGTCCAAAATTTTGGTACTGGTAAGAATATCCTGTTGTATTGTCAACCGGAACAGCCATTAATAAGTCGTTAGTTGTGTTCCAATAAACTTCAGCAACCCCATAAATACGGTTGTTGAACATTCCATAGTCTATACCTAAGTTTCTGGAAACAGTTGTTTCCCATTTTAAGTCAGGATTAGGATATAGACCTGATGGCTTGTAATAAGATCCAATACTACCGTTAATAGGATAATGAATATCACTGCTACTTCCACTTTCCCATGTTTCTTTCCATAATGAAGAGCTGATATTATCGCTGCCCGAAGCACCATAAGATACTCTTAATTTAAGGTTATCTAACCAATCCCTTGTGCTTTCCAACATAGGCTCATCAGAGATACGCCATGCTGCAGCTACTGCCGGGAAATATCCCCATCGATTGTTTGAAGCAAATTTAGATGAACCGTCAGCACGAACCGTAGCTGTAAAAAGATATCTATCTTTTAATGAGTAGTTTGCACGACCAAAGAAAGACAATGAATGTGAAGGAGTTCCAACAGTGTTTAGTGGAGTTAAAGTCTCTCCTGTTTGAATTAAACCTGTTGTTGTCTTATAATCAAAGTTTTCAGGATATCCCTTACCTTTAACTTCTAAAGTAGTAGATTTCGATTTCAAAATTTCATTACCCAACAAAAAAGATAATTTATTTGATTCTCCTAAATTAAATTCATAATTCAGCGTTGTAACTGAACGAAAACTTTCCGCGCCTTTTCTTTTTATGGTTGCTGTTTTATATCCATTGGTCAATCCATCTTCGTAATAATTACTTTCATCATTAACTCTGGTAAATCCAACCTCACTGCGAGCCTTAAGTCCTTTTATGATCTCCCATGTTAATCCGGCAAATCCACGTAAGTTTTGCGATTTTGTAATATTTGTAATATCATTAATTAACCCAATAGGATTACTACTTTCGTCGATGTTTGCATCACCATTACCAAAACTGGAAGAAACATCGGTATAATCAACACCACCTAATGGATTATCAATTGGACGAAACCAGTAAGCAGAAGAAATTAGAGACCCTCTACCATTGGTATTGCCTTCTTTTCCACTTAACTCTGATTCTGAATAACGTAAATCAAAATCTACCTTCAAGTTTTCAGCCAATTCCTGATCTATTTTAAAAGAAGCATTTGAACGCTCATAGCCTGAATTAATCTTGATACCTTCATCATTTAAATATCCAATGGAAGCAAATACTTTTGTTTTTTCAGTTCCACCAGACAAACTAATAGTATGACTTTGAGTAAATGCAGTTCGTAATGCATCATCGGTGTAGTTATGAGCCTTTACATTGGCGTAATCAGCATAATGATTGCCATTGGCACTTCCCAATCCAAAATACTCGGCTATTCCACTTCCATTACTGGCGCCGTAAGCTGCAGCATAAGCCCAAGTATGATTCACATACTCCTGTGCAGATAAAGTTTCAAGTGATTTTGCTACGCTTTTTACCTGTGTGTAACCACTATAAGTAACTTGAAGCTTTCCTGCTTTGCCCTTTTTTGTAGTAACCAGAATAACACCATTTGCTCCACGAGCACCATAAATTGCAGTTGAAGATGCATCCTTTAACACATCAATGGATTCAATTTGATCTGCAGGAATTTCAGAAATAGAACTTACTGGAAATCCATCAACAACAAATAGAGGATCATTGGATTGAGTGATAGAACCTCCTCCACGAATTTTGATAGATACATCAGCACCAGGACGTCCATCCTGACTAACCACATTTACGCCCAATAAACGCCCCTGTAATGCCTGAGCAACATCCGGCACTGAAATAGCTGCTAAATCTTCACCTTTAACCGAAGCTACAGCTCCCGTAAGGTCTTTCTTTTTAACAACTCCATAACCAATCGCCACAATCTCTTCCAATTGTGTGAATGCTTCCTGCAAAACTACATTAATTTCAGTCCTTCCGGATATTGGAATTTCCTGTGTCTCCATTCCGATAAAAGAAACTATAATTATATCAGACTGAGCATTTGGTAATTCTATTGAATAAATACCATCAATACCTGTAATTGTACCGAGATTTTGGTTGCCTTTTACTGTAACTGTAACTCCTGGCAATGGAAAATTTGTTGCATCAGTAACCATTCCTGTTACTTTTTGTCCAAAGCTATCAAGACTGCAAAATAGCAGTACAAAAAAGCCCAGCATAAAAAGTTTGCTAATTTTATTCAGATTTTTCTTCATTTAGATAAGTTTAGTAAAAAATTAGAATACACTTTAATATATTTGATTAAGATTAGAAATTTCATCTTCACTCCATTTTTAGTCCATCAATACAAATTGATTTTAATAAACAAAAACATTTTTGCAACTTCTAACGTTTGCGCCAACGGACTAACGAACAGGTTAGGGTTCGTTTTTTTTCACAACACACATACACTTGTTTTTAGTTAAGTGATGTATACAAGTGACAATCACAACTATTTATTCAATTCTATAGCCGCCAAAATAAAAGGTGCAACTCCTTTAGGATCATTCACAACCCTCTTCTCATTAATATAATATTCATAAGAACCATCTCTATATGGATTGCCACCCAAACCACAACCGCCACAAATATCTTTCATCTCAATTGATCCGTCTGGATTTTCCGTTATGAGTAATTGTGTGATGGAACTAAATACTGAGTTAGCAATATTATTGTATTTTTTATCCAAATAACCTTTCGATGCACCTTTAGCAAATGCGTAGCAAAACATCGCAGAACCAGAACCTTCGAGATAATTCCCTTCCCGATCAGTCTGATCAAGAACCTGATACCACAACCCACTATCTTTATCGCGTACCTTCAGCAAAGCTTCGCAACTATTTTGTAGTAGAGATATCAGTTCATCCCGATCCTTATGGTTCTCAGGCAGATAATCCAAAACATCAACAATAGCCATAACATACCACCCCATAGATCTGCTCCAAAAATTTGGAGAGCAACCTGTTACCTGATTACTCCATTTTTGTTCACGGCTTTCATCATAAGCATGGTATAACAGGCCTGTCTTTTCATCCTTTGTTTTTTCATAGATTAATTTAATCTGAAGGCATACCTCATCAAATAGTCCGGGAGTATTAAATTCCTTTGCATATTGAGCTAAAAATGGAGAAGCCATATATATCCCATCCAACCACATTTGATTTGGGTAAACTTTTTTATGCCAAAAACCACCACTTTTTGTTTTGGGATGATTTTGCATTTGAATAACAAATGAATTCAGCGCTTTACGGTACTTTTCTTCGCCTGTTCTCTTATAAAGCGTAATAATATTTTTAGCCGGATTAATTCGATCTATATTGTACTCTTCAATCTTATAATTCTTTACACTTCCATCTTCCCTGACAAAATAATTCACATAATCTTCCATATAACGAGAATATTTCGAATCAACATCTCCTAAATGATCGATTGCCTGTCCTAAAAAGGCAATGTCGTATTGCCATTTTACAGTTCGAGGATTTAAATAATGAATAAGGCTATCCGATTGTCTCATCACCTCATCGGCCATTTTTACCGACCATTTTGGAGTCTCTTTCTTTTGTGCATTTCCTGTTGATGTTTGCTTAAACTTACAACTGGTAACGACTAACAATATGATTATAAATGAAATGTTCTTCATAAGTGTTTTATTTTTTCACTGCAGTTTGTGTATTCTTTTCCATATTACTCTTAATGATGTTTCCTTTTTCAGTCAAAAACGGCACATCACCATCAACCAGCAAAGCTACACCTGAAAGAATATTATTAATCACAAATAGATTTGTTACAGACTGATTGCCTTCAATAAAAACAGGCAATTCTGTTGGTTGAAAACAATTATTCACCAATATATCAGAACAATTATCCAACTTTATCACCGATGCGTCGGCTGACAAATTATAAACGGTTAAATCGCTGATCTGGATTTTCTCCGAATGATTAAATTCAATTGCATTTCCATTACTCACAGAAAGACGAATATTTTTCATATCAACATTAGAAGCATAATCACCAGTAACACCTGTTTTCCCTTCTATTTGTATATCGTTAAAGCTTATTTGATCTGCGGAACGCTCTTTTAATCCATAAATCGCAATGCCTTTATTAGCATTAGTCATTCTCACATTTGAAATATAAACATTCCGAATGGCTGGTGTTCGATCCGAAATTGGTTCCTCCGGTGTTTCATGATAGTGCATGTTAATCATCACCCCTTCTCTTAACATGTTATGCATAACAACATTTGAAACACGCACATCTTCCACAACACCACCTCTTCCTCTCATAGTCTTAATACGGATACCTCTGTCTGTACCCTCAAATACACAATTTGAAATGGTTACTCTCCGCACACTGCCAGACATTTCACTTCCAATTACAACCCCACCATGACCATTAAGCATAGTGCAGTTGGTGATTGTTATATTTTCTGTTGGTTTATCTGCTTCACGCCCATCAGCATCACGTCCTGATTTAATAACAATACAGTCATCACCAACACTAATGTGGCTGTTACTGATTCTTACATTTCGGCACGATGAAGGATCAATTCCATCTGTATTTGGTGAGTCTCCAGGATTCAGTATAGTAATTCCATCAATAGTAACATTTTCTGAAAAAACAGGCATCAAAGTCCAAAAGGGTGGGTTCGTAAATGTTACCCCTTCTACTCTAACATTGGTACAATTATATGGCATAAATAAAGGTGGGCGCAAAAAACTTCCCATACCTTGCAGATATTCATTGGTTTTAAGCATTTCTGAATTTTCCTTTTGAAATATAGCCTCCCATTTGGTATTGGTCTTCTCTCCTCCTCTTATGCGTGACCATAAATCCCACCATTTGCTTCCATTTCCATCTATCAAGCCTCGTCCCTTAATAGTTATATTATTTGCATTATGAGAATAAATACAAGATTTAAAATTTTTCACCCGAACTCCTTCCCATCTTGAATCAATCATTGGAAGATACGCATCAAAATCATCTGTGAATTTAAGAACTGCTCCCGATCCAATATTAAGTGTTATATTACTTTTTAATTCTATTGGTCCACTCAAATAAAGCCCTGATGGAATATAAATCTCACCACCTCCTTGTTCACTCAATTCTGCAACAATTTTATCAATAATAGTTGAACAGTTTACTAATCCGTTACTATCCGCACCAGCATCTTTCAAATCCACAACACTATTCTGCCCAAAAGTTATTTGAGAAACGAAAAGGAGAAAAACACAAAATAATTTCATACTTACTATTTTAAAACTTATTAAATTTCACATACCATTTATAATTGACCTGCAAGAACCAACTTCAACTTTTCACTCTTTACCAAAGCAACAAGTTTTTCGGTATTTATAACGTTTGCAAAATATGCTCTTTTATTTAAACTTACAGATTGCATTTCATCTAAAATACGGTGTCAAATCATCAGACTGCAAGGGAGTCAAATCATCAACACATTCATTCACAATAAATTACAAATAAGCAAATATTGCTAAAATCTTAAAAAATGTAAAAAAACTCATTAAATTATTATATTTGTATGAATAAGAAATAACATATGCATCAAATAAGAATACTGACATTTCTATTGCTCTCTCTTTTGCAAAGTCTTTGTACTTTATCTCAAGACATTTATAGGTTTGAACATTTTAATTCAGAAAATGGACTTTCTCAAAATACCATATCCAGTTTACTATGCGACAGAAAAGGATTTTTATGGATTGGAACAATGAATGGTTTAAATCGTTATGATGGTTATCGGTTTAAAATTTACAAGAGCAAAAAAGGAGATAGTAACGTTTTCACAAACAATAGAGTTATAGATCTATGGGAAGATTGTCAAGGTTTTATTTGGATGAAAACCTATGATGGATATTATCACTACCTGAACCCTGAATTAGAATTATTTAAGACCTTGCCCGAATACGATGAAATTAAAAATACTAAAATAAGTGTAGCAACGTGTTTTTTACAGTACTCTCCTGAAGATATTTGGGTTGGCACCACAAATGGAGGTGTTCTTTATTTAAAATACAATCCCGAATTAAATAATTACGCTCAATCAAAACACAGCGATAAAGGAAGATACAGCATATCAAACAAAGAAGTTCGCTTTATTGTTTCAGATAAAGATTCTTCAGTTTGGGTAGGAACTAAAAAAGGGATTAATCTTCTCACAAAAAAAGATATTAGTGCAGGAACATTTAACTTTCAACATCTTTTTATCAATTATTCATTTAACTCAGCAATCGAATTAAGTAATGAAATTTGGCTAGGCACTGATAATTACGGAATAATTAGATACAACAAAAATGAATCTTCGTTCAGATTTTTGGACATGACCAACACGTCCGGATTTGAGTCAAATCAGATTTCTAATTTGTACCAATCTAAAGATGGAATCATATTGGCTACTTTTCTTAACAAGGGAGTATTAGCCTATAATCCTGATTCTAACGAATGGACGAAACTGAAAGTTCATGGCAATGAAATTTTGAATGTTTATTTTGATAGAAAACACAATGCCTGGATAACAGCCACAGAATTTGGAATTACGAAAGTTGATCTGAGCACATTGCAGTCGAAATATTATAAACTAACTGCTAAAAACCAAAGAGTAATTACAGATTTGGAACGTCATGTATTCTATGAAGATCTGGACTCAAACTTATGGATTGGACTGCACGGTGGAGCTTTAACGTACTACAATAGTGAAAAAGACCAATTTGTTCACTATCAAAACAATCCTTCAAATCCGAACTCCATTTCATCAAGTATTGTCCACTGTATCACAGAAGATTTATCAGGACAAATGTGGCTTGGAACAGGTCAATACAAAGGAGGTCTCGAGAAAATAATTAAACGGGATCCTGCTTTTACACACATTATACCTATTCCTGAATTTAATCAAATAACTGATAATGTGGTCCGTTCAATTTGCCAGGATAAAAACGGTTATATTTGGTTTGGCACCAAAGCAGGCGATTTGCATATCTACTCGCCCGATTTAAAAAAACTGAGCACAATTCAGTCTTTTCACCCAACAAAAAATGATCCCTATAAAGATAACATATACAGCATTTTTATTGATCATCAGAATTACTTGTGGTTGGGAACTAAGGGAAAAGGTTTATTAATAAGCCAAAAACCCATCCCAAATAATCCTGCAGATTATACTAAAATCAAGTTCAATTCATATCTAAATAATCCAAAGGATTCCACCTCGTTAGCAGGGAATAATATTTATTCGATTTCTCAGGATCAAATGGGAAATATATGGATTGGTACATTCGGAAATGGAATTTGCAAAACGAACGCCAATCACTCCAAGCCATTCGTCTTCCAATCCTATTCAACGAACAACAGTCAATTATCAAGCGATTTGGTAAGATGTATCTATAGTGACACTGATTCCAACCTTTGGGTTGCCACCTCTTTTGGTTTGAATCTGGTAAAAGCCAATGACCTCAAACAAAACAATATCATATTCCAAAACTTTTACTATTCAGCGGAGAAGCCGAACAGTATCAATTACAACGATGTAGTTGAGATTTTTGAAGATTCCAAAAAACAAGTCTGGTTTGGCACTTTTGGTGGAGGAGTTAATAAACTAATCTTACCTATTGTTGATACGATTCAATTTTCATCCGTAACATCCGAATCCGGTCTTTCAAATGATGTAATATTTGGGATCATGGAAGACAATTCAAACCATTTGTGGTTTAGTTCTGAAAACGGCTTAAGCCGTTACGACGAATCGAATAAAAGCGTTCAAATCTACAATGAATCTAACGGACTGGCTTTTAATAACTTCGCAGAAAACACCTGTTATACATTAGCCGATGGAAGAATTCTATTTGGTGGATCAAACGGAATTGAAGTTGTTCAGCCCGAGTTAATTAAACACTCCCAACCGACCAACTTTATTGAACTTACCAATTTTCAACTATTTAATAAAGATGTAACTGTTGGTGCTCCAAAATCCCCTTTAAAAAAGAATATCTCATATACGAACGATATAACTTTACTCAGTAATCAATCAAGTTTTAGTATTGAATATTCGGCCCTTAACCTATCCGATCCGAAAAAAAATCAATACGCCTATTTGCTGGAGAATTTTGATAGCGATTGGAATTATGTTGGCAATCAAACCAAAGCAACTTATACAAACCTCGCTCCCGGGGAATATAAATTTAAAGTGAAAAGCACAACCCGGACCGGTTTTTGGAATGAAAATGAACGTGTATTAAGAATAACCATTTCACCGGCTTGGTGGCAAACCAAACCCGCATTTTTTGCTTATTTGTTAATCTCTATAGGTTTAATCATTTTCAGTAGATACATCATTAAACGAATGAATAAGTTTCGCAATGATTTAACCATTGAAAAAACAATTAATGAACTAAAACTAAGGTTTTTCACAAATATTTCGCACGAAATAAGAACTCCTCTTACCCTAATTCTTGGACCTATTGAAGACCTGTTACAACAAGACAATCTGGATGTTGCTCCAACTAAAAAATTGCGGATTATTCGCAAAAATGCAAAACGCATGCTGCAACTTGTCAACCAATTACTAGACTTTAGGAAAGTTCAGAACAATAAAATGCAATTAAAAATTCAGGAAGTAGACCTAAATGAATTCACAAAAGACATTTTTGAAAGTTTCATCCCTTTAGCAAATCACAAGCAAATTTTTTATTCTTTTCAAAATTCAAGCTCACCAATCAACATTTGGGGAGACCGGTCAAAATTAGATTCAATAATTTACAATCTAATTTCAAATGCAATCAAATTTACACCAAAAGGGAAAAAAGTTATTGTTAGTGTGAAAATTAATTCATCCAAAAATAAAGCCGAAGTTCTTGTTACAGATGAAGGTCCGGGAATCCCAGAAAAAAACATATCCGAAATATTTAACCGATATACGATTCTCAGCAACCACGATTTCGCGGGTACAGGAATAGGATTGTCGTTAGCACACGAATTGGCCATTCTGCATCAAGGAAATATTGAGCTGTCATCGACAGTAGGAAAAGGCAGTGTTTTTTGTTTTTCAATGCCTTTAGACAAAGAAAAATTAATTCAATCACCTAACATTCAGATAATAACAGATGAATCTCATCAACCAATCTATCATCATATAGAAATAGAAGATCATAATGTTACAGAAACTATTACTGATAATGCTAATGATCAGGTAATACTTATTGTTGAAGACAATGAAGAGATTTTGACATACACCAAAGATTCCCTTTCTTCATTGTATTCATGTATTGTTGCAAATAACGGAAAAGAAGGGCTTCGATTGGCACAAATTCATAATCCTGATGTTATTATTACAGATATCATGATGCCGGAAATGGATGGCATTGAGATGACACGTCTGTTAAAAGAAAATTTTTCTACTTGTCACATACCCATTGTTATGATGACCGCAAAAGTGGATATACAAGACAAAATTGCAGGTTTTGAAATGGGTGCAGAAGCCTATATCACAAAACCACTTCAAATGGCTTATCTAAAAGCTGTTATAAAAACATTAATTACTCAAAGAAAATTAGTTATTTCAAAATACCGGGACAATAAAACTATTGACCCAAAAACATTAAAGGTTAACTCAAAAGATGAAGAGTTTCTGAAACAATTAGTTACATATATTGAGACAAATTATTCAACAGAATTAAGTGTTGACAGTCTCTCTGGATTTTGTTGTGTAAGCCGAACCGTATTTTACAATAAAATAAAAGGTTTAACCGGACTTAGTCCCTTGGAATTTATTCGGGAAATCAAACTTAAAATTGCCATGCAATTTTTAGAAAAAGGCTTTTCGGTCTCCGAAGTTGCCAATAAAATAGGTTATACTGATGTAAAATATTTCTCGAAACAATTTAGCTCTCAATACGGTTATCCACCAAGTAAAATAAAGAAAATAAACAAATCTAAATTAGAAGGAACAGAATAATATTTGAATGAAAATTAACAAAGGCAATTAATTTTTGCTCTGAAAAAGCTTACTATAATTGTCGATACTTGTTCTTTATGCACTATTTCGACCAGCTTGTTTTTTTTGATTCTGAAATGATTTAAGAAATCAAAAAGATTTCCCTGCATCTGATCTATTTTTAAACCATTAAAATTACTTGCAGTAAAATGTGGGAACAACACCAGTTTAAAACAGAACCAAGATTAATAAGAAACTTATTTAAAAAACTCGCCCAATTCTTTCTCCAGTTGAAAAAAAGTTTGAGGAACAGCAACTGTTTTTAGAGATGAATCGATCAAAAACATGCTTGGGGTAACGTAAATATTAAACAGATTTGCAGTTGTACCGTTCAAGCCATCGGTATCGCAGGCATTTACCCAAGAGGAATAGTTTTGCAAAACCATTTCCCGCCAATAATTCAAATTATTATCCAATGATACCGCAACAACTTCCAACCCTAAATCATGATATTCAGGGTACAAATCCTTAATACGCTCCAGCAATTCTCTACTATGCACACAACTCCCCGACCAAATTATCAGCAGCGTTAAATCACTGTTAACATCAGATAATGATTGAATTTTTCCATCAAAGGAATGATTTAACTCTACATCGGGAACCAACCAGCCTGCATTGTTAGCGTGCGAATTTCGCATTCGGGTTTGTATAATTTTATTCCCCATAACGTATTCGCAGGTATTCAAAACCTTATAAGCATCAACAATTAAATGATATATTTCCGGAAACTTCTGTTCCGGGTATCGGTTCATTAAATAGTTTGCCAGATATTTTTGTGAGCTTGGCTCCAGTTCTGTCAGCCAAAACAGTTTACTTATCACATCATTTATCGTCTTATAATTTTCCGCTTTTATCAGATCATCAATGTGATTTGCATTTAAGTATTTCCCAATTTTCTCGTAATAAATAGGCGTAGCTTGCAGCACGGAATCTGAAAAGGCGAAATAATCAAAAAAATGCTTTTGATGATAGTCATCGTAATTCTTTCCTTTCAATTTCACATCCGGATCCAACTCCTGCTTAGCCAAGGCCATGCGTGCCGGCCATGAATCGATATGAGTTCTCCATAATTCTTTTAATAAAACTTTCTTTTCTTTTTGCACCAACTTAAATTGAGCGTACAATTCTTTATAGGAAGAATCCCTCTCATTTAATTTCTCCAACGCTTCCCTCAAAGTTCCAATTCTTTGATTCAACACATTAAATTCTGAGAGGTAATAATGAAACTGATTATTTTCATCTGTATCAGGAAAACGAAACTCACCAAGCACCGGTTTGCCATCCAGTGAAAAATAAAAGTCAGGATTTGAAATCAAAAAGTCAATATTTCCCATTTCACCGGCAAGTCTGTAAAAACCATAATTACCTTCCCACGAAAAAGAAAGAACTCCATTATCGGCTACTTTTGTTTGCCCTACAACAAATGAACCTCCTTCATCGCCTCTTACAAGCAAAAACTTTTCCTGCTTGCAATCGGGCATCTGCACGGTTAATTTCAGTTGTATTTGTCCAAATACAGTCTGTGAAATCAGCAAAAATACAACTGAAAGAATTTTATTATTCATGAATATCATTCTCCTATTTATATAATATAAGTACCAAAGTAGATCGTAAAGGTACGTTATTCTTATTATGGATAGCCAAGCCCGTCGATTTAATTAGCCAATTTTACTGACCGTTAAAATGAATTTTTTCCATCTAAAAATTTTATTGTAAATTTAGTATTCCATATAAAAAGATTCCTTAGCTCAGCTGGTAGAGCACATCACTTTTAATGATGGGGTCCTGGGTTCGAGCCCCAGAGGGATCACAAATGAACCGTCAAATGACTTTGATGGTTTTTTCCATTTTATATAATGATAAACAAAAACCTTCTTTCTTTAAACATTTTGCTTATATTTAATGGCATAATTTCAATAGACATGCAACGCATGGTTTCCGCATTCGTCATTAGAATAGAAATTGATTAATGAGCTCATTGTACAAAAACATTCACCAGGACCTAATTGAGCTTTGCGGAAAAAATGACCCCAAAGCCCAATTCAAAATCTATAAGTTATACTACAAAGCAATGTATAACTCATCTTTACGAATTGTAAAGGATGCTGCGGAGGCTGAAGATATCATGCAGGAATCATTTCTTGCCGCATTCCGAAACATTAAAAAATACAAGGGAGAAGTTAGTTTTGGTGCATGGTTAAAAAAAATAGTTGTAAACCGTTCTTTGGATAGTTTAAAAAAGAAAAAACTGGAACTATTCCCTATTGACAGTGAGCTGTATAAATTATCCGAAGAGGAAAAAGAAGATAAGCATAACATTGAATATTCAGAAGAGCAAATTACCTTATTAAAAAAAGGAATAGACCTGCTACCAACAGGCTATCGAATTATCTTGAATCTGTATTTAATCGAAGGCTATGATCATGAAGAAATAGGAAGCATTCTTAATATTACCTCCTCCACTTCCCGATCACAGTTCTTACGGGCAAAGAAAAAGCTGATTCAGATAATTTCGGAAAAAGAAAACCAAAAAATGCTATGAACCCTTCTCTTCCTTTTGTGAAAATTAAAAGCTCATAATTTTCGGGCTTAATTAATTAAAGGAAATGAAAAGAAGGTTACATACTACAATCAATGAAAATTTGTAAGTATGAAAGACTTAGAAAAAATTTTACGAGATCATAAAGATCAATTCGATGATTACGAACCACAGGATAGTCATTTCGAAAATTTTCTTGAGAAGCTAAACCATCAAAAGAAAAGAAATGTATTCGAAAGCATCCCAAACTTTTTAAAAGTGGCTGTAATAATTACTTTTGTAATCTTTTCGGGGCTGGTTGGGTATCAAATTAGAAATATGCAGGGCGAACAATTAGGTTTGGGAGCAATATCTCCCGAATACAAGGAAGTTGAAGCATTTTACACTGCAAACATCAACAATCAGCTGGGCATGTTAAAACAACTCGGTAGTTTTGATAAGAAACAGCATCAAAGCATACTGAGCGAAGAATTAAAAGATATGGATGAGAGATATTCACAGCTAAAAAAAGAGCTTGAATTACATCCGGATGACGATAGAATTATTCAGGCAATGATTGAATATTATCAGGTAAAAACGAGTATTTTAAATCGTATAATCGAACAATTATATCAGATTAAAAAACAAAACAAAATCAATCTGAATACAGCAGTATAATTAAAACAATATCACAAAAAAAAACACATCCTAAATAAAAAGACCATGAAGACATTAAAATTCAAATTTTCCGCTCTCTTATTTGTTGTTCTTCTCGCTTTTACAACAAATGTATTTGCATTAGATGACTTCGAGAAACAGATTAAAGAAGTTTTCTCTGCTGCAGAAGGCACAGAATTTAGCATCAACAACAAATACGGCGATGTTAACATTAAAAATTGGGATCGCGATTCCGTATCCATTAATGTGATCATCACATTAGAAACCTCAAGTGAAGAGAAAGCCAAATTACTCTTTAAGAGTATCGATATAAAACTCAATAAAACAGGGAATGAAATTACCGCTGTGACCGAAATGTCGCATCAATTCAAAACAGGTAATAAATTCAGTATCGATTACGAAATATTTATGCCTGCATATATCAAGCTGGATATTTCAAATAAGTTTGGTAACATTTACATCAATACCTTGCGTGCAAAAACCAATATTAATTTAAGCTACGGAAATCTTCAAGGTGAAAGTTTTCTTTATCCGGAAGATAAACCTGTCAGCACTATTAATTTAAGTTATGCAAAAGCAACAATAAATGAGTGCAACCGAACCAAATTAACTCTTAAGTATTCGAAAATGAATATTGGTACCAGTAAAGCTTTGGTTGTGGTTAGCCGTTACTCAAAGTTACATCTTGATAATAATGAAACTGTTCTTGCTGATAGTAAATACGATGCTTTTGATATTGTGAACACCAATACTTTTATAGTTACGCTGGGACAATATTCTGATTTCAAAATTGAAAATGTAAATAAGAATCTGGAATTGAATCTTCGTTACGGAAATTGTAAGATTGAAAATGTTTCCAAAGAATTTGAATCCATTAAAGTGGACAATCAATATGTAGCCAGCAGAATTGCAATTGAAGAAGGAGCAAACTATTCACTGGAAGCAGAAACAAAATATTGCGACATAAGCTATCCTGAAGATGCTCAGGTGATTCAAAAGATTGTTAATAACTCTGAAACTTCTCTAAAAGTTGTTGTTGGAAAATCTGCATCACCAAAAGGAAAAGTTATCATTAACAGCCAGTACGGCAATGTGAGTCTTAAATAACTGGTCGACAAATCATACATCATCCCTCTTTGCGTGGCAAAGAGGGATTTTTTTTTATTAAAAGTACCTAAACAGTAAAAAATTTGTCCGGTTTTCGCCCAATATAATTCATAATATTGTAATTTTAGCCTGTAAACAATTAGAAACCTAAAAATGACTGTCGCCGAGAGAGTAAACGCCCTGCGTTCTTTATTGCATGAAAAAAATATTCATGCCTATATTATTACCAGTACTGATCCTCATATGAGTGAATATGTTCCAGACAGATGGACAACTCGTCAATGGTTATCTGGATTTACCGGCTCGGCAGGAACACTTGTGATAACCCAGGAGAAAGCAGGACTTTGGACAGACTCCAGATATTTTTTACAAGCAGAAACCCAATTAGAAGGAAGTGGAATTGAGCTTTTCAAAATGGGAACTGCAGGAACTCCTACTCAAAACGAATGGTTATCCGGTGAACTACCTATTAATCCAAATGTTGGATTTGACGGAACTTGTTTTTCTGTAGCACAAACCAGAGAATTAAAAAACAAATTGGGTGATTTGGGTATCAATATCATTGAAGAATTCGATCTGGTTAATGAAATCTGGGAAAATCGTCCAGAATTGCCAAACAAACCAATTTTCGATCATGAAGTTTGCTATTCAGGCCAAACCAGATACAGTAAGTTGCTAAAAATCCGCAAACAAATGGAAGAATGCGAGTGCAATTTTCATTTTGTGGCTAGCTTAGATGATGTGGCCTGGATCTTCAATATCAGAGGAAATGATATAGATTACAATCCCCTTGCCTTAGCCTATGCCATAATAGGAATCGAATCGGCAACTCTTTACCTAAGCGAAGATCAAATTTCCAATGATTTGATTCAAAAATTAGCCGAAGATGAAATTTACATTGCAGATTACGGTCAGATATTTAGCGACTTGGATAAAATCCCGGGCTCTGCAAGTGTTCTACTTGATGTAAATCGAACCAATTTAAATGCATTCTACTCAATAAGTGCCAATATCGTTGAAAGAGAAAACCCCTCTCAACTGCTGAAAAGTATAAAAAATGACGTGGAAATAGAAGGAATGAAAAATGCCATGAAGAAGGATGGTACAGCTCTCACTCAATTCTACTATTGGCTTGAAGAAAATATAGGCAAAACTAAGATTACTGAATTAACGGTAATGAATAAACTGAAAGAATTCAGATCTCTTCAACAAGATTTTAAAGGCGAAAGCTTTGGAACTATTGCGGGGTACAAAGATCACGGAGCTCATCCTCATTATTCCACAACACCCGAATCGGATGTTGAAATTAAAGCAGAAGGGCTGCTTCTTATTGATTCGGGCGCACAATATTTGGATGGTACTACTGACATAACCAGAACCATTCCGATGGGTGAATTAAACGAAGAGGAAAAAACTGATTTCACTTTGGTTTTAAAAGGAATGATTCAATTGGCAATGGCTAAATTTCCGAAAGGAACACGTGGCTGCAATTTGGATATTTTAGCTCGTCAGGCTTTATGGAACCAAGGTAAAAATTACGGACATGGAACCGGGCACGGTGTTGGATGTTTTATGAATGTTCACGAAGGGCCACAAAGTATCCGACAGGAGATTAAAGATCAGGCCTTGTTAGCGGGAATGATAACTTCTGATGAACCCGGATTTTATCGTGAAGGATTCTACGGTATCAGACATGAGAATCTTATTCTATGCTGCCCGGAAGAAACAACTCAATTTGGCGAATTCCTGAACTTTGAAACAATCACTTTATGCCATTTCGAAACTAAAGGAATTATCTGTGAACTTCTTACTCCGGAAGAAAGAAAATGGTTGAATAATTATCATCAGAAAGTTTACGATGAATTGTCTCCCGAACTGGATGAGAGTCATCAGAACTGGTTAAAAGAAAAAACCAAAGCGATATAAAACAAGAAGCGCCTCAATAATGAGGCGTTTTTCATTTACGAATATATGGTAATTACCAGCTTTCTTCTGCCACCTCTATTTCTAAATTCACAAAGATAAATCCCTTGCCAGGTTCCCATATTTAACTGATGATTCGTAATTGGAATTGTAAGTTCCGGACCAATCAATGAGGTTTTCACATGAGCAGGCATATCGTCTGAGCCTTCCAAAACATGAGTATAGAAAGACTGATTTTCAGGTACAATTCGGTTCATGATTGATTCAAAATCATCGCGAACCGAAGGATCGGCATTTTCATTTATGCTTAAGGCTGCTGATGTGTGTTTTAAAAATAAATGAAGTATTCCAATTTTTGGCAAATTGCTAAAATGCTCTGCAATCTCAGAATCGATAAGATGATAACCCCTGCCATAAGCCGGTAATGTAATTTCCAATTGTTGAATCATAGATCTCTTATTATACCAAATTAAGATCAAAATCTTTAAACTACTCGTTTACATATAAAGATTCAGGCGATATTAAATTGGCAACTGTAATTCGATACAAGATAATGTATTCTGCATAATCCTCAAAAAAATACAAATTCCCTTAACTGGAATACTGCACAATAAGCACATTTTAAACATTCAGTTAGGGAACTGTTTAAGAATTCTTTGTAAATGAACAACTAATGTCGAATACGAACATTTACCTTAATGGGTTTCTGGTCGAACACTTTTTTAACGCAGGCAATCATCTGTTTTTCAGTCAAATGATCTTCCGACTCAATTTTACGAATGCGGTCTTTAAGAATGGGCTCTTTACTTATGTGCTTAGCGAGATGCACCTTTGTTTCGGCAGGACCAAACAGGTAAATTTCTTGTGCGTCGGATAAATGATCCGTAATGTTCTCAAAATAATGTTTCAATTGATGACGTCTTTTGTGTGTTATTTTGGTTGCTGGATTAATAAACTGATTGCCCATACGGGAATAAGCTTTTGTTTCTCCCTTAAAACGCAATCGTGATTCAATTTCTGATTCAATTTTATCAACTCTGGCTCCATTATCCTCAATAGTAATAATGTAGGCTTTTTCGGTATCTAACCAAACTCCAATGTTTTTTTTCATTTTCGTCTCCTTTTAATGAATAGAATTTAAACTAGTTTGAAACGCTTCGTAAAGGGCAGGTGTATGAGAAGAGTGATCTGAATTGAAGAAACAGGTTCTTACCATATTATAAAAATGAATTTTCATATCACGTTTAGTATTAACAAGCGTGTGTTCTTCTTATTAGATCTAATCTAAATTTACGAAATTTACTGTCTCTTGTCAAGATTAATGATTGAATGCCACTGCTATTCATACAGTAATAAATCAATGGTTTACATAATAGCAATGTACTGGTTATGTTTATAAAAACACAATCAACAAAACAAAAAATAAAGTTGTGATGAAACTAAACATCCCAAAACAGGGAAGCCTGAAAACAAAAAAACGGAATTCATTTCTGAATCCCGTTGCATATTTAAATCCGTGTTAAGCTTTTTCTTTAAAAAAACCACACACTTATCACTTATCAATAAAAGGTTTAATTCTATTCTACAATCTGAAAATTATCCTGAACAAAACTAAAGCAGATATCATCAACAGCATTGCAAACAGCATTGTAGGCTTGTAATCTAACGCTCTCCTCTCCTTCCACATCTGCAGGATCAGGCAATTCGAACAATAAAATTTTAGGATTTCCATCGAGAGCAGGAACATTATTTTCAACTTCTTTATCGAAACACAATACAAAATCAAAAGAATTCTGATCGAGTTCCGCAACTACTTTCGATTTATATTCCGGGATATCCATTATAGCTTCGGCCATTGCTTTCTGAGCCAGTAAGTGAATAGATCCTTTTTTTAGGCCAGCGCTGCATACCTCGATATGTCTTTTGCCATAATAGTTCAACCACTTTTCAGCCATTTGCGAACGAGCTTCATTTTTATCGCTTAACACCAATACTTTCTTCACAATATGATCTTTTTAATTTATCTATGGCAAAGGTATAAATTTGCAAACAAAGTATATAAGTTGCAGAACAGCTAGGGACTAATTCAATGCCATTTTTTTATTCTTGGCATATTCCTCTACTTCCTTAAAAACACGCATAAAATTTCCACCCCAAATTTTTCCAATTTCTTCTTCGGAATAGTTTCTCTTCAGCAGTTCTTTCGTAATATTCATCATTTGACTCACATCGGCACAATCTTTTAGGCCTCCTCCACCATCAAAATCAGTACCAATTCCTACATGATCAATTCCAATTAAATTCACAATATGATCGATATGATCAACTGCGTCAGCCACAGTAGGTTTATCCTTTGGGTAATCAATTTGCATCTGACGCCATTCGTCCCATAATTTATCTTCTTCCTCTTTAGACATCTTGCCTGCATTTCTATAACGGGTTCGTAATTCCAACTCTTTTTGATAACCTACAGTGGCAGTATCAGGAGCCTTAACGTAATCATCCAAAATACACATTTGTATCACCCCACCATTTTTAGCCAGTGCCTTAAGCATCTTATCCGATAAGTTTCTTGGATTATCGCACACTGCTCTTGCGCAGGAATGCGAAGCGATAACAGGAGTTTTTGATAATTTAATTACATCAAAAAACGAACTATCCGAAATGTGCGATACATCAATTATTATCCCCAAATCATTCATTTTGGGAACCACTTGCTCTCCAAAAGCACTCAATCCGTTAAATTCAGCTCCATTTTTGTCGGTAGAAGAATCGCAAATATCGTTATTGGATGTATGACACAAAGTAATGTAGCGAACTCCTTTGGTAAAATATCTTTCTACCTCCGCAATATCCTTACCAATAGGGAAACCGTTCTCAAGCCCAATATAGATGGCTCTTTTTCCTTCTTTTTCCAAACGATATCCATCTTCTACTGATATCGCAACATCGGCCAAATTAGAATTTTTCTGACATGCAGCATAAATTGAATCTATTAATTCATCAGCTTTGCAGCGCGCAGTAATTATATTTTCATCAGTTCTTTCTTTTTGCGAAGTAAACGCGGCAAAAAAGATACCATCTAATCCACCTGCTTTCATTCTGGGAAAATCGACAAGACTTCCTCCATTAACAAATGGATGAGAAATACTAATATCAAAATCCTTATCTAAAAGATGATACGGCGTATCCACATGAGTATCAATAGTAAAAGCATGATTGTGTATTTTAGTTGCTTTTTGATCCAGACTTTCGCAGGATAACAAAACTACAATTAGGGGAATGAACAGGCCTGTCAAATAAACTTTTTTCATATATCAATCAATTTTCGGTTATGGAATCCTTAAAGATAAGTTCCTAATCTAAAAAAAAATGTAGAATATTGATTTTTTTATATTTTATGGAAACTATTCCTTTATTTAGAATTGCTTTGTATCTTGGGATTTTAGTAATTCCAAATTCTTTTTTTTGAAACCAGAACTTAACAGGCTGTATATCATTATGGTTCAATCAATATATCGATTAATTCTTTTACTTAGCTTATTGCTTCCCATACAATTAGAAGCGCAGCAGAGCGCTGTTCTCAAAGGAATAATTACTGACAACAATCAAAACGAAGTTTCAGGTGTTCATATTCAAATTGAACCATTCTCTCTATATACAATTAGTGATACAAATGGAAATTACATTATAAAAGTACCCTCGAATAATACATTCGCCTTAAAAATATCGCACATTAGTTATCAAAATATTGAAGTTGATTTCCTTCTAAAGCCAGGGGAAACAAAATTTTTCAATCCTATATTAATGGTAAAACAGGAACAATTAAAAGAAGTTACTGTAGATTCAAAAAAAGCAATATCAGATAAAAACATTAGCATTAGCACCAAACAACTGGAACAACTTCCGGTAACAGGAAACGGTGCGGTCGAACAAATAATTAAAACCCTGCCGGGAGTAAGCTCTAATAATGAATTAAGCTCACAATACTCAGTACGAGGAGGCAATTTCGATGAAAACCTCGTATACATCAACGATGTAGAAATTTACCGTCCTAATTTAGTTCGATCTGGTCAACAGGAAGGATTGAGTGTCATTAATCCCGATTTAGTTTCATCGATTCAGTTTTCTTCCGGTGGATTTGATGCCAAATACGGAGATAAGCTTTCTTCTGTTTTGGATGTGAAATACAAAACACCAAACAAATTTGAAGCTTCTGCTGAAGCAAGTTTGCTGGGAAGTTCTGTCCACTTTGCCAATACCAGCAAAAACAACAAACTAACCTATTTGGCTGGTATTCGATACAAAACAAATGAATATCTACTAAATTCTCTGGACACAAAAGGGGAATACAAACCAAATTACACGGATGTTCAGGCAATGCTAAATTATCGTTTTTCCTCATCGTTCAGTATGCATTTGTGGGGAAGTGTAAGTAGAAATAATTACAATTTCAGGCCGGAAACCAGAAATACTTCTTTTGGAACAATCAGTGACGCATTACAGCTTAAAATCTATTTTGATGGCAAAGAAAAAGACAAGTACGAAACTAATATTCAGGCACTCACATTAAAATTCCATCCCAACAGCAAGTCTTTGTACCGTGTTATAGCAAGCAGATACGAAACTACAGAAAAAGAAACTTTCGATATTATGGGACAATATTATCTTAGTGATTTATTTGTATCGCAAGGAGGAAATTCATCGGAAAGCATAGAGAATTTGGGGGTCGGAACTTTTATCGATCACGCAAGAAATAAACTAAGTAAAAAAGTCAGCACAATTGATATAAAGGGAGATCACAACAGAAATAATTTATTTGTTCAATGGGGAATTGGAGGGAAACACGAAGAAGTAGATGATCAAATAAACGAATGGCAATATCAGGATTCAGCAGGTTATTCAATTCCCATTTCAACTTCTAAAGTATCACTGGCATACACAAAAAATGCAGTTAATAAAATTAGTAGCAATCACATCACTTCCTTCGTCCAAGGCAGCTATGTATTTCAAAATAGCAAAGGCGAGTTTCAGATAACCGGAGGGCTGAGATATCATTTTTGGGATTACAATACTGAAAGCTTCTGCTCTCCCCGGGCATCTGTCAACTACATTCCAAATTGGGAAAGAAAGGTTAAATTTCGTATTTCCTCTGGTTACTACCAGCAAACGCCATCATATCGTGAAATGCTGAATAGTAACGGACAAATTAGCGCCAATGTAAATCTGCAAAAATCGATTCACTATGTTTTGGGGCAGGAATATTACTTTAAAGCATGGAACCGCCCATTCAAATTTTCAAGCGAATTGTACTATAAAGATCTTAAATCATTAACTCCATATGACATTGAAAATGTTAGGATCCGATATTACGGAGATAAAAAATCGAAAGGATATGCCACTGGTCTGGATTTAAGAATTAATGGCGAATTTGTTCCTGGAACTGAATCATGGGCCAGTTTATCGATAATGAAAACAGGAGAAAATATCATAGGCAACGAACTTGGTTATTTGCCCAGACCAACAGACGAACGGGTAAATTTTTCGATGTTTTTTCAAGATTATTTACCAAACAACCCATCCTATAAAATGCATTTAAGTCTGTTCTACGGAGGAAAATTACCTGTTTGGGCTCCTAAAAAAGGGAAAAACAGCGAGAGCTTTAGAATGCCTAATTACAGAAGGATTGATTTGGGTTTTTCTAAAATATTGCTTGATGAAAATACCAAATACAAAAATGGTTTATTAAAACATTTTAAGTCGATGTGGATAAGTCTGGAAGTTTTCAATGTTTTGGATATAAATAATACCATATCCTATTTATGGATTAATGATGTATCGGGAAATCAATATGCAATTCCAAATTACCTTACATCGAGAAAAATCAACTTGAAGCTCACTGCAAAATTCTAGCCAAGAGCTTATTATCAAGTAGTAATTTAATGTAACAATAAAAAAACAAAGCTTAAATATGTTCCATTTTTTGCATCCCGAGATTCTTTGGACTCTATTAGCCCTCCTATTTCCAATTATTATACATCTTTTTAATTTCAAGAGATTTAAAAAAATCTATTTCAGCAATTTAAAGTTTCTTAAAAACCTGAACATTGAAAACAAGCGCCGGTCGAAAGTGAAAAAATGGTTGCTTCTCCTGCTTAGACTTCTAGCTTTGGCCTGCATTATTATCGCCTTTTCACAACCTTACATACCCAGCGAAAAAGATCAAAATAAGCGTTTGCAGCAAAATGAATTCTTTAGGATTTATATCGACAATTCATTTAGCATGAACGCCGAAACAGAAAGTGGTAATGCTTTAGAGACCGCAAAAAATAAAGCTATTGAATTAATTAACAGCTACCCCAACTACTCTAAAATTAGAATTTACAGTAATCATTTTTTTCCCTTCTCTTCAAATTTAAACAAGCAACAGGCCATAGCCAGGGTTATGGATATAAACCCTTCGCCCCTACCAGTTTTACTTTCAGAACAGATTAAAAAGATACAACTTAATAATGCCGATACTAATTATCACCTATACGTGTTCTCCGATTTTCAAAAAACACAAAGTGATATTGAAAATATCGAAGTTGACAGTACAAATTCAATCACATTCCTGCCGCTTTCGGTACAGCAGTCAAGCAATTTGCTGATTGATTCCTGTTGGTTTGACAAACCCTATCATCAGGTAAAACAAAGTCAGGAACTCTTTATCAGACTTGTAAATACTTCGAATCAAAACTATCAAAAAATACCTATTAAACTAAGCATCAACGACAGTACAAAATCCATTTCCAGTTTTGATATCGATAGAAATTCAAAAAAAAATATCAGCCTGAAATACGTAAATAACAAATCAGGAATTTATCAGGGAATGGTTGAAATTAATGACTTTCCTATCACATACGACAACAAATTCTATTTCTCATATTCAATTAATGATAAGATCCAAATTGGATCTGTGAATCAGAAAGAACCCAACAAATACCTGAATAAATTATTTTCAAACACAGAAGCTTTTGAATTTAAAAACCATGATAAATCAAGTATTTTTAATGAAAATCCGGATAATTATCAACTGCTTATTTTGAATGAAATTCAGGAAATGGAAAGTGGTTTTAGTCAAACCGTTAAAAATTACTTGTCCAACGGAGGGCATGTCCTATTTATTCCAAACAGCAAGCCAAATCAGTCAGTAAATGAGTTTCTTGATGAAATTCTGGCTCCTCAATTACTCCAAATTGACTCAAGCAAACAAAAACTGTCAATCATTGAACTAAACTCTGAGCTTTACCAAAATGTATTTAAAGAAATTAAGACTGATGCAAGACTACCTGATATATACCAGCATTACAAATTAGGAACTTCAAAAAATAATTTATCAGAAACTATTTGGAAGACGCAGGCCGGCGACGATCTATTGATTAAAATAAAATATGGCAACGGTAATTTCTATCAGCTTTCCATGCAGTTAAACCCAAAATGGACCAATTTAATTACACATCCTATTTTCGTGCCTACATTTATTAATTTAACCCGTAACAGCAACAACAATCAATCTTTATACTACACTTTAGGCAACAAAGAACCTGTTAAAATCAATTCATTTAAGCACAAGTCATCCAACGCTCGATTTCATATTATCAACAAAAAGAATCATACAGATATCATCCCTGATCAAGAAAATAACTTTGATAAAGGAACGCTTCTTTACACACGTGAGGAAATTATTCAAGCCGAAAACTATCTGATATCCAGAAATGATTCAATAATTTATTGCTGCTCTTTCAACTACTCCAGGATAGAATCAGATCCCGAATATTTTACACTTGATGAGCTAAAATCTCAAATAAAGTCACAATTATTGCCCATTTCGATTAATTCTCCTGAAAAAATGAAACTATCTGACATTTATAACGAACAAAGTAATGGAAAGCGGTATTGGAAACATTTTGTTCTGCTTTGTATCCTTCTTACTGTTTCGGAAAGCCTGTTGCATCGAACAAATTCAAACAATAATCATAAGCCTGCAACAAAAAAATAACGTAACACACAATTTAAAAACACAATACAATACCAAGAAAAACATAATCACAAAAACTAATCCGCTCAGCATGAAACTTGATACTTCTATACAACTAAGACAACTGGAAAAAATTCATCGGATTGCGGGTATTGGCTATTGGATTTACAATTATAACACAAATGAAATGTGGTGGTCGAACATCACCTATTCTATTTTAGGGCACCATACACAAAATGTTACACCCAACAGAGAAAATTTAATAAAACACATCCATCCCGAAGATCTCGAATTCTTTTTGGTCTCACTGCAACAAATGGCAAATCAAGCAATAGAGATTGAATTTCGATTTTTTAAAAATGGAGAACTAAGACTTGGAAAAATCACCGGAGAAGTATACAATGACAATCAGGAAGGACTCATCGAAGAAGTTCTTTTCCAAGACATTACGGAAATAAAAATAAAAGAGTTTGAAATTGCCAAAGCATGGAACAAAGCTCTTGATGCCGAAAATCTGAAGAATTCCTTTTTGGCAAATATGAGCCATGAGTTGAGAACACCATTAAACTCGATAATCGGTTTTTCTGAGTTATTGGAAACCAGTCACGAAAATGATGACGTTAGTAAATTCGCATCCACAATAAAAGCATCAGGCATGCAACTTTTACGTATCATTGAAGACTTATTAAAAGTATCGATGCTTGAAAGTCGTGTATCAAAGCCTTTTAAGAGAAATTTTCATCTCAACCAAATGCTTTTGGATATAAAAGAGAACAGCCTGGGGCTACTAAAAGAAAACAACAAAGAACATATTGAACTAATTTTTAATTTTGATCTTGATTCCACAAACGATGTGATCAAGTCGGATCAGATTAAAATCAGAAGCATCTTTAAAAACCTAATACACAACGCAATAAAATTTACGGAAACTGGCAGTATAACATGCTCATACAAAATAATAAAAGACACAATCCACTTTTCGGTTACCGATACCGGTGTTGGCATTCCTTCCAAATACGAAAATCGAGTATTTAAACGATTCAGACAAGTTGACGAATCAGGGCAAAAGTATTATGGTGGCACAGGTTTAGGCATGTATATTTCACGACTGGAACTGGAATTGCTTGGCGGAAAAATATGGTTTGTTTCTGAAAACAATTTAGGAACAACAATTAACTTTACAATTCCAAACATCTTAACATCTAACAATCAGTTCGAAGAAGACAACTATCAAGAGTCTTACAACTGGGAAAACTATACCGTTATTATTGCCGAAGATCAAACCACCAATTTTAAAATCCTTGAAGCCTATCTTCAAAATACAAACATTAACATTCTATGGGCGAAAAACGGACAGGAAGTAATTAATGCATGTCTGCAAAATCCAGAGATAAGCATTGTATTAATGGACATTAACCTTCCACAAATCAATGGCTTAGAGGCGACTGCCATCATCAAAGAAAAAAGACCAAACCTAACTATTATTGCGCAAACAGCATACGCGCTTGTTGGTGACAAAGAAAAATCACTTCAGGCAGGCTGTTCCGACCATCTGCCAAAACCAATTAAAAAAGGCGATTTACTGGAATCAATGGCAAAATTCCTCCCCTAATTCAAACAGACTGTTTTCACTGGGATAGCAGTTCAAACTCCTAATCATAAAATTAAAAACGTTTTAATAAACGACCTTATGATAATAGTTTACCTTGAAATTAATTTTACTAGCAGAATTAAAAAACATCTCAAAAGTATTGGTTTATAAAAAAATAATTGCAAATTTGGGATACCGGATTTCAAGAGTTTAATCCGTACAAACAAATCTTTTAAACATTGTAATTATGACAAATGCAACAACATCCATGACTGCGAAAGATTACATGGAGAAGGAATCCAAATTTGGTGCTCACAACTATCATCCACTTCCAGTAGTTCTTGAACGTGGAGAAGGTGTATATGTTTGGGATACTGACGGAAAAAGATATTTTGATTTTTTGTCTGCTTATTCTGCCGTTAATCAAGGTCACTGTCATCCAAAGATTGTGAACGCTTTAATTGAGCAAGCTCAAAAACTGACTCTTACCTCCCGCGCTTTTTATAGTAACAACCTTGGTAAATACGAGGAATTTGTAACGAAATATTTTGGATACGACAAGGTATTACCAATGAATACGGGTGCCGAAGCCGACGAAACGGCACTTAAATTAGTCCGTCGCTGGGGATATGATGTAAAAGGCATTCCTGAGAATAAAGCAAAAATTATTGTATGCGACGGGAACTTCCACGGACGTACAATTACTATAATTTCAATGTCGACCGATCCGGATTCATACAAAGGTTTCGGGCCTTTTACGCCAGGTTTTGTTGTAATTCCTTACAATGACATTGAAGCTCTTGAAAAAGAATTAAAAGATCCAAATGTATGTGCATTCCTTGTTGAACCAATTCAAGGTGAAGCCGGAGTTTACGTTCCTGAGGATGGTTTCTTGAAAAAAGCATCGGATCTTTGTAAAGCAAATAATGTACTATTTGTTGCTGATGAAGTTCAAACCGGTATTGCCAGAACAGGTAAATTATTAGCGGTTGATCATGAAGGTGTTCGTCCTGATGTATTAATTCTTGGAAAAGCAATCTCAGGTGGTGTTGTACCTGTATCTGCGGTATTGGCTGATGATGAAATCATGCTATGCATCAAACCAGGTGAGCACGGTTCTACTTTTGGTGGAAACCCAATTGCTTGTGCTGTAGCAATGGCCGCTTTAACCGTTGTTAAAGAAGAGAAATTGGCTGAAAATGCTGAAGCAATGGGTAAAATCTTCCGTGAAGAATTACAGGCGGTTAAATCAGACATGATTGAACTTGTTCGTGGTAAAGGATTACTTAACGCAGTTGTAATCAAACCTAAAGGTGGTAAAACTGCATGGGATGTTTGCATGCGTTTACGCGATAACGGAATGCTTGCAAAACCAACTCATGGTCATATTATCCGTTTTGCGCCTCCACTGACAATTAACGAAGAACAATTGAGAGAAGCTATTGATATCATTAAGAAAACAATGGCTGAATTCGAATAAAAAAATTCTCAATAAAATTTAAAAGGCTTTCCGATGGAAAGCCTTTTTTTATTATAAACTACCGTAAAAATATATATCATTGCAAATAAAAAGTAATCGGAATTGTATACGATACATTAACTAATTCACCTTCTTGTCTTCCTGGTTTCCATTCTGGCATACAACGCACAACTCGAATTGCTTCAGCATCAAGAAGTGGATCTGCAGATCTAATAATCCTGACACCTACAGCCCTCCCGTCCTTGTTTATAACAAATGTTACAAAAACTCTACCAGTTATTCCTTTTTGCTGTGCTTCTATAGGGTATCTAACACTCATTGCAATATACCTTTGTAATTCCAAATTACCACCTGGAAATTCGGGCATGTCATCCACGATAACATAGACTTCACCTGTATTTACTGGTACTGGAATAGGATCTGGCAAGTGAGGAATGTACTGAATTTCTTTGGATTCCGATTTTTTTTCTTTCACATCCACCATTAAATGGGTTGTTTTCTGATTTAATACCTCAACAGAACATTTAAACTTTTTTTTCTTAAGTATAAAAGTTATATCATAAACACCCGTATTTATTTCTTCTAAAATAATAGAGTCCTGGATTTTATTTCCATCAATACCTAATTTAGGAATTTCTATAATCAACTCTGATGGAATCGTCTGGATAATTAAATTCCCTAAATTTATTTCCACAACTTCTTCAGCTTCTCCTGAATTTTCAGATTGTGCGCATAACTGAAATCCTGAAAAAATTAAAAACACGATTAAAATAATTTTGTTCATCTTCTCTTATTAGATTAGTAGGTTACGATTGAGTATGAAAATTTATGCTAAAAAAACTTTAATAACAAATATATAACAACATAATACTAATCAAAATAAAATTAAAATTAAAATAACAAAAAGGAAATCAAACTATATAAGAAAACAGCAATTTCATTACAAATTTGATCAAAATGTAATAAAATTGCTGTTAGTAAATTAATTCAAAACTATTGTAATTTGTCTTAATTAGCTATTAAAGTTTCTTACTGAATAATCAATTTTGTTCGAACCACTTTATCAGGATACTGAATGGTCAAGAAATAGATACCTCCCGTCAGATTTTTCAGATCGAAAGCAATCCTATTATTACGAAGACCATTTTCAACGCTTCGAGTTGCAACCAGTTTTCCTGTCTGATCAAATATTCTCAAAACACCATTCTCATCCGAATTTGAAATCTCGATAAAAAATTCTCCTCGACTTGGATTTGGATAAACAACGACCCCATTTTCTGAAATTAAATCTTCGATACCCGTAGTAATAAATACCTGTTGCGATTTCTTACTATTAGGACAAGCATCGTTCGAAGCCGTTAAACTCACCACATACCCCGATCCATTTGCATTATCCAAAACAAACGAATGACTTGGCTCAAATTCACTGCTAATGATTCCATCGCCAAAATCCCAAACTATATTTGTTGCATTAACACTTAAGTTTGTAAAATCAACCCGATTGTAATCAATCTCGAATGTGAAATCGGCTAAAGGCGGCTCAATCGGACTCACTGTCACAGAATTAGAGTATTGAGTTGTAAAACCATCTTTCGAAACCATTGCTCTGTATCTGGCATTTTTAACCACTTCATCGGATATAAAAATTTCCGAATTTTCACCATCTATATCTTCATAAATATCATTCAACTCATCGTACTTTTGCCACTGAATAAGGCCATCAAAACCAACAAGGGTAATACTCGAACTGGCGCCATAACAAACCAATTCAGGATTTGCCCTGGCTTCGCCTGCCCTATTGACCTGCGGTTCCGGAATTGTAAACGACTGAGACAATTTAGGAATTATTCCTGTTCCTTCAAACTCCAGACGGGCTCCTTCCACTTCCCTTTCACTTGTTGCAGTTAGATCTGTATACTTAACCATACCATCAACGGCAATCTGAGTAAAAGTTCCTGCAAGTGACCAATCTCCATCGTCACCTTTTTTAACAGCTACAGGTGTTTCATTATCGGTAACACAATTATTTCGAAACTGATCCTGCAATTTAAGCTGTGGTTGTCTGAGTAAAACATCTCCATTTTTGAGGGGAGCAGATGGCTCTTTAACAATTACCAGATATTTCGACTTTCCGTGATGTATTGTCTGTTCAAACCGGACAGTATCATAGTTCCCGGAATAAATATACATCGAATCGACTCCTGATTTTTGAAGAATAGAAGTCACGGTTGGATCAAACGTAATTTTTCCAGGTTCCGAAATATCGTAATTTCCCTCCAGGCTTCGTATTCCGTATCGGATATCAAAAATCAGCGATCGCCATGTTTTGTTATCCGTAAATTCCACAAAGAAACTTGCATCAACATCAGCATCAACAGCTCCCACAATAACCGGCGGAGGAGGAATTACAATATCGAAACTGTCGGAAACAACATTCGGTAACGCATCTGAAGTAAACAGCAAACGCGCACCTTCTACCCGGTTTTCACTGGTTGCAGTCAAATTCAGGTAAGTTACCAAACCTCCAACAGCAGTTATGGTTTTGGTTCCTCCTAAATCCCACAAATCAACCACATCGGCTTCTGAACCATCGGAATATTTAGAAGCTGAAATTTGAGTTGCATTGTCTTTTTCGCAATTATTTTTATATTGATCTCTCAACTGTAGTTTAGGTTGCTGCGCGAGAGTATCTCCATTATTTACAGGACCAACAGGCTGATCGATTATCACCATTTCTGTGACTATTCCATGTCCAATTTCCTGTTCAATTATAGCGTTGGCATATCCATTGGCAATTACAATTAATGTGTCAGTTCTTGCAATCTGTAATATAGAATCCCTATCTGGATAGAAAGTAATACCTCCAGCTTCAATCAAGTAAGAAGTATCAACTAAAGTTTCACCTGCAAATGATATGGCTGATATTGAATCCCTCCAGCTGGCATTGTCACTGGCCTGTATTGTGAATTCATTATCCACAGTCACATTTAATGCTGCAGTCAGCTCAATAACCGGAACAGGAATCTTAAACAAAGCAGAAATTACTGTGTCTTTATTGAATGAAAACTGAAGGTAAGCTGAATCAATTGCAATCTCACTTGTTGCAGTTAAATCAGTAAAACTAACTACACCACTTACCGATTGAGCTTGAAGAGTTCCAGATAAAATCCAGGCTTTCTGATCATATTTAACCACATTTACCTGCGTAAAATTATCTCCGGTACAGTCATTTAGGTATTGATCACTTAATTTTAATACAGGTTGCTGAGATAATAATTCACCATTATTAGCAGGATCTGATGGCTGAGTTGTGATCAGTAAACTATCTGCTATACCGTGATTGATCTCCTGCTGAACTGTATCGTGAGCAAAACCCCGGGACTGCACAATAATCTGAAATGATCCGCTTTTTTGCAGAAACTCCGATTCAGAAGGAATCAACTCCAACTCTCCGGCCTGACCCGCATTATAACTCGCAGCACTCAATACACTGTCATTAACAGTCACCACATTAATACGGCTTCTCCAAACGGAATCCTCAGTAAAAGTAATTTTAAACGGATTATCAACAGTTGCACCAATTGCAACGCTTAGAACCGGAGAACTGCTAACATCCGGAATATCAAAAGGTGCAGAGACAACTGCAGTTAAATCCGCAGCAATAAATTTCAATTCAGCACCACTTACCGGAGCCGTGCTGTATGCCGACAAATCCGTAAATGTAACAATTCCATTTGTTGCTGTTTGCTCAACAGTTCCAGCTAAAGTCCATTCTCCGGTATCATTCCTTTCAACAGCAATGCCCTTTTGAATTTCGGAAGTGCAGACATTTGCATATTGATCCAAAAATTGTAAAATGGGTTGTTGAGCCAGCAGATCTCCATTTGTTAGCGGAGCCAATGGCTGTTGAGTTATCTCCATACTTGCAACTGCTCCGTGACCAACCTCTTGTTCCACGATTACATTAGTATAACCTAAAGAATGGATAACAATACTGAATGTTCCTGCTTTCTGCAGCAATACTTCTTGTGAAATATGAAAAGTAATTGATTCCGCAGCTATCGTATAAGCAGAAGAAGGAAGCGTATCCCCCTCGTAAGTGATGGTGGTAATACTGTTTTTCCATGTATCATCAATGGCAAAAAAGTTTAATGTAAAATCTGAATCAACTGTGACAAGGAATGCAGAATTAATGTTAGGCGGACTTAATAACTCAACAATATCAAAAGGATCTGAGTTCACTGAAACCACACCAGCACCGGAAAATTTCAGAAAAGCTCCGGCAATGGCTGTCTCACTTGAAGCACTTAAGCCACTATATGTAAGCACACCTGATGAAACCCTTTGAGTTAAGGTCCCCCCCAAAGTCCAGGCCTGCGCATCTCCATTTGCGACAGAAATCTCAAAAGTATTATTGCTGGAGCAACTATTGTTGTATTGATCCCGCACAGATACCCTTGGCTGCGTATCTAAATTGCCGCCATTCACCAATGGAGCCGTTGGTTGCCTGTCAATAAAAATAGTATCCGGAATACCATGTTTAATTTCCTGATTGACTGCTGCATTTTGATATCCTCTTGAATAAACTAAAATTTCTTTCGTTCCTGTTACTTGCAATTCTGTACTTTTTGAAGGATCAAAAACAATTTTCCCTGCTTGACTTTTGTCATAAACATCAGTTGCCAGCAAGTTTCCTCCATAAGAAATTGAATCAATTTCTCCTTGCCAAGCGGCATTTTCCGAGAAGGTAACATCAAACAATGAATCAACAGTTGCAGTTGTTGAAGCAATAAGAGGAGTAGCAATAAGAGGTGCTGGAATAATAAATGTCTCAGACTCCTGGCTTGTTAGTCCTGTGCCAGAAAAAGTGATTGTTGCATCAAATACCAGATCCGTACTTCTGGCGGTCAAATCGGTAAAATCAACAATCCCATTAGTTACCATTAACGAAGTAGTTCCCTCTACTACCCAGCTTCCTCCTGTTGCATTTGCATTGATAGTTTGTACACTATTTGTTGTACAGTCATTTAAATATTGATCTTGTATTTTAACAGCTGGTTGGGTTTGTAGCAAACCTGCATTGCTTGCAGGCTGTTGTGGTTGAGTTATTATTGCAATAGATGTTGCTGCACCATGACCAATTGCCTGCAGAACAGAATCTTTCAGGAATGAGGTAGAAACGATATACATATACCCGCTGGCTACTGTTTGTAGAATTGGCGATTCTGCAGGTTTAAAAGTTATTATTCCCGCAACAGAAGTGTCGTAAGCATTTACAGGCAAAACATCGGTTCCGTATCTTATTTCTGTAACTTGACTCCTCCAGGTTGGATTATCAGTAAAAGTAATATCAAAGTTTGAATCAACGGTAACACCACTTGCAGCAGTTAATACGGGCGAAGCTGCTAAATCAGGAATGTTAAAAGTGTTTGAATTTACGGTTGCTAATCCTACTGTTGAAAAAACAATAAAAGCACCAGTAATTGCACCACTACTCGATGCTGTTAAATCAGTAAAACTAACAGACCCATTGGTTACTTTTTTTACCAACGTACCTCCTAGTGTCCAAGCATTAGCGTCTCCTTTTGCTGATGTAATTTCAATTGTATTTTCACTGGTACAATCATTAGCATATTGATCCTTTAGCGTTATTACAGGTTGATTAGCTAGCAATGCTCCATTCTCAACAGGAGCTGTCGGCTGCAAAACAATTACCATATCAGTAGCCACACCATGCTTTATTTGTTGTGATACACTCGCATTATCATATCCTCTGGCATAAACTATCATATCAGCTGTTCCCGAAATCTGTAAATCAGAATCTAATGCCGGATCAAAAATAATCTTCCCGGATTGAGTTTTATCATAAGCACTTGCTGCTATTAAATTCCCGTTGTACTTAATCGAATCAATGGCAAGCTGCCAAGTTGCATTTGCACTAAAACTTATTTCAAAACCTGCATCTACTGTTGCTGTTGAAGAAGCAAGTAGTGTTGGTGATGAATCCAAAGAGGGAATTGTAAACGCAGCAGATACAACATCGGTTAAAACTCCTGATGAAAAAGTAATGCTGGCTGTAGTCAGTTCAACACTACTACTTGCCGTTAAATCTGTATAAGTAAATACTCCTGAACCGGCAGTTAATCCCCTTGTTCCTCCCAACGTCCAGGTTCCACCGCTGGTTGTTTCCGAAATAGTACTTGTATTATCTGTAGTACAAATATTTGCGTATTGATCTCGTAATTGAACTACTGGCTGGGTAGCAAGCTGACCTCCATTGCCTGAAGGACCAACTGGCTGTGTAAACATGAACAGCTCATCAGCAACCCCATGCTCAAGCACCTGACTTAAAGTATCATTAGCAAAGCCACTGGAAATAACAATGATTTCTTTTGTGCCTGCAGTTTGTAAGACATTTGATTCAACAGGCTTAAAAATAATTCGAGTCGCATTCGTGGCATCATAGGCTGCTTCCGGAATAGAATTGCCATCAAATGTAATATCAGTTATACTTCCCCTCCATGTTGCATTATCTGTAAAAGTGATCTGAAATTCTCCATCAACCGTAGCATTATTTGCGGGAGAAAGAGCAGGTGAAGCATTTACAGGAATATCGAAAGTTGCAGAATTAACATCCGCAAAACTACCAGATGAAAAAGTTAAATAAGCTCCAATAACCGGTGCATCGCTTGTAGCCGACAAATCAGTATATGTAAATGATCCTCCCACTAAAGTCTGATTGGGTGAGCCACCCAACGACCAATTTCCAGTATCGCCCTTCACTACAGATATTGCCGTTGCATTATCTGAAGTGCATGAATTAAGATATTGATCCTGACTAATAACAACTGGTTGCTGCACCAATAAACCACCATTGCTTGTTGGTGCTGTTGGTTCAACACTTACTTTAATTGAGGTAGGTACACCATGACCGATCGTTTGTGATAAAGCTGCATTTGAGAATCCTGCAGCAATAAAAACGAAATCTTGTGTTCCTGCAGTTTGCAATGCTGTTGATAAGGATGGATCAAATATTATTTGTCCACTTGTTAGTTTATTGTAAGCAGAAGCATCAATCTCTGTACCACCATAACTAATACTACTGATTTTACTTTGCCAACTGTTTTCATCAGCAAAAGTTACCGTAAATGCACCATCAACGGTCACACCTGAAGCTGCTGTTAATACAGGAGGTGAATTTAATCCCAGATCGAATGTTGCCGAAGCTACTCCTGTTAATCCAGATGCTGTAAAAGAAATATAAGCTCCTGTAACTGCAGCATCGCTGCTAGCAGATAAATCAGTGTAGTTTAATACTCCAGACGCAACAGTGCCCATTGGAGTTCCACCTAAAGTCCAGTTAACAGGATCATTTTCACCGGCAGTAATGGAAACAGTACTATTCGAAGTACAAATGTTACTATATTGATCCTGAATAGCAACAACAGGCTGCATGGTAAATAGACTTCCATTCACACCGGACGGTACAGGTTCTGTTTGTACAACTATTTTAGTTGCTGCACCATGTCCTATATTTTGGGTTGTACTCGCAGGACTGTAGCTATCAACAAAAATTTCCAAGCTGGCAGATGCAGCAGTTTGCAGTGAAGGATCTGCCGAAGGTGTAAAAACAATTTTATTTGTTGTTGAATTTACAGAATATGCACTTGCAGAAATGGTTGTTCCATTAAATCGAATCGAATCAATACTTGATTCCCAGCTAGAGTCATCTGAATATGAAATTTCAAAAACATCATCAACAGTTGCTCCTGTAGCGGCAGTAAGTGTTGGTGGAGTATTTACTGGAATATCAAAAGGAGAAGAATTGAGCGTTGGCAAGCTGCCTGATGAAAAAACTAAATATGCCCCACTAACAACCAAATTACTACTTCCCGTAAGTCCGGAAAACGAAACAGTTCCTCCTACCGCAGAAACAGTAGTGCCTGTCCCCCCCAAAGTCCAATCTCCGGAAGCATCAGCGGCTGCAATTACCTGTGTTGCACCATCACCCGTACAGTCATTACCATACTGATCCTGCAATTTAACTACAGGCTGTGTTCCCAATAAACCTCCATTGGAAGCCGGAGCTGTTGGTTGAGTAACCATTACAATATTAGCAGCAGCACCATGCTTCATCTCCAAAGATTCAACAGCATCCGAATATCCACTGGACACAATGGTCAGATTCTTCGTACCAGGAACCTGTAAAAATCCTGACTGAGACGGCTTAATGGTGATTGCATCCGCACTTGTTTTATCATAAGCTCCAACAGGAAGAACATCGGTGCCATATCGAATTTCACTGATGCCGGTTCTCCATGTTGCATCATCTGTAAAAGTAATATCAAAATCAGAATCAACAGTAGCATCTGTTGGCACTGAAAGTGTTGGATGAGCATTGACAGGAATATCAAATGGATCGGAGATCAGGGAAAATCCATCCAAAGAAAAAGTGATTGCAGCTCCGGTAACAGCAACAGCGCTGCTCCCTGTTAAACCAGAAAAAGTCACGACTCCCGATGATGCTGTTTGAGGCGTTGTTCCGCCCAAAACCCAACTCGCCCCACTGGCAACAACTCCCACAGAACTTGTTCCATCGCTTGTACAAGTATTACTATACTGATCCTGCAGACTTACTGCAGGCTGTGTTCCCAAAACTCCGCCATTGGAAGCCGGAGCAGTCGGCTGAGTAGTTATAACAAACTTTGTTGCAGCACCGTGCCCTATCGTTTGTGAAAACACACCATCAAAGTAGGTTCCATCTGTTACAATAGTAATATTTAAGGTTGTGTCATTTTGAAAATAAACACTTGCAGATGGAGTAAAAACAATTTCTCCTGAAGTTGTACCTGCATCGTAAGCAGATGGATCAACAACATCATCTCCATATCGTATTTCAGAAATAAGACTTTGCCATGTACCATCATCAGTAAATAACAAAGTGAAAGAATTATCAACCGTAACTCCCGATACCGAATTTAAGACTGGCGGTGCATTTTGAGCTTGTACAATAATGACTGAGATAACCCAAAGGAATCCCAAGAGTAGATATTTTTTCATAATTACAGGACTTTAGATAACTAACACTTAGTTAGAACCAAAGTACGTACCACAAGCCATAACAAGCTGTCATACCGTCTCATACACTAAAGCTACAGATTCTCACATATCTACGATATTGGATAAAAGCTCAAGCAAATAAAAAAAAGTCAGTAAATACACGACTTTTCTCCCTATTAAAAAAAGACATCCTATTGTGGATGATTTATCCGTATTCGGATAAAAAAAAAGCTGAATCGCATAGATTCAGCTTCCAATTTTAAATTTAATTACCCTATTCTGATATCTGAAAAGTATTTTGAGATTTAGGGATGGAATGTCTTATCTTAAAATCCCGGGAATAATTTACAATCTGAACTCCTTGATTTTCGAGTCCTCCAAACGCATTTACTCTTTTAAAATGGTAATTTGATTGCAGCAAATCCAATTTCAATTCATTCAAATGATCAGGAAAATCATGTCCATACCGGCTTACAGCCTTGGAAAAAAATCGACACAAATCAAATGCCCTAAAACTAAAATCATTCGGTTCACATGTAAATTTCTCTCTAAAATCCGTAACGAACAAATCAACTTTAGCATCCTTATAATCAATATTGTATGGAGTTATCACACTTAGATTTAAATTGTAGAATAGTTCGGCATCCAAACTATTAAATCGCTGCCACACAGGAAAACCCATTAAACGAATATCGAAACGTTGACTTAAAACATTTAAATTGGAGATTATATTTTCAACATACGGTTGTTTGGTAGAAGGCACTAGAATTACATTTTCACATGTATCGCTCAGCATGCGTTCAATTCCAAAAAGTCCGTATTCATCAAATGATATCTTTTTATAAGTCATATCACCATTTTCCCAGTACTTTCCTTTTTCAAACATATTCCGTTCAATATCTGTAACCAACTGAAATTCATTCAAATGCTCATAGCGATCAGGATGAACAACAACTAAATTCCTCGTATCCAACTCGAAACAAACATAGTCGGATATTTTTCCACAAATCGATTGAATAGAAGTATTCATTTGAATAACGAATGGATTCGTTGTGAGCTCTGAATTCTTTGGCGAAAGAGGTGAAATAATAGGGATTCTTCTTCTTTGGGCAAAATCTGCCACAATCGAAAATGTACTTTGATAAACCGGGCCTATCATAAAATCCAAATCAGTATATTGCAGTCCATCGATGATTCGCTGAACGCGTTCAGGATTTTTTTCTGTATCAAAAACATGAAGATCTACCGATAAACCCTCTTTTTGCAGAGAATCTACAGCCAAAAGAATACCTTGGTAAAAACGAATAAAATCATGAGATTTATTGTATAAAATACGTGGATTTCTCTCCGTAACAATTTCAATAGTATCCTTATAGGAAATACTTCTATTTATAGAATCATTCGCATCCAGATACAAAGGCAAAAACAATGCTATTCGTATTTTATTCTGACTTAGAGGTATTAAATCGACTTTAGCAACAACAGTATCTGTAATCTGGTATTTTTTTGCAATTGTATCCTTTTGATCTTCCGTCTCCACAAAATATTCCGGAGGAACCAAATACCTGGGTATCCGAACCCAATCGCCAATCTTTAAAGCTGTACTTTTCAGTTTAGGATTTAACTTTTTGAATTTTCGCAGATTCATAAAAAACTGACGGGATATGGAAGATTCTGTATCGCCTTGTTTTATCACATAATAGTAATAATTCTTATCGTGTTTAGGAATTGTATTTAGCTGTGTTTTTTTAACGATTTTAGGAACCTTAACAATTGTACCCAAACGTAAGCTGTCTCCCATATCTGGATTTGAGGCCTTTATTAAAGCAATATCAACACCATATTTTTTATATAAAGAAAATAGTGTGTCCCCTTTTTTCACGATGTAATAAAAGAAATTTTCATCTTCCGTTTTCACTAAAACAGGAGAAAGAACGGTTTCTGCATCTACAACCGGAATTCTTAAAACCTCACCAACATTAACTGTTGCTTCCGTTTTTCGATTTACCTGCAAAATAACAGCGAGGTCGACACCATATGCCCGACTAATAGAAAATAAGGTTTGCTTTTCTTTAACAAGATGCAAAAAGCAGGGTTGACCACCTACAACAACCTTATTATTAGACAACTCAACATTTGTAGTTTGAGCTTTCGTAAAATTTACGGCTCCAGCAAGGAGACATATCAGAAGAATACTTCGAAAAAAATAATGCATTAATTATCTGTATTTCAAATATTTATAGTTCACTAGTAATAACTAACAAAAATACTAAAGTCAGCTTGGAAAACAAAATATCTACAATAATTGAACCGTAAAAAAGTAAAATCGAAATTCTTCACCTGAATTTCGATTTTATCTTACTTCAAAATAACGATCCCTCATTATTTTTACAAATCAATTCTCTACTAAAATATGTTCGTCATACTCTATTTCAAATTTCAATTTTTGTCGTGCCTCATCATTAGCCAGAGCCAAAAAAGTTTCTCTGCATTCCTTATTAACAGCACTCTCGGCCATACTCAAATAAAATTTAAATTTTGCCTTTTCTTTTTTCATTGCAATAATCAGTGCATCCTGATAGGTCAAATCATTTCTGGTGTAATCTACATCCTCAAGACTAGCAGTAATTTTCATATCCTTAATTTCATCCAGGTTCAATTCAGGTTTCACATCCTTCATCTTCTCCAGCCGAAGCATTCTTGCAGTTTTCTCCAAAGCAATATCCCAAAAAAGTCCTTTCACATGTTTCCTGTCCATTCGACTTGCAACCTCTGAGTAAAATTCTATTTCATCCATCTCTTTATCGATTGCATAATCAATAATTTCCTCAAATGTCCTAAAAATTTTCATTCTTAATTTTTATTAATTAATAATCTCATACGAATTAAAACCCTCTTTCAGATTGATGTGTGTTTTTTTAAAGCTTGACCTTATAAGTTACAAAATATTAATGCGCAACACAAAATAATTTTTAATCAAAAAAAAAAGCCTTGATTTCTCAAGACTTTTTTTAGTATGTCTATTACAATTCTAATTCTCTGTTAGAATATTATTATCGTATTCCACTTCAAAACGCAGTTTATGCTTTGCTTCTTCCTGGGCAAGCATAAGGAATAATTTTTTTGAAGGTTCATCTGTAGCTGCAGAAGCAAGATCATTATACAATCTAAAAGCGATTTTCTCCTTTTTCATAGCAAGAATTAACGCTTCCTGATAAGTAATATTTGTTTTATCAACATCTACATCCAGTAAATAATCAGCAATTTTTAAATCAGCAATTTTAGCCTCCGAAACCTGATATTTTTTACCATTTTTAATAGCTTCCAGCTTAGAGCGATGACCGATTTCTTCCAAAGCATATTGCTCAAAAGTATCCTTCATCTCCTGATGTTTCATTTTACCAGCAAGTTCGGTATAAAAATCAGCAGCCATTTGCTCTTCATTAATGGCAAAATCTAAAATATCTTCAAGTGAATTAAACTCTTTCATTTTTTCTAATTTTTAGTGTTCCACTTTATTGGATAAATATTTTTCCTGCAAATAGATATTCATGTTTTTAGCCGCTTTTCTGCCATCTCCCATTGCAAGAATAACAGTAGCACCACCGCGAACAATATCTCCACCTGCAAATACTTCAGGAATTGATGATTGCATTTTATCTTTAACAACTTCAATCGTTCCCCATTTCGAAACCTCCAAGCCTTCCACCGAATTTGGAATCAATGGATTTGGAGAAACTCCTACAGCAACCACAACTACAGTTGCATCAATCGTATATTCAGAACCTTCCATTGGAATTGGTCTTCTTCTACCCGATGCATCAGGTTCACCTAATTCCATTTTCTGAACCTTGATTTGCTTCACACGACTATTTTCGTCAGCAATGTATTCAATTGGGTTCGTTAAGGTAAGAAATTCGATTCCCTCCTGTTTGGCATGATGAACTTCCTCAACACGTGCAGGCATTTCTTCTTCAGAACGACGGTAAACAATAATTGCTCTTTCGGCACCTAATCGTTTTGCAGTACGAACCGAATCCATAGCAGTGTTACCACCGCCAACAACCACAACATTTTTACCACGCAATATTGGCGTATCCGATTCTTCCGAATCAGCTCCCATCAAATTTACACGGGTTAAATACTCATTTGATGACATAATTCCGTTCGAATTTTCACCAGGAATATTCATGAAACGAGGCAAGCCAGCACCGCTACCTACATAAAATGCTTTATATCCTTCTTCTCTTAAATCATCTAAACTTGCGGTTTGGCCTACAATATAGTTGGTGATGAATTTCACACCCATCCGGCGTAAATTTTCAATTTCTACATCAACAACAGCATTTGGCAAACGGAATTCAGGAATACCATATTTTAAAACACCACCAATTTCGTGAAGTGCTTCGAAAACAGTTACATCGTAACCCAATTTAGCCATATCGCCGGCAAAAGACAAACCTGATGGTCCGGAACCGATAACAGCTACTTTAACACCATTTGATTCTGCCAATTCAGGAACAGAAATTACACCGGATTCTCTTTCAAAATCAGCGGCAAAACGCTCCAAATGACCAATTGCCACAGAAGGCAGATTCAATTTCTCAACATAAAAGCATCTCTGTTCACATTGAACTTCCTGCGGGCAAACACGACCACAAACAGCTGGTAACGCACTGGTTTCTTTTAAAACCGCTGCTGCCTCCAAAATGTTTCCGCGTTCAATATTTTTAATAAATTTGGGAATATTGATACTTACCGGACAGCCTTCCATACAAGTTGGATTTACGCAATCCATACAACGTGTTGCCTCTAACATTGCCTGCTCTTTAGTCAGACCTACATTCACCTCAACGCGCTGAGATTTAATTCGCTCTTCAGGAGCCATTTCTGTCATCTCCACCCTTTCAATCGCCATACGATCTTTGGCTTTTGTCAGTTTTTGAAGTTCGACTCTCCACTCTTGTTTACGCTCGTTTTTTATATATTCTTCAGACCTTTCCATTGTCCTGTTTTGTCTTTAGTTGATTAATTTTGAAAATGATCCATTTTGTCATTTTCTTCTTCCTTGTAACCTCCTAATCTCGACATCATTTCGTCAAAATCAATTTTATGCGCATCAAACTCAGGTCCATCTACGCAAGTAAATTTAGTTTTACCATCAACGGTAACTCTGCATGCTCCGCACATACCGGTTCCGTCAACCATAATACTATTCAAACTCGCCATAGTAGGAATTTCATATTTCTTGGTCAGCAAAGAACAGAATTTCATCATTACAGCAGGACCAATGGTGATACACTCATCCACTTTTTCACGCTTAATAACCTCTTCCATACCTTCAGTAACCAAACCTTTTCTTCCATGCGATCCGTCGTCAGTCATCACGATCAGCTCATCAGAATGTTTGCGCATTTCTTCCTCCAGAATCAACAGATCTTTTGATCTTGCTGCAATAACAGTAATGACACGATTACCCGCTTTTTTGTATCCTTCAACAATTGGAAGCAGTGGTGCAACACCAACACCGCCACCGCAGCAAAGCACCGTGCCAACCTTATGTATTTCGGTTGGTTTACCCAGCGGGCCTACCAAATCGGTTACATAATCTCCAACTTCAAGCTGACACAGCTTAATAGATGACACGCCCATTTTCTGAACGATAATGGTAATGGTTCCCCTGGAAACATCAGCACCAGCAATGGTCAAAGGGATACGTTCCCCTTTTTCACCTACCCGTACAATTACAAAATTACCCGGTTTGCGGGCCTTAGCAATTAAAGGTGCCTCAACCACAATTTTCACTACTTTTTCTGAAAAATTCTCTTTTTCAACTATCTTGTTCATTACTTTTCTTAAATAAATGAATGAATAAAATGCTAAACAACTGCAACACCACAACTCAAAAGATCTGATTCGCAATCGATTCCATACTGATATTACAGCACATATTTACAATTCAAAAGTATAAAGAAGTAGGATTCCAGCCTAGCCAAATACATATAAATTAGCCTGCTAAAATACTTTAGAATGAATCTAAATAGTCAACGAAATAAATCATTCACAACGATACGGAAAGAACAAAATACTTTTTAATTCTACCTTTATTCTTTTAATTTGATCTTCAATACAACAGTAATTTATGCCTGATAAAAATAGAATTCAAATCGTAATACAAATTATCGATAGAATTTTAAGACTTGAAAATGAAATTGTAATTCTAAAGGATTTAACCCAACCTATTTCGCCGGATTGTGCCATTGGCAGAGTTAGCCGAATGGATGCAATAAACAACAAGAGTGTGAATGAGGCAGCTTTGCGTAAAAAGGAAATTCAGCTTTCAGCATTAAAAGAATCTTTCAAGAATATTGATTCGGATGATTTTGGGAAATGCATAAAATGTGGAATAACTATTCCCATCGGAAGAATCATGATTATGCCTGAAAGTAAGAAATGTGTAGATTGTGCCGGCAAATAATTACATTCAAGTTTTGCACCAGCATTTCACAAATAAAAAAAATAATGATCTTATCCATACTATTTGACATTTGGCTATTAACCAAACTCATAGGAATTTTACTTCCGGTAATCGCAATTGTTGATATCCTCCGACGGGATTTATTAGGAATCAACAGACTTATATGGATTCTACTGGTTGTCTTCATCCCTTTTGTTGGCTCCATCATCTATTTCGTGAACCGAACAACTTATAAAGCTAAATTTTAAATATCTTTGTTCTGATAGTAATAAATAACTGGTGCTTCGTGGTGAAATACCCATTTTAATCAGTTATTGTGTACTAATTACTAACATACTTTATTAAAATGGCAAAAAGCAAAAAAAATATCGTTTACTCAACGAACCCCGATTACAACTACGAATACGATGATGAATCGGTAGAAGAAACCTTAGCTCCGAACAAACAAAAGTTAAGAGTATTACTGGACAAAAAACAAAGAAAAGGTAAGGTTGTTACTTTAATTGAAGGTTTTGTTGGTACGCCTGATGATTTAAAAGAATTGGGGAAAATTTTAAAAAGCAAATGTGGCGGCGGCGGTTCTGCTAAAGATGGAGAAATCTTAATTCAAGGCGATCACCGCGATAAAATTATGGAGCTTTTAAAAGCGGAAGGTTATCAGGTAAAACGGGTTGGCGGATGATTTTATAGATCCCCAAACAAATGATCTAAAAACAAAACCGAAATCTGTAATGGATTTCGGTTTTGTTTTTTATACTCTGCTTTTTATTGTCTAAAACCTATTTCAAAGTCTTCAGGCAATCTGAAATATTCTTTTCGATTCTGGCATTAATATCTTTTGCATCTGCTTTAATAAATTTCTCTCCAATAATCTGCTCGTACAACTCAATGTAACGCTCCGAAATCTGATTTACTTTTTCTTCAGTCATTTCGGGCACTTTTTGTCCCTCTTTACCTTGAAAACCATTCTCCATCAGCCATTCGCGAACAAACTCTTTCGACAATTGCTTTTGCGGCTCATTCTTAGCCAAACGCTCAGCATATCCTTCCGAATAAAAGTAACGGGATGAATCCGGAGTATGAATCTCATCAATCAGATAGATCACACCATCTTTTTTACCAAATTCATATTTTGTATCAACCAAAATCAGACCTTTTTCGGCAGCAATCTCAGTTCCTCTGGCAAACAAAGCCTGAGTATATTTTTCAAGCATCTCGTAATCCTCTTCAGATACAATGCCTTGTTTTAAAATTTCTTCCCTGGAAATATCTTCATCGTGACCTTCCATAGCCTTAGTAGTTGGCGTGATGATCGGTTTTTCGAATTTCTGATTTTCTTTCATTCCTTCAGGCAATGAGACACCGCAAAGCATACGTTTTCCTGCTTTGTATTCTCTCCATGCATGACCGGTTAAATATCCTCTAATTACCATCTCAACCATAAATGGCTCAGCCATATGACCAATTGTTACCATTGGATCAGGAGTCGCAATTTTCCAGTTTGGAACGATATCGGATGTTGCATCTAAAAAGCGGGTAGCAATTTGATTCAATACCTGTCCCTTAAAAGGAATACCTTCAGGTAATACAACATCAAAAGCTGAAATACGATCAGAAACAACCATAGCAAGATACTCATCGTTAATATTATAAACGTCTCTTACCTTACCTACGTAAAGATTCTTTTGATTCGGGAAATTAAAATCTGTTTTAACAATTGCTTCTTTCATTGCTCCAAAAATTCTAATAATTTATAAAACGGTTTATATTTAAGCGCGAAGATAATCGATTTATTCCTTTTTCTCCCTCTTTTTTTCTTCCTTTTCCTCTTCAATTTCGTAGGCTGCTACAATCTCTTTCACCAATCGGTGTCGAATTATATCCGATTTATCAAACTCAACCATTGCTATTCCTTTGATGTCCTTTAAAATCCGAAAGGCCTGAACCAATCCGGATTGTTGTTTTCTGGGCAAATCTATTTGCGTGATATCGCCTGTAATCATAAACTTACCACTGGTTCCCATACGGGTTAAAAACATTTTTAACTGCTTGGTTGTGGTATTTTGTGCCTCATCTAAAATAACAAAAGCCTCGTTCAAAGTTCTTCCGCGCATATAAGCCAAGGGGGCAATTTGAATAATTTCTGCTTCCAGATAATCGGCTAGTTTACGTGGCGGAATCATATCCAGCAAAGCATCATATAAGGGCTGTAAATAAGGATCAATTTTCTCTTTTAAATCTCCGGGAAGGAAACCCAGATTCTCTCCTGCCTCCACTGCAGGCCGACTCAAAATAATCTTTCTCACCTCAGAATTACGCAGGGCTTTAACAGCCAAGGCAATTGCAGTATAGGTTTTTCCCGATCCGGCAGGACCAACAGCAAAAATCATATCGTTTTTTGCCGATTTTTCGACCAGCTTTTTTTGATTAGCAGTGCGGGCACGAATAATTTTCCCATTATTACCAAAAAGAATAACGCTTTTAGGATCATCAGGATTCTGTATATCCGGAGTATTTTCCAACACAATTCGTTTTATATTGGCCAGCGTAAGAACGTTGTATTGGTTGTAGTGCTGAATCAAAAGATTCACTTTCATTTCAAATAAATTCAGAATCTTTTCTTCGCCGCTGGCAAATATTTCATTCCCTCTCCCTACAATATTCAATTTTGGAAACATCTCCTTTAAAACGACCAATTTTGAATTATTAATTCCATAAAATTCAAGAGGATCAATTACCCCTAAAGATATGCTCTTTTCAATCATATATTCCGTACAATATTCATTACTTTTGAGTCTACAAATTAATTATTTATTCTGATTTGTTTAGCTGTACCTAAGAGAAATATGAATATATTTTCGTTTGCAGTAAACCTCTTTCTCTTTAAAATTAGATCCATTTATGACAATAATAAGTTTAACTACCGATTGGCAGCACCGCGATTACTATCTGGGGGCACTTAAGGGTCGCCTCTTATCTATCTGTCCGGGAGCACAATTGGTCGATTTAAGTCACAATGTTGATAACTACAATATATCTCAGACATCTTTTATTATAAAAAATGCCTTTGTCCATTTTCCAAAAGGAAGTATTCATATTATTGGAGTTAAATCAGAAGAAACACCGGAACATCCGCACGTAGTTGTAAAATATCAGGATCATTATTTTATTGGTGCCGACAATGGTATTTTTAGCCTGGTAATGAAAGGCGATCCTGAAGAAATTGTACGCATCGAAAATATTGAAAAGGAAGATCAATTTCATACTTTTCCGGAACTGGATGTATTCGCCAAAGCGGCTTCCCACATTATTAAATACAACAATCTTTCAAAACTGGGATCCATCCATAAAGAATTGTACCGATTGGTTCCAATCCGCGCGTTAATTCAGAAAGGAACAATTACCGGACAAATCATTTATATTGATTCGTATGGGAATATAACCACAAATATTTCAAAAGAATTGTTTGAATCTGTCCGTCAGGAAAGAGATTTTGAAATTTTGGTACAAAGCAACCACTACCGGATTACTAAAATCAACCAGAACTACCACGAAACTTCTGAAGGTGATTTCCTGGCGCTCTTCAACTCGTCAGGATTACTGGAAATAGCGATAAACAAAGGCAATTTAGCTGAACTATTACAACTGGATATTAACTCCGATATTAGAATCAAACTCCATGATCATTAGATTTGTAAAGCTGGAAATCCGACTTCAGCACATTCAAGAATTCAAAAAACTTACATCAGGTGAAAAAGAGGATATTATCGCTTTTCCTGGCTGTTCTTATCTTGAAATTCTGCAGGACGTATCAAATCCATCGGTGTTCTTCACTGTAAGTCATTGGAAATCGGAGGATGATTTAAATACTTACCGCAATTCAGATTTTTTTCAGGGCAACTGGGCAAAAGTAAAACAATGGTTTTCAGCTAAGCCTGAAGCATGGAGTTTATCCAATCACCACAGATACTAAGCACTTCTCCTAATTTATAAATCTTTGTGATGCTTCGTGATATCCCTTTGTGTCCTTTGTGGTTAATTTCCCCAACACGCCTCACTCCCAATTAAATTCTTTTCCTTTATGCTTAATTGTGAGCTTGCTTTTCTCCATTTATAGGTAGTTGAGCTTTATTTCCCTTATCTTTGTCGGAGGAAACAAATCCACAATAATAATCAGAACAAAAATATATGTCGTTTGCATCTTTAGGACTATCTTCATCTTTGCTAAAAGCTCTGGCCGATCAAAACTACTCCGAATCCTATCCAATTCAAAAAGAGGCTATTCCTGCCATTCTTAAGAAAAAGGATGTGTTGGGTATTGCCAAAACAGGATCGGGAAAAACAGCCAGCTATGTCTTGCCCATATTAACCAACCTTCAGGGAGGAAGTATTTCTAAGAACAGATACATCAAGACATTGGTATTGGTGCCTACCCGCGAATTAGCCATGCAGGTTTTGGAAGTTTTTCAACAGTTTTCATCTGCCCTCGCCGATCCGATTAAATGCCTGGCCGTTCACGGTGGTGTTTCTATCAATCCGCAAATGAAGGCGATGAACAATGTAGACGTTTTGGTTGCTACTCCCGGTCGTTTATTGGAATTGGTAGATTCGAATGCAGTACACTTATCGGAAATTGAAGCCTTGGTACTGGACGAAGCTGATAAAATGCTGAATCTGGGTTTTAAAGATGAGATGAACCGCATATTTGCTTTATTGCCTAAAAAACGTCAAAATCTTTTGTTCTCGGCCACTTTAAGCGATGATGTAAACAACGTAAATCAGGTTCTTTTGAATGAACCAGTGATTATAAAAATAGAGGCTGAAGAAAATACGCTTGATTTAATCGATCAGATAGCCTACTCGGTTAGCGAAGAAAAAAAAGGGCCGTTGCTTCGGTATATCATTAAGAAAAACAATTTAGAACAGGTTCTTGTATTTGTATCATCGGCACACCGGGCTGATGCTGTTGCTTACAAACTAAGCAAAAATGGTATTCAGGCCACCAGCACTCACAGCAAGAAAAGTCAGGGAGCAAGAACCGAAAATCTGCGCAAGTTTAAAACCGGCAAGCTTCGGGTTTTGGTTGCCACCGATTTATTAACCCGAGGTATTGATATTGAATTCTTACCTTACGTGGTAAATTACGATTTGCCTCGATCTCCTAAAGATTACATTCACCGAATTGGTAGAACTGGTCGTGCAGAATCGCCGGGAGAAGCTATTTCTTTTGTTTCTGAAGAGGATGAACACCACTTTCAAGTGATTCAGAAAAAAATGAAAATAAGACTGAACCTTATCAAGAGTGAGAACCTCAATTTAAAAAATAGTAAATAAAATCTTGTTGCAAATCAGCATAGTAACGTCCAATTTATAAAAGCCAATCACGTGAAAGACCTTTTTCTGGTAACTCCGCCTTTTACTCAATTAAACACCCCTTATCCGGCAACAGCCTATTTAAAGGGATTTTTAAATGAGAAAAACAGATCTTCCTTTCAAATGGATTTGGGTATTGAAGTTATTCTGGAGCTTTTTTCCAAAGAAGGTTTATCGGAAATTTTCGAAATCGCTTTTCAGAAAGAACAGATTATTTCGGAAAATGCGTCAAGAATATATGCCCTTCGAGAACATTATTTATTGGCAATAAACGATGTATTTTCTTTTCTGCAAGGGAAAAATCAGACTCTGGCACGACAAATTTGCACTGAGAATTTTCTACCGCAAGCCTCGCGCTTCAATCAGGTAGAAGATCTGGAATGGGCTTTTGGTTTGATGGGAATGCAAGACAAAGCCAAGCATTTGGCGACTCTTTTTCTGGAAGATTTATCGGATTTTATTACCGAATGCATCGATGAGAATTTTGGTTTTAGCCGATATGCCGAACGATTGGGCCGAAGTGCATCTACCTTCGACCAATTGCAGGAGCATTTGCAGGAAGAGTTAAGCTATATCGATGAACTTAGTCTCAAAATACTGGCTAAGCAATTGAACATCCAAAATCCAAAATTGGTTTGCTTCTCGGTTCCTTTCCCCGGAAATTTATACAGTGCCTTTCGTTGTGCTCAGTTCATTAAAAAAGAGTATCCTGCCATTAAAATTGTAATGGGCGGCGGATTTCCAAATACAGAATTAAGAAGTCTGACCGACCCCAGAGTCTTCGATTTCGTTGACTACATTACTTTGGATGACGGCGAGCTGCCTTTGGAACTTCTGGCGAATCATGTACTGAATCCGGTTAACGAAACACCTGCATTAAAACGAACTTTTGAGCGGATAAAAGGCGAAGTAACATACAACAATTATTCTCCCATTCAGGATTACAAACAGAATGAATTGGGCACACCCGACTACTCCGATCTTTTACTCGACAAATACATTTCAGTAATCGAAATTGCCAACCCCATGCACAGTTTGTGGAGCGATGGACGATGGAACAAATTAACCATGGCACACGGTTGCTACTGGGGCAAATGTACCTTTTGCGATGGCTCACTGAATTACATCAAATATTTTGAACCCATTGCAGCCAAAGTGCTGGCAGACAGAATTGAGAAAATTGTGGCACAAACCGGAGAAAAAGGCTTTCATTTTGTTGATGAAGCAGCACCTCCGGCATTAATGAAAGCTCTCGCCATCGAGATCATTAAGCGCAATTTAAACATTACTTGGTGGACCAATGTCCGATTCGAAAAAAGCTTTACAAAAGATCTTTGTTTGCTGCTGAAAGCCTCCGGCTGCATTGCCGTTTCGGGCGGACTGGAAGTTGCCTCCGATCGATTGTTAAAATTGATCAATAAAGGAGTCACTCTAAAACAGGTAGCTCAGGTGACCAATAATTTTACCGAAACGGGAATTATGGTTCATGCCTATTTGATGTATGGATTTCCGTCGCAAACTATGCAGGAAACCATCGACAGTCTGGAAGTAGTTCGGCAGATATTCGAATTGGGGATTGTGCAATCGGCCTTTTGGCATCAGTTTGCACTTACAGCTCACAGTCCGGTTGGTCTGAATCCTGAAGCTTACGGCATTACACCCAAGTACAATAAAATTTCATTCGCCAATAACGATATTCAATTTACCGACAAAACGGGAATCGATCACGATCTGTTTAGCTACGGTTTAAAAAAATCGCTCTATAACTACATGCACGGACTGGGCTTTGAAATTCCTTTGCAGAATTGGTTCGACGATGTACCATCCGGTTTTAGAATTCCGAAAACCAGCATCAAACAGAATTTTATTCAAACCTGTCTGGAAACTGTCGAATACAGCACTCCAAAAGATTCAGCAAAACCAATATGGCTGGGAGGCACACCGGAAATTATGACCATCACAAAATCAAAAAAAGGCAGAAGCTGGGAGCTTTACAAAATGTGCTTTCATGAAAAGACAGAAAGCTTCGAAATATCGCTCGAAAAAGAAAAAGGAGATTGGTTGCTTGATGTACTGAAAAACATATCCGTAAAGGAAGAAAACACACTTACTTTGGCGGCTTTAAAAGTAGATTTTGAGAATCATTTTGAAGATTTTGAATTATTTTGGTATTCGAAACCAATGAATCAATTACGGGAACATTCTTTGCTGATTTTATAAATAGTAATTCCCCACCCCAAACCCCTAAAGGGGCTTAAAAGCTGCAGTTTGGGAAATAGTCCCCTTCAGGGGATTTAGGGGTAAAAAAAATAAAGAATAATTATAGATTATTAATTCACAATTACTAATTAGCAAAAAGTTAATATGGAATCAAACGAAAATAATACAACCAACAGAGAGCAGGTAAATAATCCATTGCACGGCGTTAAACTGTCTGATATATTGGAATTTTTGGTGGCTTATTATGGCTGGGAAGAATTGGGAAGCATGATTAAAATAAACTGCTTTACCAGCGATCCTTCCATTAAATCGAGCCTGAAGTTTCTGAGAAAAACACCATGGGCACGCGAAAAGGTGGAAGGTCTTTATCTAAAGTGTGTGCGAAAACACTAAACACAGAACTAATCCTAAGTTCATTAACATGCGGTATCAATGTCCTCTTTGTAACAATAATGCGAAACTTTTTTATAAAACAGAAAATCGCATTCATTATCAATGCAACACTTGCTTTGGGATATTTGCCGATGCAAACTCAAGACCTGGCCAAGATGTTGAAAAAACGCACTATCAGCAGCACAATAACGACATAGAAGACACGGGATATCAGAAGTTCGTCTCCCCCATTACCAATTCCGTTCGCCGGGATTTTACTGCAAATCATAAAGGCCTGGATTTTGGTGCGGGCACAGGTCCTGTAATTTCCAAAGTGCTGACGGATCATGGTTTTTCCATTGTACCATACGATCCTTACTTTCACAACTACCCAAAATTGCTGCAAGAAAAATACGATTACATCGCGTCCTGCGAGGTGATTGAACATTTCTATAATCCGCACAAGGAATTTAGCTTTCTAAAAAAAATTCTGAAACCCAAGGGAAAGTTGTACTGCATGACCCATCTTTACAACGAAAACATCGATTTTGCGAATTGGTACTACAAAAATGATCCCACTCATGTGTTTATCTATCAGAAACAAACATTTGAATGGATTCAGAAAGAATTTGCATTTGCAGATGTAATGATTGAAAACAGGCTTGTTGTTTTTTCAACTTAAACAGAATCATATTCTTTGTCCTTTAACCGGACAGGCTTCTATTTTTATTCTCTAGTAATGGGTATTTCCTGATCTCCCAATACTGGGTTCCTTGAATCAACATGGCTTTCGCCAATTTAATGTTTTGTTTTCAAGCCAGACGGGCTGTTCTTTTTGTTTATTTGATGCGTTGATTTAGATAATAAATATTTTTTGCTAAAAGTGATACTTTCAAAGCGGGCGTTATTCGGAGCACTCATTCACATAGAAAGCCGTGCAGCATCCGAGAGGCTTGATTCTTTTGCTTACTTTTTTATCTAAGAAGAATTGAAAATCATGAATGCCTTAATTTGAATTTATTTATGAATAAAAGTAAGAGCCCGTCTGGCTTGAAGACAAAACATCAAACAAAAAAAAGAGCTTCGGTACTCTGTACCTAATTCGCAATCATACAAATTAATCTACACAAGTCTGTTGCTTATCACCGGAATATGAAAAAAGAATTTGCATTTTCTGATGTGATGATTCAAAATAGATGTATTACCTTTTCAGTACAATTAATCCTTAAGCTATGATTTTAAAATACACAACAGGAAAACTGCCTCCCAATTTTTTTATGTTGGGTGTTATTTTATTGCTGATAGGCATACTGGCAATAACGATGTCTGAATTTGCGGGTATTGTTGCTATTCCTTTGTCCATCCCATTACTTTTTATCCGCACAGGTATTTTAATTGATACCAAAGGGAAACGGATCAAAAAATACATAGGTCTATTTGCCTGCAAAACAGGAAAATGGGAAAGCATCACCCAAATTAAACATCTTCAAATCATTCGGGTACGACAAACAACAGGAATGGCAGTTCTCTCCATTGCCCGAAACGAAACCAATATAGTTTACAAACTGCTAGCCGTTCTGCCCAATGAAAACATTGAACTCCTTTCGGGAAAAGGTGCTTCTATCAGCGAGGCGGCAAACGATATTTCAAGCCAATTGAATCTGGAAGTTTTTGAGCCTGTAAACGGAATTGCGTAAAAGTAATTTAGGTTAAATTTCAGAATAACATTGCTTACCAGTGACCTTTAGTGAAAAACACAAATTAAGATCATCCTTATCGCCACATTTTGGAAATGACCGCTGATAACGCATCGGGACTAGCGGAATTTCTTCCTTTCCGCTGCCAGGCCTTTCGTTCACAAAATAGATTGAATACAACAGATTAAAGAAATCATGAAGAACAAAGTCACTTTTATCTTTTTTATCATTATAAATACACTTGCTGCTTACGCCCAAAATAATGAGGCAAATTTGAAAATATTTGATAATCCTCCAGATACAGTTCCAAAAATTTTTGCCAAAGAACTGATTTCCATTGCAGACAGGTATGAATATGGTCTGGCTATTTCGCCGGATTACAATGAAATATTTTTTACTGCAGTAAAACCAGGAGATGGTTTAATGTTTACCCGAAAACTTGATGATGACAGCTGGTCAACTCCAAAAACAGCCAACCTAAGAGGCAATAACAGCGATGAACAAGAAGCATTCTTTACCCCTGACGGGCAAAAATTATATTTTGCTTCAGATGTTAATGATACAACGCGGCTTTGGGTTTCCTTAAAAGAAAATTCCAAGTGGTCTCTACCAATATTATTAGATTCACCTGTTAATAACACACGGGTATTTTGGGCTACGTTTACAAATAATAATACAATGTATTACTCAAATCTATCCAATTTTAAAATTTACAAATCGAAACTTGAAAACAATCAATATAAAGCAACAGAAAATGCCGGCATTCCATTTGGTATGCATCCATCAGTTTCTAAAGATGAAAGTTTTATTCTTTTTAATTTTCGGGGAGACATCTATGTTGCATTTAAGAATAACGAAAACGTATGGGGAAAACCACGAAAATTAGAAGGATTAATTAATACAACTGAATTTAGTGAAACCTGCCCATCATTCTCTCCAGATGAAAAATTCATATTTTTTAGCAGATATAATGACTTAAATAAAAAAAGTGATATTTATTGGATTAGCTCAATCATCATTGAAAAAACAAGAAAGAAATTTATTAAATAGTTAACGCAAGCCTACCCCCGTTAATCTGAAGTTCCTAAAACTAAAAATGACAACTCCCTCTTTGCAACATTCCAAATTAAGTTATTTGTCTGTTTTTGCGAATTTAAATGAACGGATATTAAACTTTCAGACCCCCTCAGTTTATCGGATTACGAAAAACCCTTAGTGCAATTTTTGAAGAAAACATGGCTGTAATCAAATAACCAACACCAAGTGCAATAACATAGTGGCAGAACCTTTACTCAGCACTTTTAACTTAAAAGAGATTCGCACTTTTTAAAGAAGATAAAAATTGGGCGATGGGTTGCATTAGCCCAACTTTAGCCGTAATTTTACAAAAAATTAAAAGAATCACATTTTTCACCTTATTTGCCAATCAGACTAGAAAACAATTTGGTTCAATTTTAAATATTATTATTTATCTTAGTACATGTAACTAATAACGGACAAAAAAACTAATAAATAATGAAATCACCGATAAAATATTCAGTACGATTAAGTTTCGAAGAAATTAAACTTCCACCCTTTGAGGATATTTTGGTTCTTGGAATAAATTCACCTCATGGTAAAAATGGAATCTCAAAGTCATTTGAACTTTTAATTCCAAATGGATTTGAGATTGTTGAAACAGACCATGAAAACATCGATTGCGTTTTTGTTAACAACAGAATTTTAACAAAAATGTCTAAAGATAAGATTCTTGCAATATTGATTAAAAACGTTTTTCCATTTGTGTCTCCTTCTGAAATAATTAAAGTTGATTTTAAAGTAACAATTACTTATACTACTATCGAAGATGAACTTATATGAAAGTTGAACATTTAATAAGAAAAAAATTTATTACCACTAATCCCTATTCCGGAATCAATGAAATTAAAAATCTATTGCTTAAAAACAATGCAATAGTTGTTCTGGATGAGGAGAGATTTTATGGTGTTTTAACACCTATAGATATTGTACAAAAACCTAGAACACTGGCAATTGATTGCCTTACCGTTAAAACACTTATTGATTCCGAACAATCTATTGAGAAAGTTCTATCAATTATGAAGTTTGACAACTCGGATGTATTACCGGTTAGTAAAAATGACACATTTATAGGCTTGGTATTTAAAAATGACCTTTTTAATTATCTCACTGATTATAATGAAGAATTAGAAAACAAAATAAAAGAACGAACAATTGAATTGGAGAAAGCAATAGGAATGAAAGATTTGATGTATTCCATTATTGCGCATGATTTACGTAATCCATTTAACAGCATTATTGGTTTTGCAGATCTTTTAATCGAGAATATCAACACTTATAATATTGATAAAATTGAACATCAAATCAAACAAATATCTTCTCAATCAAAAAAGGCATACATACTACTTGATAACTTACTAAACTGGGCACTTTCACAAACGGATCATATTTCGTTCAATCCTGGTTTTTGTAATTTAGATCTAATAACTAAGGAGGTTATCGAACAATTAAAAATTTCTATCCAAATCAAAGATATTACTCTACGGTGTTTCCATTCTCCAAATATTTTTGCTTACGCAGATAAAAACATGGTCGAAACAATCTTTAGAAATCTTATCTCGAATGCAATTAAATACTCAAATGAAGGAGGTGAAATTAATATTTATTCCTATTTGCAAGACAATAATTACATTGAAATAACAATTTCGGATACAGGTATCGGATTAAGCGAATCTGAAAAAAGCAATATTTTCAACATTGAACAAGTTATTTCCAAACCTGGAACGGCAGATGAAAAAGGTGTTGGTTTGGGTTTATTAATCTGCAAGGAGTTTGTAGAAATGCAGGGTGGGCAGATTTGGTTGGAAAACAAAACAGATGAAGGTTGTGAGTTTAAATTTACATTACCTGTTTATGGTGACTTACTAGTTTAAAATTTAGGATCCAATCACATAAACTATTGATAATCAGACAAACCTATCCACAGGTAATCACTGATGGAAAGAATCTCCCATACCAATGAACGTGGGGAAAATTAAGACAAGAACAAACCTACTTCACCCTAACAAACATTAAACTTCCAAAAATTTTAAGATTGTTGAATTGATAAGTTTTTAGTTGTCTCAAAATTACAAGAACTGTGAGTAATGAGATAATGCATCAAATTGATAAGAATCATTAATACCAAGTTAACATCAAAACCAATCTTATAAAATGTTTCTTTTTAGCTATGTTTTCGTTAAAAAAGAGGCAACCTAACCCGGCTATGTTTTACTTCTTTGCCTTGATCTAACTAAAACTAATTTTATTTAAAGCTGCTTTTGAAATTAAATGGGTACAACTCGTGATTGTTGAGTCGTCAACCACCAAATGATTCGTTTAGCTGATTTTTGCTCTCCCCAACATTTATTTACAATCAAGATAAATTCTCAAACTCCCAAATACTTTTGTAAATTTGATCTTCGAATATAAAACGCAGAACAAATGGATCGAAAACTAAAAGCCTTTGAGCGCTTACTAAATATTATGGATCAGCTTCGCGAAGGCTGTCCATGGGACAAAAAACAGACCTTTGAGAGTCTGAGAACGTTGACCATTGAAGAAACCTACGAGCTGGCCGATGCCATTTTAAAGGGTGAAAATCAGGAAATAAAGAAAGAATTGGGCGATATTCTGCTCCACATTGTGTTCTATGCCAAAATAGGTTCTGAAACCAACGATTTCGACATTGCTGATGTTTGCGATGGCATCAGCGAAAAACTCATCTATCGTCATCCTCACATTTTTAGCGATACCAAAGTTGCCAATGCCAGAGAGGTAGAAGAAAACTGGGAACAACTGAAGCTAAAGGAAAAAGACGGTAACAAATCGGTTTTGGAAGGTGTTCCGCAAAGTCTGCCAGCTTTGGTAAAAGCCAACCGAATTCAGGATAAGGTGCGAGGTGTAGGCTTCGACTGGGACGAAAAAGAGCAGGTTTGGGAGAAGGTGAAAGAAGAAATGATGGAATTGCAGGAAGAAATTATCAATGGCGATCAGAACAAAATGGAAGCCGAATTTGGCGATATGTTCTTCTCCTTGATTAATGCGGCACGTTTGTATGGTGTAAATCCTGAAAATGCACTGGAACGCACCAACCAGAAATTCACCAGACGATTCAATTATCTGGAAAGTAAAACCATGAAATTAGGACGAAACCTAAAAGACATGAATCTGGAAGAAATGGATGAAATTTGGGAAGAGGCCAAGCAGTTTGACAAGTAGAACTAAAGCTACAAGGAACAAGTTTCAAGGAAAAAGCAAAAAGACCTTACAGCCTCTAACAATTAAAATTAGAAAGTGCCTTAAGTTGTCATTCATTTCGACTTAAGGCACTTTCTGTTTGAAGTACTTTTAACTGATTTTGCTATCTTGTGTGTTCCATAAAAATCAGAAAAATGAACATTCTTCAAATCATACCCGGTTCGGGAGGCAGTTTTTACTGCGGCAATTGTTTACGCGACGATAAATTTCATCTTGCCATGAAAAAGCAGGGACATGAGGTAACCAAAATACCCATGTATCTCCCCTTATTTTCCGATGAGCATGATTTGAATGATATTCCCGTTTTTTATGGAGCCATCAGCATTTATCTAAAGCAATTGTATCCTGTTTTCAGACATGCACCTGCCTGGTTGGATCGTTTGTTGAACTCTGGCCCAATGTTAAAATTAGCAGCAAGCATGGCAGGATCAACCAATGCAAAAGGCTTGGAAGAAATGACCGTTTCGATGTTGATGGGAGAAGAAGGAAAGCAGAAAGAGGAGCTCAACCGCATGGTAAGCTGGATGGCAGAATATCTTACCCCAGATGTAATTCATTTGTCGAATGCGCTGCTTTTGGGACTGGCTCCTAAATTAAAAAAGGAATTTCCGAATGCCATACTGGTTTGCTCGCTGCAGGATGAAGATGTGTGGGTTGATGCCATGAAAGACTCATTTAGAGATAAAATTTGGGCGCTGATGAGTACCAAAGCCGAATATTTGGATGCATTTATTGCTGTGAGTGATTTTTACGCGGAAGTTTCTCTGGAAAAAATGAACATTCCCAAAGAGAAAGTATTTATCAACCATTTGGGTGTTGATCCGGACGAATACAAGTTTGCCAAACCAGAGTCAAAAGCACGAAACATCGGTTACATTTCCCGAATGTGCGAAGGAAATGGTTTCGATATTATCGTTGATGCCTTTATCGAACTGAAAAAAGATACTGCCTGCCAAGATGTGAAATTGATCGTCACCGGCGGATCAACCGGTGACGACAAACCTTTACTAAAACAAGTCCGGCAAAAATTGAAAGAAGAAAGACTTTTGGAACAGGTTGAATTTCACGAAGATTTTAACGGGGAAGGAAGGCACAAGTTCTTCAAAAAAGTGAAACTAATTTCGGTTCCTGTGCGGAATGGTGAAGCCTTTGGCTTGTATTTATTGGAAAGTATGGCTTCGGGCGTACCGGTTGTGCAACCCAATCTGGGTGCATTTGCCGAGATTGTTAATAAATCAAAGGGTGGGATCATCTACGAAAACAATACTGCAGAAGAACTGGCCGTGACTTTTAAAAAATTATTGAACAATGAAAACAAGATACAGGAGCTTTCTGTTACAGGTCGAAAAGCTGTTGAAAAGGAGTTCAATATCTACACAAAAACAGATCATCTGATCCATATTTACAAGCAGTTGATGGAGAAGAATTAATTAAATTTCCTCCAATAGAGATTGAATCGATCGGGAATGGTTATTCATTCCCACTTTTTTTGCAAACTGCACCACCAAAGGCAATTCCATGCCAATTTCCTGCATCAAGACTTTGTTGCTCATTATTTTTTCAGGTGACCCGGCAGCAATGATTCTCCCTTCTTTCATCAGAATTACCTGATCGGCCCATTCGTAAGCAAAATCCGGATTATGTGTGGAAATCAGTACCGTTTTAGCTTGTTTGTTCAAATCATCAATAATCTCATTCATAATTTGCTTGTGCCGGTTATCGAGCCAGGCAAAAGGCTCATCAAACAAAATAATTTCAGGCTCCATAGCTAAAACTCCTGCCACAGCAACCTGCTTTTTCTGTCCGTAACTCAGCTGATGCGGGGCTTTGTCTTTCAATTCCTGAATACCCAGCAAATTTAGATACTTTTCTACCCTGATTTCAATATCCTTTCTATCCAAGTCCAAATTAAAGGGACCAAATGCTACATCTTCGTACACACTTGCGGCAAACAACTGCACTTCCGGATCCTGAAACACATAACCTACTTTGTGTGCCATTTGCTTTCTTTCTTTGGTCGAAAAGCCAAATTGTTTTCCATCCAGAATATACTTTCCTTTCTGAGGTTTGTGAATTCCATTCAAAACCAAAAACAAACTTGATTTTCCGGCACCATTCTCTCCCAGAAAAGCCACCCTGCTTCCCTGCTCAATCTGCAAAGAAACAGCTTCCAGTCCTTTTGTGCCTTCGGGATATGTGTATTCTATGTTTTGAAGTTGAATCATTTCGTTAAGATATGAGATTTTAGATGTGAGAAATCAGATCGAACAAGTTTGAATAATTATCAAGAAAAAGTAACAGGATTCCAAATACCAACATCGATAAAACCTGTTTTAATCTCAAGACTTCCTTTTGCTGCCGAAAATAAAATTCGCCGTGATAACCTCTTGACTGAAGCGCTTCCAGACTCCGATCCGAAAACAGAAGACTTTTGATAAAAACAGAGGAAAACAACATCCCTGCCGATGAAATGGATTGTTTTCGCCTGGCATAACCCAGACGGTTTCGCTGCGCAATGTGAACCTGACCCGTAAAAGTAAAAAGCAATGAAATGTAACGATAGATTAAGACAAATAATTCACGCAAAATCAAAGGGATTTTCAATTTTCGTCCTATATCGTTAAGTTCTGACAGGGAACAGGAAAGAATTAGGTAATTTAGAGCCATTACAGCCGCCATTGCCTTAAAAAACAAATCCAAAGCCTTGTGCAATCCTGCCGTTTCCAAACCAATACACAATCCCATGCTATCGAAGCAAAACAGACTGTTTTCGGGATCGGCATGCAGAGAAAAAGCGATTGAAATACTTCCCAATACAATAAATCCAAAAGGCAAGGCAATTAAACGAAGCAGTTTTATCAGGTCAATTCCATGAGTTAAAAAGCCAATTGAAATCAATGATATCAGAAACAAATGCATATACAAATTCCCGGAAAGCAAAGCACAATTAAGAAGCACCATAAAAAGAATAAACTTTTCCATGCTGTACAATCCGAATATCGGTTTTCTTAGTATGTATTGTTCGCTTATAAACACTTATTTGAATTAAAAATTAGTAATGAGTAATTAGTAAAAATCCATCCCTTCGCCTATTGGCAATTCCTTGCACTAACAATAATTATAAATTTCTAATTGTTAACTGAGCCTTTTAACTGCCTTCTTCCCTCTATAATATCCTAATACATAACAAACAACCCCAGCTCCAAAAGCTGCCTGCAACGCAAATAGTAAACTTTCAATTTCGGCTCCTGGAGGCTCCCAAATATTCGAAAACCACGGTTTGTAATCAGGATTGGCTTCTGTAATATATTCTTCGGCATGTCCGTCGGCACCTCCAAATTCAGAATCACCAACGTAAACAAAAACACCAATTAGAATGGCAATTATTGCCAAAAACAGGAATTTATTTTGATTTTTAAGAACAAATTTCAACATATGCTTACAATTTAGGAGCTTGAAGATTCAGTTTTATTCCTTCCCAATCCGGTACATTTTTAATCAGAATGTTCATCACCAAAACAGTGATTAATCCTTCAACAACAGCAATTGGAATTTGCGTTAAGCTAAAAATAGATGCAAATTTCACAAAAGCTCCGGCTACACCGGTATGCGTATCGGGATGGGCCAGGGCTAACTGCAAGGCTGTAACTGTATAGGTAGTTAAATCGCCCAGACATGCAGCTAAAAAAATGGAAACAGAGCGGTTGCATTTCAATTTGGCGCACAATTTATAAATACCAAATGTTACCACCGGACCGGCCAATGCCATCGAAAATGCATTAGCGCCCAAAGTGGTAATGCCACCATGCGCCAACAGCAACACCTGAAAAATAAGAACCAAAACACCCAACACACTCATTACAATCGGGCCAAACAACAATACGCCCAAACCAACACCGGTAGGATGCGAACTGCTGCCGGTAACCGATGGCAATTTTAATGCCGACAATACAAAGGCAAAAGCCGCCGCCAATGCCAAAAGCATTTTTAGCTCAGGATGTTTTATTACTATTTTCTGAATCACCTTTACACCCCAAACAAAAAATGGCAAATAAACCACGGTCCAAAAAACAGACCAGCCTGCCGGCAGATAGCCTTCCATTATATGCATGCTAAATCCCTGAAAAGGAAGTGAAAACGCAAGTAGTACAAATAGTTTTTTTCTCATATTTAATTTAGTATGTAGTAGTTATTACAGAATCTTAAATACTGTTTCCTGCCTATTCCTGTTTTAATCATTTTTTTTGAAATTCATAACTCTAAATAATAACTCCATTATTGCTGATTAAAAGAAGCTCGAAACTGCAGTCTGTAATAACTTGCTTACAAACCTTTTCACATTTAAATTTTACAGCTTTAAAAAATGGTTCATCTCCCATAAATGGAACTAATTCTTCCAGTTCCCGCGCCATTTTAATTTCTCCAATTTGTTGAATAATCTCTTCGGAATAACTGCAATCTCTTGCCAATCCCATCAGAAAATTATGATCTAAAACAACCTTACTGCTGTGTGTATCCAGATGTCCGGCAGCCAGTTTCACTGCTTTGCCAGTCATGATTCCCATGCTTACTTTTTCGGCACCCGAAGCATTAATTGTTTGCAGCATTTCGCCAATAAAATTCCCATATTGCAGGAAAGCCAAATCGCCCAAATCAGGAAACTTCTCTTTCAGATATCGTTCGCTTCTTCCTCCGGAATTTACCACAATGTGTTTGTTCCCGTTCAGCACAGCCAAGTTCAACTGTTTTTGAATGGTTTGCACATAAGCTTCCAACGAGTAAGGCTTAATTCTTCCGGTAGTTCCGATGATGGAAATGCCATCAACAATTCCCAGCTTGGGATTAAAAGTCTTCGCTCCCAGTTTTTTACCTACGGGCACAAATACCGAAACATCAATACCTCTATTAATATCATACTCTTCCAGAATTTGTTCCAATTCGAATGCAATCATCTTTCGGGGAACAGGATTTACTGCCGGTTCGCCTAAGGGAATTCCCAAACCATTTAAAGTAACCGTTCCCACTCCTTCCCCTTTCACAAAACGAATGCAATTCACATCATTCCACCTCAGGCAGGCGCCGATTTCCATTCCATCGGTAATATCCGGATCGTCGCCGGAGTTTTTCACCACCGAACACAAAGCAAAATCTTCCATGAATCTGTTCTGATGCAATTGCATTTCACAAATTCCACCATCGGGCAAAGCAATGCGCTCTTTTAGCTGCAATTCTTCTCCTAAGAGTAATTTTAGGGCCGCTTTCGTAGCTATTGCAGCACAAGTCCCCGAAGTAAAACCATGAGCCAATTCTTTTCGCTCCAATCCAAACCGATTCTTCAAATATTTCTGCAGCCTTTCCCGATTACTTATCGTCTCATCGTAGTTGGGTAAGTCGGGTCGGGCAATCACGTACAATGGAATTTGATGTTTTACCGCCAAATCCATTTTCTGATCCAACAAACCCGAGTAGCCACTCTCTTTCGTAATCATGGCTTCAATTCCCTCATCAACCAATAAATTTTCAATGGATTCCATTCCATCAAATGCATCCGAAACAATAACCTTTTCCATTTCAACACCTGCCTTTTGGGCAATTTCCAGTGAAGAAGGAAAATCAAGAATCCGATACCATATATTAGCATTTGGCACGATTTTATGAATCACCGGTATGGCTTTTACGCCAACCAGCGAAAGTATATTTTTATACTTTTGGGAATGCAAATCTGTCAATATCGATACCAAACTGTGGTGATATTGTATCCATTTGCTATTAATTCGAGGTACTGCATCGCGCTCCACTCTAATTACCGGCAGACTTGCCTGATTGGCCGACTCCACAATACTGTGATGCAAGACTTCTGCAAAAGGATGTGCGGCATCTATCAGTAAATCAATTTCATTTTCCAAACAAAAGGTACAAATCTCTTCCACATTCATCGCACCACAAATTCGCTGTCCGAATCTGGATTCGTAATTTCCCGAACTCGTTTTTGTTGAGTAAAAATGCGGAATCTCTAAATCATCCAACCAGTTAGATGTTGCTTTCCCCTCAGTCGTTCCCCCGAATAATAATATTTTCATTCCAATTAATTTTCTCTTTTTTGCCCCGTCAGAACTAACAATTATTCATTGTTGATTACTAACTATTAATACCTTTTCGACAACCGTGAGTAAATTTAGGGTCATATAATAAAGATCTGTTTTTCCGGTTTCCAATGGCTTCACCAACCACAATCATTACGGTTAAGGATAGTTTGTTTTCCTTCACAATTTTTGCCAGATCTTTCAATTCACCTCTCCAAATCTTTTCCTCTTTCCAGGTTAATTTGTGACAGATGGCCACTGGTGTATTCTCCGGATATCCTTCCAATAAATCAGCCTGCAGTTTATCCACTAAAGTCACACTTAAAAACAAACAGATCGTGCTCTGGAATTTAGCGAACTCAGCCAATTGCTCTCTTGGTGGCATCGGCGTTCTGCCTTCTCCACGAGTCAAGATGATAGATTGAACCTTTTCGGGAATCGTAAATTGCGACTTTAAACGTGCAGCTGCAGCCTGAAAGGAGGAAATACCCGGAACAATTTCATAATCCATTTCGTGCTGATCGAAGAAATTCATTTGTTCCTGAATAGCACCGTAAATGCAAGGATCACCAGTATGCAAACGCACAACCAATCCACCCCGATCGTAATGCTCTTTCATCACATCAAACTGCTCTTCGAGAGTTAAATCTGCAGAGTTTCGAATCACACAGGAAGTTTTCCCATAATTGGTTAATTCCCTTGGCACCAAACTTCCGGCATATAAAATCAAATCAGCTCGTTTCAAAAGACTCTTGCCTCGAACGGAAATTAAATCGGGTGCACCCGGCCCCGCACCAACAATAAAAATTTCGCCTTTCCGCTCCTGCTCAGCATCCATGGCCAAAGCCAGGGTAAAATGCTTTCCATTGGCATCAACGTGCTTGCTCTTGGTTTGAAGCAGTGTATTTGCTCCGCTGGCGATCAATGCCGATGCCTCGGATACATTTACAGCTCCCACTTCACGATGCGCTGCCGCAGAATAGGAAACTTCACCTTCCTTCTCATTTAATTCTTCGGAAGAATAAGTAATGAAGGATAAATTAGTTGTCTCGCTGAATTGTTTATAAGCCTCTTCGTTGGCCTTTACAGTGATACTGTGAATGCTTTTTAAGGATGCAAAAGCCAAGCGGTTTGCCTCAAACCGGGATCTTAATTCATTTTCAAAAGCTTCTACTCCAATTCCTTTTTGTGCACCGGTACCAACCACGATGCACTTAGGGCGGAAAAACAAACTTGGAATATTTGTTTCGTACAATGTGGGAGTCACAGCTATCAGCAAATCAAAATCTTCCTGTTTAATCTGATCAAATTGATAGAAAACCTCCACAAAATCAGGACAGGAATCCTGCAAGCTTTGCGTCCCCCCGTTTTTCACCTCTAAAAGTAATGCTGTTTTCTTCTGATTTACAAAGGCAGCAATCAAATCGTTCTCAGAAACATTCTGATATTCATTCGTCCAGTTATATTTTTTGCCAAAGATATCCAATGGCCATACCTCCAATGTATCACTTGCTGTTGTAATTATCGCCGTTCCATTGGTGATTTCAGCAATTTGCTGAGCGTACTCATTCGCACCACCTTTGTGTCCCGACAAAACCGACTGCACATATTTCCCATGCAAATCGATATTGATTACTGCCGGATCTATCGCTTTATTCTGGATAAAAGGAGCAATACTTCTTACGCAAATGCCCATAGCTCCAATAAAAATCAGCAAATCGGCAACCTGAAAAGATTCTGAAAGAAAATCCGGTAAAGAAGAAATTTTATTGCTGCCCGGATATCCGGCAACAGAAACAATCGTACTTCCTTCCATTTTTGCAACAATGCGTTCGGCAGTTGCTATAGCAAAACTGTTATTGATAATGATGAATGTATTGCTCATGTATTTTTTCTTTTAGCTATTAGCCTGTCGCCAATAGCTTTTTCTTAATTATTTTCTTTGTGTTACTTCGTGCTATCCTTCGTTTTCCTTTGTGGTTAATTCCTTTTTTTAGCCTGAAATATTACAATCGGGTTGTGATCATCCTGCTGTATAATCATCTGATCGGTAATCTCCATTTGAAGCTCTTTTGCTGCCTTCAGAAAATCCTGCTTGGTTGCTTCGCTAACCGCATTAAAAACAATGATCCCATCATCGTGCAAAACAGCACACAACCGATTCATCATTTCGTTTAATTTACCTCCGTGCCCGCCAATAAAGATCCGATCCGGACTTTGAATTGCAGACAAATCAATATTGAAAAAATCACCGTGAATGCCATCTATTCCAGGCACGCAAAATTTTCGTTGATTCAGCTTCAAAAGCTCTTTCGATTCTTCTCTGCGTTCAAAAGCAGTCACCTGCAAATGCGGGGCAAACTGCTTGGCTTCAATAGAAACCGAACCCGTGCAATATCCTACATCCCAAAGGTGTTTTGCATTATTCAATTCCAAAAATGAAATGGAATTCAATCGGATGCTTCGCTTGGTTATCATCTTTGGCCTGCCTTCCAGAATGTGAAAATCAGCCTCGTGAATGCCCAATGTCCGTTTGATCTCCCTCTCCTGAATTAGAATCAAACAATTTGGATGAGCAAAGTCCTTACCAACAACCTCATGCAATGAAATTTCTGTACAATATTGTTCTTCTCCTCCCAGTTTTGAACCTACAATCACCTTGTAATTGTCGAAACCGGCATCCAGCATTCTTGCTGCAATTGTGGCCGGTGTTTTTCTCTTATCGGTAAGAACACCAATGCATTTTTTACCGCGAATCAACTCCTGATCCAAATTCACCCAATTTCTTCCGGTCAGGGTGCAAATTGTCATTTCGCCATAAGCCAATTGAAACTCATGTGCCAGCAACTGTAAACTGTTGAAATAAGGGTAAACCTTTATTTTTGCATCCGGAAAACGGCACTTGATCGTGTTACCGATACCAAAAAATAATGGATCTCCGGATGCAATCACAACAATGGGTTCATCTATCTGCTCGTAAACAAGAAAGGTTCCCTCCAATGGAATAACAACATCAATCCATTTGGCATTTTCAGGCAAATAAGAAGCAACCAAATTTCTGTGGCGCTTTCCTCCCGAGAAATAGTGATGATTTTGCAGCACCTCCTTCACCTCATCAGATAGACTTACTTCCATTCGGTCTGGTATGCCAATGATGTAAAAATTAAACATCTCTTCCGGGTTTTAAATCGTAAGCATCTTCCAAGCTTAAAATGGCATTCACAATGGTTGCAGCTAAGGTAGAACCACCTTTTCGTCCTTCAATAATAACAGCGGGTAAATCTGTAAAACTCTTCACTCTGTGTTTTGATTCTTTTACATTCACAAATCCAACCGGAGCCGCTATGATCCCGGCTGGCTGAATGTTTTTACTTCTCATTAAGTCAGTTAATTCAATCAATGCTGTTGGCGCATTTCCAAATACATACAAAGCGTCGGGATGCTCCTCTACTGCCAAACGAATTCCCGCCTGAGTGCGGGTGATACCATGTTTTACGGACAATTCCATGGTGCGGGGATCGTGCAAATAACATTTGATCTCAACGCCCATTCTCTCGCAGGCTTTTTTGCGAATTCCCGACTGAACCATAGTAACATCAGTAATGATTACACCTCCTTTTTGGAGGTATTCATTCAATTTTGGAGTTGCATCGTTCTGTACTTTTAAAATCTCAGCCAATTCAAAGTCTGCCGAAGTATGAATGCAATGCAAAAGAATCCATTTCGTTTCCAAGGGTAAATCCATTTCTTTCAATTCTGCAGCAATTGTTCGAAAGCTTTCCTGCATAATCAAAGGACCCGGTCTTCCCTCCTGTTCTTCTTTACTGTAGTATCCACGTGGTGTAATAAACCGATCACCTGAAATATAGCTTTGCGAATTCCCAACAATCACCAGCGAAAACATGTCTACCATTTCAGGATCAAAATCGCGTAGGTTTGTCAAAGTAATTTGTTCTTCGGCACGAGCCACCTGGCGCACAATGGCAACTGGTGTTGTTTCTTCTCGTTCTTCCAAAAACAGTTCCCGTAAACGATACAATTGCCAATATCTTTTATTGCTTTTCGGATTGTAAATTGCAGTTACGAAATCGCCCATCGCAGCTGCCTTTATTCTCTTCTCGATCAAAGCATAATTGGTCAGTAAATCCGACAAGGAAAGTATCACCAAATCGTGACTAAGTGGAGCTCCCAATTTTGCCGCAGCAGCCTGAAAAGCAGAAATCCCGGGTATGACTTTTAGCTCTACTTTCGATTGTGTTTTCTCAGCCATTTCGAAAACAAGCGATGCCATTCCGTAAATGCCGGCATCGCCAGAGCTGATCACAACAACATCTTTCCCTGTTTCAGCCAATTCAAATGCCTTTTCGGCGCGCTGCACTTCCTGACGCATTCCCGTATCCATACATTCTGTTCCTTTTTTCAGAAATGATTCTATGAACTGGAAATAATATTTGTATCCGATCACCACATCGGCTTCTCTTATTGCATCTATTGCCGGATTTAAAAACAGATCCGGACTTCCTGGTCCAAGGCCTGCAACGGTTATTTTTCCTAATCTATTTGGCATGATATATTATTTATTTCCGTAAAAAATTAAAATGGCGAAGTATGGAATTTTCCTGTCCTTCAAACTTTCCATATCGGTGCAGGTAAACTGCTTTTGAGTTCCTAAATATTCACCGTAAAAGAACTTCAGATCACTATTTTGAATGAATACTTTAATCCAATCACGAACCATTGATAACTTCATCAAAACGACAGTTTGGTTCTGCTCCAGCAGAGATTTCAGTTCCTCTTCATCCTCTATGTCTGGAGCTATTAATAATTTATCGTTCTGAGTTGCCAATGCCAGTTTTCCTGCTGATCCTCCCAAAATAAAAGCCGGAACTCCCGGAATCATCTCAAAATCGACACTATTCTTCCTGAAATCTTCAAGTAAATAGGAAAAAGTACTGAAAAATGAAATATCTCCTTCGCTCACCACTACTACCTGTTTGCCCTCTCCAACATCCTTCTGCACTTTCAGAAACAAATCTGCATATGCTTTTTCTGCCGCCGATCGATCCTTGCTCATCGGCACTGTAATCGGAACAAACTTGTTCTCTTCTACACCCAGTTGTTTCAAAATCACCAATGAAAAACTATCCTGATTTCCTTTTGATGATTGCGTTGCCGGATAGTAAATCTTCTCTGATTTCTTCAAACAGTTCAAAGCTTTCACCGTAATTAACTCAGGATCTCCAGGGCCTAAGGCCACTCCAAACACTTTTCCGCTCATATCTTTTATCTCGTATTAGAATTAATGATGATGATGATGTCCTTGATCATGACTTTGTCCGTGACAATGCCCGTGATCGTGTCCGTGATGATGATGTGGTTCTACTCCAGTTAAATCAGTACTCATTATTAGATCAACTTTTCCATCCAACACTTCCTGTAATCTTGCATTTAATACCTCAAACAATCCATTTGCATCACCTAACAGAGGTGCAATTTCGATGTTCTTATCCGGGTTTTCTTTTGCAAAATGTTCCATTATCTCGTATGCTTTATCCATATAAACTCCTGGAAAGAATACAAATGGTAACATCATAATATTTTTGAACGGCAAAACCTTCAACCAATCCAATACCACAGGCAATGCCGGATAAGTCATGCTGCTTGTGTAAGCATTAATGGCAAATGGATACTTGTATTTTTCCTGAATTAATCGGGTCATTTTCGCCAAATCTCCATTAGCCTCAGCTTTGGAAGCTCCAATACCTAATCCAAGGAATGCAGTCTCGTCGCTCTTCCAATCCTTAGCTTCAAGAGTTTCATTTATTAGCTGCACTCCATACTCAACCATTTCATTGCATGTTCCGATGTAATTGGCCAACTGAATTTTCACCTTATATTTTTCCTGAAAGCTTTTTAGAGCGTAAGGAATATCTCTTTCCATATGTACTCCGGTAAAAAGAAATACTGGAACAGCAATAATCTCTGTCACACCTTTTTCAACCAATCGTTTTACTCCTGTTTCAAAATCCGGCTCCGAAAGCTCCAAAAATCCAAATTCAACCTCATAATGCGTAGTTTGAGATGCAAATCGCTCCGCAAACTCTTGAAATGCTTTCGCGCCCCTTTCTTTGCGGGTTCCATGCCCACATAATAAAATTCCTTTTCTGTTCATAGCTATCAAATTTCTGTTTTGGCCATTTGATTAATCAATGGTGATAATTGTTCTGAATAAGCAACTACCTCCCCAACAATAAAAATTGCCGGTGGCTTAAAGTCGTGCTGTTCCATCTTTGCCACAATATTTTCTAAAGTTCCTTTCATTACTTCCTGTTCCGGCAAAGTTCCCCAACGAATCATTGCAACCGGTGTTTCCGGTTTCCTGCCATTTGCCATCAGATTACGAACAATTCGTGGAGCCTGAGTCACCCCCATATAGAAAACCAGAGTATCAATACCCACAGCAATCTTATCCCACTGAATTTCTGTTTTGTGATTTTCGCACTGATGTCCTGTGAAAAAAGCTACTGAAGAAGCCACATTTCTCAATGTAACGGGAATACCTGCTGCTCCGGGAACCGCAACCCCAGCTGTAATTCCCGGAATCACCTCAAATTCAATATCATGCTCCTGCAAACCAAGTATTTCTTCAGCTCCCCGTCCGAAAACAAATGGGTCGCCACCTTTTAAACGAGCAATTTTTTTTCCCGATAAGCCAAACTCAATCAGCATTTTATTAATTTCCTCCTGAGGATAGGTGTGTTGTTTGTTCTTTTTACCAACGTAAACAATCTGACAATCAGGTTTGCAATATCCTAGCAATTCCTTGTTTACCAAATAATCGTATAAAACAACTTCTGCATTTTCAATGGCTCTGATTGCCTTCAGTGTAATTAATTCCGGATCACCTGGCCCAGCTCCAACAATGCTTACTTTACCTCTTTCGCGTATCATATTATATTGATTTTAAAGGATTCAAACCTATGTTTGCCTTTAATTATGAGCACATCAATTCTAACCTGTTGTGAAAAACAAGCTGAATTATTAAATTGTATTAATTGGGAATAGAAATTGACTCCAAAAATTAAAATTTTGCAAATGACGTTTTTCAGCCTTTGCTTCTTTAATTAATATGATCATCAACCTGTTTGCTTTAGCAACAAACGAGATGAACAGAGAGTCATCTGTAACTGATCTGAATTTGAAAATTTGGTTCCGAAATAATGAACCAAGCATAATATGCCCCGCAGGCATAGATTTAGTAATTTTCTTCATAATCTTACTTTTAGTCCCGAAAGTGTCGATTAAACAAAATTGCTTTTAGGCAGGTTTTCTGACTTTCTCCCTCTTGTTGCGCCTTCCCATATCTTCCATAAGATACAGTGACATCATGCAACAGAGTTTGGTATAGAGATTACAGCTGCGGGTACAGTTCCGGACTCAAACCGGATTCCCTCTTTAATATCAGATCAAGGGATATGATATTGCCAAATCGCGAAACAAATGTATCAATATTAATTCAAGATACTAACAATCTATTTTATGAATGTAAAAACCAAAGCAAACCACCCACTACTAAACACTGATTATCATACAAATAACAAACACAGTAAGATCTTATTTCTGTCTAAAAACATAAAGAACAAGAAATTTTCAGATTATAAAAAAACACCCCAAATGTTAGGTATAACATTTGGGGTGAAGTTTAGTCTTTTTTGTTTCTAATGGTATAGAAACCGCTTTATTTTATGCGTTGCCGTTTTTTGAAATGGGTCAATTTGGGCGATCACTAACTGAACCTGCGAAAATTTATTTACACGTGAATTCACATAAACCTGTAATTCCTGCATTAACTCATCAACAGTGTCATCGACATAATTCCCCACCTCTTTTTTAAGATGTTGATATTGCTGTTCCAATTCCTCATAATTAAAATGAACCATTGCAACCAATTTTCCTTTCTGCTCAATAACTACAGACTCTATTACATGTTTAAAGTTATTGATTACCGATTCTATTTCTTCCGGATAAATGTTTTCTCCACTTGATCCAACAATCATATTTTTCAATCGACCTTCGATATATAAATAATTGTCTTTATCCATTTTTGCCAAGTCGCCGGTTTTAAACCAACCATCTTCGGTTAAAACCTCCTTGGTTTTTTCGGGCTCTTTATAGTAACCCATCATCACATTATCACCCTTTGCCCATACTTCTCCAATTTGAGTAACAGGGTCTGGATTATTGATTTTCAGCTCAACTCCGACTAAAGCAGGCCCTGTAGATTGAAATTTAGTAATTGCCGGACCACATCCTGCAATTAATGGTGCTGTTTCTGTTAATCCATAACCAATTGCATAGGGAAATTTTGCTTCACGCAAAAATAGTTCAACCTTAGAATTCAATTTAGCTCCGCCAATACCAAAAAAGGTTAATTTACCACCAAAGGTTTCCATTAATTTTTTTCCGGCAATTGCATTCAGCTTCTTGCGGAAAAACGGAATTTTATATAAATATTTGGTAACGGCTTTCCCATTAATCGACGGTAAAATTTTACTCCTGTAAATCTTCTCGATAATCAATGGTACCGAAAACATGATGGTTGGCCGTACTTCTTTAAATGCTGACAATAATAATGAAGGCACGGGAGCTTTTCCTAAATAATAGATACAAGAACCGGCAATCATCGGAATCACATATCCCAAAGTATTTTCATAGGTGTGCGACAAAGGTAAAATTGAAAGAAAACGATCCGTTTCATCTATAGGATGGATTGTTTTTGACAGAATAGCATTGGAGCAGATATTTTTATGAGACAACATAACACCCTTAGAGTTGCCTGTTGTTCCAGACGTATAAATAATTGCAGCCATATCATCCTCACAAACCTGATAATCCTGCTTTGGTTTTTCAGAAAGATCAAATTTCGGTGAAGATTCATTTGTATGAATTAAATTGAAATCTTCAATTGCAATAATCGATTGTAAGGTTTCAATTTTAAGGTTTTTAATTTTAGAACGCAAACCTGTCGAAACAAAAACAGCTTTTGCTTCAGAATGGCTTAAAATATTTTCAATCTCAAACTGACTAAAATCAGGTAACATTGGAACAACAACTGCACCCATAAAAGTTGTTGCATAGTAGGCCATACCCCAATTGGGCATGTTCGTGCTCAACAGAGCAATTTTATCACCCGGTTTAATTCCCAACTTCTCAAAAAATGCAAGTAAGGCTTGAATATTTGTATAAACCTCGTTATAAGTAAAGGGAGTTTGCCCAACAAGGGCCATTGCATTACAGTTGCCGAATTTCGCTGCAGTTTCCGAAAAAAGCGCAGGAAAAGTTAAACTTTTATACTGTTTCATCATGGTTTTATTTGTCCGTTGCAGCTCAATATTAAGGTTGAATTAATACAAACTACATATGCAAGTTATAAAAAAAACAACATTGGCATTCAATTTTCACCAAATAGCTTAATCGATTGTATTTACATCAAACAGATAGCATCCCACCCAGACACTTGTAAATAAGCATCTTGACACACGTTGTACTTCACTGCAACACTAAAATAATTCCACTTCATAAATCCTGAAATAATTCTTTTTTTAATACATTTAAGGCTCCAAACCTTAACCTGTATCAATGAAGCCTCGTCAGTTTCTCTCTTTATCTGCTATTGGTACAATTGGCTTACGAGTCAGCCACAAAACATAGAAATGTAGTAAAAAATAGAATTAGGAGATAAGAAAGAAATATTTAATCATGAATGATTCTTTCTTTTAACCAGGAAACTCGATTTCAAAAGTACTTCCCTTTCCCAATTCACTTTTAACTTTGATTGTTCCCTTATGAATTCGAATTAATTCGAAACAAATACTTAAGCCCAAACCGGTTCCCTGTTCGTTGTGCAAACCTTGAGTACTATTTATTGTTTTTGAATTATCAAATAATCTATTCAAAATATCCGGCGACATCCCGGTGCCATTGTCTTTTACTTTAATATTCACATGAGAATTTGTTTTAGTCGCATCCAATCTAATCAAACCACCCTCATATGTGTATTTAATAGCGTTGGAAATTAAATTAATTAAAATTGTCCGAAGAATATCCGGATCGGCCATAACCTTCTGTTCAATTAAATTATTGAATTCAATCTTTACCTTATATTGCTGTTGCTCTGATTCAAAAAAACTGTTTAACTCATCAAACAGCTGATCAAATGATATTGATGTCGGGTAAAATGAAATAGCTCCTGTTTGTGATCTAGACCAATCCAATAAATTGGTCAACAGCTTCATTCCTTCCAATGATGACTGATGAATATAACCGGCAAACTTCTCTGTATTTTGATAATCACCTTCTCTGCTCTCCTCCATTAATAACTCACTAAATCCAATTAAAGAATTAAACGGATTTTTTAAATCATGAGAAATTACTGAGAATAATTTATCCTTTGTCCGGTTAATTTCGGCTAGCTTAAGATTCAATTTCCGCTGTGACTGATAACGCCAATAAAGAATAACAGCAATTATCAACATCAGAATGATAATAATCACCAAGTATAATTCTTGAAATTTTCGGGATGCTAATTCCTGCTCTGTTTCGGATAGAGTTTGCCGAATCGTAAATCTATTTTGCATCTCCTCAATAATCTCAAATTGCTGGATGGAAAAAATGGAATCGTATACCAATGAAAACCTATCGTAGCTCACCATTGCATTTGACTGATCATCAACAATTTGATAAAGTTCAACAAATGCCCTATATGTTTTTAGAATTTTGGAATTCAATCCTAATTTGCTGGCAACACCAAGCGCTTTATGCAATGCAAGCTCTGCCTCTGCACGTTCATTTTTATGAGCATAAACTAAGGCCAAACCGATATAATCATCAACCATACCAAAATTATGCCTGCGCTCCTGATTTAATTTCAATGCTTTCTGATAATATTCAAACGCTTTATCGTACTCACTTTTCAGATAAAATATATTAGCCATTCCTGACAAACAAAAAGCAGCATATCTGACATTACTTGAACCCAGACTTTTCTGAAAAGACTGCTGATAATATTTCATTGCTATATCATGATCTCCTTTTGCTTCATAAGTCCGCGCAATTTCCAAGGTTACCGAGCCCATCCCCAATTCATCTCCTAACTCCTTCCATAATGATTTAGCCTTTTCAAAATATTCCAGTGCCAAATCAAAATCTTTCTTCTCACGATATACCAAACCCATATTCACGTATGCATATGATTTTCCCGCATCATGATTAAGAATCGTGAATATTTGCAATGAATATTCGGAGAATTTTAAGGCTAAAGGTATATTTCCAGTTAATAGATATAAATCACCTAAATTGTTATATGAATAAGCCAGCTGCACCGAGTCTTTTTGTTGCAGGCTATACTCCAAAGCCCTATGCAGGTAGGGAATTGATTCTTTAGTTTTGTATAAATAGTGCAATTGAACAACCCCAATAAACCCATAGAGTCTTGGCAATTCTTTTTTTATATCATATTGAATCGCTAATTGCAAAGCCTGCTGTCCAAGAATAATGGCAGAATCAGAATTAATTTCCCGTAAACTCCAGCACTTGTCTCCCAGCAATCTTACCTTTTTCGAAATTTCTACCTCCGAGAAAAGTTCAGAAACAGTTTTACCTCCCGACTGGGCAAACGTGACTGTGGTAATAAATACAAATATGATTAAAATAATAAAGTACCGGGATCGTATCATTAAGTGTCCAATTAAGAAAACTAAATATAAAACAAATTCCGTGGAGAAAATTGATTTGCCAAAATTATGAATAAGCTTTTTGAGTAAGGATATTTATATGGATGTAGAACCACTAAAATAGTTGAGAACCTACAATAATTAACACAATTGCAACTACAATCAGATACGCATATGGATTTGCAAAATTAAAAGTCCAGCCCAACATCGGATTGTATTTGGGGACAATTAATCGTGGATCTTTTCGGTTGCAATAAAACGGGCCATGCCAATTTCCCAGATTCTTACTCATTGAATCCAGTAAATGTTGATCAAGTTTTCTTCTCATGATTAAATATTTTTATTTCTTGATTTAACCTTTCGTAAAGATAAATAAAACAAATACCAACAAAAAAAATGGCCTCAAATCAGAAAACTGATTTGAGGCCGCAATATTCTTTCGAACTTGAAATTCTTTAGCAAGACTATTAAATTAATTCCCGTCATTTAAAAAGTAAAGTGAATGAAAAGCAGATCCAAGGACACTTTACTTAAACAATAGCCATTAATAATATTAGCCTGTTAAAACAATTTTAATTAAGACACCGAAAGACTTTTTAATTTCTCAAAATACATAGCAAACGAACGATATAAAAAATGTGTCCACTTCCCAAAAGGCACTATAATAATAGCCCACTGCACAAGAATCGTTAAATGAATTAAATACATCCAAATATTAGTTTCCAGAATATCTAAATCGATAAATAAACGGACAACAAAAGCACTCAATCCCATTAGAAATAGCCAGATTACAAAAAACCAGTCGCTTGGATGTGAATTTTTACTCACCTGCGTTTTTTTGTTAAGGCGTCCAATCATGAAAATAAATGTTACTGAAAAAATAACTGCACTTTCGAGATAACCCAAAACCAGAATGAAACTGCTGTCGGTTGCAAACCAATCCAAAAACACTGTTGTGAAAAGCAATGATAAATAACCAATTACAAGGATTAAGTGCTGAAACCAACGGGTTTGACTATCATCACAACCCAATGTTCTTTTTTGGGTAAACATATGAACAATCAGTTCGCTAAATGATTTTAAATAAGCAGAGAATGACACATTCACCTTTGGTTTTCGGATTACCATATTCCACATACGAATAAGATTCGGAAGTAAAATCAGTAGAAAAACACTACCAATTGCCGACATCTCAAAATAATGACCGTAATGCAATAATAATTCAGGTTCAAAATTAAGACTTAATGCAAACCAAATTACTCCTACTGCCAACAAAACAAATGCAATAACAGATGTACTTAGAGATTTATACAACATCCCTGAAAGCCCTGTCCAATCATATTTTGAAGTCAGGTATCTGCGAAGTGACATCATTAATTCACCTGGCTCTGCTTCACGTGGGCACGTTGCACTGCAATCGCCACAATAATAGCACAACCAAGGTTCCAATGAAGTTTGAATTTCATTTTCCAAACCAAGTACGCTATATCTTACCATTTTCCGTGGAAACGAGTTGTCTTCGTCTGACAAAGAGCAAACAGCTGTACAATTCCCGCAATTATAACATGCGTTTGTATCAAAAGCGCCATAGCTTTGCAACTCAGTTGTGAATTTAGGATTTATCCTTGCCATTGTCTTTTATTTTGTAATAAAAATATTCGTCCATATCATCAAGGTCGCCTGTTTCAACAAAACCGTATTTCATCAAGCTCATCAACTGATACAACACCTCATCTCCAGGTATATTTAGTGCTTTGGATAGTTGAGGAACGGTTTTATCCCCTTCTTTCAAAGCATCCATCAGTATTTTTTTTGTTTTTGTAAAATATTTAAGGTTCTCCATAACCTCTTTGGCTACAGGGTTCTTTTCTTTCCGATATTTTGCGGTTTTACCTTTTTCAACTTCCATATTCATAGTTTTAATCTGTTGATAATAAAGCGTCAATCATACTTTCAATTTGATTGTCAGTATATCCAATCAATTCAATTGCATTGGACGGACAAACAGGCATACACATTCCACACCCTTTACAAACAGATTCATTTACAACTGCAACCAGCTTACCATTAACATCTGCTTTTGTTAAAGCACTAAATGGACATGCATCATCACATTTACCACACCACCCGCAGTTATCCACATCAATTTTGGCAATAGTAGGTGAAAGAGAAAGTTCTCCCGAAGCAATTAATGAAAAAGACTTGGTTGCAGCAGCCAAAGATGAATTCATTGATTCCATAATATTCTTTGGCCCTTGAGAAGCACCTGCGATGGTTACACCATCAATTACTGTTTCAACTGGTCGCAGCTTCATGTGAATTTCATTAAAGAAATTATCTCTTCCCCTGGGAATTTTCAGAAGACTGCCAATTGAATTGTCCTGGCGGGGTACCATACCAGTTACCAAAACCACCAAATCAGCTTCCACTTCCAAAGTTTTATCGGCAGTTAAAATATCGTTAATAGTAACAATAGTCTTGTCACCTTCCTTAGACACAACCGGTGGATGATCTTCAAATGACTGCAAATAAATATCCCCCAAACGAGAAGATTCATCGTATAAAACTTCCTGTTTCCCATAGGTTCTAATTCCTCTGTTAAAATGGAAATTATACAGATCTTTGTATTTCTTTTTAGCAGTGATTGCTGCATGTATGGTAGCTGTGCAGCAATACCTTGAGCAATATTTATTATCCCCGTCAACCTGACGACTACCTACACAATAGATATAGGCGACATTCTTAACCTCTTTTCCTTTATAAACAAGCTTATCATCGCAATAATGAACCAAACGTTTAAATTGAGGAAGAGTAACAACATTATCAATCGTTTTATAACCAAATTCGTCATTTTTTGGCTCGTATGGATCAAAACCTGTTGCAAGAAGTACAGAACCAACTTTAATATTTAGAAATTCATCCTTCTGACTAAAATCAACATTTTCGCAAACTTTTTCACACTCTCCACAGCGGGTACAATTCTCTATGTCGATTACCGGAAGTTGAGGATATTCACCGGGAAAATTGTGATAGATAGCCTTACGTGTAGTAATATTAAAGTTAAATTTATCGGGAACAACTACCGGACAAACTTCAATGGCTTTCCCTAAATTACCCTCGTTGCAATCCAATTTCATATGACGAGGAGCAATTTTCACCTTCAATGAGATATTTCCAACACTCCCGCTATTCTCAATAATTTCAGCCCCTGTAAACAATGTAATATTTTTGTGATTCATTGCTTTGTCGTAAAGACGGGTAATTAACTCTTTACCAGTTTCATCTGACACAAACAAATCATCCCATTGAGCAACTCTACCCCCTACAAAAAATTCACGTTCTATTAAATATACCTGAGCTCCTGATTCGGCTAATTGGATTGCTGAACGAAGCCCTGCAATACCGGCACCAACAACAGCTACAGCATTGGTCGCAGCTACCCGAAATGGTTCAAGGGCATTCGACCTCTTCACTTTTGCAACAGCCGCTTTTACAATCTGAATTGCTTTCTCGGTTGCCCCAACTTTATCATCAGAATGAGCCCAGGAAGCTTGTTCTCTGATATTTGCATGAATATAATTGTATTTATTCAACCCGGCTCTTTCAGCAACAGCGCTAAATGTAAGTAAATGTAATGTGGGAGAACAAGAAGCAACAACGGCACCATCCAATTGCTTTTCTGCAATATCTGTAACCATATCCTTCTGGTTGGAATCTGCACAGGCAAACATAGTTGTTTTCGATAAAAATACGCTTTCATCCTTCTCAATCTCGGCCCGAACCTTTTCCACGTCAACGTAATCTGAAATATTCCCTCCGCAATGACATACGTAAACACCTATTTTCTTTTTCATATGATTATAATTTGCTTTGTTAATTGCCATATGGAACTTTCCATGCTGGAATAATCATCCTCCTGTATGTCAAAATATCCTTGGCATGGACGTTTCATAACGATGCCCTCCTTAAATAACTTGTAGTTTCTGCAGAAGCAGCACCTGCTGACAATATTGAATCAGGAATATCCATTGGACCCGTAGCTGTACCAGCAACAAATACGCCATCAATGCTGGTTTCAGCAGGACTGGCCAGAATATCATTTTGATTGATAAATCCATAATCATCTAATCGTAACGATTCACCTTGGAAAGAATCAGAAATTTCAGAATTAGACATCACACCTACTGAAAGTACAACCATATCGTGTTCTGCTTCCTTCACCTTACCTTCTTCAATATCTTCGTATCGTAGAATTAAGTTTCCGTTTTCCTTCTCAGTGATATTACCAATTTTACCTTTAATAAATTCTACACCCATGTCTTTGGACTGATCGTAAAACTCATTAAAACCTTTTCCAAATGCTCTGATATGCAAGTAATAAATGGTCACATCAGCCATTGGCAGCGATCCCATTAACAATTGACCTTGTTTTATGGAATACATACAACATACCTGGGAACAAATTGGGTTACCTACCGATTTATCGCGTGAACCTGTACACAGTACATATGCGATATTATCAGGCATTTTTCCATCTCCAGGTCTCAGAATGGTATTAAAGGGTCTGGTTGGAGCGAGTTGTCTTTCCATTTGCATGGAAGTAATTACATTTTTATATTTTCCGTAACCGTAACGTGGAATTTTAAGCGGATCAAACAAGTTAAAACCGGTAGCCACAACTACAGCTTTGGTTTTAACAATAAAGTCATTGTCTGTTTGTGTAAAATCAATACATCCTGTCGGGCACACTCTTTCACATGCTCCGCACAAAGTGCAATTTATGATATCGATAGCTGCAGCACGAGGACTCGCAATACTAAATGGAATAAAGGCAGCTTTACGCCCCACCAAACCTTGTTGGTATTCGTCTATTACACTAACCGGACATGCTTTCTCACACAATTGACATGCTGTACAGTCCTCGATATTTACGTATCTTGGTTTTTGATGCACATGAGCCTCAAAATTATGTTCTCCAATTTTATCAATCTTCTTAGCCTCGGCACTAAACATGATCGTAATATTGGGATGTCTGGATATTTCAGATACTTTAGGAGTAGTGATACAAGCCGCACAATCCAGAGTTGGGAATACCTTGCTAAGTGCAATCATCTTTCCACCAAGAGATAAGTCTTTCTCAACCACCAAAACCTTATAATTAAGATTTGCGAGATTCAGAGCCGCTTCTCCGCCAGAAATACCACCGCCTACAACAAGAACATCATATTCTAATATTTTCTTTTCCGACATTCTGCTTAATTTGAAGAATTCATTAAATAATTAGTAAAACTCTTTACATGTTTTACGAATGGCTCACTGCACACAGAACATATGGCCGCCATTTTAAGACGAGCTGGATCCATTCCTTTTTGCTTTAAAAGTTCTTGAGTTGCACCTACAAGCTGACCGGTTTTATCGACACAAGATTCACCATATGGACAGTCGGTTCCATCAGCAGCTATAAATACACCATCAAACCCTTGCTCAAGGGCATGTAAAATCCACTTTGATTTGATTCCACTTGAGCAAGGAACTGTGATGGTATAGACAGTAGGCGGATAATGTAATTTCAATAAGCCCGCCATATCAATAGCCGGATCGGAGATTTTTTCTGTTGAAAAAACCAAAATCTTCGGGCTTTTATTTACTTTTTCCGCTCCCATCTTTATTTTTTTAGATAAATTTTATAAAATCCAGATTCTTCCAGCGTTCCTAAACATTCGAACCCTTTTTTGTTACACCATTTTGGAATATCATTTCTTGTACCTTCATCGGCAGAAAGAATCTCCATAATTTGACCTTTATCAATAGTTCCAATTGCTTTTTTAGCTGCTAATAGTGGTCCGGGACATGAAGTTCCACGTGCATCTACAGATGTATCTGCTTTTATTTCCAATAATTCTTCTTGTGTCATGATCTTAAATTTTAATAATTAAAAAATTCTCTTTATATAAATAACTGTGATGTGCTCTCACCCATATCTCCGGCAAATGTTACAGCACCTGCAAAACGCATATTTGGATAATCAATCAATTCTTCTTTTTTTATTCCCATCAAATCCATCGACATCTCGCAAATAGTAATTTCAATACCAAACTCACCAGCTTGTTTAAACATTTCTTCCAAAGAAAGAACACCATGCTTTTTCATAATCGATTTGATCATTCGTGGTCCCATTCCGCACATATTCATATTCGATAATTTCAATTTCTCCTTTCCTTTAGGAAGCATAACGCCAAACATTTTAGAAATAAAATTCTTTCCAGTGACTGATTTTTTAGGATCACGTAAAGCGGCAAGGGCCCAAAATGAAAAGAATAATTTCACTTCTGTATCCATTGCAGCTGCTCCGAGAGAAATAACCATAGCCGCCAAAATTTTATCAAAATCACCTGATACAACCGCGATTGATAATTGATCTTGATTCATACCTTCCAGCATGGAAACCTTTGCAGTAAGGGCGTCAATTTGTTTTTGAAAATCAACAGCCTGAATTTCTGTTACTTGTTGCATTTTAGTTTTGAATTATATTAATAAACTTATATCTGAGTTTTGAGTAAATGTTGGTCTTGACTTTTTCTGCACACCAATTATTAAATCACACATATCCAGAACAATTGCCCCTCCAAGAAGAACAGTTCTGACAATCAATTTTTAATTTGTCATTTGATTTTCAATTCGTGTTGATTGCAAATATATAGAGAGGAAAAATGCCTTCTGGTTTTTAAGGCGTGATGTGAAATATATTTTAGTGTGATTCATATCACATTATAGAAATATTTATATATTTACATCTCGTTTCATTACTATAGCACAGTAAAAACATATTTAATACACATATTTGACTCAAAATCAGAACAATTAATAAATAATTATTTCTTTAATCCTGATAAGAATAATTTATGAATGAAAAATCATGTAAATTTTGCAGCAACAGGTCGTCTGCTTCAAATTTTTTAAACGATAAAGAACTAAAAATGCTTGAGGAAAGCTGCGTAGATGTACAATTCCAAAAAGGTGACGTTATTTTCAGACAAAATGCTCTTTCTTCAAATATTATCTTTGTAAAAAGTGGATTGGTGAAAATACATATTACCGGTCCTGAGAGAGAACAAATTTTAAAGATTATTAAAGGACCTATTTATCTTGGAATCCCTACAACCCTAGGAGATAAGGTGAATCATTATTCTGCCACAGCATTAATGGAAACAAGAGTTTGCTTTATTAGTTTAGACTCTTTTAAAGATTTTATTGCATCAAACAGCGATTTTGCCTACGAAATAATCACCGAATTATGCAAGAATGAATTAGGGCATTTTGATCATTGTGTAAATCAAGTGCAAAAGCAAAGTCAGGGAAGAATTGCCGAAGCTCTTTGCTTTTTTGCTGAAGATATTTTTGACGAGCCAAATTTTTCACTACCTCTCTCCCGACAGGAATTTGGTGACTTAACCGGTAATTCAAGAGAAAGTGTTTCCCGGATACTTGCCAATTTAAATAATGATGGTGTAATATCATTAAATGGGAAAAACATACAAATTCTGAATATGGAACGCCTGAAAAGCATCAGGAAAAATGGTTGAATCTCTATAAAATACCATTCTTAAATACTCTTTTACCTGCTCTAACATTCATTCAGATTATTTATTATTCCAAAAGATAAATTCTCCTTACATCATTCTTTACGTCTTTTAAATTCGATATCTGGCAAGCAAACAATTTTGATTTTAATTACATTTGCCCAACAAAAACCGATGCTCACTCAAACTTTTATGGAAGATTCAAAGAATACTACAATAGGATATGTATATGCCCTTCAAGCCTTTTTCACTTGGGGAATACTGCCTATATTCTGGAAATTACTTTCCAATGTTTCTGCGATTGAAATTTTAGCTCATCGAATTTTTTGGTCGTTTGCATTTCTTATTATCCTTTTACTACTGACCCGGAAAAAAAATGTATGGAATTTATTGCGTCAAAAGAAAACACGTAAGAGTTTAATCATATCATCTTTGTTAATAGGTTTAAATTGGGGATTATTCATTTATGCCGTAAATGCAAAACAAATTGTTGAAGCCAGTTTAGGTTATTACATCAATCCTATCGTAAACGTAATACTTGGAATGATTGTTCTTAACGAAAAGTTGGATAAGCTAAAATACATTGCAGTATTAATAGCATCTGCTGCAGTTATTTACCTTACAATTGATTACGGAAAATTCCCTTGGATTGCTATTATTTTAGCTTGTTCTTTTGGTTTATATGTCTTAACAAAAAAAACAGCTGGAATTGAAGCAATACCTGCTCTGGCTGTTGAAACACTAATTCTGGCACCATTTGCATTGGGATATATCCTTTATAAAATGTGGATAGGAAATGGAGCTTTATTTACCGGCAGTATATCAATCTCAAGCTATTTGATGCTAACGGGAATTGTTACCACTTTGCCTTTGTATTGGTTTGCAAAAGGAGCACAACGAATTCCACTGTCAGCATTAGGATTTATGCAATATATTGCACCCACCCTAATGCTATTAATTGGCGTATTGATCTATAACGAACCATTTAGATACGAACAACTTATTGCCTTTGGTTTAATTTGGATTGCGTTAGCTCTTTACACAACTTCCATAATCAGAAATACAAGAAAGAAAATTAAATCAACTAAACGATAATCCTATTTTCTTAAGCCCTGATTTCCAGAATCAAGTACATATTTCCAATCATTATTTTCATCTTTTTTCCAAACTGAAACATAGGTTCCCTGATACAAGGAATCAACCGTCTGAAAAGAATAAGTGCCATAGGTATAACCTAATTCGCCCGATTTTGAAACATCAGCATCCAATGGGCACCAGGTAAATGTAATTTGAGTATCATCTCCTGAAAATTGTTTTTTAATATTTTCTTTTCCTATCAGCGGACTACTATTATCCTTCAGCATTACTGCCTTCTCTGCTGCATATTTATAAAAGGCTTTATTCATACCATTCTCCAAATAATCAGAAAAAGCCATATCGGTTTCCATTAGTAATTTTCGATTCTCTTCTGACTTTACAGATACACGGCAAGAATTGAAAGAAAAAAGAAAAGTGATCACAATGAGCATGCTGTTGCTATAATATTTCATATTTTCCATTTATTAAATACGTTCTAAAAATAAATAATATCACAAAAATTACCATTTATAAAATTCGAAAGAACAAATTTATTCAAACGATCAATTTGAAAGTCTTATAATTTCTGTTGAAAATGTATTTGCTGTTCCTATTCAGCCGGCACCGGCACATTTCTTTACCTGGCATGTGGAAAAATTGAATTTGAATTAATTTCATTTTCTCCCTTATTGAATCGGATGATTTAATTGCCTTCCCGAAAGGTCAGATGTGTCATTTAAAAGAACAGTAAGATTAAAAAATTTTAATTTCAAGGAATCCTCAAATAAAGAAAAAAAGCTTGCTCAGTAATTCTGAACAAGCTTTTTTCTGAATTGATGTATGCAATACCTTTATTAAGGTATTCTAATTGATAATCCTAAGCTAATAAAAAAATCCGGAGAAACCTTATTTAATCCAATTCCAGTGGAAAAATCAAGCAGTAAATCCTCATTTACAAGGTAAGTCATTCCTGCATCCCAACGATGGTCATTTCTTCCTTCTTTAGGAAGAAAACCATATAATTCTGCGAAAGCTCCTAACTTTTCCGATAAACTCATCTGTATCACAGCAGTGTATATTCCTACTGCTGTATTGCCATTCTCAACACCACTCCAAGCCAGCCCGAAGTTACCACCCAAAGACATTGCTTCATTTAGTGAATATTCTCCATTAACACGAAAATCAACACCCAAGTATTTATTTTCGTACCAGCTTGCTCCGGTATTTGGAAGCGTAACAGTGGTCATAAAAGCTAATTTTGGAAGAACTTCATTTTCCTCCAGCAATTGAAATTTTGCACCGACAACAATTGGGGCAAAACCACTTTCATCAAAATTGCCCCCATCAAATGAAACATTCGTTCCCAAATAAGCGAGTCCTAATCGAAGTTCCATTTTCTCAAAAAGACCATAACGAACCAATGTTGAATTATACGTTGTGTTCTTGATTTCTGAATTATATCTTTCAAACGAAAACCCCGATTCTATTTGGAATTTTTTCAATGGAACAATGGCAGCAGATACAGTCTGATTGGAACGATCTGTCACTATATCTTCCTTCTCCTGAGCAATCAAGCACCCCCAGAGCAACACAGCAAGAGTCAACAAGGACATTTTTTTCATCATGCTCTGCGTATAATGATTATTCTTTTTGCAATTCTTCAATACATCTCCTTGCCTTTTCAGCGTCCTCATCTGCAACCAATAATTCAACAGAATCTGGCACGCCACCTAATCCAACAATGGTGCCTGAACTAAATTCATCTTTCCATAAAGAAGCAACTCCAGCCTCTTCCAATCTTTCCTTATAATATTGCACGTCAATAATTGATCCTATAAATACGCAGGTTAATTCGGTTCCGTCTGTCATAATAAGTAATGTATTAAAAATTTATGTTTTCTAAACCTAAGATATGGAAAACTTTCCAAATTCCTAATTTCGATTTATTAAAAATACGGAACACTCTCCTTAAAAAAAATCAAATCTCTGATTATGCAACCCTTACAAAAACAACCTTTTGTATTATATTTATAAGCCCGCGAAATAAAATTCTTTCTTTGAAACAATTGTCCTGTTTTTCTATGTATATTCTACAATATTTTGCCTTGAATGATTCCCAAAAGATTGTGATCACAGAAGAATAAGAATTAAAAGAAACAAATTTGAAACAATAGATTCTTCAAAAATAAATTATCGAATTTAAAAGTTAGAAATATGATAGAAATTGATATTGACAATTGGGAACGTAAAGCTCAGTACTATTTTTTCAAAGATTTTGACGATCCATTTATGGGTGCAACTTCCAATATCGAATGCACCCAAATGTTCCTAAAGACAAAAGTAATCAATGAATCTTTTTTCATTCATTATATGCATAAAGCACTGCAGGTTATTAACGAAATTCCTGAATTCAAACTACGAATTTTAAACGGAAAAATAGTTCAATATCCCGTTATAAACGGAACAACTACTGTCTTTAAAATCAATAAAACATTTAATTTTTGCTATTTCAATTATCTTGAAAATTTTGACAATTTCTACATTCAGACAAAAAATTCAATTGAATCAGCAAAAAAGAAGGACATATTAGTTTCTGAACCTATGTTGGATTTAATATATGTTTCAGTAATTCCCTGGCGTAGTTTTACATGTATTAAGCATCCGCGGATATTTAATGGTTCAGATTCTATCCCTAAAATAGTATTTGGAAAAGTTTTTAAAACTGGAGATAAGTACTTTATGCCGGTTAGTGTTGATACTCATCATGCATTAATGGATGGATATCATGTTAGTACATTCTTTAATAAATTTGAAGAATTATTAACGATGAAATAATTCCTAATTGGTCTTTAATTAGATAAATTGATGCTCTTTAATTTCTGATAACAAAAACGAATGATTAAAAAGAGTATTATTTAAAAATCAACATGTAAAAATATAATCCATTTATTATCAATACCTTTTAAAGGAAAATCAAATTCATTAACAAGAAAATACAATGTATTTTGTATTTTAAAATTAAATTTGATTTAGATAGCTCAAAAAGATACTTTACTTTTGATAGAATAAATCGTTATTTATATGAATAAGGTAGAAAACAAACTTATCCTGGTTGTTGAAGATGAAGAATTCAATAGAATATATTTTGAAGAATTACTAAATCAGATGCACTGTAACGTATTGGTTGCTAATAATGGTCTTGAGGCTGTAGATATTTGCAAAAAAAACGATAAAATCGATTTAGTGCTTATGGATATTAAAATGCCATTAATGGATGGATATGAGGCTACTCAAAAAATTAAAAGGATCAGACCCAACCTTCCTGTTATTGCGCAAACGGCATTCGCTCTGCTTGGCGATAAAAATAAATCACTGGAAAATGGCTGCGATGATTACATTGCAAAACCTGTAAAGAAAGATGTACTCATTCAATTAATAAGAAAGCACTTAACCTAAACAATCCAATTATTGCTCATAAACATCTTCAAGGTATTTCATAAAAAAGATATTTTATGATATAAGGCATTAGCTTCCCTTCCATTAAGAAACACTTTCAACCAGTATAATCCTATAAATTAAGAATTTATAACATATCAGCTCTTGTTTTTCAGACTAAAAAGTATTTTATTACACACAGTCGAATTTAAAAGAATAAGGAAGATGAGGAGAAGGATTATAAAGCTGTTGTGTATTTCCGGATTTGCAATTTTATTACTATTTACTATCGGATTTATAATCTTTCAGAAATTCAGACACGAATTTGATAATCAGAATGTGATGCTTAAATTACATGCTCAAAATATTTTCCCTCAAAGTGAGATGATTCCTTATGGAAATTATCAAATCCACAGCAATTACATTGGTGATTTATCAAAACCTAAAGTTTTATTAATTCACGGTTCTCCTGGATATTGGTTCGATTTCAAGTACATTTTTGCAGATAAAACACTTCAAAAAGAATATTGTATAATTTCCTATGATCGACCTGGTTATGGGAAAACTACCGTTCCAGCCAAAGCAAGACTTCGCGATCAGGCAAAAGTAGCAGCTACTGTTTTAAACCATTATGGAGAATTAAACGAAAAATTTACAATAGTTGGACATTCGTATGGTGGAGCTGTGTTGGAACAAACCATTCTTGATTTTCAAACTAAAATAAGTCACGCCATATACCTTGCTCCTTGTTTATCTCCAAAATTCCAAAAAGCGAAATGGTATAATCTCATGATATCAGGTGGAATAACGAATAAAATAGTTCCTTTCGAATTGCAAAACAGCAATATAGAAATGATGGCTTTGGAAGAAGATTTAGGAACTAATGAAGAAAGACTACACGAAATTACTATCCCAACGAGCTATATACAAGGCAAAAAAGATGTATTGGTACCCTACCAAACACAAGCCTACTATCTTAAATTTCATAAAAATGTAGATCATATATTGCTTGAAGATTTAAATCATTTTATTCCTTGGTCAAATCCAGAACTTATTGTTCAAGCAATTAAAAATGCAAATTCAATAAATGGGTACAGTAAATTTTGAACTGAATCGTTTTTCAATTAACTTTAGAATCATTCAAAATAAAAAGGGCTAATTATGAAGAGATATATCATTTTACTTGGACTTATCCTTTTTGTAAGTAACAATTTATTAGCACAAAAAGCAATGACAAAAGATAAATACAATGCGCTTAGCGCAGATGAAAAAAGAGTAATTATTGACAAAGGAACCGAATACCCGGGAACCGGAAAATACTTGCACAATAAAGCAAAAGGAATTTACACCTGCAGGCAATGCAATGCCGGACTTTATCGATCGGACAGTAAGTTTGAATCAAATTGTGGCTGGCCCAGCTTTGATGATGAGATTGATGGTGCAGTGAAACACATTCCTGATGCAGATGGCAGACGTACAGAAATTGTTTGCGCTAATTGCAATGGACACCTTGGGCATGTATTTACAGGAGAGGGATTCACAAAAAAAAACACCCGGCATTGTGTCAATAGTATCTCCCTAAATTTTACGCCATTGCAGGAAACTGAAAAGAAATGATGTAAACTATGATTTTAAAAGAGGATGTCTCATAACAAAGTAGACATCCTCTTTTTCATGATCTTTTGTTTTTTTGAGATTAAACTGCCTTATACTGCTTATTTGTTTTTGGAAGTCTTTTTTACCTCCAATATGCAAAACAGAGGTTTCATATAGAGGAAATAGGACTTCAAAAGAATTAAGAAAGGCCGTTAGGCCACTTTTCTACTATTCATTTTCTTAAGATTTATGGCTAGAGCCAATAATCCCATTTCGATTTCTACTTTTTCTTTGCCACGAAGTAAAAATCGTTTAAATCCTTTATTGTGTTTAAGGTTACCAAAAGCGGCCTCTACATCAACCGGTCTTTGACTCCTGTGCTTCAATCCTTCTTCTGAGGTTAAATGTTCTCGTGCTTTACTTCTTAATTCGTTAAGTCGGTGATTAATCTGAATCGTTCGATTACCTTTTGCTTTGTGACACATCCCCCTAAGTGGGCATCCGTTACAGTTTTGAGCTTGATAAACATGGATTGTCTTAAAATGACCGGCTTGGCTTTTTTCCTTTTTTATCTTCTTAAGATTCATTACTTGTCCCATTGGGCAGTAGTAAATATCCTGTTTAGAGTCGTAGAATAAATTGTTGGGGTGAAACTCGCAATAAGTTTTGGCTCCCTTCTTTTGTTCTTTATGAAAGTAATTGTATTTCACAAAAGAGGTTAATCCTTCCGCTTCAAGAAATTCATAATTCTCCTCAGACCCATAACCGGAATCTGCACATACGCTGTTTAGTTTGTCTGGATACAACTGTTGAACCTCTTTCATATGAGGTATAAAGGTTTTTGTATCGGTTGGATTATTATGGTTTGAATAATTTACAATGAATTGATTTTGTGTGCTAAACTGCAGGTTATATCCTGGTTTTAGCTGACCATTTTGCATATAGTCATCCTTCATTCGCATAAAGGTTGCATCCGGATCCGTTTTTGAATAACTATTTCGCTCTTCCAATATCTTTAGCTTTTGCTCGTTTTTTCGGAGATTATCAGCATAATTCTTCTTGGCATAGTTGAGTTGCCGGCGTTTCTTAGCATCCACTTTCTTATCCCTCAAGGCCTCATTAATTGTCTCAATGGTCTGCTCTATTTTTTCTGGATCAACATCACTTAAATCGGGCTTACTTACATTTGCTAAATCCGATTTGGCTACCTGCTCTGTATAATCCCAAAGTTCCCCCAACCGATCCTTCATGCGTTGGATATTCTTTTGAATGGCTTTACCCCAAACAAACGAAAACTTATTTGCATTGGCCTCGATCTTGGTGCCATCGACATATATGGTTTGTAGATCAATATGTCCGGAATCTACCAGTAACAGGACTACTTGACTGAACACTTCCTTTAAAACACCTTTTAATCGACTGCTTCTAAAGCGGGCAATCGTATTGTGATCTGGCTTTTGCATCCCTGACAACCACATGAAATGTACATTTTCTGATGCCGCCTGCTCTATTTTTCGAGAGGAATATACATTACACAAATAGGAATAAACTAATAACTTAAGCATCATTTTGGGATGATAGGCCTTTGCTCCCGTATAACTGTATTTTTCAAGGATACGATCTATCTGGACACCATCAATAATACTGCTGATGGTACGAACAGGGTGTTCAGATGATATGAAATCCGAGAGAGAAGGCGGAAAAAGAATCATCTGGTTTTGATGATAGGCTTTGAAATGAGATTTTTGAGGGACTAATTTCATATCTCTAAAATAAGAAATCAGTGATAAATATAAAAAACTATAAAACGAAAAAGAGACTATCTCATTTGAGACAGCCTCTTTTTTTTGCATATACTACTAATACGTTCCCCTCTCCTAAAATATTTTAGCTAAGCTTAGGGGCATTTTCAAAAAAAGATATATCTTCGCCAAAGTTTAAATTTTAAACACAATAGCTTCATTATTGTTTTATTTTAAACATACATATCCATTTTTCAATTATTTTTAACAAAAACAACTTCCTAAAGTAAGAAGTTAGAAAGCTTGGTCTTACTCATTCGATTAAAAAATTTGTAAGTTTATCGGAGCTAATTGCAAGTCTATTTACAAGTCCAAAATTATATTGTCATGAATTTCAATTTTCTTCAAATCATCACCTCTTCAATGGTTCTTTTCGCGGTAATAGATATTATTGGATCTATTCCAATCATATTAGATTTGCAGAAAAAAGGAGGTAAAATTGAAGCCCTAAAAGCAACTGTTGTTGCCCTTATTGTGCTGATAGCCTTTACTTTTTTAGGTCAAAAACTTCTTGGACTATTTGGAGTTGATATTTCTAGTTTTGCAATTGCCGGATCATTCATACTGTTTATAATGGGTGTAGAAATGGCTCTCGGCATCGAAATTATTAAATATGACGGGCCGAGTGGAGTTTCTATAGTTCCTATCGCCTTTCCGTTAGTGGCAGGAGCAGGTTCATTTACAACGGTTCTTGCATTGCGTGCCGAATATGCTATGGAAAATCTAATTGCTGCCATTGTATTGAATATGATATTTGTATACATCGTACTTCGCTCAACTAATCTTGTTGAGCGTATTCTTGGTGAAGGTGGAATTCACGTTTTACGTAAAGTTTTTGGAATTATCTTACTTGCCATTTCAGTAAAGTTGTTTATGACTAACGTAGCGATTCAAATTTATTCCTTATTCCCTTTCTTAAGGGAAGTTTTATAACATTTCCCGGAAAGAAATTTTAAGCATATTTAACGCAAAACATATTGTTGAATCCGCTAACTTTGTATCATTCAAGTACAAATTATTAATTGGATTTATAATGCATGATATCACCATAATTCAAATCGTTCTTTGCGCTATCGTTATCCTTTCGGCAGCATTTATAAAAGGGATGACAGGTTTTGGATTTGCATTACTTGCAATCCCATTTCTTTCTTTTATTTTCCCCATGCAGGTTTTAGTTCCTGCCATGAGTTTATTCAATTTGATAACCAGTTTGGTAATCCTGTTTAAACTTCAAGAAAAAATTAGGGCATACTATTTTATTCCCATGTTTATTGCCAGTTTAGGTGGAATTCCTTTGGGTGTTTATGCTTTGGAATATGTGAGTAGTGATAATTTACGACTCATAACAGGTGTTCTGATTATCCTTTTCTCCATACAGATGATAGGCAAAGTGAAATTGGCCAAACGCTTTTTAAATTTTCCAATTGTTTTTGCCGGATTTATCAGCGGTATTCTTGGCAGTGCAATATCAGTTGGTGGTCCGCCATTGGTTATTGCTATGAATCGCAAAGGGTATCCAAAAGAAAGATTCCGTGGCGTATTTGCCTGGTTTAGTACTTTTTCCGCCTTTTTCACTACCGCAGCCTTTTTAATGAAGGGAATGATAGAAATGGAATCCGTAAACCTTGCTCTTTTCTGTCTTCCCATTTTATTTTTCGGATCGCATTTTGGAGCTAAATTTTCCGGGAAAATTGAACCTGAAAAATTCAGAAAAATAGTGATTGGGATCAACATCATCACTGGATCCTTCATCGTAATCTCAGCTCTTATCAAGTAACAGTCAATTAATTGACAATCAAATGTCACCCATAAAAAAAAACTCACGAAATTAATTCCGTGAGTTTCTTCAATATTTCGTTAATCGCTTTTACATTTCAAATTCTTCCACATCAACCCCGCCTTCTGATCCCCGTTCACGCTTCATTTTATAATTGTTAATTTTAAAACTTAATTTCAAATTAAATGTTGGTGATTTATGATTAAACTGACTAAAATTGTAAAAATTATCCCCTTCGTATAAGGTTTCATGTTTTGCCGTTGCAAAAATATCGCGAATCTGGAAAGTAGCAGATAACTTACGTTTCATGAAATCTCGCTTTAAAGCTGCTGATGTTGTAAAGAACCCCTTACGTTTCCCTTGGGCCCAATTCGTCTCGGATTGATAATTCGCTGTAAACTGAACCCGTGTTTCCGGATCAAATATAATGGTTGAATTATTCCTTAAACTCCAATTGTAACTTTTCGTTGAAAAATCTTTATAAATATCCTCATTGGATGAATTGGTTATTGTGAAATCTCCTTCTTCTTTGTAGTGATAAAAATTACCTATTAAATCGTTCTTAAGCCATTTGCCAAAAGACAAATTTATGGTTGCTTCCATACCTAAAGAATAATCATTTCCTACATTAACCGAAGTACTCTTCATTACGTTGCCCTGATCTTCCCAAGGATATCTAACACTTTCAATTTTATTGTGAGTGACTTTGTAATAAGTTTCAAAAGTCACCGACTGATCTCCGAACCGCTTCGAATAAGCCAACTCGTAAGAGTCAATATATTCAGGATTCAAATCAGGATTTCCTTGTCGCACATTGTAAGCATCTGTCCAGGTAACAAAAGGCTCCAACCAATAACCTCTCGGACGCTGAATCCGTCTGGTATAACTCGCCATCACCTGATTGTCTGATCCCAAATCCATTTGAGTGTGTATGGTTGGAAAGAAATCCCACCGTTTAATGGTGAAAAGCTCTGATTCATCTTTAAAATCGATTTCCCGATTTGTATATTCAGATCTGAAGCCCAGTTGATAGCCAAACTTTCCAATTTTTGAAGCATAAGTTGTATACAAACCATGCACCTGCTGATCGTAAGTTACATCATGACTATATAATGGCTGAGGCACATATCCGGTTCCCACAACAAAATCCTCCTGTTTTGTATCCGCCTCGTTTGAACGAATCTGCCCCTGATAACCAAATTCAAATTTTGTATCTGCTCCCAATGGCAATGTGTAATCGGAGCGGATCTCCCATCTGGTTCCCGGTCCATCCTCAGTTGCAATTTTCCCGGATATTTGCTTGCCATCAACATCAAACAATTCGTTGGTTGACTGCTCATCACCACTTCCACGATGCGAATAAGTCACCTGAGAAGCCAACTGATGACCTTTCCCACTAAATTTTCTGGTATACGAAAAGTTTGAATTAACGAAAGTCATTTCTTTCTTCCAAAGATCTTCACTATCGTATAAAATTCTTTCCGGATTTTCACTGTCAAACTCTTGATAATCCAAAACGGAACCCCGTTCCATGTCTCTGTTTCCGTATCGGAAGCCAAACGAAATGCTGTTTTTATCATCTATTTCAACATCAAAACCGGTGCGAATACCATAGCCCAAACGCTTCATCAATGATTCTCCATCAGATATAACAGAACTTGTAACATTCTCAAAAATGGTTCTGTTTTCGGTTTCACTTGTGCCTTCGAACTGACGATTGCTGTAATCAAATCCAAAATTCCAGTTCCACTTTTTCTTACGATAATTGATTAAAATATCACCACTTCGATTTTCCTGGCTGCCAACCGATAAATTAGCCACTCCGTTCAATCCCTTTTCAACATTCTTTTTTGTGATGATATTAATAATTCCAGCCGTTCCTTCCGGATCGTATTTCGCTGAAGGATTGGTAATAATTTCGATGTTCTCAATCACACTTGCAGGCATTTGCTGCAAAATATCCGATGCATCCAAAATAGAAGGTTTTCCATCTACCAAAACAGTGAAATTTGAATTGCCCCGAAGACTTACATTCCCCTCTATATCAACACTAACAGATGGAACATTCTCCAAAATATCAACAGCGGTTCCGCTGGCAGCAGTAATTTGCCGGCTAACCGGAATTACCTTTTTATCAATTTGATACTGAACGGGCGAACGTTCTGAAGTTACCATAACCTCGCCTAATGTTTCTGACGATTGCCTTAAATTCACAATCTTTAAATCAGCCAGTTTTCTGTTTCCATCAATAGGAATATTTCGAACTACAGCTTTATTATAACCAATAAAAGTAATTTCAACAAAGTATTTTCCAGGCTTCAACTTTGTAAGTTCGAAAGCCCCTTTTTCGTCGGTGATGGTTCCGTCAATAAGGCTTGAGTCGGCCATACTGTAAACAGAAACTGTTGCGTATTCAACAGGAATATCCATCGCATTGTCCATCACAATACCTTTTACTACTCCACCTTTCATTTCCGGTTTTAAAACCGGTTCTACTGCCTTAGCCGATATTGCAATAACGCTTAAGCAGATCAGAAAAATTATTCGATTCATTTAAATTGAATTATGAGTTTTATAAATTGTCCGCACAAACATACTATTCGAAACTCAAAAACATGAATAAATATATGATTTTACATATTTATTAACATTTGAGCAATAAGAAAGTCCCTTATTCGGATTTTAGTTGCACTGTATAGACAAGTAAAACGATAAAAGGTTTAATAAGGAAGTATATTTATTCTGATTTTAGGATGAAATTACAGAAGATTCCATTTTTCGATTGCAATCCGCCCCATTTCCTGCCCCAGCTCGTAATCACTTAACAGTGTGGCATAATCCTGAGTAAATCGCTTTGTCTTAAAACTTTCGGGAGGACAAACATCTAAAATCTGAAGGTTTTGCGGAGTATTTTGAATAAAATCAATGGATGAATTGTAATTATCCGGGCGATTCAACAATGCTTTCACCAAACCCGGATGTTTTCGAAAGAGCAAACGTCCCAATTTTGATTCCATTCCTTTTTTCATCCGAAAAGAATTTGGACGGGAACGAATCACCATAATTTTTACAGCTCCTTTTTCAACTGCTCTTTGAATTGGAATGGGCGCAGAAACGCCTCCATCCGAAACTATTTGGCCATCTATTTTCAGAAAATTGCGGTAAAAAAGCGGAACCGTACAGCTGGCTTTCATCACATGACTAAGGCTTTCTGCATCGGGCTTAATAAAAACCGAACGACCATCGGAGTTCATGGTAACACCTATTTCAAAATCAGGATTGTTGGCAAAAAGCACGTCCAGATCGATAGGCAGTTCGCGGGCAGTGATATCCCAAGACCAATCTAAATCCATTAAATGGCCACCTGTTAAAAACTTCTTCCAACTGATGTATTCCGGACGCAAAGAATAATCTGTGAACATTTTAAAATTTCTCTTTTTCTGTCTGGAAAGATAAGCTGCCACATTAACAGCTCCGGCAGAAACTCCCAATACAGAATGAAAAGGATTGAATTCCATCTCAATGAACTGATCCAAAACTCCAGCTGCAAAAATACCGCGCATGGCGCCACCTTCCACTACCAATGCTGTTTTGTTATTTTGGTTCATCATCAATCTTTTATCAGTATTATTGGTTCAATTCTTTCTTAATTAAAGCTTCTACCATTTCGGTTAGTTCAATTGCAGTGTAAGATAGAGGCTCAATTGGATCTAAAACCTTATAGCTAACCTTAGCTCCCAGGCACAAGGGGAACATTCCTTTTTCTTCAATTTTATAATTTCCATCAACAACAAAAGGAACAATTAACGCATTTGGTGCGGCCTGAAGTAAAGCTTCTATTCCACCAGCTTTAAAAGGTTTCATCACTCCTGTTTTACTTCTGGTTCCTTCTGGAAAAATACTGGCTGCATAATTGTTTTTCGCGATTAACTGACCCAGTTTATAAATTTCCGGTATTGCCTGCGCTCTGTTCTTTCTATCGATTAAGGCGGCTCCCGAATGGCGAAGATTATAAGACACACTCGGAATGTTTTTAGCCAATTCCTTTTTTGAAATGAACTTTGGATGGTGTTTTCTGAAAATCCAGACAATTGGCGGGATGTCGTATACTCCCTGATGATTGGAAACAATGATTAACGGCCGGTCGGTTGGCAAATTAACTTTAGGCAGAGAGGTAATGCGAACGCCTAAAAACACAACTACGCGCATTAAAAAAAAGTTTAAAACATCAACAGAATTCTTGTGAGCCTGATACCCAAACAGCTTGTGACAGATTACTTGTATTGGATGAAAAATCACCAACAACAATAAGAAGAGAATATAAAATATAAAACTGAGAATATAAGATAAGATCTTGATCATTTATTTTTCGATTTTGGATTTCTCCACAAAAGAACAAAAAAAACATTTATAGATAAAGTGTTGTTGGGAAAATTGATGAATTGCCGCTATAAATACCACTATCCGTGGGATTGCTGGAGTGAAAATTCAACCCCAAAGAGCACAAAGTATCACGAAGCATTTGTTGTTTTTCTTTGTATGTCTTCGTGATAGCCTTTCTTTGGTGGTTAAATCTTTCTTTTTACAGGCACAAAAAAAGATCCCTACTTGTAGAGATCTTCATATTTATTTGTGATTAAAACTCTCTATTCCAATGCAAAGCTAATCATCACAGCATACTCCAGTTTTATTTTCTGAAAATCCAGATCAGGAGCACCCTTACCCGATTCAAAGCTTTCACTTTTCACCCGCATCATGGTATTTACCATTTGCCGGCCATAGGGTGATGAAACTTCATTGATATAAATGGCTTTCCCAACTTTTTGACCAATTGCCTCAGCCAGAGCTATAGCTTTTTCCTTACCAGCTATAACAGCATTTATTTTAACCTGCCTGCGAAACTTTTCAATTTCGGAGTGATCTACTCTCAAAATACTTATGTTTGATATCTTGATCTTATCCAACTCAACAAACACCTTTCCCAATGTTTTTGAATCGTGCACTAAAAGCTCAAAATCTTTCGATTTCTTCATATCCGCACGTTTAATAAAATGATCCTGTAAAGTACTTGCAAAATCAGATACAGAAAGTTGCTTCTCCAAATTGATGCCGGCCTTTTTTAAAGCCGCAAACATTTGTTTTTCCAACACTTCAACGCTTTCCCTGTTCTTTGTGTCCTCCTCATCCAAATGAATATTCAAATAGATCTCATCGGGTACAACTTCCAACTCAGCCAATCCTTTTACTTCGATGTAATTTTGATCGATAAAGTTTTTTTGAGCTTGTGCCATCGCACTCCAGCCTAAGAAAACAGCCAATAATAGTATTACATTTCTTTTCATATGTTTCAATTTTTTCGTGTATATTTTCGATAATTTATGAAGTTTAAGTATACAAATACCGTGCTAAAGAATATTCGTTGCTCACCAATGATGAGTAGAATGCCATTTGGTTGCGCATCACTTCAAAAAAGAAATATCATCAAACAAAGAGATGGAACAAGAAACACAATTGTTTCCAATTAAAATTCATTCGGCATCAGACTGCAATAAAATCTTACCTGAACTTTTTCTAATTTCTAAAAATTCGTGTACCTCTTTACCTTCCGAAAATTTGTATTGATGTATTCAAGAACATCCTACGTTCCCAACTTTGAAAAAGTTAAAGCCTTCTTTGTATTTTAGCCTTTTAAAATCAGTTCATCAACCTGCACAAGTTATATCCTGTTGGCATAAAAAATGATTCTAGTATCCCTATTATCAATCATGTATTTTTCCGAAAACTACAAAACACGAAGTTTTGAACTATACCCGAAGGAGTTTTGTGATCAACCGTAATGCATTTTATTTTTGAAAAGAAATTAGTCAGCAAATCGTTCATTGAGCTTTCAGAATACTGTTTAATTTCAATTCCACTGCATTTTTTGGGTCCCTGTTCCGAAAAAGTTCCAATGACCAGTACACCCTCCGGATTGATGCTTTTCTGTGCGGTGTCCAGATAATTTGAAATATCCTGTTTGCCGGTTAAAAAGTGAAATGCTGCCCGATCGTGCCAAAAATCATATTTTTCTGTCGGTTTGAATGCGGCAGCGTCAGCAACAATCCAAGTTACCTTTTTAGCTCTTTCGCCAAGCCGTTGTTTTGCCTTATCAATTGCGATTTCAGAAATATCAAGAACGGATAGGTTCTGATAGCCAAGATCCAGTAAATGATCAACCAACAAACTGTCACCACCACCAATATCAATAATTTTTGCCGAAGAGTTTGCCTTAAACTGTTTAAAAAATCCGAGAGAAGTTTCCGGCGATGACTGAAACCAACTTACGTCTTTCAATTCTTTCGACTGGTAAATATTCTCCCAGTGCTTTTTACGATCAAAATTTTCCATTTGTACCTGATTATTGCTTCATTTTACTTCGTTTAGATAAAACACGTCAGCAATATTAACAATCTTGTTTCTGATTGCACTATTAAAAGGAAACTTCCTCATGCATTTTCACTACTTCTTCCATCTTTCCAAACGCGCCATGCCGCGGGTTAAAATCCACGAAATAAACTTTGAATGTCCGCCTTCCCTCATTTTTTGTCTGCAGAAAGCCTGAAAATCGGTAAGCGTTCCGGTATAAAGAAACACTCCATTCTCGTAACAATAACTGCAGTATTTTAAATTTTTGCTCCCGTCGCTGTTGGTGCCTCCTCCCTTCGGATCTTTTTTCAAAGGCATTCCACAACTCTGACATATTTTATTTACTTTATTCATCTGTTTATAATTTTAAGTTTTCGTCAGATGGAACTTACCATATAATCATCTCCCTGTGTTTAGAAAGCTTTATAAATGGACGTTTCATGTTTTTAAATTTAAGAACTTCTTATTGGTAACTGTTTATTCATTCTCTGTAGAAGTACTTCTGCAATATTTCGATTTTTTAAACTGTTCATCTATTTCATCCGATATATCTGCTGGATTAGTCAGAGGCATATTTTTGTCCCTTACATCGTATTCCAATAGTTTCGATTTTTTAATTTTCTCCAGTTTTGGCAATTTGGTCCTGTTTGTTGTTTCAATACGCTTCCCTTTGTTATCCACAATTATTAATTTGGGAACAAATACTCCTTTTCTTCCTATAAAATCATCCATGATTTTAACCCCGTTCGAAAACTCCTCGAAGGTAGCTCTGCCGAGGGCTTCATATTCCAGAATTTCTTTCCCATCCCAGGTCGACACTAAAGCATAACTTTCGGATATTTTATCTTCAATATGAAATTTTTTATACAAAGTATCATGCCCGGAAGGCATTAATATCACTTTTCCACCCCCGCCTTCAATATTTCCCGCATATTTTGGCATAGTAACACCCGAAATCCAGCCATGTAAATGTTTCATATAAATTTTACCTATTTGAATTGGAGTAATAAAATGAACAATTCCCTTTTCCTTATGACACTGCAGCAAGTAATATGGATGAATGCCAATCCAAAACATTCGGGTAAAAGTTAAAGCCAGTGTTTTGTAATAGTCGTTCACATGATTGAGCAGGACGGTTTGATTTCTGATTGTAAATCCATGATTAAGAATCTTCTTAACTGCAATTCCCAGATCCTTTGTTATCTCGTGATAGTGGTTGATGTGTGTCATGAAATAGACATACTTATCCGGACCATTGTTAAATTTGTTTGCCGAAATCCTGATTAATTCCATCAATTCATCTGTTATTGCCATGGGCATTACAACAGGCACTCTGGTGGCAATTCTTATTGTCCTAAGATGTGGTATCCTGCTTAATTCTTCCAATACGTATTGCAATCGGCCTCTGCTTACCATTAGGGCATCACCACCGGTTACAAGTACCTCGTTAATATTTTTATTGTATCCGATATAAAACAAACCTTTGTCTATTTTAGTTCTGTTCACAACAAAAGACCGATCTAAGGATTTTGCTCTTTGGCAATGAACACAATACGATGCACAACTTGTATTTTCTGCAACAAAAAGAGCCAACCTGTTTGGGTAACGTTGATAAGCAGCACCATAACTCCGCGATCTTTCAGCCATTGCCCCTTCAATTCCGGTATTGGGAAATAATAAATTGGCAGGAGTAGGTACGGATTGCCAAAAAATAGGGTCGAGCCTTTTTTTCGACTTTTCGCCCGGCAACATCTCCGGATTGAACGGATCAGCCTGCATCAGCGAAGCATAATAAGGTGTAATCCTTAAAGCTTCTTTTCCTTCTTTTTTTAATGTACTTACGGTTCTATTAATTTCATTTTCCTGAAGCGAATTTAATTTGATCACCTTTTTCAGTTGTTCAACACTGCGTATTATATTTTTTATCTGCCAATCGGCATCGTACCACTGCTCCCCCGTCACATTTTTCCACAATTCAATTGTATTGAAATTTCGTGCCTGGTAAAATATGTCTTCTTTTGGATGCATTGCTTCAACTCGTTTTGTGTTTGTTTCTTCTGATAATTATCGGATGCAAGGCGATATACTATAAGTTACACAAAAACTTAGATCGTTACAATATTTACCAATCAATACAACAACTATATTCCTGTAAATGATGATGAAAGCTTCTTATTAGGCTTTCAATTTTAAACCGATCAGCTTTTTCACATTTTCAAAATCATTGGAGTCTGCCATTTCTATATTGATGCAACGCGACTTACCAAATCGTTATGCATTTTGAAACCGACTTTAATGCAATCCATAAAATCACTTTGTAAAATCATTGGTTCAAATTTATCAGCAAACCAAAAAGCAATCTTAAAAGTATCTTTTAGAACCCTTATCCGGAATAAGGTTTTTTTTAAAATTAAATCGTTCGAAAAAGCTATAAGAATTTAGCAAAAGCTAAGGATGTAAACCTATACAATCTCATTTATTATGAATCACCTGCCGGCAGCACCAAGCGAATGATATGAATCAACCGCATGTTTCCTCCTAATAAACACAGAAAAGGCCCGGAAATTAAAGAAAGAATGAACTTTAATCTTTTACACACCGCACTGAAAGACCAGTTTGTTTGATATATTCCTGCTTATTGATGGATTGATAGGAATCGAATAAATAATAACCGTAAGCATTTTCTCCATCAACAGGAGCAGTACTCCAAAACATTCCCAGGCTTTGAATGGGGTACGAATATCCAGGCGAAGCACTTTGAGCTCCTCCGGGCAATGCCGTGAACCCGCTGCTATTCGTTGCAAAATCATTATTTGCTTGCCAGTGTGCTGTTCCTGTTTCTTTCAATTTATTGCCGGCAAAATCACTGCCCCCCAAGAAAGTAATAAGTGTTTGCCATTCTGTATCGCTCGGAACATGCCATCCTGAAGGACAGACATTACGGGAATCGATTACGGCAAACCAATTGTACAATTTACCATATGGCACTTCATAATCAGGAATATTTTCATGATAGCTCCAGGCTCCGGATGTGGCATTCTGCCAATCGTCATCATTAATAATATTGGGGATATTTTCGCCATTGGCATATTTTGTGGTTCTAAGATTTTCGGTCAACCAGATTTGTGAACCAATGCTTACAGATGAGTATGGATTCCCATCCAGATCATATACTGCTGCATCAGGCATGGTAATTACTAATTCATTTCCATATCCGGTACCCGCAATATTGGTCGCATAACTTCTTATATAGTAAGTCGTTGCCGGCAATAGTCCATATGGATCGCTGGTAAAAGATGTATAAACGAGTTGGTCTTCGGTTTTACTATCAGCAATAGTCGGTGATGGATTAGTACTCCAGCAAACTCCTGCATTCAAGATCAGCCCCTGCGAAATCATATCCCCGCCGGTAGAAATCACAAAAGTTCCTGCGTTGATTATTTCCTTGGTTGTAAGCTGAGGGTATCCCAAGGTGATGAATTCATAGTTGCTGCTGTAAAAAACTTCGATATCGGTAGCCGCATAGGCGCGGGCATAATATCTTGTGCCTGGTGCAAGTCCGGTAATGGTAGTTTCGAAAATTCCTGTACCATTTCCTGCATCGGTTTTACTATCGCTAATGGTAGGATTCTGTGAGGTGCTCCAGCAGGCTCCTCTTGAAGTAATCGTTTGATTCGATTCAATACGTCCTCTCATAAATGCCTGATTGCCTGTAATATCACCAAAATCCATAATCACAGCCTCGGTAAAAGGCAGCGGTTCCAATGTGATGGATAAAACATTTCCATACCCGATGCCTGCGCCATTAATGGCATAAGCCCTAATGTAATAAGTATTATCGGGATCCAGGTTTAGAATTGTGGTAAAATCCGAATTACCAACACCATCCATCGTGAAAAAATCCTGCATTGTTGGAGTATTGTTCAGACTCATGCAAATACCTTTTTGAAAAATCTCTGCATCGCCATTGTCTGTTATATTTCCACCGCTTGTTATCGTAACTGCATCAACAAGCTCAATTTGCTGTGTGGTGAGTTCCGGAGGGGAAGGATTTTCAAAACAGGAATTCAGAAATACACTTAGGCAAACTATTACAAGCGCAACAAGACCTGCTTTAGATCTGTATTTATTCCATATGCTTAGTTCTGGATTCATTTCCTTGAATTCAAAATTTTAAATGATAACCAATACTAAAAAGAACAGGCAAGGGATCTTTAATTTCATAACCAATCATTTCAAGATCATCAACTGCATCTTTGTAGACTTGAGGTCGAAACGGCAGCAGTACTTCAGCACATAAAAATGATTTTTCCTTTAATTTGAATTCAACACCAAGACCTGTTGAAAAGCCATAATAAGTAGTTTTGCTTTCCATTGCAATGGCATCTACAATCAATACCGTATTGTATCCATACATGCCGGTTAAATATGCGCTCAGTCTTTTTTGGGATGGCAAATGAAACTGTACTCCCATATTATATCCCTGTGCATCCAGGTTATATCCCAGAGAACCAAACAAACCAATTTGATTGATAGGTTTGTAGGTAAATCGTGCGCCTAATCCACCGTAACTCAATCCCCCACCGACACCAATATCTCCGTAAGTTGAGGATTGTCCGTGCGATACTGAAACACCCAGCAGCATACTGACTACAAACATCAGAAAACACTTTTTCCGCAGAAATTGAGAAAGCATCCTTTTCATGGCGAAATACATTAATGCACTCAAAAAGTTAATGATAATTATTGAGACTTCAATGTTTTTTATTCAGCCGGGCATTGGTAAAAAAAGCAACAGGCAAAGTTGTTTTTTTAAAATATGTATGGTATAAACATTTTACTTCTTTTCATGTATTCAATATACTTTTTACCAAAAAAAACAAGACATTCCTTCTCCTCAAATATGGCTGTGAGATACAGAAATATTGTTGACAATACGGAGACACATAAAAGTTCAATCGTGAGGTTTTTAAAGAAAATCCCCCAAGTCAGGAATAGCAATGAAGAATAAAGTGGATGCCGGATGTATTTAAAAATCCCTTTGTCTATTATTTCAGTTGTTTTTTCAAATTGATAAAGTGTATTTTCTTTTCTGTTTCTTTCTGGCTTCCCTACTTTTCTGATAAGCATCACTCCCATAATAACCAGATAACCTGATATTATAAGGAAAAGCCAAGAAAATATTTGATTCATGGAAAAAGGATATTCAAACCAGTATTTGTAGTTGGCAGCAAAAAGCCATGCTATACACTCCCAACTAAAAAATCTATAAAAACCATGACTTTTAATCGTAAATATTGTTCTCCACGAAACAACAATTATGGGTATGCTCAAAGTCAAAAAAATAATAATTCTATCCATTTGCTTACTATTTTAGTATCCGCCTTTTTACAATTTCGCCGAACGTCAAGTATAAAAACAATAGTCAAATGCAGGATTCATCCCTGCCAGATTGCTAAAAAACCGAAACAAACTTCAGTCTTGAATTTACAAATAAAACAACTGTTATTTTACACCTTATTGATTGCAGCCTATACTAAAACAAGCATTTGCCTTGAATGACCAAAATTAAATCCTGGAATTTATCCAGTCGGTAAAGTCACCGGTACTATAAAATAATTCTTCCGGATTCAACTCTGCAAGTTTCTCCGGTTCGGATGAAAGTGCCCATGCTGCAGCTGCAATTGGAATGCCGGCATTTTTACAAACAACAATATCACTTGGAGCATCGCCAACATAAATTACTTCATTCTTGTTTACATCCTTAAAGTAATTTAAAACAGCAGTGATTCCTTCCGGTTTTCGTGGCCCAATTGGATGTCCGGTTTCAATTGTTTCAAATAAATGAGAAATACCAAATTTCTGTAATGAAATATTTGTACTGTATTTCCCTTTGCCGGTAACCATGGCAAGTCTGATATTTCTATCTTTTAAATCAGCCAACAGGTTTACTATTCCATTAAAAGGTTTTGGGCACATTTCGTGGAGCTGCTCATAATAACACAAGTAACGCGAAATGCCTTCCGGGTAATTGTTGGGAGCCAATGCCATTATTGTTCCTTCCTCCGAGGGGCCGAAGGTTGCAATTATTTCTTCATCAGAAATTGATCTGCCAATAAGCGGTTCTATTGATTTTCTGAAAGCTTTAATACACAATGGCAAAGTATCGCCAATAGTTCCGTCGAGATCAAAAATTACAGCTTTAATCTTTTCCATGCTTTCTGTTTTGCTCATTTATTTTTCGGATAATTCTACATGGATTACCAACCGCTACACAATTTTCGGGAATCGATTTGGTCACAACGCTTCCTGCTCCAATCACAGAATTTTTCCCGATTGTTACTCCGGGTAAAATAATTACGCCTCCTCCAATCCATACATTGTCCTCAATTTTTACGGGCAGTGCATAAGTTCTAAAGAATGGAAGTTCTGAACCGGGATCCCAATCAGTTACCAAACGATCGTTTACATCTGTTGAATGAGTTGCCGTATAAATCTGCACATTGGAAGCGATCAACACATTGTTTCCAATTTCAATTCTATTACAGTCAACAAATGTGCAGTTGATATTAATAATTACATTGGTGCCAACAAAAATATGCTTGCCGTAGTCGCAGTAAAAAGGCGTATCGATATTTACATTATCACCTACTTTCCCAAACAGTTCACGCAAAATATCCTTTCGGTTTCCGGCATCAGTGCTTGCTGTCGCATTATAGATTTTTGTTAATTTCCGAGCCTTGTGTATCAGACTTTGATTTTCCTCGTTGGATGTGTTAAAGACTTCGCCATCCAAACATTTTTGCATTTCAGTTTTCATTTCATTTGTTTTTGAAATTCAAAAATAGAGAAGAACAATCAATTAATTTTTCATCTATCTTAAAATCATCCATTCGCCCGTATGGTACTTAAATGTTGTTGGGTCATCCCCAAATAAGAAGCAATGTATCCCAAATTTACCCGATTAGACAAATCAGGATTTTCGTTGTAAAACTTTTCGTAGCGGGCTTTTGATGATAAGCTTAACCTGTCGATACGCAGGTTCTGCATTTTCAGCAACACTTCCTGATGAATGGTACGGGACCAGTTTGCCATGTCAATGTTCGTTTTGTACAAGTCATTTAAAGCATCAATGGGCAGGGTAAATACGCATGAATCTTCAAGAAGCTCAACAAAATCGAATCCTGGAATTCGATGATACAATGAATTTGAAGAAAAGGTAATATCACCTTCCCGGCTAAACCAATTGGTAATTTCTTTCCCGTCAACTAAAAAATATGTTCGCATACATCCCTGCTCGATAAAGTATACAAAATTATCTTTAACCCCTGCTTTGGTCAGCAAATGATGTTTCGGCAGATGAGTTTCGGTTAATAAACCAGCCAGTGTTTCAATCGAATCATCAGATACCGGATAATATCGTCTGATCCCTTTGATAATATTTTCAATCTTATTCAGCTCCATTTATCTCATAAAAAAGGCATCAGGGATTAACCGGTTAGGGGCTTCAGTTCTATTCTGTCCCGCATGCGATAAATCCCATAAATACCATACCATTTACAAATAGTCAAGTCTGGGAGGCGTAAATACGTCGATTACCTCCCCACCAACAATGACCTCCCAGCGATGCTTAACATTTTCGGGAATACAGTATGAATCACCCGATTTTAGCCGTTCGGAGAACTGCCCGAATTGAATGCAGTATTCTCCTGAGATCACGTATCCACTTTGTTCATTAGGATGAGAATGGAAAGGAACTGTATCACCAATTTTATAATTCATCTTGGTCACCATAGATTTCTCTCCGGTTGCCAGAACCTCAAATTCCACACCTTTAAATTCTCTTTTTTTCGATTGATCCGATTTAATTATCATACGAGAAAATTTAACTATATAAACTAATGCATCACTGTATACAAACTTAGGAAAAGTCCTTTTAACTTTGGCATCACGCAGGAATAAATTGAAGTTTACCAATTTTCAGGATCATCCCCTAAAACTTAATTGCCGGTCGTTTTCCGCCTGCCAACCAACGATGTAAAAATTCCGATTACACACAAAACTGTAAAACTAATGACAATCACTCTCATGCTCAACATGAATGAATCCAGATTGCCGGCATGAATTTTAGCATCTCCCAAAAAAATATGTATGGAAAGGGCTGCAACAGCCATACTAAACATCATTCCGGTGGTTCGCATGGTAGCAACAGTAGCCGATGCAAGTCCTAAAAAACGTTTTTCCACCGAACTCATTACTGAGTTTGTATTGGGCGATGAAAACATCCCAAAACCAAATCCTAAAATCAGTAAAGCAAAAACAATATAGGCATAAGATGTTTCTTTGCTGATAAAAGTAAGTAGTAAGAGCCCTGCTGCGCTTATACCCATTCCTATGGATGCCAAAATCCGCGGGTCTTTTGTATCCGACAATTTGCCGGAGAATGATGCTACTACAGCCATCACTACAGGTTGTGCAATTAAAATAAAACCTGCCTCTTTGGGCGATAAGCCTTTCACGTACTGCAGATACAAACTAAAAACGAACGTGATGGCAAAAGTGGCTGCATAATTAATAAAAGCGGATAGATTGGAGAAGGCAAACAACTTGTTTTTGAAGAACAGCTGCATTTCAAAAACCGGGTTTGCTTGTTTTAACTCGTATCTGACAAAAACAATCAGCCCTGCAATTCCCAGGAAAGTGAACAGGATTGCTTCCGTTTTTGGTAAATGCGAAAACCCATACATCAATCCCGAAACGGAAAGCATATAGAGCAAGGTTCCCTGAATGTCGAATTTCGCATTGTTGGGAACGGCCCATTCGGCTTTAATTTTTGTGATTATTGCCAGTATGATTAGCAGGACTGCCCCTGCATTAATGAAGAACAAGGAACGCCAGCCCAAGGATTCGGTTAGAATACCGCCCAAAACCGGAGCAATGGATAAACCTACGTAAACGGCCATTACATTTAATCCAATCATTTTACCACGTTCGTGAGGTTCGAAAGCCGATATTACAATGGCCATGTTCGAGGCAAATATGCCTGCCGCGCCAATTCCCTGCAATAAACGACCCAGGATTAGCATTTCGGAAGAAAAAGAAAAAGCACAAAATAAAGTGGACAAAGCAAATAATACATTGCTGGACAAAAACATTTTCATTCGCCCCCAATTGTCGCTTACTTTACCAAAAGGGACTAAAAATACCGACGAAGCCAACAAAAAGGACATACTCACCCAACTTAAACCCACTGCCGACATCGACAATTCTTCCCCAATTCTGGGTAAAGCCACATTAACGGCAGCTCCCATTAAAGGATTCAGGAAATTGGATGACATGGTAACAGCCAGCAGAATATTTTTATTCAAATTTGGATTTGTTTCTATTATCATTCTCTTTCCAGTGTGTGCAACAGCATAAATTTAAATGTTTTTTCTTGAATCTGTAATTTTGTTTTTGCAGCCATTTTTTAGATGGACAACTTGCTTTGGTTCAGGAACGACTTTGTTCAGTCATTTGATAACTTTGTCATTTCATTTGGAAGCTTTGTTCAGTCATTTGATGACTTTGTGAAGTTCAGGAACGACTTGGTTTTTTCATTTGATAGCTTTCTTTTCTCATTGGGAAGTACTCTTCAATCATTTCATGAATTACTTCGGTTCAGGAACGGCTTGGTTTTTTCATTTGATAGCTCTCTTTTCTCATTGGGAAGTACTCTTCAATCATTTCATGAATTACTTCGGTTCAGGAACGGCTTGGTTTTTTCATTTGGGAGCTCTCTTTTCTCATTGGGAAGCACTCTTCAATCATTTGATGAATTACTTCGGTTCAAGAACTCGATTCTCATAAGGGATATATTTTTTCGAGCGCTTTGGTTCGGTAATCAAATATGTCATTTAATGTATTTCTAATAATCAGGGCATTGGCAATTCTCCCCAGCACACCAAAAGGAGGCTGATAACTCACAATATCTTTCATTAGTACACCATTTTCTTTGGGCATAATAATGTGCTGATGGTGCCACAATTTATAGGGGCCAACTCTTTGTTCATCTACAAAATAAAATTTCTCTTTAAGATGCGTGATTTCGGTAACCCAGTTGGTTGGAATACCCAGCAATGGGCGAACGGTATAACGGATAATCATTCCCTCATAAATTTTATCTGGTAGATTTGGGGTTCGGATATCGAAACCCATATTCTCCGGGGTGATTTTTTTCAGATTCTGCGGCGAACTGATAAAATCCCATATTTCCTCAATGGTGGCTTTAATAAATTGTTCCTTTTGAAATTGATAAAATGACATACGTTTTCTTTTTAAGATGAAAGTTCCTCTTGATTTAATAAGCGGCTTATATTTGCTTTGTGCATGAGAATAATTAGAACCATACATGCCAGCAGATAGTAAAAAGCGGAGGTAAACCCGTGAAAGACTAATTCGGTAAGAGGCAAAAAGATCCCCAACAGCAATGAACCAATTGATACATATTTGAATCGGTTTTTTACAAGAAAATAGATGGCTACTGAAATGAAAACGGAAATTGGAGCAATTAATACGGAAGCCCCGAGTGTGGTATTAACACCTTTCCCGCCTTTGAATTTGAGAAAGATGCTAAAATCGTGCCCGATAATGGCTGCCAAGGCAAGCCAATAAATATAAAATTCGAATCCATCTGTTTTGTTATCAACAAAAAACAGACAAAGAGCAACAGGCAAAAGTCCTTTAAGCATATCCAAAAGCTGGGTGACTATGGCTAATTTTCTACCGGCAATACGACCTACGTTTGTTGAGCCTATATTTCCGCTTCCCATTTCCAAAATATTTTTATCTGTATAATATTTGGTTAAAAGATAGCCGACAGGCACTGAGCCTAATAAATAGGACAGCAAAACAAAACCGATTTTTAAAATATCTATCATTTTATTTCCTGCAGAATTCGTAAAGCCTCGTCAACATGTTTCTCAGCCTGAATTTGCGAGTTAAACATGAATGCTACTTTTCCCTGTTTGTTAATTACATAAGTGACTCTGCCCGGAATCAATCCAAAAAAACCAGCCGGAACACCAAATAATTTGCGCAGCTTATTTCCGGTGTCACTCAGCAAAGTATAATTTAACCGATACTTTTGGGCAAACTTCAGGTGGCTTTCTGCCGATTGTCCGCTAATTCCAATAATCATGGCATCGGCATCGGCAAACACTTCAAATTGGTCCCGAAACGAACAAGCTTCTTTTGTGCAGCCCGGACTATCGTCTTTAGGATAAAAATAAATCACCAGATTTTTCTTGCCCAATACCGAATCGAGCGAAAACAAGTTTCCGTTCTGGTCGCTTAATTCAAATGGGGGAACACTGCTCCCTAAGGTTATTTTTTTCATCTGTTTATAATTTTAAGTTTTCGTCAGATGGAAAACTTACCATATAATCATCTCCCTGTGTGTAGAAAGCTTTATACATGAACGTTTCATGTTTTAAGAATTTGTGTCGAAAGCTAAATAAGCAATAAAAAGCAGTAAATAAATGGTCAGATAAAACAGATCAAAGTTTCTGAACTTTTTATAGTCCGGATTATCGGGAAAGATATTCCCCACAAGCCCTTTTATTTCTTTTAAAAACACCGGTTTACTATTAATCACCCAACTATCTGTTTGATAAACCATTTTACGGAACCTGCTTCTGCAGCAAGTCAATGGTAAGACCCAAACTACAAAAAGTATCAACCAGATATTTTTAATGATAAAATCCATTGGCAGTTATTCTTTAGGAAACCATGGGAAAAATGAACTTGTTTTTTGAATGTATTCGTGGTATTCCGGTTTTGACTTGTTCAGCGTTTTTTCGAGTAAGGCCACACCTGAAACTTTGATAATCAGCAAAGTCATTACGACCGAACCAATAACCTGCCAATAACTTCCTGCGGCAATACTTAAAAGTGCGTAGGCCCACCACACGGCCGAATCGCCAAAATAATTAGGATGCCGGGTGTATTTCCAAAAGCCGGTATCCAATACCTTTCCTTTGTTTTTAGGATCCCGTTTAAAACGTGACAATTGAAAATCGCCTCCTGCTTCAAAAGCAAAACCAATCAACCAAATTAAAATCCCGAGGTAATCGAAGAAATTTAGGTTTCCTGAATGCTCACTCCGGCTGATTCCTAGTAAAGGCAGCGAAACAAGCATAATTAAAATGCCCTGCAGTAAAAAGGTTTGAAAATAACTGAACCACCAATAACGTTCCGCGCCGTAATTACGTCTGAATTCCTGATACCTAAAATCCTCTCCTTTGCCAATATTTCTGAAGGCAAGGTAAATGGCAAGCCTTAAACCCCAAATGGAAACCAATATCAATATCAGAATTTTTCTGGCATTTAATTCGCCCGACATGAATACATAAAATGCATTAACCACCACAAAACCAAACCCCCAAAAAAGATCAACGATACTTACATTCTTTATCAATATGCTCCAAATCCATAATAGAGTTACCAATACCCAAATAAGCAGGGACACTTGTAAAAACAGAGTCATCATTAGCGAAGTGTTAATGGTTAAACAGCAAAGAAATTGCAATGGCACCATTTCCGGCATGCATTCCAATCACAGGTGAAATATCAACTACCGAAACCGGGGTTTTACCGGTCATCTGTTTCATTTTTTCTTCTGTTTCCAGAGCTCCCTGCGGATTGTGTGCATGAAGTATAATATAGTTCCAAAGCGTTTTTCCGGCACTTATCTTTTTTATGTGCCTGTAAATTTTGTTCAGACTGGCTTTCTGACTAAAGGTTTTTCCAAACAGGACTGATTTTCCATTTTCATCCATTGAAATAACAGGGTTTAAACCAAGTGCACTTGCGATTATCCCTTTTGGTTTGGAAACCCGTCCCCCTCTAATCATGTATTTTAAATCTCTGACACTCACAAATATCTTAGATTGAATCACATCCTTTTCAAGAGATTCTACAAGAGATTCCAAAGACTCCCCAATTTCAATGTTTTGTGCCGTTTTCAGCACCAGCAATCCCAATGCCCCCGATAAATTTTTTGAATCGATTACATGAACAGGTTTGTTAAATTCTTTTTTAATTCGTTCACCGGCTTTAGCACTATTGCCATAAGTTCCGCTAAACTGACTGGTAAGATGCACTGCTATAACAGCATCGTAATGCGATGCCAAATGCGAATACAAATTGGTAAAAGCCTGTTCGTTTATTTGAGATGTTTTGGGAAATTCGGCATGTGTTTCGAGTAAATCGTAAAACTGATTGGGTTGAATGGTTACTTTATCCAGATAATGATTGTCTCCAAAATTCAAATTAACCGGAACTACATGAATCTGATAAAAATCAATCAATTCCTGCGATAAATCACAAGTAGAATCGGTTACCAATGCGATGTTCCATTTCCGTTTGGCCGCAACCTCCTGCTGGCGCACCATATCATCAACTTTCTGAAAGGTTATGGTTCCCATATCTTTCAACTGATGAAAAAGCTCAGCCGGATGATTGGTATGAACATGGATGCGGCAAATGTTTTCCGACCCTGCAACAACAACCGAATCACCATTTTTGCTTAATCTATTTTGCAGTTCTGTTTTGCTGCCGGTCAGGTTCTTAATAATTGCTTCAGTGCAAAAACGATGTGTAATTTCGTTATCGCTTATTTCTTCGGTATGAATAAGTGAAATGCTTTCCTTCGATTCTACAACCAAATTACGGATGTTTTGCTTTTTTATAAATTCAATAATGCCTTTAATAAATAAAACAAAACCTTTGGCTCCTGCATCAACAAATTTTGATTTGTTTAGTACTTTCAGTTTTAAGGTAGTCTCGGCCAATGATTTCTCCAGCACTACAACCGAATCAATGATTACATTTTTAAAATCGTGAATGGCGTCTTTTTTAGTCGTAAGAAAGTCAGACCACTCTTTAATAACGGTTAACATGGTTCCTTCAACAGGGTTGGCAACGGCATCGTAAATGTAGGGGATTGATTTATTCACACTTTCGGCAAATTCGCGAAGGTTAATAATGGGCTTGTTCAAAGTTTCCCTGCTCAAACCGTGCAAAAACTGAGCGAAAATAACACCCGAATTACCCCGGGCGCCCATTAAGGCAGCATCTGCAATATTATTTACTGTGGTTTTATACGATTTATCAGGTTCTATATTATCAATTACTGAACGAATTGTAGATGCAAGATTGGTACCTGTATCTTTATCATTTACCGGAAAAACATTAATTCTATTTATTTCCACTTGATTTTGAAGTATCTGATTTCCCCCGGCAATAAATGCATAGTAAAGAAACTTTCCGTTGATATGAGGTGTTTTTGTATTGAACATTTCTTTTAACTTAAGCATTTTACAATGTAAAAACCCGAAAAACTAACAAGCGCAGAAAGAACCGCCCCCCAAATGATATCAATAATAACAATTGGCAGCGGCCAATCTTTAAGTGTAGCTAAATTTGTCAGGTCGTAGGTGGCATAGGTAAAAAAACCAAATAAAGCCCCCATCAGAACAGCATGATATACCGAGCCTTTATTTACTGCCGGGTAAATTGCGAAAATTGAAATTCCGGCAACATAAATAAAATAAAAGATGAATGCTGCAGTCCAATTAACATCATCGGCTAAAAAGCCACCCAGAAATTTTCGGTAAATGCTTTTTGCGATAACGCCAAGCCATAGCATATCTACCATCAAAAAAACAACAAACGTAAGCAGGTAACTAAAAACGACACCAATTATATTCATTTTAATTTCTTGTTAAAATTTTAGCACTCCCCCATTTTCAGCATCAAATTATTTTTAAAATGTAATTTTAACTTCCTTCATTTATTAACAGAAGCCAAACACATGAATATATATGTTAGTAAGTTAACAAGATTTTTGGAATATAGGTTCTGTTTCCGCAGTTCTATTTAAGCCGGCAAAACGGAACAAAAAGCATCTTCAAATCACAATTGTTTTTTAGGCTGATTTTTCTTCGCTGATCTCCTCTTTACCGTTTAAAGAGTGCGCAAACGGGCATAACCATACTTACATTTGTGATGCTTCAATCTAATTTCATTTGGAAGCTTTGTTCAGTCATTTGATGACTTGGTAAGTTCACGGACGACTTAGTAAAGTCATTTGATGACTCAGTGAAGCTCAAGAATCACTTTGCAATTTCATTTGATCACTTGGCGAAGTTCAAGAACCACTTTGCAATTTCATTTGATCACTCAGTGAAGCTCAAGAACTACTTTGTAATTTCATTTGATCACTTGGTGAAGCTCAGGGACAACTTGGTGAAGTCATTTTACTGCTTGGTGAAGTTCAGGGACGACTTGATGAAGTCATTTTACTGCTTGGTGAAGCTCAGGAACCACTTTGTAATTTCATTTGATCACTTGGTGAAGCTCAAGAATGACTTTGTTTTTTCATTGGAAAAACCGTTCTCAGGAAATTCCCTTGCTCCCAATTCAAATGCAAATCTAGAATGATTATACATAATCGGAATTATCCCGAAATGCCCCGCTTTTAGCGGAATAATGAACATAAATAAAAAGACCCGGATGGGTCTTTTTTAGAATCATTTTTTTTTGGTTGTGGGATTTTGTCCTATTTAGTTACAGGAAAATTGAAGTGTGGTGCAAGCCTTTAGTTTTAGACTGAGCCGACTACTATTTTTATGCATTATTAGGGCTGATATTTACTCATTAACCACTTCGTCTAATAATTTTAAAACTTCAACTGTATCTCCAAAATAGGTTCTAATATTCTCGAAAGAAGAAACAGGTGTCCTGCCGTGAGCAAACGTATTTCTTGCAGTATTAAGTGAATCTAATGATGACTTTATTCTTTGATTATGTTCATGCTGACTTAATTTGTCTTTAAATAAGTCATTCCACGCTGGGTCAAATTTCTTTAAAGTTTTACAAATATTGTCCAAGCTAGGATTCATAGAGCTGTTTCTAATAGTATTGTCTACGTAATTCACTATTTGTGAACTTTGACCTGAATGAATATCCGAAATAATAGTTTTGAAACAAAATTCTGCAGTTCCACAAGATTTTACAATTGCATAATTTGTTAAAAACGGAACAATTGAACTCATATGACCATGTCCTTCAATCAGGTGAAATATTCGTTGCAATTCATCCTCACAGTTTTCAATTGAAGTTAGCGCTTCTTGATTATTCATAACTAATACCAAATAAATAGTTTAACGCTTTATTAATTCTGCCATGAATATGAGAAATCTGCATTGTACCTTCACTAGAAAATTTTCTAAAATCTGGGTCTTTTAATAAGGCAAGTCTTTTTTCTTCTAAATTTTCAGTTGGCATATCATTTCCTAACTTTTTATGAGCAATAGATATTGCAGGACAAATTGCATCAAAAATTGTTGGGTAAAATCGCTTTCTAATTTTTGTTTCTTCGCCAGATACAATATTGTAAAAAGCGTTGTCTCCAATATATGTATGGACAAAGTTCATGACATAATTGAATTTATCACGCCTTTTTTGGATCGTTTTAGGGCATTGAGATTTAGTGCTACCCATAAACTCATTTAAATACTTTTTCAATGAAATAACAGAAAGATCAGAGGTTCTAATAAAATCTGTATCCAATCCAAGGAATCTTAAAATGAACTCCAAATCCCTCATCCTGGAATCTTCCTCTTCTTTACCAAATAATGTCCGCCAATTTTGATTTTTATTTAAATCAAATAATAGGTCGTTAAAACTACCTTGATTTACGCAGTTTCGGATTTCCTGTGGCATTAAAGCTCTACCCCCAGTATTTATTCTTTCAAATACTTGATATAGACTAGTATCATTATCAGCTGGTGCTCTTTGTTCAAATATAATTGCGTGAATTGTTGTACTTCTAATTCTCCTTTGGTCAGAACTATCAAGTTCATTATAAGCTTTACCTCTCCAACGTTTATTAATTTTTTCAGTATTTGAAAGCTTAAAAACTTTTTTATCCTTAGACCAGATTCCATTAACATAATCTACAACAGTCATAATTCTCTGATAGCCATCAATTATTAGTTTCTTTTCATCTTTCGTATTTGCTAAGAATATACTAGGAACGGGAAGTCCTAATAATATTGATTCAATAAATCTACTAGCTTCAGGTTTTTCCCAAACATACTTTCTTTGAAGCTCTGGTTTCAATAATTCATCTTCATCATACATTGAAATCAGTTCTCTAAATGACAAATCAGCTCCCCAAGAATTTATATTATATAAATCGTCATTAGAATATGAGTCTTCCAAGTCCTCCTTTATTTCCTCAATATTATCGAGTTCATTTTCTATCATAATAGTATTTGTTTATTTATTTCTGAGCGCTCATCCTATTTGCACCTAACGCTTATGAATGTGTATTTATATTTCTTTTATCGATCGTAAAACATACACTTATGAATCTCATAGCGTAGTGTCAATGTATTTATGTCCGTCTATACGACTTTAAGGTGTACTCTTTATGTTTTCGCGCCCTAATCTACGAAACAATAAAGCCCCAACAAAAAAATGTTATAATTATTTTACAGGGCATTATAATTTAAGAATATAAAAATAATGTTGTTTTTTAAAAACCGGAAGGAATTTGTATTGGTTAGCTGAGCAATTGGCAGAGTAATCCAAACCTTAGTTTGCCTATTACTCCCATTGTATTTTATGTGGCTAAAGCCTATTTACTAATTTTAATGCTATCAGTTGGCTAAAGCCAAACTGCAATAGATGTTTTGCTAGGTAGCATTTTATTTCTTCAATCATTTTAATTCCTGGTTATCTGTTGTTTGAAAACAACAGCATTAGATACTCAGCTTTGCTCCTTTCATCAGGAAATGCTTTGTATTTTTTTATCCATTGCAGTTCGGCTTTAGCCAACTGAATTTAAAAGTTTCTCATCTTTTGCTTTAGCATCATTTTCAGTTCTTACCATTCAGCACATGGAATTTGTATTGGTAAGCTAAACAATTGGCAGAGTAATCCAAAGCTTAGTTTACCTATTACTCCTATTGTATTTTATGCGGCTAAAGCCTATTTACTAATTTCATGTTATTAGTTGGCTAAAGCCAAACTGCAACAGATGCTTTGCTAAGTAGCATTTTATTTCTTCAATCATTTTAATTCCTTGTTATCTGTTGTTTGAAAACAACAGCAATAGATACTCAGCCTTGCTCCTTTCATCAGGAAATGCATTGTGTTTTTTTATCCATTGCAGTTTGGCTTTAGCCAACTGAATTTAAAAGTTTCTCATCTTTTGCTTTAGCATCATTTTCAGTTCTTACCATTCAGCACATGGAATTTGCATTAGAAATGCTAAACAATTGGCATATTGGTCCAAACCTTAGTTTGCCTATTACTCCTTTTATGTGGCTAAAGCCTATTTACTAATTTCATGTTATCAGTTGGCTAAAGCCAAACTGCAATAAATGTTTTGCTAAGTAGCATTTTATTTCTTCAATCATTTTAATTCCTGGTTATCTGTTGTTTGAAAACAACAGCAATAGCTACTCAGCTTTGCTCCTTTCATCAGGAAATGCATTGTGTTTTTTTATCCATTGCAGTTCGGTTTTAGCCAACTGAATTTAAAAGTTTCTCATCTTTTGCTTTAGCATCATTTTCATTTCTTACCATTCAGCACATGAAATTTGTATTGGTAAGCTAAGCAATTGGCAGAGTAATCCAAAGCTTAGTTTGCCTATTACTCCTATTGTATTTTATGCGGCTAAAGCCTATTTACTAATTTCATGTTATTAGTTGGCTAAAGCCAAACTGCAACAGATGCTTTGCTAAGTAGCATTTTATTTCTTCAATCATTTTAATTCCTGGTTATCTGCTGTTTGAAAACAACAGCAATAGATACTCAGCCTTGCTCCTTTCATCAGGAAATGCATTGTGTTTTTTTATCCATTGCAGTTTGGCTTTAGCCAACTGAATTTAAAAGTTTCTCATCTTTTGCTTTAGCATCATTTTCAGTTCTTACCATTCAGCACATGGAATTTGTATTGGTAAGCTAAACAATTGGCAGAGTAATCCAAAGCTTAGTTTACCTATTACTCCTATTGTATTTTATGCGGCTAAAGCCTATTTACTAATTTTAACGCTATCAGTTGGCTAAAGCCAAACTGCAACAGATGCTTTGCTAAGTAGCATTTTATTTCTTCAATCATTTTAATTCCTTGTTATCTGTTGTTTGAAAACAACAGCATTAGATACTCAGCTTTGCTCCTTTCATCAGGAAATGCATTGTGTTTTTTTATCCATTGCAGTTTGGCTTTAGCCAACTGAATTTAAAAGTTTCTCATCTTTTGCTTTAGCATCATTTTCAGTTCTTACAATTCAGCACATGAAATTTGTATTGGTAAGCTAAGCAATTGGCAGAGTAATCCAAAGCTTAGTTTACCTATTACTCCTATTGTATTTTATGCGGCTAAAGCCTATTTACTAATTTCATGTTATTAGTTGGCTAAAGCCAAACTGCAACAGATGCTTTGCTAAGTAGCATTTTATTTCTTCAATCATTTTAATTCCTTGTTATCTGTTGTTTGAAAACAACAGCAATCGCTATTTTGCTACTTCTTTTCCTGCCAATACTAATACAAAATATTGTATGCTGTTTTTTAGTTTAATTAAAGCTTTAACTCATATATTCTGGATTCTTCATCCCATGGGTGATACCCTTGTCCAACATATTTAAAGCCATATTTTTCATAGTACTCTATGTGGTCTGTGCACAAATAGATATAATTAAATCCAGCTTTTTTTGCATCAACTTTAGCTTTTTCCATCAACTGAGAACCATAAGCGTTTCCTCTGTGATTTTTTTCAATGAATAATGCACAAATCCATGGATATAAGTCCATTCTACTTATAAAATCATTCGTAATAAGTCCGGCACAACCAATTATTTCATCATCCTTTACCATCAAATACCATTGTGGCAAAGGGTTTTGTGAACTAATACTATGACTTATGCAGTCTTGATATATTATTGGCAACACTGTTTTCCAGCTTCTCTGAAAATATTCTATTGCCATGTCTTTGTATTCAGGATTTTCTCTTATCGAAATAATTTGCATTCTTAAAATTTTATTTTCTTTATACTTAACAAAGTGTATTTGTATTGATTATGCGGCTAAAGCCTATTTATTAATTACATGACATCAGTTGCTTAAAAGCAACTGCAATAGATGCTCAGCTTTTCTCCTTTCATCAGTAAATGCATTGTATTTTTTTATCCATTGCAGTTTGGCTTTAGCCAACTGAATTCAAAATATGCCAATCTTTTGCTTTAGCATCATTTTCAGTTCTTGCAATTCAGCACATGAAATTTGATTTGTATTGTTCAGCTAAGCAATTGGCAGATTAGTCCAAAACTTGGTTTGCATATTTCTACTATACTTTATGTGGCTAAAGCCTATTTACTAATTTTAATGCTATCAGTTGGCTAAAGCCAAACTGCAATAGATGTTTTGCTTAGCATCATTTTACTTCTTCAATCATTTTAATTTCTTGTTATCTCTTGCTCAAAAACAAAAGCAATAGATGCTCAGCTTTGCTCTTTACATCAGTAAATACTTAGTGTTTTTATCCATTGCAGTTTGGCTTTAGCCAACTGAATTCAAAATGTTCCAATCTTTTGCTTTAGCATCATTTTCAGTTCTTGCAATTCAGCACATGAAATTTGTATTGGTAAGCTAAACAATTGGCAGATGTCTCTTTTTTACGAAAAGCAGCATGTTTTCTTTTTCATACTCACTTAACTTGGCGTAGTCTTCAATATGTCTGATTAAATATTCCATTAACTGTTCGTATCTGCTAAAATTTTGCCTAAGGGTAAATTGAATGCTGCTTTGCTGATTGCACGGCACTTTTCTTTCATATTACGAAAAAAACAAAGCCGACTGCTGCCGTTGAATTTACAGCTGTTTCGATTATTGTTTCGATATATTATTACGAGCTTTTTTTACTTCTCACTATTTTTACAATACGATTGTATATGATTTCCGCTAAATTCCAGTCATATCCATCAAAGTTGGTTGTATTATTAAATTGAATGACAACTGTATCAATGTCTTTGTGGTATTTGGCAATACTCTGATAGCCAACAAGCAGACCTGTATGTTCGTACACGTAAATGGAGGAATAGATTTCCTGTTCCCCTTCATTAAACACTGAACCATCATTTAAAGCTCTTAAGAATTTACCCACATCCTCTGCTGTTGCCAGCATTAAACCTGTATATTCTGTTTTTAGATCCTCTTCAACTCCAACGTAATAGCCACTCATCACATTGTTTATATCTACTTCATGAAGCGAACCAAATGTATTGTTGAGCTTGAGAGGTATCAAAATCTCCTCCTTGACATATTGCTGATGACTATAACCAAGCACTTTATCAATAAGATCCTCAATCAACATATAGTTGGTATTTGAATAGCCATAATCTTCACCTGGTTCAAAGTCTGCGGGTAAGTCCAGTGCGTATTCAAGTGTTTCCTGTCTGTTTTTGGGCGGTTTTTTCCAATAATCAGGATGGTCTATAAAATTGGGAATGCCACTTCGATGCTGCACCATCATTCTCAAGGTAATTTTATCAGCATTTTCAATTCTTCCCGCAAGTTCCGGAAAGTAATCAGCGAGTGTTTTATCCAAGGACAAACGTCCTTCTTTGACTAATTTAGCCACAGCAACAGCGATGTATAGCTTGGTAATGCTGGCAATTTTGAATAATGCCTGCGGGCAGGCAGGAATTTTGTTTTTTCGGTCATGCCAGCCTGCGGCATAAAATTCCGGTGGCTTCCCGGCTTGATCTACATAAACAATCATTCCATCAAATCCATGATCAATGGCTTCGTTTACTTGTTCCTGAACCGTATCAGGCAGTGGCAAAATCCAGGCCTTTACCAAAATCCATGGTACGAACCACAAAGAGGATATGCCTGCAAGAATAAATGCTATTCTGAGTATTCGTTTTATTTGTTTCTTTATCACAATGTCATTTTTTTCAGAACAATACACTTCATATCATTTATCTGTTGTTTTCGGTTCGTTGTTATTCATTACCAATTACTCCTAAACGACTTTTGATTTTTACAGGAGATCTTTCACTTCTTCAAGCGTAAATTCTAATTAGAGGCGATAACTAGTATCGTCTTCTTCTGCTGTTCCAATAGTTGATGTAATGATCCTGAGAAATCAGGCCAATGGAACCGGTATAGATGCCGCCTCCCTGTGTGGCGTCGTAAACACGCACAACGATTCTGTTTGCTCCTTTTTTTATCAGATTTACGGGCAGATAATATCCCCGAAGCTGCTGATAAGTATTTGAATAGCGCTGCACCGTTGAGGGATCGAATTCACCGGATTGGCCAACCAACACTCCATTTACAATTACCTGATCGAGATCATCAATTTTGCCCAAAACAAGAACCATTCTCTCTGCCAAAAACTTATCATTGGCATTAAAATCGAGAACGTAACAGGCATATCCATCGTAATTTTTATAGCCCTGATTCTCCCAAAATCCGGGAACAATAATATCATCCCAATTGGATGCATTTTGCAGATCTTCATGCGCATAACGCCCCGTTTTAAACTTCCACCTGCCCTGTAAATCAATATCAACGGGTATTGCACTTCGGTCGATCACTACTGAAATATCACCTCGGATGATGCCTCCTTCTCCCAAATCATCGTAAACACGAACGGCTACCACATTCTTTTCGCGCAGGTAGGCCGAAGGAATATTGTACACCCGATTCGAATTGTAAGCTGTAGAAAAATGAGGAGGAAAACTGCCGGTTTGACCGATTCGTTTTCCGTTGATAAAGACTTCGTCCACATCATCAATATTTCCCAACTTAAGAAACAGACTCTGCCCTTTTACCGAACCTGCATAACTAAAATTGGTTCTGTACCATGCAAATCCATCGTAACCATAAAATCCCTGATTCTCCCATGTCGAAGGAACATCAACCCTCTCCCAGTTCGAATCATCATAATTAGGATCTGCCCAATTCGGATTGTCTCCAATTGAGAATTCCCAACGACCGTTTAAATCGACTATTTTCTGATAATCCTGTGCTGTAATTTCATTGTTAAATACACAAACTACCATCATTACAAACAGAAACTTCATCCATTGAATTATATGCTCACCCATTCTATTCATATTTTCTTTATTTGCACCATTTACAAAGCAGTTTAGGCTATTGTACAGCCCCCAAATTATTGCAGCAATTAATCAAACCAATAATCAAAAAACTTCTCCAGATTCGATCGGTTGTTCTTGTGTTCTCTTTTTACCATTTCTTCAGCCAATTCTATATTGGTGATTCCAATGGGTCCGCTATAAATTCCGCCTGGTCCCGTATAATCGGTTACCATCACCTCTATCACATTCATGCCACTGCTCTTCAATACGCCTTTGGGTATTGGATAAGCCCGAAAAGTGCTGTGGTACGAATTTCCTGACCAACTTCCTCCTCTTTTATATCCAATCCACCGAATTTTTTCTCCATTTAAATACACCTCATCCAGGTCATCAATCACACCCAAAATCAATGCTTTTCCCGAAGTACTCATATCCGATGGGTAATTGAATTCTTTGCTATACCTGGCTTTGCCATCTAAATCATTATAACCTCGGGCTTCCCAAAATCCGGGAACAAATATTTTCCCTTTTCGATAAGTTACACACTTTAAATTTCCCTGGTCAACAGAATTTCGGCATTCAAAATCCCAGTATCCCGTAAGGTCTATATCCATTCTCTCCTGATCTTTATCAATAAAAATACCTACTGGTCCCTGTGTGATTCCTCCATTCAGAATTCCATCATAAACCCGCACTGCAATTATGTTTTCACCATCTTTACGAAGTAAATCTGTTGGAACAGGATACATTCTGGGGATATCGTATGCTGTTTTCATTCGCGGCGGAAAATTTCCTGATGCACCAATCAGTTTCCCATTCAGGTACACTTCATCCACATCATCGATATAGCCCATGTATAAATAAAGGTACTTTCTGTTATAGAACTCTCTTATTTGAAAACTTTTACGATACCAGGCAAAACCATTGTAATCTTTATAACCATTTTCCTCCCAACTATTGGGAACAAATACATTTTGCCAATCTGAATCATCGTAATTGGGGATGGCTCTTGCCGGTTCATCCCCAATGGAAAATTTCCAGTTCCCTTCCAGATTCACCAGCCTTTTCAGATTCTCGGATTGTATCGTACCCACTTGAAAAATCAAAAACAGAAGTAGAATACATCCTTTCAGAATTTGGCTTTTATAGATCATACTATTCATTTCTTATCTCCTCTAATTTATACAAACACTTTTGGTCTACCATCTCAGCATTTTAAATTTAACCTGAAGGGCTAATTCTTCACCAACCAGACCGGGAACCGCCTTAATTCTTGCATCCTCCATTGTTTTGCGAACGGCTTTTTTCAGTTCTTCATTAAAACCAATTACTTTACTCACCACAACCTGATTGTTTTCATTTATTGTGCAACGCAAAACTATTGATTCAGATTCTCCAAGGTCGATTAAATCTGCAAAATCTGTTTGTGCTACTGATTTCTGGATTTTATTGAGTAACATACTTTTTTCTTTCTCTATTTTTTGTTTATCGGGAGTTGTTGCCATTCCCAAATTTGCTGTTAATAGTAAACATGCCAATGCGAAAAATGCTATTCTTATCGTTTTCATCACCCTAAATTTTAAATTACCAATTGTTTTAGTTTGTAAAAGAGAATGGAGTCGTACGCCCACCATTCAATCTATCTTAACTTTCTATTGGTAAAATTAGGCTGCTGAAAAATCATTTGTGTCACCCCCAGGTTATAAGATGTCATCAATTGTCATCAGTTGTGTTTTAAGGTTAAAGTAGATAGGTTTAAAAAAAAAACTATAATTTTCTGAACGTTAACAACTATTAAACTACCCCTAAATCCCCTAAAGGAAACTTTTATTTACAGCTTTTTATTTTTACAAACCCCAAGCTAAAGTACGGGGCAATGTATACTTGATACTTTTTCCTTGACCCCCGAGCTAAAGCACGGGGCAATGGATATTACTAAAACTTTTGACCTATCAACAATTAGACCCTTCAAGACTTTTTGACTTTTCGACCTTTCGACTTTCCTAAACCACCAGTCGATATCCAACACCGTGCACGGTTAATATTATTTTTGCATGGTTTGGATCCACTTCAATCTTATGTCTCAGCTTCAGAATAAAATTATCAATGGTTCGGGATGTTGGCTGATATTCTGTTCCCCAAATATGGTCTAAAAGATCATCACGACTTACGATTGTATTTTTATTGTCCCACAAATAGTTTAATATCTCAACTTCTTTGTGCGACATTTTCATTTCCTGCTGATCAACAAATCCTTCGAAGGAGGAGAAATTAATTGATAATTTTCCGATTTCAACTAAATGATCATTTTTGCTTTCTATCCTATTTTCGGTGCGTCTTAGTACTGCACGTATTCGGGCCAGTAATTCGCGCAAACTAAATGGCTTGGTGATGTAATCATCAGCGCCAAACTCCAAGCCCAAAACTTTATCAATTTCCTCACCTCTCGCGGTCAGCAAAATTATTGGTGTAGAAATTCCCTTTTTACGGGCTTGTTTACAAATATCAAATCCCGAAATTTTCGGAAGCATTACATCCAAAAGCACCAGAGAATATTCATTTCCTAAGATTTTATCCAGTCCAATTTCACCATCATCGGCTACATCAACCTGATATCCCTCAAACTCCAGATTATCTTTCAATCCCATCAACATGCCGGGTTCATCTTCCACAATTAATATTGGTTTCATCTTTTATAATTTTATATCTCTTTTGTTTTTCTACTTCAGAGGAAAACTTAACGTAAAACAAGTTCCGCCCTCTTTTGAACTCTGAACCGTGATGCGTCCATTGTGTGCATCCATAATGTGCTTTACAATGCTCAAACCAATTCCCGAACCTTTTACCTTATTGGCCAAATCACCCGAACTCACTCTATAGAATTTATCGAAAATCAAGGGCTGATCTTTTTTCGAAATCCCTATTCCAAAATCGATCACATTTATATAGGCAAACTCCAGGTCGGTATGGCATTTAATCTCAATCCTCTTGCTCCCGCCACAGTATTTTACAGCATTATCAATCAAGTTGATCATTGCTTCGGAAACGGCTTCTTTGTCAATAATTAGCTTTGGTAACTCATCGAAAGCTTCAAATTTAATTTCAAAGCCTTTTTTATGAAGGTGCTGTCCGTAATTTTCGAGAATTGTTTCTATTTCGGCATTAATATCCGCTTCCTTAAAATGATATTCCCGTTTACCGCTTTCAATTTTACTAAAATTGAGGATATTATTCACCATGTTCGACAAACGATTTGCCTCGGTGTTAATCACCTTATAATATTCCTTCTTTTTTTCTTCAGATGGCAGGCGTCCCATTTCCAAGGTCTCCGAATACATGTTTATTAGTGCTAACGGCGTTCTTATTTCGTGCGATACATTGGATATAAAGTCTGATTTTAATTGGGTTAGCTTCATTTGCTGCCGAATGTTCCGATAAACAAACCAGGCACCCAGCAAAAGAATCAGATCCATCACGATCAGCATCATTATATTGGTTTTTGTTCTTTCCCGCACTAAATCTTCAATGGTATTTCCTTTCATCTGAATGCCCAAATCGTAATCTGGGAAGAGCCAAATCTGTCTTCGTTGCTGAATGTTCTTTTCGTCCTCGTCGTAAACAACATTGGAATAAATTTCGGTGTTTCGATTTTTATCAATTACCGAAATATAAAACTTGTCTTGGGCAATCCCCTGAATTTTCGGCCCCAAATTCTCCCGAATAAACTTCTCGGTATCAACTAGCAGAAATACTGTTTCCACAGATAAAGAATCAACAATTCTAGCAAATGCAAACAGACTTTTGCCTTTCCTGTTAAATTCCATAACCCCAATTTTCTGATAACCGCTTTTGATGTATTGCTGTAATCTTTCAATTTCGCTTAGATTTTGAGCAAAAGCGTATTTCAGGTTTCCAGCCAAATTCGTAAGGCTGTCTTCAGAAATTTTATCTTTGGGAAAGAGTTTTTGTTTTAATGAATCGATCAGAAAAAAAGCATCTATTGAATAATTCTTTGCGGCCAGTAATTCCATTTCCTTTTCAAGTCCGTATTTTCCTTTATCGAGCTGATTGGCCCAACCGCTGATCACATCATCGGAATACTGATTGACAGAAAATAAAATGGACTCTAACTGACTGGAGTAGACAGAATCAATAACTGCCTCGTTTTGGCTTATATTACTAATCTCGTAGGCAGAGAAAAACAAGGATGGCAGAACCAATATCAGAGTAAGTAAAATGCCAATTTTCAATCCAGGTTTAATCATATAAATGTTTTTTGCATTTCAAATATAAGGAATATTACCGATTGAATTCAATATGATTAAGCATAAAAAAAGTCACAATTCAATACGAACCGTGACTTTTTATTTGATTTAAGAGAGCCTGTCAATTGCTAATTATCAGCACATTTAACAACATCAATTTTTCCATTAAAATACTTGTCTTTCAACTTTAAAGAAACATTTACCAGGGCGATTAATACCGGTACCTCAACCAGTGGTCCAATAACTGCTGCAAATGCAACGCCTGAATCGATACCAAAAACAGCAATAGCTACTGCAATGGCCAATTCAAAATTATTACTTGCTGCGGTAAAAGATAAACTCGCTGTTTTGGCATATCCTGCTTTAAATTTCTTTCCCATAAAAAAGGAAATCACAAACATGATCACAAAATAAATGACCAGTGGAATTGCGATTCGAACCACATCAAATGGCAGCTGAACAATGTATTCTCCTTTTAACGAGAACATCACAAATATGGTGAACAACAAAGCAAATAGGGTAAGAGGACTTATTTTAGGTATAAATTTTTTCTGGTACCAATCCTTGCCTTTTGTTTTAATTCCAAAATATCTGGTGATCATTCCGGCAAAAAATGGAATTCCCAAATAGATCATTACACTTTCTGCGATATCACCCATGGAAACATCTACGACAGAACCTTGTAAGTTAAAATATTCGGGCAGTACAGTAATGAATACATAGGCATAAACAGAAAAAAACAATACCTGAAAAATGCTGTTAAAGGCAACCAAACCGGCGGCATATTCAGGATCTCCTTTTGCCAAATCATTCCAAACAATTACCATCGCAATACATCTGGCCAAACCTATCAGTATCAATCCTGTCATGTATTCCGGATAATCCTGAAGAAAAACAATGGCCAAAGCAAACATCAAAGCCGGACCCAAGATCCAATTCTGAACCAATGAAAGAATCAATATCTTCCGGTTTTTGAAAACATCCTTTAGCTCTTCATATTTTACTTTTGCAAGTGGTGGATACATCATGATCACCAATCCGACAGCAATTGGAACGTTGGTTGTTCCCACCGATAATTTGTTCCAAAATCCAGACATGGCAGGAAAAAAATACCCCATTCCAACACCAATTGCCATGGCTGCAAATATCCATACGGTAAGATATCTGTCTAAAAACGATAATTTCTTGTTTAAAGCTCCCATGTTTTATTTTTTTAGGATGTATTCCTCATTAAATTTTGCGAAATCCCTGCGAATTTCATCGCGTACGCGTCTGAATACATTAAAAATTTCCTCTTCTGTTCCTTCGGCATAAGCCGGATCGTCAAAACCAATGTGTAAGCGAGTACCAACGGGTCCAATAAATGCAGGACAAGCATCTTTTGCTCCACCGCACACTGAGATTAGGAAATCAACTCCATCTTCCAAGAATTCATCGACCATTTTTGGTCGAAGTGAGCTAATATCAACTCCTATTTCAGCCATAGCTTTCACCGCCAAAGGATGCACCCGATCTGCAATTTTAGTACCTGCCGAAACAACTTCCAAGTCCGGATTAATCTCTCTTAATATTGCCTCACCCATCTGACTTCTGCATGAGTTTCCAGTACACAAAATCAATACTTTCATCTGTTTATATTTTTTATTTTACGCTTAAATGGAACTTCTCATGAATTATGAATTACATAATCATGAACGTTTCATATTTCTTATTTAGATATAAGATGTGGGGGTCTGTATATGAGAATATTTCAGTATTCTGCCAGCCCTTTTCACATTCCGATTTATATTACTTATTTACGAACAATTCTTTTCTTCTTCAGGAGTAATCTGAGTCAAAAGATCATTAAACAACTTTCTCAACGTTTCGATGCCTTTTTTATTCAGGCAGTACTTTATTTTTAGTCCTTCCACTTCCCCTTGAATCAATCCGGCCGATTTAAGTTCCTTCAAATGCTGAGACACCGTTGTTCTGCTCAAGGGAAGAAAGTCAGATATATCTCCCGAAATGCAGGTAGGAGTTGCCGCTAAAAATTGCAGAATAGCAATTCTTGCCGGATGTGCCAAAACCTTTGCCAAAGCAGCAATATTTTGTTGTTCTAACCCAAAAAGTTCTAATTTTTTCATTCTTTCAATACAAAGTTTTTTTTCCTACTTCTAATGACGCAAACATACGTCATGGATTTCGTTATCACAAATCAAATGAATAGATTTCACAATTTCTTAACACAAAAAAAGGCTGTATCAGTAAAGATACAGCCTATTTATGATTGAAATAAAAGCTTACAAACGTGCCTCTAAAATTTCAGCAACATCTTTAACTTCAACATCAGGAAGCATGCCTACATAACCTCTTCCTTCAAAACGTTTTGCAATAACATCAATACTATCCTGACCCACATTGTGTTCACTCAAACGGGTTTTAATTCCAACCTGATTGAAGAAAGCTTCTGTTTTATCAATGGCAAGAGTCTTTTTCTCCTCATCAGAACCTTCGGTAATGTTCCAAACCCTTTCGGCATACTGAAGCAATTTTTCACTTCTCTTCTCTTTCAATTGAGTCAGTAATCCCGGCAAAACAATAGCCAAAGTCACTGCATGATCGATACCATGGAAAGCCGTCAGCTCATGCCCGATCATGTGAGTTGCCCAGTCGCTTTTCACTCCCATTCCGATTAAACCATTTAAAGCCATTGTAGCTGCCCACATTAGGTTTGCCCTGTTCTCGTAATCAGGAGTATCCGAAGCCAATGCTTTTGGTCCTTCTTCCAATAAAGTAAGAAGTATTCCCTCTGCAAAGCGGTCCTGAACCGGAGAATTAACCGGATAAGTGAGATATTGTTCCATTACATGAACATAAGCATCCACAATACCATTAATAATTTGTCGTTTAGGCAGCGAATAAGTTGTTTCGGGATCCAAAACTGAAAATTTTGGAAACAGCAATGGATTTCCAAATGCCATTTTCTCCTTTGTTGCTGCCCTTGTAACAACACCACCATTGTTCATTTCGGAACCTGTGGCTGCCAAAGTTAAAACAGCACCCAATTCAACTGCCTTGGTAATTGGCGCCCGCTTAGCCAGGATATCCCAGGCATCACCTTCAAAGTAGGTTGCCGCGGCAATAAATTTTGTTCCGTCTAAAACAGATCCGCCCCCCACGGCAAGAAGAAAATCAATCTTTTCAGTTTTAACTATTTCAACAGCCTTCATTAAAGTCTCGAAATGAGGATTCGGTTCAATCCCTCCAAATTCAATTATCTCATAACCTTTTAAGGCATCCATCACCTGATCGTAAACACCATTTTTCTTAATACTGCCACCACCATAAGTCATTAAAATCTTAGCATCTTTAGAAATGTGCTTGTTTATTTCTGCAATTTTTCCTTTTCCAAAAAGAATGTTTACCGGATTGTAAAAATCAAAATTTTCCATCTTATTTTAGTTGTGTTAGTTAATCTATTTTTCCTTTAATAATTTCATCAGTTCTTTTGCCATTTCTAAATCAGAAGCAGGATTTTGCCCTGTAATTAGTCTTCCGTCAACCACAACGTACTCTTGCCAGTTTGCTGCACAAGAATAATTTGCACCTTTTTCAATCAAGGCTGTCTCTAACAAAAAAGGCACTTTATTATCCATTCCAATAGCCTCCTCTTCCTTATTGCTGAAAGCAGTCAGATTTTTACCCTCAATCAAGAGCGAACCATCAGCCAACTTTACATTAAGCAATCCTGCACCCCCATGACAAACTGCACAAACCACCCCGCCTTTATCGTAAATTTCTCCTGCTATCCTTGCAATTTTCCCGCAGGTTGGCAGATCAAAAACAACTCCGTGTCCTCCCGGAAAATAAATCGCATCATAGTCATTCGAATCAATTTCCTCAGGAACTTTTGAAGAGTAAAATTTTTCACTTGCCGTTTTATCTGCAAAAAAAGATTTCACTTTCGCTGCATCCAAATCGCATTGCTTTACAGGAACAGCTCCACCTTTAGGAGAAACAAAATCAATTTCCACTCCGTTTTTCACCAAATAAAAATACGGAACTGCAACTTCCAACACATAGCAACCAGATTCCCAACCGGAAGCATCTTTAAAATGGCTGGTTACTGCAAATAAAACTCTACTCATGATTCTCAATTATTATTTAAACAAAGTTAAAGCCTGCTTTTCTATAAAAAAAGTTATTCTTTTTATATATTTATATAAAAAAATTTATACCACATGTTGAATCTGGAATGGTACCGAACTTTTAAAGCTATTTATGAACGTGGCACCTTAACCGGTGCTGCAGAAAGTTTGCTGATTACCCAACCTGGTGTTAGTCAGCAACTATCTTCGCTGGAAGCTTATATGGGAGTTAAGCTGTTTGAGCGAAAACCACGAAGAATGCTTCCTACCCCCAATGGAATTCAATTGTACAATCAGATTGAAGAGGCAATTATTCAACTTGAAAAAACCGAAGAGAATTTTAAGCGAAAAACACTATTAAACAGGCCAAAAATAAAGGTTGGAATGTACCTGGAAGTATTCCACTATGCCTTTGCCCCAATTTTAAACCAACTTGAAATGGATGTAGAATTTCTTTTTGGTGAAACAGAAGAATTACAGGATAAATTGTTTCGGAAACAACTTGACTTACTCATCACCACAGATCAAAGTAATTATAAGGATATAAGATACGCTCCATTCTGCAAAGAAGAATTACTTCTTATCAGCAGTAAAAATTTAAATACAATTCCTTTTAATCAATTCATATATGAAAGAAAAATGGATGAAGCCGAGAAGTGGCTCTCTGAGCAAGATTGGTATTCTTATTCTCACAAAATGGAAACCATAAAATCATTTTGGGCTGATAATTTTAAGAAGCATCCTTATTTCAGACCAAGATACGTGATCCCTAATTTGAATGCTATCCTCGATGCCATTCAACACAACAATGGATTGTGCTTATTGCCTTTTAGTATGTGTAAAGATTTAATTGAGAAAAAAGAAATTAAAGAAGTATGGCAGGGAGTAAAAACGACTTATTCCACAAAATACTTTGCCTTACAAATGCAAAGTAAAAACCTAAAGCAGGCCGAAGAAATAATTCAGATTATTACCAATAACACCAATCAGTAACAATATAAACAAGGACTATGAGAAAAATATATCATCTATCAAGTTGTTCAACTTGTAAGAGAATAATTAAAGAACTAAATCCGGATGCCGGTTTTATACTACAGGATATAAAAACAGAAAAGATAACGGAAGCGCAGCTAAATCTGATGGCCGGATTATCCGGAAGCTACGAGAGCTTGTTCAGTCGCAGGGCAATAAAATACAAGGAACTCAATTTAAAAGATAAAAATCCAAGCGAAGAAGAATACAAAAATTACATCTTAAACGAGTACACATTTTTAAAAAGACCAGTCATAATTATTGGAAGTAAAATCTTTGTAGGAAACGCTAAAAAAGTAGTGGAAAGTGCTAAAAAAGAGCTGCAGGCAAAATAGAGAAGTATTTCACTAATTTTGTTATTCTCTTATTTAGTAATAACTTGAATGTCTTAACCAAATATTTTTTCTTGATAAAAATAAGACTCATCTGTTAACATTCGCGAGTAATTTTAATCTTAAAACTTTAGCTATGCCTTATTTAAAAGTTCAGACAAACAAGAGCTTTTCAAGCAAAGAACAACAAATCTTTCTAAAAGAATGCTCAACTTTAATATCTATGGAATTAGGTAAACCTGAAAAATACGTAATGACTGCATTTGCTCCAAAAGTTGAAATGACTCTTGGCGGCAGCGAAGAGCCTTCACTGTTTCTGCAATTAAAAAGTATCGGTTTGCCTGATACTAAAACAAAAGATCTATCGAATAAATTTGCCTGTTTAGCATCCGAAAAGTTAGAGATAGCAAAAGACCGGGTTTATATTGAATTTATGGATGTTCCCAGAGGTTTCTGGGGTTGGAATGGGATCTTGTTCTAGTATAATTATTTCTTTATTAGTTAATATTTTAACAATCTGAACAATTTCGGTTGGATTAATAAATAATTTTACACAACTTTACCCCGTCAAATAAAAAAAGAAATAAATGATGGCAATTGCATTAAAATACAAGAAACATTATAAACGCAATAAACGTTCTTGACGTTGTATGATGTGAATTGATGTAAAGCTATCGGATAAGAGATATAAGCCTGCAGAAATTCTGCAGGCTTTTTTTGAGAAAAATAAAAAACCACAAGCTCATAATGTATATTTATAGCTTATAACACCTTCCATTTCAGAAAGAAATGGCAAAACTAAAATTATTAATCAATGAAAGTTTTAAAATTTGGCGGTACCTCAGTTGGATCGCCCGAAAGAATTAAAAATCTTGCGCAACTGGTTCAAAGTGATGAATCCAGAATTATAGTTCTGTCAGCCATGGCCGGAACAACGAATTCTCTTGTTGAGATAGCCGATCTTTTGTACAAAAAGGAGATGGAACAAGCGGATGAGAAAATCACTGAGTTGGAAGCAAAATACAGAGTGCGGATTGAGGAACTATTTACTACCACAAATGGCAAAAACAAAGGGAATGAGTTGATCACATCTCATTTTAATTACATCCGCAATTTTGTTTACCGCAGCTTTACGGCACTTCAGGAGAAAGCAATTCTTGCACAGGGGGAATTAATTTCGACTGCATTTTTTCATTACTATTTGACTGAAATTGGTGTAGATTCGGTATTTCTGCCAGCTCTGAATTTCATGCGGATTGATAAGGACGGAGAACCTGATTCATACTATATCAAAGAAAATCTGGAACGTGAACTCGCTCAATATCCTAACCAGAAACTTTTTATTACTCAAGGTTTCATCTGTAGAAATACATATGGTGAGATTGATAATTTAAAGCGTGGTGGAAGTGATTACTCAGCATCTTTAATTGGTGCAGCCCTGCAATCGGAAGAGGTTCAAATATGGACCGATATAGATGGTTTTCACAACAACGATCCCCGCTTTGTTGAGAATACCAAGGCTCTTAAACAATTGTCTTTTGACGAAGCTGCCGAGCTTGCTTATTTTGGGGCTAAAATTATGCACCCTTCCAGCATCATGCCATGCAAGCAATGGAGCATTCCTGTTCGTTTAAAGAACACACTAAGTCCATCGGACGAAGGAACTTTAATTACCGACGATTTGGTTGGAAAAGGAATTAAGGCAATTGCTGCAAAAGATGGAATTACGGCAGTAAAAATTAAATCGGGAAGAATGCTTTTAGCCTATGGTTTTTTGCGAAAAGTATTCGAAATATTCGAGATATACAAGACTCCGATTGATATGATAACCACCTCGGAGGTAGCCATTTCGCTCACAATAGATGATGATACGAATCTCTCTGAAATAGAAGCGGAATTATTGAAATTTGGCATTGTAGAGATAGATCAGAATCAATCGATAATTTGTATTGTTGGTGATTTTATATCCGAATCAGCAGGCAGTGCTAAAAAGGTACTGGAAGCACTTGAATCTATTCCTTTGCGAATGATTTCCTACGGAGGCAGCAAACACAATATTTCCGTTTTGGTAGATCAGAAGAATAAAGTAGCAGCCCTTCAGGCATTAAGTAATCATTTATTTTAGTTGTTGTTTCCACAATTTTTTTTATCATGTTTAACAGCTCAAGAATCAACGAATTCTCAAACATACCTACTCCGTTCTACTATTACGATATGGAGATTCTTCAAAACACTTTGGAGATTGTTAAAAGAGAATCATCCAAATATGGATATCATGTTCATTATGCAGTAAAAGCGAATGCCAATCCGAAAATTATGACCAAAATTCAGTCGTATGGATTTGGTGCCGATTGCGTAAGTGGAAATGAAATAAAGAGATCTCTGGAATCAGGATATCCATCGAATAAAATTGTATATGCCGGTGTTGGAAAATCCGATCAGGAAATTCAAACCGCATTAGATTCCGATATTTTCTGTTTCAACTGCGAATCGATACCCGAAATGGAATTGATTAATGAACTGGCAGAAAGAACCAATAAAATTGCAAAAATTGCAATTCGTATCAACCCAAATGTTAATGCAAATACGCATCATTACATCACAACAGGAGTTGAAGAAAATAAATTTGGGATCAGCCGATGGGAATTTGACAGCGTTCTGGAAGGTCTTGCATCCTATAAAAACATAGAGTTAATTGGTCTGCACTTTCACATTGGCTCTCAAATTACCGATTTGAGTGTGTTCAAAGGCTTATGCCTTCGTATCAATGAAATTAAGCAGTGGTTTTCCGACCGCCAAATTTTTGTTGATCATATCAATGTTGGTGGTGGTTATGGGGTAGACTACAAGCATCCAGACCAGAATCCGATCCCTGATTTTGTCACCTTTTTTGGCATTTTTAATGAGTTTTTGAATCTGGAACCAAATCAAAAACTTCATTTCGAATTGGGAAGATCAATGGTGGCGCAATGCGGCAGCTTAATCTCCAAAGTTTTATACGTGAAAAATGGTGTGAAAACCAAATTTGCAATTTTAGATGCCGGCATGACTGAATTGCTGCGTCCTGCACTTTATCAGGCTTATCACAAAATTGAAAACCTGACTTCGAATGGTGAAACTGAAAATTATGATGTGGTTGGACCTATTTGTGAATCATCCGATTGCTTTGGCAAATTAGTCAGCTTGCCGGCTACAAAAAGAAACGATTTAATTGCAATTCGCACCGCTGGTGCTTATGGTGAAGCAATGGCATCCAGATACAATTTAAGGGATATTGCGCCATCGATATTTTCAAACGAACTAAACTAAACTAAACTAAACAATAAGGGCGATATTCTTTCTAATTTTAGACCAGGCAGAAAGAATGTCGTCCTTTTCGGTTCTATTTTAAACCAATCTTTTTCAGAATTGCTTTTGAGGGCACAATAAATACCGAGAGATTATAAAATGCTCCTCCTCCAACGGTGGAATCAATGATATTGTTCTCATTTGTCAACTTGCTGCCGGATAAACTAAATGCATGGTTACTGTTGGTAACATCAAAATTAATATTGGTTCGGTAACCACATTCAAAAGAAGTCCACAACCAATCTGTAATTCCTTTTTCTATTTCCAAAGAAAAGTTCAAATCAGCTCTTCTTAATTCCAGTGTCTTAAAATCATTCAATTCGGGATCGTTAAAATGAATGCTGTAACTGCCCCCCTGCAATCTTGCTTTTGCATTGATAAAACAAAGTTTTGATGGTTGATAGCGCAATTTTATTCTGGCGGGAAGTAAAGCTTCAACACCCCATTTATCAGCAAAAGAATGATTGTAAACAAAAACAGGAAACAGCAATGGATCGCCAAACGTATAGGAATAAGCCAAACCAACTCCCCATGATTTTTTAGGACTAACTTTCCACCCAATTATAGGCGACATCTCCATTTTCAGAAAAGTATACTTACTCACATCACCTATATGCTCTTTCCAGTAATCACCTTTTAACCTGGCATTGAAGCGAAACATGAAAAACATATTCCTTTTTAGCTGAGCTGTAAGATAAAGGCTGCCTCCAACACTCTTCAGGTTTTTATCATTCAGACTTTTATACAAAGAGTAATTATTGCCCGGAATATCATCAAAATGAAATTCTTCATCACTATACTCTATGCCACCGGCAATTTTCAATTTTTGATTTAGAAGTATCGGAAAACGCAGCTTTGTTGTAAAAACACGATTGTAGTCAATTTCAGATTTTCCATTTCCATACACATCCGAAGACGACCGGATGTTATAATTTGTATTTGCATGATAAGACATTTCCAGGCCACGAACCGGGCCCGTTCCAATTATTCCAGAATTCCATTCGCACTTTAAAGCATCAGCCATATCCTGACTGAACACACCACTTGAAATACTGCAAAAAAATATCGTCAAAAATAAAATGTATTTGTTCATAAAATAAGGTTTATCCGTTGAAAAAAAAGTAAGATCAAACTATAAAGCCACCAAATTGCGGCCGATCATTTATTAAAACCAAAAGCCTAAATTCACATAGTTTGAAATACCATTTTTCTTATCAGAATACATCAGGGAAATTTCTATGGGGCCAATTAAACTATTGTATGAATACGTTAGTCCGATTCCTTTAATCCATTCTCCATGGGTTAACGCATCATTAACATCTTCAACCAATTTGCCCGCATTGGTTTTCAGAATTAAATAATTATTCCGAAATAATTCATATTGAAAATCGGCCCGAAAAACAAAAGAATTTATTGAAGCCATCTCCATGCGTTCCAAACCAACAAAGGGCATTTGAATATCAAAATAATCTGTTTGATCGATTCCTCCTGTATAAGACATATAAAAATTAGGTATGTTTTTACCCCATACTACCCTGCCATAAAATTTTGGATAAACCGTAAATGCCGAACTTAGACTAATTGCCTTTTGAAACTTAAGATAAGCCACCGATGCCGGCCGATTCATACCATCAAGTTCAAATCCATTATTTGTTACTAACTTGTATTCTCCATAAAGACTCATTCCGGTCTTTGGATAATAAGCCTTATCATGGGAATCAAGATTTAGAAATGCGTAGTATGTAAAAAAGTAATCCTCATCCCGTGCATCCACTTCCCCGGGAATTGTGAATTCAGAATTAATATTGTAATATTCAATCTTTCCTCCCAATCCAAAAGAATATGATTCCCGAAGTATCGAGTGTGTATTTACATCAAATTTAAGGTAGTTAAAGTCATAACTTGCCAGTTTTTTCCCATCCTCAAAAGCATATACCTCAGAATCATTAAATTCAGCTTCTACATTTAAGCCAGGCTTCAAACCATTGTCAATTGTATAAGTTGTTTTAAACCGGGGATTTTCTGCTAATTTCAAATCAAAGGATAAACGTGATCCACTTTTTAATTTATTCCGAAATGTTGTATTTAGCAATACTGCGGCATTGTTATCGCTATCGTAATGCAGTCCTACATTAAATCTCTTGGTTGTTCGTTCCTTTACACTTATCAAAAGAGTTTTTTCTTCTGTTCCTTTCATATGAAAATCAACACGATCGAAATACCGGCTGCCATATACCCGATTTATCCCGTCCTGTAATTTTCGTAAACTAACCTTACTATTCATTTCCAAATTCAACTTACCATATAACAGCGAATAACTCACTTCATTTAATCCCTCAACCTCTATATCTTTAATAAAATAGGTAGATGAATCGCACGGAGGAACGTATGTTTTCAATTTTGTCTTTTCCAGATTATATTTCTTCTTTAAATCCAGCAAGGTTGGAATAAATGTTTGTGCTATTGCTTCTCCTCTGTGAATTAGTGAATCTGCATCCTGGAAACTACCAACTGTGTATTCATCTATTTTAGGTTTAATATAGATATCACAATATTTCAGATTGTCCTTAAAATTATTCAATGCCATCAAAGAAACAGTTTGATTTATAATATCCAAAAGAGATTTTAATTCCTTTTTAGATTTAACTCCAGACTGAACATCAACTCCAATGATGATATCTGCACCCATCTTAATCAATTCCTTTACCGGGAAGTTATTAATCATTCCTCCGTCAGCTAATAATTTACCATCAATCTCTACCGGAGAAAAATAAGTTGGGATAGCCATACTTGCACGCATAGCCAGTGGCAGATAACCTTTATCCAGAACTACAGCATTTCCCGTTTCCAAATCAGTAGCGATACATAAAAAAGGAATGGGTAACTTATTAAAATCCGTTTGGTCATGATATTCAATCGTTAACCGTTCAAATAAATTGATCACATTTTGCCCCCTAACAATACCGCTTGGCAATTGAATTCCTTTCGGTTTAATAGGAAATGAAAGAATATATCTTTCAAAATCCTTTTTCTCATAAATAGGTACAAATTTTCGCGACACATTATCTGAGAGTAAGTCTTCCCAATTCTGACTTAAAATAATTTTTTCAATATCCGCAGCTGAATATCCAATTGAATAAAAACCTCCTATTAAACCTCCCATACTAGTACCGGCGATATAGTCAATCGGAATACCCAATTCGTCTATAATCTTAAGAACACCAACATGGGCAAAACCTTTTGCACCACCACCACTTAAAACAAGCCCTATTTTGGGACGAGCTTTATTGGGCAAACTATCTGTTGCCGATTGAGCAAAATTCAAGAAACTTATTGTGGACAAAACCAGACTAAGACATAAAGATTTAAATTGCATAAATTTATTCTACTTATATTCTGTTTTAATTTTTTTTCTTAAAAATACTGGCACCATAAACTATTATTCGTTCAGCTTCAATTCCTTCGCAACAGTCAGCACTTCATTCGGTTCTTCACCATTCTTTATTTGCACTCTCAATGCTCTTAAGCCATACACTCCTTGCAGATCTTCCAACACCAAATGTTCAATATTATTCTCAAAGTAGCCCTTTGCAACCAAATACTCCAAATACCTTTGATACTCTGCCATTTCAGATTCCTGACTAAATATTACTGCTAATTTTCCAGGCTGAGTAAGGCGCTCACTGGTTCCTTTTATAACTGCCTTATCAATTCTTTTCTTAACAATCTCATAACGAATATTATAGGCGCCATCCACATCAAATTTTTTCTCATCTTGTCTGAACCTTATTGCCAAAGGTTGGCTATGTACTAAAATTAAACCTGTAGTTTCCAGTTCAATCGGCAATGAACTTTTTAAAGCACTTGTTTTCCGGGATAATCCGGCACTTACAATTAGCTGCCACAAGCGAAGATTCTTTAAATAGATTCGATCAAATGTTTTTTGTGATGAAATACTCTGTCCGATATAAATGTTATGCTCTACACCATCTGTGCGGTATTTCTCAAAATAATGAGGGAACATCTTCTGCGCTTTTTCTTCCTCTTTTTCAAGATAAGAGATAACGCAATCATTAATCATTCCTAAACTATCTTCAAAATCTTTTCTTCGTTTGTAAACTATATGTAAGTCAGGATCAATATTTTTATTGTATTCTGCAATCGCAGCAGTTAAAGCAGATCCATTCTCTTTAAAATGCGGAAAAAGGGATTCTACATCATGACGAATAAAACTAAGAACGTTCATTTCATCACCCGAAGAAAGTCCTTTTTCAATCCCATCAATGAAATAGTCAATTTTGTATATTAACTGATCGTAAACAGGCATTTTACAATCCAAAAATGCTTCTTTCAAAACTTCACGTGCCAGTTGTAATTGTTCCACCAAATCATCCTGAATTGTCCGGTTTCGAATCACCGAGGAATGACGGACATCAATGGCTCCGTACAATGGATATACTTCCCGAAAAACGATTTCTTCCATTTGCACCAGATCATCCAAATCTCTTTTGGCCAACAAATTACTGGCCGCCTGCTGAAACCGCCACTCTACACTTGGGTGTATTGCTGTACATTCTTCTTTAATTGTAGCCTCTATCCTATTTTTTAATTCCTCACTCGTCCGATGAACGGCGATAGAAAATACCGGAATGATATCTTTTATCACACGCAGTTTCGTGAAATTGATATCAAAAGCCTTTGTTGATCCCAATTCCATCATGCCCACCAACTCTCCCTCGTAATAAAGAGGAATAATACAAATATTTTTAATACCTAAATTCAACAACTCTTGTTCAACAGGTTGTAAATTCTCTCTGGTAGTAAGGTCACTAATCAAAACAGGATAACCGGATAAACCTGCCTCTTGATATATCGTTCCCCGGTATGCTTCGCACATGTATTTATTAGGATCAATGAATCCGTGCCAAAAATTAGAAGGATTTTCAACATTGCCTTGAACCATTCCCAAAGCAAGCACACCTAAATTTAAATTTGGCAGAGTTAATAATGAGCGGATATTCTGTTCGAGAGCATCAAAGTTAGCCCTGTTAATTATTGATGATTTTTCCAGCAATTGAGATTTTAATGATGAGATTACTTCGATCTGAGTAACATCTACATATTTGAATGACATAAATCCACAAAAAGTAAAATTATCCAATGGAATTATCTTCAGCCAAAAGTCCATATTCATTGGATCGTTAATCATTTCTCTAATATTCTCCTCTGAAACTTCTGGTAAATTTCCTTTATAAGTTATTTCGATGCATGACTCATCATACTCCAATTTGTAATACTTCACCAAACCATTCAACTTATCTGTCATACGATACAAAAACAGATAATCCATATCTAATTTGAAATTATAGAATTTGGGAAGAATCATCAGGTATGCATAAATTAACTTTGTAAAAGTCAGATAACATTTATCCTGATTCTTCTGCTCAACATGTTCAATTTCAATATTCTGATCACTATGAATTTTTAGATAATTTGGCGTGAAATAAAAATTATGATCGTCGAACGGGCTGGCCGCAACACCTATATCTTTTTTGTATTGAGATGGTGTGAAAAAATACGACATTATTGTATGAATCTCACCCTCATACTTACCAACATCCTCAATATTAAAATCGGGTCTAACCAAATCAGGATTCCTGTCAACTAAATCCAAAATAATTTTTGCTTGTAAATCATTTCCGGCTCCATTTCTTTGTTCTTCCTTTAGTTTATTAATTAAAGGAAGAAAACTCAGTGATTTTTTGAATGGAATACGATCTATATTTAATTTCAACTGATCCAACTTCATGATTTTGTTTTTTAGCCATGTACTGTTAAGAACTACTAAAGTAGTTGTTTTTACATCTACATAAAAATAAAGCGTGCCGGATAGCTTACAATTAAAGGAATTTTAACAAAATCACCCCATTTAATGCACGAATGTGCGGGAAGATATTCCCAAAGGATAATCAACCCGCACACAATTTAAGTAAAATCTCTAAAAATTCTATTTTTCAATTGTGCAATTAGAATTCAGACACTAATCCAATCGCTTTTTCTTTTGCCAGTTTCTCAATTTCAGTAACATCCTGTCCCATTGCAATTCCTTCAACAGGAACAAATTTCAATTCTGATATTCCAATAAATCCCAAAACTGTTTTTAAATAACGATGCGAAAAATCCATTTCACTTCCCGCCCCATTTGAATAAACTCCTCCTGATGCTTGAATGTGAACAGCCTTCTTTCCTTTCATCAATCCTTCCGGACCATTTTCAGTATAGTGAAATGTTTTTCCTGCCTGTAATATGACATCAATATATGCTTTTAGAACAGGAGGAATAGAGAAATTCCACATCGGGTTAACAAAGGCATAGGCATCAGCTTCCATAAATTGTTCCAAAAGTTGATTTAGATTTCCAATCTGCTGCATCTGCTCTTGATCCAAATCGTTTAAGCTTCCACCATTCTGCAACTTGGAAAAGCCGTCAAAAACCAAAGCATTTAAATAAGGAACATCTGTTTTAAACAAATCAAGTTCTATAACCTCGTGGTTAGGATTTAGCTTTTTGTATTGCTCAATAAAAGCTCTCCCTACCTTTAAGCTATATGAATCCTTTTCATCTTTCGGATTTGCGCTGACATATAAAAATTTTCTGCTCATTTCTTCTTCTTTTAATTACACATTTACTATTTCTTACTCAACAAAGCTAGGTAAGGAAAACTCATTCATAAATGGATAAAACAAAGGTATTCTTGTACTTTTTACATTTTGCCCTTTTAATAAATTAAATATTGAATGCAATCTTTTTTTTTCTTTTTACAGGCAACAGTACCCATCAATATATGTGTGAATTATCCCACTCATTTATATCTTTTGGTTCAATCTTTTAGTTCGATCAAAAAAAGCTGATTATCTTATCGTTGAATAAGACCATAGTCTAAATCTTATTGCTCCGATCCGCATCTCGAAAACAGACTCAAACAGCCTTAAATCATTAATCTACAAAGTACGCATATGTTAGAAAAGATTATCAATTTCAGCATCCGAAACAAGCTCATTGTAATACTCTTCACCCTATCCATTGCTCTATTTGGTTTGTATGCCATATTTAAAATCCCGATTGGTGCTGTTCCCGATATTACCAACAATCAGGTTCAGGTAATTACGACTTCCGGAAATCTTTCCACTCAGGAAATCGAGCAATTCATTACAGCTCCTGTTGAGTTGGAAATGGCAAATCTTCCCGGAGTGGAAGAAATCAGGTCCATTTCGAAATTTGGTTTGTCGGTGGTCACTATTGTATTTAATGATGATATCGGCACCTACCTTCCCCGCCAACTAATTGCTGAAAAAATCAAATCAGCTTCAGCAAATATACCCGAAGGTTTTGGTTCACCTGAGATGGGCCCGATTACCACTGGATTGGGTGAGATTTACCAATACATTCTGGATGTAAAACCAGGATTTGAAGACCGGTACTCTGCAATGGATTTACGAACCGTTCAGGATTGGATCGTAAGAAGACAATTATCCGGAATATCCGGTGTGGTTGAAGTAAACAGCTGGGGAGGCTTTCTAAAACAATACGAAGTAGCCATCGATCCAACCCGATTGAGATACATGGATCTAAACCTGATGGAGGTTTTTGAAGCCTTACAAAACAACAACAGCATTTCCGGCGGTGCATACATCGAAAAAACAAATCAATCCTACTTTATCCGGGGCGACGGGCAGGTAAAGTCCATTCAGGATATTGAAAATATCCTTATTAAAAATAACCAAGGCATTCCAATTGTAGTTAAAGACATTGCCAACGTTCATTTTGGTTATGCCAATCGATTTGGAGCGATTACAGCAAACGGTCAGGGGGAAAAAGTTCTGGGCCAGATTATGATGCTGAAGAATGCCAACTCGAAACTGGTGATCAAAGAAGTAAAAGAAAGAGTTGCTGAAATACAGAAAAATTTACCCGAAGGTGTTTTCATTAATCCAATATTGGAACGAAGTGAATTAATAGAAAAAACAACGACTACAGTTGTTGAAAATTTAATTTTGGGTTGCCTGATTGTAATGCTGATAGTTGTTGTTTTGCTTGGTAATATTAGATCTGCATTAGTTATTGCTTCCATGATTCCTTTGGCACTTCTCTTCACCCTCTCGATGATGTACATTTTTGGCATTGATGCCAATTTAATGAGTTTGGGAGCTCTCGATTTTGGAATTATAATTGACGGAGCCGTTATCATAGTGGAATACATTGCCATTCGAATCAATGCAAAAACAGATGAATTTAATCAATCAGACAAAGAAGAGCAAAAAACGCTTATCGACAAGATCACCTTTACGGGAGCATCTAAAATGATGAACTCGGCCATTTTTGGACAAATCATTATTCTGATCGTTTTTATCCCGATTCTGTCATTGCAGGGTGTAGAAGGCAAAATGTTTAGACCAATGGCTCTTTCGTTTAGTTTTGCAATAATCGGCGCAATGATTTTAGGTTTTACATGGCTTCCCGTTGCCTCTTCCCTTTTCTTAAAGCCCGAAAAGAAAGGCAAATGGAATTTGGCAGATAAAATCATGAATTTAACCTATCGATCGTATACTCCTGCGATGAAATGGTCTTGCGGTCACAAAAGGATTGTTTTGGGTGCATCACTAACCGCCCTTGTTTTTACAGGGGTTTTATTTTCGAAAATGGGCGGTGAATTTGTACCCACTCTGGACGAAGGTGATTTTGTGATTCAACCTGTTCTAAAAACCGGAACTTCTTTATCCAAAACCGTTGAAATATGCACCCAAATGGAAAATATTCTAATCGACAGTTTTCCGGAAGTAGATCAAATTGTTTGTCGTATTGGAGCCGCCGAAGTTCCTACAGATCCCATGTCGATGGAAGAAGTAGATATGATAATTAAATTGAAACCCCGACAAGAATGGACATCTGCTAAGAGCAAAGAAAAACTTGCTGACTTGTTTAAAAAGGCTCTTTCAATAATTCCCGGCGTTGAATATGAATTTACACAGCCAATAGAAATGCGTTTTAATGAGTTAATCACCGGCGTTCGTGCCGATATTGCGATTAAAATATTCGGTGAAGATTTGACTTATTTAAATAATAAAGCCGGCGAGATTAAAAAATTGATTGAAGATGTTCCTGGTGCTGCAGACATCATTATGGAAAAAACAGAAGGTTTACCACAAATGAGTGTGGTTTACAAACGAAATAAAATTGCTCATTACGGATTGGATATGCAAACTCTGAATTCCTATCTGGCAATGGCTTTTGGCGGAGAATCAAGCGGTAGTGTTTTCGAGGGCGAAAAACGTTTCGATTTGGTGGTTCGACTTCAAAAAGAAAGTCGGGTAAAAATCGAAAACATTCAACAATTGATGATTCCTCTGCCAAATGGAAATCAAATTCCAATGAATGAATTGGCCGACATCTCTTTTTCCGAAGGTCCTGCAAAAATATCACGTGAAAACACACATCGAATGATGTCGGTAAGTGTAAATGTCCGCAATCGTGATTTACAATCGGTAGTTAATGACATACGAAGCAGAATTGAAGGAACAATTAAACTGGAGCCGGGAAATTACATTGTTTACGGCGGTCAGTTTGAAAATTTACAAAATGCCGGCAAACGCCTGCTTTTCGCAGTTCCACTTGCCTTGCTGCTGATCTTTATCTTCCTGCACTTCGCTTTTGGATCGTTCAGGGATGCCTTTATGATATTTACTGCAGTACCTCTATCGACTGTTGGTGGTGTTCTTTTTTTATGGATAAGAGGCATGCCTTTTAGCGTATCGGCGGGAATAGGCTTTATTGCGCTTTTTGGTATTGCTGTTTTAAATGGTATTGTGCTGATTGAACATCTAAAAGATTTGCAGGAGAAAGGAATGACCAACATGCGGGAACTGATCCTTACAGGCACAAAAGACCGGCTGCGCCCGGTAATGCTGACAGCGGCAGCCGCAGCAATGGGATTCTTACCAATGGCAATTTCAACAGGTGCCGGAGCAGAAGTACAGCGTCCGTTAGCAACAGTTGTTATCGGAGGTCTCATTACTTCTACCATGCTCACGATGATCGCCTTGCCTTTGCTGTTCGAAATTTTCTACAATGTAATTGGAATCAAATTCAGACCACTTCGGTTTATCCGGTCAAAATCTGCAATCACTGGAATTCTAATTGCCTTTTTATCGCTTTCGGCAGCAGGACAGACAAAAGATCAGAATCTTGAAAATGCAATTCAAATTGCGGTGGACAATAACAAACAGCTGCAAGCTTTTGCTCTTTCAGTAAAACAAAGCGAAGCTTTAAAAGCAACTGCCTTTACTATTGATAAAACATTGTTTTACTATGAATACGATCAAAACAACATTGCTGAAAACGGTCATCCTCTCAAAATTTTTGGCGTAGAACAAACCTTTAGCTTTCCGAGTGTTTACACCTCACAATTAAAGGTGATTAAAAGAAATATATCCATAGCAAAAATCAGCTATGATCGAAAAAAACAGATAACAGCCAAAGAAGTTTCGCAAGCTTATTTCCACATTCTTTATTTAAAAAATAAACAAAATATATTTCTCAGAATAGACTCCTTGTATTCTAATTTCAGAAAAAATGCTGAGCTCAGATTTGAAAAAGGAGATATCAGCCAGATGGATTTATTAAATGCCAAAGCCAAGCAGCAACAAATAGCAATGGACATCCAACAATTGAAACACGATCTGGATATTGCTGATCAAAAATTGAATGCAATTTTGCAGCAGAATAGCACATTTACTGTTCCCATGCAGGATTTGAAAAGAATTCCTCTTGAAAATAATCTTATTGAATCGGGTTCCGATATACAAATAATGAAGCTGCAGGGGGAACAAGAATATGCTCTGCTGGGTTTAGAGAAAAACAAACTTCTTCCTGATATTTCGTTGGGCTACTACCGGGGAAACAATAATTATTCTGCGGCACAAACCTACGAAGGTTTTCAGATTGGTTTGGCAATTCCACTATTTTTCGGTGAACAAAAAGCCCGTATTAAAGCAAATAAAATTGCTATAGACATCAATCAAAACCTGCAAAATGATTTTCTAATCGGCCGTAAATCTAAACAGGAAGAATTACGAATCCAATTAATGAAATATGAGGAATCACTCCAAAACTACGAAGATTCCGGTCAGAAATTAAGCACTGAAATTATTCGGATGGCTGAAAAATCATATCAAATGGGCGAAATGAACTTTTTCCAATTTGTGGCAAGCATCGAAAATGCCTTAAGCCTGACCCTGAACTATCTTGACAATCTTTCTCAATACAATTATCTTGCTCTTGAGGCCAACTATTTAAGCAAATAAAATTCACATCATGAAAAAAATCAACATCATTACCTATATACTGCTATCCATCAGCTTTTTTGCATGCAGACAAAAAACAACTCCCATTAATCCTATCCTAGATAAAGGGGAACAATTAATTCAAATTTCCCAAAAACAGTTCATCTCAGACAAAATGGAAATTGGTACTGTAAGTACCCAATGTTTTGAAGATGTGGTTTCATGCAACGGATACATTACAGCTCCTCCCAATGGTATCGCTAACCTAAGCACCCCCATTTCCGGAATTGTAAAAAGTATTCATTTTACTGTTGGCGATTACATCAAGAAAGGTCAGTTGCTGTGCACTATTGAATCGGGCGATTTGATATCTCTTCAACAGAATTTTGCTGAAACCGCAGCAATACTTTCAGGTATAAAAGCTGATTACGAGAGAAATCTGGCCTTACACAAGGCAAAAATAGGGGCAGAAAAAGATCTTATTTCCTCTGAGAGTAATTACAAAGCTGCAAAAGCAAAATACGAGAGTTTAAAGTTAAAACTGCAGGTTTTACAGCTCGATCCAAACAAAATAAAAGAAGGTTATTTTTATTCTTATCTCTCCATAACAGCTCCAATAAATGGCTGTATCACCAAATACAATCTAATTCTTGGTCAATTTACCGAACAGCAAAAATCTTTGATCGAAATTGTTGATCCCAATCAATTGCAGGTTCAAATTTCGGTATTTGAAAAAAACATTCATCAGCTAAAAATTGGACAGAAATTGTATTTTAAAACTCTCAGCAATCCAAATGAGGTATTTACGGCCCATTTAAGTGCTATTGGAAACGGAATAGATTCAGAAACAAAAACAATTCTCTGCCTGGCTGAAATTGAGAAAAAACATCAGGGCAGATTATACAAAGGTTCATTCGTCGAGACCGAAATCATTACAAATCAAAAAGATTCAGAAGCACTTCCAAGCAAGGCAATACTTAAATCAGGCTCCGACCGTTACGTTTTTGTCCTGGCTAAAAGTGATGAGGAAAACTATTATCTCCGCAAGGAAAAAATAAAAATTGGAAGCGAATCAAATGGCTTCTCCGAGATTTTAGATCCGAAAAATCTTGCTAAAGTATTAACTATTGGAGTGTACAACATATCGGTTGAATAAAACAAACCGGTATCGAAAGATGGAATATCTTCACTCAAAGAGCAGGAAATAGATGAAAGCGAAATCTATTTCCTACTTTTACGCAATGATTTCAACACAACATATTCTGCTTTTTATATTTCTATTGTTATGGTGCTTTTTTCACAGCAGTTTAATTTCGAATCCGTTCATCAGCTATATAAAACCTAAACTTGGCAAACATTTTAGAACTTACCGGATTCTCTACAATCTATTTTCACTAATCACCTTTTTGCCATTGGTTTGGTATTCCTATTCAATAAAAAGCGAGATGATTTTTTCCTGGCCCGGTAATTTTATGCTTGTTCGTGTTTTGATTCTCCTGCTCTGCTTCTACTTGTTTTTTGCCGGTTCCCGTTCATACGATCTATCGTCCTTTTTGGGCTTTCGCCAGATTCAGCAAAAAGAGCATCACAAAACCATGTCTGATGATGGAAATATAAGCACTGCGGGAATTCTTGGTGTAATTCGCCATCCTTGGTATACGGCAACTTTTTTATTTATATGGGCAAGAAATTTAGATAGCGCGGCACTAATTGTAAACGCAACATTCAGCATTTATTTGATTGTCGGTTGCTATCTGGAAGAAAAAAAACTAGTTTTAGAATACGGTGAACAGTACCGGATGTACAAAAAAAATGTATCCATACTATTCCCATGGAAATGGCTGAAAACAAAACTAAAAAGATAAGACATGGATTATCGGGACGAAGTATTTATTGCTGTGGCAGAAAACCTAAATTTCTCGAAAGCCGCCGAAGAACTATTCATTAGCCAACCTGCAGTCACCAAACACATTAAAGAACTTGAAAGCAAATTAAACACAGCTCTTTTCGAACGAAAAGGAAACAAAGTATATTTAACCAAGTCCGGCAAATTGATGTACAGCAGTCTTAAACAGATCAAACAACAATACCGCGATTTGGAATATGAATTAGGCAGATTAAATGAAGCTTTTAATGGTTCTTTACGGATTGGTGCCAGTTCCACAATTTCTCAATACCTTATTCCATCGGTAATTGCATCCTTTCACAAACGGTATCCCCGGATTAAATTCGATTTATTCAACGGCAACTCTTTTGAAATGGAGCAAAAACTGCTCGATAATGAAATAGATTTGGCTCTGGTCGAAAATGAAACGTCTAATTCCAACATCAATTACATGGATTTTCTGGATGATGAAATTATCGCTGTTACAGGAACGCAAAGTGTATATGCAAAACGCAAAAACATTAAACTAAGCGACATTCAGGAAATACCATTGGTATTGCGTGAAAAAGGTTCCGGAACGTTACAGGTAATTCAAAAAACACTTGCAAAACAAAATATCAATTTCGAAAAATTAAATATCTTAATCCATTTGGGAAGTACCGAAGCAATTAAAAATTTTCTTTGTGATTTTGATGGTATTGCTCTGATATCTGAAAAGTCTATTACGAAGGAAATACAGTTGAAAAGTCTTTGCAAACTAAATGTAAGTGAACTGCATATTCATCGAAAACTAAGACTGGCAACGCGTCAGGGCCCTGAATTAAAAATCCCCGGCTTATTTATTGACTTTCTTCTTCACTATAACTTTTAGTTATTCAAAATAACATTTTACGATTTCCTTAAACTATCATTTCGTTGTATTTTTGTTTCCGTAATCAAAGAACAAAAACGAATGCAGCTATCATCAAAAAAAACAAGTTATTTCTTCTTCATTGGTATTGCGCTCTGCTTTATGCCCGGTTTTTCACCAGCTATTGCATTAATAACCGGACTCTTCTTTTCTATGTTTGGTATTAAAACTGCCCAATTTACCAAATACACATCTTCGGTTTTACAGGCATCCATTGTACTAATGGGTTTTGGTATGAATCTAAGCATGGTTATAGAAGCTTCAAAATCTGGTTTTGGTTTCACGGCCATGTCGGTAATTGCAACCATCAGTATTGGTTTGCTGCTGGGTAAACTTTTAAAGGTTGAAAAAGCAACCACCATATTAATTGCTGCAGGTACAGCCATTTGCGGCGGCAGTGCCATTGCAGCAATAGCGCCGGTAATTAATGCTAAGAACAAGCAGGTTTTGTTTGCGATGGCTGTTGTGTTTGTGCTTAATTCTCTCGCACTGATGCTGTTTCCTATTATCGGTCATTATTTTGAAATGAGTCAGGAGACATTTGGCTTTTGGTCTGCCATTGCCATTCACGATACCAGCTCAGTAGTAGGTGCATCAGCGGCATATGGAGAAAAGGCATTGGAAATTGCCACTACTGTTAAACTAACTCGTGCACTTTGGATCATTCCAGTCTCAATTGTATTTGCAATTTTCAATAAAAACACTGAATCAGGAAAAATAAAAATACCATGGTTCATTGGTGTGTTTGTATTGGCCATTATACTTGCTCACCTGCTTCCACAATGGCAGGATGTCTTTGCTCAACTAAACCTGTTAGGCAAAAAAGGAATGATTATCGCTTTGCTGTTTATCGGTTCAAATATTTCAGTTTCTGAAATTAAGGAAACAGGTAGTAATACTTTTATATTGGGAATTGTTCTTTGGGTAATAATCGGTGGAACATCACTTTATTTCCTGCAGTTTTAGATCAAACAATCCATACAAATTTATCCGGATCGGTAATCAAGGATGCAATAAATCACAAGTCGACAAGCACAAAATTCAAATGATTGGGAAAGCCTGCCAATCAAATTTAATAAGGCTTGGTTTACAAAAAATACAAACCTACACTTATGTAAGATCAATCTCAACCCGTTGTATTCACAATTAATATTTTGGAAATCATCATAAAATTTCATAATTTGGATAGAACTATTCGAATTAGATATAAATCAAATGATTTTATTGATAAAAAAATTGCAATGGAAACAGACATAACACATACAAATGAGCAATTTAGCGCACTAAGCAAATCAAGTGAATTTCTAAATTTGATTTTAAACAACATTAATTCGTGCATTATGCTCTTGGATAAGGATCTTATGCTGAGAGCTTACAACGAGCCATTACTAAGCATATTTTCCAATAAAAGAAATGAAAATTTAATGTATCGTAAATGCGGTGAAGTAATAGGTTGTGCCTATCAAATAGAAGAACAAAAGCTATGTGGTAATACCAGCATGTGCAGAAGCTGTGAATTACGAATTTCAGCTCTTAACTCTTACGTAAGGAATGAGGCTATTTTTAATGAGAAAATCACGAAACCATTTTTCAATTTCGAAGGTGTAAAGGTTGACAAACATTTACAGTTTTCCACTCGATTATTTCCCTATCAGAAAGAAAAATACATTATTATGATTTTGGAAGACATCACAGAATTAGTTACTGTCAAAGAAAAAATAAGCAGTCTCGTAAATCATCATTCATAAAAGTAAAAACGACTGCTCTCAAAAAAAACAGACTGTTTTAATTGAAAAAAGGAACATCCCAATGGTGTTCCTTTTTCTTATTTTGAATTATCTATACCAATTCAATTCCCAACAAACCACAAGCCAATTGTAGTTTTTCAAGCTGATTACCCTGTAGAATCAGGTGATGATTGCCCAAAGGGTTTTTCTTTAATTTGGTTATTGCTGACAGAGAAAGCTTTACCTCAATTTGCGTGCGGCATGCTGTTGCATACCTCGGGCGGTCCAAAACCTCGCCAGTGGTAATAAAAGCCTTGTTTAATTCACTGTTGAAACGGAAAACGGTAATGTCATTGTAACGGTACATACCTTGAATTGCCGTTCCCAAACCTGTCTCGAAATGAGTTGTTACCTTATAATCAGACAATAAATTAGTGCCTATGGTACAATGAGCAAACAAAGTAGATTCTTCAGATATTTTGGCCACGTTTGCCATCCACGGAATAGATCCGGAAATTTCTTTGGCAAACATCATTCCCACAATACTGGCTAAATCGCCTTCGCAACCTGCAGGTATTTGCTGATCGTTTAAGAGCGACAAGGCCAAACAAGCTGTTACCGATTTCTGACGAACCAAAGGAAAACACTCTACTGTTATTGCATCCAGCTTTTCCTTTTTGATACAATCATTTAAGATGTTATAAATTTTTGATGCATTAACTTTTTCTTCCTCATTATTATATTCAAATTCTCCCAGAAAGTCAGCATTGGTTTCAGCATCCTCGAAGCTGCAAAGACTTTTCCAATCAATTTGTTTCAAATTGATGCCCAACTTACTCATCAAAACATTCCTCTCAACACCCGAAGCTATCAACCAATCGGAAACATTTCCAATTAAACCAAGTTGTTTTCCCTTTAACGCCTCAATGGCCGAAACTACTTTCAGGTAACTAGACATGTATGCCTTCATTTCCTCCGGATTCGACAGCAATACAGAACCAATCCCTTCGCGGTTCATCCACGCTTTAATTTCCAATGCCGCCGCATTCGAATTATCCAATTCATTCGACAGAATAAGATAAAACTTTCCCTTCTCAACCAATTGTGTTGCAGCGTACTCACTCCCACCACTCAAAACAAACAGGATATTTGCATCACCATCAACAAATTGAAAATGGTCTGCAAATTCAGGAAGCATATTTAAAAGTCTTTTCTTTCCCAGATCAAGGTATTTAGCATCAGCCTCTTTAAAAGCTAAAATTTTTACTCGTAATTGAATCATTAGAATAGTTTATTGTTTTTTTAATGTGATTTTCGGGATTTACGAATGGTTGCGCTCAAATATACAAAACATATAATATTTGTATCGTTTAACTCATTCTAAATTGTAAGCTTCGCAGCTCACAATTCAAAAACAAGAAAAAGAAGCAACTTATTTTCCCACAACAAAAACCCTTATCTTGTTGCAAATATTTATAAAAAAATAAAATGACCAATAAAGACATACAGACAAACCCTATTCGCTGGGGAATATTAGGATGTGGAGATGTAACTGAAGTTAAAAGCGGGCCGGCTTATCAAAAAACAAGAGGATTCGAAATTAATGCTGTTATGCGCCGTGATGCAAACAAAGCTAAAGATTACGCCCAAAGACATAACATTGACAAACACTATGCTAATGCAGACGAACTAATTAATGATCAGGAAATTGACGCAATTTATATTGCAACCCCACCCGATTCGCACAAATATTATGCACTTAAAATTGCCTCTGCAGGAAAAATCTGCTGCATTGAAAAACCATTGGCGCCGAGCCATAAAGACTGTCTTGAAATCTGTGATGCTTTTCAAGCCAAAAATCTGCCTCTATTTGCAGCCTACTACCGCCGTTCCCTGCCTCGTTTCCAGCAAATTAAAACATGGCTTGAAAACGATTCAATCGGTAAAATAAGGCATGTAAACTGGCATTTAAGCAAACCGGCAAACGAAATGGATCTGTCTGGTAAATACAATTGGCGAACCGATCCGAAAATAGCGGCAGGTGGCTACTTCGACGATTTAGCCAGCCATGGAATCGACTTATTTATTCATTTGCTGGGGAATATAAAAACAGTAGCTGGCCTCAGCACAAACCAGCAAGGCCTTTATGATGCGAAAGATGCGGTTAGTGCTTGCTGGTTGCATGAAAGTGGCATTACCGGAACAGGAAGCTGGAATTTTGGCTGCAGCCAAAGAGAAGATCGAGTGGAAATATTTGGCAGTAGCGGTAAAATTGAATTTTCGGTATTCGATGATGCCCCACTCTTGCTAAAAAATGAAAATAGTACGAAAGAACTATTCATTGAAAATCCAGAAAACATACAGCTTTACCATGTTCAAAACATGAGGGAGCATTTGTTGGGCAACATTCAGCATCCATCTACCGGAGAAACTGCAGCCCACACCAGTTGGGTTATGGATAAAATACTTGGAAATTTGGAAGCCTTATAAGTAAGTCCTGATAACACCTCCATCGAACTCTCCTTATTATCTAAAAAAATAAGGAGAGTTTGCAAAAAAACCTTCCCAATCAATTACAAAATAGCAGACTGCTGTCACATTCAAAAAAACAATCCGTCACCTATACAAACTTAGTACCGCTGGGCAATAGGCAGATAGTTTATAAAATGAAAAAATATCATTTTCCATTGGCTGTAAAACGAATAAAAACCCTTATTTTTAACGTTTAAAAATAAGAATATGGATGACATGATATTTTATGATAGGCTGCAGTTCGCATTTACTATCACATTTCACTATATATTTCCACAATTAACAATGGGACTATCTTTAATGATTGTCTATTTTAAATGGAAATATTTAAGAACTAAACTTGAAAAGTTTAACAATGCGGCAAAATTCTTCATGAAGATATTTGCCATTAATTTCACCATGGGTGTGGTAACAGGGATTCCAATGGAATTTCAGTTTGGTACCAATTGGGCTAAATTCTCGGAATTAACCGGAGGAATTATCGGACAAACCCTGGCGATGGAAGGTTTGTTTTCATTTTTCCTCGAATCTTCTTTTTTGGCGCTTTTTATTTTTGGAGAAAAGCTAATGGGGCAAAAACTGCACCTTCTAACAGGGTTTTTAGTCTTTTTAGGTTCCTGGGCCAGTGGCTACTTTATTTTAGCAACCAATGCCTGGATGCAAAATCCTGTTGGTTACGAAATTTTAGCGAATGGCAAATACGTATTAACGAATTTCTCAGCCCTATTCAGTAATCCTTGGTTGCTGCCAGCCTTTTTGCACAATCAGTTTGCATCCGTTGTCACCTCATCATTTGTTGTTGCCGCTATTGGTGCTTTTTATGTATTGAGCAATAAGAATCTGGAATACGGAAAGTTATTTTTAAAGACCGGTGTTATTTTCGGTTTTGTTTCGAGCATGCTGGTGGCTGTACCAACAGGCGATTGGAATGCGAAAAATGTAGCCAAATATCAACCTGCTTCCTTTGCCGCCATGGAGGGTATTTTTGAAACCCAGGAAGCAGGTGCCGAAATCGTACTTATTGGTCAACCCAATATGGTTGAAAAAAAAATAGACAACAAAATTGCCGTTCCCAACATCTTAAGTTTTTTAACTTATCAGGATTGGAACAGGCAAATTCCGGGAATGGATCAATTTAAAAAAGAAGAATTACCCGATAATATTCCTGCTCTCTACTACTCCTATCATATAATGGTAGGATTGGGCACCATTTTTATTGGATTAATGGGCCTGGCACTTTTATTTTTATGGAGAAAAAAACTCTATACAATGAATACTCTGCTTTGGGCCATTATGTTTGCATTCCCTTTTCCGTATATCGCAAACATGACCGGATGGTATGTTGCCGAACTGGGACGACAACCCTACCTGGTTTACGGTTTATTAAAAACCGTTGATGGAATCTCACCAACCGTTTCATCAGGAAATACTTTATTTACCCTATTGGGATTTGTTGGTTTATACATGCTGCTGGGCTTACTGTTCCTGGTCTTGGTTGGTAAAACAATTCACAAAGGACCCGAAACTCAAACACATTAACTATGGAATTATTTTGGTACACAATGATAGCTATTGTTTTGGCTGTATTCTTCATATTGGACGGTTACGATTTTGGAACAGGAATTATTCATTTGTTTTTTGCTGAAAAGGAAAAAGACAAAGAAGTAATTGCAAAAGCCGCAGGACTTTTCTGGGACTCGAATGAAGTTTGGCTGGTAGCAGCCGGAGGATTGCTGTTTATGGCTTTTCCTACCTTTTACGCCTCTGTTTTTAGTGGTTTCTATCTTCCTTTAATCATTGTTCTGTGGTTTATTATTTTCAGAGCAATCGGTTTGGAGTTACGAAGTCAGTTTCACTTTCAGATGTGGAAGGATATTTGGGATAAATCATTTGGTGTTTCGAGCCTGTTGCTAACGCTGTTTTTTGGTATTGCACTGGGCAATGTAATCAGAGGTGTAAACTTGGGCGGTGTCGAAAATGGTGTTTCGGCTTACGAAGCACACTACTTTTTCCTACCCCTGTGGAACAGCAGTTTTAGCCCTGCAGGCATTCACCCGGGAGTTATCGATTGGTTCACAATTGTTATTGGTATAATTGCCGTTGTTACCTTATCCATTCATGGTGCCAACTGGATCATCTTAAAAACAGAGTCATCGATTAATGAAAAACTGAAGTCAGTAGTTTTCAATTTGAATATTGTGCTTTTACTACTTACTGTTTTCTCAATATCCATTTGGCACATCATTAAACCTCAGCCATTTTCGAATTTTACAGATCGTCCGCTTCTGCTCATTTTTCCGATGATCTACCTTAGCGGATTGTTTGGCACTTTTTTAGTTAAAAAATTTAAAAAAGATGTTTATGCCTTTGCCTGCTCGTCGCTGATTATTGTTGGTGGAATAACCTCTTCATTGGCATCGATGTTTCCGGTAATTCTGCCTTCAACCAATAGTATAAACGAGTCTTTAACTATATACAACACCGCCACAACCGAATATGCTTTGTCGGTTGCCTTTGGATGGAGTATTGCTGGCTTTGCTCTTCTTTTGGTTTACTTTATTGTTCAGAAGAGATTGATGGGCGGAAAAATTGATAAGATGGATTACGGACATTAATTATTCGGGCCAATTTATGACAGATACGCTGATTTCTTTACTAAGCATTCTTATTGGAATAATCGGAGCCAACAGCACTGGCCTATTCTTCAAAAAATATTCGTTTGGATTAATTGGAAATACCATTGCCGGGGTTTTCGGCAGTGTGTTTTTCATTAAATCGATAGGCCGCTTAGGATTTTCGCCCCAAGACATCATGCAAACCGGTAGTGTAGATACTTACTTGTTTGCACTTAATTCTTTGGTATCATTTTGCGGTGGTCTTGCTGCCGTAATTGTATTGAGTAAACTGGCAGCAAAATTCAATAAATCTGATAAATTTAACTAGCCTGCCTTAGGTTCCTGGGAGTGTTGTTCCTGCTTGTCTGGTACAATTGCCTGAATTTACCCCGTTGCCGCAAGAAAGTACGAAGTGATTTCTGATCAGTCTACATTAAGCTTTTTACGGGTCACAAAGCTTCGAAAAGCTCTGAAACCCGCATGCGCTATACCATGTATTGGCGGTTCGTTGTCTTTAGGTTCCACTTTTCGATCATCTGGTAAAGTCTGTCATTGTACGATTTAATAATATTTGTCAATTCCTCCGAATCCTGAAATAAGTTTGTTGTTATGTGTTTTTTGAATAAAATTTGTCAGTCGTTTGGTAAATTCTTCGGGTCGTTTTCTGGCACTATCAATGTATGCAATTCGTATTCGTTTGTAACAGTCCGAAAAATCTTTAAAGTTTTCCCAGGCTGTTTTGTCTTTTTTTATTTCATCTAAAATGTCCAAAGGAAAAACAAACTCTTTTGAAATAATTTCCTGAACCGTTTTAAGAAAGGAATGATGAATCAGATTTTTTTCAGCTAACCATTTCAGCCGTTCTTTGTTGGGCTGTGAATAACTGCTCTTCGATTGTCTGGGAGTAAACCGCTGAATTGTGTGGTCTTTGTCAAGGGTTTTATTTGTGCTGTCGATCCAACCAAAACAGAGAGCTTCTTCAACCGCATCATTGTATTGAATCCGTTGTTCTCCGGTTGACTTTTTAGCGTAGACCAACCAAACCTCATTTTTAATATTGAAATTTTGCTGAAGCCAGTTTCTCCATTCAGTCCTTGTTTTTATGTGTAGTATCTTGTCTGTTTTCAAATTGGTAATTTATTTCATTGATGAAGTTATTCAAAATTTCACTCAATTCTTCCGGTTTGCTTATCATAGGTAAATGTCAAACGCAACAACCTTTTGTGCGTTTAATTTTTTATCATTTTGTCTTGTAACTGCACAGAAAACGCTTTGTCTTCAGTCAGTTTTATTCAGCGCTTTTGTGGATATCTGAAAATTGAAAATACTTTTATTTACAAATAGAATTGAGGTACTTATTTGGAACACTTAAACTCTAACAGCCCTCACTGCCCCACTATTTTATCATCTGTTTACTGCATCACCTCAATCACGCCTGGGAAACACATCCAAAAATTCTACTACAGCAAAACTTACAAGGTTGACTCCTCAGGATTGTAACATTTATAATGCACGACTCATAACAAACCTATAGTGAACTTTTAACTACTGAAACTTATTGTTTTTATTACTTACCACCCGATAAAATTGTGTGGTAGTGAAGTATATTTTCGTCGATTTTTTCGATTGTAAATTAATTATCTTTTTGTTGTTTGTCATTTAGATGAATTCAATTTCTTTATCGTCAAAGTTTTCTATTATATAGTCTGCTATTTCAAAATCACATTCTTTATTTCCATTGGTGAAAGCAACAACAGTCATTCTTGCATTTTTTGCTGCCAACATACCTGTAAAAGAATCTTCAATAACGATGCAATCTTCAGGTTTAACCCCTAATTTATCTGCGGCTTTAAAATAAATCGCAGGGTCAGGCTTACCTTTTATTTCAAACTCCGCAGATGAAATGGAATCAAATAAATGAAAAATATCTAATTTCTTTAAAACCACAGGAATTATTGCATTTGGTGAATTTGTTGCCAATCCAATTTTGAGCTTCTGTGTTTTTAGTTTCTCAATAAATGGTTTTACTCCTTTAATTTGACAATTTTCCGTTTTTATCAATTCAATAACACGTGAAATAACCATTTCTTCTGCAGTATTTAGGTCTCTGTTTTCCCAAGGATTTTTATCATACCAAAACTGAGTAACATCAGAGGTCGTCATTGACTTTGTTTGTTTAGAATATTCATCAGTTACTTTTACACCCAAAGATGTAAACACCTCTTTCTCCGCCTGTTTCCATAATCTTTCTGAGTCAATTAAGACTCCGTCCATATCAAATATAATTGCTTTATTCATTATTTTTTATTGTCTGCTAAAATATCATTAACCATCTGTTAACCTTGCCCATAAGGTAAAAGTGTTTTATCCTTTCGTTTTTAAAGTTAACAAAAGATTATTTTCCATCGCTCAATACGATTCGAGAATAATTCCAAATAAGGGATAAAATAGAATTGAACAATGCCCCCCGCTACCGCATGATCAATGTCATTAAGTTAAGGGTGTAAGTGCTTGAAATACAGCACAAATGACAAGGATGTGTGCTATTTTCTTGCTATATTTATATAGTATTCAGAGAGTTATTATGATGAAAAAAAACAACTAGATTTATTGTAGAAAAAATACGAGAACATTTATTTTCAGAACAATTAAAGTTTAAGTTCCGAATGAATGAAAAAGATTTCACTAGAGATAGAGTTTTAACCTTCTCAATCACATTACTTTTCATGATGAATTTTTTACGAAAAAGCCTTGCCCTAGAGATTTTTAACTTTGTTAAGAATATCAAAGTTAAATCATTTTCAAAAAGTGCATTCGTACAGTGTCGAAAGAAAATTAATCCTCTCGTATTTAAAGAACTATCACAGGTTCTAACCCATGAATTTTATACCGATAACGATGAATCAGTAAAACTTTGGAAAGGCTTTCGATTGTTAGCTGTTGATGGATCAAGAATTACATTACCCGACACTAAAGAGCTCAGAGGAATATATGGAGCAACAAAAAATCAATCAACAACAAGTGTTGTTCAAGGCCGTCTATCTGTTCTTTATGATGTACTAAACAATTATGTGATTGATGGAAAAATAGCTCCTTTAGCAACAGGAGAAAAGTCATTGGCAATAGAGCATTTAGCGCATGCAACAAGTAAAGATCTGGTAATTTACGATCGTGGATATCCTTCTTTTGACTTGATTTATGAGCATTTACAAGTAAAGATAGATTGTTTAATCCGGGTGAAAGTTAGTTTTAGTGGCGCTACCAAAGATTTCCTTGAAAGTGGTAAATATTCTAAGGTAATTGACATGAAACCAGGCAAGAATGTGTCGCTGAAAAATAAGAATTATTCAAAAAATGACTCCATAAAAGTTAGACTAATTAGGGTAGATCTCCCTGATGGAACAACAGAAATACTAATAACTACTTTATTGAGCAGTAAAACCTACCCTACAGGAATCTTTAAGGATTTATACTTAAAGCGTTGGGGAGTTGAAATCTACTACGATGAATTGAAAAACAAAATAAAAGTGGAACTCTTTTCGGGTTATTCGGATCAATGTATCCAACAGGATTTTTATGCAGCATTATTTATTTCAAATACTCAAACTCTTATGGTAGCTGAATTAAATGAAGAACTGCAAGAAAACCAGACGACTCAGTATAAATATAAAGTAAATACCAATTTATCTTATGGATTTTTGAAAGATCGTATTGTAGAGTTACTACTTTCAAATAAGGATATTGATCTAGTTTTTTCTGAGTTGAAAGATATTTTTCGAAATCATTTGATTCCAATAAGACCGAATAGAAAGTTTGAAAGACACAAAGATAAATACAGAAATAGAGCAGTTCCCAAGGTGACTAAAAATCAAAGAAATGCATTGTGAAAAAGGCTTAACTTAATGACATTGACCGCATGATTGCATCGTGTGCTTATTACTTGTTTTCTATTGTAAAGAACCAATTTGGCTCATTCAACTCCTTTTAAGCCTTCAAAAATTTAAAGCTTGGGGATTTTCGACCTAAAAAAGAAGCTTTAAAAGTCCGCTAAGCAGCATTTTTTTAAAGCCTCCATCTTATTTTTTAGAAATAGTAAATGGTTGTGTAACGGTTACAATTGTTAGTGGCTGGGATTTTTATAATCAACATTATATTTGTCGAATAATGTCACCAAATATTTAATTCCGCCAATTACTCCTAAATTCCCTTCTTGTCCTGATACGATACCAACTAAATATCCATTTTTGTCTATAACTGGAGAACCACTTCTTCCTGCTGGATGAGTATCTGTTTTTAATGGTTTTATATAAAAATAATCTCCTAAATTATTGACACATTGTAATTTTATCAATGCTGGAATACTATTGTCTACCTGTTTCATTCCCCACCCTACTGCATATACTATCTCATTGCTTTTTACTGGTGTGTATCTAATCTTCAATGGGTAAAGCTGATTATTATGTCCTTCTAATTCAAACAGAATCCAATCACGGACTTTTAATGTATTAAACTGACCAATCTGTTCGTTTGAGTTCTCATTTATTAATCGTTTTACAGTCACAGTTTTTTCTTTATGATTCTTGGGGTACATATTCCAATAATTGAATTTATTACCCAAATCAATACTGTTTAATCCAAGTTGATTTTCAAAAACCATAAATAGATGCTTACATGAAACGCCGATTGTATCAAATCCTGTATTTACTATGAATGAGTTCGCAACATCATAATAGGTTTTGTCGGTAAAACTTATTTCATTGGTTAATGCAAAATCTGGCCAAGATGAAACAGAATTCCCAATCCAGGATTCCTTAACAATCTCAGGTGAATTTTGGCACCCACCTATTAGTATTAAACTAATCAAGACTAAAGTCAAATTCTTCATGATTTTCAGTTTCAATTTATGGTTAATCATTTGTAAATTCGGTCTCCTAGTCCTTGCCACTAACGGCAGTCCGTCTAAAAACTCATCAAACTGCTCAATGAAGTGTTAAATATAGCGGTTTTAAGGATACCTGAAAATTGAAAATCCTTTTATTTGGAAATAGAATTTGGGTTCTTATTTGGGCTACTTTTAACTCTAGCATTACGATTAAGAAGATGGGGTGATTGCCTCACAGACAGCCTTACAGCATTAGTCTTTTTACTTTACAGTTTGAACAGGCTCGAAGAACGCATCCAAAAACTGAATGAGGTTCAGCGGGGTTGGGTAAATAACTTCCGTATGGCAAGTATTTTAGTCAAACTTCAAGATCTCGACGGTTGGCTGCGCAACAGGCTCAGGTATTGTATATGGTCCCGATCCTCGGGAGAAGAAACCCGAAAAGAAAAGGCGAAGCCTTATCCGTTTGGGCGTTCAGCAAGGACAAGCCTATGCATGGTCTCGTTCACGTAATGAGGAACGAATTCATGAATGCCCATAAAAATAAGTACTTTATGAATCATGGGTGGTTGGGCTACGGCGAAGCCCTCTCGAATACCTTACTATAAAATGATTTTATGAGTCATAGCTCAGAGTCCTATTTTGGTAACTACTATTACTCTTGAAAGATTGCGGAAACGTGGTTATGAATCTATGCTCGACATTTACAAAAAAATTTCCCCACAACTTAATCCCGATTCCTCGGGACCGTATACGAGACCCGTACATACAGTGGTGTGAAAGCCTCTCCCTGCTAGTGATTACTAGCGGGACGGGCTATTCGATTAGTAAACGTTATTATTTTTCATGTTTCATAATCATCTTAATATTTTCTCTCTCAATAATAGTCAGATATTTATCTACATTATCAAATCTTGGAGAATACCATTCCTTTGTCTTAAAAAAATCACTCCATTTATCAGTTTTAAAAATGTATCCATGAGCTGCAAATATCTCATTTCTCATTGTTGCCAAATCCTGTTTATTTTTATTTTGCAAATCTGAATCTGTGAGCAATTGTATTGAGGCAATAAAATAATCACGTTTTGAATCAATGTGATTTTTATTTAATTCAGTAATCTTGCCATCTATATCAATTTTATAGGTACAGAATGAAATATCAAGTTTTAAAAGAGAATCAGTATCGCAATCTGTTTCACTTTTCTCCTCAACTAAAATAAGTAAAGAGTCAGACTGATAAGCACAGTATCTTTCGCTATTATCTTGACAATCGGCGAAAACATACTCAAATCTATCAAGTTTATCAATGATGTTACCTTGGTAATCAAAAATCCTGAATTTACTTGATTCACACATTCCTCCCGCAGTACATGGCACATTGCATGATAATCCAATCATATAGGGTTTTCTGAATATTATTTTATCTGCATATCCTGATGGAGCAAAATCGGGATGCAAGTAAACGTCGAAATATTTTTTTAATAAGACAGTATCCAATTCATTGTCACTTTGCCCATATTTTAAAATAAGTTTCTCAAAATCCGAGTTTTGTCCGTAAATCTCAAAACTACTTATCAGAAGGATGAAAATCAGTATTTTTTTCATTTAGTATTGTTTATCGGTGTCGTTGACTTAATTCTGACTAACGGCAGTCCGTCTAAAAACTCATCAAACTGCTCAATGAAGTGTTAAATATAGTGGTTTTAGGGATACCTGAAAATTGAAAATGCTTTTATTTGGAAATAGAATTTGGGTTCTTATTTGGGCTACTTTTAACTCTAGCATTACGATTAAGAAGATGGGGTGATTGCCTCACAGACAGCCTTACAGCATTAGTCTTTTTACTTTACAGTTTGAACAGGCTCGAAGAACGCATCCAAAAACTGAATGAGGTTCAGCGGGGTTGGGTAAATAACTTCCGTATGGCAAGTATTTTAGTCAAACTTCAAGATCTCGACGGTTGGCTGCGCAACAGGCTCAGGTATTGTATATGGTCCCGATCCTCGGGAGAAGAAACCCGAAAAGAAAAGGCGAAGCCTTATCCGTTTGGGCGTTCAGCAAGGACAAGCCTATGCATGGTCTCGTTCACACAATGAGGAACGAATTCATGAATGCCCATAAAAATAAGTATTTATGAATCATGGGGGGATGGGCTACGGCGAAGCCCTCTCGAATACCTTACTATAAAATGATTTTATGAGTCATAGCTCAGAGTCCTATTTTGGTAACTACTATTACTCTTGAAAGATTGCGGAAACGTGGTTATGAATCTATGCTCGACATTTACAAGAAAATTTCCCCACAACTTAATCCCGATTCCTCGGGACTGTATACGAGACCCGCTTGGTTTATGCTGAGCTTGCGAAGTATCTGGTGGTGTGAAAGCCTCTCCCTGCTAGTGATTACTAGCGGGGCGGGCTATTCGATTACCAGCTGCTTTTTATTATTCATAGTCAGAACGAATGTTTCCATTAATCATCCAATATTCATAAACTTCTTTATTTCTGTCTAATAAAAGTTGTCTTGCTATTCGATTACATTTTTTATCCGCATAAAGTCCTTCATAAATTCCAACTACTAGTAAATTATCAATTTCAGAGTCATTTCGATTGCCAAGTTTATTAAAAAACTGAAAAGCCTTTTTAGTAAAGTCCGTAATTTCTGAATTATTTTTAATGTCCTCAAATAGTTTTAGACTTAATTCGCCATATACTAAATAAGATTGGTCATCATTCGATTGGTCTGTTAATTTTTTTAATTCAGGAATATGGTCATAAAGTTCTTTAACCAAATCATCTTTGACAGTTTCAAGTTCTCCTGACTCGTTGTTTACTGAAACTAATTGTCCATAACAATAGCAATTAATCATACTTATTCCCTCAATCAGTGCATTTTTAAAATCTGTGCTTTCGAGTGAGCAATTTTCAAATCTTGAATTAGTCAAGTTACAGTTTATAAAATCACAACATTTTAAATTACAGTTAGTAAACTTTGCATTTGAAAAGTTCGTTTGTGAAAAGTCAACCGAGAAGCAACAGTTATCAAATGTCGAATCAGCAAGAATTTGTCCAGTCAATTTTTCACCTTTATCAAAGTCAAGGTTTATAAAATGACGGTGTCCTTCTTTATATTTTTCAATGATATTTTGTATGTCAGTTGCTGTCTTCATAAAGTTGCTGGTAACGGCAGTCCGTCTAAAAACTCATCAAACTGCTCAATGAAGTGTTAAATATAGCGGTTTTAAGGATACCTGAAAATTGAAAATCCTTTTATTTGGAAATAGAATTGAGGTTATTATTTGGGCTACTTTTAACTCTAGCATTACGATTAAGAAGATGGGGTGATTGCCTCACAGACAGCCTTACAGCATTAGTCTTTTTACTTTACAGTTTGAACAGGCTCGAAGAACGCATCCAAAAACTGAATGAGGTTCAGCGGGGTTGGGTAAATAACTTCCGTATGGCAAGTATTTTAGTCAAACTTCAAGATCTCGACGGTTGGCTGCGCAACAGGCTCAGGTATTGTATATGGTCCCGATCCTCGGGAGAAGAAACCCGAAAAGAAAAGGCGAAGCCTTATCCGTTTGGGCGTTCAGCAAGGACAAGCCTATGCATGGTCTCGTTCACGTAATGAGGAACGAATTCATGAATGCCCATAAAAATAAGTACTTTATGAATCATGGGTGGTTGGGCTACGGCGAAGCCCTCTCGAATACCTTACTATAAAATGATTTTATGAGTCATAGCTCAGAGTCCTATTTTGGTAACTACTATTACTCTTGAAAGATTGCGGAAACGTGGTTATGAATCTATGCTCGACATTTACAAGAAAATTTCCCCACAACTTAATCCCGATTCCTCGGGACTGTATACGAGACCCGCTTGGTTTATGCTGAGCTTGCGAAGTATCTGGTGGTGTGAAAGCCTCTCCCTGCTAGTGATTACTAGCGGGGCGGGCTATTCGATTAGCCTTAGTTGTTTTTTTATTTTTTCATATAACATATCCCCATCCAGCTATTAAAATCCATTTATTCTCTTTTTTCAGATAAACATTAATCATTAATTCTCCACAATCGTCTCCGCATTCTCTAGTCTGCTTAATAATAGCAACTTCTCTTGATTTTGAAAATATCGGCATACTCAATCTGTAATATAAATCTGTCCATTTAGGTTCCCTAATCTTAGCGAAGGAAAATGCCGAATGAGTTATTCTCCAAGTAAATTCTTTCTGAGATTTTATTTGATTCACGATATCAGTTTTGTCATGTTCTTTTAAAAGTGAATCTAAGTCAAAGTCTGAACAGTCCAACAAACTATTCCAGTCATAAAAGTATTTTAGTAGAGAATCTGGATTATTAAATCGCATTGGACAAATATCAATTGTCAATTCTTGATTTGAGTAATTATTCAAGGTCTTGGAGAAATCATTTAAGTAGCTATCCAAAAATTCATTCATGCGTTTATCAGAAACCAATTGATTATAAGTCTGTGCATATAAAAAAGAAGTCATGCAACTAAATACAAGAAATATTAAAGTTCTACTCATCTCCGCTATATATATATTTAAATGATATTATATATTGATTAATACTTATTGTTTTCATTTTTACAACAATCTATCCAATTAAGGCTAACGTTGAGTAGTCGAGTAGGCAAAGGGAGTCTCACCCTAAGCCTCTCACAGAACCGTGCTTGATAGTCTCCCATCACACGGCTCTTGTCGTATATAAATCGAGTTACAAGTTAAATAGAAAAATTCAATTTCCAGTGATAAAACAAATATGGAAACTGTTTCTTTATTCTCTTAAGCCACGCATAAGCGCGACAAATACTATTCTTGTAACGTTTGTACTTTCGTCGTGCCCATCGAACCAAGCGAGAGTGTAGTAAGCGGAAAACATGATGCATTTCCCACATGCGGAATTTGCCGTAATAATTAAGCCAGCCTCTTATTTGAGGATTAAGCCGTTGTGCTATTCCCACAATACTTCTACACGTTTTACTTTCTTCTAGCGAAATGGCTAACTTTTCAGCGATCTTCTTACGTGAAGAAATGCTGATTGCACAACCGTAACCTTGAAAAAGATTTCCTGTTTTCTGCGATTTACTACTGCGTGGCTGAAAGCTATAACCTAAGAAATCGAACTTGACATTCTTATGTTTCTCTTGCCTGCGGTAATCTCTGCAATAAACCAGCTTGGTCTTTTCGGGATGCAATTCAAGATGACATTCAGCCATTCTTTCGTGCAATTTGTTCAGCAGCCAATCTGCTTGCCTTTTGGTTCTACAGTGAATTATGGCATCATCAGCATAACGCTCAAATTTCACATTGGAATTTAGATTCTCTAACCATTTATCGAAAGCATAATGTAGAAACAGATTCGCCAACAATGGACTGATAACGCCACCTTGCGGTGTGCCTTTTCCTTGTTTTTGTATCAATTCCCCATTTCTTCGTTGAATTGGCATATGCAACCATCTTTCGATGTACACACACGCCCAATTCTCGGCTACATGCTTTCGTACCGCCAGCATCAGTTTTGCATGATCAATATTATCGAAAAACCCTTTGATGTCTAAATCAATTACCCAGTCGTTTTTCCAACAATTACGCTGAACCTCCTCTAATGCTTGATGCGCATTTCGACTAGGTCGATAGCCATAACTGTTGTTGCTGAAAATTAATTCAAATCTTGGTTCTAGATAATTCTTGACCACTTGTTGACCGATGCGATCGACAATAGTAGGAATTCCTAGCTTACGCATTTTTCCATCCTTTTTCGGAATTTCAACCTCTTTTACTGGCGGTGGAAGATAACTCCCCGATGCCATACGATTCCAGAGTTTGTAGAGTTGTTGTGATCGGTTGGATTCAAATTCATCCCAACCAATCTCATCAACTCCAGCACTTCCTTTATTGGATTTCACTTGTTTGTAAGCATTCCATATCATGGTACGACTTATTGGTACCGATTTCGTTTCATTCCATAGATTCATCCTCTTATCGAGTTGATTTCTGTTCTAAAACCTTACGACTCTATCCCTTTGCTCCATTTCCATTACAGAAACATCAACACTACTACGGATAGATCCGTCCCTGTTGTTGTACATTGCTATTCGGCCTCTAAGTTGTACTTATTGCGCCTTTCACTTCACATTACAACACAGGTTCCCAAGTTCCTTATATGAGCCTAAATAGAAGTCATGCCACCTGAACACCGCCTGCCGTGCAACCAATAAACAGGTTTCCGTTGCACTTATCATCGCATAACATACTTTGCGACTTTTGACAGAATTTATCCACTTCTCGATACCTCATCAGTGGTTCACTTTCGTTCATCTCTTCTATTAATACCTGCTATACTCTCGGTATAGATTCTCCTAAACGCTCAATACCATGGCTCTTTACCACAGCACCTTTAGGTGGTTTGATGCCCTTTCCTGTAAAACGACACCGGTGGGTCTAGCTTACAAATGCTATCCACCATCTCAAATAAAGCATGCTGCACTGTTTTATGCCGATGTGCAGCTTCTTGGCACACTACGTACAGTGGTGTGAAAGCCTCTCCCTGCTAGTGATTACTAGCGGGGCGGGCTATTCGATTGTACGGCGTTTATTTTTTATATATTTCTTTCAATTCACTGTCAATATCGGTATTACTCCATAAAACTGGATTATCAATCCCGTTGAATAAAATCAATCCCCAAGCATCTTTCATTTTTGTCAAATCAATCATATAGCTTGACTTATCAGTCTTAACAAAATTGATAAATCTTTTTTCTCTGGGTGCGAAAAATGTTGGGATATCTAGTTTTTCCAATGTATCAATCGCTAACTGGTCATAATATTGATTGTCACTCACCACTTCGTTCCAATCGTCACCCATCTCAATCTGCTGTTTATTAATCCACGATGTATCAGGAATCACAGAAATCGCACATATTTTATTTATCAATCGTATCTGTGCGGTGTCCTTAATTTGAGTTTTTGATAATGCAAAATCCAGTTTTATATGACTATGAAAATTGCCACCTTCTAATTTTCTGTCTTGAACCGTTAATGTGTCAATCTCTGTTATCTCAGATTCTTGAACAAGTTCATGGCTTTCAATTTTAGCAATACTGTCTTTAGTGTCAATTTGGTAATCTGTCTTACTCTTTTTATTTGATTGACAAGAACTCAGAATCAAGATTATACTCAATCCAATCAAGGATGACAATCTGGTCATGTTTTGTTTTTTAATCATATCTATTATTTTCATGTTTGCAGGTTCTCTCAAATTCTGACTAACGTCAAATTTTATTGCTAATATTCAATGTTTTAAAAACTCTTCATTCTCACCTTTATTCCCTCTCAATTATTGACGTTAGCGATAGAAATTAATCGGCTCGTCTGATGTGGGGAATGCCGTACAACGGATGGCGGTAAGAAATCGTTGGGGTGAACGGGCTGCGTTCGTATCCACCGTTACTGATGCTGGGGCGAGACAGTATGTTGACTGACACACTGCACCCCCCAATGTTTTTTACCGCGTGTTGTAAGCTGGTGTTCATTCTTCAAAGTCAATCTGTTACAAGTTTTTACAAATCTAATATTTTATCTTAATCAATCTGCACTGACCTTGCTACGGAGCACGAATTTATTTTGTTTTTTGTGGGTGGGCAAACCCCAAACCGCCCTTAAAGGCGGTAACAGGGCTGGCATTTGTTAGCTCTTTGGCAAGTTTTGGTCTGAGCCTGGCTCGTGTGACTTGCCAATGTGCTAAGAAATAGGGTTGGCATTTAATTGACATATCGAAAAATTACAATTTTTAAACAAATTAAAATTTACCAGGTATAGGGCCTAAATATGAATCCTTAAGACCTCCTGTGTCAATTACAATTTTTTGAATTATCATTCCCGAATCAACTGAATAAATGCGAAGTGTATGCTTACCGGGTTGATTTATTGTTACACTTGTTTTATTAATAGCACTGTTCCTTATCACATTTGCAGCCCATTCTCTCGAATATTCTTTAACGTCATTATGGAGCAAAACCATATCCATATTGTCAACCTGCACGCCATATTGTGTGCTATGAGATTTATCTTTAGCAAACAATGGCAGCATATATGTAAAAATAGTAATATCACCTGTATCTGTTACAAAAAAATCATATTCCACATATGACCCGTTACCGGAATCATACTTTGCATTGCCTAATTGAAGGGAGGTATTTGAATAACCCAAACCTTCAATCGACTGAAATTGAATGTTCCCATTTTCTGTTTTGTGTTGAAAATCTGTTGGACGAATGCTAATTGCCCCGTTGTTTTCAATAAAAACATTTTTGAAGTTCTTTTCAGGTCGGACAGCTGTAACCTGAATGGTTTTTGTGGCCTTTCCATCTGAAATAATAATTTCTCCATTGACCTCCGTATCATATTGGATTAAATCCCAATCGATGGATACATTAACACGTTGTTGTTCTTTAACATCCCCTTTGTTTTTATCAAGCAGAATCCAGGATGATGTTGTATTTACATTATATGAGAATGGGATGTTACCTATATTATAAACTTCAAAAAAATGAGTTTCATTAAAGAGGCTATTAAACTTTGGCAAGGTCAAGTAGATTGCAGAATCTGAGGACTGACCTTCTACGAATAATGCCATACCTGATGTGTCAGGCAACTCTATTGTCTTTGTCGGAGATAATTGTTCTTTAGGCAAAAAACCCGGAGCAGTCATCATACCATTCCATTTACCATCAAGCAAATTATTGAATTCAGCAGTTAGTGAAGCCAGGCTGTCGTGATACAATTTAACATCATTTGCCAATACATTTGTTAAAGCCCTGCCTTGTGAAGCATACCATCTGTTTTTTTGTCCTGTTAACATTTCGTGGTTATACAACGATGCGCCTTTTACTGGATAATATACTAACTCGAAAAATGCAGCTTTCTTTTCTTCTGGCAATTCATTCATAATGGCTTTTCCCATTTCTGAAATTTTGTTGTATTCGGCAAGTCGGTTTTCGGCTTCTTTGTAATTAATAAATGAAAATTCCGTGTCTTTTACATTTTCTACCTGAAATAGACTGTTCCATCGCCAGTCCCAGGTCATGTATTCGGGTTTCCGGGTAAAACCATGGTAATAATATCTATCCAGAATGAAATCCAACTGATCTTGATACTCATCACCAAAAATTGCAGAAAGTTTTTCTACCTGATACTGATTGATATTATCGAAATTAAATCGGCTAAAATCCCATGCCATATCTAAAAAAAGTTGCATCCCCATTTCTCCCGGTTTAATATCCCCAACATTTAAAAGCCAGTATTTATCGGCTCCCAAGGAATAAGCTTTTTGCATTTCGGTGTACATTAATGCCGGTGGAGTGGAATTTAACCATAGATAATCGTTAGGCCATCCAAGGTATGACTGATGATAATACACCCCTGAACCGCCTTTTCGCTTTTGTTCATCTGGATTGCTTAGTTTTTTAATGTATCCATAATTGTCATCGGGCCAAACAATAGTAATTTCTTCCGGTACTTCAAGGCCTTTTTCGTAAAGTCCCAGAACTTCCTTGTATGGGACAAAAATCTGTGGAATTTCAGATAGCGGTTTGTCGATATATTTTGATAATATAAAACGTTGGTCGTTTATTGCCTCATCAAGCATTTTCAATTTATCATTGTCCGAGTCACCTTTCATGCCCTCATCGTGCATACCCCTCAAAGCAATGGTGTATATATTTTCGTTTTCATGAGCCTGCTTAACACGACTGTCAAGCACTTCAACTATTTGCGCTTTGTTGGTTGCGTAGTTCCACTCACCTTGTGTTTTTTTATTCCACTCACTTGCGTTGTTGTATAAAAGAGGTTCGCAATGACTGGTGGTAACCATGATACCATAAGCATCTGCCATTTCCATGTTTCCGGGTACGGTATAGAAAGCTTTTGTGCATTCGTGCATGGCAGGAGCTACCATGTTTGCTTTTAAACGCAACAATAATTCAAAAATCTTTTCGTAGGTTTTGGAGCCAATATCTCCAACTTCGGGGTCAATATTTTTTGCAGCCCATGGGTGAAGGCCCCAGTCTTCATCGTTTAAAAAGATGCCCCGATACTCTACCGATGGAGCCTTAGAGGTATATGATGTATTTTTGATATACAACTCCTTTCTTTTATTCACCGGTACATCCGCCCACCAATACCAGGGTGAAACACCCATTTTTTCCGACAGGGTAAAGGTGCCATAAGAAGTTCCTCTTCTGTCACTACCTGCAATGACTAATGCTTTTTTTACTCCTTTGAAGGGCTTATCAATTGTTTCAATGATGAATCGCTCCCATTGGTTTTGTATACTATCAACAATTAGTCGTTTTTCAGCAATGAGTCTATCTATCAATTGATTTTTACCAATTGTTCCTACAATAATTATATTACCTTTTAGTTTTTTACTATCAGTTAGTATCAACGGTTTCTTATTTGAAATCATCTCAATATCTGAAGCAAATAATTGAGCTGTTTTATGAACAACTTCATAATCTGTAGTATCGAAATAAATTGAAGCACTTATTTTTTGATTTACAATTGTAAAACAGTCATCATTTTTGGCAGATTGATGGATTACTTGAATTTGTGCAAACAAAACTTGTGGAAGTAATAGAGCAATAAAAAAGAATTTCTTCATCCTGTTAATGTGTTTTATGATTTAATAAAATCTTATAATTATTTATTGTATGATTATCCTTCGGTAACTCGTGAGATTTGGTTCTCCATTATCAGTTACTTCGCAAATCACATGAATACTTTTCCCATGTATTTCCTGAGGAATTTTAATGTTGATTTTGCTGGAATTTTTGTTGTTAATGACAATCTCCTGCTTATAGGTTCCAGCTTCGGGCTGTATCCACCATTTAAAACTTAAATTATCATTTTCGGGGTCATAAGATTTTAAAGCATCAAGAGAAACCTCTTTTCCCTGTTTCAGTTCAATAGAAATGGGTTCTGTGCCACCATTATCATTAATAATTACAATAGGGTTTCGATTGCCCTTACCGTAAGCTGCCCAATCCATACGGGCGGCAAAATTGTTGAAAGTGGCTAAATAGAAACAAGCTTGATATTTGTTGCAGATATCATAAGCTTTTCCAGCATGATTAGTAAATGCAAAAGTAGTATCATCCGGACAAATACCCCATTCAAAATAACCACCCCAGTTAACCTGATTTGAAACAAGGGGGCTACTTAAACCATTTGGCATTAAATAAAGGAATGAAGGGGTATCTCCTTCTACACCATACTTATATTTGGGATAAACTTTCCCGAGATTTCCATGACTCTGGATATTAAGCGCATATTCATCCCATTTTTCACGACCTGTTCCATTTTGATATTTCCATGCACACTCATCCCAAAGGAACATAAGGTCTTTCTCAAATTCTTTACGTATCCATTGATGTGAACTAATGTTGTAAGGAGTTCCTTTTTCATAACCTCTGTCTTGGTCGGTAATTGCATAGGTAGGTATTTTATGCAAAAAAGTTTTTAATTCAGCTTCATTTCTATCCTGTTGTACTTGCCAAATAGCTTGAGCCAATGTGTTCCCGCCTCCCCAAAGTAAAATCCAAAGAGGTCTATCGTCGTTTTCATCAGCAAGCTCAATTATCAGATTGCTACCATCAGAGATGTTATTTACACCAATTTTGTCGATTCCTCTTTGTTTACTGCCAAATACAGTTTGTTTTCGCAGATAATCTGCACTTGGCCAATAACCTATAAATTGTTGTGTTTCATCTGTCTTGAAATCAACCTGATTTGACCGTTTCATGAGATTTGGCAAATCTTTTTCGTATGCATCAATGGCATCATGAATCAATTGAAAAAAGTCATCACGAGTTTTATCAAGACTCCAACCAGTTGTAAAAATGATTCCTTCAATTTCAAACATGTCGGCATGCACTAGCAGCCTCACCAAAGATTCACTATCGTCAGTTTCCCATGTTGAGACATCAGTTAGAACTACGATGCGTGGTTTTAATGATTTCACATCCTGTTTCTGCTTTGCAAATACAGGAACCATAATAAAGATTAGAATGATTTTTAAATAGTTCTTTAACATGATAATACCATTATTTATAAAACCCATAAATGTAACAAAAATGCACGTGTGCGCTGGCAAAAAACAACTCTTTTGCATACTTTGGTTTGCAGGGCTGGCTTGCAGCGGTTTGCAAATGTGTTGTTTTGTGGGTGGGGTTTTCTTTTTCTTTGCGCGGGAGGAGAAAAAACAAAATAAATTCCCAACAAACTGCACCGCCCTATCAACGGAGAACAAAACTAATCAACCCGTTTTTTGTAATTATTTCAATCAAGTTTCAATGTGTCGAGTTGCGTTTTCCACACTTGCTTACAACGGTTAGTAGTCGAGTAGGCAAAGGGAGTCTCACCCTAAGCCTCTCACAGAACCGTGCTTGATAGTCTCCCATCACACGGCTCTTGTCGTATATAAATCGAGTTACAAGTTAAATAGAAAAATTCAATTTCCAGTGATAAAACAAATATGGAAACTGTTTCTTTATTCTCTTAAGCCACGCATAAGCGCGACAAATACTATTCTTGTAACGTTTGTACTTTCGTCGTGCCCATCGAACCAAGCGAGAGTGTAGTAAGCGGAAAACATGATGCATTTCCCACATGCGGAATTTGCCGTAATAATTAAGCCAGCCTCTTATTTGAGGATTAAGCCGTTGTGCTATTCCCACAATACTTCTACACGTTTTACTTTCTTCTAGCGAAATGGCTAACTTTTCAGCGATCTTCTTACGTGAAGAAATGCTGATTGCACAACCGTAACCTTGAAAAAGATTTCCTGTTTTCTGCGATTTACTACTGCGTGGCTGAAAGCTATAACCTAAGAAATCGAACTTGACATTCTTATGTTTCTCTTGCCTGCGGTAATCTCTGCAATAAACCAGCTTGGTCTTTTCGGGATGCAATTCAAGATGACATTCAGCCATTCTTTCGTGCAATTTGTTCAGCAGCCAATCTGCTTGCCTTTTGGTTCTACAGTGAATTATGGCATCATCAGCATAACGCTCAAATTTCACATTGGAATTTAGATTCTCTAACCATTTATCGAAAGCATAATGTAGAAACAGATTCGCCAACAATGGACTGATAACGCCACCTTGCGGTGTGCCTTTTCCTTGTTTTTGTATCAATTCCCCATTTCTTCGTTGAATTGGCATATGCAACCATCTTTCGATGTACACACACGCCCAATTCTCGGCTACATGCTTTCGTACCGCCAGCATCAGTTTTGCATGATCAATATTATCGAAAAACCCTTTGATGTCTAAATCAATTACCCAGTCGTTTTTCCAACAATTACGCTGAACCTCCTCTAATGCTTGATGCGCATTTCGACTAGGTCGATAGCCATAACTGTTGTTGCTGAAAATTAATTCAAATCTTGGTTCTAGATAATTCTTGACCACTTGTTGACCGATGCGATCGACAATAGTAGGAATTCCTAGCTTACGCATTTTTCCATCCTTTTTCGGAATTTCAACCTCTTTTACTGGCGGTGGAAGATAACTCCCCGATGCCATACGATTCCAGAGTTTGTAGAGTTGTTGTGATCGGTTGGATTCAAATTCATCCCAACCAATCTCATCAACTCCAGCACTTCCTTTATTGGATTTCACTTGTTTGTAAGCATTCCATATCATGGTACGACTTATTGGTACCGATTTCGTTTCATTCCATAGATTCATCCTCTTATCGAGTTGATTTCTGTTCTAAAACCATACGACTCTATCCCTTTGCTCCATTTCCATTACAGAAACATCAACACTACTACGGATAGATCCGTCCCTGTTGTTGTACATTGCTATTCGGCCTCTAAGTTGTACTTATTGCGCCTTTCACTTCACATTACAACACAGGCTCCCAAGTTCCTTATATGAGCCTAAATAGAAGTCATGCCACCTGTACCGTAACGAAGTGGAGATCATGACCGAAGGGAATAACCCGCCTGCCGTGCAACCAATAAACAGGTTTCCGTTGCACTTATCATCGCATAACATACTTTGCGACTTTTGACAGAATTTATCCACTTCTCGATACCTCATCAGTGGTTCACTTTCGTTCATCTCTTCTATTAATACCTGCTATACTCTCGGTATAGATTCTCCTAAACGCTCAATACCATGGCTCTTTACCACAGCACCTTTAGGTGGTTTGATGCCCTTTCCTGTAAAACGACACCGGTGGGTCTAGCTTACAACTGCTATCCACCATCTCAAATAAAGCATGCTGCACTGTTTTATGCCGATGTGCAGCTTCTTGGCACACTATGACTAGTGGGCAGTTTGCGGCGCAATTTCTTGTCAGCCCGTAGCCAAAATTAATGCGGGTTAAAACCGCTGAAACCCGTATGAATACTGCCATTAGTTATATACTTTGTTACCTGCTGGCTTTTGTTAATTCATTAATTGTCAATTCTAATTTCAATGTTTTTTTAGTCTTATTCTCAATATGTGTTAATGCAATTAGAACTTTGTCATTTTTAGAATCAACAATGCTTACAATCTCAGTTGAGTATAGATTTTTAATCCTAAAAAGCGATTGTTTGGGCAATTCATCAATTTCAGAAACTGCAAAATAAATATCATCTGTAATCTCTCCATTATTAAACCCAGCGCTTCCTGATTCATTCCCGTAACTAAACAAACGAATCATTAGATTCTCAGTTTTAAATTCTTTGAGAAGTTGGATTGTATTAAAAATATCAACTATCTCTTCATTATTTATTGAATCAATCTGTATGCTATCTTGAGCAAGACAATTGATGCTAATTAAGAATCCAAGTATTACTATAATTCGTTTCATTATTTATATTCCCTTTCTAATTCAGTCCAATTAGTTCTCAATCTATGGCGCAGAGTTTCATAATTCTCCGTATCAATCATATTAGAAATAACTAACTTTTTTCCTTTTACTCTTATTAATAAGTTTTGCTGAGAGATTCTTGTCGTTTGAATTACTTCCCATTGTTCAATATCCTTGTAGTCTATAATTCTCTGTCCAAAAATTAAATTCTTAATCTTAAAGTATTCTTGTTCCACTTCAATTCGATTAAGCCATTTTGCATAGATTATCAAGAAATAAAACCAAAGTGGTAGTCCTAATCCTAAATACAAAAGTTCAGGATTACCTTGTTTGTATCCCAGATTCATTATGAACAGAGTAAAAAGAATCATACTGATTAGAAATCCTATTATTAATGTTAGTCATATCATAATTTAATCTCTATTCTCATTATTGGACTGCGGCTCTTTTAAGCTTGCAGGTAACGGATGGTCGTATGCTGCGTAGCCTGTGTTGCGCCTGCGGCAGGCTATGCAGTATACGACGTGTTGTGGGGTCGTGCATTATTTTAATTCAAATCTTGCAATTATGTTATATTCTAGTTTAATCTTTTCAAATTCAATGTTTGCTCCCCCAACGCTCGATGACTTTTTTAGCGATGAAACACCCCTTATCTGAATTCCTGCTACTCTGCCTTGAATAGCATTCTCAACTCTCACAAAATTTGGATTCTCTTGAATCAATATCGCTCTTCCAATATCTTGATTAATTGAAGTGGCAATAGCTTTAGCTTTTTCTTGTGCTGATTTCATGGCTTTAACTTTGACTTCGAGTTCGTATTTGTCAATTTCACTATTTTCGAGTTTATCAATTGAAATGCTCGAAATCCCGATTTTTTCAAACTCAAGAAAAACAGTTCCCGCAGTTTTCGCATCATTTACTAATAGTTCATATTCTTTGATTAGTCTAATGTCTGGTTTTAGAATCCAATAGTTTTGGAAATTACTAACAAAGTCTTTAACCGCTAGTTTTTTGTCAACGTCAATCCCGATTTCTTTAAGCTTTTGAATCATTTTTGCTTCAACTTCAGAAAGTGTTTGATTCTTAAAATCTTTCTCGTTTATGAAAAATTTCAGAAAAATCTTGTCCGGGACGACTTCGTTGTCAGCATGCCCAGTTACTTCAATGTAATTTTGGTCGATAAAATTCTTTCCCGTTTCTTGTCCGTATCCAGTCAAGATTATAAATGTCAGGATTAATGTTGAAATCAATTTTTTCATAGTTTTTCTCTAATGACAATTTTTATATTAATCTCCCATAAGATTATAACGAGGTCTTTTTTTGCATGCCCCACAACGTTGGCATATGAGGCTGTGTGGGGATTGAAATTGTCTGCCTTTCCAAAACCACACTGAGCCTAATGCTTTTACAAGGGACTAATTTAACAAAACAAAGTAACTTTAAAAGTATTAGGCGGTCAAATAGAAATCACCACCGCTCGCGAAGCACTGCTCCCCACATGCCTTATTATGCATTGTTGGGCACTGGCATTTATTTTAATGAAATATATTGTCCATAAAGAGACTTGCTATAAAAGCTAAAGTCGCATAAACAGTATAAACACTTAAATATATGTCAAGGCTATATATGTCTGGCAATTCCATCTTATATCCAGGATTTCTGTCCTGTTGCTGTTTTTTATAGAAATAATAACCAATCACAAAAACAGGAGTCATAATTATATATAATCCTATTGCGATTACGCTTTGGATCAATGATTCAACTAAATCAAATGTTTCCACCTTTAACAACGGTAGCAATAATGTTGCCCCGATTATTATTAATGTAATTACAATTGCTATTTTTAATCGATAAACTTTCCAATAGAGTTTTACTAATTCAGTCATAGGTCAGCTTTATTTTCTTGTTTTAATTAATTTTTGCTTAAATACTATTAAAATGAATAATGATATAGTACATAATAATGTCAATCCTTTCAGAATATTCAGTGTCAAACACAAGTCATAGCTTGTCGTCAAAGAAATGCACTCATTTACTCCTTCTGTCTCGTATTTTAAACTGACCAATGTATTTATTATTCCAAACCCGAAAAAAGGAATTCCACAAATACATAAAACCATCAGTATATAATAGAATCTCTTATTCATTTTTAGATTTGTTTTTTGCTTGTGCCCAACTCTTAAATAAAGCAATGGGCTTTATTTCGTTTATATTTATTGCAAAAGTGTATTTACCGACCCATATTGGGCAGTAATGTACACATATTATGTTTTGAGTCTTAATTTGCCGGTTTTATTCACCATTATCCACATTTCCCAAAATACAGGCAGTAAGGCCTACTTTTATTGAACTCATTTTTCAATAGTCCGCTTAGATGTTCAGCTCTCAAATACATCCTAAATTAGTTTCCAGTAAGAATATTGTTCTTACTCCTCCCAATAACAAGACTAATTTGTAATTACTTATCGTTACTAGAAACCGAATGTACTTATCTTTTTTTAATTGTAACAGGAAATCATAAAAAATATGTTTACACTATTTTGTGTTCTGATATTTCTAGGCAAGAAAACAACAAAGTAATTTTTTGAAATTGATTGATTGGTTTCGTTCAGAACCTCCGCAGAAGAGGATGCATTTTGCCGATCAGAAACGATCCATTGCATTTTAATCTGGCTTTCAGGAAACTTTCAAATGGCATTTTGCAATTTCCAAAATGCATGTTGGGAGTTTCAAAATGCATGTTGGGATTTTTCTGAGACGAAAACGGGCACAATTTGGCTCATTTGAAGCGCCAAAATTGCCAAAATTAACTTCCAAAACGTCTTTTGCAAACGCAAACGGGTCTTTTGCAAATTGTAAAATGTCTTTTGCAAATTGCTGCATGATACAATTTGTTCCGAAAAACACTTACACGCCATATTTTTCACAAAAACAAAATTTGCAGTAAGAAGACAATAAAAACAGGTATTTCAAACCAATCACCACACACAAAATAATTAACAAAACAAATTAAATATAGCAAAACGTCATTTTTTTATCCTTTCGCTTAAAGCACATGCAAAAACCTGTTTATTAAATAGCAGCAACACAAAACAAAAGGGGTGATTTTTTGAACTTCGCCCTGTTTAGGCTTTATTTAAACTTAACCATATATTATTTTGCTTTTTGATTTATAAAAAAACATTCAAAATTCAGTAACAAACACTCTATCAATACAATTAATTTTCATCCTGTAAGCCCAGTATTTTTGCGATGTTAAGTCTCCTGAGAAAAAAACATCAAAAAAAAAGCATTTTTACTAAAAAATCTTTCCTAGCTTTAATACAGGATCCCAAACAATATATTCAACCAATAAAAATTAGTAACATGGCACAGACAATCATTAAAAAAAGATTTTATCGAATACTATGAGACATTTTTTTTGCCAAGGTGCCTCAATTGAAATGAAAAAAAATTCTGTTTTGGCAGCAAAACAGGCTTTGCAATTTCAATTCACCCTAAGCCTCTCACAGCAAGCACTTCACCATTTTTCGCCTCTTTATTTGTTTTTTTGTTGGCGTTCAAATCTTATTTAACTTTAGTTGATCAAACTATCAATCAAAAATAGAAACCAGCTAATTCAAAAATACGATGGACATCAGCATTTTTACCGACAAAACAGCAGAACCCACACAGAAAGGTTTACAGGAACAATTGGCTTCGCTTTATCCTTTATGGGAACAGATTGCCGAAAGTGTTCGAAAAAAATATCCAAACCCAAAAGAAGAGTGGAACTATCCCGGTAAAAATTACGGATGGAGCTTTCGCCTAAAAGATAAAAAACGGGCGATTATTTACCTTCTTCCCCGGCAAGGGTATTTTAAAGCGGCCTTTGTTTTTGGACAAAAAGCAATGGATCAGGTTATGGCGGGCGATATCGATGCAGCCATAAAAGAAGATTTGGCTGGTGCTAAAAAATATGCCGAAGGACGCGGCCTTTCAATTGAGGTTCACAATGCCAAACCGATCAACAACATCGAAAAATTAATCGATATAAAAATTGCGAACTAAGCAATGTGTTGCGGCATTCAGGCAAAATTAAAAGCGAAAAAAAACGAGCGCACCGACCGAATCAAAAAGACGCGATCTGCGAACTGAAAACCAATTTGGCAGCATGCATCACGAAACCGCATCCTATTTTGGCTTTTACTCCTCCAAATTAAATACTTTTGCAAAAAACAGAATCGATTTATAAAGCTTAATGAACCTAAAAGAAGCTCAAAAAATATCCCGTGGTTACGCATCAAATGCCGAAAAAACAAAATTTGATCATCTAACATGTAAGGAACTAACTGCGCTTATCAGCAGTTCAATTGCAGGCGAAAGAACCATTGCTGCCAATTTACTTGCGAAACACCAAACTCAAGAATCTGTATTTGCTCTGATTTCGGCACTGCAGGTAGAAACAAAGCTGTATTCTAAACTTGAAATCTGCGATTCGCTGGTAAAGATAGGTTCTTTGTCTATTGAGCCTTTACTGGCACAATTAGGCAAAATAGGAAGCAATCAACATCAGGAAATCCCGGCAAAGGAATTCAAAAAAATCAGTTATCCTTTGCCAAGGGATATTGCTGCCCGTACTCTTATTCGTTTCGGAAAAAAAGCTCTTCCGCTGCTGCTTACTGTACTCGAAGCAAATAAACCGAAACAAATTTCCGAAGCCATTGATGCCATTGGATTTATTAACTTTTACGATTCCGAACCAGAACTATTGAAACACCTGCTGGAATGTTATCGTCAATATATGGACAACAACTTACTTCAGTGGAAAATTATTCGCGCCATGAGTGGATTTCCTGAAAGCAAAACCTTCCTGCTGGATCAAAAACAACAAATTAATACGCTTCGATTGCTTCAGGAAATTGACCGAAGTTTGCTGTTGATCAGCAAATCCAACTAAAACAGTTACTTTCTGCAGTAAAGAACAAAAAGCAATACTTCAGATAGGTAACAATTGCCCCCGGCTTAATGTGGATTCATTATAAAAATAACTTCTTTCAATAAAAACAATCGTTTTCGAAAGCCTGATTTGAGGAGAAATAATACCTTTGACAGCAACAAACACACTAACTTACAGAAACCGGTATGAGGAAATCTTTAGCTAACAAGCTCCTGATATACTTTGTCGTACTCAACTTATTATCAATACTTATTGTTGGTATATTTGCCTATACACAGGCAAAAGATGCTCTTATTTTACGCACCTTTAACCAGCTTACATCCGTGCGGATTGAAAAGAAAAAGCGCGTTGAAGATTTTTTCCGGCAATGCATTCATGAAATAGAAGCAATCAGTACTCTTACATTCAGTTTCCCTCCTGAAAAAAGTAAGGTGAATCTCTCCCATTTCATTAGTGATCATCGCATTTTTAAAACTGGTTTTGCTTCCTTACTTACCGGCAAACAAAATTATAAAAGCATTTACATCTATCAGTCGAATACAGTTTCTTCGGGTTTCCAAATCAAGCCAAAAACCGGTGATCTGAGCCAAACAAAATTACAGCCTGAGCATCTTCAATTGTTTGCCGGTCTGCTTCCTAAAAATGAAATTTCGGTTCGGGAACTGCTCAACACAAAAGATCAGTCAAAAACAGAAATCCTTATTTGCCGAACAATCAGCTTTCAAGAGCAAAAGGCCGTTGTGGCTTTTAGTATCAATACAGAAATTATCAATTCCATTATGCTCGATCGAAATCCGTTGAACGGATTGGGTAAATCCGGCGAAGCTTATCTGGTGGGAGAAGATCATCTGTTGAGAAGTACAAGCCGCTTTCAGGAAAATTCTACTTACGCGCTTAAAGCCTCAACCAAAGGTGTAAAACTGGCATTTCAGGATAGTATTGGTTCCGATATTTTTAAAGATTACCGAGGCGTTCAGGTGCTAAGCTCTTACAGCAAAATGAATCTGCCGGATTTAAATTGGGTGATTCTTGCTGAAATAGATCAACACGAAGCCATGATTCCCATTCGGAATTACGGAAACTCTATGTTTTACATTCTGATTATTCTAAGTTTGTTGCTGCTGGGTGTTGTTGCCATAATTGCCAACACCATAACAGCTCCTATCCGGAAACTGCGGGCCGAAACGGAGAAAATTTCATCGGGAATTTACGAACAGGTTACCGATATAAAAGCCGATGGCGAAATCATGGAATTGCTTGCGGCTTTCAACCAAATGACCCGGAAAATTAAAGAACAGCAGGAGAACCTTCAAATTGCCAAAGACCAAAGTATTTCATCGATGATAGATGGACAGGAAGCAGAACGAAGCCGGTTGGCCAGGGAACTGCATGATGGATTGGCTCAAACTATTTTGGCCATTAAAATGCGGCTGGAAAACACGGCTCCGGAAAATGCAGCTGCCGTATTGGGGGAATCGCGGGAAATGTTTACCGATTTAATGACAGAGATCCGGAGCATGTCAAATGATTTAATGCCTGCTGTTTTACGGGAATTCGGATTGAATCATGCTCTTGGCAGTCTGCTGCAGCGAATTGAAGAAAACAGCTTATTACAAACTGATTTACAGATTCAGGGCGATTTACCTGAAATCAGCAAAAAAACAGAGACCTACCTCTACCGAATTGCACAGGAAGCAACTAACAATATCATAAAACACGGCCAGGCTAAAAATATCAACATCCAGTTAACGCAAAAAGCAGATTACCTGTTTTTCGAAATAAAAGATGATGGCATCGGATTGCCTCTGAATGGAATTCCTAAAAACGGCAACGGCTTATCAAATATTACAGAACGCATTTCCATATTAGGAGGAAATGTATTTTTAGAGGAAGAATATCCTCATGGCTTAAAGGTACAATGTAAAATTCCATTAGTAAAAATATCAGTATGAAACGTCCATTCCAAAGGTGTTTTTACACACAGGGAGATGATTATTCCGTGCATGGTAATCCCGAAAGCTTTCGGGACCATATGGCAAAAACTTAAAATTATAAACATATGAATAAGATTAATGTTGTTTTGGTTGACGATCACAAATTGTTTCGCGACGGATTAAAATCCTTACTGCACAACAGCAAAGACATAAATGTTATTGGAGAATTTGGAAACGCAAATGATTTGATTGAAAAATTGGATCAATTGGCTGCTCAAATTATCATTACTGATATTAGCATGCCTGGAATTAATGGCATTGAACTCACTCAATATCTGGCAAAAAAACATCCCTGCATAAAAACCATCATTCTATCCATGCACAACAATAAGGAATTTATTTTAAGTGCCATGGATGCAGGAGCCAAAGCGTATTTGCCCAAAGATATCGCAGGCGATGAACTTAGCCAGGCCATTCATGAAGTGAACAAGGGCAACGAATACTTTAATCAGGTAATCAGTAATATTGTGATGAGAAGCCTTATGCGAAGCAATAAAGACGACAAAAATCACGGAGAACTAACCAAACGCGAAACCGAAGTTCTTCGTCTGGTGGCTGATGGATTCATGAATAAAGAAGTGGCTGATCAACTCAACATCAGTGTCCGCACTGTTGATTGCCATAAAAACAACATTATGAGCAAATTAAGTTTAAACACCACTGCCGAATTGGTGAAATATGCCATCATAAACCACATCATCGAATTGGAACTTAATTAGCAAAATATACACAAATATTCGCTTTCCCAGACAAGAGTTTAATTATAAACATACACCCCTCTGTTCTTCAAACATCTCCCCTTAAAAAAGGGAGAAACACCTTAAATAAATGAATCCTTCCTTTTTAAGGGAAGGTGCCGACAGGCAAAAGGGTGCATTGTAAAAATTACAATTATCAGAATTATTTACTGCTTAACAGACTTTTAAAAACCTCATCCCAATCCTCTCCTAAAGGAGAAGGAGCTTTACAAATCCAACAAACAAAAAAAATGAAGCTGTTTTCCCTTCTCCTTTGGGAGCTACTCTTTATACACAAATATTCGCTTTCCCAGACAAGAATTTGATTGTAAACATACACCCCTCTGTTCTTTGAATATTCAAGGTCTCAATCTTTCGAGGATGTAGATGAACTAAAATTTATGCCTGATTATTAAAGTGACCTAAATTATCTCCTGATTCTACTTTATTCCCACACTAGGTAATTTTCCTAGTGTACCGCCATTTTCAGTAATGCATTTTAGGGGTAATTCTCTATTTCGGGCTGATTTGCTCTCTCCTATATTCGTCATAGTATAATTCACACAATAACAAACTAACATGAATTCTATGAAACGATCAGGCGTATATCTGCTATTGGCTTTTATGCTGAGCATTAGCAGCTATTCCTTTGGACAAAAAGAGAAAGCGGTACTTGACTTTGGTGCCGATGTAATGAGCCGCTATATTTGGCGGGGAACACAATTTGGAGGCACAAGTCCGAGTCTTCAGCCATCTGCAAGCCTTAGCTGCAAAGGTTGGGAATTGGGTGCATGGGGAGCTTATTCCTTAGGCGGAAACAATGCAGGTCAGGAATTCGACCTGTATTTGAGCTATACTTTTGCAAAAGATCAGTTTAGTCTTACGCTAACAGATTACTTCTTCCCAAACGAAGGCGAAGATTACAGGTATTTTGAATTCAACAATGATCATACAGGTCATGTTCTGGAAGGAAGCTTCAGTTTTAACGGCAGCAGCAAAATTCCATTTGGATTAATGGTCGCAGTTAACTTCTGGGGAGCAGATGCTGTTACACTTGGAGATCATCCAAACGCAGCTGATTTCAATCAGAAAACCGGACTCCAGTACTCCACTTACACAGAGTTGTCATACAGTCATAAAATGGCAAACGACGTAACTCTCGATGCCTTTTTAGGTATGAATCTGACCAAACCTGCTGAAGCAAAAACCTCTACAGGATTTAATGGCGAGAGCGGTTACTATGGAAGCAAAGCAGGTGTTGTTAATCTGGGTGTAACTCTTTCAAAAGAAGTTGCCGTCAACGAAAAACTTTCTTTCCCCCTTTCAGCTTCAGTCATAACCAATCCGGCAGATGAAAAAATCTATTTTGTTTTTGGATTTTCTTTTTAACAAACACTAAAACCTAACTATCATGTTTGATACAGGATCAACTACTTTTATGATTTTATGTACCAGTCTGGTGATGTTAATGACACCAGGACTGGCCTTTTTCTACGGCGGATTAGCCGGAAAACGAAATATTTTAGGCGTAATGATGCAAACCTTTGTATCATTAGGTATCACCACAATTATGTGGGTAACTCTTGGCTATTCCCTATGCTTTAGCGGCGGCGAAGGAGGAATCATCGGAAACCTCGATCTTGCTTTTTTAAATGGAATTGATTTCAATTCTCCCTTTGCCGGAGCCGGTGGCAAATATCCAACTTATATTTTCATCTCTTATCAGATGATGTTTGCCATTATTACACCTGCGCTGATAACAGGAGCATTTGTGAATCGTGTAACTTTTAAAGCTTACCTCATCTTTCTGGTATTGTGGCAATTATTTGTTTACTACCCATTTGTACATATGATTTGGGGGGGCGGTATTCTTGCCCAATGGGGTGTTCTTGATTTTGCCGGTGGTGTTGTGGTGCACGCAACAGCAGGTTTTGCAGCCTTGGCATCTGTATTCTACGTTGGCAAACGCCGCGACAATCAAACTCCTCCAAACAGCATTCCTTTGGTTGCAATTGGCACCGGTTTGCTTTGGTTCGGATGGTATGGATTTAATGCCGGCAGCGAATTGGATGTAGATGCCATTTCAACTCTTTCTTTTTTAAATACAGATGTAGCGGCTTCGTTTGCTGCCATTACCTGGTTGATTATTGAATGGGCACGCGAAGGAAAGCCAAAATTCGTAGGACTTTTAACGGGTGCTGTTGCCGGTTTGGCAACCATCACTCCTGCGGCAGGATTTGTTCCATTGTGGGCAGCCATGATTATTGGAATCGCTGCAGGTGCTCTTTGCTATTTTGCTGTGCAGCTTAAAAACAAATGGGGCTGGGATGATGCTCTCGATGTTTGGGGGGTTCACGGTATGGGTGGTGTTTTTGGAACCATCGCATTAGGTATTTTTGCATCTGCAACGGTTAACACCCAGGCAGGCCTGCTCGAAGGCGACAGTGCCTTCTTTCTGAAAGAACTTGCTGCAGTGCTGATAAGTGCCAGTTATGCATTTGTATTTACCTATTTAATGCTGGCAATCATCAACTACATTACTCCGGTAAAGGTGAATCAAATTGACGAAGACCTGGGCTTGGATGCATCCCTGCATGGCGAAAAAGCATATGATGAAGGAGCCCTTTAATCATATTATTACATTTAAATTGATTCAAAGCAGCTTCTTTTGGGAGCTGCTTTTTTCTATTGAACAGGTATTAAAAACAGAAATCAATCAAACGAAATAAAAGTGTAAATTTTTCTGTTTGCATTGAAATATATTTTAATACATTAGTGTATCAGTTTCTTTGATCATCACAGAAGCAAATTGCAATAAGACCTGCAGTTCGTTGTAACTGCCCATTCTTAAACCCAAAATACATAAAACTGTAATTATGAAAATATTAGCTATAGAAAAAGAATTTAAAGATGTTGACTGGAGCAACAAAAGCTACATTTTAGAGCAGGAAGCCCACCATGTTCACCAATTATACATATCGGAATACCTGCGCGAAATCTATTTTAACGAGCACAATAATGCTGTTTTAATAATGGAATGCAAGAGTCTGGAACACGCAAAAGAAATTTTAGATGAGCTTCCCTTGGTGAAAGAAAAGCTGATCAAATTTAAAATCATGCAGCTTAATGCCTATACCGGATACAAACGAATTATCAAAAAAGAGAATATCCAGTAAAAAACGTTCCGGTAACAAATTAACTGCATTTTCAGAACAAGAAACTTCACATGGTAATCTGAACAGATGTCTGGCTTATCATGTGAAGATCATAAAATACGGTTTTAAGCGTATATTTCAAAACAACAGAATTCTTATTCTTGTTTTATGTTTTTACAAATTGCACTAATAATATCTGTTCTATTACAATTCGGAGCTTTTTTCATTACCATTAGCCTGATTCCAAAAACACGCTTCAACAGCTCCTGGATTATGGTTTCCATGGGTTTCTTGCTAATGGCTGTGCGCAGATTTACAGAACTTTTTAATGTGTTCACTGCAAACCAAAGCAAATCGGAAACATTCATCACCAACTGGATGGCTGTCGTAATTTCATTGCTCATGTTTTTGGGTGCTTTTTACATTCGGCGTATTTTTCAACTGCAGGATAAGGTAGATAAAGAGAGAAAAGAAAATGAAGCAAAAGTGCTGAGTGCAGTTATCAAGACCGAAGAACAGGAACGCTACCGCTTTGCCAAAGAATTGCACGATGGATTGGGGCCGATTCTCTCCACTATTAAAATGACAAATTCCGCTTTAAATAAATCTGCTGAAAATTCAAATAACCTGCAAATCATTCAAAAAACAGATCAGGCCATCAACGAAGCCATTATCACCGTTAAGGAGATATCGAACAAGTTGAGCCCGCATATTTTGGAACGATATGGTTTGGAAAAAGCCATTAAAACATTTATAGGGGGAATTCAGCTGACAGATCAATACCGGATTCAATTGAATATTCAATTGTGCGGAAAACGTTTCGACTACAACGTTGAATTAATCCTCTATCGGATCATCGGAGAATTGTTCAGCAACACCATAAAACATGCTTCGGCATCTAAAATCGACCTTTCACTCCTTAGCTATCATCAAAAATTAGAATTAATGTACAGTGATAATGGGATCGGCTTTTCCCCGGGATCGGATCCTGTAAAAGGAATGGGCTTATCGAACATCCACACGAGGGTAAAATCGTTGGACGGAACCATTGAAATAAACAGCAGGAAAAATGAAGGGGTTTATCTCAAAATTGAAATACCTATATCATGACTGAAGCTTTAAAATTGGCACTGGTTGATGATCACGATTTGTTTCGTGAAGGGCTATCCTTTCTTCTCAACAATCAAAACAGCAAACCTGAAATTAAGGAAGTAAGTAATGGTCAGGAATTATTGGATTTGCTGGCCAACTGGCAGGCTGACATTATTCTTATGGATATTGAAATGCCGGTAATGAATGGAATAGAGGCAAGTAATGAGGTGATGAAAAAATATCCAGCCTCCAAAATAATTGCTCTCTCGATGCATGCCAATGAGAATTATTATTCGGAGATGATAGATGCCGGAGCCAAAGCCTTTTTGCTGAAAAATTCCAGTTTCGAAGAAGTTCAGCAAGCCATCGAAGCCGTTATGGAGGGACGAAACTATTTTTCACCCGAAATATTGGAAAGTATTATTGCCAATTTGAACCGAAAAAAAAATCAGCCCTCAAAATCTGATTTAACACAGCGGGAAGTTGAAATTCTATACAACATTTGCAAGGGCTTATCGAATCAGGAAATAGCCGGAATGCTCTTTATCAGCAAACGCACGGTTGACAAACACCGCGAAAACATCCTGCTAAAAACCCAATCGAAAAACACAGCATCTTTAGTTATTTATGCCATTAAAAATCACATTTTTGAGGTGTAAAAAAGAGTGACCCAAAAATCTGAAAAAGGATAAAGACATTCCTTTTACTTCAGACACACTACGTACAAATACCTATTGCGCAATTACGTTTTTATACGCTGATATATAGCTTACAGATGAAATACTTTTGATGATAACAAATCAAAACATTCTGCTATGCTGATCCCTTTTTTAATTCCTTTTGTAATCGCCATTTTTTTATCTGTAAATATGGGGGGAAGTGGTACCGGACCAGCCTTTTCTGCAGCCTATGGTTCTAATGTAATCAAAAAGAGTCTGATTCCCGGTTTATTTGGGCTGATGGTTTTTATTGGCGCCATTGTTGGCGGTAAAGAAACTGCCCGAACCGTTGGAAAAGGCCTTCTGAATCCACAATTAATGAGTTTTTCGGTTGTCTCAGCCATATTATTGGCCGTGGCTGTTTCCTTACTAATTGCCAATCTCTTTGGTATCCCTCAATCAACCAGTCAGTCAACAGTAATGGCCGTAACTGCACCGGCCATCTATTTCAATTCACTAAATACCGATAAACTGTTATTCGAAATACTCCCAACCTGGTTCATTATGCCAATTGCAGCTTTTGCCCTGGCATTTTTTATTGGCAAATACATTTACAAACCCATACGAAAACGTGGTTACACCATCTCCAAAAAAGTAAACGACAGTTATCTGTTAAAAGGTTTAATCGTAATCATGTCCTTATACGCAGCCTTTTCCATAGGAACCAATAATGTTGCAAATGCCGCCGGTCCCTTATCATCAATGGCCTGCAACGAGTTAATGGTAACCAAAAATCACTACTTGCATGTAATGATACTGGCCACACTAATCGTTGCGCCAAGTTTCTCAATTGGCAGCTCAATTTTTGGAGATAAAATATTGCAGAATACGGGCAAAGAAATCGTGCTGTTTGGAAGAATCGAAGCAGTCATCATCGCTTTTATCTCAGCAAGTCTGTTACTTAGCGCGTCACTAATCAAAGGGATTCCAACTTCACTGGTACAGCTTAATGTTGGTGCTATTATAGGAATTGGTGTCGCGAAACTGGGATTCCGAAATATATTTCGTAAAACCGAAGTCGATCGTTTTTTTGTAATGTGGATCATTGCTCCCATTGTTGCTTTTTCTTTGTCGATGTTGTTCACCTATCTGCTGGATATAATGGGACTCATTCATTTATAAGCAATAGATCGTGAGATATGAGATTCTTTTTAAATATTGTATTTTTATTTAGATGAGGTATTAGTCTAATGCCGATGTAATGTTTTGTAGGTCTCGCTTTTTTGCGCCATGATTTTTTGGCATTTTTTTAAATAGCTTTTGTTTTAACTCGACGCTTTAGTAAGACCGGGAAGTTGAGAACTTGTTCGAAAATCGCCCGACCGCACTTAAGTGTGAGATAAATAAGGAAGTTATTTAAAAAGTAGCCTTGATTTTTTTTGCTTCGTTTTTTGGATCAAGCCAAAAAAATGAAGTCGGGTTTGGGCGGACAGCCCAATACAAAAAAACAAATTGGACAATATTGATTTATAAGCATAAAATTCAAAAGCGCTCTAAGCGATTAAAAAAACTCGAAGAGCGCTTAAAAATTTATTTAATAGCATGAACAACAGGTGGCTGCCACACTTTCAAGTCAATTCCTTCAATCAGGACATTCTCATCTTCAATTTTAACCACTACTCCTGAGTGAACCTTTTGCATCATGCAATGTTTTGGTAAAAACCTCACCGTTTCACCCACTTTTACATTTTTCCCATGAAACCGTCCCTCAAAAGCAATGACCATACAACAACCCACCGGTGTAAACTTAGTCTCGCTTTCTCTCCTTCTGCACGGCCCAATCAGGTGTACAGTAACCAACAAATGATCAATCTTTATCACTTTTCCGTAATGTACTATCGGACATCCCAAGGGTCTGTACTCAATCACTTCCCCTATCTGTAATTTAACTAAAGCCATAGGCATCAACACTTCCCGGCATGAAATCTCTCCTTTCAATGGATCCAAAACAATATCAGCTTCGTAAGCATCAATTACTCCTGCTATTTTTTTCTGACAAGCATTCACCCGGCTGGTTACTAATCTCTCAATTTCTACTTTATTAGCAATAAATCGTTCCTGTGTTAAAAAGGGACATAAATCTATGCTTTCCGATTTTGTTTGAATTGCTTCAGCAAAATCAATACATGAACCAAAGCCGCAACGCCCGCAATTGAACCCGGGAAGAAACTCTATCATCTTTTTTTCCATATTTCTACTCCTTAAAGTGGCAACAACTTATTCGCCAACATATTCCTGCATGCCGTTCATTTTCCGTAACAATCCACGGTGGTGTTCAGCTCCAACTCTTTTTTCACCTGCACAAAGCGTGCAAACCGCAAAAGGTGCATTGTGCCGCAAACTTTCATTTTCAGACACATTATTTTCGGTACTTTTAATTTGCAGGGCCAGTTCTGAAGCTCCTTGCCCGCTTAATCCATTCGCCTCTATGATTGAACAATTCGGATTGGTTTCCAAAATACATTCCCGAAATATCTCCCGCTCCGCCTGCGATATCATATCTCCTTTGGTAATCACCACAATATCGGCACAACTGAGAAAAGGGCCCACCTTCATAGGATTATTGGGACCGCTGGTAGCATCAATCACACAAACACCCAAACTATTATCGGTATAAGGCGCACATCGGTGACACAAACCTGCCGTCTCCATAAACAGAAACTCAGAATTTTGTGCTCTGGCAAATTCCAGAATTGCATCGGTATTATAAATCGAAAAATGATCGGGACACATGTCCATCGACAAACCCAATTGAACCGGAATGCCCAATTTTGCAAAGCGTTTGGGATCATCAGAATACAAACAGTCGATCTTTACAACCGATGGCTTTACATTCTGTTGCAATAATATTTTTAGGGTGTGAATCAGAACAGCCGTTTTTCCGGCACCAGGTGTTCCGGCAACAATAATAAATTTCATATTTTTTTAATTAAGACCTTTGAAAACAGCTTGGCAATCATTATTCGTTGCAGTAAATGATTTTGCATGGCTCGTTTCACTAATCTGTTATTTCCACATGTACAACTCAATCACTCATCGATTATAAGCATTTCAAAAAACTCGATTCGTGAAGCAATGCATCAAAATTGACTTCTTCTATTTTTTTACCCGCCCGCACATCCTCTCTCAAAGTCAAGATATACTGATCGATATCATTTAATTGCAGAGAAATTTGTTTCTCACGGTAAGTACTTTCTATAATATCGCGCATGCCGCCATTCCTCATAATAATTCTTTTTTGGGCGCTTAAAGCCAAAACCGGATCGTGGGTAACCACAAGAATTATTTTCCCCTCGCCCGACAGCAACTGCAAAGCTTCGTGCTTTTTAATCCCTGCATTTTCAATTTCATCGATTAAAACAATCGGCGATTCGCTGATAATAGCAACATCTGCGACCATTAGAGCCCTGGTTTGTCCTCCACTCAAAATTGTTAGATTATCGCCTGCGTTGATTGGCTCGCCCGTAAGAGTGTTGGCAATAGAAATTACGTGTTTTACATCAATATTTTTTTTCCCTCTGCACTTGGCGTGAAGTTTCAAAAAATCGGCAACGGGCATGTCTGCAAAAAAATTCATATTCTGTGACAATTGCGCCACCATTTTCTTTCTGGGATCGCTCCGAAGTTCATGGGAAGGAATTTCACCATTAATTAAAATTTTGCGTTTACTCGCCGTATCTCCTTGTGCCAACTGCTCAATATCTGCAATCAGCTGACTTTTCCCACTCCCGGTAGGTCCCACAATTCCATATATTTCACCTTTATTGATTCGCAAATCGGGCAAACGTTCCGTATTGCCTAACTTGTCAATACCTGCCTGTATTGTAATCTGATGTATTTCCATAAGCTACTCCGTTCAAATTGATATGGAACAAAGTTCAAGCTTATTCCAATCAGAAGAAACAGCTTATGAGCGTATTATGAGAATAGGTTTTTGTACGTATATATCTTTAAAATCAAATAGATACAATAAAAAAGTGGTGTCAGAACTAAAATAAAACCACTTTTTTTTTAGTAAAATATTTCAAATTCATATTTTTCCCTTATATTTACTTTGAATTACAAAGTACTTTTTATGAATCAGCAAAAATACATCGAAGACTTAAAGGACATCAAAGAAATGATGAACAAATCGTCTAAATTCATCTCTTTGAGTGGTTTATCTGGTATCTCAGCAGGTATAATTGCACTTATTGGTGCTTATTTTGCCTGGGCAACAATTTATTCCAGATCTGAATATCAAGACTTTAACCGAACCCTTTTAAATATTGATCAGTTGATAGAATTGCTGACCATTGGTTTTGTAACCTTGATACTCGCATTAAGTTTTGGACTGTTTTTTACCAGATTAAAGACAAAAAAATTGAAACAAAAAGTGTGGGATTCTCAAACCAAAACACTTCTAATTAATTTGTTAATTCCATTGATTAGCGGTGGTATATTTTGCCTTCTCCTTTTGATGAAAGGATACATTGGATTGATTGCACCACTAACCTTACTATTTTATGGTTTGGCACTGGTAAATGCCAGTAAATACACAATAAGCGAAATCCGCAGTTTGGGAATACTTGAAATTTTACTAGGTTTGACCGCCACTTATTTCATCGGATATGGTTTAATCTTTTGGTGCATCGGATTCGGTCTGCTACATATCATTTATGGGATAGTAATGGAGTTAAAATACAAATCGTGAAAGAACTGCTTAAAGATTTAAATAAAGCTTTTGAAAACCGAATCCGGCTGGGAATCATGTCGGCTTTGGTGGTAAACGATTACCTCGATTTTAATGCCCTTAAAAACCTGTTGGGCGTTACTGATGGTAATTTAGCGAGCCATTTAAAGTCGCTTGAAAAAAGCGGGTACATTCGTGTACAAAAAGAGTTTATGGATCGGAAACCCAACACTAAATATTCTGCTTCGGATGAAGGCAAACAGGCCTTTATCAAACACATAAAGGCCATAGAGCAACTGCTTAAATAATTTTTTTTCATTATCTACTTTGAATTTCAGAGTACTTTTAAAACAAAATAAAAATGAACAATACCCAATCACCATTCGACAAAGTAAACAGCTGGATTAAGAATTCGGTTGGACTAAAACTAGGTACCATCACCATTTTAATGCTCTTACTGCTGATTCCTGCCAGCATGATTAAATCAATCATCAGCGAAAGAGAAATGCTCAATCAGTCGGTATTAAACGAAGTCAGTCAAAAATGGGCTGGCAAACAGCAAATTAACGGCCCAATCCTAACAATACCTTTAACTTACGAACACAGCTCTGAGGATAATAAAACAATTACGGAAACGAAATATTTATACATACTACCCGAAAAGATTAACATAAACGGAGACATTGAACCGGAAAAACTAAAAAGAGGAATCTACGAAGTAGTCGTATACAAAAGTATTTTAGACTTCAAGGGTCAATTTAAACCAAATACCAAAATTGATCAAAATGGATTGAAAGAAATTAATTACGACAAAGCTTTCTTAACTGTTGGAATATCGGATCTTCGAGGCATAAAAGATCAGATTACCCTGAACTGGGGGAATCAAAAACTGGATGTACAAGCCGGTTCTAAACTAAGCGAAATGGTCTCCTCCGGCATAAGTATCGATTTGCCTGATTTGAGGGAACAAATCAACTCAACTATTGATTTCTCATTCCAATTAAATTTACAGGGAAGCCAGAACCTTTCCTTTATACCGCTAGGCAGCACTACAAAAGTGAAACTATCTTCCACCTGGTCTTCGCCAAGTTTTAATGGCAACTTTCTTCCCGACAACCGAGAAGTAAGCGATGAAGGTTTTTCTGCCGACTGGAAAATTCTGCAACTAAACCGAAACTATCCACAAACATGGATCGATAAAAATATGCGAAACGAAATGCTGTATTCAGCCTTGGGTGTTGATCTGATTATGCCTCTGGACGATTATCAAAAATCCATGCGCTCCTCCAAATATGCAGTTATGACCATTGCCTTAATATTCTTGGTATTCTTCTTAGTCGAGATTTTGAATGGACGGAAAATTCACCCATTTCAGTACACTTTGGTTGGTCTGGCTCTTTGTCTTTTCTACATCTTACTGATATCCATATCGGAGCATTCAAATTTTAACATTGCCTATTTAATTTCAGCAGGCATAACATCACTGATGATATTAATTTATGCCAAAAGTGTATTTAAATCTGGCAAATTCACAGGAGTTTTAACAGCCACCATACTGGGTATTTACGGCTTTTTATTTGTCACCCTGCAATTAGCCGATTATGCTTTATTAATGGGAAGTATTGGCTTAGCATTAATACTGGGAGTCACCATGTACTTCACTAGAAATATTAACTGGTACAAGTTGAATATGAAGACTGAGTAAATTATTACCAATGCAATATAAAATGAAAAAGCAGAACAAAAATTCTCGATAATTGATCGCTTAAAAAGTTTTAAATACGCTTTCAGCGGATTAAGAATTCTACTCAAGGAAGAGCACAATTCCAGAATTCACATTTTTTTGGGATTAACAGTCATAATTCTATCGATTGTACTGGATATCAATCCTATTGAATGGGGCTTCATTATTTTTTCTATTGCATTGGTAATAACTGTTGAGACGATTAATTCTGCCATTGAAAATATGGCAGATTTTCTTACTCTAGAAAACAACTATCACATAAAAAAAAATAAAAGATCTATCTGCTGGTGCCGTTTTATTGAGCTCACTCTCTTCAGTAATTATAGGATTACTGATTTTCATTCCCAAACTCATAAGCCTGTTACAGTTTTAATATCCATTCAAGAATCTTCCCATTATGCACATTCATTTCACATGCCTGTCAATTCCATCAAATAGCAGATTATGCTTTTTCTATATACTAAGTATAGAATCAGGTTCCTTGTATTGGGATTATGGATTTGGATTCCAATTTTGATTTTTTTCACTATAAAAAAAGCCGGTTGAGACAGATGCTCAACCGGCTTTTTTATGCTTTTGAATAAATCTGATTTTATTAAAATCCCAAACCGAACCTTCCCCAATATTCATTTTCCAGCTCTTTCCATCGTAACATGGTAGCGCCTGTAAAATCGCGTGTATATTTGTTCAACAATACTTTTGCCTCTTTTGTTTTACCATCTTTCAACAGCTTCTGAATTTGTCCTTCAAGCGCAGCCGACTCCTCAAAACCTTTCTCCTCAAAATAAGCAACCTCTTTCATCATTCCTTCCCGGGTAGTTTGCCATTGCAAAGTAGCCAATTTGTTCGCCTTGCGATATTGCCAAATAGCAGCATCGTTGCGGTAACGATGCTGACCACAATACTGAAAGCTTTCAGGCAATTCGCTTGTTCCTGAGTAAATAGGAATACGAGGGCTTTGAGCTGGATTGTCGAAAGAAAACCACGCTCTTCCACCAATTTCATCAGGTAACCAATCTCTTAATTGAATGATGTGTGAGTAAGAACACCACGATACGGCAACTGTCCGCTGATACTCAACCGATCCATCTTCCAGGTAATTGTAAAGCTTTCGATTGTCACCATTTGGCCAAGGATGTGCGTTTAGTGCAGTAATGGTATCTGCACCTATTTCCTCTTTTTCCTCGTTGTATTTTTTCTTTATCACATTCAAATTCTGAGTCATATCATACTTAGTCCCTTCGTAGGTTTCCCGATACAAAGCAATAATATCCCGTACTGAAACTTTTTGATCCGGTTTTACCGAAAATGGTAATTCTTCAGCCTCAAAATCTAATTTTAACGATGGAGCCAAAGCATTCATAATAAAAAACTCCCTGATTTTAAATGGCTTTTCAACCTTACCATAAGCCTTCCAGAATTTAAATTCCTCTTCTCCATCCCACCGGCCTAATTCTTTTGCTGCAGAAAAAACATTTTCCGAATACATAAAGTAATCTTTACTCTTTTTATCAATCACACCTATTCTTGATATATTTGCCGATACACCTATATGATCATCCGGAATGCGCTGCGCAGCCCAAACACCACCAACTTTATCCGGGCCTTCACCAAAAATTTCCAATTGCCAAACTTCTTTTTTATCAGCAATCGTAATGCATTCACCCCAATCACCATAACCATAATCTTTAATCAATTTTCCAATCAATGCAATAGCTTCACGGGCCGTTGTGCAACGCTGAAGTGCAATACGCTCCAACTCTTCAATCAGAAACATCCCTTTATCATTCACCAACTCTTTCGGACCAACAATGGTTGTTTCGCCAATAGCCAATTGCTTCTCATTCAAACAGGGATAAGCTGTATTTAAATAGGCATAAGTTTCCTTTGCCTGAGGTATTGTGCCAGCCACATACATTTTTCGTCTGTCCCAGGCTGTTTCTGTCTTCAAACTGCCTTTATAAATTTCAAGGATGGTATCCTTCTCAAATTTTTGTCCTTTTTCAACCTGTAACCAAGTTCGGTATTTACCATCACAAGTATGACTGGTAATTACAGATCCATCTGTTGTAGCCTTTTTCCCAACCATAATACTTGTACAGCTTTCTCCAAAATAAGGATCGTTCACCTGATCGAATACCGACTGAGCATAGGATTGCTGAGTACCAATTGCAAAAATCACCAAAATGGCAATCAATAATTTCTTCATTGTTTGTTGTTTTAGTTTGTGCTCAAAAAAACATTAAATCGTGTTCGTATTTTTCCAAAAATGAGCTCTAAGATAACTTATTGCTAATATTTATTGGCAATAAGCTGATAATTTAAAAGGAGTTTAGAGAATTTCTGATCATTTTAAAAATAGATCCTATGAATTAATACCTTTGCTGAATTGAAAATTTCAAAAGCTAAAACAAATAAGAGTGAGGTACTTTTTTCACATCGGATACAAGGGAACCGAATACAGAGGTTGGCAACGACAGAAAAATGTGATGAGTGTTCAAGAGGTAATTGAGGACAAATTATCCAATTTACTGAAGGAGAAGATCGTTTGTATTGGATGTGGCAGAACAGATGCTGGCGTGCACTCCTCACAGTATTTTTTCCATATCAATACGGACAAAATCTGGAACGATCATCATCTTTTTGTTTTAAATAAAATCCTTCCATCGGATATTTCGGTTTACGATGTTTTTGAAGTGGACAACAACAATCATGCACAGGCAAGCGCAAGCAAAAGAACGTACAATTACTTTATCCACACCAAAAAAAACCCTTTTCTAAATGAAATAAGTACACTTTACAATATAACTCCTGATGTGGATAAAATGGCTAAAGCGTCCTCTATAATTACAAAATACAATGATTTTAGAGCTTTGTGTAAATCACCGGATAGCCACAACCACACACGTTGCAATATATTCTCAGTAAAATTTTTTACCGATGCTTCGAAAACAAACTTCCGTTTGGAAATATCGGCTAATCGATTTTTAAGAGGGATGATCCGAATTCTTGTTCACGAATTAATCGAGGTCGGAACAGGGCAAAAGAGTATTGACGAATTCGAAGAAATGATTAAAAACAAAACACCTCAACAATTTTTAAACATAGCACATCCTCAAGGTTTGTATCTATCGCAGGTTCAATACCCTTTTTTTAAAACAGAGCCCACTAACGATTTCTGTCCCCTATTAAAAATGAATCAGTGGATAGTAATAAATAATGTGCCGCTATAATTAGATAATGTATTTTTCAATCTTCTGATACAAGTCTTCCGGATTTATTGGCTTGGTTACAAAATCATTCATTCCTGCATTCAATACTTTTTTACGAATTTCGCTAAATGCAGAAGCAGTTATTGCTAAAATGGGCATTGTTTTGTATTTCTCGTCGGGCAGACTCCGAATACTTTGTGTGGCTTTATAACCATCCATTATTGGCATCTGTAAATCCATCAACACCATATCAAAATTGCCCGTCTGCACCTTTTCAAAAGCTATCTGTCCATTCATTGCAATTTCATAGGTAATCTCCCATTTTTTAAGGAATTGCCTCAAAATCAATATATTCATCTGATTGTCTTCAGCCAGCAAAATATGCAAACCTTTCATTTTATCGCTATTTTGATAACCTTCGGTAATAAAATCCAATTTGGATTTTGACTTATGACTAATTGTCAAACACAAATCAAAAGAAAAAGTAGTTCCAAATTCAAGATCGCTCTTAACATTAATCTGGCCACCCATAATCTCAATTAACTTTTTTGAAATTGTTAAGCCAAGACCGGTTCCTCCATATAATCTAGTGGTATTTGAGTCTGCCTGAGAAAAAGACTGAAATATTTGATCTTGTTTATCCTCCGGAATTCCAATACCTGTATCTTTAATTTCAAATTTCAATTTTACTTTATCATCATATTTTTCCTGATAAGAAACTACCACCTGAACATTTCCCTTATCGGTAAATTTAACTGCATTACCACACAAGTTATTAAGAACTTGTGAGATACGGGTCGGATCACCAATCAAGTAAGCCGGAATTTTAGGATCTACATCTACAATAAAATCCAAACCTTTCTCTTTTGATTTCATATCAAAGCCTGAAGCTATGTTCTGAATCAGATTCCTGAAATTGAAATCTACCGATTCAATATCAACACGACCAGCCTCAATCTTACTAAAGTCTAAAATATCATTAATTAAAGTCATTAAATTATCTGCAGATAGTTTCAGAATATTGATATTCTGAATTTGATCCTCTCTTGGATTATCCTCCGACAATAAATGAGTAACTCCTATAACAGCATTCATGGGAGTACGTATTTCGTGCGACATAGTAGACAAAAACTGCGCTTTTGCATAAGTTGCCTCCTCTGCCTTCTCTTTGGCAATGATCAACTCTTGTTCCACTCGTTTTCTTTCCGATAAATCGTTTAGTACAACAAACAACACATTTCCATCCATCAAAGGCACTTTGTTTAATGCAACTTCAACAGGAAATTCCATTCCATTTTCTTTGCAGTGAATCCAATCAAACTTAGCATTTCCATTAACCTTACCTTCTTTAATAAACAATTTAGCTTTATCCAAAGACAACAATCCATCAGGTTGATATTCAGGTGAAAAATCTTTTACATATTTGCCAATAAAATTCTCCTTCGAGCTTACACCAAATAAATCAAGACATGCCTGATTACATTCAATAAATCGGGATTCTTTAATTAGAAGGTAGGCAACAGATGATTTTTCAAATATCAATTTGAATTTTTCTTCTGTTTTCTTCTTCTCATCCTCTAGTCTTTTTCTATCGGTAATATCTTTTAAAGTGCCTGTAAAACCATTTCTCTTTCCATCAGTACCTCTTGTGACTCTAATTGCAGCTTCGAACCATTTGTAACTACCACTATTAGTTACTATCCGAACTTTAATAAAACAAAAACTGGTTTTATGCTCAATTAAAGTTCTCAATTTCAACATACAACTCTCTATATCATCAGGATGAGCAAATTCAAATGCATTGGAGCCAATACTTTTTTCAATACTAAACCCTGTAATTTTTGTCCATGCTGAATTTAAATACAGCCATTCTCCGTTAAAATTAGTTTGAAAAATAACCTCTGAGATATTATTTACAATTGATTCCATTCTAGAGGATGTAGCTTCAACCTCTTGTGTCTTATTATCAACCGCTTTTCGCAGTTCCTTATTAAGCGTAAAAAGTTCCAGAGAACAAGTTTCTAAAATATTCTCCGTCTGTTTTATATCTTTATCGTAATCCTCATACGCTTCTTCCACAGCATTCAGAAAATCTTTAAATTTACTTTCATCTTCTGTAGATAAATACTTACGGACTTGCCTTTTCAATAATCGATGCATATGCTTTATTTTTCAGAAAAGGTGGTTATAGTCATGGTTTGATTGTGTAGAAAACTAGGACTATCTTCTTTAAACGGAGATATTTCACCGTAAGAATAAAATCCGGTAAGAATAGCCTGTTTACCTATCACATCAGCAACAACTTCAACTTCTTCTTCAACCAATTGCTTAAGCACTAATTTGCGGCCAACACAACTAATCAAAATAGCGAATTCTGACTCTCCTTTGGGAATCATATCAGTGCTTGCTTTTGCTGATAATTCAGCTCCTGCAATTAATCGATCTACATTTGCTTTCATCAATTTTACATATACTCCATCAGGAATATTACCACCAAAAATGAGGCTTTGATCCTTTTCATTGATTCCATGCACGGTGCGAACCACAGCATTTTGAGAATCTCCCACCCTACAGCTTAATGGAAACGACATGCCTGACACTGGCAAGTCCTTTGCTCTTTCCCCCAAGAATTGTTTGTATAATAATAGAGCTGGTTGATGATCCAATTCGTATAAAATATTGTTCTTTGATTTTGTGACAAGCCGTTCAATGCCAAAATTCTCCCATCCACCATTTGTTCCGTATCCTACGGAAATAGAATCTCCATAGAATCCCAAAGCACAAACACAATTTGATTTTACCTCTCCTTTTTCGTCAAACACAAGGGTTTTTGAAAATCTTATCCCATCTCCGGCCAATCCTCCTGTAACTGCAACTTTCTTCGACAATTTATTTTGAATCCCTTCAATAAGATTACATCCATTAACATTAATCCCATCGGATAAAACTATTAAATGTTTCAAATCCTTCTGAGGAAATTTCTCACACAATTTCTCACCACATTCAATATTGTTCTTATACTTTGCAAGATCAACAGATTCTATTCTTATCGTTGTGGAAGAAAATTTAACTGCTGCAACTGAAATACTGTTTTCGAATACCTCCAAACCTGAAATTTCACCAGAACTTGAACATCCAAAAATCTTTGCGTCGGGAAAAGAATTCCTAATTGCTAACTTAAATTCTTTTTCGCACATTAAATCTCCATCGCCAAAAATAAACAGCAAATCCGCGGCAAGCCGAATTTCTTCTATTTTAGAAAACTCACCCTTCGAACTTATGATTACTTTTTCTATCTCCACCTATATAAATTTAAGAAATAAGACGTACCAACCGCATCAAATAAATCACACATTTACATCAATTAACAACAGTTAAAAGTTATTTCATCAATATATGTCATACGATGAATAATTCAGACTGTTTCATTAAGATACTAAAAAAATAAGTATTATTGTTTACATTTGAACGCGAAATTTCCGGAATGGATTTATTCAGGTTATAATCTTTTAGGAATTTATGCGTTATTGTAATAAATACGACGTTATTAAATTTAGAATGGCAACAGCAAAAAAACCTTTTAAGGGGAAAACGACTTCAAAAAAGAAAAATAACAGTAACAAAAAGAACACTGAAAAACGTTCATTTTCTAATTACTTAATCCGTTTTTTAGGATTCGGGCTACTATTATTCCTGACAACTATTGGTATTTTACTCGGTAGTGTATACATAGGCCTTTGGGGTAAATTGCCGGATTACTATACTCTTAAAAACATTAAAAATGCAAATGCATCTGAAATTTATTCTGAAGATGGTGTTATTTTGGGAAGAGTTTATGCTGAAAACCGAACCAATGTAAATTTTAAAGACATTTCTCCAGATGCAATCAACGCTTTAATCGCTACTGAAGATGCCCGTTTTTACCAACATCAAGGCATTGATCAGAGAAGTTTGATGCGCGTATTGGTAAAATCCTTAGTTCTGGGGGATAAAAGTTCAGGAGGAGGAAGTACTTTGAGTCAGCAACTATCAAAAAATCTTTATCCCAGAGGAAATTTTGGCCCACTAAGCATGCCGGTAAACAAAATTAAGGAGACCATAACAGCATCTCGTCTGGAAAAAATTTACTCCAAAAAGGAAATACTTCAGTTGTATTTAAATACAGTTTCATTTGGCGAAAATGTTTTTGGTATTGAAAGTGCATCCCGACAGTTCTTTAGTAAACCGGCATCAAAACTTGAAATTCATGAATGTGCCGTACTTATCGGCATGCTAAAAGCGCCAACATCCTACAATCCAAGACTTCATACTGAAAGATCCAAACAAAGAAGAAATATTGTCCTGAGTCAAATGGCTAAGTATAAGTTCATTACCGATAGTGAATTGAATAAAATTCAGGCCAGGCCATTAATTATCAATTATCAGAAGCAATCAACACAAACAGGTCTGGCGTCATATCTTCGCGAAAAAATAAGAATTGAAACAAATACAATATTAAAAAAACACCCAAAAGAAGATGGTACCTACTATGATATTTATCGTGATGGACTAAACATCATTACTACACTAGATGCTAGAATGCAAATGCATGCAGAAAAAGCAGTTGCAGAACACATGAAAGGTTTGCAAACCCAATTCGTTCAACATTGGGGCAAAAAATCTCCCTGGGGAGAAAATACAGATGTAATAGAGGATGCAAAATTACGATCTGACCGTTACAAATCCCTTAAGCTAAAAGGAAAATCAACATCGGAAATTAATAAAATATTTACCGAGAAGGTGAACATGAAAATTTTCACCTGGAATGGAGATAAAACTGTAAAAATGTCTCCTCTTGACTCTATAAAACATTACATCCAAATATTAAATACCGGATTTTTAGCCATGGAACCTCATACCGGCAAAATTAAAGCCTGGGTTGGCGGAATCGATTTTGATCATTTTAAATATGATCATGTAAAAGCAAAGCGGCAGGTAGGATCGATATTTAAGCCAATTGTTTATACTGCCGCTTTGGAAGAAGGAATTTCCCCTTTTGAGTACCTTCCCAACGAACGCAAAATTTATGACGAATACGATAATTGGTCGCCACGTAATGCAGATAACCTTTACGAAGGAAGTTACAGCATGGAAGGAGCTCTTGCAGAATCGGTAAACACAATTGCTGTAGATGTTCTTTTGGAAACCGGAATACGCAATACCATAGTGCTGGCTGAAGAAATGGGAATTGACAGCAGCTTGCCAAAAGTACCATCTCTAGCCTTGGGTACTGCGAATATTTCTTTGTTTGAAATGATTCAGGTTTATGCTACACTGGCTAACAGAGGTGTGCACACAGATCCTTACTACATATCAAAAATTGAAGATCACAAGGGTAATTTAATTGTAGACCTTTCGGCTGAAAGGGAAGAAAACAGGTTTGTAATATCTCCTCAAAATGCCGACATTATTAATTATATGCTGCAGGCTGTAGTAAATGATGGTACGGCAAAATCACTTCGTTCAGTTTATGGATTAAAGGGCGAATTAGCCGGAAAAACAGGTACTACACAAGATCAGGCAGACGGTTGGTATATTGGTTACAATTCCAATTTAGTGGCTGGAGCATGGGTTGGTGCCGAAGATATGCGTATTCATTTTAACTCTTTAAGCCTTGGACAAGGAGCAAGTATGGCTTTACCCATTTACGGTAAATTCATGAATAAATTAAGCACAAATAAAAACTTTAAACGCTATACAGATTCATCTATTGCAAAACCTGACAGTAATATTTTGGCAGACTTGGATATGCCGCACTATTTGCCCCCGGAATCAAACTTTTTCGATCATTTATTTGGTGTTGCAACAACAGATGAAGATAAATTAATGAAACGAAAAGCAAGACGGGAAACACGTAGAAATGAGAAAAAATCAATTTATCAAAAAATTAAAAACATATTTAGACGTAAAAACTAGAAATGCTTCCTCAAGTATTTATCAGCTTCATTTTTAAATTCCAGCTTTAGTTTATTGTTCTGATTTTTTAAGTTTTTAAGAGTTCTCTTCACAGCAGGTTGAGTTAATTCCTTGTCCAGTTTAATCAAGAACTTATCCATTACCAGGTAATTGTGCCAATTACCTAGTAATGTTTCGGTTAAATTTACAATTTCTAAAGCCTGTTTTCTTTTCTCATCGTCCTGCAAGGTGAGCAGTAATTGCTGTAGAGACTTAACAACCTTAAGTAATTTTCTGATTTCATGATGATATTCCTCTCCTTGTGATGAATTAAATAACTTGTTTACTATTTCCAATTCATCATGAATAATACTGTCTCCTTTTATTTTCAGCACTGAAATATTCACCTGATCTAATAGAGAGCATAAACTTGTTACTCTTTTTTTAAACGTAAGAATCTCGAATTTAGATAATTTATCTTTAAAATTTTCACCACTCGAATTCAGCCCATCATCTAAAACATGCATTATCCCGGAAGGTATATCAATATTACTGTTTAACAATAATGATTTAGAAACTTGAAGCGCACGAAGTTTACCGGCACTATTAAATATACCTTTCAACTGTTTCAATAGCTTCGAGCCTACATCAGTATCCAAATCAAATTCTTCAATCAATAGCAGTAAGCTGCGTATGTATTTAATATCAACACGCAACTTGTGAATGTCCTCTTCTTTAATTTGTTTGGCCACGGACAAATTAATCAAAAATGAATCAAACCTTTCTCTATAAAACGAACTTAACCTAGTATTTTCTTCTTTAGACTGCATCTTTCAATTTTTACATACAAGATACATAAAATCAGAAAATTACAAGCATGAGACAATGATGATTTTTTTTAATAGAAAAACAACCTCCTATTTAAGTGAAAATAGGTGATTGTTTACACCTAATGGCATAAATGAGTTGAGGGTATTGACATTTGATCAAATAATTTTGAACTCCATGTTAATTTTTGATTGGCATAAGGTGTGTTTTTCACCAACAACATCCGGATTGGATACACTCCTTGTTTCAAGTAAATGCGTCCTCTTCGTTCAAATCTTGAATTTAATCCATCCGATTCTATCACAACATGCTTACCAATACTAAAAAGAGCCGGATCTACTGAATAGTTATAAAAAGTATAGGTAGCATTTTCATCAATTGTAAGATATCCGGTTATTTCAACGGCATAAAATTCCTCCTCAATATTTTCCGGAAATTTAAGTTCCTCAACAATTCCACAATTAATCACCTCTTCCTCAATCACATTATGAATCGAAGAAAATTTTCCCTTTAAGATTTTGTATTTCAAACCTTCATTTAATTCTGAAATGGTATCGGATACCAAAGGCTCAATTTTAATACACCCGATATTCCTTATTCTACTTTTAGCACCCGATTCATGAAAACTCTGAGCTTTAACCAATGTTGTTGTCTGTAATTCTATTGCCTCCTTATAAATTGTAGAATAAATATCAGGATCTGTACCATCAAGTGTGTATCTTATTTCAGCATCCTGCAATTTTACCTCTAAAGGCATTTCCATCTTATTAAAAAAGAAATTCTTATTAACTCCTCCATGCGGTGCCTGAATGAATGTATTTATCTCATATTTATGCAATAATTTGTACTGATGATTCATTCTGTCCTGAAAATCATTCCAATTTCGTTGACCTTTAGCCGACCATACAACTTCTGCCAAAGCACAAATCCTTGGAGCAAGCATATACTCTACCTGATCAGAAGTCTGCATGTATTCAGTCCAAACATTTGCTTGTGCTCCTAAAATATATTTTGCCTCATCTTCATTTAATTCAGAAGGTGTTGGTTCAAATTCATACACTTTTTGCAGAGAAGTAAAGCCTCCAATAGCAGTTGGTTCAATATAATTCACATCTTGGTAATGGTCAAAATAGCAATGAGTTCCCGGAGTCATAATTACATCGTGATGTTGTTTTGCCGCTTCTATTCCTCCTTTAATTCCCCGCCATGACATTACGGTTGCCTCTGGTGCCAACCCGCCTTCTAAAATTTCATCCCAACCAATTATTTTGCGGTCTTTTGTCAAAAGAAATTTCTCCATTCGCTGGATAAAATAAGACTGTAGTTCATGTTCGTCTTTCAGTCCCTCTTCTTTCATTCTCTTTTGACACAAAGGACATTTCTCCCAACTTGCCTTTGGACACTCATCGCCTCCAATGTGAATATATTTAGATGGAAATAATTCAATAACCTCAAGCATTACATTTTGCAAAAATTCGAAAGTACTTTCCTTTCCTGCACAATAAACATCATCGAAAACACCCCATTCATTCTCAACTTCAAAAGGACCTTTGTTACAAGCCAATTCGGGATAAGCAGCCAATGCTGCAACAGAATGTCCGGGCAGTTCAATTTCAGGTATTACCGTAATGAATCGATCTGAGGCATATGCAACAATCTCTTTTATTTGTTCCTGAGTGTAAAACCCGCCATATCGACTTCCGTCTTTTTCGGTACGCCAAGCTCCTACTTCTGTCAATTTAGGATATTTCTTGATCTCAATTCTCCACCCCTGATCCTCGGTTAAATGCCAATGAAATGTATTCATTTTGTACATCGCCATTAAATCGATGTATTTTTTAATAAAATCAACAGAGAAGAAATGACGGCAAACATCCAGATGCATTCCTCTATATGGATATCTCGGCGCATCCAATATTTTAACAAAAGGCAATTCCAGAGCACCTTGTAAAGGAATTAACTGCAACAACGATTGAATTCCATAAAAAAATCCGTTTCCGGAGGCAGCCTCGATTGCAATTCCTTTTTCGTCAATTATTATTGAATATTCCTCACTCCCCCAAAGTTTATCATTTACTTGTTTAAAAGAAATCACATTGGCAGACGATATATTATCAGAGATCTTATTGGAAATTCTCAAGCCAGTAAGTTCAGATATCTGACCGGACAAATAGTCAGCTAAAACCGCACTGTTTTCTACCTCGGAAAAAAATACAAGTTTTGTATTCTCCCCAATTAGAAAACTACCTTGGGAACTTACAATACTGGCTGGTTTGGGAACAATACTTACCAAACTATTTGATTGAGCTTTGGAATTTAAAGAATTCATGACTTGTACGCTTAAAAGCAGCAAGAACAATAAAGAAGTTCTCATAGAATTAATTGGTTATTGGTTTGTGTTAGGCTTTTGGAGCTTTAAAAATAAGCAAATAATTCCTCCTCTTCCCATATTTTTATAATTAGCATATATAAAAAAATGGTATCCCTAAAATTTAGGAATACCACCAATATCTTATTAAAATCGATTTCTTAGTAAGAAAAAGTAGTTGAATTAGGCATTGCCCCAACGGTAAATTCTTTTAATTTGTTGCCTGCAGGAGAGTAAACAATTACTTTTCCAGGATTTGTTCCTTCACACAACCAAAGGTTTCCATTAACAAAATTAACATCCATACCGTAGAAAGTAGCATCAATAAATTTAGTTGTTGGTAAAGCTGTATCGGTAATATTCATTGCGTATACTGCATCAGACATATAATATACTGTTTTTTCATCTTTACTGATCGCAATATTCTTGATTCCTGTTGTGGTTAAATTGGATAGATCATAAGATGTTACCGCACTGGACGATGTGTTGATCTTAGAAATTCCAGCATTCACATAAGTCACATTGGGATAGTTTGAATAATCAGGAGCACCTCCGCAATAAACCCAGACGTTTCCATTCGCATCAACAACCAGATCTTTAGGACAAGATTTTACTGTTACTGTTTCAACGACTTTATCTGTATCAACATCAATTACCGAAACAGTATTGTCGTCGTTCGACCATCCGCCACTGTTTGCAACATATAGCTTATCACCTGAAACAATCATTTTTTCTGGTCCTGCACCAACCGCAATTTGTCCGGTTTTAGTCATTGTTTTTAAATCAATAACGTAAACCTCATTATTCTGTTTTGAATAATTAGCATCAGCTCCGTTACCATTTGAAACGTAAGCCTTTCCATTTGCAAAAGCAATTTCTCTAGGATAAGAGAAACCATCAATAGTCGCGTAATGTACAAAATCGGAAGCAGTAACAACTTCAACATAACCGGCACCACTTGCCGTTGTTACAACAATAAATGCATATTCATCATTAATTGCCATAGATTGAGGATATTGACCTAAAGTAACTCCACTATTTACTGATGAAAAATAATTATTGGTTACCTCATTATTTCTATTGATCATTGTAACTGAACCATTAGAACTTCCTTCGTTCAACACATAAAAATAGCCGATCTGCTTTTCACCAATACTAATATTAAAAATACCTGTCAATATATTGTCTCCATCTGTAACTGTAAAAGAAAACTCATCAGTTAAAGCTTGGCTTCCATCGTGCACGTATACAATTTTAGAAGCAGTCAAATCGGCTTGAGTAAAGTTTGCTACAGAAGTTGTAATATCAGCAGTATTAGCAAGAAAACCATTCTCAGGAGCAATTGTTACCGTATATATAATATCAATTTCATCTGTATCAGTATCTACAACATTTAATTCTGATCCTGTAATAGCTGCTGTAGCACTATTTTCAAGAACAATACCATTATTCACCGACAGATTCGGCATTGCATTATCATCGTCATCAGAACACGATACGAATAAAGAACTTGCAATTAACAAGCCCAAACCCAATTTTAAAAACCTTTTCATAGTTACGATATTAGAAAATTACATTAAGCCCCAAATAATAAGCTCGGCCAGGCATGGGGTAAAACCTGACAATTTCATATGATTCATCCAACAGGTTTTCAACTCTACCTGTCAGTTTTATTTTCGCAAAATTGGTATCGAAACGATATCCTCCATTTAAATCTATCAGCATGTTTCCATCAACCTGATCTCCTTCCCAGGTATTGGTATTGGAGCGAACCGTTCCAAGTATTCCAAATTCCCATTTTCCAAACAAATAATCCGAAGAAAATTTGACTATGTGATGCGGACGATAGGCCAATGTTTTCTTATAGTTATCGCTTTCCTTATCATTATTGTAAGCATCGTTATAGGCATATTTTAATGAAGTTCGAAGACTATTATTTTTGACCTTCAGAAAATGAGTTGCCTCAATATCAACACCTTGAATTACTGTTTTGCCAATATTGATCGGTTTCCAAAGTGTTCCTGATCCTGGTTGCCATGCAATTAAATCATCATTACGGGCCTTATACGCATTAAAATCAAGAGTAATATCACCATACAACGCCTTTTGTGATAGCATCACTACTCCTAATTCGTAATTCCATCCATTCTCTGATTTTAAATCAACATTCCCTGAGTTATTCCAGTAACGTTCATTAAATGTTGGTCTTTTATAATGAGTTGATGCTTTGCTGCGAATATCTATAATAGCAGGAAATAGATGAATAAGAGAACTAAATGAATACATTTCCGGTGGATTAACCTCCGAATTCCACTCCTTAGCATAAGTAAAAATGAATGTTCCAATTAATGGTGTATACTTAGTTGCTAGTGTAGCACGCGACTCATTTTCATGAATATTACCATCGTAATTATTGGTAATTCCTTTCAACCAATTGTATTTACCATTTATGTCAACACTCCATTTATCTGAGAAATAATATCTCAAGTTGACATCATTTAACCAACGTCTCGATTCTATCTCTGAAAATATTTTATATCCAGTACTTGTTGCACTTCCTCTGTCGGTATATTTCAAATAATCTGATAAATAAGCCGATTTTGCTTCTATCCGAAATTTACCAATTAACTTTTTCCATCCCACATAAGCTTTAAAAGATGAATCCCGTTGTTTTTGATAGCTGGTTGGTGCTCCAATTCCCATTAATCCTCCAATATTCTTCTCTTTCACCTGATACCAGACCCCAAAATCAATATAGTGTTCGTTAATTTTTAAATGCAGGTCTTGAATCGTCCCAAATGCTCTGTTTTCATTGTTATTTAATCGTTCAGTGGGCGATCCAAAATCATGAAAATCGGTGTATGAAAAATCATTCTTTCCATATTGAAAAAAAGCTTGTCCGGAATAGGAAATTGACTTGTTGGAATATTTCCCAAAAAGTTTTGTTTTATAATTTGAGAAGCTGCCTATTTCAGAACTCAATCCTATTTCCGACTTTTTCTTCCAATCGGGTTTATTTGACAATTCAATAGCACCACCCAATGTTCCAGAACCATATAAAGATCCTACGGCACCGTAAATCACCTGAACTTGATCAAAAGAACCCGCATTTATTAAAGATAAATCTGCCGAACCTGTTGTTAATGAATTAACAGGAATCCCATTCCAATTCACAGATGTATGTGTTCCTGATGCACCCCGCATCCCAGCCGTAGCAAGAGCCCCAAACGCACCATTTGAAGAAATATTTACCAAAGATGTTTTCTGAAGTAAGCTCGACAAATCCTTTCCATCGTACCTCTGGATAAGAATAGAATCAATTTGCACAGTTTTTTCGGTGGAAGAAAAATGTTGAAGTCTTGGCGCCACAATATCAATGGATTCAATCTGGATGGTATCCACACCTAAGGTTTGCGACCAAACACCGAAACTCAAAAAGCTTACAATTACTGTAAATAAAAATTTCAACTTCATCTTATAATTTGATAAAGAAGAAAACACAAGGACAGAACAAAAGAAATAGATGATTCAATCGTCTTCCAAACATCTTCTCCGAATGTTTTGAAAATTAAGTTTGCATTGGCAGGTCTTCTGACTTACTCAACTTTTTCGGCCTTCCCATCCCGAGGTATCGGAACAGTGGCATTGTGGTGAAAAAGCATTTTTCTGAGCTTACAGCTACGGGAACAGTTCCGGACTTTAACCGGATTCCCTTTTCATCTCTATCTGATTAATTCAGATATATGAGAACCAATTGCATTGCAAATGTATAAAAAAAATCAAAATCAGATTTAGGAATCTCTTATTTATAAAATATTATAAAACACATTGCAAATCAACCACTAATAACCGGTAAATAATAAAAAAAGGGACATTCCAAAACTGGAACACCCCTTTTATACTGAATAAAAATTGTTTTAGAATCGATAAGCAAATTTGACTGTTATCAATCGACCATACATATTATAACCATCTTTTTCGGTGTAATTTTCACCAAGCAAATTTGACAATATTAGTCCCAAAATATATCTGTTTTTTTAAAAGTATGCTTTGTAAGCTTACAATTACCATTTCCTTTTTAAAAAGTATACCGTGTAAGCTTACAACTACCACTTTTCTTTTTAAAAGTATACTGTGTAAGGTTGCAATTACCATTTTCTTTTTAGAAAGTATAGCATGCAAGCTTACAATTGCTATTTCTTTTTTCGAAAGTATGCTTTGTAAGGAAACAAACACCATTTCTTTTTCTGATAATGTGCCATGTAAGCTTACATAGATCATTTTATTATTGGAAAACGATACGTGTAAGCTTACAAGTTATCCTTTAGAATTTATAACCGAACTTAGCAGTTATTGCCCTACCCGGCATATTGTATCCATCTTTTTCGGTATAGTTTTCATCCAATAAGTTAGATACCGACAAACCAATGGTATATTTTTCTTTAATTGTATAGCTTGCTGAATAATCAAATACCATTGAAACAGGGTGACGAAGAACTTTTTCAGTAACATTAGTACGAATTGGATAATATGTATACCAATTATCTTCATATCTATGACCAATATAACGCGCATTTAAACGAGTAGAGAGTCCATTTAAATTATCGAATTCGATACCGAAATTGGCATTATTATCGCGAACATATCTCATCTGACTTTCTTCATTTTTATAAGTTCCATCAGTTTGTTTCACTCGCTGAGTTACTATCGCATCAATGATATGAGTATAATTTGCATATAGTTTCAAGGAATAATTGTAATCTGCCAATGCGCCGAAATCAAATGATGATTCAATTTCAATTCCATCCATATCGGCAAAATTGGCATTTTTGTATGTTTTATACTCATCACCATTGCAGGCTGTGCCATCCGGGTCTACAGAATAACTAACGATCATGTTATTATGATGTGTTTTAAAATAAGTAAAATCGAAATTAAATCCTTTCCCAAAATTCTTATATTCAAATCCAACATCAAAAGTATTACTTTGCTCATCCTTCAAATTTGGATTTCCCTTTGTGATTCCATATGCAGTGGTATACATTCCTGCCTTTTGAAAAGCATCAGGAGCATAAAATGCATTTCCCCAACTTGAATGAACCGCTAACCCTTCAAGAAATTCATATTTTACCCCCACATTTTGCGTAAACACGTTGTATTCCTCTGAACTTGCTTCATTTCCTAATAAATCGTCTGCTTCCAATTTCAATTTCACCAAATCATATCTCGCTCCTATGGCAATATTCAATTTTCCATCTAAAGTATTTGTATTTACCTGACCAAAAATACCAGTCGATACATTTTTATATTTTGGAGTAGAAGGGGCTGTAATATCACCCAAAGTATTCCATTTATTACTTTCAGAAACATCATTTTTATTATCAATACCAAAAGCAAAAGAGTGCTCTCCTACTTTAAAAGCATCCTGAAGAATAAAACCGTAATTTTTATGAATATTTTCTGTATCTCCATATTTAGAATTGAATGTAGTTGATTCCTCTTTTGTATGAAAAGGTGATAAACTAAGCTTATGATTTCCTATTTTTCCCAGTACATCCGCACTTGTTGTATACTTATTCATATCTTTTGAATTCATACCATTCACATGCCAAAAAGAACCTGGTGTTTCAACATCATTGGCAATAAACACCGACTGATGTATATTGATTTTCCAGTTCTCATCTAAAATAAAACCTAAACGTGCACTTGCATTCTGTCTTTCGAATTGCGAGTGCTCCATTTTCTCACCGTAGGTAGTTGGATCTAATATGGTTTCTGCATAATCCTTATCATAAATATTATTTTTCCCAATTTTATAATCCTTTCCTTGTTTTTGGTAATTGCAGCTCACATCAAAATCCATAGATTCAGATAAAGCACCACCGGCATTTAAACTACCTGTATATGTTTCGAAGCTTCCGTAAGAAACACTTGCATTTCCGGTAATACTTTGCGTACTCTCTTTGGTAACAATATTGATTACTCCGGCCATAGCCGAAGAGCCATATTGTGCTGAAAAAGGGCCTTTTAAAATTTCAACCCGCTCTACATTCGACATATCTATTGTTGCAATATTGGTAGTTCCTGCAGGTTTTCCATCGATTAAAATCACATTGTATTTGTTTGATGTAGATGGTGCAAAACCTCTCATACTAACAGCTGAAGAAATTCCTGGATATTGAATAATATCAACACCTGAAGTCTTCTTTAACAACTCACCCATATCAACTGCAGGAGTCGCTTCAATCATTCTTCGCGTAAGCACCTCAACCTTTTGAGGAAGATCCTTCATTTTTGCATTTACACGTGATGCGTTAATCTTAACTTCTGATAAATTCAGGTGTTTCACTGCCGTTGTATCTTTGGCAGGATTTGGAATCTCATCAGCTTTTACTGAAGTATTTAATAATGACAGCAATGCAAAAGCCGTTAAAAATGTTCTTTTCATGTTTTTTAAGAATAAATGAAAATAAGTTTAACCAATGCAATGCAGACAGGGAGCTAAAAGAAAATTTCACAACATGACATAGAAAACCGGTTATGGTAGATCAATCCTTGTATCAATGTTCGATAAAGTTTTCGTTCACTTGCTCTTTTTCCCGAAAGCAATGACTAAAAATTGATTGCAAAGGCAGGTCTTCTGACTTGTTCTACTTTTTGAGGCCTTCCCATTCCAAAATCGGAACAGTGGCATAGGACTTTCAAAAAGCTCTTTTTAGAACTTACAGCTACGGGTATAGTCTCGGATTTTCACCGAATTCCCTTTTCATTTCATTCCTGAATAATGAGGAACAAAATACCAAATGCGACGCAAATGTATGATTTTTTTTATTGCACAAAATAATTTCTACAGAAATAAAAGAAACTTTATTTGATCCTCTCTGAAAATGAAGGCAATATATTACTGTTCATTATATCAATTCAGCTTATTAATATAATATGTTGTGTCCTGAGCTAATAAATCAGGATGCAACACCTTTATAAAATCCTTTAACACAAGATCCGGTCTAAGACTGCCGGTCTCCCACCAGTCACTCCCTCCATTAGAATTAGATCTTTTGTAGATATTGTAGATTTCTTTATTTTGATAGGCCGCAAATTGTGTAAATATTTCACCGTTATTTTCAATATCAGCTAAACTTTTAGTGGTTCCGGGATAAATCCATATATCAGCTTGACTGCATTGATCCAAAACCGATTCTACACTCATCGGAATATTACCGCGGGAACTATCCGAAAACAAGAAATAATTTGCTCCAGCATCCCTCAAATAGCTTACCATATAATTCTTTCCTCCGGGAACATACCATATTCCCTTATAACTCCATCCCAACAAAACATTTGGTTTAGTTTTAAGACTTACCACTTTAGCCTTAAGTTGTTTATAGTTTATTTCAATCTGCTTAAATAAAGAGTCTGCCATCTTTTCTTTGTTAAAAAAAGCAGCTGTGAATTTCAACCATTCAGCTCTTCCCAATGGGGTTTCTTCCATCCAATTCAAGGAATATGCCAATTTAAAGCCAAGCTCTTCCATTTGACCTTCGTCCGCTTTCATCCCATTTAAGGCAGATAAAATAACTAATTCCGGCGCCAGATCAATCATTTTCTCAAAATCAATATTCTTATTGTGTGCTCCGCCTAAATTTGAAATTTCGCCACTCGTTACTTTTTCCGAGATACTTTTATTATAAACTTTCTCTGCTCGTGTCATCCCTAACAACTTATCCTCCAAACCAAGCGTAACAATCGAACCGATATGTGTATTAGAAAATGTGCACACAGAATTTACAGGTACCTTAACTACTATAAGATTATCAGGAAGATTATCAGGAATGCTTTCATTTCTAGGAATTAAAGCATATTCCCGCAAAACAGCATTCTCTTTCCAAGGATTATAAACACTTATTTTTTTATAATTCTCTTTTTTTTCAATTGTAAATCCTTTTGCATACAATATCGAACTGGTAAACTCATAACCATTGTTAATTTCAACATCTGACACAACATTTTTCAGTCTTGTTTTACTTGGATTACAAGCATACAAACATGACATACACAGTACAAGAGCTAATCTTTGTATCATTTCACTTTTTATTTTATGATCTTTGAGTTAATCTACAGAAAAAGAAGTTCTAAGATAAGCTAGTAAGTCCTGTATACTTTGGCATTTACGTGTTTCCCCATTATTATGAATCTCCCACTCCATAGAATCTTCAATTAACTTCACGGAACAATTTCCAACTTCTTCGCAGGTAACCTGATATCCTTCGCGGGACAATGCCCTTTGCGTCCAGAACCCCATTACATCATTACCCAACAGCTGAATGATTTGCTTCTTTTGGTAATTCATAATAAAATTGCCTGTTTTCCGATCAAAAATGAAGGATTTATTATGGAAAGTTTCCTCAATACTGCCATTCAAAACCAAATCCTCAGGAGCACCAACTTTAATCGTCTGCCCCCGTGCCATCAGCCAAATAACATCTGCAGCCTGAAGTGCTAAATCCAATTCGTGGGTAGAAAGTAAAATTGCCTTATTGGTTTCACGAGCCAAACGATGCAACAATCGCATGATGTCAACACGGTTTGGTAAATCCAAATGCGCAGTAGGTTCATCGAGCATGATTAACGGAGTGTCCTGTGCCAAAGCCTTGGCAATCATCACACGTTGCCGTTCTCCATCACTCAACTGATTGATGAAATGATCGGCATAATGCAATAAACCAACTTGTTCCAATGCCCATTTAATTTTATCGTTATCCTCTTCCGATAAACGTCCCATCCATGAAGTATAAGGATGTCGACCCAAAGAAACGATATGGTAAACGGTCAGGTTTCCCACATTAATTCGCTCAGTTAAAACGATGCTTAGCAATTGGGCAATCTCTTTAAAATTACGATCACGAATAGGAATTCCTTCTACCAAGGTATATCCCGCCAAAGGCGATTGAATACCGGCAATGGTTCGCATAAGAGTTGATTTACCTGCTCCGTTTGGTCCTAAAAGACAGACCATCTCGCCCCGCCTGATTGTCAGGTTAATATCTGAAAGCAAGCATAGCTGTTCCTTTTTCCCTTGCTTGTATCCAATGGAAAGATCCTGAGTTACCAATATGTCTTTTTGTACTTCTTTAATTTCACTCATAACCCAATCCTTACCCGGCAAAAGAAGCCTTCACATTTCTACTACGCATAATCACCCAAATTACAACCGGCCCTCCAAACAATGCTGTTACCGAATTAATTGGTAATGTATTCTGATTTCCAGGTATTTGAGAAATAATATCACAAGCAAGCATAATAGCCGCACCAATTAATATTACCGCCGGCATTAGTACTTTATGACTTGCGGTTCTGAAAATAGATCGTGCAATATGCGGCACTGCAACACCAACAAAAGCAATAGGACCAGTAAATGCGGTTAATGTTCCTGCAATTAATGCTGTACTAATAATAACGGCTATACGAGTCTTATTAACTGATATTCCAACTCCCCGCGCATAATTCTCGCCCAACAAAAGTGCGTCCAATGGTTTTATCAGAAAAAAAGCAATGATCAAGCCACTAAAAACAATGGGTACCATTACTTTCATTTCGGTCCATGTAACACCTGCCAAACTACCAAAAGTCCATATTATAAAACTTTGTATTTGCTCCGGATCACTAAAGTATTGCAGAATATTTACTACAGCACCGGTGATACTTCCAAACATGATCCCGATAATCAGCAATGAAACACTATCGGATATTTTAAGAGAGGCCAAAGCAACCAGCATAAATACTAATGATGCACCTAAAACAGCAGCAACAACCAAAGCCCAACTACCCAGAAAAGCCGAAATTACACCAAAAGCAACCGGCATTAAAGCCGATGCCATTACCATTAAAGCAACTCCCAAACTTGCTCCGGAACTAATTCCCAAAACGTAAGGTCCTGCCAATGGATTTCTGAAAAGTGTCTGCATCATTAAGCCTGTAACCGATAATCCGGCTCCAACAAAAATGGCAGTTAAAGCTTTCGGTAATCGAAAATTTAAAATGATGTAGTTCCATGAGTTTTTCACATCAGCACCATATAGAATTGCAAACACCTTTTTAAAGGGAATATTTACACTTCCGTATATCAAATCCAACAGGAAAACTCCACAAATGAGAAGGAATAGTATCCCAAATACAAGCGAAAACAATCTTCCATTTTTATTCAACAGCATAGCTCTCCTATTTCAATTGTTGATAGTAATACAATTCATAATTTGGCAGCAATTCAGGATGTAAAATCTTAATCACATCTTTAAACACAACATCGGGTTGCATTACACCAGACTCAAACCAATCGTTGGCGCCGCTATCTTTCATTCGTTTTGTTGAACAAAAAACATGAGCTGTTTTATATGATCGAAATAAAGTGTAACGCTCATCCATGTTTTTCATATCCTCCAAAGTTCTGCATTGTCCGGGGCCAAACCAAATATCTGCTTCTCCCTGCTTATCGAAAACAATCTCAAAACTTAATGGCATACTGCCACTGGTGCTATCAGAAAACCAACAATAATCTGCTTTTCCGTCGCGAAGGAATTGCGCTAAGTAGCTTTGTCCGCCTGGCATATACCAAGTGCCTTTAAAATTATAGCCCGAAAGAATACTTGGTTTACTCTCCACATCTTCCACCAACATTTTTAAATCATTGTATCTCCTTTCTACAGCATTAAAATGTTTTTCGGCCTCGGCCTCCTCATTAAAAAAGGCTGCAATAAATTTTGCCCATTCAGCACGTGCCAAGGGTGAAGTTTCCATCCACTCTATATTATAAGCAACCGGTAAACCTGCGTTCATTAATTTAGTTTCCTTGTCGGTGATGTTCATAAAACCGGCAACCATTACCAATTCAGGATCCAACTCAACAATTTTCTCAAAATTCAGACTTTCCGAATGACCTACCGCTTGTATGGTTCCATTTTGGGCCTTTTTATCCAACTCCTCATCGTAAATACGATCGCGCAAAGAAACTGCAACAATTCGATCCTGAACATTTAAGAACTTCAAAATTCCGATTTGAGTACTCGATAGCGCGGCAATACTTCTTACAGGAACCTCTACCAACAAACCATCAGCAGGAACCGGAATATCCGTTTTTTCCCCACGATTCTTCAAATAATATTTTTGGAAAATTTTGCCTTCGTTCCAAGGATCCCAAACAATCAATTCTTTTAAGCCATTGGCAAGAAGTTTAATTTGAAAGCCTTTGGCGTACTTTAATTGAGATTGATGATAAAAAGATGAATCGATGGCAAAATTAGATACCGATTGCTTCTCTTTCTTTTTTAGGTCGCTGGATTGACAGGAAATAGTACCCAACAATAAAATTAGGAGTAATGCCCAACAGCTTGATTTTAATAAATTCATTTTCTTCCACAAAAATTGTGGGGATAACAGACAAGAAAATACAATTACTACAATTATACCTTCGTTACTCAGTTCCCCGAAGTTACGAAACAGTTCAATTTATCAGGCAGGTCTTCTGGCTTTACCCAATTCTAACGCCTTCCCATGTAAAACTACATTCACATAGTGGCTGAGTTGTTAGAACTTGTCAATGAAAAATCATTGAGGGCTTACAGCTGCGGGGACAGCTCCGGTATTACACCGGATTCCCATTTTAATTCTCAAAAGAGAGAAACCCAATTCCTGCAAATCTATGGAATATTTTAGAAAAAGAAGAGGTTTTAAAAAAGCAATCAAGAATAACTGTCGTACAAAAACAAAAAGACTGAATCGTATCGTGCGAAACAGTCTTTAGTTATAAGGTATGAAAGCGTAAAAAATGATATTGCAGGGACTCGCCCTGGCGAGTTACTAGCGTAAGGCATTCAGCTGAACATCCAATTTCTCTGAATATTCGTTGATATCCTTTGTAATGAATTCATGAATTACAATTTCAGGTGTTATCTCATAAATTATTTCTTTTACACGCTTACTCGTAAATGGCAAATGCTGATCAATCTGCAAAACATGATTACGCGCAGCAGTATATTTCCCGGTGTGATTTAAGTCCGTCCATCCTGCTGGCAAACCATTCATAACCTGTTTCGTCTGATATTCTCCGGATAAACTCAAGTTCAAATGAAGACTCTTAATTTTCGCCTGAATATCCTTAGACAATCGTGATACGCGATCCAAAACAAAATCAATGGCCTCATCCTCACATCTCAATGCAATATTGGTATTCATTAAATGTCCTGTATCCAAAAGTAAATTCCAATTTGAAAAATTCAATCGGGATGCAAAATCATCGGCCTCAGCCGGAAACAAAAAATCCAGACCAGGCCACCACAAATTTTCGATGGCTAATGTAACCGGAGGCTCTCCATCACCAAATTCCTGAGCCGTTCTGTTCAGTATTTCTGCTAAACCCGTCATTACCTCAGTGCTTTTATAGTTAAAATCACGCGTAAAAGCATGTTCCAATTCGACATGTGCCGCATGTATAACAGCATGAGCTGGTTGAAAATGTGCTGCGTATTCCCACAATTTCCTCTGAGAAGCAATCATTTCTGCAGCATTCGTACCTCCGCAGCAAAATTGCAAATGCTCGGCTGACATATTAGGAAAATAATATTTGGCAGCATCCTCTCCTTTTCGCCAAACATCCAACCAGGTTACCCAAAATGGCAAATGAACACTTTTAACTATTCCTTTTGGGATTTTTTCGGATGGAGAATCATAACCGATTAATAATTCAACCCCATCTATTTTTTTTTCAGTTACATATTCTTCCAATCCTTTCCATCCGTTCTCAAAACGATTCAAATCGGATGGATGAACAGAGAAGTCCATTAAATTTTTATAATTCATTCTTTATAAGGTGTGAGATATGAGAATTCAGATGATTTGTATGTTTTAGCAATGTTGATCCATTGTTTTTATTTCGAATTCTAAAATTAGACTTTACGATTGATTTTCATGATACAATTTGAGATGATTTTCGATCCTTTTTTTATTCATCAGATGAAAAAATGACGTTTTGCCCCTTTTTCACAAAATTCGAAAACGTTATCATAAAAACAAATTTGTCATTTCATGGTTAATAATGACAAAATTCTTTATTAAATCCTTGTAACGCAAACAATTTCGGGAGCTTTCGCAACCGTTTTAAGTTGTTTTTTTTGTTATTTCTTCAATTTCGGGAGTTATTATTTAGATCATTTCTATGATTTATTTCTAGATTTACAATGTCAGCCAATCACAAATAACCGATGGTTGATTTTGTAAATAATTACTCATTTAAATTTTTAAAAGATGAAAACAAAAAACACATTTAAAGGATTGGTATTCGGAGCAATACTATTCTTAAGCGCAAGTTCAGCATTTGCAACCGGAAACATTCGAATCAACCCTTATTTGGATACTGATTTATCAATTGTATCTATTATCAATCCAACCGAATCATTGCTTAAAATGAAAATTTACGATGAAGCTGGAAACTTGTATTATTCAAACAAAGTAAGTGGTGAAACAACAGCTCAAAAACTGTTTGATTTCTCTTATCTTGAAGATGGAACCTACAAAATTGTTTTAACTGGTAAAGGAGATAATATTGAAAAAGAATTTGTAGTTGCCAACAACAAACTTGTTGCAGAATTAGCTGAGAACACTGCAGAAAAAACTCTTTTCAGAACAGAGGATAACAATTTGTTTGTAACCTACCTGTCTTTTGAAAACAAAGCATTCAACATTTCAATAAATGATGAATTTGGAAATGAAGTATTTAATGGCTCTTATGCATCAGAACCGACTTTCTCTAAAAAATTCAATGTAGAAGCATTGCCAAAAGGAGATTATAAAGTTCGTTTAGTGTCGGATAAAAAAGAGTACAACTATGCCTTCAGAAAATAGTGACCAAAGCGGTTCCAATGACCAGATGATTCAAAAGAATCATTCCTATATAATAAGTGTAAGCCCAGAGAAATCGGACCTACACTTATTTTTTTGCTTTATAAAAAACGCCTCCCGCAGAAGGCATTTTATTCTTTCTCAATTAAAACTTCAATAATTACAACTCTTCTGACTGACTAAAAGCTTCTTCTTTTGAAACAGGAATCTCACCAAGCGGTGCTGCAGGGATCCTCTTCTTCTTTAATTCAATTTTGGCATTCATTTTTCGCACCTTATGAATTAAGTAGCTAAACATATACTCTTCAGCTTTTGATTCATCTTCTTTCATGAGCATTTTCCCAGTTTTCGAGATATCGCTTAACTGCTTCCAAAAACGATTCAGTTCGGCATTATTATCAACAACCAATTGCTTGCGTTCACTCGTTTTTTGTTCCTGTAACAAGTTTAAATCATATACTTTCTGAGTCATCTGCTCCAGCTCAGTTCCTAAATTCTCTTTATAGCCTTTCTCTTTTAATGCATCAAGATTTTTAGCAATATTTTGCTGAATCACTTTTATTTTGGCACAATAGCCTTCAACATTCCTTAAGCGGATCATTTTCTTCGCTTCTTTTACCCCAAAATCGGAGGCTTTAACAAGCATTAACTTGTTTGCCCGTTGAGTATAAGCCGAGATCAATTCCAACTTATGAAGAATTGCATCAAGGCTACTATACAAATCAGAAGTAATTTTTTTAATCTCAGCAGTTTGTGTTTTCGACTGAGTAAGATCGGCCACACGATTAATCCCGGTTTGTAAATCAGCAACAAACTCATCATTAAACTCCGGCGAAAAATTTGAGAATTTTTCACGATCGCGTAAAAATAATTGCAATAGAATCTCTCCCACTACCGGCAGCTCTTCTTGTCTGAATTTATAATATAAACCCATGTGTAAATAATTAGTTTGATTAATACTATGTTGATTTTAAAATAATTTGTTCCAAATCTCAACTAACCAACTCCCCAAGCACACTTCATATTTATTTTTAAACTTTTTACTTTCAATAAATAACAGACTGTTATACCCTTCAAATTTTATCTTTTCAATTCAATAACTTACAACCTATTTTTACTCCCTTGAATTACATTCCAACTCCCTGAAGCTACATTTCGACTCCCTTGAGCTGCATCATAAATCCCTTTGCTTACAATCCAAGTCCCCTGACTTACATTCACAGCCCCTTAGTTAACATACAAAGCACTTCAAACAACATTTAAACTCCCTTTGATAACATCTGCAGTAAATAAAGTTTATTTCTCAGTTACAAAGCCAGCAATTCACTTCTTTCCAATCCAACCCCAAACAAAACCACTGACACAAACAACTCTTTACCAGACAACAAAAACAAAAACAATCAAAAAGAACGACGAAACTATCAGCAAATAAGTATAAAGATATTGAAAGCATACCTAAATTAGTTTATTCCGCATAATTCATCAAATATTTTAACATTAATTTTACATATAACAAAACCCCATGAAACATTGAGTTGCAGGAAGCATGATAATGAGAATCATCATTAAAAACATGATTTTTCCCAACCTGTAAAACCGATTTAGGAACAGATCAGACCCAATTTCGATTAAAAAAATCAACTCTCTTTATTTAGAAATTTAAAAATCAATCTTTGCTTTGTTATGCAAATGCATTGGACTACTTTTGCATCCAATTTTGCTAAAAACCGGGGAAATCCCATCTAAAATGAAAAGAATGAGACTACTACTAATTATAACTGCTGTCCTGCTGTGCAGCTGCAGTCATTTGCCCGAAAGAAATTTCGAATTCAATTACAAAGTTAGTTTGCCGGCCAATTCTGCACAAAATATTAAAATTTGGATTCCTATACCTACAAGCAACAAGGTTCAAAACATCAGTGAACTATCAATTGATACTGATTTGGAATACGAGATGAAAAAGGAACAGAAGAATGGCAACACATACCTTTATAGTGCAATAAATGGCGGACTTGCCAAACCGACTGATATCAACATCCGTTTTAGGGTGAACAGAAAACAAATGGGTAATATTGATATTGAAGAAATAAACCAATCGAACGCTTTAAATTCGAACAGACTTGTTCCTGTAGGTGGTAGATTTGATTCTATTATCGGGGCAAATGCCTTTAGCTCCAAAGATATGAAGGCTGTATACAATTTTGTATTGAATGAAATGCACTACGGAAAACCCAAAGCGAAGAATGAATCGGATTCCTATTATACCAGTTTGCCTGATGTAATTAAAAATGGCATTACGAAAGACAGTGTTGTGAATTTATATGAGCGGTCTAAAGAATATGGCGGAGAATACACATTTGGGAATGGCAATGCCAACTATGCATGTGATATTTCGGTAGGTAATTGTACCGATTTCCATTCTTATTTCATGTCTTTATCTAGAAGCTTACATGTTCCGGCCCGATTCCACATAGGTTTCTCTATTCCTTTAGGGAATGAAGGAAACATTGAAGGTTATCATTGCTGGGCTGATTTTTCCCAAAATAACAACACGTGGACTCCTGTGGATATTTCGGAAGCAGACAAAGATGCTGGTAAAGCTGAATATTATTTCGGAAATCTTGATGAAAACAGAGTTGAATTTACTCAGGGAAGAGATCTTGAATTGGAAAACTATAAAAATGGTTTGGTTAACTTTTTTATCTATCCTCTTTTGGAAGAAGATGGAAAAACAAGTGCAAATTACAGTAAAGAATTCTCGTTTAAAGAAATTTAATATTACCTAACCTAAAAAACTATTATATAACAGATTATACTTAAACAAAAACATTTGTTAAAATAAATAAGAAAGGATATATTCACTTTCTTTTTTAAGGATAAAAAAATGTATTTTTAAAACCAATTATACCACTATTAATTAATTATTATGAAAAAATTATTATTTGCTGTTGCAATCTGCGGATTCGTATTTACTTCTTGTGGAAACAAAACCAAAGCTGCTGCTTCTGAAGAAAAAGCATGTTGTTCAAAAGAAAAAACTGAAGCTTCTGCAGAACTTGAAAAAGATGCTGATAAATGTTGTTCTGCTAAAGCTGAATGTACAAAGGATACTACTGCAGCAGAAGAAGTAACAGCTACAGAAGAAGTTGTTGTTGAAGAGGTTGCTGCGGAAGAAGCAAAATAAGAAGGTACTCTGCCTGCACCAAAAAATGTTGCAGGAAATAAACAGAATACAAACAAAGTAAAAATCAGCCATGGAGTTTTTCTCTATGGCTTTTTTTTTAAAATCGAATAGAAATTACATTTTTACTGCCTGCAAAAGCTTATTGGAAAGCCCCCTAAACCGAATCATGAAAAGAAAAGAGGCTACCCCTAATCCAGCAGGCAATCCCCACCAAATTCCCACTTCATCCATTCCAAAAACAAAGGCACACAAATATCCGGTAGGCAATGAAACCAGAAAGTAGGCAATAAATGTAAGTAAGGTAGGAATATTCACATCCGACATTCCCCTTAAAATACTTCCAAATACAATCTGAAGGGCATCAAAAAACTGATAGATTACCATCACAATCAGAAACTGAGCTGCTAATTGAATAACTGCCGGCTCTTGCGTAAACCAAGTGGGTAAAATATGCCGAAAGCTTACAAAAAGTATACACATAACCACTACTATCACCAGCACCAAATGAATTGCAGCCCAACCAGAATTCTTCATTTCGCGGATACGTTTCTCGCCCAGCAAAGACGAAATCCGAATGGTTGTGCTTGCCGCAATTCCCTGATAAATCATAAAACTAACCGTAGATAAACTCAATACAATTTGATGTGCTGCCAACCCTTCAACGCTAATCCAGCCCATCATTATGGTACTCAGCATAAATGCCGAAGCTTCCATTACCAGCTGCGAACCAATGGGTAATCCCAATTGCCAAATTCGCCAAAAATCTTTCAAACAATAAACCGACTCTTTGATCATTTCCCGATATGGCTTAAAAAATCCTCCAGTCCGAAAAACCCAGAAAAAGGCAATTGCCATAAACCCACGGGCAATTAAGGTACCATAACCCGCTCCGTTTAAACCCATTGCCGGCAAACCAAATTTCCCGTTAATCAATATGTAGTTTGCAATTACATTTACCAAATTGGCAAGCAGCATGATATTCATAGCTACTTTAGTATTGGCAAGTCCTTCGCCAAATTGCTTGTATCCCATAAAAATCATCATGGGCAATATACTGGCTGCCAAAATCCACAGATAACTTTTCGCATCATTGATTATTTCCGATGGCTGTCCCATTCTTCCCATAAAAAGGCTAAGCAATAAAATTACAACGCTTAGTAATATTCCCATAAATATCATTGCCAACATGCCGTTTTTAAACCACGATCCAATTTTCAATTTCTTGAAATCACCCCTGGCCTCACCCACCAAAGGAGTAATTGAATATGAAAATCCGGTACCGAAAATAATCACCAACCAAAAAATTGTATTGGCAAAAGAAGCAGCTGCAAGTTCATGCGTTCCCAAATGACCAATCATCATGTTGTCAACCAATCCAACGGTGATTTGTCCCAATTGCGCTAAAACTACCGGCAATCCAAGTTTTACAATTGGACCGTAATGAGGCAAATATGCTTGCAGGCAAAAGGCTTTCGATATTCTGTTCATGCTAATTTAAAATGTAACTCAAAAATAAGTTGGATATTCCATTTGGGGAAGGACATCTGTCTTAGGGCCGACAAATGTAAACATCACAATCGAATGCTCCAATTCTAATTGAGTAAATACAATTTTTCCAATCAGACAACAAACTATTTCGGTTCATGAAATTGCAATCCCAACAATTAGGTATTGGATATCAGTCAACGAACATCTATATTTGCTGCATATTTTTCGCAAATGAGGAATTTCAAGAAACAAATGTTATGTCTGCTCATGTTAATACCAATGTTGGTATTGCTTGCTCATGATGTAATTCCTCACAACCACCACATTCACAACATCAATGAAGATCAGCAGGTTTCGATTCTTCATGTTCATCAACATGTAGTTTCCAATGCCTGCAATCACCACAATCATGGTGAAGCGAATTGGAACCATCAACGCGAAACCAATAGTGAATCTTGTTGCATTCTTACTCACAACCGGGTTCAAAAAGAAGCTAAATACCAAATCTTCCTTAAAGCAGATGCAATTCGGCTTGATTCGGAAAACATACAAAAAGTTAAAAAATTCAGGGTTCACAACTACATCCTGATTCCTGAACCGCTCCGGTTCTCACCTCTTAGAAGAGGTCCTCCACGTTCAACCTTAGTGTAGACTTACTGATAATTACAGATTATTAGTTGGCAGAAGATTCTATGAACAAAACTCTGCTATTTAATCCGACAGAGAGTGAATAGTTTGCCTGCCAAAACTGCACCCTTTCAAATCCGCGAAAAAGTTAATATTACAATCACCTGCCTTGGCATTGTAATGTATCTTTTTGTAGATCTGTTTGATCTATAAGAAACATGCATTTTCAAGACACAAGCATTACTCAAAAATTAATCGAATGAAAAAATTACTACTTATTCTGGCAATCAGTGGATTGGTATTCATATCTTGTGCCAATTCAGAAAAAAAAGCAAAAAATGAAACCACTGAAGATCACCATGATTGTGATCACAATCATGGTGATGCCACACATTCTCACCATGCAGATGCCAGTCATCAGGAAGAATTTACAGTAGATTCAACCAAGCACGCAACAAATGATACAGTTGCTGAACACACTCATGTTCACGAAGAAGAACACGGGCAACAGCACTAGAAAACAGCAAATGAATCGGGGGAAACATTCCTCTTATTCATTACCAATTGATTTTTGAGAATCCATAATAAAACAGAAAATATGAGACAATATATATGGATAAGCTTTTGCTTATCAATTCTATTTGCAGCCTGTAAACCTTCAGTCAATTCAAATGCCGGACACGAAGGGCACGATCATTCTGCCGGTGCAGAAACACACGAGGATCATGCAACAAAAAGCCTGACCTTGTTTAATGACCAAACTGAACTATTTGTTGAGTTTCCGACCTTGATGCTGGGACATACAAGTCAATTTTTGGCTCACCTCACCAATTTGGAAAGCTACAAGCCATACACAGAAGGAAAGTTAACCGTTAGCCTGATAAAAGGAAAAAAAGGAGTTCGACAAATAGTTGATGCTCCGGAAAGAGAAGGAATATTTACTCCCAGCCTAATGGCAAAGGAAGCCGGAATTTACACTTTGGTTTTCGAAGTTGAATCGAAATACGGTAAAGAAAGGTTCGAGGCAGATAATGTTCGTGTTTACAAAGATCACGAAGAAGCTGAACAAGCTATACCTGCAGAGGAAAAAGAAGCAACCAGTTTCCTGAAAGAACAAGCCTGGAAAATTGATTTTGCCACCTCCGAAGCCAAACTAAGTCCGTTTCAGCAAATCATTAAAACAACCGGAAGTTTAATACCAGCTGTTAACATGAAAAAACAAATTGTAGCCAAAAGCAACGGTATTGTTCATTTTCAATCCCAGGATCTTGTTCCGGGCAAAACCATTAAAAAGAACGATCCTATATTCAACCTTTCAGGAAATGGCTTGGCCGGCAATAATATTACCACACAATTTACCGAAGCCAAAACCAATCTGGAAAAAGCTAAATCGACTTTCGAGAGAGCCAAAACATTACACAAAGATCAAATTATATCTGAAAAAGATTATTTAGAGGCAAAAAGCAATTTCGAGAATGCAAACGTAAATTACAAGAGCATCAATAAAGATTACAATTCAAATGGTTTTTTGATTGCTTCGCCTGTCAGCGGATTTATTTGTGATGTTTATGTGAACGAAGGACAGTATGTTGAAAAAGGAGATGTATTGGCAAAAGTCGATCAGGGATCAAAATTATTACTCAAAGCGGATGTGTATCAGAAACACCTTCAGCAATTGGCACATATTAAATCGGCGAACTTTAAATTACCGTATAGCGAACAGGTATTCGATACAGAAAAGCTGAACGGAAGATTAATAGCCTATGGTAAAGACATACACGAAGAAGATTATACAACACCTCTGTATTTCGAACTGGACCTTACTCCGGATTTATATGCCGGATCGTTTGTTGAGGTTTATTTGAAATCAGAGCGGTCATCAAATGTTCTTCATATCGAAAAATCCGCTGTTCTGGAAGATCAGGGACTAAAATATGTGTTTGTGCAATTGTCCGGTGAAAGCTTCGAAAAACGATTTGTGACAATTGGTGTCAGCAATGGCCGCGAAGTAGAAATTACGTCAGGACTAAGAGCCGGCGAACGTGTTGTAAGTAAGGGTGTTTATTTTGTAAAACTAGCCTCAATGGCAGGTGCATTACCAGCACATACGCACGAGCATTAGAACCTGCTGTTTCTTATTCGTATCCTCCCTTCGGATCCGATGAGACTAATACAAAATTCTTTTCAGGCAACGATTTGCAGAAATGCTGCAGATAACACCCTGAAAAAGAAAGCAACATAAAATTAAATCAATTATAATCGTCGATAAAAATAAAATATCGTGTTAAATAAAATCATACAATATGCGTTACACAATCGTATTCTTGTGCTGTTTGTATCCATCCTCCTAATTTTAGGTGGCAGTTACACCACAGCAAACATGGATGTGGATGTGTTTCCCGATCTGACTGCCCCAACTGTGGTAGTTATGACTGAAGCTCACGGAATGGCTCCCGAGGAAGTTGAAAAACTGGTCACCTTCCCCATCGAAACAGCTGTTAACGGAGCTACCAATGTTAGAAGATTACGTTCCTCCTCATCAGCAGGATTCTCCATTGTATGGATCGAATTCGAATGGGGAACCGACATTTATAAAGCCCGGCAAATTGTAAGCGAAAAGCTGTTGGCGGTTGCCGAAAGCCTGCCCGAAGGAGCTGGAAATCCAAGTTTGGCTCCTCAATCGTCAATAATGGGAGAAGTTTTGATGATTGGACTGCAATCGGACAGCATTTCCCCAATGGAACTAAGAACTCTGGCAGACTGGACCATTCGTCCACATTTGCTGGCCATAAACGGAGTTGCTCAGGTGGTAGTTATTGGCGGCGAATTCAAGCAATATCAGATCTTAGCCAATCCTCAAAAAATGAGGTATTTCAAAGTCGGTATTGATGAACTAATGAAAGCGGCCCGGGCTACCAACCAGAATTCTGCCGGTGGATTTATCAACGAATACGGAAACCAGTACAACATAAGAGGGATTGCCCGCACATCAGATTTTGAAGAATTGGGTAACTCTGTTGTGAAAATGTACAACAATATACCCGTACGAATCAGCGATATTGCTGAAATAAAAGCTGCCGCAGCTCCAAAACTTGGTTTGGGAACCATTAACAGTGAGCAGGCAGTCTTGTTAACGGTAAAAAAACAACCAGGCATCAATACACTAAAGCTGACCGAAAAATTGGATCAGTCTATTGCAGAATTATCAAAATCATTACCGGCAGGGGTTACTGTGAACACACACATTTTCCGTCAGGCGGATTTTATTAACTCATCTATTGGGAATGTTAAAAAAGCACTGATGGAAGGTTCCATTTTTGTGATTGTGATTTTACTGGTATTTCTGATGAACTACAGAACAACCATAATTTCACTTTTAGCAATTCCAATTTCGCTTTTGGTAACCATGATCACCCTCAAATTTCTGGGCATTACCATTAACACTATGACTTTAGGAGGTATGGCCATTGCTGTTGGAGATTTAGTTGATGATGCGATCATTGATGTTGAGAACGTATACAAACGACTAAAGCAAAATCATCTTCTACCAAAAGAACAGAGAAAAAAGCCAATTAAAATTGTTTATTCTGCATCCTGTGAGATCCGTTCTTCCATTATCAACGCAACCTTTATTATTATCGCTGCCTTTTTGCCCTTATTTTTCCTAAGCGGAATGGAAGGCCGAATGCTTCAGCCACTTGGCATTGCATTTATCGTTTCTCTTTTTGCATCGTTGGTTGTTGCGCTTACTCTTACTCCTGTTTTGTGCAGTTTTATGCTTACCAGCAATAAGATGCTCGACAGAAAGAACAAAGAAAGCTGGCTGGTTACTCATTTAAACAAATGGTATGGCCATTCTCTTGAGAAAGCCCTGCAGTATAAAAAATGGATATTGGGAAGTGCCGCCCTCCTATTTGTTATCTCAATTTTTATCCTTTCGGGATTAGGCAGAAATTTCCTTCCCGAATTCAACGAAGGCTCTCTAACCATTACTGCGATAACCAAACCGGGAATTTCCTTGGAAGAATCAAACAAGATTAAAGTTTTGGCCGAAAATGCATTGAGAACAGTTCCTGAAATCAGTTTAACTGCCCGACGAACAGGCCGATCTGAACTGGATGAGCATTCGTTTGGTGTAAATACTTCTGAAATTGAAGTGCCTTTTACATTGACTGAACGAACTAAATCTGAATTCCTTCTGGAAGTTCGTGAAAAACTGAATCACATATCCGGAGTCAATTTTGCGATAGGACAACCCTTAGGACACCGAATAGATCATATTCTTTCCGGTACTAAAGCCAATATTGCGATCAAAATTTTTGGTGATGATTTGAATTTAATGTTCAAGCTGGCAAATGATATCAAAGCATCAATTTCTCCAATAAAAGGTGTTGTTGATGTGAATGTGGAACAACAAGTAGAAATTCCACAAATTAGAATTTTGCCAAAGCGTGATATGCTGGCTAAATATGGAATTTCAATCGCTCAATTCTCCGAATTTATTCATGTAGCATTTGGTGGATCGAAAGTTTCGGATGTGTTTGAAGGAATCAGGGCTTTCGATTTGGTCGTAAAGTACAACGAAGAAAACAGAGGCAGTTATGATGCCATTCAAAATGCCTTAATTGATACATGGGATGGAAAAAAAATCCCTTTTAGTTATGTCGCAGAAATTCAATCACTATCGGGTCCAAATACCATTCACCGAGAAAACGTTCAACGCAAACTAGTTGTTTCGGCCAATGTTGCCGACCGCGATCTTCGAAGTGTGGTTACTGATATTCAAAACATAGTTGAAAAAGATGTAACATCTCCTGAGGGGTATAGAATTGAATACGGTGGTCAGTTTGAAAGTGAAGCAAAAGCTTCCCGGGTATTAATGATTGCCTCAATTTTCAGTTTGCTTATTATTTTCCTTCTGCTATTTCAAGAATTTAGAAGTACTCAACTGGCGGGGATCATTTTGTTGAATTTACCCCTGGCGCTTATTGGAGGTGTTTTTACAATTTATTTCACATCCGGAATGCTTAGTATACCGGCAATCATTGGATTCATCACCCTGTTTGGTATTGCTACCCGAAATGGTATTTTACTCATCTCGAACTACCAAAGTATGAAAGGGAAAGGCAATACAATCAAGGATATTATTGTTCAGGGATCTGTTCACAGATTGAGTCCAATCCTAATGACAGCTTTAACAGCAGCACTGGCGTTAATTCCAATGGCAATAGCTGGTGACCAGCCAGGAAATGAAATTCAGAGTCCGATGGCTGTGGTAATTCTTGGCGGCCTATTGAGTTCTACCCTCTTGAATATTTATATTATTCCGATCGTGTATCTGCTACTGAATACTAAAACCAAAGGAAATGCTTAAAACTTTATTATTTATCATCATAACTGGATTGGGCTTTCAAGGAATGGCTCAATCCTCCGTTCAGGAAATTCTAAAAGAGATTGAAAAAAACAATCCAAAACTTCAGGCACATCAGCAATATTTAGAGGCACAAAAATTAGGAATACGGTCTCAAAATAATTTGGCCAATCCTGAATTGGAATGGGAAAAAAGTTTTTCTTCTCAGGAAGGCAAACCCTACGAAATTTTAGTAAGTCAGAGTTTTGATTTTCCAACCAGCTATATCTACAAAAATCAGATTCGAGATGAGAAAATAACGAATCTGCAAAATATACAGGCAAAAGTAAGACAAGACATTTTACTGGAAACAGAATTGATTTGTTTTGAGCTTATTTATCGAAACAAACAAAATATCGAGTTGAGTGAAAGATTGGATAATGCCGAAAAATTAACACGCTTTTTTGAGAAGAGGCTGCAAGAAGGGGATGCCAACATACTTGAGGTGAACAAAATTAAAATGCTCTCTCTCAACACCAAGAATCAATTACAGCTGGTTCAAAATAAAATAACCAATTTGAAAGCTGATTTAATAAAACAAAATGGCGGACTGGAACTCAACTTGAATGAACTGGAATATCCCTCGGTGAGTATTGAAGAAGATGCAAAACAGATATTAGAAAAAGCTGTTAATGCTGATCCATATCTAAATCAACTAAGTTCGAATGAGAAGATGGCGGCGAAAGAAACTTCCTTGGTAAAAACAAATTCTCTTCCTAAGATATCAATCGGATATCGCTATTTAGGTTCAGGTTTGATGAAAGAAACCAACGGTATGAAACTCGGAATCAGCATTCCTTTGTGGGAAAATAGAAATAAGCTTAAGCAGGCAAAACTGATGGAACACTTTCGAAAAGAAGAGCTATCCTTCGAAAAAATGGATAAAGAAAATGAGTATGAGAAACTTTTTCAAACTTTTTTCAGTCTAAAATCAAGTCTGTCCGATTATCAAAATGTGTTTTCAGAAAAGAAATATGATTCTCTTTTGCGCAAGGCTCTTGATTTCGGCGAAATATCTGGAATTGAATATCTTATGGAGAGCATTTACTACTACGAAAGTTTCGATACTTATCTTGAAATTGAACATGAATACAACATCAACAAGGCGAAAATACTAAGGTATCTACTTTAATACTTATGTAGATTCATTAAAAATATCACTTTTCGTATAACTTTTTTGAAACCCTTAGCGTAGAAGTAGCAAAACGGTTTCCGTTTTTAAGGTTTAAAGTGAATAGATTAAAAAAGGATGGGGTGGTTACCATCCTTTTTTGTTGTCCAATAATTAGTATTTTTCATCGTAAATTATCAATATATTTATCAATTACTTGACAATAAAAAATTTATTCCTATATTTAAGTTGAATTCTCAATTGAAAATTCAGGTTATAAAGTGAATTAGAGAAGGGATGGAGTGGTTGCCATCCCTTTTTCATGCCTTTAATTTTATAAAATTCCAGATAATTTCGTTGTACTTTATGAAGACTAAATTTAAACTCTATTTTTCTTCATCCTGAGCTTTGCATACAACTCGTATCTCCCCTTTTTCCTCACCAAATCCTATTGATTGAAAACCAACATGTGTAATTTGTTTGTTCTCCAATAGAGGTTCCCAAGTCTGCAGATTGCCATTATCCAATAACTCATCATTTACAAATACTCTGTAATCTTTATAGTCGAAATTTGCCTGTTGCAAGATATTATTGATTTCTAACTGATGCTTTGCAAATCGATTGTACCATCCTTTTGCCACAAAACTCTTGGTTTGATAAACAATTATACCATTGAGCGCCAAAACACCATATTTATCGACATAAGATTGTACATCATCACCTTTAAGAATTTCAAGGTTTTGAATTGTGTTTGCATCAATACTATGCATAAACTCAGGATCTAAATACTGTTCCCCATCCAACAAAACCAAAGATTGTTTTGTCGGATCAGGAATTGAAGCATAATCCGTATGTAAATGGCTTTGCGCCTGGACTTCGCTTATATATAAAACTGACACTAATATTACAAGAAGAATTCTTATCATTTGATTAATTTTTAATGATTGGTGTAAAGTTGAAAACGATTAAAATTTTCAACTTTATGATTATAACAATAATCATTCCACAATCTCCTTATCAAGCAAAATTATATTCTAACAATAAAAAAACGGAGAACCTTAATGATTCTCCGTTCTATATTAAATGCAGTGCTCCTTCTACTTAAATAATTTCTTCAGTAAATCTTTCCCTTTCTTTTCCAATTCTTTCTTGGCCCGTCGTTCCAACTCTTTGGCCACAGCCTGCTGAGCCTGCTTAATTGCTTTACTTAAATCAAGCTTCACATTAGGATTATCAACTGTACCTGTAATCTTCACAGCAACATCAAGCTCTTTAACTTCATCGAAACCAGGTAATTTATCGAAATACTGATTTACCTCTTTGCCCAACTCATCTTTTGGCAATTTCATATCCATGGTAAAATTCAATTTTCCATCAACAGACTGAGTTCCGTAAATTTGTGCCGGATGACCTGCAACTTTAGCTTCAAACGGCTTTACCTCCACATTTCCATCAGTAATTACAAAATTCATATCGAATTGAGTTATCGAAATCCGTTTGTATTTGTCATTTTTTAATGCTGCAGCTAAGGCGTCGAAAGCTTTATTATCTTTTATCACAATCATTTTGGAATGAATTGCTCCATTTCCATTCAATGTATTCATTACCGGATTCATTTCCTGATCAAGCAAAGATGTAATCTTTAAATCGGATGAAATCTTACCGGAACAATTCATAGCAATTGGGAGCATCTTTTTAATCATGCTTAATGATTCGTATGCTGAATTGATATCAAAATCCTTCACATCCAAACCAAAATCAATGGCTGGTTTCTGAATATTCTTAGTATTGTAGGAACCATTCATTGTCATCGAGCCTTTTAACATATCCATGGATAAGTCAGTTAACTGTGCTTTAGCATTTTTAACAACAATTAGTCCCTTCATATTTTCGATATTCATTTTATCGAACCGTATCAGTTTCATCGAAGAAACCAATTTTAAGTCTAAATTAGCCGGAATTTCAATCACGCTTAATGGAATTGTATCCGAAACTGCTTTTGCATCCTCTTCCTCAGTCATAAATTCATTTATATCAAATAAATTTGAACTCAAAATGAAGTTTCCTTTTAAAACTTTATCTTTTAAAACGTAAGGGATATAGTCCTCAATTTTTCCTGTTAACTGAATATCAGAAACTCCTATTTTGGAGTTGAAAGAAGTCAGACTAATGTATTTTGGCGTAAAATTTAAAACAGAACTTATGATCTTAATTCCTTGAGGAAAATCAGGAGTGGAGAATTCAAAGTTTTTCAATTTCACATCTCCTTTGGTCGTAATTTTTTCATACTCTTCCTTTTCTATAGCAGACATTTTTCCGCTAAAACTAACATCAGAAGTAACAACACCTGTAATTTTGATACTATCCATTGGGATTGCGTGACGAATTTTTGCAAAATCAATCACTCCTTTAAATAAACCATTCACGTAAGGATCTGATATTGGATTCTTTACATGTATTTCTGCATCAAATGGATTGTTGGCAACCTCAAAATGAAATGAATTTACATCAGCTGTCAATAAATCCAGATCTCCTCCCGGATGTTTTACTTCCGCATTTATAGTAATATCGTTAATCGACTCTTTTAAATCAGGATATTTAAGGCTAGCCTTATGAACAGCTAACTTAGCACCAAATGACGGGATATAATCTTCTTTATAGTCCCCTTTTACGAAAGCTGTTAATACCAGAGTTCCATTAGTCTCTAATCCTTTAAGATCGGCTTTGAATACATCAGGAACCATTGAAAGTAAAGTTTTGAAATCTGCCTCTTGGGCATTCATTTTCAAATCCAGATTATAGCCATCTTCCAACATTCCAATATTTCCATCTACACCAAATACAAGTTCATTTAATGTGAGCTTATTCTCTTTAAATGTGAATATCATATTCTGAAGGTCAGCTCCCAGAACAGCATCAAGCGTAACATTCGCCTTTTTCAGATATTTTACGCCATCGTAATCCAAATCAATTCCTGTAATTTGCGACTTCACATTTAAATTCGTTGATTTCATTGAAAAATCACCATTTAGAGTCAAATCCAAATCATCTACAACAAGAACCGTTTTTATGGATGCATCCGCGTAACGCAAAAAGAAATCTTCAATACGAACTTCTTCAAAAATCACTTTAAAATCGGAAGCCCCACCAGTCTCCTCTTCCACCACTGCCTCATCAGATTCTTTTACAATATCCCAATTTGCTTTACCCAATTCCAAAACAACAGCATTTACTTTTGCGTTGGCCAGCACAATTGCCCCAACTTTTATTTGAGTGCCGGACAATGCTGAACCCAAATCGACTGCTGTATATAAACTACCAACTGAAGCTAAAGTGTCGTTTGCAAATTCATTTTTACCAACAACAGTAACATCTTCAAGCTCAACATAAAGGTTTGGGAAATTTTTGAACATCGATAATGACAAACCTCCTATTTCAACCTTGGCATCTATCGTATTATTAATTTCGGTTTTTACCCGCTCCAGTATTTTATCTTTAAAGAAAAAGGGTAAAATGATTAGCAGCGCTAAAAGTAAGACTACAAATCCTCCAAAAAATTTTAGAAACTTCTTCATTATATCATTTATTTATATGGTTTTACATAACAAAAGTACAAAACCTGAAGCATTATACTTGATTCAATGAAAAAATAATCATGAATAACGTAAATTTAGTTTTTTTAAACCGCAACTAAAATCCTAACTAAAAGATTTAGAGTTTTTTAATACAAGCTCTCTTCCGGCGTCTCATTTTTATAAAAAAAAAGACACCAATTGTAAACCTAAAATGTAAAATTTATCTATATTTGCACCGCATTACCGAGGTAATCATGGATGCGTAGCATAACTGGATAGTGCACTACGTTACGGCCGTAGAGGTTGGGGGTTCGAATCCCTCCGCGTTCACAGAAAACTCATCAGGAAATTGGTGAGTTTTTTGTTTTTAAAATATATCCGTTTAAATCATCCGAACAAACAACTGAAAATCAAAAAACTAAAAGTATTACTGTATAGTGCATGACTGACTCGGGCTTGTTCACTCATAAATTGTAGTTCGTAACTTATTTATGACGAGAAATAATCCCTTTGTGTTTACAGAAACTCATCAAAAAATTAGTGAGTTTTCTATTTAAATCTTAATTTAAACAAAAGACATTTTTTTTCGTAATAATTAAATGTAAACTTGCAGTATTAATAGAAAATTAACTATATTTGCACCGCCTTAAAAAGGAAAAAGGATGCGTAGCATAACTGGATAGTGCACTACGTTACGGCCGTAGAGGTTGGGGGTTCGAATCCCTCCGCGTTCACAGAAAACTCATCAGGAAATTGATGAGTTTTTTTTTATGCTCAAAATAAAAACATATTCCAAAAATGAGAGCCCGATTAGGGTTTGTAAAAGCTCGTAACACTTGCTCCTACGGATTCAAGACCAATATATTCGAAAACAATAATGTATTTTAAGAAAGTTTGCTACCAATCTATTTTACCGCCCAAATCCCCTTTCATCAACTGTTCCACTTCTTCTACGCTAACATCATTCACATCACCAGAAATTGTGTGTTTTAAAAATGAGGATGCAACAGCAAAATCAATTATTTTTTGAGAATTGTTGGGATAAGTAAGGAAACCATAAATTAATCCAGCCATTAACGCATCCCCACCGCCTACACGATCGACAATATGAGTCATTTGATAAGTTAATGATTCCAACACCTGATTTCCATCAAACATTATTCCCACCCAACTATTGTGATTTGCACTAATAGTTCCTCGTCGAGTAGTAATGATTTTTTCAAGTCGTGGGTACTTTTCCATCAAAAGTTTTGATACAGCACCAAAAGTTTCATTTGAATACTCAGCATCTGCAGGCAAATTGGTCTGAATACCCAAAACCTTACCTGCATCAAACTCATTTCCTATCAGCACGTTCGTTTTAGCGATTAAGTCAGGCATTACTTCTTCCACCTTATTGTCCTCTTTCCAAAGCTTGCTGCGGTAATTCACATCACAGGATACGCATATTCCCATTTCGTTTGCTTTCGTTAGTGCTTCTACCAATACCTCAGTAGCACCTGAAGAAATAGCAGGCGTAATACCCGTCCAATGAAACCAGCCCGCATCCTGAAATATATCACTCCAATCAATCATGCCTTTTGTAAATCCAGTAAATGCCGAATTGGCGCGATCGTAAACCACTTTAGAACCTCTGGCCACAGCACCTGTTTCCAGAAAATAAATACCCAAACGTTCCCCGCCAAAAACAATATGACGCGTGTCCACACCAAATTCATTTAGCCTTTCTTTGCATGATTTTCCAATATCATTCTCAGGTAAACGGGTAATATAGGCCGTTGGAATTCCAAAATTTGCTAATGACACAGATACATTCATCTCGCCACCACCATAAGTAGAATGAAATGTGTTGTTTTGTAAAAAACGTTTGTAATCAGGTGTTGCCAATCGTAACATGATTTCTCCAAAAGTGATTACTTTTTTATTCATAGCTAATTCCTATTATCATTAAATCCTAAACACAAAATTGTATATCTATAATCATCAAAACAGATTAACTTTTTGCTCTGTTTGATTAACAGGTATAAAAAGGGTTACTTCTTTCTCCGTGTGCGTTAACGGCGCTAAAGTACAAAAAATATAAAATAACCATACTCCAAATACAAGAATCATTTTAAACAAAAGATCACAACTCTGATTGTCAGCACATTAACACAATAACAATAAAATAAACAGCAATCAAAAAAAAAAACCGCAAACACTTAGCTTATAACGGTGGGGAATTAAAATTTAATAGACTAAACCTTAACCGGCAAAAACCCATCGGTCCAATCATTGCATCTTTTTTACCTATAGCAGAATCAAAAATTCCGGCAAGAGAATTCTCAGTTTCAAATATCAACCCATTTTTATAAATTAAAACCCGAACAGTAGCAATGATGTTACAATCCCTAAACAAGCTATTTTCCTTTTAACCTTAACTAAAGCTTCCTCAAAGCAGTAATGCTCAAATTTTATTACCTGCAAAAATACCTTTCCCGGAATATTATATTTTATCACTTCCTGATGAATTTATTTAAGCACATATTTATTAAACGAATTAAGCTTGAACTCATCCATTAGTATATGATCCCAAAACAGGAATTTTTTAAATTTTAAATATTTTACATCTTGTTGCAAAGCACCAAATTATGAGATGAGCCTTGAGATATTTAGCCTAAAAAAGGTTAAATAAATTAAAAAAAATATGGATAAAGATGTTATGATCATCTCCTTAAAATTTGCTATATTACACTAACAATCAAACAATTAAAAAATATAAGTAGCATTGTAAAATAATAAAAATACGGATCCACAAACAACAAATAGAAAATTTAACCAACAGTCAACTTACTTTTTTTAGTCAGGGATAAAGACCAAAAGCATCTGTAAGTATATTCCCAAAATGAATACAACTAACCAATAACTACTTTAGATTTTTATCAAAGCTTTAGCCACTATTTATCTAAATGAAGATCAAACACTTTCAATATTGAAAGATAATCTCTCACAAAAAGGAAATAAAAGATCATCAAGTCTTTTAAATTCGTTTATTTAGCTTATTTTTATTGCGTCTAAATCCTAATTAAAATAAGTGACCACTATTACAATGGTCTAATTGTGGTTTAAAGCAAATAACCTGCTTCCCTTTGAAGTAGAATAAATTAACCAAACAAAAAACATGAGTACAAATTTTTCTGAATACATACAGGCTTTTGAAAAGACTCTTAAATCTGTATTTCACGAACGGGATGACATTGATAAATTTAGTTCGCAACGCGGTTTGCCCCCCTTGGTAATGAGGGAGATTATGTCTGGAAATCCTTTCTCGGTAGCAATTCCTGAAAGCTATGGTGGACGTGGCATTAAAGTAAAAGAATGTCTTGGCATATTAGCCTCTGCAGCATATGAATCTCTTCCTTTATCGCTAACCTTTGGAATTAATATAGGTCTCTTTCTGGAACCTGTAGCCAAATATGCAAATGAGATCGTAAAAAAAGATATTTTTCAACGCTTCCTTACCAAACAAAATATGGGAGGTTTAATGATTACTGAACCTGAACATGGCAGTGGTGCTTTAAATATGCAAACTTCATACACTGAGAAGGACGATCGTTTTCATATTAAAGGAACGAAACATTGGCAAGGACTTACCGGTTTGGCCGATTATTGGCTGATTACATCCCGTCATCAAAAGCAGGATGGACAACTGGGCAGAGATATCGATTTTTTTATTTGCGATGTGACTCAAAAAAACCAACAAGTTGTTGTTGAGGAATACTACGACAACCTCGGCCTATACATGATTCCTTATGGAAAAAACAAGCTGGATTTAGAAATACCTAAAAATTTCAAATTAAATCCTGAAACTACAGGAATTAAAATGATGCTTGATATTTTGCACCGGAGCAGAATGCAATTCCCAGGTATGGGACTCGGTTTTATAAAAAGAATGATGGATGAAGCTTTGGATCAATGTAAAAACAGAATAGTTGCCGGCAAGAGCTTAATCTCTTACGATCAGGTACAATTTCAAATTTCTAAAATCCAAAGTGCCTTCACCATATGCTCGGCATTTTGTTCCAGAAGCAGCACAAAAAGCAGCATAGAAAATGATCTTTCTGCCGATGGAATTGAGGCCAATAGTGTGAAAACCATTGTGACTGATTTAATGCAGGAATCTGCTCAAACACTTGTTCAACTTTCAGGAGCAAAAGGCTATCGCCTCAGTCATATTGGTGGCAGAGGAATTGTAGATAGTCGCCCATTTCAAATTTTTGAAGGAGCAAATGAAATGCTCTACACTCAAATCTCAGAAATGGTAATCAAACTAATGAAGAAGAAAAAAGAATTCAACTTGTTTCAATTTCTAAAAAACTTCGACTTGACAAGCAAAGCATCCGAATTCTTTAAAAAGCAAACGGATTTTTCATTAAACACCGACTTGCCACAACGCAAATTAGTTGATTTAGGAAGAACTATAGGTAGAATTATATCGGCAGGATTAGTAATTGATCTTGCTGAAAAAGGATTCAGAAAAGACTTAATTGAAAACTGTTTGTCTTCTCTTCAGCAAGACATTAACAACCTGATCTATTCTTACCACAACAATTGTTCAATTTCAAGTGTTGATGAATATCAAGACGGAAGTTCATGGTTGGAATTTTCATAATTCTCTACCTTCAACAAGTCAAATTTAACTAATAATGGCCATCTGAAACAGATGGCCATTTATATTTTCAAGCAACAGCTAACTATCTTATATCACCGTAATTCCGTATATCAGATCTCGTATTTGTTTTCTTCAAAACAGTAACGAGTATATCGTGATCATACTCATCCAATTCCCCGATTGCCTTTAATCCCTCATCATTATTTTTCATTTAAACAAAACCGAATCATCTTTAATGATGTTTACATTGCAATAAGTGATCGGTACAAAGAAAAATTTCAAAATTTTATTGATGAAAATTATCTAGTTGAAACGTTCAAGAAATAAATTCCAGCTCCAACTCTTCCTGGCTCCCCTCCTTTTGCTTCATTTGAAACCTCCCCTTCGATTTAATTTCAAGCTTTTTAATAAGAGCCAGTCCTTTCATTTTCTCCTCCAAATCGGTGGTAACAGCATCGTTCATACTTTCATTAAAAAATGCAAAAAAGGAATCTTTCTTCAAATCGTTAAACTGAATCAAAATGGCATTACTGTCTACAAATAACAAATCATCATAAGGATAAGAGATTGTAAACCCCAGCTCTTCTATCAACTCTTTTATTTTTGTTAATTCCCGATATATCGCACTCATAGATGTATTATTTTGTATGACCAATAATTAATTCAAATAAATGTTTCAGATTAAAAAGATTATCTGCCTGTTCAGCAAACTGGCATTCAGAATGCAAATGATTAAAAGCCTCTTCAAATTCGGCATCCGAAAACTCCAAATCCTCTGCAATCTGAAACTCTTTAAATTCCGTAATTCCATTTAATTTGTACAGCGATTTCCGAAAACTGGAATCGAAATCCGAATTTTTTATGAATTTTATTGCATTTCCTATCGACATGTGCTGTGATTTTACATTTTTGTTGCTATTCTCCAACTCAATCCAACATTTATGTAGGACAAAGCCCCTTTCACCACTGACTTTAACTCCAGTAAACAAGAGGAATTAAGGAAAATCAGTTCTATTTTTATAGAATAACCGCAATTCATATGCCAATGAATTCCGACACTACTCATATAAGTTCGATTAGCAATTCACTGATCAACAAAAACTCTTTCATTTAAAACAGAAATAAAAGCCATCTGCAAGCATCTTTAATTTGTTGATTTGGACATTAAATTTGGAAATAAAATAGTCAGGCAGTTTTATAGCGTATTATAAAAAATTCTTATCCAAATATTCCTGAAATCTCTCTTTATACATATCACTCACCGGTATGTATGTCTTTCCAAAAATAATACGGCTGCGCTCTATAGTGTCAATTTTATCAAGATTAACAATATACGACCGGTGAACACGCATAAATCTGTTTTTCGGCAATTTTTGTTCAAGTGACTTCATTGAATTGAGCGATAAAATTGGTTTCTCATTTTCTATCGTATGAACTTTAATGTAATCTTTTAACCCCTCGATGAATAAAATATCATTAAAATTAATCCGACGGATTTTATACTCCGACTTAAGGAACAAAAACTGACTGTTGGATTGAATGATTGGTTGTGCATCCATTTCCAATTCACATTGTTTATGCGCTTTTCTGGCCGCTTTAAGAAATTCTTCATAGCTAAACGGCTTCAGTAGATAATCAAGCGCATTTAATTTAAAACCTTCAAGAGCGTACTTCTCGTAAGCAGTTGTAAAAATAATTTTATGCGCACCTTCAAGACTTCGTGTAAATTCAATCCCTGTCAAATCAGGCATTTGTATGTCAACAAAAATTAAATCGACCGGTTGCAACGATAAAAAATCAATCGCATCCAGCGGATGATCAAATTCACCAACCAATTCCAGAAAAGGTGTTTTCTTAATGTATTCGCTCACTAAACTAAGGGCAAGCGGTTCATCGTCGATAACAATAGCTCTCAATTTCATGTTGTCAATTTTTTAATGTGCAGATCGACCTTGAAAGTTGGTTCATTGTTGCTGATTTTTAAATCGTATTGATCGGGAAATAGAAGATTCAGCCTCTTTTTTACATTTTCAAGACCTATACCCGAGTATTGCAAATCATCCACCCGACCTCTTTGCCCAACACTGTTTTCACAATAAAAATGAATCTGGTCATCCTCAATTTCCATTCCAATAGTAATGAATGAACGGTCGCGGTAACTCAATCCATGCTTAAAAGCATTCTCGACAAATGGAACAAAAAGTAATGGTGGGATCGAAAAATCAGTATAGTCTTTCGGGAATTCGATCTGTAATTCCACTCTGGAACTCAGCCTAAGCTTCATCAGATCGATGTAATTGCTCATAAAATCTATTTCGTGACTCATTAGCGTTTCGCCATGTTCCGATTCGTAAAGCAGATATCGCATCAATTTCGAAAGTTTCAGCACCGATTCCTGTGCCGTTGACCCGTCAATACCAATTAGCGAGTAAATATTATTTAGGGTATTGAAGAAAAAGTGCGGACTAACCTGATTTTTCAGGAAGGCCAGTTCCGAGTTTAGTTTTTCCTTTTCAAGCTCCTTTTGTTTTTCTTCATTCTGTTTCAATTTTTTCATCACACCAAGCCCCATTGCAAAACCCGAAATCAGAAACGAAACCAGAATGTGGTTATAAATCCCGAAAGCCTTCATCGGAGGCCGTATATTATTGTCTTCGGTCAATTTTTTCATGACTTCCTGAAATTTGGCATTCTGAACCGAATCAAAAAGAATCGTATCATTAATATAGGAAGTCAAAAAGTAGGTCCCCAGAATCAATCCGGAAAGGATAACAAGATAACTTACTTTTCTATCCTGAAGAAAAAAACTTGGTATCAACCAAAGATAGCTAACATAAAAAATAAATCCTGCAGAAAGAGTATGCACATAAAATTGATACAAATGATGCCTGTCACTTGAGTCAAAAGCACTATTTAAATAGAATGGAATACTGATAATTATAATCCAGGCAATAACATGCAATCCTACGCTGATTTTTTTATCAGATATGCTTAAAATTTTAGCCATTGATTTTATTTTTACCAAAGATAATTAACCGCTACTCTAAAAAAAATGATTTGAACAGATTTTAATATCCCATTCAGACGACTAGAATATTCACTTTATCTCCTTCCTTCCATCCGCTCAAACGGCTGGTATTATTCGTATCTCAAAGCATCAATCGGGTTTAGGCTGGCAGCTTTACGGGCAGGGTACCATCCGAAAAAAATACCAATGGCAGAACAAACCAGAAATGACATAATCACCGAAAGAGGAGAAATAACTACCGGCCAGTTCATAACCGACGCCGTAATCTGAGTAGCCAATATTCCTAAAGTAATTCCAATAACCCCTCCAAATGCACTTAACAAAATAGATTCAATCAGGAATTGCATCAGGATATCATTACCGCGACCACCAACCGAAAGCCGAAGACCAATTTCACGGGTACGTTCGGTAACCGAAACATACATAATATTCATAATGCCGATACCACCTACCAAGAGCGATATTCCTGAGATCGCACCCAACAAGGCAGTCATCACATCACTAATAGAGCTAAACATCTGAACCATTTCAGCTTGAGATCTCACCTGAAAATCATCTTCCTCACCCTCTTTTAGTTTATGACTGGTGCGTAACGATTCTGTAATCTGACTGATGGCTGCATCATTCAATTCCTCATTAACTGCTGATGCAGCAATACTCTGAATATGAGTAATAGCCAAAATTCTTTTCTGAACCGTTGTGTAAGGAGACATAATCAGGTCATCCTGATCCTGTCCCATCCCATTTTCTCCTTTTTCACTCAAAACTCCTATGATGAGAAGAGGAATGTTTCCAAAACGAATTGTTTGACCAATAGGGTCTTTATCAGAAAATAAATTTTCGATTATAGTTTTTCCGACCAAACAAACTTTAGAATAACATTGAATTTCTTTATCCGTAAAACTCCGTCCGGATTCAATGGCATATTTACGAATACTAAAATATTTATTATTTACTCCATAAATAGTTGTTGGCCAATTTTGATTGCCAACAACTGCCTGACCACTCGAACGAACTTCTGGTGAAATATCACTGATAGCAGGACAATTCTTCTCAACAAACTCTAGATCAGACAGCTTAAGATTTTGCGCATCACTATTACCCATGCGAACACCCCCTTTTTGCTCTCCTCCAGGCATCACGAAAATAAGATTAGTTCCCATATCCGACATTTGTGCCTGAATACTCATCTTAGAACCCTGCCCAATAGCCAGCATAACAATTACCGAAGCCACACCAATAATGATGCCTAACATAGTTAAGAATGCTCTGAATTTGTTTCGTCTTAAGGCACTTAATGCAATTTTCACTGAATTGGTATAATTCATATCTATGTATTTTTACAGTTAACAGAGCTCTTCCTCAGGAAGTGCATTAAGCAATTCAACAGCATTATTTTGTTTGGTAACAATTTCTTCACGAATAATGTGTCCATCACGAAAAACAACCTGACGGGTCATAAATTTAGCGATATCGGGCTCATGCGTAACAAATGCAATTGTTTTCCCTTTTGAATTTAAATCCTGAAATAATGCCATAATTTCGTAGGAAGTTCGGGTATCCAAATTACCTGTAGCTTCGTCAGCAAGAATAACAACAGGATCGTTTACCAGTGAACGGGCTATAGCCACACGTTGTTGCTGCCCTCCCGAAAGTTGATTTGGCATGTGATGCATGCGATCGCTCAATCCAACTGATTCAAGAGCAGCTTCAGCACGTTCGCGACGTTCTTTTGGTTTAATTTTCGAGTTATAAAAAAGAGGAAGTTCAACATTTTCAAGTGCCGTAGTCCGCGACAAAAGATTATACGACTGAAAAACAAATCCGAGTTTGTGGTTGCGCAAGACTGCCAGTTCATTATTCGAAAGCTCTCCCATACTTATTCCATCCAAAAGATAAGCTCCTGAAGTTGGTTTATCCAAACAACCTAAAATATTTAGCATGGTTGATTTTCCCGATCCACTGGTTCCCATAATAGCCACAAATTCACCCTGTTTAATTTCAAGGTTTATACCTTTCAAAGCCCGCACTGTAATTTCACCAACGTAAAAATCCTTTTTCAGATCTTTAACTTCTATTATTGTTTTCATCTGTTTATATTTTTCATGTTATGGTCAGATGGAACTTACCATGATTAAGTAGTCAATAATCATTTAATCATGAACGTTTCATATCCGTTTACTTATTGGATTTTTTATTGCCATCTGGTCTTTTAGGCATAAATGGACTCTGGCTGGCTACTGGTGCTGAACCGGATTGAACTACAGATTCAGTATTCATTGAAACCACAACTTCGTCTCCCTCTTTTAACCCAGATACAACTTCGTAATTAATTTCATCAGTAACGCCTAATGTGACATTTTGTGGATGAATGATATCACCCTGTTTAACCCAAACAACTTGCCTTTTCTCGTCTGATTTCTGAAATTTAGGAGCTCCTGATTCCATGCGGGGCTCTGACCGTTCACCAATCTGTTTATTTCCTGCCAAAACAGACTCATTGTAACTTTCTAATGCTGCAGAATCGGGTTTAAAACGAATTGCTTTTGCCGGTACCAGTAAAATATTTTTAGCTTCAGTAACAAAAAAAGTTGCATTAGCAGTCATTCCAGGCATTAGTATTTTCTCAGGATTTGGAGCATTAATAATTACAGTGTAGGTAATAACATTAGATGATTCAACCGGCTGCAATCTGATTTCGGTAACCAAACCTGAGAATTTTTTCAAGGGAAACGCATCAACAGTAAATTCAACTCGTTGATTATTACAAACTTGTCCTATATCAGCCTCATCAATATTAGCTTCCACACGCATTTGAGTCAAATCATTTGCAATCGTAAACAAAGTTGGAGTACTAAAACTTGCAGCTACCGTCTGACCTTCGTCAACAGCCCGTTCAAGAATAATCCCATCAATTGGTGAATAAATTCTGGCATACGACAAGTTAATTTTATTTTTGTCGTATACTGATTTTGCATTATTCAGACCCGCTGCGGCATTGCTATAATTGTATTCAGCCAAATCAAAATCCGATTGCGCAATCAATTTTTTAACAATCAGTGCTTTGTAACGCTCAAAGGTTGCTTTCTGATATTTCACCTGTGCTTCAGCCTGATCAACCGAAGATTTACTCTGTTCCAACTGCGCCAACAAAGGTGTTTCATCCAACAGAGCTAACAACTGTCCTCTTTTTACCTGCGAATTAAAATCAACAAATATTTTCTCGATAACACCTGAAACCTGAGTACCCACCTCAACAGTTTTAACAGCCTCAAGTGTTCCTGTTGCAGTAATTGTATTACTAATTGTTCCCTTTTCAATTTTTGAAGTTTCAACTGTTATAGCTGTTTTATTACCCGCAAAATATCTGTATACAAAAAAAACTATGGCAAGAACGACCACAACTGATCCAATATATATAAATTTCTTTTTCATGATGATGTATTTATTTTGTTTCTGTTTTTACTCAATAACGATTAAAGTGTCAATGGAATTCCTTTATAAAAATCGAGTAGCTTATAACTAAAAATCACATTGAATTTTGATTGCAGCAATTCGCTTTCAGAAGTAATCAGATTGGTTTTTTGAACCAAAAAATCCACCGAGTTAAGCAACCCTAATTTGTATTTTTCGTTCGTCACATCATACGATTCCTGAGTCGATTTATTTTGTTCCAGACTAGCTATATAACGGCTTTGAGCCACGACCACATCAGCGCAAGCTTGTTCAATGCTTTTACGCAGTTCGTTTTTGGTATTCACAAGATCCAGCTCTGCTTCAAATACTGATATGCTTGCAACTGCCACATTTGTTTTAATTTGTTTCTTCTGAAATATTGGAATAGATAGTGAAAATCCAACTGATGGATTTATTTTATCATTTAACTGACTAAAATATCCCGAACCTGCTGTTAAGCTGGAATAAGCTGAAGACAAACCAGCATTCATTGAAAGACTTGGAAGTGCATCCGCTTTGGCAATTTTGATGCCAAGCATAGCACTTTCTTTACTAAGTTCAGCATATTTAATTTGTGGTTTAATACCCAATGCCAGACTATAAATTTCTTGTACCTCTGGCTGACCGGAATCAAGCAACATGCTGTTCAAATCAGGAGAACTTATCTCAAAACTAATATCTACAGAAAATTCCATCAACTGCATGAGTGAAACTTTACTCATATACAATTCGCTTTTTGCATTGGCTAAAGTTAATTTTTCGGTTGCAAGTTCAGACTTTATCTGCAGATAATCCAACATCGAAATCACCCCTAGATCGACCCTTTCTTTAGCCAAATCCAACTGCTCTGTCGTTGATTCAATTTGTTTTTGAGCATTACTAACGCTTTCTTTTGCATACAAAACTTGGAGATAAGCATTAAGGATATTTAAACCTATTGATTCTTTTACCTCTTCCGAATAAAAATGCCCACTCTCTAAATCAAGTTTTGCCGATTTAATCTGATTCGTTAGTTTATTGCCGTTAAAAAGGGATACATTTGAATTCACAGAATAACTGGTGCTATTTGCACCTTTACTACTTCCATATTCTCCAGTTGTTGAATCGAATCCTTTGTACCAGTTAAAATTTTGGTTCGCCGATGCATTCAGTGAAGGCAATCGGTTGGCTTTTGCCTGTTTTGAATAAAGCTCATTTTTGTTATTTAACAAATCAGCTTTCTGAACTGTAATATTATTAGTCAAAGCATAATTAATACAATCCTCCAAAGTCCATATTCTGTTTTGGGCTTTACCTGTAATACCTGAAGTGAGAATCAAAAATCCGGCAATCAGTAAACTTGTTTTTATTTTTTCCATACCTATATTGCTATTTTAACCTAAAACTACTGTTACAGCTTATTTTGAAGGCATTAAATAGACAATTGGCAGATTTTCACCGACGTTTAGGTGATTTTTGAGTTTGGTGAAAAATCCGTAATCTAAGAATAAACTAATTTCATTAACTCAAAAAGCTAAAATTTGAATTCCTTTTATAAATTTCAGCTTGTTTTTCACCAGTGATTTATAAAAAGAACTATTTTTATGCCGAAATAGTAAAGACGATGAAAAGAAAATATAAAGTATCGGTTATTCAGCTTAACCTAAACGACACACCAGAAAACAACCTTAAAAAATGTTTAAACTGGGTGAGAGAGGCTGCAAAACAAGGAGCAGAGGTAATATCATTACCAGAATTATACAACAGTCATTATTTTTGCCAAAGCGAAGATGTTGACAATTTTTCCTTAGCAGAACCTTTGTACAGTACCTCATTTACAGCTTTTAGTGCTTTGGCAAAAGAGCTGGGTGTAGTGATCATTGTCCCGTTTTTTGAAAAAAGAATGCCAGGCATCTATCACAACAGCGCTTACATTATTGATACCGATGGATCTGAAGCTGGCTTGTACCGAAAAATGCACATTCCGGATGATCCCCATTTCTACGAAAAATTCTACTTTACTCCGGGAGATTTAGGCTTTAAAAGCATAAATACCAGTAAGGGCAAAATAGGAACCTTAATTTGCTGGGATCAATGGTATCCCGAAGCTGCAAGATTAACTGCACTAAAGGGAGCTGAAATCTTATTTTATCCTACTGCAATTGGTTGGGCTCCGCACGAAGTTGAAGAGTTTGGAGAAAAACAACACGGCGCATGGATGAATGTAATGAAAGGTCATGCTGTTGCAAATGGAATTTATGTTGCTGCAGCAAACCGAATAGGATTGGAAAAATATGTTCCTGACACAAATGGGATTATTTTCTGGGGAGGTTCATTTATAGCCGGTCCGCAAGGTGAAATATTAGCTCAGGCTTCTCATGATAAAGAAGAAATATTAATTGCTGAAGTCGACTTGGATTTACAAGAGAATGTTCGCCAAAACTGGCCTTTTTTCAGAGACAGAAGAATTGATGCATTCGGAGAAATTACCAAAAGAGCAATTGATTAATATGAGCGCACAAAACAGAAGATTCCCGGCTGAATGGGAAAAACAACAAGGCATTATTCTTTGCTTTCCTCACAACGGGAACGATTGGCCAGGAAAATATCAGGCGATACAATGGGCATTTGTTGAATTTATCAAGAAAATTGCCGGTATTGAGCAGGTAGTACTTGTTGTTGCCAATGAAAAAATAAAACAAAAAGTAAGTGACATGCTTGCAACGGCTCATGTGAATCTTGAGAATATCGATTACTTAATACATAAAACGAATCGAAGTTGGATGCGCGATTCTGGACCTATTATCGTAAAAAATGGAACTGAATCGAGAGAGGCATTGAACTTTAACTTTAATGGTTGGGCAAAATATAAAAATTTCCAATTAGACAAACCCGTACCTGAGAAATTAGCTGCCTTTCTAAAAATCCCTGTAACACAAGCAATTTACAAAGGAAAACCTGTTGTATTGGAAGGTGGAGCTATTGATACCAACGGAAAAGGAACACTTTTAACTTCCGAAGAATGTTTACTGGATCCCAAAATTCAGGTTCGAAATCCAGAATTTACAAAATCAGATTACGAAGCCGTTTTTAAAGAATATTTGGGAATTACAAACACCATTTGGTTGGGAAATGGAATTGGCGGAGACGATACACATGGACACATCGATGATTTGTGCCGGTTTGTTAACCAAAACACCATTATTACGGTTGTTGAATCGAACAAAGAGGATACAAACTACTTGCCTTTGCAGGATAATTTAGCCAGATTAAAAAATGCCAGACTGGAAGATGGTACACAACCCAATATTGTGGAATTGCCAATGCCTGGCAAATTAGAATTCGATGGAATTCGAATACCTGCCAGTTATGCCAATTTTTTAATTCTAAATAAGTGCGTTCTTGTTCCTACATTCAACGACAGTAAAGACCGTATTGCCTTACAAATCATAGCCGATTGTTTTCCTGACAGAGAAATAATAGGCATCAGTGCTATTGATTTAATTTGGGGTTTTGGAACATTGCACTGTTTAAGCCAACAGATTCCTGAATAAATCAGAATCCTTATTACAGACTCAAATAGAAATAAAATTAGAAAGGTGCAATTCAAAACACTGCACCTTTTTACTTTTCTTATTTTGTCTCGTCCTAAAATAGCCTTATCCAAAAAAACATCGGAATTAGCATCCATTTTCGCAAAATTTGTTCTTGTGCATTCACTTGAGTAAAAAAATAAGCTTTACGTTAAGACTCAGCTACATTTTGCAACAAAAAAATTAGATTTCTAGAAATCATAACGAATTCCTGTGAAGATACCAATTGAATACGGCTTGTAATCATACTGACTACTGGTATTTATGGAATTCAGATAATATTTAACCGAAGGTTCCAATCCAATTTGAAGTTTTGAATTCAGCCTGTATTCCAATCCAAAACTAAATTGAGAACTAAAATTAGTTGCTCGTATTCCTTCAATCTCCCCAATTTTCTTATTTCCTCCATTTGATTGATCATACACTCCATTTCCAACAATCATGTTAGCACTTAAACCACCCGAAACAAACATCCCAACTCTTTTTTGAATGAGATTATACCGCATCAAAAAAGGTATTTCGATGGCTTTAAAACTTTGAATTAAATCTGCTGATGATGAATACGAATTGGTACTAAGAAATGCTTCTCCAGAAGGCGTAGACTGTGGCAAACTACTACCACCACTCAACCGTATTGGCCCTGCAGAAGTTACCGAAGGATAGGAAACCTCTCTAATTAACGATTTATCTTCCGGAATTAGATTTACATCAGAATTCGTAGTTGCATCAGCATACATTAAATCACGATGGCCTCCACCAGAATTCAAATCCTGTCCAAAACGATTGTATACAATTCCAGTCTGAAAAGCAAATTTGTCATTCATTGCAAAATTCACTTTCGCTCCTCCTCCTACGCTCCAAATCCCAGATTCAATATTACTTCCTTTGTTATCACCTGAATAGGAAGAGTAGCTTGAAGATACTTGACCGATAATCGACCATTTATTTTCTTTAATTTTATCTCTCCCCAATTGCTCAATTGCCAAAATATTTTTTCGAATTTGCATTTCGTCCGCCAACAGTACTAAATCCTGTTGTTTAAATAATTGACTCGTATTGGGGAGCAACTGACTAGGAAGATCGTTCTTAAAATTCGAAAGTTTTTCTTCCAATGTACGATTCATCAATAGATTTACAAATTCGCTATCTAAAAAGGTCAAATCCTTTTCTTTTGATAGAAAAACCATATCCGGATCCGATCTTCTAATTTTGGCACTATTAGAATCTGAAAACTTGTTAAACTTACTGTTCAAATTTCCCGTGACAAAAATTTCCAGCGAATTAGTCTCATTTAAATTCGCTTTGATAGATGATGAATTTGCAAGAATTATGTTATCTTGCTTATTTTCAAATACATATGATTCATTTGTAATGTTCGCATTGTTGGTCAACTCTTTTTTTGTTGAACTATTTGCTTTAGAATCTATATCCTGATTTAATTCCGACTCAAAATTGTTTTGAAGCGATGTCCTATTTTCAGAAACAGTATTTAATTGCATTTTGTAATTTGGCTGACTGATAAAATACTGATTACCTATTGCTAACAGTAAAAGTATCGACGCTGCGATGCCAGTCCATATGTAAATAGCAATCCTCCGCTTTTTCTTTGCCGCCATTAATTGACTGTTTATTCCTTCCCACACTTTAGAATTCGGTGGAACAGACAGATTTTTTAATCCATCAGCAAAAAGACTGTCAATATGTTTGTTGTCCTTTAGCATACTCTCAAATTATTCTCTTTTACCTTCAAATAATCACTCACTTTTTGCTTTAAAATAGCTCTTCCCCGAGCCAAATTAGATTTTGATGTTCCAACAGTAATATTCATCACTTCAGCAATTTCATTGTGCGGGTATCCATCAAGTACATACAGACTAAACACCATACGATAGCGATCTGGTAATTCCTGTACCATTTTAAGTAAAATATCTATGGAAATATCCGATTCGGAATAATTGACATCACCCTCATCTGCTGTGTCAATAGCTTCTTCTACCAACTGAATTTTCTTAGCTTTCCGAAATTTTTCCAGTGCTGTATTAACCATTATTCTCCTCATCCATCCTTCAAACGAACCTTTAAACTGATAGGATTTAACATTCTGAAAAATTTTAATGAACCCATCCTGCAAAGTATCCTCAGCCTCAGCCAAATCTTTAGAATAGCGCAAACATACCCCCAACATTTTAGAGGCAAATTCTACATAGAGAAATTCTTGTGCTTTCGATTTTCCCTTAATGCAATCCTTTATTATTTGATCCAACTTATGGTTTTCCAACTTCTTTTTTGGTTTAGAGCAAAACAGATTTATCTGTTAGTTACAGTAATTACAAATGGGTTGCGTTAAAATTACGCTTTTTTTTTAAAAGGTATTCCATTCTTATCTCCCCTCCATGGAACTTCAAAATTAAATTTAAAAAATAACAGCTCCCAAAGCAACCAATCTCCTTTTTACTCATCAAAAAGATAAATCAACAGAAATATTAATTTATTATTTATAAAAATGAAAAGTTTAAAATTTAGCCTTTTACTATTGGTTTCAATATCGATATTGCCTTCTTGCGACACAAATGAGTATCAGGAACCAGAACTTGATGGTATTGGTGATGTGTTTGTTCGTTGTATTAAAGTAGGTGATGAAACACATTTCGCTCCATTTTTTTATGCTTACTCGAATAAAAATTTATCAGAAGTATTGGTGGAAAGTCCTATAAATGATGCGCCGGACTATGTATTAGGTGATTATATGACAAATAAAAAAGTATTTAGACTTCTACCTAAAGTAACAGACTATAGCTCAACAGATATTGCTAATGGTTTTTACAAATTTGAGATGGTTTCGATAGGACAAGAAACAATTAAAGTTCAAGATAAATTGTTAGATTCTAGAATCGAGCCTATAGAAATTACTGATTTCATCTATACAACAGATGGACATAAGTTTAATATTTCCTGGAATGAATTGGATAATGCAGACATCTATGTTGTAAAATTTATGTCTGAGAAAGATGGTAAGGTTCTTTATGTTTCGAATCAATTATCAACAACAGAATATGAGTTTAATGAAAACTCAAAGAATTGGGACTCGAATACTCAATTAACTGCTGGCACTACATATTTCGTGGGTGTATTTGCATACGAATTTGAAAGTGCAACAGCCAACAATGGATTTGATATCAATAGTGAAACAGTAGAATACAAAGAAATAGTTTGGTAATACAAAAAATCCCGCCTTCCAAAAAGAGGCGGGATTTTAATGTTGATCGTTAATTAATTTTCGAACCTATATTAAATCAGAAAGCAGTATTCTGACTAATTGTTCCAATTTAGAAACCGATACCTAAAATAAGGTTAGCAGTTTCAGCTTGTGGGTTAACACCAATTTTAGCCCAGGCATTTAAAGAAAAGCTATCGGTAATTTTGATTTCTCTTGTTGCTGAAGCTCCAATATTAACGAAACCAAAACTCTCTCCGTAAACTTGATTTTCAAATGGATTAAGGCCTGCAAATAATGAAACAGTTTCTCCACCTATTTTAACTGGGTAACCAAACTCAACATAAGTTGAATAATTCTGATTTCCTTCTGCATCTAAATCACGTCCGTAAAGCATGGTAGCTACGCTAAGACTTAAAGGAAACTGCTCAGTAAAATAAAAATTGAAACTTGCATCAATCAAGTGATTGGTTGTACTTTTATCTAAGTCAAGATAATTGTAATCGTCGATAGAAGCTCTATCTCTGTTTGCGAATAAATCCCAAACTGCAACATTAAAATGATCACTAAACTTGTATCCTACGTGGAAATCAAACTCTGAATAAGTATTATCGAATGCATATCCACCCCAAGCTCCAAATGTGAAGTTATTGTTCGTGTAAGCAAGATCCATTTCGAAGTTAGCAGTATTACTTACCATGATACCTCTCCAGTAATGACGAGTAGTTACCGATGGGCTAACTGATACTTTTCCTTGTGCGTTAACAGTAAGGTTTGAAGCCATTATTATTACCAGAACCAATAGTGCCGATATTTTAAATGTAATTTTTTTCATATTAATATTGAATTAGATTCTGATAAGATTTGGAATACATGGTAATCCAAATCTCAATAGATAGGTTAATTTTTGTAGTGGTTAATTTTATTATAAGAACATGAAAAGGGTTGCAGCTATTGCAGCACCTAAAACAGGTGCAACAACTGGTACTAAAGCATATCCCCAGTCACTTGTTCCTTTATTGTCCATTGGAAGAACTGCATGCATAATTCTTGGTCCCAAATCTCTTGCTGGATTAATTGCATAACCAGTAGTTCCTCCAAGTGAAAGACCAATAGCAACAACCAATAAAGCAACCGGTAAAGCTCCCAATGTTCCCAATCCTATCTTAGCACCTTCCATTCCTGCCGCTTGCAATGATGGACCTGCCAAATAAAAGATCACAAACACCAATACAAAAGTTCCAATTATTTCGCTAATTACATTACTAGTCAGGTTTCTGATAGCTGGACCGGTAGAAAAACAAGCTAATTTCGATCCGCCATCCTCTGTAGCATTAAAGTAATCGCGGTACATTAACCAAACAAGAAATGCTCCCATAGCCGCACCCAGCATTTGAGCTGCAATAAAAAGACCAACTTTCGACCATGCAAACATACCAGCAATAGCTAAACCAATAGTAACCGCAGGGTTAAGATGTGCTCCAGAAACAGGACCTGCAACTGCAACTCCGGTAAATACAGCTAATCCCCAACCCAAAGTGATAACTATCCAACCACTGTTATTTCCTTTTGTCTTATTTAATACCACATTAGCCACTACTCCATTACCTAGTAAAATTAGTAGCATTGTTCCTAAAAATTCTGCAATAAATTCGCTCATAATATAAAATATTAAACGGTTTTGTTATTAAAAAAATAAAATGCCAGATTGTTTCTACATCACAGATCGGTCCTTCACAAATCTGGCATTCATTCAAATAGTTTTTGTTTAAACTTACGCTTCGATATCCCAATTCTTAGAACGTCCTAAAGCTTTATTCCAACCAGAAATAAGTCTCTTAGATTCGTCTTTAGCCATTGTTGGTTCGAATTTCTGATCCATCTGCCACTGATTTTTAATATCATCAATACCCTCCCAATATCCAACTGCTAAACCAGCTAAGTAAGCTGCTCCCAAAGCTGTTGTTTCAAGAGTCTTAGGACGGTAAACCGGAGCATCTAACATATCCGACTGGAATTGCATTAACAAGTTGTTAATTGCTGCACCACCATCAACACGTAATTCTCTAATTTCGATTCCAGCATCAGCTTCCATAGACTTCAAAACATCCATTACCTGAAAAGCGATTCCTTCCAGAGCAGCTCGTGCAATGTGAGCAGCTGTTGAACCTCTTGTAAGACCTACAATTGTTCCTCTGGCATACTGATCCCAATGTGGAGCACCTAAACCTGTAAGAGCTGGAACCATGAACACACCACCGTTATCTTTTACTGAAGTAGCTAATGCCTCAACATCTGAAGATGACTTAATGATACCTAATCCATCGCGCAGCCACTGAACAATAGCTCCACCCATGAAGATACTTCCTTCCAAACAGTATGTAGTTTCACCATTAATTTTCCAACCAATAGTTGTAAGCAAGTTATTTTTAGATTTTACTGGTTTATTACCTGTATTACAAAGCATGAAACAACCTGTACCATAAGTATTCTTAACAGAACCCGGCTCAATACACATTTGTCCGAAAGTTGCAGCCTGCTGGTCACCAGCGATACCTGCTATAGGTACTTTATGAGCAAATAATGTAGAAGTTGTATATCCATATACTTCAGAAGAAGACTTCACCTCTGGCAACATACTTCCTGGAATGTTTAGTAACTCCAACATTTCAGTATCCCACTCAAGAGTGTTAATGTTATAAAGTAAAGTTCTACTTGCGTTAGATACGTCAGTTACATGAACTTCACCTTTTGTTAATTTCCAGATTAACCAGCTATCAATAGTTCCAAAAGCTAATTTTCCTGCCTCTGCTTTTTCACGAGCACCTTCAACATTGTCAAGAATCCACTTTACTTTAGTTCCTGAAAAATAGGAATCAATAATCAATCCTGTCTTATCCTGAATCATATCAGCATGTCCGGCCACTCTTAATTCATCACAATATTTTGAAGTTCTTCTATCTTGCCAAACGATTGCATTATAAATCGGCTCACTAGTTTCACGATCCCAAACTACTGTTGTCTCCCTCTGATTTGTAATACCAATACTGGCAATGCTTTTTCCGTCAACACCTGCATGTGTGATTGCTTCTGCTGCTACACCAGCTTGAGTAAACCAAATTTCGTTTGCATCATGCTCCACCCATCCTGGCTGAGGGAAAATTTGTGTAAACTCTTTTTGTGCAGTACTAATCATTTCGCCTTTTTTGTTGAAAACGATCGCACGAGAACTAGTCGTTCCTTGATCAAGCGCTAAAATAAACTTGTCTTTCATATTAATTCTAATTTTGGGTTATTGTGTTATTTGGTTTTCTAATCTGCAAATATCTCATCTCCTCATTGTCCCTTAATCGAATTTGTAATCGATTGCGAAGATGCGAAAAAAAAACTTTTTTTAAGATCTCACCTACATCAACATGAATTATCTACTGGAAAAATAAAATTTCCATGTTTTTTTTGAGGATGGAAGATTGGCAATTGTAAAGTAACCGCCATCTTTCTGGTGCAAAGTTTAAGTGGATTTGCGCTGAGTTAATTTTGTGCCAAAAACTAACTGATTAATATTATTATAACTAACAATTATAACAGTACCTATTAAATTCCCGAAGTACTGCTAACTTCTCATCGCAAATCCACTTCCTCAAGTACTAACTATTGTAATATATATCGAGATGCTAACTCACTATATTCTTTAATTTGATTTTCTTCCCATTGTTTGTCATACCCTAATTCTTTGGCTAGCAATTCAGCAACCTTAGGAGCGATCAGAATACTTTCTTTTGCATCCAAGAGTAAACATCTTGTTCTTCGTGATAAAATATCTTCAACTGTTCTGGCCATCTCATGTCTTGCTCCCCAAACCACCTGAGCATTAATCACCTTCAACTTTTTGCTCAAATAGTCTCCCAAACCATCTTCTTTTTTGGCTAGATCTAAAATATTTTTTTCGTCGGAACCGTAGAAATGCAATGGATTCTTTAAGTCTATACCGTTCTTATAACCATGTATTTTTAAATTACGGGTAATCGATTTCTTTTCCGGAAGGTTACCTGTTTTTGAAACTGTATTAACAACATCCTCTGCCATTTGACGGTAAGTAGTCCATTTACCACCAGTAATTGTAACCATTCCTGATTTTGAAACTACAATTTTATGTCCTCTCGAAATCTCTTTGGTTTTTTTACCCTCACCACTTGGTGCTGCCAAAGGTCTTAATCCTGCAAATACACTTCTTACGTCTGACCTTTTGGGAGGTTTTGTTAAGAATCTTCCTGCGGTTTCTAAAATGAAGTTAACCTCTTCTTCCAAAGCTCTTGGTTCCAACTCTGCCGAATCCTTATGCACATCAGTTGTACCAACTACAACCTTATTATGCCAAGGTACTGCAAAAAGAACACGTCCATCATCTGTTTTTGGAATCATAATCGCGTAATCTCCTGGAACAAATTCTTTATCCAAAACCAAATGAACTCCTTGACTAACCTTTACTATATCTCTAGCTTTTGGCTCATCCATTTTAATGATTTCATCAACAAATACACCAGTAGCATTTAGAATAACCTTCGCTTTTAATGTATATTTGGAGCCGCTTTCCATATCTGTTACCAATACAGCATTAACTTTCCCGTTGGATTTCTTTAATCCATCTACCTTCATGTAGTTTAGGGCAACACCACCATTTTCTACAAATGTTTGGCACATATTAATCGCCAACCGAGCGTCATCAAACTGACCATCATGATAAACAACACCACCACAAAGGTTTTTCTCTTGTAAGGTTGGAATATATTTTAACGTGCGTTTTTTTGAAAAAGGCAAAGAACGTCCATAACTTAATTTTCCAGCCATCAAATCATACAAGGTAAGTCCCAATGTATAGTAAGGAGTTCCCCACCAAGTATAATTAGGAATAATAAAGGATTGATCTTTCACTAAATGCGGAGCATTTTGCTTCATTAAACCTCTCTCCCGAAGTGCTTCCAACACAAGAGAAATATTTCCTTGTGCCAAATAACGAACTCCTCCATGCACCAACTTTGTACTCCTGCTCGATGTGCCTTTAGCGAAATCATCTTGTTCCAAAAGTAAGGTTTTATATCCTCTTGTAGCCGATTCAATGGCGGCTCCTAAACCTGAAGCACCTCCACCAACAATGATAACATCCCACTTCTGATCCAATTTTTCAATTTCCCTAATCATCCTATCTCTTTCCATAACAGTTCAATAAACAGTTTATTCCTAATCTGAACTATTAAAGTTCTTTTTCCCAAAACTCCCAAATACTTCCATAAACATTTTCCTCATCGCGAACACAGTTGTTTTTTTGCAGCACCAAAATGTCGAGGAAAAAGTCGTAAAGGCGATCGCCTACTTCTAAATTAAATCTCTGATCTTCCATTGCTAAATAATTTTCATTTAAAAATTAAATCTGTATACACAGTACATAGTATAACTATGTTTCTTGTGAAAAAAATTGGAAGTATTACTTCCTTCGGTTTATTATTTAGATTTTTCTAAAGCCTTTAATAAATCCTTCCTTACAAAGCTAAATAAAATACTTAGCTTTGCAAGGTATGTGGTATTATAATCGTTAATTTTTATTTAATCTAAATTTCACCATACACTAATAGGTTGCTATTAATCAGTCACTTAATGTTAAAAATAAGTGTTGTAATTCTTTAAAATAAAGAAACAAACTTCTATAAACAAGAAAGAGGCTGTCTCAAATGAGATAGTCTCTTTTTCGTTTTATAGTTTTTTATATTTATCACTGATTTCTTATTTTAGAGATATGAAATTAGTCCCTCAAAAATCTCATTTCAAAGCCTATCATCAAAACCAGATGATTCTTTTTCCGCCTTCTCTCTCGGATTTCATATCATCTGAACACCCTGTTCGTACCATCAGCAGTATTATTGATGGTGTCCAGATAGATCGTATCCTTGAAAAATACAGTTATACGGGAGCAAAGGCCTATCATCCCAAAATGATGCTTAAGTTATTAGTTTATTCCTATTTGTGTAATGTATATTCCTCTCGAAAAATAGAGCAGGCGGCATCAGAAAATGTACATTTCATGTGGTTGTCAGGGATGCAAAAGCCAGATCACAATACGATTGCCCGCTTTAGAAGCAGTCGATTAAAAGGTGTTTTAAAGGAAGTGTTCAGTCAAGTAGTCCTGTTACTGGTAGATTCCGGACATATTGATCTACAAACCATATATGTCGATGGCACCAAGATCGAGGCCAATGCAAATAAGTTTTCGTTTGTTTGGGGTAAAGCCATTCAAAAGAATATCCAACGCATGAAGGATCGGTTGGGGGAACTTTGGGATTATACAGAGCAGGTAGCCAAATCGGATTTAGCAAATGTAAGTAAGCCCGATTTAAGTGATGTTGATCCAGAAAAAATAGAGCAGACCATTGAGACAATTAATGAGGCCTTGAGGGATAAGAAAGTGGATGCTAAGAAACGCCGGCAACTCAACTATGCCAAGAAGAATTATGCTGATAATCTCCGAAAAAACGAGCAAAAGCTAAAGATATTGGAAGAGCGAAATAGTTATTCAAAAACGGATCCGGATGCAACCTTTATGCGAATGAAGGATGACTATATGCAAAATGGTCAGCTAAAACCAGGATATAACCTGCAGTTTAGCACACAAAATCAATTCATTGTAAATTATTCAAACCATAATAATCCAACCGATACAAAAACCTTTATACCTCATATGAAAGAGGTTCAACAGTTGTATCCAGACAAACTAAACAGCGTATGTGCAGATTCCGGTTATGGGTCTGAGGAGAATTATGAATTTCTTGAAGCGGAAGGATTAACCTCTTTTGTGAAATACAATTACTTTCATAAAGAACAAAAGAAGGGAGCCAAAACTTATTGCGAGTTTCACCCCAACAATTTATTCTACGACTCTAAACAGGATATTTACTACTGCCCAATGGGACAAGTAATGAATCTTAAGAAGATAAAAAAGGAAAAAAGCCAAGCCGGTCATTTTAAGACAATCCATGTTTATCAAGCTCAAAACTGTAACGGATGCCCACTTAGGGGGATGTGTCACAAAGCAAAAGGTAATCGAACGATTCAGATTAATCACCGACTTAACGAATTAAGAAGTAAAGCACGAGAACATTTAACCTCAGAAGAAGGATTGAAGCACAGGAGTCAAAGACCGGTTGATGTAGAGGCCGCTTTTGGTAACCTTAAACACAATAAAGGATTTAAACGATTTTTACTTCGTGGCAAAGAAAAAGTAGAAATCGAAATGGGATTATTGGCTCTAGCCATAAATCTTAAGAAAATGAATAGTAGAAAAGTGGCCTAACGGCCTTTCTTAATTCTTTTGAAGTCCTATTTCCTCTATATGAAACCTCTGTTTTGCATATTGGAGGTAAAAAAGACTTCCAAAAACAAATAAGCAGTATAAGGCAGTTTAATCTCAAAAAAACAAAAGATCATGAAAAAGAGGATGTCTACTTTGTTATGAGACATCCTCTTTCTTTATAAAAAATAGATTTTTTTATTCATCAGAATCGATCCAATTTAAGGAACGACTTACTGCCTTGTCCCAATATTTTTTATGATGAGCTACAGTGTCTTTTTCCATTAAAACATTAAATTCCTTTGCTATCTTCCAATGTTCTCTTATTTCATCTGTATCTTTCCAGAAGCCAACTCCCAATCCTGCCAAATAGGCTGCTCCCAATGCTGCAATCTCCTTAATTCTAGATTGAACCACAGGAATATCATAAAAATCAGCCTGATATTGAAGTAAGGTATTATTCACCATAGTCCCTCCTGCTCTGAGTTGTTTAAATTTCATCCCCGAGTCAGCTTCCATTGCTTTCAATACATCTGATGATCTGTGAGCAATCGATTCTAATGAAGCCCGGGCAATATGACCAATACTAGTTCCCATATTCAATCCCCAAAATGTTCCTCTGGCGTATTGATCCCAATAAGGTGCTCCTAATCCAGTAAAAGCAGGTACAATATACACCCCACCATTATCCTTTTCGGTAAGAGCAAGAATTTCAATTTCCTCGGTGGAGTGAATTAAACCCAAACCATCGCGGAGCCACTGAACCACCGCACCACCAATAAATACACTTCCTTCAAGTGCATAAGTAACCTTGTCTCCAATACTCCAGGCAATTGTCGTAATCAGGTCGTTTTTTGATTCAACCGGCTGATCTCCGGTATTCATTAAAATAAAACAACCCGTATTGTATGTATTTTTCACCATTCCCTTCTCAAAACAAACCTGTCCAAACAAAGCAGCCTGCTGATCTCCACAAATTCCGGAGATTGGTATATCAGTCCCAAACATCGATCTTTTTGTACTTCCGTACACTTCACTGGATGAGCATACTTTTGGCAGTAGTGATGCTGGAATGTTCATGATATCCAAAATCTCCTGATCCCATTCCAATTTATGGATATTATAAAGCATTGTACGACTTGCATTAGACACATCTGTAACATGCTTTTCTCCTTTTGTAAGCTTCCAAATTAACCAACTATCTACGGTACCAAAAGCCAGTTCACCTCTTTCTGCTCTTTCTCTTGCTCCTTCAACATTATCAAGAAGCCATTTTATTTTTGTTGCGGAAAAGAAAGCATCAAGAATTAAACCCGTCTTTGCTTTTATCAAGGAAGCGTAACCTCGTTTCTTCAATTCATCACAAATATGAGAAGTACGTTTATCCTGCCAAACAATAGCATTGTAAATAGGCTGACCAGTTTCCTTATCCCAAATAATAGTAGTTTCCCTTTGGTTCGTAATACCTATACCTGCAATATCTGCTCCGGTCAGGCCCGCTTTTTCCAAAACCTCTTCTGCAACTGATGCCTGAGAATACCAAATCTCCTTGGCATCCTGTTCAATCCAGCCGGGCTTAGGATAGTATTGTTCATATTCTTTTTGAACCAAAGAAACAATTTCTCCATCCTTATTAAATATTATTGCTTTCGACACTGAGGTTCCTTGATCCAAGGACAAAATATACTTCTTCATCACCTACTAATTATATGATTTCTCTGGTTATTTAAACACTTTCTTTGATCCTCTCAATCGAAAGGTTTAAAGCATCAACATATTCTCTCATCACCATTAGATGAGCAGTTCCTTCTTCGGTAAGTTTATAATACTTTCGTGGAATACCTGTATCCATTTCGGCCCATTCAGAGGTAACCAATTTTTCTTTCTTCAATCGATTCAAAAGGGGATAAATAGTTCCCTCAGCAATTTCGAGTGATGTAAATTGATTCATCTCACTAATCAGCTCGTATCCATAACATGGCCTAGACCTTAATAGCAGCAAAATAATATATTCCAGAAGTCCCTTTTTAAATTGAGACTTCCACTTCGTTATAAAATATAAATTTATTTCTTCATTCATGGTTTAACAAACATATAAAAAAACACCTGGTTTTACAAGATACTATGCATCAGGATTATTATTCGTATTAAATTTTTATTGTAACGAGACTTCAATTCGAAAATTTGGAGAACGTTGTTCCTCAGACAAATTTCTTAAATCAGCTTTTTTCATTTCAAATGAGTTAACACCTACCAATAAGCTATTTATCAGGTAATCTGAAACCATATTATTTCTTTTATCATAAAGCTTCTCGAATAAAATGCTTATTTCCTGTTCTCCAATTACAGCAACACAATTGTCTTGAATTGATTGTTCCGCATTCGACCGATCCTGATTAAAAATATAAGTTCTAAATTCCGGACTGTTATTTGCCCATTCCATTAATTGAAGATTCGGTATAATCATCTCCTCCATAGCTGCTGATTGAAAAAAACGATCTGCACATTCTCTTACGGCAAGCAGAATCTTTTCTTCACCAATATTTGTTTCCTGTGAAAATAGAAATTTTAAATCCGATTTTTTCTTCAGTATGCCTGCAATTGTTTCCAATGTATTTTTTTGTGCAATATCCAAACTATCCTGTAAAAAATGAAATGGTATTTTTTCAATACTCTCAGGATTTGCTCCAACTAAATTACCCAATAACCCAAAAGGTTTACCAGCAGTTTTCACCAAAAAATTCATGAATGTCTTCCATATAATTTTCCCTATTCTAAATTCCGGATCTTTTGGATTTCCCGATACAGGCAAATCGAATTTAATAAGATCATCTTTATCCTTTAATAGATACAAAGCCAAACGAACAGGAGCTTTAATTGTATTTGGATCACTGGTTTTATTCCCAAATTCAAATTCGGAAATTTTTATTTTATTCAAATTATCCAATGCAATTGCCGTCAAATCAATATTACAAGTGTAATTAAGCTCTCCCTGAGTAATTGGCCTGGCAATATAAAACTCTGTATAGGGCGAAAAACTCATTAAATCAAGCCTTTCAATCTTTCCACGTAAGTTAAATTTATAAACGTCTTTCAAACTAAAAGATGCCAAGCCTGAAGATCTTCCTCCGCCATTCAAGTTCAATGAATAAACTACTGGTATTTTTAAACTTTCAGGATTAACTGTCCCTATATCCATCTGGATATCATTCAAATCGTAAACAAATTTTCGATTTAGTGTATGATCTGCAAATCTCACGACTCCTCTGCTAAGAGAAATTGTGTCAATCTGATAAAACAAAACAGATGCTGCATCTTCTTTAATTAGGTTATTTTCAGAAATTGAATCAGAGACCAACATAGGCTGAAAAATTTTTTCAAAACTACTGACCTCAGGATAGAGAGAGGCATACATCACCATAGAATCAATATCCACTGATCCTATTTTGTAATAAGCTGATCCAATATGAAGAGAATCTAAACTAACTTTAGTCGATTTTGCTGCAATAAAAGGGTTTCCGTCTGCATCACTTACCGAAAAATCATTTAATGTCGTATTTCCTTTAATGCATACATCCATGAAATCATTCATACTACCATCGATAACAATTTGAGTATCTAGATCTCCTTCCAATTTTGAAACAAGCATATAGTCTTTTAAATAGGCAACAAAAGGAGTAACATCAAGTGATTTTACTCCTAAATTAATAACGTATCGTTGGCTGGAATGGTCAACATCTGCATTAATATGTACATCACCAGTTTTTCCCATTGAAAAATTAACACCCATCTCTGATTTGTCATTATTCCATGCGATTAAAGGCAACTCAATATTAATATCCTTAAGATCAATATTGTTGTCTTTTTCAAAGTCAAGGTAATTGACGTGCCCGTTTTTAATTTTAATATTACGAATTTCAAACTTTACAAGCTCCTTGTCCTCTTTTGTATTAGTGCTATCAATAGCATGCAAACTATCTTCTTTTATCAGATCATCAAAATTAAATTCTTCTAATTTTTTTATTACCGATACATTCAATCCATCTAAATAGATTTCACTCACAGCATACTCTCCAGACAATAATTTCCATGGGTTAATGTTCACATACAACTCTTCGAAAGAAACAAAATTGCTATTTCCATCCAATTCGTATAATTTAAATCCTTTTACCCGTGCCGAAACCTTGGCATAATTAAAATGGAGTTCTGAAATTTCAATTTTACGACCAATCACTTCCTCCGAATTCTTATTCACCCAATATTTAACAATTGCAGACAGCATTAAAAAGATAAAAAACAGCACAAAAACAATTGTGCATATTATTATTTTGCCTTTTGTAAGTTTCATCATAATAATTTTAAAATTTCCAAAACAAAAATAGAAAATACATTTCGTGTTATTACATCAATTCCTACTTATCTGATATCGGTTAATAAAAAAAGGGAGGCAAAAACCTCCCTTTTTTGTGTCATTTTTAATTTTTTAATGATTATACACGTGAATATCCCTTTGTGGAAAAGGAATTCCTACATTATTTTTGTCGAATTCCTTCTTTACCGTTTCTTGCATATAAAAGAAAACTGTCCAGTAATCAGCTGCATTTACCCATGCTCTTACGGTAAAATTAACAGAACTGTCTGCCAACTCCGAAACTGCGATAAAATGAGCCGGATCTTTAAGTACACATTCATGATTAGCCAACAATCCGTTAAGAATCTCTTTTGCCTTATCAATATCGTCAGAATAACCAATTCCAAATTTCATATCAACTCTTCGAGTTGCTTGAGTGGAATAATTAATCATAGAACCAGTAGATAAACCTCCGTTTGGAATAATAATGGTTTTATTATCAAAAGAAAGCATTATTGTATTAAAAAGTTGAATTTCCTGAACAACTCCAGCGTACCCCTGAGCTTCCAACACATCACCAACCTTAAATGGCTTGAAAATTAAAATCATTACTCCACCTGCAAAATTCTGTAAAGTACCTGATAAAGCCATACCAACCGCCAAACCTGCAGCTCCTAAAATTGCAATAAATGAGGTCATCTGAACACCAACCATTCCCACTACGGAAATAAACAACATAACTTTCAGAAGGACTCCAAATAAACTTACAATAAAAGGTTTCAAAGTAGCATCCATATCCCTCTTGTCCATCACCTTAGCAATGCCTTTTACAATTGCTTTAATAATCCATAATCCAATTACTAAAGTTACTAAAGCCAATAATAATTTCGGGGCGTACTCCATTGCCATCGTAAACAATTGATCCGATTTACCAAATACAACATCCATATCCATTTTCTAAATATATTAAGTGATTATTTAATTCCCAATTCAAATTGTACAATTCTGTTTAAAGCTCTTCCTTCAGCTACGGCATCTGTTATTGTAAATTTAAAACCTCCAGCCGGAATTCACTCAACCAAGATGCCTTTTCCGGTTAAAAATCTCTTGCTTGTATTGTTTTCATTTTTTAAGACAATACACAAGCTTACTATAATACATTGTGTAAAACAGTTTAATTCGAATAAAATTAAATAAAATTAACAGAATATAAAATACATATTTGATCAAAACATTGCCTTTTTATTTATACTTGAGGTTAAATATTTTAATAAGATTCATATTTAAAATCCCTGCCCAAAAAATTAACTGCAAAAAAAAAGGAAGCTTACGCTTCCCTTTTTTTTCTTTCCGAATATCTCGGACTATCATTTGTTTTCCTTTTTCTATCTCTAAAAGATTCTTTTTTGTTTCCACCGCGATCGGATCCTCCACGACTTCTATCAGAACCAGATCTGTCAGATCTCTCTCCTCTTGGTCTGCCTTTTCTATGACTATCACTACCACCACTCATTGGTCGGTCTCCTGATACTTCAATACGGATACTTCTACCCCCCACAACAGCTCCGGCAAAACCTTTTACAATATCATTAGTAAACTCTTTTTCCACATCAAAGAAAGAGAACACACCTTTTAAATCTACTCTACCAATATTTTTCCCTCTAACACCACATTGTTTGTGAATTAAAGTTAATAAACGAGGAACATCAATTCCATCTTTTATACCAATATTAATAAACATGCGATCTTCATTGCTATCACTACTCTCACTTGCTCTTTGAGCTCTTTTTTGAGTAGATGATTTCATATTCAAATCAGGAGTATTTTTATAATAATCCATAAAACGGTTAAACTCCAGAGATACAAATTTCTTAATGATATCTTCTCTGCTTAATTCGCTTAATTCACCGTTAATAGCTTCAAAATATGTTTCGATATTATTCTCTTCAATATCTACCTCTTTAATACGATTCATAAAGTGAAGCAATTGTCTTTCGCAAACCTCTTCACCAACAGGAACCTTCACCTGAGCAAATTCGACATTTAATTTTTTGGAAAGATCTCTTACTTTTCTCTCATCGCGAGGAGTAATTAAGGCAATTGAAATTCCTGATCTACCTGCTCTGGCCGTACGTCCACTTCTATGCGTGTAAAATTCCAACTCATCAGGTAAGTTGTAATGAATTACATGAGTAAGATCATCAACATCAATACCTCGGGCAGCAACATCAGTTGCCACTAAAAGCTGAAGAGTTTTATTTTTAAAGCTTCTCATCACTTTATCGCGTTGAACCTGCGAAAGATCACCATGCAAAGCGTCAGCTGAATATCCGTCTTTCATTAATAATTCGGCCACTTCCTGTGTTTCCTTTCGGGTACGACAAAAAATAATTCCGAATATATCCGGGTAATAATCAACTACTCTTTTCAAAACGTTATATCGATCACGATTATTCAATAAATAATACTGATGCTCAATATTTACATTCGAAGTGTTCGCTTTCCCTACTGTAACTTCAACAGGGTCTGTCATGTAGTTTTTAGCAATTCGTCGAACTTCTGCAGGCATAGTTGCTGAAAACAACCATGTTAACTTGTCTTCTGAAGTAGAAGATAGAATTACGTCAATATCCTCTTTAAATCCCATGTTAAGCATTTCATCTGCTTCATCAAGAATTAAGTATTCAATTTTAGATAGATCTACTGCTTTACGTCTAATCATATCAAGTAGACGGCCAGGAGTAGCAACAATAACATGTGCTCCTCTTCTTAATTTCCGGATTTGATCATCAATGCTGGCACCGCCATAAACGTTTACAACATTAAGATTCAAAATATTTTTAGAAAATAATCTTAAATCGTCTGCAATTTGGATTCCCAATTCCCTTGTAGGGGATAGAATCAAAGCTTGTGGTAGTTTTACGTCTTGTTCGATTAGTTCGAGCAAAGGTAAACCATAAGCCGCCGTTTTCCCAGTTCCAGTTTGAGCCAAACCAACGAAATCCGATCTTCCTTCCAATAGTACAGGAATTGCCTTTTCTTGGATAGGTGTTGGATTTACGAAGCCTAACTCTTTGATAGCTCCTAGGATAGCCTCAGAAAGGCCAAGATTTTCAAATGAATTCATTCTATAAAATTTATGAGCCGCAAAGGTACGAATTTAATAATGAACTAAGCCATCTTTTTTAGTATTATCTACAGGAGAAAATAATAGCAGGCAAACTGGAAAGGAATAACTTGGTTTGTAGTGAAAACCAAAATCTTAAAAAAGCAGATAACTCAAAATTTTCAGCATTACTTTCAATTTCTTACAAGCATAAAAACCACTTCTGATTTTATTATTGAAGGAAGTTGTATTTTTCTGAGCTCTAAACTTCTTAGCCAACCTTCCATTTCGTTCTCTTTTAAGCTATAAAGAACCTCACGAAACTCATCAATTTGGTCGTCGTTAAAATCATTCTCTTCAAAGCTCTTATATGCGTCTAATTCTTCGTCCTCGTAATAGATAATTTCCTCAGACATCCTGTTGATCAAATCGGTTTCGCAAATCTCATGAGCGCCACAACACTCTTCTATTGGCTCTACAGAAATTTCACGATTCTCATCCCCATCATTTTTCGATTTCCAACGCTGTCCTAAATAGGTGGTTAAAAATGCAATTCCTGCAATCCCCAAAAGTGCTATCAATAAAACTTCCATGAGTGCAAAGCTAAATATTCACAGTTAATTAATCAAGATATCTAGATATTCTTTTTATTTCCAAGAAATCGTACCACCATTGCCTTCCCATTGTGCAAATTGCCTTCTGAAAGATCGATTTCAACCTCCTCCAAAAGGAGGATATCAAATTCTTCAAAATCCCTTTTAATTTCTGATAAATCATAGAGTAGATCTTCATTTTGCGGTCCGCCTGATTTTCGTCCCAACTGATTTTTCGAAAAAACCTCCATTAGAACCATCCCACCCGGTTTCACTGAATCAGCAACAAAACGATGAGCCCCAGTTCTTTCCCGCGAGGGCAAATGCAAATAAAGAAGAGCTGCAACATCATATTTTTGCTCAATTGAAGGATGATCTAAAATACTTTCGGTATAGATATTCACATCGACCTTTTGCTCTTCAAAAAATCTTATGGCGTTATCCACAGCTTCCTTACTGTAATCAAAAGCATCAACCTTCCATCCTATACGAGAAGCATAAGCAGCATTCCGCCCCTCTCCTTCACCTGGCAATAATAACCTGCCGGAACTAAGAAGAGACAATTGTGCTGCGAAAAATAAGTTTGCCTTTTCGCCATAAATATATTTAGATTCGGCATAACGTTTGTCCCACATCTCCTTCATAAGTAGTTTATTTTAAAAAAGCTTATTTAGCAATTGCTTTCTCGTATTCTTTCTTATACAATTTAACTTGATTGGTCAATTTTTCAATTTCGGCTTCATTCTCACTTTTAAGCTTTCTTAACCAGCTCAGCTTTCCATCCTTCTCAACAATTTCTGCCTTTAAGGTTTCAATTTCCTTATTTTTTATTACAATCAAATCACTGTTCTTTTGTATTTCATTTGAAAGCTTCTTCTTTTCCCAATCAGCATCTATTCCTGCCTTTTTCAAATCTTGATTCAACTTACCTGATTCTAATTTTAACTCATCAATTTGCTTTAACAAACCAGAAATCTTCACATTATTTTCTTCATTCAGATTCAGAGCAGAATTGTATTTATCCAATGTTTCCATCAAACGAACCTTAAGCTCTGTAGTGTCAGAAGCAAGTCCCATTAATTCGGTACTTAAATCATCAATTTCCGTATTTTTCATGGCATTACTCTCCGACATACTATTCTTCATTTCATTGTACTCAGCCAAGGTTTGATCTAACTTTGAGTTTAGTTCAGTAATACACTTGCCTTTTTTTGAATTTTCATTATCAAGAGCAACAACTTTGGCATCACTTCGACGTTTTGCATATTCTAATTCTTCATATTTTTTCTTAGAGACAACGCAGGATAAAAGAAAAAATGGAAGCATCGACAGGACAAAAAATTGTTTTTTCATAGGATCACTATTTGTTAATTGATTTAGTGTACCAAAACCAAATTGGTCAGGTCATAATATTAGTATAAATGTAAACGAAGATATTTCTAATTCGACAAAAATTAAACTCATATCATAAAAATTAACATTTTTTATCATGAAAACCAGCTCTTTTTCTTTTCTAAATCTATCATAAACATATCTTTGTAATAATTATCAATTCTTATTTGAATAAATAAGTGAAAATATTATCAACAATTCCTTTTGTGGCAAGAGAATTGATAGCTTTCTTGTGACTTAAATTTTTATTTATCTAAAATCAGCAAACCCATTTTACTTATGCAAAAATACATTATACTTCTCATGACTCTCTTTACCCTGTCTTTTTCCACAATAGCACAGAAAGATAACAATGAAGAAAAGTTAATCCGGATTGTAGGCAAATTAACTAATGACATGAACAATGAACCAATTCCTTTTGCTAACATTGGAGTTCTCGGTTCATATATAGGTGCCGCATCTAACATGAATGGCGTTTTCGAACTTAAAATACCCGGCAGTTTAGCCGACAAAACCTTACAGGCTTCTGCCGTTGGTTATTCCACATTTTCAAATAGCGTGAGGAATTGTATACAAGAAGATACATTGCTGATAAAATTAACACCTAAAAATTATAGCATTGCCGAAGTTGAGGTAACTGCACAGTCATTAGTTCTGAAAAAAAGAATCAAAACTGCGATTGAAAGAATTCCGGAAAATTATCTGCAAACACCTTTCAATTACGATGTTTATTATCGCTCCGAAAAATTTGAAAACAGCCAATTAAATCGTCTTCGTGAAGCGGCAATTCGTATTTACGACGACAAAGGGTATCAACGTGCAGATGCCTATCAGGTATTTAAAGAGCGTGGCTATAAGTTTTTACAAGTACGAAAGAATTTTGAGACTTCATCGCTTGCCGACGGGTCGACCTATTTAGACGAATTATTGGAAATGGACATTGTACGTGGCCGAGGAAATATACTAAACGGCAATCATTTAGATTTTTACGATTTAAATCTCGAACAAATTACGGAATACGAAAATGACTCAATCTGGGTGATCGCTTACAAGAGCAAACGGCCAATACTTAGCAATACTGGTGATTACTATGCCAAAGAATATTCGGGTAAAATTTACATTAAAATAAAGGACTTCGCTGTAATTAAAAATGAAACTCATGTTGTTGCCAGCAATTACTCGCCACAGGGGAGAAACTTTTACGTTAATGAAGAACGACAAAATTGGAAACCTCTGCGTATAGAATATGATTTTAGTGTTACCTACAAGAAACATTTGGATAGATATTACTTAAGCTATGTGAATTACAAACGTCATCACAAAGTGGAAGACAAAAAATCTAAAAAAACTACAACAATAGATATCAACACTGAGATGCTGATAACCCAAATTAATACCGATAAACCAGAAATAATAGAGAAAAGAGCCTATTATGAGAATATGCCTTACGATAAAAGATTCTGGGAAAGTTACAACATCATTTTTGATGGGAAATAAAAAAGAGGCTTAGGCCTCTTTCTTTTTTTATCTTCGAACTATGGCAAAAATCAATTGATCCAAATAATTGCCTTTCTTATAAACAGCACTCTTTAAAACAGCTTCCTGCACAAAACCAGCTTTTTCTAAAACTTTTACTGATCCTATATTCCCTTCAAAAACATTTGCATATAATCTCACAATATCCATGTTCAAAAATGCATAATTTACGGTTTCTTTTACCACCTGTGTCATGATCCCTTTGTTCCAATATTTTTGTCCAATCCAATACCCCAGCTCTGCCGATTTACAAAAGACATCTTCCTGTTGCTCCACACCAACACAACCAACCACTTCTTTATTCACTTCAATTGCCATAAAATATCCTTTAGCTCCATGATTTACAAAATGAATCCAACGTTGAGCATCCCTAAGGGTATAAGGATATGGAAAACTGTCCTTTAAAAAACGGGATACATCCAAATCATTTGCATATTTTACAAGATCCTCTTCATCTCCAAATTTCCACTTCCTTAAAAAAACACAACTTTTATCAATTTCTGCTGTCATATAAACCTCCATTTTCGATGTCAACTTACAAGTTCGTTAAAAAACCTTTGCTGAGCATTAAATACGAGCAAAAAAAAACTGCCCATTAAATGGACAGTTTCTTAAATAACATAGAAGATTTTACTCTTCCTCTTTAATTTCCTCTACTGTTTCTTCAATATCCAATAAATTATTTTCTTGTAGAATATTGTACCACTGAAAAACTTTTTTCATGTCAGAAACATATACACGATCTTCATCGTAATTCGGCAACACCTCAGCCATGTAAGCTTTCAATTCATTTCCTGAAGCTTTGTGACTTATAGCCTGCCCACCATTTTCTTTATCCTTAATACTTTTAAAAACAACAGCTAATTGAACATCTCCTTCATCTGTAAAAATAGCAATATCTTCTAAAGCACTAATTTTAGAAGACGCATAAGCTGCCATACGCTTTTTATCAATCAAAGACTCAACAATCAGAGCATTCTTTGAGTTAGATACCATTTTAAAAAGACCTGAATGTCCTGCAATGGCCAATATTCCTTTCAACATATTTTCGTTTTTATATTTGGAAGCACAAATTTATAATTCAATTGTAGTAAAAAAAATAATTTTGCAAAAAAACACCTTAGAATTAATCCAGATTACGCAAAGCCTCTTTCTTTTTTGATCTTTTCAAATGCTTCACTCAACTTCTGAAACTTCTCTTTTGCAGCCTCCTGCACATCCTCACCCAAGTAACTCACTTTATCAGGATGGTATTTAGTTGCCATTTTTCGATAAGCCTTCTTAACCTCGGCATCAGAAGCATCCCGTGTTAAATCGAGTATCTTATAACTTGATTCAGTGGATTGAAAAAACATAGACTTAATTGAGTTATAATCACCCGGCTGAATACCCAAATAGTAAGATATTTTATCAATAATATTTAATTCTGATTCAGAAACAGTTCCATCAGCCCGAGCAATTCCGAACAGGAAATGCATTAGCTGCAATCTGGAGGAATAATCAAGATTGTGATGAATTTGCTGACAAACCTCTTCTATCGGTATACTTTGTTTTAGAATGTCACGGAGCACGGTAATTGCTTCACCAGCTCTGCCAGCACCAAAACTTTTTACTAAATATCCTTTTACGTAATCTAATTCTACCTTTAATACTTTTCCATCTGCTTTCATTACAGCAGCAACCAAAATAAGTAAGCTCATTAAAAAATCACCTTGCCTTGTAGCTCCTCTCACATGACCTTTCTCAATTTCAACTGTATCGATTGCCGATCCCAACATAAATCCCAATACTCCACCAATCGGTCCTAAAAAGGCCCAACCCAATCCGCCAGCAATCCATCTTCCGTATTTTCCCATTTTTTGGTACAAAATTATTTTACAATCCTAGTTTTCTTCAAACAAAGAAAACAAAAGATCACTTAATTAGAAATCGCACTTCTAAAAAAGCGATTCTATTAACAAAGTTTAACAAAATTTATTTCGTGACTAAAGACCTTATTTGTTTGTCTATCCGATCAATCTGAGGAAGAATTAACTCTGTATTGTTGTAAATTACAAAATCAGCTTTTTCAATTCTTATCGATTCCGGGAGCTGACTTCTCATTCTCTCCATAATCAGCTCTCTACTGATCAAATCTCGTTGGATGACTCTTTGAATCCTGATTTCCTCTTCTGCTGCAACTGTAATTATCTTATCAAAACTCTTGTATAAACCACTATCAAAAATGATAGCCGATTCTTGTATTACATAGGGCTTTTTAGAATATTGTTCACACCATCTTATAAAATCGTTTCTTACAGCAGGATGAACAATCGAATTAATATCTTTTAATGCTTCAGAATCATTAAATATAATTTCCGCAAGTAATTTTCGGTTCAAATTAAAATTGGAATCGTAAATCTGATCCCCAAAACGTGAAACCAATGAACTTCGAAGCCCTGCATCTGAGATCATTAATTTTTTTGCCTCTACATCAGCAATGTAAACAGGCACTCCCATCATTTCAAATGCCCTTCCAACAATTGATTTTCCAGATCCGATTCCTCCTGTTAAGCCAATCTTTAACATTATTGAAACATTTTTATAATTCTTTTTTTTAAGATCAACTGTTTTATTGGAATGATTTCTTCTCTTTCAAATAAGTAACTTCCTGTGGATAAAAACGAACATTTGTTACAAAGCCTGGACTGCGCAATAACTGTATCTTTAACTTGTTGCTTCCCTCATCTGAAGTATGATTATAATCCACTCTCACATCAAATAAATCAACAGAAACCTTATCATGCTTTTTAAATCCAACAAAATAAGACACAGTAACATCTCCAGGAAACAACCTAAGCAATAAAGAATCAGGAAGATTATTCACTTTGATAGGAACAGTAACTTTCTCTTCCGTAAATTGTTCGACAGGAACCGTGATTTCAATTTTCCTTTGATCAAACTCAAGACCTTCAATCTGTTTTAAACTAACGTTCTTTTTAACTGTTTTATTCAGATTAGTTAAAATGAGCTTCTCTGTCTCTACAAAATAAATACTATCCAAAATTGAATTAGGCCCTTTCACAACCATACTGTCATATTCCAGAGAAATTTCTCCATCCAACATATATTGCTGTTCAAAGCTACTCGACACATTACTTTTAATTGGAACCTTCTTTTCTACAATCGGAGAAAACTCAAATCGAATTGTATCAGGCGAAATACTTATCAATTTAATACTTGAAGAAAGATCTTTCTCAAATCGATTCATAATTTGCGAAGTTGCAAGAGACAAACTTTGAAGAGTACTGTTTTTTAGTCGATTGTCGGTATAAAAGCCAACATCGAATGGATTGGAAAGAAAAGCTGAACTTAGTTCATAACGAATCAAATCGAAGCCCTTCGCATTCACTTTTAAAGAAAATTGCCCGGGCAGTTTATTGGTAAGAACCTTATTTTGGGGCAAGTTAATGTATCGTACCGGGTAATTTACCTCGGTAGTATATTCCTTATTCAGAGCATTTAAAAACCAAAATATTGTAGCAATCCCAACAAAAAAAACATACACGAGCAGTTTTTTGTTCGAAGCAATTTTTTCTGTATTAAAAAGCTCCTTTATCCTTTTAAGATCTGGAATACCCAATGTCTGGAAAATTTAGAAAAAGACTGTGCTCATAGAGCACAGTCTAAACTATTATTTTTGAGCAACGTCACTCATATCTTTAACTACTGCAGCTTTGTCAATTTTCAACCGGTTTTGTCCTTCAACTTCCATAATAATTACAGTTTCCTGAATTTCAAGAACTTTACCATAAATACCACCTGTTGTTACAACCTTATCTCCTTTTTTCAAATCATCACGAAACTTTTTCAATTCCTTCTGCTTTTTCATTTGCGGACGGATCATGAAAAAATAGAATACCACTACAATTAGAACTAGAGGTACAAATTGCATGATAGGGTTTTGTCCCTCTTGAGGTTGTGTCATCAATAAGATGTTCAATAAATTATCCATTTCAATCCTGAATTTTAAGGCCAAAGGCCATATTAATTATACAAATACTAATTATTCTATTCCACTTGTGCTGTGATAATTAACTCTTTTGTTCCAGATAAAGTATTACAAAAAACAGTAATCACCTTGTATTGTTTTCCGTATCTTCCCTCTGAATTGAACTCCACAGTTATATGTGACTCTTCACCGACTTTCACCGGCTTTTTCTCCCATCTCACTGCAGTACAGCCACAACTTGTTTCAACATTCTTAATTACTAAATCTTTCGACCCAATATTCTTGAAAAAGAAATCACAAACAACGATTTCGCCTTCTGAAATCACTCCAAATTTATGTATTTCTTTAGTAAACTCAAACTTAGGAAAACCATTCGGCGGAATAATTTTCTCAGAAGCTTTTCCTTCAATCAATTTACCATCAAATTTACCTGTTTTATTTGAAGTGCATTGTATTAAAAATGGAAACAGCATCACCACAAACAGTATATTATAAAGAAATTTGATGGTTTGAGAATGAGTTTTTTTATTCATTAATTGTTCAAACGTTTTGGTTCCCGAATGTAGTGAATTTTAATGGAAGTATATTTGCTTCCCTTAATAAATAAAAAATGCGCATTGCCAAAAGGCGAGCGCATTTCAAATTATATTCTTTGGGATGATTACCCCTCTATTAAACCCCTGCCCGCTTTTTTAACAGTTCCATTTGATTTCAGCTCCTGAACCATTTTATCCAGAATTCCATTAATGAAATTACTGCTGTTTGCAGTACTGTAAAACTTGGCAATCTCAAGATATTCGTTAAAACTCACTTTAACAGGAACACTTGTGAACTCCTTTATTTCAGTAAGGGCCAGCTCCATGATCAAAATATCCATATATGCTATACGCTCCAAATCCCAATTTTTGGTATTTGCCTTTATCAATTCCAGATGTTCAGTATGATTGATAATCGCCTTACGGAACAATGTTTTCATAAAATCCTCATCATCGCGATCCTTATACAAAGACATTAAAGAAGTATAAGTATCATCAGTTTCAGAAAATCCTTTTATTGTTCTCACAACCATACTGATAATAAACTCAATTTCATCATTCCAATAGATGCTTTTCTCTTCCATTACGCTGTAAAAATCCTCATCTGCAGCAATAATATGAGTAAAAAACTTCTCCACAAATTTCTTATCAGAAGCATAAGTGCTCTCTGGGAAAGACATATACTCACGGTACAAATCTGAATTAATCAATTTGTCATGTAAAATTCGAACGTAATCCTCTTGATCGCTCCAATTTACGGTGTGCGAATTAGAATAACTATTCAACTGAATATTATCTGCCAACTGCCTGATTACGGCATTATTAATAAATTTTGTGTTGGGATTTAAATCCTCATGAGATGGAATAATTTTGCCTCTTGAATTTTCAATTTTCTTTTCAGAAATAAAAGCAACATCCACAATAAGTAGAAGTAAATAATGATACAAATCGTAAGCTTTTCCGACACTAAAGAATAATTCCTTTTCGGCCTTAGCTATTGTGCGATCTTGATTTTTATAATAGGCATACAAAATTTGTAATACCTTAACACGAAGCAATCTTCTACTAATCATACGTTTAAAGAACTTGTCAATTACATTAATTCGGCTGCAAAAATAGGCTTTTTTTACTTGTTAACAAGAAAAAACCAACAAATAAGATAAAATAATTAAACCTCCCAACAAAATAACTTTACATATTAAAAATATGTAAAAAAGCACACATCCCCTGAAAAGGTTTGCATACTCATTTTAAATAACCACATTTTCCTCAATAAAATACATATTCATAATAAATAGTAAGTATATTTTTTTATTTTTGAGTGTATAAAATCAAAATAAATAACAAATTATTTTCAGATGGAAGGTTACGATAAAAAGGAAGGATTTGAAAAACATAATCGAGACGAAATTTATTCTAATGCGGTAAGAGCGGGGAAAAGAACTTATTTTTTTGATGTTAAAGCAACAAAGAAAAACGACTATTACTTAACAATCACCGAAAGTAAAAAACGTTATGACAAAGAAGGAAATTTCACCTTCGAAAAGCATAAAATATTTTTATACAAAGAAGATTTCGATAAATTTGCAGATGGACTTTTAGAGGCAATTGATTTTATCAGATCGTCAAATGTGGAAAATGAAACTGACGAAGAAACTTATTCCCATTCACAATACCATGAACCAGCAACAGTTCTTGAAGGATTTGAGTCAGAATCCTTTACCAATATAGAATTTGAAGATTTAACGGAATAATAGTTGCATATATGTTATTTGTAAAAGCTGTCCTTTCTGACAGCTTTTTTTTGCTCTTATTCAATTCCCAGTGATACAAAAGCAAGTCAAAAAATCTCTGTTTCTCCAAAACATTTACTTTTGCTTAAATTTATATTTAATTTTGCCGATATGATTAATTATTACACATCCCAATTAAAGACAGTGAATTAAAAAGTTTAAAATACCTACTATTAGGGATTGCAAGTCACCTATTTTTCCTATACGTTTGACATGCTATTAATTAAGCACAAGAATTAAATTACAATCAAGTTGCAATGATCAGATGCCAAATGGCATCATCCATTAATAAATAAGAATGAAGCTTTCCGAATTATCTGATAGTCAAGAAGGAATTATAATAAAAGTTCAGGGTCACGGTGCCTTTCGAAAGAGAATTACCGAAATGGGCTTTGTAAAGGGCAAGAAGGTTACCGTTATCAAAAATGCTCCTTTAAAAGATCCTGTGGAATATCAAATAATGGGTTATGAAGTTTCCCTTAGAAGAAGTGAAGCATCTTTAATTGAAGTGATCACAAAAGAAGAGGCTAAAAACATTAAGGCAAATGGATTTGAAGGAACTATTAGTGATGACATTCTAAAAACTTCCGCAAAAGAAAAAGGAAAAAAAATCCACATTGCTTTGGTTGGAAATCCAAACTCGGGTAAAACCACTCTGTTCAATTATGCCTCCGGATCAAAAGAGCACGTTGGTAATTACAGCGGAGTAACCGTAGACGCCAAACAAGCCAAAGTAAAACAAAATGGCTACCATTTTAACATTACTGATCTTCCGGGAACCTATTCATTAACGGCCTACTCTCCCGAAGAATTATTTGTTCGCAAATACATTATGAATGAAAAACCAGATGTGGTAATTAACGTTGTTGACGCATCAAATCTGGAAAGAAACTTATACCTAACTACGCAGTTAATTGACATGGATATAAAGGTGATTATTGCCTTAAACATGTATGATGAACTGGAAAAAAAAGGTGCTGTTCTTAATTTCAAATCTCTTGCGAAAATGCTTGGCATTCCAATTATTCCAACCGTTAGCCCAAAAGGAACTGGCATAAAAGAGCTTTTCAACAAGGTAATTAATGTGTACGAAGACAAAGATCCAATTGTACGTCACATTCATGTAAACTATGGTAAATCGGTTGAAAGATCAATCGCTAAAATACAACATGAAATAAAAAAGGATCCTAAAATCTGCACAAAAGCCTCTCCTAGATTCCTGGCTATTAAACTTTTGGAAGGTGATAAAAGTGCTCGTCACCTGGTGCAAGATAGTGACCAGCATTTCAATATCAAGAACATCGCAAAAAACGAAATTCAAAAAATTGAAAAAGAATTTTGCGAAGTTTGTGAAACCGTAATTACCGATTCAAAGTATGGATTTATTGATGGTGCACTAAAGGAAACGTACAAAGAGAGTCCAATTAAACGAAGACGGAAAACCACAATAATAGATACGTTTATCACTCATAAACTTTTTAGTTTTCCCATTTTTTTCGTATTCATGTTTTTGACATTTTACGCCACCTTCAATTTGGGTGAATACCCCATGCAATGGATTGATATGGGCGTAAATGCCTTTGCAGGATTAATTGAACAATTTATGCCCGAAGGTCCGTTAAAGGATTTATTTATAGACGGAATAATTGGTGGTGTTGGTGGTGTTATTGTATTTCTACCAAATATTCTGATTTTATTCTTCTTTATATCCTTTATGGAAGACACCGGATATATGGCTAGAGCGGCCTTTATTATGGATAAATTAATGCATAAAATTGGCTTACATGGAAAATCATTTATTCCATTAATAATGGGATTTGGATGTAATGTACCAGCGTTAATGGCAACCAGAACCCTTGAAAACAGAAATGACAGGATACTAACCATGCTGATTACCCCGTTCATGTCATGCAGTGCAAGGCTTCCTATTTATATTTTAATAATCGGAACATTTTTCCCTGAACATGCAACTTTGGTTCTATTCGGAATTTATACTTTTGGTATAACTCTTGCGATTTTCTTTGCTAAAGTATTTAAAGCGAGCTTTTTCAAATCCAAAGAGGCTCCCTTTGTTATGGAATTACCTCCTTATCGTCTGCCAACTCTTAAATCGACCATAATTCACATGTGGCATAAAGGAGCTCAATACCTACAAAAAATGGGAGGCGTGATTCTTTTAGCTTCTATTCTGATTTGGGCTTTAGGGTATTTTCCCAGAGAAGTCAATTTCTCGAAAGATTACGATAAAATGATTGTGGAAACATCTCGAAATTTTGACACTCAGATTAACAACATTCAAAAATACAGTGAAAATGACACAAAAAAGCTACGATCAGAAAAAGAAATAGAAATTCAAAAAATTCAGAACCTTAAATTGGAGGAGAAGCAACAAAAATCTTACATCGGTCAAATCGGCCAATTTGTTGCTCCGGCATTACACCCTTTAGGATTCGATTGGAAAATGACCGTAAGCATTTTAACCGGCATCGCAGCTAAAGAAGTGGTGGTAAGCACAATGGGGGTTCTGTATCAGGAAGGAGAAGGTGCAAGCGAAACCAGTGAAGGATTAAGAACAAAATTGAAGGAACAAAAATTTGTTGGCAGTTATCGAACAGGCGAGAATGTTTTTTCCAGTTTATCGGCTCTATCATTCCTTATATTTATTCTGATCTATTTTCCATGTATAGCTGTAATCGTAACTATCGTTAAAGAAGCCAATTGGAAATGGGCAGCTTTTGTTGTGTTTTACACCACAGGATTAGCTTGGTTGGTTTCCTTTATTATTTACCAAACCGGCAATTTAATACTTTAAAATTATGAGCTTTCAATTAATATCAACTTATGCAATTGTGATTTTCGCATCGGGATATACTATATATCAGTTTGTGCGTTTATTCATAAAACAGAAATCGAGTTGTGGAGGCAGTTGTGGAGGCTGCAGTTTTAAAAATGAGCTAAAAAAACGTGGCATTTCGGGGAATCCAATTCTTAAAAACAAAAACTTTACATATATTAAAAATTAACAAATACAGAATGCCTTTATTTTAAACAAAAACAATACACATAAGAAAACATAACAACAAATAAAAAGGGTAGTCAAACAACTACCCTTTTCTTTTTATCTAAAAAGCTCAATTATGCTCCTAAAGTGGCAACCATTACTGCTTTAATTGTGTGCAAACGATTCTCAGCTTCATCAAATACAATAGATGCAGGAGATTCAAAAACCTCTTCTGTAACCTCAACACCATCCATACCAAACTTTTGGAAAACCTCTTCACCAACTTTTGTTTGTCTGTTGTGATATGCTGGTAAACAATGCATAAATTTACACTTATCGTTTCCAGTAGCTGTCATCAAATCAGCATTAATCTGATATGGCTTTAGAATACCAATTCTTTCTTCCCATACCTTATCGGGCTCACCCATCGATACCCAAACATCAGTATAAAGGAAATCACATCCTTTAACTCCCGCTTGTGCATCATCAGTAATTGAAATAACTGCACCAGTTTCTTTAGCAATCTCCATGCATTGAGCCACCAATTCTTCTTCTGGTTGAAGATTAGCCGGACCAACGATTCTTACATCCATACCCATTTTAGCTGCACCAACCATTAAAGAATTAGCCATATTATTACGAGCATCGCCTAAATATGCAAATGAAATTTGACTAAGCGGCTTGTCTGAATGCTCCATCATAGTTAAAAAATCAGCTAGTATTTGAGTTGGATGAAATTCATCTGTCAAGCCATTCCAAACAGGAACCCCCGCAAATTTACCTAACTCCTCTACAACAGCCTGTCCGTATCCGCGGTACTCAATACCATCATACATACGTCCCAAAACGCGGGCTGTATCAGCCATTGACTCTTTAACACCAATCTGAGAACCAGAAGGACCTAAATAAGTAACGTGTGCACCTTGATCGTAAGCGGCTGTTTCAAATGCACAACGAGTACGGGTTGAAGATTTTTCAAATATCAACGCAATATTCTTTCCCTTCATAGTCTGCACTTCTGTACCTGCATATTTTGCTCTCTTTAGATCTCTTGCAAGATCCAATAAATATTGCATTTCCTTTGGAGTAAAATCCAACAACTTCAAAAAGTTTCTGTTTCTTAAATTAAAAGCCATGGTATGTATTTTTTAAAAATTACAATCACAAAAGTAATTATAATCTGATATTAATAATAGTTAATTAAAAATTATGCTCTACGTCGTTTATATCGTACTCCATTGTTATTTTGGTTCCGTAAGACTTATCTACCAATTTAGTTGCTTCAGTTATCACTGATTTACCTCCTCCATTTTCAATAAAACTTAAACATGCACGGATCTTTGGAGCCATAGATCCTTCTGCGAAAGTACCATCTTCCATATATTTCATTGTATCGGCATGATTCAAGAACTCAAGCTTTTTCTCATTTGGCCCCCTAAAATCATGATAAACAAAAGAAACATCAGTAAGAATATAAAATTCATCAGCTTTAATTCGGGCTCCAATCAATGCCGAAGCAAGATCTTTATCAATTACAGCCTCAACCGGACAAAGGTTGCCATTTTCATCTTCAGAAACCGGAATACCACCACCACCAACAGTAATTACGATATTTCCCTGACGAGCTAAGTTTTCAATTACCTTTTCATTCAATACCCGAATTGGTTTTGGCGAAGGCACAACACGTCTCCATCCTCCATCTGTTTTCACCTCTTCCTTAAAAATCCATCCTTTCTCAGCACTTAATTCATCAGCCTGCGCTTTGGTATAAATTTTACCAACACGCTTTAAAGGATTTGCAAATGCCGGATCATTCCTATCAACAACAACCTGAGTCACCAAGGTCACCACATCTTTCTCGATACCATTTTGCTTTAATACATTACGCAAATTTCTCTCAATCATATAACCAATTCCGCCCTGAGAATCAGCCACATCAATATCTAAAGGCATCTGGGGAATATTGTAAAGCTGCTCACCGGCATCGTTTCTCATTAAGATATTACCTACCTGAGGGCCATTACCATGAGCAATAATAACATCATACCCTTCCTTTACAAGAAAAATAAGATTTTCAAGAGTATCAATTGTATTCTGAGTCTGCTCCTCAACAGTCCCTTTTTGATTCCCCCTCAACAAGGCATTTCCACCTAATGCTATAACTGCTAATTTATTTTTCATTACTTTTCCATTTATGTTTTTCTTTTCACAGTGCAAATCTAGAAAAAATTACAATAAAACAATGAAATACCTTTTCATTTATAATATTTTTCAACCCCTGTTTTTCAACACATTACACCACTTGTAAATTTACTGTTTAGTAATAAATTCTGTAAATACATGAAATTCAAAACGAACAATCTTAAAAAATACACTCGTTTGCAAAAGTCAATCTATTATTGTAGTTATGATAATTTAAATCCTCCCCCCTTCATTTTATCACAAATTTCCTGCCCAAATCTGTTTTGTGTAATAGTAAGGATTGCAACAGTCTTACTTATTTTTTAGTACAACCCCAATCAATTATTTGCGTATTACCCAAAAGTGGAATTTAATAGGCCCGAAATGTGATTTTCGTAAAAATATCCTGCAATTTCGTGTAAGATGCCAAAATTTAATATTGGATTCTCTAATGTTTTCATACTTTTAGAAAACTATTTATTGTATTCATGGATAGCTTTTAATTGTTGTGGCAACACATATCTGTTTCAATAAATATAAACTAACCAAAACATTATCCTATGAAGCAAGGATTATCAGTAATTCTAATTTTATTAATGACTTGGGGATGCAAAACAAAATCAGAAACTGAGAATAAAATTAGTGAAGGGATAATTACCTATAATGTTAGTTATTTTTCCTCGGAAAAAGACAACCCAATAATTGCTCTTTTACCAAATAAAGTAGAATTGCGCTTTAAGGATAATAATATATGTCTAATATCTGAAGGCTATCTTGGCTTTTTCAGCACAAAATTTCTTTCTAAATACAACAACCCAAACAGTAATATTTTACTAAAGGTATTGAGCAATAAGCTTAACTATGAATTTCCTAAAGATGAAGTTGCATTTGTATACAATCAACTACCTCCGGCAAAAATAGAATACAATGATTCCGCAAAGCTAATAGCTGGTTATGAATGTAAAAAAGCAACGGTTTTCATGGCCGATCAATCAAAAACTCAAATCAATCTTTACTACACTTCGGAAATTGGCCTAAAAGATCCCAACCGTAACACTCCATTGTACCAAATCCCGGGAGTACTTATGGAATTTGAAACTACTATGAATCAAGTAAAAGCAAAATTTACAGCACAATCAGTAAATCTAATTGCTGTTAGTGAAGACGATTTCAATATTCCTGAAGAATATGTCCTTTCTGATTTAAAGACATTAAAAAAATACATTGTCGATTTCAATTAATTAACATCTCGTTTTAAACTTATCTTTTCAGAAGCCGATATTCATGTGGTTTTAAATGCCATTTTTATTACTTTTACATAAATTCGTACACAATGCGGATGTTGTGAAAAAATGAAAAAATAGTTAATGGCTAAAAAGAAAAAAACAAACAATACAAAAGCTAAATTGCGCTTCTCAGCCCCAAAGTTTCTTAGTGACGAAAGAACCAAATTCCTTTTTGGCATTGCTCTTTCACTGTTCACTATTTATATTGGATTGGCATTCGTCTCCTTCTTTTTTACAGGAGGAGCTGATCAAAGTAAATTAGATATTAAATGGCTCGAATTAATCACAGACTCAAAAGTACGTGTTGAAAACTGGACGGGGAAAACCGGGGCTTACATTTCCAATTTGGTTATAAACAAAGGATTTGGAATCGCATCATTCTCATTCCTTTATTTACTCGTAGTCCTTTCGCTTCGAATTTGGGGAGTAAAAATACAATCATTACGAAAAACAATTATATACACCTTACTATTCTGCATTTGGTTTTCGGTTTTCATGTCGTTTACATTTGTTCAATCAACATCGCATTCATTTTTATTCTTGGGAGGAATTCATGGCTACTTTATAAGTGAATGGCTTGTATCCTTGATAGGTAATGTTGGCACTCTGTTTCTAATTGTTCTTAGCTTTTTAACCTTTATTACCTTTGCCTTTCAAAACTCAATTTCCTTTTTCAAAAAAATATTTAGTCCAAAATCTAAAACAGACCGTAAAGAAAGCCAAGACTTCTCCAAATCTGATGAAGATGAAACAGAATCATTAACTTCTGTAATACACACTCTAAATGATGAACAAGAGGATGAAGAAGGTGAAGATGAATTAATTATTAATTCTGAGATTTTTCCTGAGGAAGAAATTATTTTGGAACAGGAAGTAAACAATCCTAAAACAGCAGATGACGATTTGGAGCTAAAGATTGAGACAGTATCCAAACAAGAAGAAATCGTAAGCATTCAGCGCAGACCTATGGAGGATTTCGATCCTACGCTTGATCTTTCAAACTACAAATACCCTCCAATCGAATTATTAGAAGCGCATCATGCCAGTAATTCGAGTGTAAGTAAAGAAGAACTTGAATCAAATAAAGATAAAATTGTAGAGACACTGCGTCATTACAAAATTGAAATTACTCAGATAAAAGCTACAATTGGTCCTACTATTACGCTATATGAAATTGTGCCCGCTCCTGGAGTACGCATTTCCAAAATAAAGAATCTGGAAGACGATATTGCACTTAGTCTATCCGCCTTAGGAATTAGGATTATAGCTCCGATTCCGGGTAAGGGAACTATTGGTATTGAAGTTCCGAACCGTACACCTGAAATCGTGTCAATGAAGAACATTATTTCATCTAAAAAATTCCAGGAATCAACACATGCACTTCCTGTTGCACTTGGAAAAACAATATCGAATGAAACCTATACTCTTGATTTAACCAAAATGCCTCACTTATTGGTGGCCGGAGCAACAGGGCAAGGAAAATCGGTTGGTTTGAATGCAATTATTACATCGCTTTTATATAAGATGCATCCTTCCCAGCTTAAATTTGTCCTTATCGATCCTAAGAAGGTTGAACTAAGCATTTACTCAACTATCGAGAAACATTTTCTGGCAAAACTTCCGGGAGAAGAAGAACCCATAATTACTGATATCCATAAGGTTATTGCAACATTAAACTCCTTATGTATTGAAATGGATTCCAGATATGATTTGTTGAAAAAGGCACATGCCAGAAATATAAAGGAATACAATACCAAGTTTGTAAAACGTAATTTAAATCCGGAAAACGGTCATCGTTACCTACCCTATATTGTAGTAATTATTGATGAGTTTGCTGATTTAATTATGACAGCGGGAAAGGAAGTTGAGACTCCAATTGCTCGTATCGCCCAATTAGCCAGAGCTATTGGAATACATATGATTATTGCAACACAACGACCTTCAACAAATATTATTACAGGAGTTATCAAAGCTAATTTCCCGGCACGAATTGCCTTTAAAGTAGCATCTATGATTGATTCACGAACGATACTTGATAGTCCTGGAGCAAATCAGTTGATTGGTCGTGGGGATATGCTTATTTCATTAACCAGTGAATTGGTAAGGGTACAATGTGCTTTTGTTGATACTCCGGAAGTGGAAGCTGTTACAGAATTTATACAAAAGCAGCAATCCTACCCTACAGCAATGTTTTTGCCGGAATATGTGGGTGAATCTTCAGAAAATTCAGCAATGGATATTGATTTGCAAAAAAGAGATGCTCTTTTTGAAGACGCTGCCCGATTGGTTGTTTCATCTCAGCAAGGATCAACTTCAGGAATTCAGAGAAGATTTTCTATCGGCTACAACAGAGCAGGCAGAATTGTAGATCAATTAGAGGCTGCTGGAATCGTTGGTCCTTTTGAAGGAAGTAAAGCCAGGCAAGTGTTAATTCAGGATGAATATTCGCTGGAAAAACTATTAAGTGATGTGTTACTATAAAGGCGTGGCACAGTTATTGACTAAGAATAATTGAATATTTTAAAAATCAGCTAAAATGAAAAAAATCTTTTGTTTCCTTCTTTTTGGGGCTATTTGTTTAAACCTGTCGGCTCAGGATATTAAAGCCAAAACCATTCTGGATAAAGTTTCTACAAAAAATAAGGAATTTAAAAGTATAAGTGCAGAATTTACTTTTTCTATGGATAATGCAGAAGAAGACATTCATGAGGTATCGGAAGGAAATATAACTCTTGTAGGTAATAAATATCGTCTTAAACTTATGGGTGTTGATACCTATTTTGATGGAACAACCATGTTTTCTCACATCATCGATGTTCGTGAAGTAAACATTACAGAACCGGAAGAAAATGAAGAAGAAGGATTAAATCCAGCCCAAATTTTTTCCATTTATGAAAAAGGATACAACTGCAAATATATTAAAGAGGAAACCGTCAATTCTTCTACCTATCATGTAATAGACCTCATTCCTTTAAATTCTGAACGGGAATTCACCTCAATACAATTGAGAATCAATAAAGCTAACAATCAAATTGAGTCGTTAAAAACAATTGGGAAAGATGGAAATAACGTAAGTATTACACTTAAAAAGCTAACTCCTAATCTCAAATTTGCTGATTCTTATTTTGTTTTTGATCCAAAATCAAATCCAGATGTGGAAGTGAACGATATGCGATAAATTATCAAGCCATACATTCCTCCTCTACTCTTTCAAGAGTAGAGGATTTTTTTTCTATTTCATTAAGATGCAACGGAAGAGTAAACCAAAATTTGCTTCCTACTCCTTCCTGACTTTCCACTCCTATTTCGCCACCATTCTTTTCTACAAAATCTTTACACAATATTAAGCCCAATCCCGTTCCTTTTTCATTCGAAGTTCCTGGCCTTGAATAATTCGAATCAAGATTAAATAATTTCATTTTATCCTCAGGCCTGATCCCAACACCATTGTCTTCAATACCTATAATTGCTTTACCTTCTTCAACTTTTACCGAAAAAATAATTCTTCCTCTCTCCTTAGTGAATTTAATTGAGTTATTCCCTAAATTCCGAATAACAGTTCGAATCATATCCGAATCAGCATAAACCAATGAAGCATCAATTTCATTCAACTCAAGTGAAATGCCTTTTGCATATGCTTTTTCCTCAAGGACTTCCATTTCTTCTTCTATTAGCTGGCTTGCGTTAATAATGATAGGATTATACTCCATCACCCCCATCTGCGATCTCGACCATGTTAGCAATGTATCAAGCAATAAAGAGCCATGAAGAGCCGATTTATGAACAATTTCAATATACTCCTGCCTCATTGAATCCTCAAGCTCATCATATCGGTCAATTAACAAATCGGTAAACCCCAGCACTGCATTAAACGGATTTTTCAGATCGTGTGCGACAATAGATAAAAACTTATCCTTGGTAGCATTCAAACTTGTCAGGCTTTTATTCCTATCAGAAATAATTTTATTTTTTTCCGTTAAAAGTTTATTGTGTTTCTTCCTGAATCGACTAATGTATACTGAATATATAAAAAGAGATAAAATCAAAACACCCAAACTAAACAAGAACAAATCTATAGTCTTTTGCTTGTCTATTTCCAATCTTTGAATAGTATTCCGTTGTTTTAGAATCTCATTTTCGGTATCGATTTTTTCCAATTGAAATCTCGCCTGAATTTCCGCAATTTCTTTACTATTATTCTCTCTACTAATCTTCGCTCTTATTTTATCGTACATTCTGAAATATTGGATACTCTTCTCAAAATTATTTTTCTTCTCGTATAATTCTGACATGTAATAGTAACAGTCCAATTCTATTCTCGCAACACCTATTTCTTTTGCTTTCACTAAAGACTCTTCAAACAAACTCAGAGATGTATTATAATCTCCATTCCTTAAATGCGCGATTGCCAAAGATGACTTAACACTCGCTATGGAAATTTTATCCCCTTTTCGCTCAGACTCAATCAAAGCTCTGTGATAGTAAACCATGCACTTATTTATATCACCACAATCCAGATACAACTGACCAATATTTTCAAGTAAAATTGGCTTCCAATCAATAGTATTTTCAAATTCAATGATATCCAACGCTTTCAGATAGGATGACAAAGCCTTAAGATTATCATTCTGTTTATGATATACATTACCAATATTATTGTACATGATTGCGATGCCCTGCAAATTGTTGGCATTTTCCTTTAAAACCAAAGATTGATTATAATAGTCTAGTGCTTGAGAATATTCCTGCATCTGAAAATAAACATTCCCAATATTATTTAAGGAAGAAGAAATCAACAAGCTGTCTTTTAATCCATTTCGAATATTTAAACTTGTAAAATAGGCACTCAGAGAAAGTTTATATTTATCGATTTCTATTAACGAATTACCCAAAACATTAAAACAATCAGCTTTTTCTTTTTCATGATCTTTAACACAACAGGCAATTGCTTCCTCAATATATTTGATAGAATTTGAATAATTACTACTCCTATAAGATGCTTTCCCTTTTAAGTAGTTCGCCTTCATTCTAAAAACTGAATCAAAAGATAAATTTGCAAACTTCAGAATTTGATCCGCATAATAAATTGCCGAATCCGGATAGTCGGTAACATAATCCTCTCCCAACTGATACAGCACATCACAATTTAGCGAATCCAAGGGAGCGCTGATAAGCTTTTTTAGACTATCACGCTTTAAATTCGACGAGTAGACAAAGAAAAATTGGAGAATAAATAGAATAACGAAAAGAAACCTTCTCATTTAATTGGGATTAGATTAGTTTAAATTGCCAGATAAAGATGTTAAATAATCTTAAGTTTAATAAACACTTTTCTTTTTTTTTGACGAAAGAACTAAAATTACAGCCCAGAAACTATCCGGTTTAAATCACTACTCAACAACACATTAATAAATTAATACTTGTCATATAAATAAGTGGTAATTCATCAGTCAACCAAACCAGATCATGTGACTTTTATTTGTAATAATAATCTGCTCTATTTTCTATATTTTATAAAATTGAAAGCATTCGGAATATTCATAAAATACTTATCTTCGAAGGGTAAACATTTACTATTATGGCATTAAAAACAACCTCTTTCCGTATCTTATTGATTCTATTTTTGTTGCTGCCAATTGGCAATCATATATCAGGACAAAATTTATCAAAGAATGCAGAAATCAGTCTTCTCACCTGTTCTCCGGGAGATGAACTATATTCACAATTTGGTCATTCTGCATTACGAATAAAAGATGAAGAAAAAAAAATAGATTTGGTTTTTGGTTACGGTACTTTCAATTTCAACACCCCTAATTTTTATCCGAAATTCGCAAGAGGCAAATTAGACTATATGTTATCCTACACAACGTTTGATCGTTTTAAAAACGGATACATTTATGAGAAAAGAGGGATTGTTGAGCAGAAACTAAATCTTGATAGTATTGAGAAGCAGAAACTGTTTACCGCTTTATTAAAAAATTACCAACCTGAAAACAGATATTACAGATACGATTTTCTTTTTGACAATTGCTCTACACGAATTCGGGATATTGTTAGTGAAAACACATCAGGCACAATTCTTTTCGACACAATTTCGGATCAACCGAAATCCTTTTGGAATCTATTAGATCCATTCATGCAAAAAAGTCGTTGGATATTTTTAGGAATCCATTTAGCTCTAGGAATACCTTGTGATGCTGAGGCGACTCCTTACCAATATATGTTCTTACCAGACAACATGATGCTGGGCTTCGAAAATGCCAAAATCAGTACAAACGGGACAATTAAACCCTTGGTAAAATCTACCAATGTGATCTTAAAACCAGCCCTCGATTTCAAAATAACTATTTGGTATCAAAGACCAGCTTTTGTTTTTGGTATGTTAGCTTTAATTGGACTAATATTTAGTCTTGTATATCTAAAAAAAGACAAAGATCTCTTCATTTTTGATATTTTTATATTTGGCATTTGCGGATTGCTGGGCTGGATTATTATTTTCTTATGGTTTTTTACAGATCATCAGGCCACCGGACCTAATTGGAATATTATTTGGGCCTTCCCTCTTCACTTCCCAATGGTTTTTGCATTACTCCGAAAAAAATCCTCTTTGCTAGCTTATTATTACTTTTTACTGCATTCAATAATACTCATAGTGATATTGGGAAGCTGGGCATTTATACCGCAATCTTTTCCTAACGAAATATTACCCTTTGTAGTTCTTCTCCTTTTAAGATCACTATACATTGTAAAAAAAATCAGAACTCGTTTACTGTAATGAATATATCAAACACCGACATAAGAAAATACCGAAAAACCTTCCGAATTGGATCTTTTGATACAGACCTAAATGGAAGAGCAAAACTCACCAGTATCTGCAATTATTTTCAGGAAATTGCCGGATATCACGTAGATTTAATCAATCAAGGCATTGATGATTTAAAAGCCAATAATTTGGCTTGGATTTTATCAAGATTAAAAGTTCAAATTTTTACAACTCCCAAGTGGAAAGATAATATTGATATTGAAACCTGGTCGATTGGAGCGGATGGTTTGTTTGGAAATCGGGAATACCGGATTTATAACATGAAAGGAGATGTTATCGGTCAGGCGACCTCTTCGTGGCTGGTGCTTAATACGAAAACAAAAAGATTGATTAGACCACAAAAAATTGTTGCTAAAATGCCAGTCAACTCTGAAGATCCTATCTTTGAACATAGCCTAGGTAAATTACAACAACTTGAAGAAGGGAATTACGTAGAAGATCTGCACATTCACTATAGTGATCTGGATTTCTATCAGCATGTGAATAATGTAAAATATATAAAGTGGGCAATAGACTCTTGCCTTTCTGAAATCTTGTTGAATAAAACAATTCACGAATTGGAGATAAATTACTTGCACGAGGCCAAACTTGATCAGATTCTTGAGATATTCAACAAGAGTAGTGACAACACCTCAAAAATTGTAATCAAAACCAAAAACACGGACATTGAAAATTGTCGTGTAGTTATAAAATGGAAATAAACAAAAAATGAACACTATACTATCAAGCTTTGAATCAGCATTTTATCATTTGATTTATTTTTCTTCATTCGAACCTTTTATGCTTTTGGTATTGTTCGGAATCACCTTTCAATTAAAAGACTGGAAAGCATATTTTTCACTTTTACTTGCCTTGGTTATTGGCTCAATTGCTGGACTCCTTCTTTGTAATTTTTCAATCATAAACTTTTCCGGCAGAACCGTCAAATTGATTTTGGCCATCTCAATTCTAATGGTGGGAATTCAAAACCTGATTAGCGGTCAGGGTTCTGCTTCAACCATAAAATATAATTTCTTTGCCTTGATTGGGATTGTTCTTGGAATTGGAATCAACTTACATTATAAAAATGTTTATGGAAGCTCATTCTCTTTATATCCATTTACAGGATATAATCTGGGAGCTTCAGTCTCCTATTTTTTAATTTCATTCTGCAGCCTGCTTTTATCATCATTGCTCATGTTGATTTTTAAAACAGATCGAAAAAGCTTCAATTTGGTAATTACAGGTATAGGTATTGGAATAGCCCTTGTTCTTATTTACTTACGCTATTAGAAAAAAAATGCGAACCATAACGATTCGCATTTTTTTTCTGAATATATCTTTACACTTTATGAGTTAATTGATCAACAACACTGATCTCCATAAATGATACTCCTTTGGAAGGACCAAAACTACCACCTATAATAATAACCATATCCTCGCTTTTAAAACATCCCTGATCCATTAGGGAAAACATGGTTTGCTTTACATACTCATCACGACTAACAAGCAATTTACGATAACTCGCTTCAACGCCATACGAAAGAGCTAATTCTCTCATTACACGCTTCGAATAGCACAATGCATAAACTGGAAGTGTTCCTCTATAAGCAGATAAATATCTTCCTGTCCGACCTGTTAGAGTATCGGTTACAATTGCTTTAACCGGTAATAATTGCGATGCTTTTACTGCAGATCGAGCTAGAATAGCTGAAAGTTCATGATTACTTCTCACAAAATTCTGTTTTGTATCTGGATAAAGCTCCTTTTCAACTTCAATTGCTACCGATTTCATTACCCGAACCGCTTCAACAGGATAATCTCCATAAGCAGTTTCACCACTTAACATGATAGCATCGGTTCTATTGTAAATGGCATTGGCAATATCACTAACTTCTGCTCTTGTTGGTCTTGGATTATTAATCATTGAGTGAAGCATTTGTGTGGCAATAATTACAGGCTTCTTTCTCTCAATACATTTGCGAATAATTTTTCGTTGAATTACAGGAATTTTTTGGGCAGGAATCTCAATAGCTAAATCACCTCTGGCAACCATGATACCATATACATGTTCCAATATTTCATCAATATGGTCAACCCCTTCCTGATTTTCAATTTTTGCAATAATTTTGATCCCTGAATTTTGCTGATCAAGAATTCCTTGAATTTGAAGAACATCATGTTTGTTACGAACAAATGAATGAGCAATAAAATCAATATCCTGAGCAATCGCAAAATGGATAAATTCAATATCCTTAGGACTCAAAGATGGCAAATTGATTGATACACCAGGAACATTTATACTCTTGCGATTTTTAACGGGTCCTGCATTTTGTGCTTCCACGGTCAAAAATTGCTCATCCTTATCAACTACTAACAATTCTAATTCACCATCATCAATTAATATTTTCTTTCCGATTTCAAGATCTTTTACAAAATCCTCATAACTAACCTTTATGCACAACTCTGTGCAAGGAAGGTTGTCGTTCCCTTTCATCTTAATTAAATCGCCCTTTTTAAGGTGAATTTCATCATTAACATCAACAGTTCTAATCTCAGGTCCTTTAGTATCTACGAGCAAAGCAATCCTATCAGATACTTTTCGTACATTCTCAATAACCTTCATAGCATCATCATGAGTCTGATGAGCCGTGTTTAGTCGAACTACGTTCATTCCTTCTTCAAACAACTCTGTCAAAAATTCGACATCACATTTTTTGTCGGAAATAGTAGCAATAATTTTCGTGTGCTTCTTCATCGAGTAACTCTTTCAATTTTAGTTTTGGCATGGCAAAGATACTCAATTTCTCAAAACCAATTTAATAAGCCATCAACTACTTACCCATAATATAAAACATACAAAAAAAAATCATTTATCAAAAAAATATTACCTTTTGTCACAATAATTTAATAACCCCTCGATTCCTAATCGATATGAATCCATTCCGAAACCTGAAATAGTACCTAAACAAGCCTTCCCGATCATGGTAGAATGCCTTACACACTCTCTTTTATGTACATTAGAAATGTGAACTTCCACAACCGGTGTATTTACAGCAGATATAGCATCAGCAAGGGCAAGAGAGGTATGAGTGTATGCTCCTGCATTGAGAACAATTCCATCATAACTAAAACCTACACGATGTAATTCATTTATCAATTCCCCCTCGATGTTAGACTGGTAATATTCGAGTTTAATTTTACTATATAACACCTGTAGCTGTTCAAAATAAGTTTCGAAGGAAACCTCTCCATATATAGATTTTTCACGGGTTCCGAGCAAATTTAAGTTGGGACCATTAATGATTAAAAAATTCATCTTGTCAAAGTATTTTAAGGTTAAACATAAAGAAGTGTAAAAAAAATTGTCAGCTTACGTAATATTTTTTTAAATTGCAGACAAGTTTTATCATAAAGAATTCGTATATTATTAGTACTTGAGTAAAACTAATAATAAAATGGTATTACTTACAACTAAACTACATACTAAAAACTGAATAAAATGAAATGGACAACAACAATTGAAAATTTTAAGACCTACCTAACTTTGGAGAAGAATCTTTCCAAGAACTCAGTAGATGCTTATATTAATGACATTACAAAACTGACAACCTTCTTTAGAGAAAAGAACATGGAGGTTGCTCCGGAAGAAGTTATTCTTCAACACTTGAAAGATTTTGTTGCCTGGATTAATGATGCAGGTACAAGTCCTAGAACTCAAGCTCGTGTTATTTCTGGTATTAAAGCATTTTTTAAATACTTATTACTGGAAGAAATTATTGAAAAGAATCCTACTGCATTGTTAGAGGCTCCAAAAATTGGCCGCAAACTACCTGACACCTTAACAACGGAAGAAATTGATGTTTTGGTTAAGGCTGTTGACATGAATAAAGCTGAAGGTCAAAGAAACAGAGCAATTCTTGAAACACTATATTCTTGTGGATTACGTGTATCAGAATTAATTGACTTGCGTGTATCTAACCTGCATTTTAGAATGGGTTTTATTAAAATTCATGGAAAAGGTAACAAAGAGCGTTTAATTCCAATCGGAAAAAAAGCGAAAAAAGAGATCAAAATCTATCTTAAGAGCTACCGTGGAAAATTAAATATCGATAAGGACAGTGAAGACATTCTTTTCTTGAACAGAAGAGGTCGTAAACTTTCTCGTGTTATGATTTTTACTATTATTAAAAATCTATCTAAAAAAGTTGGATTGAAGAAAAATGTTTCTCCTCACACATTCCGTCACTCTTTCGCTTCTCATTTAGTTGAAGGTGGAGCTGACTTAAGAGCTGTGCAAGAAATGTTAGGACACGAATCTATTCTTACTACAGAAATCTATACTCATTTGGATAGAGAATACTTAAAGGAAACTATTAAAAATTTCCATCCTCGTTCAAAAGATTAATTTGTATTAAAAATGACCATTATTGAAAATAATAACGGTTAAAATACAGTACGCATATTTTTAAAACCTTCAAAAGATTACTTTTGGAGGTTTTTTTTTCAAAAAAAAATCAGTTCTGTAATAATTTAATGAAAGGTTTGTCTGCATTATTCTAAAGATAAAAAAGAGTCTTGCTTATAATAATATTATCAATGCAAACGATTGTAATTCAGGCAGTGAAGATTTTCTTAATCAACAATATAAAGTAATAACCCTACTAAACCTACTGTTAATGAACATGTTCGAACCAATCTTCGCCACGGTAAAACTACAAAATCTTATTGAAAAATAATACAACAAAAATGCAAAAATAATATCTACATAGTAGGATTAATCTATATATAGTCATACTTTTGAATACCAAACCTAAAAAAATGTTACATGAACACCATTGAAATTAGCATGATTGAAGATTTAAAAAAATCGTTAAAACTGCATTCCAACATTCAGGAAAATCTACCAAGAGAAGTTCTTATATCTTTAGCAGTAGATAACAAAGAGGCCGTTTTAACCAGAAATGGTGCATTGGCCACTTGGACTCCTTCGAATTCGACCGGAAGAAGTCCTAAGGATACTTACATTGTAAGAAATCCGGAAAGTGAGTTAAATATAGACTGGTCTTCGCCTAATAATATCGGCATGAATCCGCAAACGTTTGCGTTGATTTTTGAAGATGCCTTAAAAGTAATAGGTAAGAAGAAAACTATATTTACAACAGACAGAGTAATTGGTGCAGATTCTAAATATGCACTGCGTGTAAAAACAATTTGCGATAAAGCACTAAGTCAGGTTTTTATTGACAATATGTTTAGACCAACTCCTGATGACATCAACCAATCAATTTTTGCTGATGAGCAATTCTTTTTGATTGCTCTGCCAAAAGACAAATTGGATAAAGATCGCTACAAAGGTTTGGTTCGTAACCAACCAAATGGAGAAACTTCCGACATCTGTGTAGTAGTGGACTTTGATAAGAAGATTGGCATTGTTTATGGTTCCTCTTATATGGGAAGTATGAAAAAGTTAATGTTTACAGTAATGAATTACTATCTTCCTTTTAAAGGAGTATTGCCTCTACATTGTTCAGCTAACGAAGGGGTAAATGGTGATTCAGCCCTATTATTAGGACTTTCAGGAACAGGAAAAACAACCTTATCTGCCGATCCGGAAAGAGCCTTACTAGGAGATGATGAGCATGGCTGGAGTGATGAAGGTATTTTCAATTTTGAAAATGGCTGTTATGCAAAAATGATCGATATCAAACCAGAAAATGAGCCTGAAATTTATGAAGCTGTAATGCATGAGGCTGATTACACTAAACATGGTGCAATCATTGAGAATGCAATGATTTACCCTGATGGAGAGATCGATTTTTTCGATGATAGATTCACTCCTAATTCAAGAGCAAGTTATCCTCTTTCATTCCTTAATAATATAAAGGAAAGCTCGAAAGCCGGCCATCCCAATACAATCTTGTTTTTAACTGCAGATGCGTATGGAGTAATTCCACCAATATCAAAACTAAGCAAGGAACAGGCAATGTTATGGTTCTTAATGGGATACACTTCAAAACTAGCAGGTACTGAAACGGGAGTTACAGAACCTCAGGCAACCTTCTCGAGATTTTTTGGTCAGCCATTCATGCCGTGTAATCCTAACATTTATGCCGAAATGCTTGGCGACAAGATGGATAAACACAATACCAACGTATTCCTGATTAATACAGGTTGGAGCGGAGGTTCATACGGCACCGGATCGAGGATAAAGCTAAAGTACACCAGAGCAATGGTTGATGCGGCTTTAAAAGGCAAATTAGATAAAGTAGACTTTATTGAGAATAAATTATTTCACTTAAACATTCCAACGGCTTGTGAAAATGTACCAAGCGAAATTCTTAACCCAATTAACACTTGGGAAAACAAAGACGAATATCAAAAAACAGCCGAAAATTTAGCAAATAAATTTTCTGCCAGTTTCGATAAATCATATGGTAACCAAGATCTGGATCCAGGAATTATTTCTCAATGTCCGGGAAAATAACTAAACTTAAAAAGAGCCTCAAATGAGGCTCTTTTTGCTAAAACAAACATATCGGGATTTATTCTTTTTTAAGTCATGGTGATGCATCGAAACAATCTTGTTCTCTCGCCGGATTTGTGTTATGCTAAGAGTTTTCACTTTCTCATTCCGATTCATCACTAATCCGTTAAAAGTATCATCTTTACCTGTTGTTTTATGAAAACTGAGTATTTCTTCACTTGAAAAATTATTACACTTGCCAAGCCAATTATCAAACCAGTGTTGACGCATTTCCCGAGCTTCTTTATTATACAAAGTAGAGGATGACCAAATGTTAGGCTTTGAGGAATTCAGCCTCCGATAGTGAAATGTTTCTCCATCCCAACGTATCTCTTCCAAACTTCGTGAGTCTTTATATTTTAAAACAAGTAAAGTGAATGGTTCCATCCCACTAAAATCGTAATATTTAAGAAAATCAATGGTTGATGCAAATTCTAAAAATTCGAGAACCATAACACCCCTACTCTTTTTATAAGGAGGTTTATATATGTGTTTTTCAAAGGCTCCATTCAACAAACAAAGCGCGAAATCATTTTCATGACACATCATCCAAGTTCCTTTAGCAGTTTTTTCTTTTGGATAAAGTACAAATGACTCTCCAATAAGATATTCTTTAGGAAATTCGGCTTCTCTTTTTGGATTTTCATCTCTATTTGTAGTGAAGAAAAAATCATCCGGGCCAATAGGTATGTAGGTTAATGTGCACATAGATCATCTCTAAATCTGATGGTAGAATAAGCTACTCCAAAGTGCTTGTCCAATTCAATATCAGGAAATTCCTGTTTTATCGCAATTCGAATAATTGCCATGTGATGAATGGCATGTTCAATATTGTAGACCAATTCTCTTTGCAAACTGGTATCGATATCAAAACCTTCATTTGCAACCTTGTCGTAACTTACATTCAATTTAAGAATCAAATTTTCATCAATATCATTCAACCAATTCAGGACATCTTTAAATCTTTTTACAGCCACTTTTTTTTCTGTTTCAGTTCTACTGCAATGCTCTCTATTATCGTAACACAGAACAGAATCTGCGTTGCAACTATCCTTTAAAATATCGTAAAACTCTGCAATATGACGAATGTGTTTTCCTATCGAATTATTCATCAAAAGATGCAACGAAGCAGAATACTGTTTTGTAGAAAGTTTCTCACAAAGGTCAATTAGCTGATTGATTATGATTTTAGAGACAGAGACTGTTTGCATAAAAATGAATTTCTGTAAATTATTGGATACTATGGAAAGATATCAAAATATGAAAATAATTCATAGAAAACAGTTTTATAAATGAATCGATGTCGGATGAATTGCATAAATCTGTATTTTCAGTCTTAAATAAATGCTTTATCTACCCAATTAATTATCAATATTCTTAAGAGCATTAATTAGAACAAACTCTCACAAAAAAAAGATTTGCTGCGGATGAAAATAAAACTACCCTTTTTCCTGTCAAAATGGTTTCATTTTGAATTCTGGCCTTTCTGGATGTTTTACTTTCCAGTATACGGATATGGAATTTATTTAGCAATAAAAGCTCATTCGTTTTCCTACTTCACAGCCGCCAACCCAAGCATGAAATTCGGGGGTGCTTTCGGAATGGATAAAATAAAAATGCTCAATTTTATTGACCCTAAATACATCCCCAAAGGGTTTCTTTCGATAAAGGGTGAAATTACAGAGACTGTTTATGCGAGAATGATTGAACATGAATTTGATTTCCCAGTTGTTTGCAAACCTAATGTTGGAGAAAGAGGTATTGGTGTTGAAAAGATTGATAACAAACAAGATTTAAACCTGTTTTTACAAACTCAAAATGAGGATATTCTTGTTCAGGAATTTATTGACTTTCCGATTGAATTGGGTGTTTTTTATCATCGGTTCCCAATCTCTTCAAAGGATGGAATCACTTCAATAGTAAGAAAAGAATTCTTAAAAATCACAGGAAATGGAAAATCCAGATTTAGTGAATTACTAACTGAAAACGTTCGGGCTAAAAGCAGAATTTCCTATTTAAAAAAGAAATATCATTCGAAATGGAATCAAATTATTCCATCGGGTATTACCTACAAACTGGAGCCTATTGGAAATCATAACCGAGGCACAAAATTTCTGGATGGAAATCATTTAATTAATGACCGGCTGGTTAACGTTTTTCGTGAAATTGCTCAGCCTCTTGATGGTTATTACTATGGTCGGTTTGATTTGAAAGTAAACAGCCTGGAAGATCTTTACAATGGTAATAATATCAAGATAATTGAATTAAATGGGACAAACTCGGAGCCTGCTCATATTTATGATCCTGATTATTCTCTTTTTAAGGCCTATCAGGAAATTATTAAACACATGAAATTGGTATTTGAGATTAGTCAGGAAAACAGAAAACTTGGAGTGCAACCCGAACCATTTAAAGATGTATTGAAAGGATTATATAATCATTTATTTCCAGGTAAAATAAAAAAATAAATTCTCTTTTTGAACCCATATTAGAACATTAAAAAAAAGAGGTTTCCGTGAAAGAAAACCTCTTTTTACTTCAGTATGTAGTATTAAAAAGTAAATGCAATCTCTACTTCGAATTGGTTCATTTCCAATTCAATTGTTTGATTAGGAATCATATTTCCTTGCATCGCTTGAGCAGCATCAAAATCCATAGGATTGAATCCTTTTACACTCGCAGGCAATGCATAAACCAATGCCAAGTGAAGTGCTTTTCCTGAATCACCCAGAGTCTTTGAACAACCCAAAGTAATATGATCTTCGATAATTCCCGGAGCTAAAATATTGAACATTACTTCCGTTTCAGGAACTGGTTGGTCACAATGAGAATAACCTCCTCTTAAAGTCCATCCTTCAATGCCAGCATATTCTACACCAAATTTCCAAACATTTATGTCTTGCCAACCAAAACCTGAACCTTTATCTGTTCCTAAAGGAGAGAATGCAGGATCCATTGGGGTGCGCATTTTATTTGAAACAGAAGCTACATCTGTATAATTGATCGCTTTATAGTCAATCATTACAGCCCAATCTTCGTTGATTTCATAAGCCAAACCAACAGTCCATGTAGATGGAATGTTAAAATCCCCCTGCTCTGCAAAAAGACCGGCATAATCATCAAATTCGCTCATGTACAACATGGTTTGGTAACTAGCTCCAAGGTGTAATCCTTTAGCCAACTCCCCAAGATATCCGAACTTCACACCGTAACCAAATGCATTGTCATGCCCATTATCAGACAATTTTGTAAGATTGCTTGACATTTGTCCAAAAGCAGCAATACCTTTTGCTTCAAAATATTGGTAAGCCAATAAAGCGGTAATACCAAAACTATGCTTTTCTGCTATTTTTCTAGAGTACGTTAAACCTAAAAACATTTGCCCCAAATCTACTCCTGTTTTACCATTACTACCAAAAGTTCCCATTTTACTACCATCAGGCATGGTTGTTGGTGCATAGTTAGTGTTCATTCCACCATTTCCAAATAATGTAGCAGAGAAACTACTTTTCTCATTGATCATCCAATTGGCTCCCATACTGGGCATCAAAAATAATTTAGAATCGCTTTCAACATTTCCTGGCAGTAAACCAAAAGTATTATCCATTCCAGAAGGATTTCCTGTAACTGTGTATTCACGATTTGGATTAAAAAAACCAACACCAACCTGATATTGTGTTCCCAGGAAAACATGACCAGCAGGATTACCACTGATTAAAGAATTTTGATACCATGCAATACCTGCACCAGCTAAACCTTTATTTTGAGCGCCGTAGCCAACGCCAAAATAACCATCTGTTGCTTTAACAGACTGAGTCGAAAAGATTCCAGCCATCACAATTAAAGCCGAAAAAATAATCTTAATACTATTTTTCATTTTCTGTTTTTTATTTAGTTTGATATAATTAGGATTCCAGAACAAAATACAAACTCTATATTCATCCATATATGTTTTATATCATATATCTATATATCGAGCCTGACACATCTTAAACTATCTAAATATTAGCAGTTTGCAAAGTTGTTTTTTTTTATCAACCTATTATTTTAACTGAATGTAAATAAGCAACATACAAACGTATTCACAAATCAAAATCTAAACAGATTTTAACCTGCAATCTCATCGACATATCTCTTCATTACAGCACGCATATGAAAATACTATTCAAAAAAAAGCCTTTCCGAAATTAATCGAAAAGGCTTTTTAATAAGAATGCAAAAATTAGCATCCTCCAGCGACTTTTTTCTTCTTTTTCTTTTTCACGATAGGTGGTTTTGCTGTACTGCTTTCATTACTATTCGAAACAACAGCATTCCCTCCTCCAAGAGCCATGCTTGCCCCTTTACGGAAATCATATTTTGCAATTTCATCATCAGCAAGAACAGATTTTGGAGCTTGTGGATTAAGAATCGTTTCAGCCCAATAATTTAAACCACCCTGAAGAACGTAATTATTCTTAAATCCCAACTGGCGAGTAATCATCCAGGCTTCATTTGCCTTCAAATTGCCATTGGAATAAAACACATTCATTTTTACGCCTTGATCTAAAAAATCATTCCATTCTTCCGATAAAAGATCAGAAAGCGGGATATTAACAGATCCCGGAAGATTATATTTTTCAAACTCTGCCTGAGCACGTACATCAATTAATTGAAGACTTGGATCTTTTTGCACCAACATATCAGCGATTTGATCGGTGCTTATAAATTGAGTTCCTTCATGTATCTCATTAAGCAATTCACCAGCAGTTAAACGAAACGGCTTGGTCGTATTTTCAGGCACTGCAGCAATAATAATTCCTAATGGAATAAGTACAGATGCCAATATCAATCTCATTTTCATACGATTGTTTTTTATAAGGTTAACTGACTGTATATCACAGTTAAATCATTTATTTACTTTAGTCAAAATATCCCAAAGAATATTAATATTCCTCACGAGGGAATTTTTTTTCAGCCCATTCACCTACCCAGAACATAGCAAAAGCGACCAAAATCAATCCCAATGCAAATATTCCACGAGGAATATCAAGCAATTCGTTCATTGTTGGTGCACCTATAAAGTTGGCTTTATACAAATCCTCCCACAGAGGATAACCTTCTGTAAAAAAGATAATTCCGAGAACTAAACCTCCTACAAAAGCCAAAGCATCCAATTTACCAATTGACAAAGCACAGAAAGCAGTACCAGGGCAAAATCCTCCAATAATAAAACCAGCCCCCATTACTGCACCTCCAACCATAGCCGAAGTTAGGTAAGTAGGATTAACGTAGACATAACTCAAATCGATCCATCCGAACAAACTGAAAAACAACATTCCAATCATTGCGGTAATTGCCGCTGTAAAAAACACTTTCAATACAGTGGTATCGTAGCCATAAAACATTCCTGCTAATTTACGACTAGATGAGAATCCACTTGATTCCAATACAAAACCAAACCCAATTCCAATTAGCATGGCAATTAACAAATTGGTGTTTGGTGAAATTATTTCGTTAACTATTAATGGTCCCATAATAAATAAGTTTAAATACGTTTAAAATTTAGATCCAGTTTTTACGGAAAAAGTAAGCTAAGGCGAAAGCTGTTCCAAAAATAAACGCCATCGTAAGAAATCCTCCTACCGATAAAACAGCCATACCACTTAAGGCTGATCCACTGGTGCAACCTCTTCCCAACTGAGATCCAAAACCAAATAATATACCACCTAAAACGGCAAATATTATTCTTCGCTTGGAAGTAATTTTTGGTGAATGCTCAACCTTAAATTTTAAACGTTTGGCAAAAGCTCCTGATAGAAACCCACCAATTAAGACCCCTACCATTTCAAAAACCAACCAGGATTTCATTGGATTTCCAGGATGAGATTCTTTATATTCAACGTAAAACGCAGAGTTCTCAGTGTGAGAAGGCATTACCGCATTCACTGTGGTTACTACTGCACTTTTTACTGCACCACTTGCTCCTAATCCACGGCCGGAAACAAAATTTGCGGCTAAAAGTACGAGGCCTAGCAATACCCCACCAACATATGGATTTAGGTATTTTGTTTTTATCACTTCGCTCATAATTATTATTTTTTGTTTTTTTATCTTAATGTTTGAGATTAGGAATAAGTTCTAATTCCTAATATTTAAACATTTTCTTTAGTCATCCATTTTCCTTTAATAAAGCCATCGGCTTGCCTGCCCTGCATTCGAAATAATGAATCGAAGCATTACACTTCCAAATAGAACCAACACAACTGGAATAGCTACAGGAATTTTATACCCTTTTAATTCCAGACCTTCCAGAATTGCAGGAACAATCATACCTAAAATGACCACAAATCCCCAGAATGAAGCTGTGTATGTACCGCCTAAAAATAAATTTACAGCATCAATTTGAACTTGAGTACTAGCCAAAAATCCCATAAACATATGTATGATTAGGAATAATTCAATTCCAATAATCATTAAATCCAATTGAGCAAACCGCTTCCGTTCTGCATGATTTTTTGACATCCAGATAACAACAGCAGAACCAGCCGACAATCCTGATGCTAAAAATAAAGGCCCCATGATAGATGTATTCCATAATGGTCTTGCATTAAATGCAGAAAATAAAATTCCAGTATAAATTCCCAGTATCGCTGATGAAATCAGCATGATCCAAGCCAATACCTTCTTATTTTTCTGAAAAAATGCAATGAGTTCTTTCGCAAAATCAAACTTCCAATCCCAATTTGGAAACAGTTCCTTTATGTGAAGGGCACTCCAGATGATCGAAACAGGTGTAACCACCATTAAAGTCCACGCTCCCCACGACATGGGCGATTCTAATCTTATCGTAGTATACAACCTCCAAAAATAAAGTTTATGATGAAGATCCAAAAATAAAGCAATCAGACCTAAAGCTAAAGCAATTGGAGCTATCATTGGAGCAAGTTTCACTGCTGTCCGGTAATCATTTTCTCTGCCTCTCAGGTAATACAAAGCTGCAAAAAACATCAAACCTGCTGCCAAACCACCCAAAAACAGATAAGTTGGGATTTCCCAGTGCCAAACGTGTAACTGAGGATCGATGAGTGGGTTATTTCTTCCACTTACAATTATTTCTTCTCTCATTTTCTTTGTTTTATCAGATTAGGAAATACAATTGAGGTTTTGTTCCAGCTTCAGGAATTAGGGTCTTGTACTTTCGTTTTTTCAAAACTTTAGAAACCTCACTTCCTGGATCGTCCAAATCACCAAAATACATACACTTTGTTGGACAAACTGCAACACAAGCAGGCTGCATTCCTTTTTTCACCCTATGCAAACAGAATGTACATTTATCCACATATCCATCGGGATGAACATATCTGGCATCATAAGGACATGATGTAATACAGGCACTACAACCGATGCATTCATTCTTTGTTACCAAAACAATTCCTCCATCAGAATAATGACTGGCTCCGGTTGGGCAACAACGCACGCAAGGTGAATTTTCACAATGATTGCATCGTTCAGAACGCATTTCAATTTCCAGTTGAGGATAGGTTCCATCCATTACCTCCACCACCCAATCCCGGCAGTATCCAATTGGAACATCATTTTCGGTTTGGCAAGCTACTACACAGTCGCTGCAGCCTACACACTTTTTCGTATCAATAGCCATTGCATATCTCATAGCTTACACCTCCGCTTTTTTATTATCAAATCGAAATGTCACAAAATTCCCACGCATTCCTGTTCCTCCCATGATTGGATCAATCATTACATTGGTAATCATCTGGGTATCGCTCACTCCTTTTCCAAAGGCTCTTGTCATACGCTTATCGGCATGCCCAAAACCATGAACCATATAAACAGAATCCCAACGGATACGTTCAGTAATTCTTACTTTTATTTTAAAATCTGAAATTACGCCATCCTGATTCTCTAAATAAACGTATTGATCATTTTTCAAATCCCATTCTTTAGCCACCTTAGGATTCACCCAAACTGAGTTTTCGTCCATTAAGTCAGTAAGATTTGGATTATTAGCCGTACGGCTAAAAGTATGCATTGGTGCCCGGCCATATATTAATCGATAAAACCCTTCACTTGGTTCCGGATGCTGTGTGAACACAGGCATCGGATCAAATCCTTCTTCTTCTAAAGCCGTTGAATACAACTCTATTTTCCCTGTATTGGTATTAAATTCGACATCCTCACCTTCTCCAAAATACAAATCGTCGGCTTCACGATCCAAAAGTTTCACTCCAACACGTTGCATTTCTTCCAATGAAGAACCTACTTGTTTTAATTCCCAATCAATCTCCTCTTCTATAGTTTCAAACGGGAAATATTGAAGTAAATCTAATTTCTTAGCCAATTCACGAGCCATCCAAAAGGCTGGTTTTGTATTGTACAATGGATCAACAGCTGGCATTCGCAGAGCTATACTAGGAACTCTTCCCTGTGATATCCGCAAAGAATCATATCTTTCCAAATAAGTACACTCAGGTAAAACCACATCGGCATAACCGGTAATTTCCATTGGCATAGTATCAACGACTACCAATAAATCAAGAGCTTGGATAGCGGCTATGGTTTTCTTCTGATCGGGTAAAGTATTAATCAAGTTGGTTCCGTTCACGATCCACCCTTTAATTGAACAACTCATTTCCGGGCTTGGTATTGATGCATCACATACACCTGAAGCCAGAGCTAAATCGGCCAATTTATATTTTCCACCCATCGCATCTCGCCAGTTCTTATTTGGCTTTGGGAAATCAGGCAAATGAAAATGAGGAACAGAAGCTTTCTCTGGATTATAAAATCCGCCTCTTCGCCCCCAACTACCTAACAGAGCATTCAAGATAGCCACTGCGCGTAATCTTTGCGTATCATCTCCGTACCAGGTAACATGTCTACCCGGATGAACAATTACTGCCGGAGCTGCATTTGCCATTTCACGGGCGGTATCACGTATCTGTTGAGGCTTTATTGTAGTGATTCCGTAGGCCCACTCAGGGGTAAAAGGCTGCACATAGGCTTTTAACTGATCAAAACCAAATGTATACTTTTCTACATATTTTTTATCAAATAATTCTTCGTTTATGATCACATTCATCCACGAAAGAAGAAGCGCAATATCTGTTGACGGTTTAATTGGCAACCAATGTTTTGATTTCCCTGCAACCGTTGAAAAACGAGGATCAACTGTTATTATTGTAGTTCCCTTATCAATAGCATCTGACATTTCCTGAACTTGCCCGTTGTGCATATTTTCGCCAAGGTGAGATCCGATTAAAACCAAACATTTTGTATCCCGGATATCTGTATTCTCAGGAGAATTAATTCCTTGTCCAAAAGTCGCTAAGAAAGCTACTTCACGAGGACCACGACATTGTGCATAAGAAGGTGCAGCTATATTATTGGAACCAAAGCCTTTTAACAGATTACCGAAATATTTTCCTCCTGAACCGTGAGTAAACAAGGCCGTACATTCCGGACCATGCTCCTCTTTAATTTTGTTCATTTTGGAAGCTATATAATCAAAAGCCTCATCCCAGGTAGCTTCCCTAAATGTTTGCTTTCCTCTTTCATCGGTCCTGATTAAAGGAGTCTGCAAACGATCTTTGTCGAAATACATTCCAACACCTCCGGTACCTCTCGGGCAAAACCTTCCGTTACAATTGGGATCGTCATCGTTTCCGATGATTTTCTTAATTCTACCGTTTTCATCTTTATGTACCCATCCAGCACACTTCCAAAAACACACCTCGCAATAAGTTGGAGTACGCGCGAAATCGTAAGGTCCTTTAAAATAAGATTGATTGTTCTTCAGTAGATTATTGGCAAATGTTTCCAATAAACCTCCCCCAAAAACCAATCCGGCTGCACTTAAAGAACTAATTTTCAAAAACTGTCTTCTGCTTTTCATGTTGTGAATACTTTAAACTTATACACATAAACACATGTAGAAACATACATCTATGGATGTAAACATATGTAAAAAGGCAATTCGAGAATATGTTGTAAAGCATGAAAGCCTACTTTGTAATTGATCTAAAAAAAGAAAAGCCACAAAAGACGCTGATACAAACAAACATATAACTATTTAGATTTTTACTAAATTATATTTGTTGTAATTTTTCTTTAATAGACTCTAAAATAGGACCTGCAAGTCCCTTTTATGCTGATATTGAGAATATTCTCTCTACAAAAATATTCTTTCAAATTACCGATCAATTTCCTTAATAAAAACATTAAATTATAACAAATTTATATCCTTGGGCGAATTGGCATTTGATAGCATTGTTGAATTATAATACGGTAATTCTTCCGAAATTTGAAAAGTTCCGGTATGCAGCAAATCTAATAATTTCATCATCTTAAAATTACCTTGAAATAACTCTCTCTCTATTATATCTTTACAAGAAGATCTATAAACAGCTATTAAAGGTTGTTTCCTTCTATCCTTATCAACAGGAAAAATTGCATCAAAATCAGCAATATTTTTTAATAAATCAGCAAATAGAAGAAAGGAAACATTTGGCACATCACAAGAAATAACAAGATAATAATCAGCCTTTACTGCTTTCATGCAGGAATATATTCCTCCTATTGGACCACACTCTTTAATTTCATCTTCAATGATCGGATATCCCAAATAATTATAGCAATCCATATTTGAACTAATCAACAGTTGGTCACATATTGGTTGCAAAGCTTCAATAGAATATTCAATCAAGCGTTTTCCCTTCCATTCAACCAAGCCTTTCTCACTTCCCATTCTGGAACTTTTCCCTCCTGATAATACAATTCCAACTATTTTCTTATTCTTAATCATACTCAAATATAATCAAGAAAATACATCAAACAATTTCAGACTTTGAGATCTTTTAATTTTGAAATTAATCATTCAAGAGCTATCTTTAGACTGATTACAAATAAAAACCGGAAGAAATGAAAAAGTTATTACTAATACTCTTTGTTCTGCTTTCCGGAACTATTTTCGGAAAAAACACAATGACAAAAGAAAAGAAAGATTTAGAATTAGCAACATTTGGAGCGGGATGCTTTTGGTGTGTTGAAGCAATTTTCCAAGAACTAAAAGGAGTTGATGCTGTTGTATCGGGCTACATGGGAGGGAAGGAAAAATCAACCTATAAACAAGTTTGCTCAGGAGAAACTGGTCATGCCGAAGTTTGCCAGATTTCATATGATCCAACAGTAATTAGTTTTAAAGAACTTCTTGAAGTCTTTTGGCAAGTTCATGATCCAACCACATTGAACCAACAAGGTGCTGATATTGGAACACAATACCGTTCTGTCATTTTTTACAATAATGATGAACAAAAGGTACTGGCAGAAACACTAAAGAAGAAATTAAATGAATCTGGTGCTTGGGACAATCCAATAATTACAGAGATATCAGCAGCTGCAACTTTTTATCCTGCAGAAAATTATCATCAGGATTATTTTAATAATAACTCTCAACAACCCTACTGTACTTTCGTAATTAAGCCAAAACAAGAAAAATTTAAAAAGGCTTTTAAAGATAAATTGAAACAAAAATAATTAGAAGAGGCTGTCTCAAATGAGATAGTCTCTTTTTCGTTTTATAGTTTTTTATATTTATCACTGATTTCTTATTTTAGAGATATGAAATTAGTCCCTCAAAAATCTCATTTCAAAGCCTATCATCAAAACCAGATGATTCTTTTTCCGCCTTCTCTCTCGGATTTCATATCATCTGAACACCCTGTTCGTACCATCAGCAGTATTATTGATGGTGTCCAGATAGATCGTATCCTTGAAAAATACAGTTATACGGGAGCAAAGGCCTATCATCCCAAAATGATGCTTAAGTTATTAGTTTATTCCTATTTGTGTAATGTATATTCCTCTCGAAAAATAGAGCAGGCGGCATCAGAAAATGTACATTTCATGTGGTTGTCAGGGATGCAAAAGCCAGATCACAATACGATTGCCCGCTTTAGAAGCAGTCGATTAAAAGGTGTTTTAAAGGAAGTGTTCAGTCAAGTAGTCCTGTTACTGGTAGATTCCGGACATATTGATCTACAAACCATATATGTCGATGGCACCAAGATCGAGGCCAATGCAAATAAGTTTTCGTTTGTTTGGGGTAAAGCCATTCAAAAGAATATCCAACGCATGAAGGATCGGTTGGGGGAACTTTGGGATTATACAGAGCAGGTAGCCAAATCGGATTTAGCAAATGTAAGTAAGCCCGATTTAAGTGATGTTGATCCAGAAAAAATAGAGCAGACCATTGAGACAATTAATGAGGCCTTGAGGGATAAGAAAGTGGATGCTAAGAAACGCCGGCAACTCAACTATGCCAAGAAGAATTATGCTGATAATCTCCGAAAAAACGAGCAAAAGCTAAAGATATTGGAAGAGCGAAATAGTTATTCAAAAACGGATCCGGATGCAACCTTTATGCGAATGAAGGATGACTATATGCAAAATGGTCAGCTAAAACCAGGATATAACCTGCAGTTTAGCACACAAAATCAATTCATTGTAAATTATTCAAACCATAATAATCCAACCGATACAAAAACCTTTATACCTCATATGAAAGAGGTTCAACAGTTGTATCCAGACAAACTAAACAGCGTATGTGCAGATTCCGGTTATGGGTCTGAGGAGAATTATGAATTTCTTGAAGCGGAAGGATTAACCTCTTTTGTGAAATACAATTACTTTCATAAAGAACAAAAGAAGGGAGCCAAAACTTATTGCGAGTTTCACCCCAACAATTTATTCTACGACTCTAAACAGGATATTTACTACTGCCCAATGGGACAAGTAATGAATCTTAAGAAGATAAAAAAGGAAAAAAGCCAAGCCGGTCATTTTAAGACAATCCATGTTTATCAAGCTCAAAACTGTAACGGATGCCCACTTCGGGGGATGTGTCACAAAGCAAAAGGTAATCGAACGATTCAGATTAATCACCGACTTAACGAATTAAGAAGTAAAGCACGAGAACATTTAACCTCAGAAGAAGGATTGAAGCACAGGAGTCAAAGACCGGTTGATGTAGAGGCCGCTTTTGGTAACCTTAAACACAATAAAGGATTTAAACGATTTTTACTTCGTGGCAAAGAAAAAGTAGAAATCGAAATGGGATTATTGGCTCTAGCCATAAATCTTAAGAAAATGAATAGTAGAAAAGTGGCCTAACGGCCTTTCTTAATTCTTTTGAAGTCCTATTTCCTCTATATGAAACCTCTGTTTTGCATATTGGAGGTAAAAAAGACTTCCAAAAACAAATAAGCAGTATAAGGCAGTTTAATCTCAAAAAAACAAAAGATCATGAAAAAGAGGATGTCTACTTTGTTATGAGACATCCTCTTTTTTTTGTTTACCAAATAAATCCCCATCTTCCCTTAGAGTTTAGCATTTTTCACATGGTACAAACCAGAACTTAATCAAATCCTGTTTTCAACTCAACAATAAATCAACTACTTATCATTTTTTATTGTATTTTTATATTGACTGTTTCAACCAAAAATTTAAAAATGATTAAACTTCTACTTTCTCCACTCCTAATTTACTTTATAACAATTCCAGCATTCTCACAAGAAAGCTCAGTTTGGAAAGATTATCCAAATCTGGGAATTATGCATTACAAAGTTGTTTTAGATGATGTTACTGAAGAACAAAACAACTACCAAGAGCCTCAATTCGAGCTATCTAAACTTATAACTACTGAAAACAGAGAACTAAATTCAATCAAAATTCGTTACAATATAAAGACGGATGTTATGGAATGTAAAATTGGTTCACAACACAGTATTATTAAATCACCCGAAAAACTAAAAGAAATTAACATAAACGGAGAATGTTTTGAATATAAAAAATATCTTGTGAAAAAAGATACGACTTGTGGATATCTTCAAAAATTATACAGTGGTGGTCAAAAAATCTATGCAAAATATTTTATACCGTCAACTAAAGGCAAAGTAGATTTTCAACAGCCAAAATCTTATTATTTAGTTCAAACTAAGACTGAATTACCAGCAAAAGTAAGTTCAGCAAATTCTTTAATTTCTAAATACTACAAATCTTTTTTGAAAGAAGCCAAAGAATTTGAGAAGAGCAATCAATTAAACACAAACATTCCTCAGGATTTTAAAAGACTGCTTACTTATCTGGATAATTTAAGCAAAGACATTGTAGCTTCGCGTTGAAGCTTACCATTAGAAGTTCGTTTGAATTCTTGAATAAAAAAAATATCACGGGCTTGTTCGTATTTACCGGGCAAGCTTCTTATCTTTTCGGACAAATTGGATTTGTATTTGGAAGATGGATTGTCTTTTTCAATTACCAATACCAATTTCTGACCAAAAAGTTGGTCCGCCACTCCGCTAATAAAGAAAGGCTCATCGATAATTCCCTTTAGCTTTTCCTCTATTTGCTCAGGAAACAATTTAACACCACCTGAATTGATAACATTATCGTATCGCCCAAGCCAAATAAAATGTTTCCCGTCAATCAGGTTTACCACATCATTTGTGCAGATTGACCCGGCAAGAACTTCCGAAGCTTCAATTTGCAAGCAAGATCTTTCATCCAAAGAAAAAGTTACATTACCCAATCCTTGGTAAAAATTCGATTTTTGATCTCCATTAAGAGGCTTGAGAGCCACGTGAGAAACTGTTTCTGTCATGCCATAACTTGAAAAACATTTGACTGGCAACTCCTGTAATTGATCTTCTAAATAAGCATCTACAGCTCCTCCACCAATTAATAAATTAGAAATCGAAGCAAAATTAAGCCCCTCTTTTATACAATTAATCACCTGAAGCGGAACCATAGCGGCAAAATCAATTTTCGATCGTAACTTTTCAAGCGGATGTCCATTGGGATTTACTAAAATCAAGTTCAACTGCCATAAAAAAGCACGCACAACCATCATTTTTCCAGCAATAAAATTAGTAGACAAACAGAGCAATGCTGTTTGTCCTTTTTCAAATTTAAAATACTCTCCGGTAAGTTGGGCCGAATTCAGCATCCTTTCCTTCGATAACTCCATCGCTTTGGGTTTACCTGTTGAACCGGAAGTTTTCGCTGAAATGCTTTCTTTTGCATCCAACCATTCCAAAATAAAGGAATAAACATCCCGCTCCCACTGAAAATCACTGATCAATAATTGACTATTACAATGTTTGACCAATTCTTCTTCGGAATACAGAATCCCATTTATCGTTAGTTCACGCATGCTTAAATTCTCACTTTTAAATTTCCCACTTTCCACAAATATCGTAGGCCAAAAAGCCTTTGTGCATAAAAAGAGGTGACACTATATTATTGCTGTAAATTTGCCCGGTTCCTAATCCTTGTGGCATTGAATTATTAAGCGTATAAGTCCATTGAGCAATAGCATTTAATCCAATATTAGATTCCAATGCTGAAGTTACCCACCAAGGGATATTTCTTTCCTCAGCTAAATCAATCCATTCCTGACTTCCTTTTATACCGCCGAGAAGACTTGGCTTCAGAATAATGTATTGAGGCTTAATTGCATCTAAAAGTTCCTTCTTCAAACTCTGAGTATGCACGCCAATCAATTCCTCATCCAAAGCAATTGGCAGAGGACCAGCCAAGCACAAATCCGCCATCTCCTTCCATTGTCCGGCTTTTATTGGCTGTTCGATAGAATGAATCTGAAATTCGGATAAGACCTTCAGTTTATTCAACGCATCAACAGGTGAAAATGCACCATTTGCATCAACCCGCAACTCAATTTTATCTGATCCAAAATCTTTACGGATAGACTGTAAAAGATTAATTTCTTCCTTGAAGTCAATGGCTCCTATTTTTAGTTTCAAACAATCAAAACCATCTTCCAGCTTTTGTTGAATTTGTTCTTTCATATAGCCGGAATCACCCATCCAAACCAATCCGTTAATAGGAATTTGGGCTTTCCCATTTGTAAAATCGGAGGGAAAAAGAACTTTACTCCCTTTGGCCTGAAAATCCAGAAAGGCAGTCTCCAATCCAAAATAAATCGAAGGCCATTCTGTTAATCCATCCTCCAGATAATACCAATAATCATCTATGCTCTCACAAATTTCTTTGATTTTATTTTCATAGCCAGGTCTATCATCGCTGCTTAATCCTGGAATAATGGAGCATTCGCCAATACCCTTCACATCAGGATTTTTATCATCCCAGATACGAATGAACCACGAATCCTTTTGTGTTAAAATTCCCCGCGAAGTTCCGCTGGCTTGTTTGAATTTAAGTGGATAATATTGATAATCTGCTTTAAGCATATTTATGAGATGTGAGATAAAAGATGTGAGATTTGTCAAAGAAATCTCATTTCACCTTATCAAATCGATAATTAAAGTACCAATCCTAAACCAAAACTAAGACTGAATAGTAAGGTGGATATTGCAAGTCGTTTTAATTCCGGATCCAAATCGCGGGCATTTTCATTTTTAAATACGTGCCAAACATTTCGCACAATAAACGGAAAACTCAACAAGAATAAAAACTGAAAAGCTGACTGCCAGTTAAAAATAGTATACAGGCAAGGTAAAATCATGGCAGTGGAAAGAAGTGTAAAATGATACCTCTTCGCATTAGCAGTCCCCATCTTCACAACAAGTGTCATTTTCCCGGTTCTTGCATCATTATCTATATCGCGCATGTTGTTTAAATTTAAAACTCCTACGCTAAGTAATCCTACCGAAATTGCTGGCAAAAACAGGCTCCAGTATATGTTTCCGGTGTGAAGAAAATAAGTGCCCAAAACACCTGCCAAACCAAAAAACAGAAAGACAAACAAATCTCCAAAACCACTGTAACCATAAGGATTTTTTCCTACGGTATAATTTATTGCCGCCGCAATAGCCACAAGTCCAATCACCAACATTACAGCTCCTTGTTTCAGATTGATTAACTGCATACCTTCATACAAAAGCCACAATCCGGAACATAGCGAAAGCAAAACAAAAATGACGAGCATACCTTTCATTTCCTTATGACTGATAACGCCACTCTGCACAGCCCTTTCAGGCCCAACCCGCTCACTATTGTCCGCTCCGGAAATAGAATCGCCCAAATCATTCGCCAAATTTGATAATATCTGAAGAAACAAAGTTGTAAGAGTTGCTAAAATAAATATTTTGAAACGAAACGAGTGATTCGAGGCAGCTAAAAAGCTTCCCAAAAAGATACTGGAGAGCGCCAAAGGCAATGTACGTAATCGAAATGCATGAATCCATGCTTTTGTTTTATTCATAACAATAATCAATTTTGAAACCCAAAGTTAGCAAAATTAGGAGCAGATTGGTTGCTATTTTTAGGATTTAGGTGAATAGAAATTACCCCCTTGACATTTCTAAGCTCCGATTCTGTTCCTATCTTTTTGGCACATAATGATCAGCAGAAATGAAATACTGGTAACACCACTTATTGAGTAGACTACACAATAAGAAAAGAGTGATGCAAAACATCACTCTTACTTAATTCTGATAAAATAATTGATATAAAAGACTGTATTTAAGCCTCCAGTTCAGGAGTTATAGATTCTGCAAATTTCTTTGAAAGTGAAATGTATTTGTTCTTAAAATCATCATGTTGCAAATATTCTTTAATCTGCTCCTGCCATCCACTGGCTTGATCTGATAATTTCATGATCCGGTGCTTATTGGAAATGTCTGATTTTGACAACTTCTCTTTTTCAACCACTTCAATATAATCGTTTACCCAGGTCTCATAAGTCAATAAAAAACTGTTCCGATCCTCTTCCGATGAAAAACGGTTTAAGTTGATATCTGCCAAAGCTTCCGTTTCAATTAATGCTGCAGCCCCCACTGTCAGACCCAGTTTCTGAAAAAATCCTCTTCTTGTGCTGTTTTGATTACTCATATTATTTAAATTAAGACTTTCGAGTCTTAAATCTACTATTTAAATTTAGTATAAAAAAGAATAGTGCAGAAAATTTAAATACAGATATATTCGATATGTTTAATCTTGTTTTTTGAAAGCGAACAATTGCCTGCTAACTATTTTTAACTAATTTGAGTGCAGAAATTCATTACTCTTAACTTACAACATATGTCATACACACCAACTCGCGGGGAAGCATTCGAACTTCTTAAAAAACACACCAAATCTGAAAGTCTTATCAAACATGGATTAGCTGTAGAGGCAGTAATGAGGTTTTACGCTATAAAAAACAATGAAGACGCAGAAAAATGGGGCATTATAGGATTAGTGCACGATTTAGATTGGGATCAATATCCTGAAGAGCACTGTAAAAAAACCAGAGAAATATTAGAATCTGAGAATTGGCCCGAAGAATATATTAGAGCGGTTGAGAGTCATGCATGGTTGACCTGCACAGAGGTTGAACCTCAAACAATACTTGAAAAAACACTTTATGCTGTTGATGAATTAACCGGTTTGGTAACCACTACCGCCTTAATCCGTCCGTCAAAATCGGTATTGGATGTAAAAGTAAAATCAGTACAAAAAAATTGGAAGAACAAACGATTTGCAGCTGGTGTAGACAGAACTGTTATAGCACGGGGAGCTGAAATGCTCAACATAGAAATTCCTGACTTGATTCAGGGATGTATTGAAGGCATGCAAAAAATTGCTGATAATTTGGGTTTAAAAGGAAATATCAGCTAACAGATCTATCCTTATCCATCTCAAAATAAAAAACCAGCCAACAAAAGAAGGATTAAACCGTAAAGACATTAAATGGTAGTATTAATTTAAACATGAAAACATGCGAAAATTATTAGCTTTCTGTATCATCACCCTTTTTCTTGCCATTTCAACTGTTGGAACCTCTCCAATTATTGCACAAAACTCATCTAAAAATGAAACAAATGTTTTGGTTCTTCACAGCTACCATCAAGGATTGGCATGGACGGATAGTATAACCCGCGGCATACGCAGCGTTTTTAAAGACAAACCGGATATTAATCTGATTTTTGAATATTTAGACACAAAACGTAATTACAATGAAGAATACTTTAACGCTTTGCAAAACATTTATAAAGTTAAAGCAAAACAAATTCCATTTAAAGCCATAATTACAAGTGACAATGCCGCTTTTGATTTTATTCAAAAAAATGGCAGCGAATTTTATCCAAATATTCCTATTATATATTGCGGGGTAAATGATCTCGATACAAGTATCCTAAAGGATTATCCTAATTTTTTTGGATACGGCGAGAAGGCTGATCATTACGGAACCATCTCAGCAATAAAGCGCATATTTCCAGAACGAAAAAACATTTTCATTATTAATGACAATACAGAAACGGGACAAGCTATTCAAAAAGAATTAAAAGGAATTACCGATCAATTTAAAGACCTTAATTTTGAGTCGGTTTCTGAATTCACAATGGAAAGCTTACAACAAACAATCAGGAATTTAGATGACACCTACGTAATTTACTTACTTGTACTTAACCGGGATAAGAACGGGAAATTTATATCCTACCAAAAAGGCATCACACAAATTAAAGAAGTTGCACATGTTCCCATATTTGGATCATGGGATTTTTATCTTAACAAAGGCTTATTTGGCGGAAAAATTACAAGAGGGTATGAACAAGGTGAAAGAGCAGCAATGCTTGCCTTAAAATTAATACAGGAACCTTGTGCTAATGATATCCCGCAATTCAACTATCTGCCAAGCTCATATGTTTTCGATTGTAATGAACTGCGCACATTTAATATTTCCAAAAATCAATTGCCAAAAAATAGTATCCTGCTAAATGAACCAAAAGATTTTGGTTTAATTCTTAAGATTAGCATAATCAGTGTTATCGTATTAATATTAATTGTTTTAGGACTAACCATATGGCTAAAAGTCAAGCAAAACAGGGCAAAGGTTCTGCAGCGTCTAGTTCTTGAAAAAACATCCGAATTAAATAAAATAAACATAGAGCTCGAAAAGGTAATTCAAAATAAAAACAAATTTTTTTCCATTCTGGCTCACGATTTACGTGGTTCCATCGGGGTGATTTTAAACTTATCTACATTCATTAATAAGGATGAATTTAAAATTAGTGAAGAAGAAAAAAACGAATTCAATAAGGACATATTTCACGTTGTAACCCAAACGAGTGGATTACTCGAAGATTTATTTTATTGGGGAACAATTCAAGCTAAAGACGGCCCAAAATTAACCTTCACAGAATTTGACATTAATGAAGTTTTAACTGAAATGACCGAAATTTTTCAGATAAATCTGAGCGAGGTTAGTTTTAACAAAAATTTTAACGGAGAACTAAAAATAACCAGCGATCTGAATATCTGCAAGTTTTTATTCCGAAACGTCATTCAAAATGCAATTAAGTACAGTTACAAAAAAGGAAGTGTAGAGATTCGATCTTACACTGAAAACGAGCTGTTTTATATTGAGGTTAAAGATTTTGGTCTGGGGATGTCAAAGGAAATTATTGAGAGTATTTATCAAAAAAGTCCTATCCGCGTGGAAGGATTATCGGGACAAAAGGCAACTGGTATGGGATTGCCCACTGTTCTTGATTATTTAGAAATTTTAAAAGGGGAACTCTTAATAGAAAGTGAAGCAGGCAAAGGTTCAACATTTACCATTGTTTTGAGAAGTCATGAAGAATCGGAACAAGTTTAAAATATCTCAGACTTTTCTTCCATAATACAAATGATCACAAATTTCACCATCAATATCAGCGACATGAGGCATAAGCCCCCATCGTTCGAAACCAAATTTCTCAAGCAATTTAAGGCTCGCCAGATTTTCTGCCAATAAAATAGCAAATAGGCTCTTAAACTGATATTTGGGAGCTTCATCAATAACAAACTGCATTAATTGGGAGCCAATTCCTTTCTGCAGATGCTCCTCGTGTATGTAGTAACTCACCTCTGCCGCTGATTGCAAAGCCCTGCGACCTGCCCGGTAGGCACTGTAGCAAATCCATCCCACTACCCGATCATCTTCTACTGCTGCAAATACAGGATATTGATTGGGATGATGTCCTTCGAACCATTTGGTACGCTGTTCCATACTAATTTCATCCAAATCGGCCGTACAATAACGCTTGCGTACAGCCTGATTGTAAATATCATTAATAGCAGGCAGATCTGATACTGTGGCAAGACGTATTTTCATTGTGTTTCTTTTTGATTTTGAGTGTTCAAGATAATAAAAATATAGATTTATCAATCACTAAAACGACTCTTCTTCTTACCCCTATCCCGAAAGCTTTCGGGACCCCTAAAGGGGACTTCAAAAAAAGCTGCCTCTATCTCAAAAATGAAACTTCTTCTCAAATCGACTACCAGTAAGCCCCTTTAGGGGTTTGGGGTATTAAATTTTTTCCAAATCCAATTTACGTTGAATGCAAATTTTATTAATGATATCAATCACCTTATCGATCTCCTTTAAAAACTCATCATTTGTAAAGCGAATTACTTTTATTCCCCAATGATTTATTTCCGCTTCCCGACCAATATCATATTCTTTTTGTTCTGAAGACTGATGTATTCCTCCATCAATTTCAATGACCAATTTTAAAGAATGACAGTAAAAATCAGCAATAAAAATATCGATTGGATGCTGCGCTCTAAACCGTAAACCCCGAATCTTCTTTTCTTTCGTTAACTCCCACAACTTTAACTCTGCCAAAGTCATATTTTCTCTCAAATATTTTGCCTTTTCAAAAATGTGTGGCTTCGCATTATAAAACATCGTAACCTGATCACTTATACTCATATCTTCTTTTTTTATTATTTTTTCTTTTCTACCCCTAAATCCCCTAAAGGGGACTTCTTCCCAAACTACTGCCAGTAAGCCCCTTTAGGGGTTTGGGGTAATTGGCAGTCGGGGTATTCCCACATGGTTTTACCCAACTCCGATTGTCGGGAGCATTTTGCCAACGGAAAACTTACTCTGCTGGTCATCGAGAGGACATTGCCGCGTGGTTTTGCACTAGTCTGATCGTCGGGAGCATTTTGCCGCATGGTTTTCCCCAACTCCGATCGTCGGGAGCATTTTGCCGCGTGGTTTTGCTCAACTTTTTCCACAAAGAGCATTTTGCCAACAGAAATTCCAGTTTTCAACCTGCAGAATGACCCTTTGCCAACAATTTTTGCAACATAAAACCAAGTAAGGTAATTATTCTACACTAAAAAATAAGCTGTCAAATGTGCCAAGTTACAATATTATAATTTTACCATAATATCTACCTGTAAAACTTCCTCAATTAAAATTATTTTCATAGTTTCAACTACCCGCTAATAAAATTTCATTAAATAACCCTTTAAATGATTACGTTATGGATTTTACAATCTTAAGTAAAGGTGATGCCGATGAGATACAAAGCATTGCAGACAATACTATGTATGAAATCGAACAAAAAGATTTTAGTGCCGACACCTATTTAACTGGCATCACAACTGATTTGAGAAAAGAAGCTGCAGTTTTATCGAATTCGATTGGTGTAGAAAGAAGTCATGAGTTTACTGCCGAATTAGCCAAATTCGACAAACTGTTTGACGATAGAGCAATTTGCTTTAAAAGTTTTGTAGATGCTAACACTCACTCTTCCGACCAAGCCATTGCCCAAAATGCAGAAAAACTCTGGAAAAAAATTGCGGCTTACGACCTAAACTTTTACAAATTAGGCTACGAAAAAGAATTGACCCGTGCTTTTTCGATGATTGAAGAATTTGAAAAACCTGACATGCTGCCAATCATAGCATCGCTGGTGGGCGTTGCAACACCTCTTGCCGAGATGAAAACCGCAGCAATGAATCTTCAGGATTTGTACCGTAAAAATCAAGGTGTTTTGGCCACTAAGGAAGAAATTATTCCTTCGAGTGTGCAATCGAAAGTGGTTCTGGAAATTATGAACGATAAACTGTTGCCCTATATCAGTGCAATGGCAAATGCAAAACCAGCTGAGTTTGGCGTGCCTTTTGCCAAAATAGCTCAGTACATTGCTACTATCAACACTAAAATAAGGAGCAGAAGAAGCAAAACAACTACTCCCGAGGAAGCAACTAATGAAGTGGAATAAATATCATTCCAAATTTAAATATTGAAACAGAGACAAGTGATGCGGGGCTTGTCTCTGTTTCTTAAATTTGCAATCATGAACAAAAACCGGAGAATTGAAGAAGTACATCAACTGCTGTTGAAAGAATTTGGAACAAGCTGTAATGTTTATATCGGCATGGATTCTGTTTGGGTGAAAAAAAAGAACTCCCCATACGAATTGGCTATAATAATTCATTACAAAAATTCAGGAGCACCTGATAGTAATAGTAACAATGAAGTAAGAGAAATTACGAAGCACCTATAACTTAATTAGCTTAAATTCTAATGATAATTAATTTGCCTAGACATCTTAATCAAGTCACTAGCATCGAGTAGTTCAATTCCATTTCTATTTGCAAACTCAACTGTACCAGAAGTAAAACCTCCTGTACAGACAAGCATACCATTACTTGCTTTAAAATCGATTACCGTTCCTAAAAGATCTCTCACAACGCTAGGAGATACAGGATTCGTGAAGTTTTTACATTGAACAATAGTTTTTCTTCCATCTTCATGTACAATTATTAAATCTGCACCGCCATCATTTGAATATGATGTTGAACTTATGCTAAAGCCATTGTCTTTAAAAAGTTTACAAACAGCATCTTCAAATTCGTATCCATTCAAATTCGACCAATATTGTTGTTCTAATCGTTTTACTCTAATTTTTCTCTCTTCCTCTTCTCTCTGTTTATTCTCTAAAGCAATCTGCCTTTCTTTTTCTTCTTCTCTTTCTTTTTTCTTTTTTACGGCACAGGCTAATTCCTCTCGATAAGATTCCAAAGATTTATTTAATTCTAATAATAAATTTGAATACTCCTTAAAATTCATATCATAATCACGCTCTGCTTGTCCAAAATTTTGATTTCTCTTTTCTAATAAATAATATCTATTCCACGATTTAGCTCGAACAAATTTCTTATCTAATTCTTTTGTTAAAGGATAAAATAAAACCGATACTATACTTGTAATAAATAATGAAGCAAAGATTAAACCTATTAAATCAACTATAGATATTCCATTACCATTAAAAATCAATACTGGGATGATTAGAATTCCAAAAAAAATAAAAAACATATAATATGGATTATCCTTGATAATCAATACAGGTGTATCTCTGATGCTAAATTTATCCTCATCATAAGCATTAACATTTCTTTTTTTAAATTGGCTATAAAATGCTTGATCTTGTAGGGGCAGAAAATCCTCATAATTTGGTCGGTTAAGATTTTTCAATACCTCTTCTGTCTCTACAATATGATTTATTGTATCATCTATTTTCTTGCTATAATAATCAGTCATCTCTATTTCAAAGCCATATTAAAAACTAACTCACTCTCCTGAGTAATTTCCACAGATCTCGTATTAAATTCAAAATTCAAAGTTGGTGTATGTTCAAACCACGATACCTTTATCTTATTCTTGATTAGAAAATTCAATATGTAATGTTTATAAATACTTTTTTGATCATGTAAATCAATTTTTAATTTAATGTTATCTGTTGTCGAATCTTCCGGTGATAACCCAAGAATAAACATAGGTCCTAATACGACCTCTTCAATGAAACTTAAATTATAGTCAAACTTTCGATTCTGAATACATTCCTTTTGCATCTGAATGGATGGTATCGACATATTTTCTCTTACTCCAATAAAACGCCACTCATCCTCTGGCTTCCATTGAATTGATTTTATATTTGTTTGATATAAAAACCCATATTTCCCTTCTTTCTCATCTTCCAAACAAATTGGTAGCCACTCTTCTTTGTAATTAATTGGAAAAGGTCCTATTAATTCAGGATTACTTCTCAATTCAACAACATTAAATTTCACAGCAAATCCTTGATAGTTTGATGCATAATGAGCCCACATTTGAAGATTCTTCACATTCTTGCTCAAAGAAATAATACCCATATTTCCATACAATTTCAAACTCTGAACTTTATTAAATTCTTGTGAACTCACTACATTCGCACCTTTTCTATCTTGATCTTGTTTATATATCTCATATACTAAACTATAATCAATTAGTACATTCATACAATCCAATGGATCATTTAGTTCAAAGGGACATGATGCGTACAAATATTGATTCAGAAGCGCATCAACACTAAACCCATTAAGTGGATAAAATTTGTATAGATTTTTAGGTTGCATTTTTTTCCTTTTAGGAATGATTTGAAATTGATCTTTTAAACACGAAGCTTCAGGCTTGTAGATGTATTTCCAACCTAGTAAAGTTATTTCCATTATATTATTATTGTATTCATTTTAAACTCACTCAGACTCGTAATAATTCATTGCAAGTCTGATAAAATTAACAATAATTATGAATCAGCAGAAATTGGAACCCAGATTAATTTATAATTCCTAGTCAGGAATCAAAACTTCCTCACAAACCACAACCAATAAGCCCCTTCAGGGGTTTGGGGTAATTTTTACTTCATTCTTCTTGCTACCCCTAAATCCCCTGAAGGGGGACTTTTAAAAAAAAAATGGCCATCAGAATTATCCAATGGCCATTTTACTATTTTTAATTTCTGAATTATCCAGGAAATTTAGGAAATTTCTGAAAGTCAGGATCCCGTTTTTCAAGGAAGGCATTTTTTCCTTCCTGTGCTTCTTCCATCAGGTAATACATCATGGTGGCATCACCGGCAAATTCCATCAATCCACGCTGTCCGTCCAACTCAGCATTTAAACCTCGTTTGATCATGCGAAGAGCCATCGGACTTCTCATCAACATGGTTTTACACCAATCTACCGTCTCATCTTCCAATTGCTCTAAAGGAACCACTTTGTTCACCATGCCCATTTCTTCGGCTTCCTTAGCGGTATATTGCTTGCAAAGGAACCAAATTTCGCGGGCCTTTTTCTGACCTACGTGTCGTGCCAAATAAGAAGAACCAAAACCGGCATCGAAACTACCTACTTTGGGGCCGGTTTGTCCAAACTTAGCATTTTCCGAAGCAATAGTTAAATCGCAAACAATGTGCAATACATGTCCGCCGCCAATTGCATACCCATTTACCATAGCAATAACCGGCTTGGGCATCGAACGAATTGCTTTGTGCAAATCCAGTACGTTTAAACGAGGAACGCCGTGATCATCGATATAACCACCTACCCCTTTTACATTTTGGTCGCCCCCCGAACAAAAGGCTTTGTCGCCGGTTCCGGTAAACACAATTACACCAATATCGCTGCGCTCGCGGCATATATCCATCGCATCCAACATATCAAAATTGGTTTGCGGACGAAATGCATTATAGACCTCTGGTCGGTTGATTGTAATCTTTGCAATCCCTTCGAAAAAATCGAATTTAATGTCTTCGTATTCTTTAATGGTAGTCCAGGCTCTGGTTGTCATACCTTTGATTTTATAGTTTTAAAATAATTTATTAATACTTGATCGTTCACCGTTCTGGGTGTTTTTATTTCCAGTATTGCAGCACGATTACTGACAGCATAGAAATTAGGAAGTATGCTATTCACTTCCTCTTCATTGTCGGCATAAAAATAATCCAAACCGAATGTTTCAGCTAATTTACCGGCTTTATATTCCTGTACAGTCTCAAAATATTCCTCCAACTCATCCACTCCCGAAGGACCCGAAATAAAGCGGAAAATTCCTCCGCCTCCGTTGTTAATCAGAATAATTTTAAAATTCGACTGCAAATATTTATTCCACAATGCATTCGAATCGTAGAAAAAACTAATGTCACCGGTAATCAATGTGGTTGTTTTCCCATTCACCATAGCCGCACCTGCTGCCGTTGATGTGCATCCATCAATACCACTGGTTCCGCGATTCGAATTGTAGGTAAGTGCAGCCGATGTTTTAAATAGTTGAGCGTAACGCACCACTGAGCTATTGGCCAATTGCAGGTTTCCACCTTCGGGAATCCCATTTAGAATTTGTTCAAAAGCTTTTAAATCACTCCACTCTATCTTACTTAGATAATCAGCATGAATTTCCGAAACCTCTGTATCTCTGCTTTTCCAATATCCTGAAAAATTACTTCCGGATGGTTTTATCAATGGCAATAACTGCTTAAAGAATGCTAAGGGTGATACATCGATATGGGAAGTCAAATTTTTAAAGGTATCAATAAAATGATCCTCTTTCCCAACAAACCAATGTTCTTTAGGCTTGTTATTTCTTAAAAATGATTTAACCATTTTAGAAACCAAAGGCCCGCCAAAATTAATCAGCAGATCTGGCTTGAAATGATCTAATTCCTCATCCTTAATCGAGCAAATCACCCGATCGATACAAGGCAAAAACTCCTTATTGTGAAGATTCGATACCGATTCAGTAAGAATCACTACATTCTTATTTTGGGCCAATTCGGCAAGCAACTCATTTAATTCGGCCTGAGGATGAAGCAATCCAGCCAGAATTACAATTTTCTGATTGGAATTCACAATAGCCGCAATGGAAGAAATTGTATCGGCACTTAATTCATCAACAGAATTAATTTTACCAATCACCCGCTCAATAGAATTTGGATAAGGTTTCACTCCATACAGTGGTTCACGCAAAGGAAAGTTGATATGAACAGGTCCTAAACGACCACTTTGAGCTTTGGATAAAGCCTCGTTCACCATTCGGTTTAAATACCAGCACTCATCCTGATTATTTGCATCCAAAGGCAGTTGATAGCTTGCCTTCACAAATTGTCCGAAGACATTTACTTGCGGCAAAGCCTGAGAATCATCTTGTCCGATCCATTCAACAGGCCGGTCTGCCGAAATAACCACCAAAGGCAGTCTCTGATAAAAAGCTTCGGCAACAGCAGGTCCATAGTTCAGTAAAGCTGTACCCGATGTACAAACCAAGCCAACCGGTTTTCTTGTTTGCTGAGCTATTCCAAGTGCAAAATACCCTGCACTTCTCTCATCAACAATTACCAAACTCTTAATTCGATCATCTTTAGCAAAGGAAATACTTAATGGAGCGTTGCGGGAACCGGGTGAAACAATCACGTATTCCATTCCTTTCGCCCAGCAGATATCAATCAATTCTTTAACCCCTTTAATATCCGAGTAATTGCGCTCCATATCATCTATTTTTCTTGTTCTATACGAGAATACACAAAAGCAAAAATTGCATTTTATAATGTATGTTTGGTCAAATTTAAAATAATTTATTGGGCTTCCCTTACGAACGAATCACATTCAGCAAGGTTTGAGCTTTTAAACAGGTTTCCTCCCATTCTTTTTCAGGAATTGAATCTGCAGTTATTCCTCCGCCGACAAAAAGAGCCATTTGATTATCAAACACTTTCATGCTTCGCAGATTTACAAAAAGTGAAATCGATCCGTTCGATTCTATTGGCCCTAAATATCCGGCATAATACTCTCTGTCATGTTCCTCAATTTCTCGAATTAACTCCAAAGCCTTATTTTTTGGCAAGCCGCAAACAGCAGGAGTTGGATGAAGATCCTGAACTAAGTTCGACAATTGACTAAAGCCCATGCCATTGGAAAGTAAATAAGTTGTTTTTAGATGAACAACATTTCCTGCCTGAGATGTTACGGGGCCTGTTCGTTTGTATTTGGTTAAATTGTGATTTTTCAGCACTTCTTCAATATACAAACTGACCAAAGCTTGCTCATTGATCTCTTTAGGTTCCCATGTAATCTGATCAATCAATCTACTTGCAAGCTTTTGAGTTCCTGCCAAAGCAACGGTTTCAATTGTATTATTTTTTGAAGACAATAATGTTTCGGGACTTGCACCGATCCATGTTCCCTCTTTGGGGATAGAAACCAAAAATACAAATGCAGAATCGTAAGATTCTGATAATTTCAAAAAAGATTCTACGGCGCAGTTCAGCCCTACTCCATCTAAAATTTGAATTCTGGATAATATTGCCTTATCCAACCTGAATTGTTTTAAGTCATTAATCATTTTCGAAACCTGATTAAAATACAAAGCAGGTGAACTTTCCAGAATAACATTTTCAGGCAATTTTTCGCTCTTTTCGGTTTGATATGATTTTAATAATTGAAGAGAATCGGAATCAATTTCAGAGCCTTTTACACGAATATCACCTCGTATAAACAAGGATTTATGTGAACTTTCTATATCAAAAGGAGAAAAAACAAAGCCATTCTCGCCATCCAATTCCGATAGAAACTGATACTCTTTCAAATCCTGATCTGTTTGAATTCCTATCTGAATCATCCCGGTTTTGGGCAACTGATAAGCGAAAAAGGGAAAGTTATTCTGCAAACAGCAGCTTAAGAAAGAAGACAGCTCATTTCTATTTTCCACCATTTTATTTTTTTAATATCACATTGGTTATTCGGCACACCGAAATCAACTTTTCCTGTTCATTTAGAATATTTACCTCAACGATGTGAGTTAAGCTTCCTTTATGAATGAAATGTGCTTTAGCGGTAATTGTTCCTGTTCTCATGCTTCGAATGTGATTCGCATTAATCTCCATCCCTTTTACATCATATTTTTTCATATCAGTTTTAATTACTGATAAGGCACTCCCTACCGATTCAGCCAAAGCAAGTGTGGCTCCACCATGAAGAATTTTCATAGGCTGCCAATGCTTGGGTGTTACCGGCATCTCTGCAACCAAATAGTTTTCTCCTACTTCGGTGTAAGTAATACCCAGGTGCTCCATCAAAGTATCTGAACACATCTTGTTCAATACGTCAAGTGTATCTATTTCGTTGATCATTCTACAAAAATAATATAATCTGCAATTAGAAAAAACCAAAGAAAATCTTTCCGTGATTAATCTTCCTGATTCACTAAATCAGGAAAAAACAGTGTATAAAAAAAAGCTCAACATTACATTGAGCTTTACCAAGGAAAAATATCTTATTTTAACTTAGTTAAGTTTTACATTAACTGCGTTAATTCCTTTTTTTCCTTCAACAACATCAAAAGTTACTGAATCATCCTGATCAATTTTGTCAATTAATCCTGTTACGTGAACAAAGATGTCTTCTCCTGTTTCGCTGTTTTTAATGAATCCAAATCCCTTAGATTCGTTAAAAAATTTTACTGTACCTGTAGGCATTCCTTAAAAAATTTTAGATTATTATAAAGTAAATGTACGTAATTTGAATTAATCTCAAAATTATTCTTTTAAGTTTTTAAAATATATTTGCATTAGTCTATACAATTACATAACAAGACGCAACCTGCAGTAATCACACAAAAGCTATTTTAAAAAAAACAACAGTCATTTTTTGATCCTTAAAAAAAAACACCTACTTTAGCCATCGTAAATAACAGGAACATGAACCAAACATTTAATATCAATAATCTTTTCAACAATTCAATGAATAATTATTCATTGAAACAGGGAAGCTTATAGAATTAATCAAAATATTCAATTTACGAGCCTTCCCTAATCGGGAAGGCTTTTTTTTTATAAAAAAAATGGATAAACAATTTAAAAATAATAACAACAATAATAATTCTCCTACAAGGTGAGAAGGGATATTGTTATGCATATTTCAGCCTTTCTCTTCAACGAGAAAGGCTTTTTTTTTGAATCAATTTAACCCGAGGAAAACTCCTCTCTATCAAAAATTTTAACAAATGAAAAACTTATTTATCCCAAAAGATTACCAAAGCACATTGGATCTTGAAGCAACCGAAAAAGCAATTAAATTTATTAAAGATCAATTTCAATTGCACTTGGCAGCCGAATTAAAGCTGCGTAGAGTAACTGCACCAATGATTGTTATGAAAGGCACTGGACTTAATGATGATTTAAATGGCATCGAACGCCCTGTTGCATTTCCAATTAAAGGATTGGATGATCAAACCGCAGAAGTTGTTCATTCTCTTGCGAAGTGGAAACGCTTTATGCTGGGAAAACTAGACATTCCCATTGGAAAAGGCTTATACACAGACATGAATGCTCTTCGACCCGATGAAATTTTCACCAACATTCACTCAATCTATGTGGATCAATGGGATTGGGAAAAATCAATTACAAAAGCTGACCGAAATCTCAATTTCTTAAAGAAAACCGTAAAACAAATATATTCTTCGCTAAAAAGAACCGAATATATTCTAAGCGAGTACTATGCACCTCTTAAGCCCTTTTTACCAGAAGAAATAACATTTATTCATTCTGAAGATTTATTAGAACAATACCCCGATTTAACTCCCAAGGAACGGGAAGGAAAAGTTACTAAAGAATTTGGCGCTGTATTTATTATTGGCATTGGAGGTGAGCTTGCCAACGGAGAACCTCATGACGGAAGAGCTCCCGACTATGATGATTGGACCACCCCAAGCTCGAATGGATATCATGGTTTAAATGGTGACATTTTACTTTGGAATCCTGTACTTGAACAATCATTCGAGATTTCTTCAATGGGTATTCGGGTTGATGAAGAAGCATTAAAACTACAACTTAAAATAAGTGGAGAAGAAAAAAGAAAAGATCTCATGTTTCACAAAAAACTACTGGCAGGAAAACTGCCTTACTCAATTGGAGGTGGAATCGGACAATCAAGATTATGTATGTTTTTACTAAGAAAAGCTCATATCGGAGAAGTACAATCAAGTATCTGGCCAGATGAATTAAGGGATGCCAGTAAAAAAGCAGGCATTATATTCTTGTAAATCAACATTATAATTCGCAAAAGAGTCCTTTATTCTGGACTCTTTTTTTATTTCTCCAAATAAAAATTTCTTATCTTTAGTAAATGTATTACCACACAAAATAAATAATTGCTAACTAAACATTTACATTATGAAAATCTTGCTTTACATTCTAGTTGGAATTGGACTGCTTGTGGCTATCCTTCATTTTATGGCTCCTAAAACCTATCAAGTTGAACGAAAAATTGTTGTTTCAACCAATATCGACACGGTTTTCAAAAGTCTTTGCTCTCTTAAAGATCAACAAGCATGGTCACCATGGGGTTCTAAAGACCCTGAAATGATAATTGAATACAATGGAACCGACGGAGAGGTTGGTTCAACAACTCATTGGATCGGAAATAAAGAAGTTGGAGAAGGCGAACAGGAAATTACCAAAATAGAACCTAACTCTTATATCGAAACTGAACTTCGCTTTCTGAAACCATTTGAATCAACCAGTACCGGCTTTTTTACTATCAGGCAAGTAGATGAAGGAACTGAAGTTACCTGGGGATTTAAAGGCAATAATACATTTCCAACTACCTTGATGATGGTATTTATGGATATTGATAAAGCAATTGGTCCTGATTTCAAAAAAGGAATGACAGATTTTAAATCATTCATCGAAAAATAAATTACAACCATATGAAAACGCTTAAAAAGTCGGGCATTATATTGCTTATTGTGTTTCTTGCCTTTGTTGTTCTTGGTCTTTTTCTAAACAAACAAGAGTATCAGCTGGAAACTGAAATTAATCGTCCGGTAGAAGAGGTTTTTCAATTATTCAATGATCACAACCGACTTTCGGAATGGTTAACTGAAGTAAAAAGTTTTGAGTCAATTGCCGAAACTGAAGATAAAGTTGGCAGTAAATACAAGTTGATGATTGATAATGATGGCAAAATTGTAGAATTAATAGAAACCCTAACCGGCTACAAAGAAAACGAAATGCTTGAAATGGATTTTACAGCAGGATGGATGCACAAATACAATCAATTTTCATTTAAAAAATCGGATAACGGCACTAAAATAATTGCTGGGTATTCTATTGAAGGAACCAATCCATTTGCCAAATCCCTGTTCTTATTTTTCACCAAAACTTTTCAGGAAATCGATTCAACCAATTTGGCACGGTTTAAAAACTTTGCTGAAAAACAACCTATACTTATTGAATCAACAATTGAAAGTATTAACTAAAAACTCAACTATCATGAAAAAAAACATGGGGAAAACAGATCGGATACTAAGAGTCATTATTGCTCTTATTTTAGCAACTCTATATTTCACAGATCTTATTACCGGAACAATAGGAATAGTTCTACTTGTAATTGCTGGAGTTATGTTTCTGACCAGCCTGATTGGATATTGCCCTCCTTACAGCCTTTTAAGTATTGACACCTGCAAAGGCAAAGAGCATAAAGAATAAGATAATCCAAAAAGTACATCCCCGAAGAAAATTCTTCGGGGATTTTTAATGTCCTTTTAATCAATTTAAATGCTGTCCTAAAAGTAAAAACTCAAATATTCTTTTTCTCAGTAAAACAAGAATAAATCATCACCTAATTTATAACCAATAAGCCCAAAAACATCTTGAAAAACACTCGCAAAATAGTTATATTTAAAGATATAATTCCGTAATAAAGAATTGAAATTACAATAAAAATAAATAATCCAGTATTAAAATGAGGCGAATTCAGGAGAAAGAAAGAATATCTTACTGTGGAATCAACTGTTCAACCTGTCCTGCTTACGTCGCTACGCAGAAAGGACAGGAAAATGTTCGAATTAAGATTGCAGAGCTTTGGTCTGATAAAAAAAACCAATACGATGCCTGTGAAATAACGTGTAAAGGTTGTCTGGAACCTTGGGGAAAGAAATTTCGTCATTGTGAAGAATGTCAGGTTAGAGCCTGTGCCCGGGAGAAATTATTCGACACCTGTGCAGAATGTTCCGAGTATCCTTGCAGTAAGTTAAATGAGCTGCTTCAAACACTGGACGAAAAAATATCCAGAATAGACCTTGATGAATTGAGACGGAATAATATAGCGGGTTAATTCCCGCTTTTTTTCTTCAATAAAATTTCAGATTTCCTAAATCAATCTATTTAAAACATTCACATAACTACTTAAAACTGAAGAGAAAACTCTGTAAGCCGATCTGGTTTCGAACGAGCTGATATTGTTCCCCCGTGCAACCTCATAATTTGTCTGGAAAGATTTAAACCGATCCCAGAACCTTTCTCCTTTGTAGTAAAAAAAGGCGTAAAAATAGTATCAATCACATCATCGGAGATTCCCATGCCGTTATCCCTAACAATAATAAAGTTAACCGGATTTCCCTGCCCTGTTGAAATCGAAATTGACTTGGATTCTGTGTTTTTGAGCGCCTCAATCGAATTCCGGATCAAATTAATCAAGACTTGAGAAATTAGCTTTTCATCAGCAATCAACTCTTGCTGAGAATCCTGAAGATGGGTTGTAAATTCAATATTTTCTGTTTTAAACTCTTCCTTAAACAAAGAATCGATATGTGAAAATAATTTTTCAACGGAAAACAATTCAAAATGCGGTTTCGGAAGCTGTGTTAAATTCTTGTATTCATCAACAAAAGCAATTAAGCCTTTACTTCTTTTACGAATCGTTTTCAATCCCATCAGCGTATTGGAAATAGCTCCTTCGCTTAACAACTCCTTGCAGGCCTGATCTCCGTTTTTCTCATACAAATCGATTAAACTACCCGATAACATTGATATTGGACTTACCGAATTCATAATTTCATGCGTAAAAACACGAATCAATTTATGCATTGCATCCATTTCACCCTGATCGATTGCATTTTTTATATCCTGAAAAGCAATCAATTTGATACAGTCATCTTCCAAACGAAAATCAACAGCCTTAACCGCCAATTTTAAAATTCGGTTTTTCACCAAATATTTCCTGAGCTTTTGAGTCCCTGTCTTCACCCGAAATAAAAAATCCGGGAACTCACCATCAATACAAACCAAGTCTGAAATATTCTGAAATTCCTTAACCAGAAAGAGTTCCTTAAATGCTTTGTTGCACAACCTTACATTCCCTTTGTGATCGAAAGCCAACAATCCAACCCCCACTAATTCTACCGTATTTTGAAAGAAAACAAAATCTTTTTCCTTTTCAATTTTTACTTTCCCGAATGCATTAATAATACCATTAAAACTTTGATGCAGTTTTTGAAAAGCTTTATCTTTTTTATGCTGGTTAAATACCAATGTTGAATCCTGATATTGAAAAGCTGCAAAAAACCGGGACAAATCACGATTCGTTTTATTGATATACCAAATCAGATATACAACCTGTAAAACCCACAAAACCATAAGGCTGTAAGTAGTTACCACCATGTACTCTTTTGAGAGTAAAAACCAGAACAAAACTGGCGTAAGCGATAACAAAATGATTTGTGCAACTATCCAAACATAGAATCTTTTATAAATCATACTTTCTAATTTTATCGTACAATGTAGATCGGTTTATTCCCAACTCCTTTGCCGCAAGACTCATATTCCCGCCTGTGTGCTTTATTGCTTTCTCAATTAAAAACTTCTCGTTATCAGACAAATTAAGACTGTCTGATATTTTTTTAGACAATTGCAATTCCTCTCCAATTAATACATCAACAGCAGCTAATTTTTTTGTTTCGGATAAGATAACTGATTTTTCGATAATGTGTTGAAATTCCCGAATATTTCCCGGCCATGAATGTTGTGAAAGTTTCTTTACTGCTGATTTTTCAAAAACACATTCTCCTTTCTGATACTGATCGGCATATTTATGCAGAAAAAAATCAGCCAATTCAGGAATATCCTCAATCCGTTCGCGCAAAGGCGGTAATTCTATTGCAATAGTATTCAATCGATACAACAAATCTTCCCTGAAAGTTCCATTAGACACCATTTCAAACAAATTACAATTGGTAGCAGCCAGTATGCGAACATCCACATCAATTGGTGTATTTCCACCCAATGGAACAATTTGTTTGTTTTGAATGGCTGTCAATAATTTTGTTTGCAGATGCAAGGGAATATTTCCGATTTCATCCAGAAAAAGTGTTCCACCCGATGCCAATTCAAATCGCCCCATACGATCTTCTTTTGCATCAGTAAATGCGCCTTTTTTAGAACCAAATAGTTCGCTTTCAAATAAGTTTTCGCTTAAAGAACCCAAATCAATACTTACAAATACCTGATCTTTTCGGTGCGAGGACAAATGAAGCTCACGGGCAATTACCTCTTTCCCTGTGCCATTCTCTCCTACAATTAAAACATTCGCCTCGGTTCCCGCCACTTTCTCAACGGTTCGAAACACTTCAGTCATGGCTTTCGAAGTACCTCTTACAAATTGAGTGTTTCTATTGATCTGATGATTGATCTGTTTCTGCTTTTCCTTCAATCCTTTTATCTCAAGCTTTGAATTCCGCAATTTTAAAGCCGACAGCAAGGTTGAAAGAATCTTATTTTCGTCCCATGATTTCTGAATAAAATCAACTGCCCCCTCTTTCATTGCTTTCACCGCCAATTCTACATCACCGTAAGCTGTAATCAACACCACACAAGCATTTGCATCAAATTCCAATATTCGCTTTAACCAATACAAACCTTCATTTCCCGAATTGATTCCTGCTTTAAAATTCATATCCAACAAATAAACATCATACTCGTCCACTTCAAGCTGTGATAGCAACTGATTGGGATTCTTAATGGTATCTATTTTCGCAAAATGAGAGTTGAGAAATAATTGCAGAGCAAACAATAGCTCCTCATTATCATCTATAATTAAAAGCTTTCCTTTTCCAGCCATTCTTTTATCCATTTAAATTCTTTGGTTAAAATAATCATATTGTTGTAAATATCGACATTACATGTTGGATTTTCCGACACTATATTTCTCATCACAAACACAAACGCCTGTATTTCTGCATCATTTAAAAATGGCACAATACTTGGCTGCCAATATTTAAATCACATAATCTAAAAAAATGATACATACCAAAGACTTAAGCAAAGTATTCAGAACCGAAGAAGTTGAAACATCCGCCTTGCAGCATGTAAACTTACATATAGAAACCGGTGAATTTGCTGCCATTATGGGACCATCCGGTTGTGGAAAATCAACACTCTTAAATATTATTGGTTTGTTGGATAATCCCAGCACTGGAAGCTATACTTTTAATCAAGTAGAAATTTCTGACAAAAGTGAAAAACAACGCACCAAATACCGAAAAGGAAACATCGGCTTTATTTTCCAGAGTTTTAACCTGATTGATGAACTAAATGTATTTGAAAATGTAGAGTTACCTCTACTCTATATGGGAGTTCCATCGACACAAAGGAAAGAAAAAGTAGTGCAGGTATTGAAACGCATGAACATTGATCACCGTGCAAAACATTTTCCTCAACAACTTTCGGGCGGACAACAGCAAAGAGTTGCGATAGCAAGAGCTGTAGTTTCGAATCCGAAACTAATTTTGGCCGATGAGCCTACGGGAAATCTCGATTCGACCAACGGCACAGAAGTTATGCAATTGCTCGAAGAATTGCACAAAGAAGGAACTACTATTGTAATGGTTACCCACTCGCAAAGCGATGCGGAATATGCAGACCGGGTGATCAATCTATTCGATGGAAAAATAGTTTCGGAAAACAGAAAAGACCCGCAATCACATATCCTCGAATCAGCAGTTTTATAAAATATATCTAACAATATTATTACTTTTAATCGCCCAATAAAACCGACTATATGCTTTGGTACAAACTTAAACTCTCTTTCAGGAGTCTGGCAAAAGACAAACTCAATTCCATTATCAACATTTTTGGACTTGCTGTTGGAATGGCTGCCGTAATTCTTATTTCTATTTACGTTCAGCACGAATTGAGCTACGATAAATTCAACACAAAACAGGAACGGATTTACAAGTTAATTTCATTACTTAATAATGCCGGAGAAAAGTTAACTCCATATGAAATCGGCCTGCGTTTAACCAATGAAAACTTCGCCTCTCAAATACCAGAAATAGAAGAAATTACTCAATTATACAGAGGGTTCACACAAAATGCAAAAGTAAACGATCAACATTTCAACGGAATTCGCTGCCACTACGTAGATACCAATTTTTATAAGGTATTTACACTGGAACCAATCTCCGGACAATCAACCAATCTGTTTTCCAATCCTAATGGTGTAGTCATAAATGCTTCAACAGCAGAAAAATTATTTGGAACTACCAATGCTGCAGGCAAAGAATTGAAAATGTTTGGCAGATTATTAACAGTAAACGCTGTTGTAAAAGACCTTCCACTTACCTCTCATTACGATTTCGACATGCTTTTGCCATTTTCGGGCTATCCACAACATGCTGGTCATCAAAGTCTGGAATACTACACGTATATTTTAGTAAAACAAGGAGTTGATCGTAATTCAACAATTAAGAAAATTGAAGATAAATATACCCAGATGCTTGATGATGGATTTGGTGAATATGGTGAGGAAACAGGAGCTTACCTCCAAAGACTAAGTGATATTCATCTAAGATCAAACTATCAGCAAGATTTAAAACCTGGTGGGAATATCAATACCATTTACATACATATTCTTCTGGCTTTTTTAATTTTGATCATCGCCATAATTAATTTCATCAATATTATTACCGTTCAATACGATAGCAAACTGAACCAAATTGGTATCAAAAAAGCAATTGGTGCAGAGCGTATTGATTTAATTAAAGATTTTTTAGGAAGAACCACTCTAATGGCTGCCGTTGCACTTCTATTTGGGGTAATACTAGCAGAAGTTTTAATGCCCTTTTTTGGTCGTTTAATGAATAGAGAATTGCCTATTGATTATCTATCAAATCCCCTTCTATTTACAGGTCTTCCTGTTATGGCTTTATTTGTTGGACTCATTTCAGGCTTGTATCCGGCCATCACAATCACCCGATATACACCAGCTTCCATCATTAAAGGAAAGTTGCCAGGCAATCACGACACCAATTTGCTGTCTCGAATTCTGGTTATTTTTCAGTTTTCAGCTTCTATTGTTTTGATTTCAGCTGTTATCATTTCTCAGCAACAGATCGACTACATGAAAAATGCTGATTTGGGTTTCGAACCGGAACAAGTAATTGCAATCACCAATTTAAGTGATGCACAAAAACAAGCTTATTCTTCTATCAGGCAAGAACTTTTAAAAATACCTCAAATCTCTTCTGTAGGTGCCAGTCTTCATCTTCCTGGCGGTGGTGGTAGTGGTCAAATATTTCGGCTTTACGGAACCGATATTAAAAACACAAAAGATTATAATGAATATCGCGTAAGGCCAGGTTACTTTAAAACTTTAGGGATACAATTTGTAGAAGGAAACACATTTACCGAAAGTCAGGTTGAAAACTGCAAAGGAATTATTCTGAATGAAGCTGCTGTTAAATATCTTAATGTTGATGACCCTTTGGGGAGAATCGTGTGGTTTCATCAGGATAAATATGAAATTCAAGGCATTGTTAAAGATTTTCATTACACTTCATTACGAGAAAAAATTGCCCCATTGATGTTTAGTTGTTTTAGCGATAATTGGGGAATACGATATGTTTTGATTAAAGTAAAAACCAACAATACAACAGATTTACTTAACCAAATAAAAGAGACATTCAAAAAAGTTGATACGGAAAGAGTTAATTTCCATCTGTTTATAGACGATGTCTGCCGCGATCGATATCAACAGGAAGAAAGATCGCAAATACTAACAGGCTACTCATCGGCACTTTCAATCATTCTGGCTCTATTGGGATTGTATTCCCTTACTTTATTTATGGTACAAAAACGCACCAAGGAAATTGGAATCCGAAAAGTAACAGGTGCCAGTATCAGCCAAATATCATTGTTGCTGTTTTCTAATTTCATAAAATGGATTGCAATAGCCTTTGCCATATCAATACCCGTTTCGTATTACATGATGCAACACTGGCTGGAACAGTTTGCTTATCACATTGCCATTGGTCCGCTCCCATTTGTATTTGCCGGTTTGCTAACTGCAATTTTTGCACTCTTGGTTGTTGGCGGACAAACCTGGAAGGCAGCCAATCAAAATCCGGTTGATTCCTTACGAAGTGAATAGCAGGCCTATTTAGAAATCATTCAATAAGGGAGCACATTCTATTGTGCTTGTGCTCCTTTATTATCGGATATAATACATTTATCTGTTTCCTGAGCATTTAGAAGCGTTTCCGACGGCGCGGAACCATAAAGGAGTGGCGACAAGCTTCAAAGGAGTGGCGACAAAGATCAAAATAACGACGACAAGACTTAGAATAGTCCCGGCAAAGAGTAAAGTAGTAGCGACAAAGAATAAAGTAGTAACGACAAAATATAGAATATAAACAACAAAAAGTAAAGTGACAACAACAAAGCTTAGGGATGTCTTCTCCTAAAACAGTACCCCTCCTAAGTAAACTTAGTATTTACAGAATAGTACATGCCACTTCGTAAACTGCATCAACATTGTGTGCATCAGCAGGAGTTTCTCCCTTGACATATCCTAAATCTGTTAAACGCAAATGTGTGAAATCTGTGAATTCATTTTTACACATAACCAATTTCCCACAATCCTTAGGGCAACCATCAATCACCAAAATTTTTGCTCCCTTAACAGAATCTATCATCTCAGTAATCCCAGCTCCCACAAAGGCAAGGCATTTCATTTGGGCTTTCCCTTTTTTTTGAAGTTTCCTCGCAACCAAATCGGTTAATTCACCAACATCGGCTGCACCTGAGCACGCAAAAACCACTTTCGTACTTTTTTCATCACATCCACCAGATCTATTTTCCATGATGTTTATTTAAAATGATATAGTCACTCACAAAACCATAATCTCAACTATTTTAATTGATAATCTGAACATCAATGCGCTTTACTTTATCAAGCAGTACTAAGGGGAAACCGCTTAAATAAAACTCATAAGTAAAATAACCTCCTTTACCTAAATTGTAATCCCGGTTAAATCTATTTTCTGCATCCCTCGTAAATTCATAAATCAGGAAATCATTTTCATCAAAAAAACTAATAAAATAATCATATTTGTAAAAGCTATGATTAGACTTTACCAGTGCTTCCTTTTTAATATCACTCCGATCAGAAGTAACTAGTTTATTAACACTAACAAATTGAAAATAATATCTTTCATAAATTCCATATTCACTATCGTCATCCTTCTTATTATGCTTTGTAATATAGCGCTTTAAAATTATTTGATTTGTAACATTTAGAGGCTGCGATGCTGATGTAATTTTAAAATTAGTTGACACAGCGCCTAATTTTTCTGAAATAGTTTGAGATTTAGCTCCAAACACTATAAAAAAGAGCAAAAGGGTACTAATTTTCTTCATTTTACACAGTTTAATTACTTAAATACTATTCTTTATTTTTTCACATATCCGATCAAAGACCTCATCGAACTCACCAACGCCATCTATTTTCAAAACACCATGCAACTGATTGTATTTTTCAATTACGGGTACGGTTTTAATTTCATGTTCCTGCAGGCGTTTCACAATTTTAGAGGTGTTGTTATCGTATGGCATGCACCGATCGGTTTTACTTCTTTTATCCAGCCGGCTGATTAGTTCCAATGTTGGTACCTCAATTTCAATAATCTGAGAAATAGCAGAACCATGTTTTTTCAACAAACCATCTAAAATGTACGATTGAACCAATGTTCGTGGAAATCCCTTAAAAATGAATCCATTCACTCCGTTCGAGTTTGCAATTTTCTTTTCAATTAATTGCACCACAATCTCGTCGGGCACCAGTTCCCCGTTTTCATACAAATCAATAATTCGTTTTCCTATTTCGGTACCTTTCTGAATTTCCTGATCGAGCATTTGACCTGTAGCAAGGTATTCCAAGTCATATTTTTTGGCCAAAGCAATTCCCTGCGATCCTCTTCCTGAGCCAGGATAACCAAATAACACCAAGTTGAACAGACTCTTACTCAATTCGTCTTTAATAATTTTCTGTATACTCAGATTTACCTCCTCAATTGACAGATCCCCTTTCAATCCAAAATAAACGCCTTTGTCTTTGTAAAACTGCAAAACAGGAAGTGTTTTATCACTATATTCTTTTAGTCTGTTACGAATTACAACTTCATTATCATCTGTCCTTCCCGATGTCTTTCCTCTAGTTAGTAATCTCGAAACGGAAACCTCTTCATCTACGTCCAAACTAATCAGGCAATTCAATGAGGTATTTAGCTTTATCATCAATCCTTCCAAAATATAAGCCTGAATATAGGTTCTGGGGAAGCCGTCAAACAAAAACCCATTCGAATCCGGATTTTCCGTTATGGTTTTCTCAATAATCTGAACGATGATCTCATCAGAAACCAAACCACCCGAAGCTATAATGCTTTGTGCTTCGAGACCTAACTTACTTTTATTCACAATCTCCTTTCGCAGCAAATCACCTGTTGAAATATAGAAAAGATTGTACTTATTAATTAGAAATTCAGATTGAGTGCCTTTTCCAGCACCTGGAGGACCAAACAATGCAATATTTAACATACTATAATTTGTTAGAAGTGCCACTCACAAAGTGATGTACCACACATAAATTTATTCTACAATGTAGTATATAAACCGATCAAGAGCAAGATTTATATCCTGACTGACAAAATTTTCACATTAATCAGCACTAAAATATCAGACTTGAATTCCGTATGAATAAAAGGAACTCATCGCATTAATATCGATAATTGTCGATATGATATTTTTGGATAAGCGCTGACTCTATTTTAAAAAGATACAAAACGCGGTATTTGCAGGCTCTGCAGCAATCTAATAAAAACAAGATATTTTTACTGATACAAGATGAACACCCAACTAAGAAAGCGTATAAATTAATCCGACAAATAGGTAATTATCAGAGTTTTCTATAAATTATTTTCATAAACTAAAAATGATCAAAATGAAACTACCTAAATCTTCGTACAATTGGACCTCCATTTTAGGAGCAAGTATAGCCATAATTGCCTTTTTCCTGATCGTTTTCTTCTTTGTTATTTCTGTCCTCTTCGATCAGGGAAGTTCTTATATGGGCTTAATTATCTATATTGTATTACCCATATTTATGGTAATCGGAATGCTGTTGATCCCGATTGGTATGTTGATTCAAATTCGCAGAAATAAGAAACAAATGTTTATTTCTGAGGATATGAAATGGCCTCGGGTAGATTTAAATGATCAAAAACACAGAAATGCTTTTTCTCTTTTCGTAATCATAAGCTTCATTTTCCTTTTTCTCTCCTCCATAGGTAGTTACGAAGCCTTTGTTTACAGCGAGTCAGTGCCATTCTGCGGTACTCTTTGCCATTCGGTTATGGAACCTGAATATGTTACCTATCAAAAATCTGCTCATGCTAAAGTAGCCTGTGTAGAATGTCATGTTGGCGAAGGAGCCGATTGGTACATGCGTTCGAAATTAAGTGGTTTGTATCAGGTATATGCTGTTACGGTTAATAATTTTCCTCGTCCGATCCCTACTCCTCTGGCTAATTTACGACCTGCCAGAGAAACCTGTGAGCACTGCCATTGGCCTGAAAAATTTTATCCGAACAGAATTAAAAATGAGCAGCACTTTCTGGCTGATGAAAATAATACCGAATGGAACATCCAGCTTACCATGAAAACCGGACCTGACCATCACACACAAAAACTAAGCGAAGGAATTCACTGGCACATTAATCCAAATGTGAAAATTGAGTTTATGTCGGCAGATAATAAATCTGAATACATTCAGTGGGTTAAATATACCAATAAAGCCACAGGAGAAGTGCACATTTTCGAAGATACAATGATGGAACCTGACAGTACATTTTTTGCGGATGGTAAATTGCATGAAATGGATTGTATGGACTGTCACAACCGCCCGTCGCACGGCTATTTATCTCCTCCTGACTTTGTAGATGCTGCCATGTCTTCGAAGGAAGTTGATCCGCAAATTCCGTATATAAAATTGGCTGCAATGGAGGCATTAAAAGGCACTTATTCAACCAAGGACAGTGCTGATTTACTAATTGCACAAACAGTTCTCAATTTCTACAAAGAGAATTATCCTGATAAAGGTGCAGAGCATGAAGCTAATATATTAAAAGCGATAGAAGGCATTAAAATTGCCTATCATGAAAATACATTTCCTGAGATGAATGTTCGTTGGGATGTATATCCTAACCACAAAAGCCATATGGAAACACAAGGTTGCTTCCGCTGTCACGACAACAATCACAGTACAAAGGATGGTAGAATAATTTCCAAAGACTGCAATCTCTGTCACTCCATTACTGCTCAGGGAAAACCTGATTCTTTACAAATGGCTTTTACCAATCAAAAAATGGAATTTATCCATCCTGTTGATATTGGTACCGACTGGAAAGAGTACTCCTGTGTAGATTGTCACGCATATCTTTATCCATAAAATCAGAACAAACAAAAGCATTCTATTTGGAATTGTTTTAATTAAAGAAGATATTCGTATCTGAATTAGAACAAAACCATAGAATGAAAGGAAATAGACTGAGCGGTTCTGAACTACATGAACTAGGAATCAAGTGGGTATACAAGCACATAAAAGAAGAGTTTGAAGTCTTATCTGTGAATACTGAATTTGAGAAGAATCCTCAAATTCTGGCTAAAAAAGACGATACTTTGCATTTTATAGTGGTGAAAACCAGCACCTATCCTGATATAGGTTCACTGTCACCATCTGCTGCCGAAGAGATTATCCAGCATGCTGATAAGCACAAGGCTAAAATTTTATTTGCCCACGTTGGCGTTGCAAATGCAGATAGCCAAGACGAACAAGAAATGCAATATCCTGCAAAAGGCGGCCAGTATTACATGAATTATACTGGCCTAACTATTCTGCCAAATATTTTAGCAAATCCAAATACCTAAAGTTAAAATTCAAGCGGATGAAAAAGGATATTAAAAAACTGAGGCATGAATATGGTGAGATTGAATTAAATGAAACGGATATCAACTCAAATCCATTTGCACAATTTCAAATATGGTTTAAACAGGCAATAAAAATGAAACTTCCTGATGCTAATGCCATGACACTGGCAACGGTATCTGCAGACAACAAACCTTCCGCGCGAATTCTACTATTAAAAGAATATAACGAGAAAGGTTTTTGTTTCTTCACCAATTACAATAGCCGGAAAGGTTTTGATATCGAAGGAAATCCTTATGGCGCACTTGTTTTTTTCTGGCCAGAATTAGAAAGACAAATCCGTATTGAAGGGAAAATTGAAAAATTAGAACCAGAATTGTCTGACGAGTATTTTTTAGACCGACCTGTTGGCAGCCGAACAGCAGCTGCAGTATCGCCGCAAAGTGATGAAATTGAAAACCGGGATACTCTAAGCCTAATGGTTGAAAAATTTAAGGAAAAAAACGGAGGTGAATTTGCCCGACCTGATTTTTGGGGTGGATATCGTCTTATTCCTGATCTTTTTGAGTTTTGGCAAGGACGTGAGAGTCGATTAAATGATCGGATCGAGTACAATCTCAAAAATAAACAATGGGAAATCAGAAGACTTGCTCCATAAAACAATTGCATTTATCAACAAAAAACTCACATTCATACAAAACCTAAAAAAAAAAGTGATTTTTGAGGGTCACCTTTTTTCTAAAATAAGAATTAAAGGATAGGAACAGTGTCCATTGTTCCTATTCAAAAATAGGTATGTAGTTAAAAACACCCCCTTTTGTTGTAAAGGGGGTGCTTTTGTTATAACCGGTATTTATTAGCTGTTGCAATCGGTAAAAAATTATCATAAATCATACAAACATCCTGCGAAAATGTTATTGCAATGGCTGCAAGCTCATTTATTTGTTCTTGCGAAAGAGAAACAAGATCGGAAGTTTTAATTCCATCACGGACAAAAACAAAGGCAATTGCAGCATTTACCGTATCTCCTGCCCCCACAGTGCTAATGGGATTTATTGGAGGAACTTCAAAGAAATACTTCTGCTGATTGTAAATGGATAATCCCTGTTTGTTTGCGGTATAAATCAGTATCGCATCAGAAAACTCATTCAGCCACTTGTAGGCCTGATCTGAGTTCTTCAACTTACAAATTAATTCAAAATCTTCATTAGACGCTTTTACCACATTTGCCAAAGCCATATTCTCTTTTATAAATGGCAAAACTTCCGGCAACATAGGCAGGTGCTGAGATCTGAAATTTGGATCGTAAATTATTAAAGCCCCTCTCTCTTTGCATTCACGCAAAAATGTAAGTAAAGCAGAGCGAAATTCCTTTTTTATGGCCAAAAAAGATCCAAAAAGAACAATATCATCCTTTTGAACATCGTTGGGAAACACAATTGTATTGGGCAGTCCTTTTCTAGTCTTATAGAAAGTATAATCAGCATTTTTATTTTTATCGAGAAAAGCCAGTGCCAAGTTCGAATTGGTATCTGAAAAATAGGATATATGTTTAACATCCACACCATTGGCAGATAAGAAATTTTTAATCTGAGTGCCAACCCTATCAATTCCCAGCTCACTTATCAATGCTATATTGATCCCTAACCGACTCAAAGAAACCGCTGAATTTAAGAAAGATCCACCTGGTTTTGCTTCAACCGGAGTGTCATTCTCAAAGAATAAATCCAATACACAATCTCCGATAGCATATACTTTTCTCATCTACATTTTTACTTTTTGTTATATCTCATAATGAAGGCCCACAAGATACAAATTCAAATTTCAACATTTACTTTGATAGAGAAGTATCCATGCATAAAAAAAGTAAAACAATATTGAAAATACTCCCTCCTCAAATTATAAACATGCAAAATAAAACAAACAAATTACTGCCAATTCATTTAAATCAAAATGAAAAATAATTATCTATTAGTTATGAAGAGTTTAAAAAAATATATAATTTATAATCTTTCTAAATAAGAATCAAAACATCATACTTAAATCGTTTTCGCTTCCCGCAAATTTAGATTGTTAAAAATGGAGTGGTTAAATTGAATACAGCTTAACGATAGTAAGGTCTGCATGAATTTTTACAACGAGAAAAAATAAGTAAATTTGGTTCCGTCATTCCCTAAGCAAAAATAAATTGGAGACATATGCAAAGTAAAAACCCAAGTAGAATTGAAATTAAATCGAAGGAGGTTAAAATTGATCAAAAAGATTTGATTCGTTATATCAACCTTCAGCTTGCCGCAATGGGCCAGCCTATTTTCACGGAAAATTCCGAAGGAGAAAAAAATCAATTATCTGACCCAAAATTTATTCAGCTTACCGATAGCTTAATAAAAAATTATCGTGCTCAATCACGATTATTGGCAGATCATTTATGTCCTGTCGATCAACGTATACAAAACTTTTTAAATGAATATTTGGAAGATATTGACACGGAAGTTGCAAAGCTTCCTAGTTCAACCTTTATTCTGGACCAACCAGGAATAGCAAGAGAATTAAGTCTTCCACCAGATAAGGATGAACACATCACAGAGTTATTAAGCTCTTATAGAATAAAACAAGGTGTACTTCACAACCCAAAACACGATAGAAGAACTACAAGCGGTTCATTTCATATTGTGGGGGGTAGTTTGCCGGTACCTTTAGATAAAATTGAATTGCCTAAAAAAGCTTTTGGTAAATTTCTACAGGCAGCTTTCTCACCCAGCCCGGAATTAAAACAACTTCCATTTACAGCAACTCAAGAAGAAAAAGCTGAACTGATGGTATCTCTTTTATTACGCCCGATAGTATGTCCGGAAGTAAAAGGAATAATCAGTCAAAAATCAATGGAGGTTCGCTTCTTTGCTCCTGGCAGCTTAGTAAGTAATCTTGATTTTGTTGAATCAATTTTTGGTAATGCCGGTGATCCTAACATTCCTGCTAACGATGCTGGTTTGGATATTGAACATTGGACAGGACATACGGGTTGTATTGTACTGGCTCCACAGTTATTGAACCTTAAAAAGAAAGAATTAGGCTTACCTCATTACGATGATGCTACTGAGCGTCAGAGAAATGATGGCGTTTGCTGGAAGGATGAAAATGAGCTTTACAACAACGGAAATGCATTTAAGCTAACATGCCGCAGCGAAAAAGGTGTTGTAATTACCTTGATTGCTGATAACTACTTTGGCTACTCTAAAAAGGAAATCAAAACTCAAATTAGTTTCTCAGCCAATCTTTATGGTTTAGCTGAAGAAGAGCATTCTGGCGGCGCAATTGCATTCCCCCGTAAAAATTTGGGTGACAGCTTTAGCGGTGCACTTTTCATGAATAATGTATTAAAAAAACAGTACAGTTTTGATGAAATGGTAAAACAATTTGGTGAAACAATGAATGTTCATCCGGAAGGTTATGCCGTTGACAAAGAATATTCAGACATCTATTACATAAACGAAAATGCTAATATTGATGTTTATGAAAGTAAGGTAAGCTGGGAAAAGGATGGTAAAGAACAAAGCATTCGTTTGGTACCTAATAGTTACTACGTTCACCCTTCCGGATATAAAATGCACATGGAGAAGCATCCTTCGGCACCATCGTGGAGATTGGTAAGTACTGCTTCGGAGGGAACTTTCTGTCACAAACCTTGTACTGTTTCCGGTGGAGGTAAATCTGAAATTTCAAAATCGTTATTAAATGCAATCATTTACAGCTCTTTCTATATCCAGGATATGGAGAAAGACTTTAATATTGCTGATCAGGTAATCAATCACGATTATACAAAACGTTGGAAAGATACTCCAAACAGAACAACTCCATCAAGATCTCTTTTAAGTTCTGACCGATCCTTAGGTTCTGTAGTGAAACTGTTAACTCCTTCGAAATATTATACTGCCGAATACAATGAATTTCTGAATACTATTCCGGATCATGTTAAAGCATTGGTATTATTTGTAAAGAGATTCTACCGTCCGGAAAGAACAGACAGCAGCTGGAGAGATTACTTCTCGGTTGATGTTATTAACGGAAGAAAAGGCCACGAGTTGCTCTTCAATAATCGTAAAATTGTTGCCAGTTACTTACGGGTAGGATTCGCAGGTGATAAATCATGGTATTTAAATAAGCTGCGTCAGGATTTTATTGCCGCAGCCAAAATTCAAATGGAAGATGATATTACAGCTTCAGTTGTACTCCCTGCCAGCCGATTCAGTTATTTGAATGATTGTTACGACAATAAGAGTATTAAGCTGACTACAAATTGTGAACAACGTTTTTTCCAACGTCCGGATGAAGCAGTTCACAGAGGATACGATAAGGAAGCTGAAGCAGATCTTTCAATGAGAAATAACTTTACATCAAACTATGAGCCTCTTACCAGAGAAGACGGTAAGGAATTGTTGGCAGATGCAATTGGTTTCGATTTATATACAAAGCCAATTAAAGAAATCATTCGACAAGGTGCTGAAAGCAAGAAGTCAAATTACTTTATTTCTCCTTCACACACTCGAATTGTAGATGGAAAACCGTCTCAAAACCCTCGCTATTTGCAGATTAGACCTGACTTGGTTAATCCTGTTGACGATCGATTAGCTGAAATTGGGATTCGTTTGGCTAGAAAAATTCCTTTGAATGAACCAGTACATCATCCGGTAAATGCGGTTTTACCTGGTCGCAGAAATAATCCTGCTGATAAAAAAGCCGGAATTCGTGCATTGAGTGTTTACAACCCAATTCATTATCAGGAATTGCCTGAATTGTTCATGGATTTTATTTGCAGTTTAACAGGTAAATCTCCTTCAACAACAGGTGCTGGTTCTGAAGGCGCTTTAACAAAAGGTCCTTTCAACATGTTATCTCCAACTACTGATTTAAACAATGCCTTACTTTCATACATCCTTACCGGATATCAAGGGTTTTCATCAGCTGCAGGTCACGTAGGTACCGAAAATCGATTCGATCATGATGTTTCATTGTTAATTCCTGAACTTTGGTGTCGATTGAAAGAGGAAAACCGTGATCCTAAATTATTAATTCAAGAAGGTTCTCTTGAGAAGCTTTCTGATTTTGAATACGAAGGCGAAACAATTCATGCCAGTCGTTTAGGATATCGTATTACAGAAGAATTCCTTTTCCGTTATATGAATCGAATCTTTGATGAGCCTCAAAACGTTTTTAACGAAAGAATGTTAAAACCTGAGATTCAGGATCTGGAAGCTTATGCTGATGGGATCAAAAATATCGTAGAAGCTCAAGAAAAAGTTGCAATCAACTTCTTTAAAGACAATAGTGTTTCTGCAGCAATTCCTCCATTGCAAATTCTTTTAAATATTATGGCCTACGGCCACTATAATGGAAAAGAAATAAGCGATCCGGAGCTGCGTAAGCAATTCGACCGTGAATTGGTAATTAACTCATCCTGGTATCAGGCCCGTTTGAAAAACAAGCAGCAAATTGACATTAATTTCCACGAAAAACAAATTGCTTACTTAGAGGCTTTCATGGCCAACAAGATAAACGCAGAATGGAATGACGAATTGAGTTTGGAAGAACGTTTCTGGAAAGCTAAAAAAGAACTGGAACACGTTAAAACAGAAGAATATCTGCAAAGTTTAGTTGGTACAATTGGTGCCGATCCTTTATTTAAGGCCTAAAACGGACTTTGATGCTAAAATAATTGGGAACTCTACTATAGGGTTCCCTTTTTTTATTCGGCAAACTGAAAAAAAAATGCCCGTGATATAGGGGAATCACGGGCAACAATTCTAAAGGGTTAATTAACCTACTAACCAGCCTTACAGCTGAATTTTTATGAGTTCTACCTCTCAGTAAGAACCCGATACTAAAGATAAAAAAAAAAATTAAATATTTTTAACATTTTGTAACATTTCCCTTTCTTTAAAACAATTCCAAACTCTTCATAATATTGAATATAGATGTATTTTAGAACTTATGTCTGCCTAATTTTATAAGCGTACTAAATGATTTACAGAATTTAGAAGGATTAGATTAGGCAGTATAATAGTTACATATACAACATTATTAATGGATATAATAAAAAATTAGCTTCGATTATAAACCGAAGCTAATTGTAAATTAAGAAACTAATTCTTTGACGAACTTATTTCCTAAACACTTAAAATTGAAAAACAGACTTTCTATATTTATTTAATATTCTTAAAATGAATATTTAAAATGTACGCTCAAACGGGTGCTTCCCACCTCTTTCGAATCTGCAACCTTACCGTTAATTTGAGTTGTACCATAAGCTGCTGCAGTATATAATGCCTGGGTACCTATCATGAAACTTCCGGAATGAAATTCAACTCTGGGACCAAACTGATAGATATAATCAATGTTTGAACCACGGCTATACAAACCAACAAAACTACTTCCATTCATTGCCAAATTATCATCAGCACCTAAGTTCTTGGTATAACCCGCAAAAAGTCCATAGCGTACATTACCCGTTCTTGTATGTAAATCAGACCAAATTGAAGATGTTTTCACATTTGTGTATTCGTAATCGCCATTGGCCTTAACAGCTTTTACACCGTAGCCGCCTATCATCACAAAATTATACATGTTTTGTCCGTAGATCGTCTGCAAGTTCCAAACTAGTTTATCCGTTTTAACTGTCATCCAGGCATTCATTTGGTAACTGCTCAACATTTCATCGGTTTTTAAACCTGCTGAATTCACAACCATAGGCTTTAAGAATTTATAACCTGCTGTTGCACCCAAAGTAAATCCTTTCGCAAAATCGTACTTAACCTGAGCTGAAAATTCAGGAATACTGGCTTGCTGTACATATTTAACATCGGCACCATCCGGACCATTCGATTTAAAATCCATTTCGGATAATGCAGCAATAAAAGCATAACCTTTGTCTCCTAATTTGCGGGTATATCTAAACTGAGGAGCTCTTCCCAACACATTAAAAGGTAAACCTCCCCCCCAATGAAGCACATCAGGATAAGAAGATGTTACAAACATAGGATGCCAGGTTTTACCCACCAAAAGTTCATCTTTTCCCCAATCTAATTTTACAAATGCATGTCTTAAACGAAATAAACCAATTTTATCATTCGAAGTACCCACAAAATCACCTTGAATTGTAGCAGATCCTTTAGCTCCAAAAGCCTCGAAACCAGTAACACCAAAACTTAAACGAGAATGAATGGTAGTCATGAACAATTCTGAACGGTCATTTAAATCGGCTCCATTTGCATCAAAAGATTTTGCTGCAGGATAAAGAATTACATCTCCTTCACGAGTATTCACAGACTTACGACTATCAAGAATTGATTCTGCCGATACGAAACCACTGATTTTAACTTTTACCTCATCAGCTTTTTGAGCTATAGTTACTAAAGGAAGAAATCCCAGCAACATCAAATAAATTTTCTTCATATTAATTTGGGTTTTTTGAATTGAAACAGAACATGATCTAATTCTCCCGAAACGAATTCATATACTAATTATATAAATAACAGATCATGCCTGTTTCCATCTTTGTGATTAATAATTTTTTATTTTCTTTTCGCAGTAGTTGCTCTGTCAACTAAATAAACGATCGATTGGTAAGAAACGCCGCTGTTTAATGTTAAACCAATTTCACAGGTTCTACTTGTTGAATACCCATTCTTAACTTCGGCAGGATGTTGAATTTTCAGATCACGTAAACCATGATCATTCAACTCGGAGTGAGTGAATCCGCGATCACCGGCAAAACCACAACAATTTGTTTCTGGCTTAACTACATTTTTAGCACAAAGCTTCGCCAGATCAACTAACTTATCTTCCACACCCAATTTTTTAGCTGAACATACAGCAAATACTGAAACTGTTTCATCAAGTTGTTTAAAATTTAAGTGATCTTTCAAATGATCCATTATGAATTCAATTGGTTCGTATAGTTTCAATCTTGACTCCATATTCTCCTTCATGGTATACAAGCAAGGGCTCATGTCGCAGAGAATTGGATATTCCCCGTTGTTGCTTGCTTTTTTCAAAGCGGCTTCCAAATTATTGGATTTTTTCATTCCAGCTTCTTTAAAGCCTTTACTCAAAAATGCCATACCACAACAATGGTTGTTTAAATCCTCAGGATAAATAATTTCATATCCTGCCTTTTTAATCAACTTCTCCATCTTAATGGTCAAAGCCACCTTTTCGTCGTAATCTTTCGATACGCCCATACTTCTGTTGATACAAGATGGGAAATAAACGACCTTTTTAGGATTGTTTTTATTCACTGCAGGTGGAACAATTTTGGGTGATCCTTTTGGAAAAGCCTTGGTCCAGCGAGGAATTGTATTTCCTGATAAAGTTCTTACACCACCAGCAATTCCACCCATCAAGCCTGATCCAAGTATGGAGTGAAAGAAATTCACAGTATTCAGACCCACTTTAGCATAGGACTGAACTTTATCCATATTATCGGCACACCACATGGCATATTTCTTTGCTTTTGGTGATGCATCATCCGCCCGAAGTTCCTTAACCAGTTTGCCGGTATCAATTTTCACAGGACAACTAAGCGCACACAAACTATCGGTAGCACACATTTGCAAGGCCTCGTAATCGAATTGTTTACCATACCGGCTAACTCGTGAGGAGTCTCTCCAGAGGCTTTTAAACGAGTAATTTCGCGGTAAACAGCAATTCTTTGGCGCGGACTTAAAGTCAAGTTGTGTGATACACATGATGGTTCGCAAAAACCACACTCCATACACTGATCTATTTTTTCGTGAGCAGCAGGAAGAGGTTTCAAATCCTTTAAATGAGCTTGTTTATCGGCATTCAGGATAACTCCCGGATTGATTAAAAAATGAGGATCGAAGATGGCCTTGATTTCCTTCATCAGATTGTAAGCATCTGTACCCCACTCCATCTCAACATAAGGAGCCATATTTCGTCCGGTACCGTGCTCCGCTTTTAGAGCTCCATCGTAACGGCCAACAACCAAATCGGCCAATTCATCCATGAATTTGGCATACCTGTCGATTTCAGGTTGGGTTCCAAAATCCTGAGTAAATACAAAGTGTAAATTGCCTTCCAAAGCATGACCAAAAATAACCGCTTCCGAATACTTGTACTTTTTAAACAAGTCCTGAAGATCCAAAGTAGCCTCGGCCAACTTTGGTACCGGAAAACAAACATCCTCAATAATAACAGTGGTTCCCACTTTACGCATACCGCCAACTGTTGGAAGTAAACCTTTACGGATTTTCCAAAGCATTGCAAATTCAGCAGGAACATCAGTAAATTCAATGGGTAATTCCACCTGAATATCCCGAAGGGAATTTGTAATTATTTCAATCTGCTTGTTTAATGTTTTAGCATCACCCGCTCTGGTTTCCACTAAAATAGCAGATGCACCAACCGAAAGTGTTTTTAAATAAGCAGGCACTCCAACATCATTCTCAACCGAACGCAATGCAGCCCTATCCATTAATTCAACCGCAGCAACAGGCTCCGATTTTAAAATTGAAACCGCCCGGCAGGCTTTCTCAATATCAGGGAAAATCATTAATGAACTTGCTTTGTGCTTGTGCTCAATTACCGTTCTGTAAACCACCTCAGAAATAAATCCTAAGGTTCCCTCAGAACCAATCATAAGGTGAGTTAAAATATCAATCGGATCCTTGTAATCAACCAAAGCATTCAGGCTGTAACCGGTTGTATTCTTCATTTTGAATTTCTCGTGAATCCGGGCATTCAAAGTCTTATTCTTCCGAATAGCTGCGGCCAATTGACTAATGCCCTTCAGCATGTCAAGATGAGTACTTTTAAACGAAGCAATACTTTCCTTACAGGAGGTATCCAGAACGGTTCCATCATGCAAAATTACACGGATAGAATCGATTGTTTTGTAAGAATTCTCAGAAGTTCCACAACACATTCCTGATGCATTATTGGCAGCAATACCACCAATCATTGCCGCATTAATAGATGCAGGATCCGGTCCGATTTTCTTGCCATATCGTGCCAGCAAAGCATTTGCACGGGCACCCGTAATACCTGGCTGAAGACGTATTTTTTCGCCATTATCAAGTATCGTATGCTTTTTCCAATGCTCTCCCGCAACCACCAAAACAGAATCACTTATTGCCTGCCCCGATAAACTGGTTCCTGCAGCACGATAAGTAACCGGTATGTTTAAATTATGACATTCCCTCATAATTAAACTTACCTCAGCCTCACTTTTCGACTTTACTACCAATTTAGGAATTAGCCGGTAAAAACTAGCATCGGTTTCCCATGCAAGCGTATGAAGAGGATCATGAAACATTCTGTTCTTATCAATTGACTTTAGCAATCGTTCGTGTAAAATTTTATATTCTCCTGTCAGCATATTTTTTCTTGTTTCTATTTTCAAATAGGAACCAAACTATCCCTTCCTAAAATCTTTCTACAAGCTGAAAACGGCAATCGAATCAAACTCTTCCATTTCAGCTTGTAAAAAAAATTCCGGTCCTTTGCAATCTTCCACCGAATAAGGATGTTAAATTGCAGCCACCTGTTTTTTCGCCTTCTTTTTCTTGTAATTAACTTGCTTGTTTTTTCCTGTTGTTACACGATCAACCAAATAAATAATCGACATGTATGGCACTCTTCCATTTGTACTCAAGCCAATTTCACAGGTTCTACTGTTGGAATAACCTGCAATCACCTTTTCCTTTTCAATTATCGGATGAAGTTTTCGCAAAGCGTACTTATTTACTTCCGGAAAATTAAAACCTCTGTCTCCTGCAAAACCACAACATCCAACTTCGTCAGGCAATACCACATGCTGTGCACATGCCTCAGCAACAGTTTTTAGAGCCGGAGTTAATCCCATTTTTGTGGTGGTACAGGTTGAGTGAATGGTAATTACTTCATTTACCTTTTTAAAGTCCAATTTGTCCATTAAGAATTCATGAATAAATTCAACTGGTTCGTAAAGCTTTAAGTCTTTATCCATTACTCTTCTCATTCTGTACAAACATGGAGATGTATCGCACAAAACAGGATATTTTCCATTTTCAGAAGCTTTTACCAAAGCAGCTTCCAATTCGGATGATTTCTGATCTGCATGCTTGATCAAGCCCTTACTTTCCCATGGAGTACCGCAGCATAAATTGCTCATTCCTTCAGGGAAAATTACCTCGTAACCTGCTTTTTCAAGTAACTTTTGGGTAACCATATGCAATGGCTCCTTGTAAGGATCTCCTTTTGCAGGTCCCATGGTTTGTGCAATACACGATGGAAAGTAAACCACACGTAATGGATTCTCCTTGTTGATAGGTTTCGGTTTTGGTGCATTAGCTCCTTTCGGCATAGCAGGAGTCCACAAAGGAATGTTATTTCCGCTTAAGGTTCTAAAACCACCGGCAACAGCTCCAAGTAAAGTAGAACCCATCACCGTATGAACACCATTCACGAATTTTAAACCTCCACGAATAGTAGAACCAACCGTTGAGAAATTATCTGCAACCTTCTGACTGATTTTAAAAGCACGCGGAGTATCCACATTTAAGGACCGAAGGTATTTAATGAACTTACCGGTATCGATACCTACAGGGCAGGACGTTGCACATAAGCCATCCCCGGCACAAGTCTGCTCACCAAGATAATCAAATCCTTTCTTCAATATTTTGTATCGTTCCGGATCCTCTCCTGTAGTTTCCAGACGTTTTAGTTCCCGCTGTACAACGGTACGCTGACGAGCAGATAGGGTAAAACCGGCAGTTAAACAGTTTACCTCGCAAAAACCACATTCAATACATTTATCAACCAACTCGTGAACAGGAGCAAGTGTTTTAAAATTCTTAGTATAACACTCCGGATCTTCGTTAATAATAACGCCCGGATTCAATAAATTCTTAGGATCGAAAAGTTGCTTTACATCTTTCATCAACTGATAAGCCTCTTCGCCCCATTCATGTTTTACAAACGGAGCCATATTTCTGCCCGTTCCATGCTCTGCTTTCAGCGAACCATCGTACTTGTCAATCACTAATTCATCCACCTCGTGCATAAAGCTTTTATACTGCTCCAATTCTTCGGGTTTATCAAAATTCTGATTGAAGATAAAGTGAAAATTTCCTTCCAAAGCATGACCGTAAATCACACCATCTTTGTATCCATATTTAGCAATCAAATTCTGCAAATCTAAAGTTGCCTTTGGCAAATCATCGATATGAAAGGCTACATCCTCGATAATACAAGTAGTACCTGTTTCTCTTAAACCACCAACTGCAGGAAATACTCCTTTTCGGATATCCCAATATTTAGAATACTCCTCTGGTTTATCGGTAAATTCAATTGGGCGAACCGTTTCGTAGGCCGACAACAGCAATTTAATTTCACTAATATTGGCATTCAATTCACTTTTACTATTGGCCAATGTTTCTACCAAAATAGCAGTTACGCCATCAGGGAAATCTTTAATAAACGGAGGAATACCATCAGCATTTTCTACTGATCGTAAAGCCACACGATCAAGCATTTCAGCTCCGTGTACAGGCCCTGGTTTTATGGTTACAACCGATTGACATGCAGTTACGATATCACTAAAGTATATCATTGCACTGGCCTTAAATTTATGGTTTACCACAGTTTTCATGGTCAATTCCGACATAAAAGCCAAAGTCCCCTCTGATCCCACCATCAAATTCACGATAATCTGAAATGGATCTTCGTAATCGATAAATGGATTGATACTCAAACCAGTTGTATTCTTAATGCTGTATTTGTAACGAATACGTTCTGCCAAGGTTTTATTCGCGCGAACTTTATCACGCAATTCTTCAATCCTACGGATAAAATCGCCGTGTGTCTTTTTAAAATCAGCCTTGCTTGCAGCATCCCCGGTATCCAAAATAGTGCCATCGGCAAAAATCAAGCGAGCTGACAGAATTGTTTTATAAGAATTCTCATGAGTACCACAATTCATACCAGAAGCGTTATTCATAACAATACCTCCGATCATTGCAGAATTAATGGATGCCGGATCTGGTCCCAATTTTCTTCCGTAAGGTGCCAAAACCTTATTCACACGACTTCCAACCATACCCGGCTGCATTCGAATTGCTTCGCCGTTTTTAAGAATATCGAAATCTTCCCAATGTTTTCCTGCAACAATTAAAATCGAATTGGTAATTGCCTGACCAGCTAAACTGGTTCCTGCGGCACGAAAAGTAACCGGTAGATTATACTTATCAGCTAAAAATACAGCCTTTTGTACTTCAGCTTCATCTTTTGCCCGAATAATAATCTGAGGTATTAATCGGTAAAAACCAGCATCCGTTCCATACGCCAAATTTCTAATTTCATCTGTATACAAACGTGACTTTTCTATGGTCAATTTGATCTCATCATAGAATTTTTTATAATCTCCTGTAAGCATCTTTATTCAATTTTATTAGCTGTCAATATCAAGTATTCAATGAATAAGCAAGTCTTAAATTGGTAACTTGTATGACAAATGTACGTTTTCAGTCTTTAAATATGAACCAAATTTTCAATTCAATGAAAATTTGGTTCCTAAATAGTTTACAATGGCAAAGGATTAAAGCCTGATGAAATTAATACAACAACAATTATCATCACCATTAAATAGTAAATAAAGGCTGGTATCGAGTTTCTTCTAATGATTGTTCCCTCTGCACCAATACAACCAACGGTAGCACATACAGCAACCACATTGTTCACACAAATCATATTTCCTAAAGCCGCACCAATGGTTTGAACTGAAACAATTAATACCTGAGGAATACCCAAAATAGTAGCTGTTTCGAACTGAAGTGAAGCAAACAGCAGATTGGAAACTGTAGCCGATCCTGACATAAAAGAACCTAAAATACCTACGATAGGTGCAATTATTGGATATGCATTTCCCGATAAATCAGCAATTGCAGTAGCCATAGTAGTTAACATACTATCCATTCCTGCTCCGTTCGTTCCCGATTTCAGCATTAGCTGAACCATTGCAACACCGGCAAATAATGCTATTGCAGCACCGGTAATTTGTTTAAAAGTTGTTTTCCATGAAGAAACAACCTGTTTTACCGACATTTTATGCATAAAATTTGTGATCACTGCAACCAAAATAAAAGGGATAGTTCCCGGCAAATAAGCCCACTTCAACACGTATGTTAAACCATCAATACCAAAAAGATTCGAAAGTGTTAGTGTCTGAGATGCCAACCATCCTTTTAAACCTAAAGATGGAATACGGGTAACTACTAAAATAACCGCAATTAATACGTATGGCATCCATGCTTTAACCAATCCCATTTTTGCTTCACCGGTATCACCATTGGAATCATTAGATTTCCAATTTTCTTCCCACTCTGATTTTGGAGGAAAATCCCATGACGTTTTAGGCATAAGGAAACCTCTTTTTGCCGCAAAAATGATAATTCCAAGACCAATAAATGCGCCTAGTAATGATGGAAGATCCGGTCCAAGAGTTGAAGCGATTAATACGTAAGGAATTGCGAAAGCCAAACCGGCAAAAATTGCAAACGGAGCTGCTGCCAATGCAGGCTTAATCGATTTTTCTTTGCCAAAAAACTTAGTCATAATCATGATTCCAAGCAAAGGAATAAAAATACCAACCAAAGCGTTTGGAATAGCAATCCATTCGGTTAAGGCCATTTTAAACACATCAGGATTTGCTCCGATATTGTGTAAGTTTTGCTCCAAAGTAACCATAGCACCACCACTGATTGGCGTTCCTACAGCTCCGAAAGGCACTGGTACCGAATTAAAAATTAAAGCAACCATTGCGGCAGCCAAAGGAGGAAATCCGAGTCCGACCAACAAAGGACCGGCCAGAGCCGCAGGAGTTCCAAATCCGGCAGCACCTTCAATAAATGCTCCGAACATGAAACCTATAATAATGGCCTGAATTCTTCTGTCGGTGGTAATTCCATTAAATCCATTATTGATCGTTGTCATTGCTCCCGACAACTTCATGGTATTCAAAATAAGAATGGCACCAAAAATAATGATTAAAATATCCAATGCTTTCAGAAAACCAAAAACTGAATAGCCCATGATGTGGAATATATCAATTTCCCATACTGTGTAGGCAACTACCACCGATAACAGCAGTGATAAAGGCAAAGCCTTTTTTGCTCCCCAATTGAAGCCTACCATCAGAACGATGGTTAATAAAATAGGCGAAAAAGCTAATAATGCGTCCATAAAAAATAATTTAGGTTTAGTTACAAATTGTATTACTGATTGTAGTAAACGGGTTAGATCTACTGTATTTTTCGATAATTGAATTGTCCAATTTTTTAAGATTTCCGTTCATTGCACTAGTGCGCATCAAAACGTCGAGGTCGATAAGTTTTTGTTTTAAAACTTCCAGACTTTTATTTATATCTATCTTATCATTATTGAAGTCCATAATTCATAATTTTTATTTCCCGATGAGCTCAACATACTTTTCAATAAATTCGGTTAGATGAAGCACTTTAACAGGCACTTTTTTATGCATCAAACCACCGTTAATCTGCATCACACATCCCGGACAATCGGTAACCAATATCTCAGCCTCACTTGCCTTAATATTTTCTATTTTCTTGGTTAATATTCCGTTCGATATAGTTGCAAAATCCAGAGAGTAAGTTCCTCCAAAACCACAACACACATTGCTGTCGGTTAATGGAATAAATTGTTTTCCGATTAATTTGGAAAGGAAGGCTTCAGCAGAATAATCCAAGGATCTGGAATCGTGGCAAGGAGTATGATAAGTAACCCTCTTATTCCCCTTCACTTTAAAACGGATGTTGTTATTTTCTAAAAACTTCCCGATTGGTGTTACCATATCGCCCAATTGAGCTGCTTTTTTGTAACGGTTTGGATCTTCTTTGGTAAAATCTAAAAATTCGTGCTTGATGGCTCCTCCGCAGGTAGGACACAATACCAACAGTGCCTCATAGTTTTTAGGTTCCTGCAGATTATCAAGGGTATTGTAAATCATTGTTTTTGCATTTTCAGGATCACCTGATGCAATGGCAGGAATACCGCAGCAGGCTGCTTTTTTAGGAATATCAACCTGAAAACCACTTTTCTGAAGCAGTTTTACCATGGCCAATCCCATTTCCGGATAAAAATATTCGATAGCACAGCCAGGATAGAAAAATACTTTTCGTTCGGATGAAAACTGATCGTATCCATCTTTGTAAAAACGTTTGCTAAAGGTTTTTGAAGCCAAAGCCGGAAATTTTCTGAAATCCATTTCTTTGGGCAGCATTGGAATGGTACCTATTATTTTTTCCTGATTTAATGGATTCGTTTTTGTTAAAGGAAACTGAAAGTTAGCCCCAAGGCTCAACATCGATTTCATTCGGTCGGGTTTTGCAACCAAACTCTTAAATACTTTTTTCTTTATAGGGTTGATGCCGTATTTTTTACCGACAACCAATTTCAACTCAGAAATTAAAGCCTGCAAATCAATGCCCGAAGGGCAATTAAAAGAACAGGCACGACAACCGATACACATTTTTAAAATGTCCTTGGCCGCCTCGTCGCCCTGATAAAGGGCTGTTAAAATCAGACCAATTGAACCGATGTAACGATCGCCGTAAACATGACCACCCACCATTTCGTAGGCCGGGCAAATATTGGCACAACTACCACAACGAATACACTTTAGTGCCTCTTTGAACTTAGGATGTTCGAAAAATGCCAAACGACCGTTATCCAAAAACACATAATGGGTTTCCTTTACGCCGTCTTCATTTTTATGAGATGGAACCCTACCTTTAATCCATGTAGTATACGAAGTAATGGTTTGTCCGGTAGCACTTTTCGGCAATACCCGAACAATATCCAAGGCCTGATTAAAATCGTCACACAATTTCTCGTATCCAACCAATACAATATGCACAGGAGGCACAGTAGACGACAAGCGGGCATTTCCCTCATTGGTTACCAAACCAATTGTACCTGTACTGGCTACAGCAACATTGGCTCCTGTCATTCCAACACCAGCTTTAAAATAAGAGCTGCGAAGAAATCGACGGGCAATTTCAACCATTGCTTTAATATCTTCAGGATCTACCGCTTCTCCTGTATAATCGGAAAAAATTTTGGCAACCTGCTGTCTTGTTTTATGAATAGCCGGCATTACCATGTGCGATGGATGCTCACTGGCCAATTGAAGAATCCACTCTCCCAAATCGGTTTCGATAGGCTGCAGTCCTTCCTTCTCTAAATAATGGTTGAGTAAAATCTCCTCCGAAGTCATCGATTTACTCTTCACCATGTATTTGGCATTGTGCTTTTTCATTACATCAGCAATGTATTTACAGGCATCATCGCCTGTTTTTGCCTGAAACACTTTACAACCGTGCTTCTCAACATTCGCTTTAAACAAGTGGAATTGCTCCATCACCTTGTTTAAGTCTCTGTCTTTTATATCGTGAACTTTTGTTCTTAATGCTTCAAAATCCAATCCTTTATAAGCATTGTCTTTAGAAGCCTTATATGCTGTTGCAAAACCTTTCAGGTTCTTATACAAAACCTCATCGTTTATTTTTTCCTGTATCTTATCGTGAATCTTCATGGCTTCTTCTTATAAATCATTTACAATATAAACTGTCATCTCTTTTGGTCCGTGTACTCCAACTGTTAAAACACGCTCGATATCAGCAGTACGGCTGGCCCCGGTAATAAAAGCGACATAGCCACCCATATCCGAAGTTCTCTCCTCAATAAAATCAGCTACGTCGTTTAAGGAAGCCACCAGTTTACTTAAAGGCATTACAACAAATAACTTCTCGGCCAGACAGGTTGCCAAACGTTTGTTTTCGTTGCAGCTATCAATAACAACCGTTCCCGTTTCCGCAATGGCATAATCAACTTCTACCAGCGCATTTTTAATGCCTGCTTCTCCGGCTTGCATATCTTTTAACTGATTAAAACTTGGAACATCGATGTATTCGAAACTTTCCTTTTGTAAGAGGTTTTTAAATTCTTCTGAAGACAGAATCTGGTTATCGTTTCCGACCAGTGCTGATTTGTCTAAAAAAAATTCCAGGTTATTCATATGATTATAATTTTAAGTTTTTGCCATATGAAACTTACCATGCAAGGATGATCATCTCCTTGTGTGTCAAAATAGATTTGGCACGAACGTTTCATATATTTTTAGCTTATGGGTTTTAAAAGATTTGTCTGAAAAGGTGACTATTTGGGAATCTCTCTAACCAAGAGCAATGCCAAGAATTTCACTCATTCGTTATTCAGAATCATTCTATTCGGTTGTGTGCTGAATGCCTGAATGTTAACACATGCAAAGGTTTTCAGAAAATCGGATTTAAAACGATTCCGAAGGTGTTCAGAACTGCACACACACATATCTGCAGCTGTGCAGTTATGAACAAATGTTCAGTTTAAGACGGCAAATACGACTGGTTTTGGAAGGCTGATTTTGCGATTGTCCAGTGGCATGTTATTCCAAAAAATTATTCTATCCCGAAACAGAAAACCTAAATTATATTTATCTATAATTTAAATTAACAGTTAAAACCCCTGCAAACACTGACTTTTTTTATGGAATCATAAAATAAATTATAAATTTATTAGCATAATTTTTTATTTTTAACATACATTTCCTACTTTAGGAATTCCAAATGATTTTTTTTACAAATCCGGTTGATGTTTCAACCCTAAAAAACCCTAATAAATGACAGATGTAACAACAACAAAAACAATTAATGAATTGGTTCTTGAAATTTCTGAAGACAAAATTGTTTCGACTACCATCCCCGTAGCCATTGCCATTGGCGAGGCCGGAGTACTTCACCAATATGCCCTGGAAGACAAAGAAGCGCTTTTGGCAAAAGGACTCAGCGAGGATACAATTAATGAGCTTGCACCAAGAGCTAAATTTTTGCAGGAACAGCAATCGGTTTGGACTGCTGTTTATGAATCGGCTTTAACCAGCACACAAGAGTGGGAAGAAAAAATTGAGGAAGCCAGCCTGCTGCAACGCGAATTAAAGTATGATTTTCAGTTTGCCTACCGAAACCATCCGGATATTCTGAAAAAACTACAAAACATTCTTGATGGCAACGGCCACATGGATTTAATTCAGGACATGAGCGACTACCCCGCTTTTGCCAGACAATATCCTGAACCTTTGGAAGCCATCCTTTTTGACAAATCGAAAACTGAGCGTGCCCAACAGCTCTCCCACGAGCTTTTCGACCTGATGAACAAGGTTGACGGCGTAAAAAACAGCAAAAACCGGCCTGAAAAACTAATGCGCGACCGAGCCTACACTTACCTGAAGCAATTGGTCGACGAAATTCGTGCCTATGGCAAGTACGCCTTCTGGAACGACGAAGAGAAACAAAAAAGGTATTCGAGTGAGTACGGAAGAAAGAAACACACAAAAAATGATAATGAAACAGAAACAGTGAGCTCGCTGTAACCCCTATTACTGTTGACTCGTTTTGCTCTAGGATGGTGTTTTTGGCTACGGGAATCATGACTCATCCTACGGGCGTTCAATTTTGGCTACCGAAGCAGTAATTCATCCTACGGGCGTTCAAATTTTCTTACTGGAGTCATACTTCATTCTTCAGGCGCAAAAATATAGACTACTGAGATATCAATAGCTTCTACGGGAATAGTAAATAGACAACTAGAAGTCATGCTATTCCCGATTAACTACATACAAGTTGGACAGAGCACCCCGGGCGAAAGCCTGGGGTGTTTTTTGTTCTGCCTGGAAAAGCAAAAAGTACTTTCTGCCCTACAAAAAAAACTCATCTCATTTTCCTGCTTATTTAATTTGATTCTGCTTTGCTAAACAATATTCATTTTATAATTTAGTAACCCTTTAACAAGAGCATGTAAATGAGCACAAAAATCCACCTATCGGCCAATACGCATCGCAGTAAAGAAATTGTAGTCATTCAATTTAACTACAGTTCGGAAATTGTGAATCGACTAAAGCAGAACTTCCCTGCCCGATGGAGCCAAACAAAAAAATGCTGGTGGATAGCCCGAAAAGATTTCGATTACAGGAAGTTTAAGGAGGTGTTCGCCTCAGATGAAATTATTATTGATGATCAAAAAACGAGTATTACAAGCACTAAAAAAGATACAAAGTTTAAATTAAAGCTTCCTAAAGGATATCTTGAGAAACTGGAACAAAAAAGGTACAGCCCACAAACTATAAAAATATACACCAGTTATTTTAATGATTTTCAAAAACATTTTTCAGACAAAAACCTACTCGATATCACCACAGATGAAACCAATACGTACATTCTGAAATTAATAAAGACCAAAAGCATTTCTACCAGTCAGCAGAACCAAAGAATCAATGCCATTAAATTTTACTACGAAAAAGTTTTAGGTAAGGATAGAAAAGTTTACAAGATAGATCGTGCCAATAAGGCTAAAATATTGCCCACCGTACTAAGCAAGCTTGAAGTAAAAGCCATTATTAATAGCTGTACAAATAAAAAGCACAAATGTATTCTATCGTTAATTTATTCGGCAGGACTCAGGAGAAGTGAATTAGTTAATTTAAAACTGAGCGATATTGATTCTACACGGGGATTAGTAATAATAAAAAATGCCAAAGGAAATAAAGACCGGGTTTCTTTACTGTCTCCCCTACTTGTAAATGAATTGAGAGATTACTATAAAAATTACAAGCCAAAAGTATATTTATTTGAAGGGCAGGAAGTTGGAAGCAAGTATAGTACCACCAGTGTAGCGAATATATTAAAACAAGCATGTACAAAAACCAGAATTAAGAAAAAAATTAGTCCACACACCCTGCGCCACTCATTCGCAACACACTTATTGGAACAAGGTACGGATTTACGATACATTCAAAACTTACTGGGACATAGTTCGTCGAAAACAACCGAAATTTACACTCATGTTTCCACTCAAAATATTAGTCAAATAAAGAACCCAATTGATGACATATTTAGTGATTCATCATAATATGTGTACATTACCGCCCTATATGGGTCGGTAAATACACTTTTTAAAAAAATATAAACGAAATAAAGCCCATTGCTTTATTTAGGAGTTAGCAACAAGGCGAAAAAAGACATGCAATTATAAAAGTTCGGTGCAAACTTGGAGGAATTTATTTTGTTTTTTCTCCCCCCGCAAAAAGAAGAAGGGAAACCCTGACCCACATTGCAGCACATTTCCAAGACCCCACAAGCCAACACCCAAACCAAAGGCTTGTAAAAGAGCTGCAATTCTGCCTACGCACCGGTGCTTAATTGTTACATTTGAGCTTTGAACAAACCGAGATTATTGAAATTAGTAAAATGAAAAAGGAAATAGACAACAAACTCAACTTGAAAAATATCAAACCAACCGCAATGCGACAGTTGGTTTTACAAGTTCTGACAGAACAAAAAACGGCTATTAGTTTACCTGAATTAGAACAAAAATTTGAAAAAGCGGATAAGGCAACTTTGTATCGAACGCTAAAAACATTTCAGGAAAATAAACTGATTCATTCGATTGAAGATGGTTCGGGTTCTTTAAGATATGCGCTTTGTCAGGATAATTGCAAGTGCGCCCCGGAAGACCTGCATGTCCATTTCCTTTGCACAAAATGTAATCAAACGTTTTGTTTAAACGACATTCCTGTTCCTACAATTAACCTTCCCAATAGATTTTCCCTCGAAAGTGTAAATATGGTAGTTAAAGGAATTTGTTCAAATTGTAAAAAATAACTTTGCAACTCAGTTGCAAAAACTTTATCGTACATTTGTCGTTATAATATTGAAAAACATTTTAAATAGCTTATAGATTGATTTTAAAAGGAAAACATACAAGCAAATTTCTTATCCTCGTTGCAGGGATAATTATTTTTGCCCATGCTGTTATTCCCCACCACCATCATTTCGATTCAATAGAAGCCCATCAGGAAAACTTAGAATGTGAGAACACCAACCCGGATAAACACAATGAAAACCCGGATACGCATTGTCATGCATTTAATCTTATTATTTCCGAAAAAGCAAACGATTTAGTTGTTAATACTCCATCTGAATCAAATTTTCATTTCGACCTTTTTTGTGTTGAGTCAAATCCTGAATTAACAGTTAGGGTTGAAGACCCATCTAAAACCTGTTTTTTTATCTCGACGCTGCAAAAGCAAAAATTCCTTACAAGCCGTTCATTAAGGGCACCTCCCGCTACTGTTTAGTTTCCTTTCGATTTTTTTAATTCCGGTAAAGCATTTTATCGACAGTATTAATCACTTAATCTTTTTAATATGAAAAAAAAGAGGTTAAGCAAGCAGCAGCTTCTTGAAAAGCAAAAGCTTGACGAAAAAAAATTTAACAGGGCTATGCTGATTAGTTTCGGCATCCTTTTCATTGGCGTATTGTCTGTTCTTGTTTTTTATACCTACTGGTGCGACTCAAGATTTGCCTGGCGAAAAATTGCCTGGTTTAAACAAGAAGTGCCTGCATATTGGATATGCATGAATGGGGATAACCTCCAAATCCATGAAAGCACCAAAGCGGTTTTCGATGACAAAATTTACTATTTCTGTAGCCAGCAATGTTTCAATCATTTAGTAAAGCATTTTAAAGAAGTGGCAATAGTAACTGATGCATTTTCGGGAGATTCAATAAATAAAGCTGACGCAATTATCGGACTTAAAACAAGGAATAAACAGGACGTGGTCTATTTCAAAAACAAAGAAAATTTCAATAAATATTATGAAACGAAAAATAAATAACAAGAGCAAATTAATAACTAAAAAAATATTTATACAATGATAAATAGTATAATATCCTTTTCAATAAAGAATAAGGCACTTATCGGGCTGATGACAATCGGACTGATTATTGGCGGAATATATTCCATGACCAAAGTGCCACTTGATGCCATGCCCGACATAACAAATAATCAGGTTTTGGTAATTACTACTGCCCCTAATTTGGGTACAGAAGATATTGAACAGTTTGTAACCTATCAGGTAGAATTAGCCGTGGCAAACCTCCCTGATGTGACTGAAATACGAAGTGTATCGAGGTTCGGGCTTTCTGTTGTAACTATCGTTTTTAAAGAAAGTGCCGGAACTTATTTACCCCGGCAATTGGTAAGTGAAGCCTTAGCAGAGGTAAAAGAAAAAATCCCTGAAGGTTTTGGACAACCTTTTATGGCACCTATCAGCACAGGATTAGGCGAAATCTATCAATATACGCTTGAAGTACAACCGGGTTTTGATACCATTTACGATGATATGGAACTCCGTACCATGCAGGAATGGATTGTAAAAAGGCAAATGGCAATGCTACCCGGTGTTGTTGAGGTAAACTCTTTTGGTGGTAGGGGAAAACAATACGAAGTTGCTATTAACCCGGATAAACTTCGGAGCATGGGATTAACAATTTCCGATGTTTTTGAAACCCTTGAGGACAACAATCAGAATACCGGTGGAGCATATATCGAGAAAAACTTTCAAGCCAATTTTATCAGGGGCGAAGGATTAATGAGGTCGATTGATGATATTAAAAATACTTTAGTTGCAAACATCGATGGACAACCTGTTTTTATGAGGGATGTGGCAGAAGTTAAATACGGTAGTTTTGTCCGTTATGGTGCTTTTACAAAAAATGGAAAAGGAGAAGCAGTTGGTGGAATTGTAATGATGTTAAAAGGGGAAAACTCGAATGATGTGATTAAAGATGTAAAAGAAAGGATAGGCTTAATCCAAAAATCACTTCCCGAAGGCGTTGTAATAAAACCTTTTCTTGACCGAAGTAAACTCATTAAAAGTACAACCTCAACGGTTGCCGAAAACCTTTCGCTGGGTGCTTTAATTGTAATATTTGTACTTGTAATATTCCTGGGAAATTTAAGGGGCGGTTTAATTGTGGCATCAACCATTCCATTGGCATTACTTTTTGCATTTATAATGATGAACCTGTTTGGGGTGTGGGCTAACCTGATGAGTTTGGGGGCGCTCGATTTCGGGATATTGGTAGATGGAGCAGTAATTATTGTTGAAGCCATGATATTTTACCTCCATCGCAAAAACCTTATCGGAACAAAACTCGACCAGGCGAAACGAAACGAAATTGCCTATAATTCGGCAAGCAAAATGATGAACTCAGCATTTTTTGGTCAGCTCATAATTTTGATTGTTTTTATTCCCGTATTAGCCTTACAAGGTGTCGAAGGTAAAATGTTCATCCCTATGGCAATGACATTTGGTTTTGCAGTATTGGGCGTGGTAGTATTGTGTCTCACCTATATTCCAATGATGGCAGCCTTATTTCTTCAACCACCTAAAACAGATAAAAAATCATGGGGGGATAAATTAATTGGAAAACTTGAAAAGATATATACCCCGGTAATCGGATGGTCGCTTAAAAGAAGTTGGATTGTAATCACAATTGCTTTTGTGCTGTTAGTCTCCGGCGGTTTTCTTTTTACACGAATGGGGGCTGAATTTATTCCCAAACTTGATGAAGGCGATTTTGCTTTTCAGGCATTTTTAAAGCCGGGTACTTCGTTAACTGAGGTTACAAAAACTTCCACAAGATTGGAACAAATTATATTGGAGAATTTTCCCGATGAAATAGAAAGTATTCAAAGCAGAATTGGGGTGGCAGATTTACCCATGGACCCGATGCCAATTGATATTGCTGATATTTTTGTGATATTAACCCCACAAGACCAGTGGACAAAAGCTGAATCAAAAGCTGAATTAATTGATAAGGTGAGAGAAAAAGTAAGCGTATTGCCCGGAATCAATTATGAATTTAGCCAGCCTGTTGAAATGCGCTTCAATGAATTGCTAACTGGTATTCGTCAGGATGTTGCCGTTAAACTATATGGCGATGATTTGGAAATGCTGGCTGACAAAGCAGAAGAAATTGCCGGGTTAATTTCTGGAATTGATGGTATTGCAGGTGTAAAAGCTGAAGCAACAAGAGGATTGCCTCAGATTACGGTTAATTACGATAGGAATAAGCTTGGTCGGTACAACTTGAATATTAAAGAACTAAATACCATCGTTGAAACTGCTTTTAGTGGTGGCGTTGCCGGAAGTATATACGAAGGTGAGCGGATGTTCGACCTTGTGGTACGCTTGGACGAAGAACATCGAACAAGTATTGACGATTTGCGAAACCTGTTTGTTAATCTTCCCGATGGTAATCAAATACCCTTAAAAGAAGTTGCTGAAATTAGTTATCAGCCAGGACCGATGCAAATTAGTCGTGACAATACCAACAGGCGTACCTATGTGGGGATTAATGTTGAAGGCAGGGATATTAAGTCGCTCGTAGAGGAAATTCAAACAACTTTAGATGAAAAACTGGAACTACCTACGGGTTATTATATTCGGTATGGGGGAGCATTCGAAAACCTCGAAAGAGCTTCTAAAAGATTGTCTCTGGTAGTTCCACTCGCTTTGGCATTAATTTTCATGTTGGTATTTTTTGCGGTTAAATCGTTTAAACAAACCCTCATGATTTATGTAGCTGTACCATTTGCCGCTGTAGGTGGTGTATTCTCATTATTTTTGAGAGATATGCCATTCAGTATTTCTGCCGGAGTGGGATTTATTGTATTGTTTGGTGTGGCGGTGTTAAACGGGTTAGTCCTCATATCGGGTTTTAATGAACTCAAGGCAGAAGGGAAACTCCATATCAATGATATAATTATTAAAGGTTCTATCAGGCGTATCCGTCCTATACTGCTAACAGCATCTACCGATATTTTAGGGTTTTTACCTATGGCTGTATCGGCTTCTGCAGGTGCCGAAGTTCAACGACCTTTGGCTACAGTTGTAATTGGGGGTATGCTTACATCAACTTTGCTAACCCTTATTGTGCTGCCCATTCTCTATAAATTTGTTGAATCGGGGGCTAAAAAAATAAAGTTGCCTAAACCGGCAATGGGTGTATTTTCTGTCCTTTTTATAATGGTAGGTCTGGGGATTTCAGGAAATGCCAATGCGCAGGATTCTTCACTAACATTGCCACAAGTCATTGAAAGGGCAAAAGAAAATTATCCTTCAATTAAAGCAGCCCAATTGGAAGTTGACAAACAGGAAGCTTTAAAAGCAACGGCTTACCAATTGGGTACAACCTCTGTTTACACGGGTAAAGAAGAAGTGGGAAACGGTACGCCCGGTATTCAAAACAGAATTGGGATTGGTCAGTCGGATATCGATGTTTTTGGCATTCCGGCAAAAAGCAAGTTAGCAAATGCACGCACCCAACAAGCTATTTCGGGGCAGAACCTTACCGAATATTCGTTAACCCGTGATGTTAGTATCGCCTGGTACAATGCGGTTCATGCCAAACAGCAATGGCAGCTTTATAAAGAACTCGACACCTTGTACGCCGACTTTCAGAAAGCTGCGGAATTGAGGTACAAAACACAGGCTACTTCTAAAATCGAATACCTTTCCGCTTCGGCTAAATACAAAGAATTGCAGGTTAATTTAAAGAAAGCTGAAAGCAACTATTTGGCAAGCTTGCAAATTCTGAATCAATACCTATTATACCCGGTTGCAGTAGATGTTAACATACAGGGTTTGGGGCAGTATGCTTTCAATATCGTTTCCGAAATTGATACATTGAGCGAAAGCCCGCTGCTGAATTATTATTCAACCGGGATTGATGTGGCAGAATCGGTATGGAAAGCGGAAAAAGCCAATTTCCTTCCAAAGTTAGACCTGGGTTATAAATGGCAGTCGGTTGACGGCAATTCCGGGTTTTATGGTTGGGAAGCAGGTATCTCTGTCCCGTTGGCATTCTTTTCACAATCGGGAAAAACCAAAGCTTCAAAAATTGACTTCCAAATTGTCAATCGGCAATACGAGCAAAAAGAACTGGAAATAAAAGCCGGGTACAATCAGCAAATTAGCCGTTACCTTACCTTGCAACAGGTTATCGACTACTACATAAAAGAAGCGTTGCCATTGGCAGATGAACAAATACAGGCATCCAACCTGGCATATCGGCTCGGAAGTATTGACTATGTTCAATTTATTCAAAACATGGCTACAGCAATCAACACAAAACAAGAATTTTTAAACCAGCAGGCAGAGTATTTTCAATTGTCTGCCCAATTGAAATATTTAACAGGTAAATAACCGAAAAATTATATAAAATGAAGACAAAAATATTTTTAGCATTTATCATGGTGGCTACAATGTTATCGTGTAATTCAGAAAAAAAAGATAGCCATGAAGGTGAGGAACAGGAAGAGCATGGTGTTGAAGGGGCAGTAGTTTTAAATGCCAGGCAACGTGAAGCCCTAAATTTAAAATTGGGGTCTTTTCAAATGCGTAATCTAACAACGCTTGTAAAGTCAAATGGTCAACTGGAAGTCCCCCCGTCAGGCAGTGCCGAAGTTACAGCCATTATTGGTGGCAATGTAAAAACAATTAATGTTTTTCATGGCGATAGGGTAAAAAAAGGTCAATTACTGGCAGTGCTCGAACATCCCGATTATATCTCTTTACAGGAGGGCTTTGCTGAAATATCCAGCAAACTCGAATTTATCGAAAAAGAGTATGCACGCCAAAAAGAGCTTTTCGAGAATAATGTGGGAGCTGGTAGGGATTATCAGCAAACAAAATCTGAATACAATACAATTAAGGCTAAATATGAAGGTTTAAAATCACGATTGCAGTTGTTGAATCTTTCACCTGATAAAGTTAAAGAAGGTGAGATTTCAAATACAATAAGTATTAAGTCACCAATTAATGGTTTCATAAATGACATAAACATAAAAGTTGGAACTTACGTTGATGCAAAAGACATATTACTTGAAATTACCGACAACAGTGCAATTCATGCCGATTTTATGATTTACGAAAAAGACGTCCATTTAATTAAGGAAGGGCAAAAAATACATTTTACCGTTTCAAACCGACATGAAGAAGAATTAACGGCAACAATATTTGCAATTGGGAAAGAATTTGAGACTGATTCAAGGGCGGTTCATATACATGCAAAAATAAATGAAAAAATTACGGGTTTAATCTCAGGAATGTACATTTCCGGGCATATTCATACAGATGAAAACTATACGCGTTCTTTGCCCAACGATGCAATTGTTACTGAAGGAACCAAGTCATTCATTTTTGTATTAGACAATGAATCGATGGCAGAACACGACCATGATGGACACGATGACGGGGATGAAAGTCATGAAGAGGTGGAAAATCATGACAATGATAACGATGAAGGTCATAACCACGATGAACATGCGAACGAATTAAATGAAGAAAACGATGAAATGACTTTCCGCATGGTAGAGGTTATGACTGGTCTTAAAGATGAAGGTTATACCGAAATAAAATTGATTGACCCATTACCGGAAAATACTCAAATTGTAATGAACGCAGCATATTATTTACTGTCGGACATGGGCAAAGAAGAAACTGAACATGACCATTAAAATTATTATCATGAAAGAAATAAAAGCATTTATACGACCAAACAAAGTGAATGAAATTGTTCAACAACTTAAAGAAAAAGGCTTTGAGAATGCAACAATTTCGTTGGCGGAAGGAATCGGAAAATTTCAGGATGAATACGCATCTGTTTCGCAGAAATTTTCTGTTACGGACAGTCCTGTTGCAAAAATTGAGATGGTAGTATTCGAAGAAGATGTAGATTCTATTGTCAGCATCATTTCAGATTGCGGGAGGACATTGCATCACGGTGATGGAATAATATATGTTTCCGACGTTGAACAGGCTTATCGGGTAAAAACTGGATTAACAGTCGAAGATTAATTCTATATAATACAGGTTGCCTGTAATTTGGCAACCTGTATTTTAATACTTTGAGCTATGAAATTTTATATTTATAGGAATAAAACAAAAAGATGGTTAATTTAAAATACTGATTTATGGCACATAATCATAGTCATACACACTCACATAAATCCAATTACAACAAAGCTTTTAGCATTGGTGTAAGCTTAAATATACTCTTTGTACTTGTAGAAGTATTTTATGGCTTAATCGCTAATTCATCCGCTCTTTTAGCGGATGCCGGACATAATGCAAGCGATGTCCTTAGTCTGATTTTTGCATGGTTTGCCATTTGGTTAGCTACAAAAAAACCAAAAGGCAGGTTTACTTACGGCTTCAAAAAAACAACCATATTAATTTCAGTGCTAAATGCCTTTTTGCTCTTTGGAGCTGTAATTGCAATTGCCTGGGATGCAATAGGTCAGTTTAAAAACCCTGAACCAGTTGCAGGTGCTCAGGTTATGATTGTAGCTGGAATTGGTGTATTGATTAATACAATTACCGCCCTTATGTTTCTAAAAGGACAGAAAGATGATTTAAACATAAAAGGAGCATTTCTTCATATGGCAGCCGATGCCGGTGTATCATTAGGCGTAGTAATTTCAGGACTATTGATTGTAAAAACCGGACTGAATTGGATTGACCCGATTATGAGTTTTATTATAATACTCGTGATTATGTGGAGTACATGGAAACTATTTATTGAATCGATAAGGCTTGCCCTTGATGCTGTACCCAAGAATATAGAATTAGATGAAGTGAAAAGTACGATACTTAACCAGAATGGAGTTGAAGGCTTGCATGATATACATATATGGGCAATGAGTACCACAGAAAATGCCTTATCTGCTCATTTGATTGCACCCAACTCTAATCCAGACCAACTATTAAAGGATATTCAGGATATTTTGTCAAAGAAATACAACATAAACCATTTGACTTTACAAATAGAAAAAGAAGATATTCAATTAAATTGCAAGGAATGTTAAAATCAGAATACCACATATCGAAAATGGATTGTCCATCAGAAGAAAACCTAATACGAATGAAGTTAGATGGACTTCCAGAAATTAAAAGGCTTGACTTTGATATTGAAAACAGAAATTTAACTATATATCATTCAGCAGAAAATCAAAAGATAACAAGTCAATTAGAGGAACTTAACTTAGGCGCAAAACTTTCAAATACTTCAACAATAAAAGAGAGTGAAGTTGTATTAGAAAGTTCCGGTGTTCAATCGAAATTACTTTGGTCAGTACTGATAATCAACTTTGTCTTCTTTGTAATAGAAATGACCACCGGGTTATTTTCTAAATCAATGGGGCTTGTTGCAGACTCTTTAGATATGCTTGCAGATTCATTCGTTTATGGATTAAGCCTGTGGGCTGTTGGTTCAACGGTAACCCGAAAAAAGAAAGTTGCTCGTTTAAGTGGATACTTCCAATTATCTCTTGCACTATTAGGGTTAATTGAAGTTATCAGGCGATTTCTTGGCTCAGAAGCCATGCCGGATTACCGAATAATGATTGGTGTTTCAATATTAGCCCTTATTGCAAATGCAATCTGCCTGGTTCTACTTCAAAAATCAAAAAGCAATGAAGCCCACATGAAAGCCAGCATGATTTTTACATCCAATGATGTTATTATTAATGGAGGTGTAATTTTAGCAGGTATTTTAGTGTTGCTAACACAATCAAAATACCCTGACCTAATTGTTGGTTCAATCGTATTTTTAATTGTGGTTCAGGGAGCATTAAGGATTTTAAAATTGGGGAAATAATTATGAAAGTAGAATTAAAATCTACAATTACTTGTCCTAAATGCGGACATCAAATTGAAGAAACCATGCCTGAAGATTCTTGTCAGTTTTTCTATGAATGTGAAAATTGCCATACAGTTTTAAAACCAAAGCAGGGTGATTGTTGCATTTATTGTTCTTATGGTTCGGTGAAATGCCCTTCGATACAAAAGAATGAAAGTTGTTGCTGATTTTTTAATAAAATGGACGTACAACGGGGTTCTGACAAAAAGTATTTTCGTTATATTTAACATTTAGTTTTACAAATACAGTAGCAAGTTGAAAAATAGCAGATGTAAGTTTGGAAAATATAACTGTTGTGAGGAAAAATAGACTGTTAAGAATGCAAAATATTGCGGTACGTTCGAAAAATTTAATTCCAAATCCGAAAAGATAAAATGTGAGTGGGGAAAACACAATTGTAATACTGAAAAACAAAATTGTAAAAGCGAAAAAACCAAATGTAATTAATTATAAACCTTTAAAAATTAAATTATGGCATCACGAACAAAACTTACAGACACAGCAACATTGGAATTGTACCGGGTAGCTTTGGAAAATGCGGAAACCCAACCTGAAATTTCTGCAATTATGGCAGATTTAGGCTACGATTCGGCAGTTATCGCAGAAGGTAAAGCATTGCTTACAAAAACCAGGACTGCATACGATGCAAACAAAACCGAAGACGATGAAACATCTGCCGCTTACGCGGATTTTTCAAGTAAAAAGGAGCAATTAGAAGACACATTCAACACCCACCGAAAGAAAGCAAAAGTTGTATTCCGTAACGATTCGTTAACCGCAGACAAATTAGCCATTTCAGGCGTAATGCCACGGACTTATATCAAATGGTTAGAAGCTGCAAAGAAATTTTATAGTGTTGCATCTGCCGATTCTGCTATTCAAGGTAAATTAGCTCGTTTAAAAATATCAGTTGACGACTTGACAGCAGCAAACACCATAATATCTGAATTAGAAGTGGCAAGAGCAATTTATCTTAAAGAAAAAGGGGAATCGCAAGACGCAACAAAAATAAAAGATGCTGCATTTGCAAAGATAGATGATTGGATGAGTGAATTCTATGCAGTAGCAAAGATTGGTTTAGAGGATAATCCGCAGTTATTAGAAGCATTGGGTAAAACAGTGAGAAGCTGATGGAAAAGCCCACCCTATTTGTAAGCACATTGGCAAGCCCCGCGAGCCGCCGCACGACCAAAGCTTGCCAAAGAGCTTACAAAGCCAGCCCAAGTAACCGCCTTTAAGGGCGGTTTTAAGGTTGCCCTCCCACAAAAAAACAAAATAAATTTGCGCTCCGTTGACAGTTTTGTGCAGATTGAAAAGACAATTAAAGAAACCTTAAATGACTGAAAAACAGACTGGAAGAATCAACGCCCAGTTGCTAATTGAGTAGATGGTCCCGACTAAAATAGTCGGGATGCACCTCTCACACCACCGTACGTACGGGTCTCGTATACGGCGGTTCGTTAAGTTAAGGGGAATAAGGAATCACGTCGAACAGGCGTGATTTGTTTGTAAATGTCGAGCATAGATTCATAACCGCGTTTCCGCAATCTTTCAAGAGTAATAGTAGTTACCAAAATAGGACTCTGAGCAATCGCCCAACCACCCATACGTGAACGAGACCATGCATAGGCTTGTCCTTGTTCAACTCCTAAACGAATCAGGTTTTTCCGTTTTCGTTCAAGTTTTTTCCAATGGTGCCAAATGCAATATCTGAGCCTGTTGCGCAACCAACCGTCGAGATCTTGAAGTTTGACTAAAATACTTGCCATACGGAAGTTATTTACCCAACCCCGCTGAACCTCATTCAGTTTTTGGATGCGTTCCTCAAAGCTCATCGGTGTCGTTTTTCGAGTGATTAGTTTGAGCTTTTCTTTCAGTTTCTTCCAACTCTCTTCTGATACTATCAGTTGGTACTTGCCCCGCTCACCTTTCCTGTAGGTAGGCACAAAGCCAAAACCCAAAACGGTAAAATGAACAGGTCGCCGAATGCCACTCTTTTCCCGATTAATTGTCAACTTGAGTTTATTTCGTAAAAACTTGTAAACCTTGTTCCCAACTCTTCGGGCGGTAGCTTTCGATTTGGTATAAATACTAAAATCGTCGGCATAGCGGATGAATTTCAATCCCTGTTTTTCCAGTTCCCGATCCAGTTCATGCAACATGATATTGGACAGCAACGGACTCAATGGACTCCCCTGCGGTACGCCTTTTCTGCGTTTGACCAACTTGCCTTCGATTAAGATCGGGGCACGCAGCCATTTGCGGATTAAACGCATTGTTGCTTTGCATTTTACCTTGCGATATAGCAGTTGCAATAAATGGCAGTGATCCACTTCATCGAAGAAGGTCTTCAAGTCAATATCTACAATATGCTGATAGCCATCGTTGATATATCCCTGAGCTTTTAGTACTGCCTGATGCAGACTTCGGTTCGGTCTGAACCCAAAGCTAAAGTCCGAAAATTCAAATTCAAACTTTGCCGTGATAATTTGAAGTACAGCTTGCTGAAGCAAACGGTCGGTTACAGTCGGGATACCCAATAAGCGCATCTTCCCGTTTCCTTTTGGAATCTCGACTCCTAAAATGGCTTGAGGCAAATAATTACCCGAACGAACACTCTGTGTCAGTTCCGCTTTATCAATTGACATCAGATCTGAGAGTTTAGTCACGGGCATACGATCAACTCCTGCTGAACCTTGGTTCTTCTGGACTTGATGCATCGCCCGCACCATATTCTTACGTGTAAGTATTTGTTCAATCATTTTAGTTTACTTTTTCTTTTCCCTGTTCCGCTTAATACAAAGCTAGAGTTGTTAACAACAGCTTCTTTGCAACATTTGGACCAACTTAACGTTCAGCCCTTCACTGCTCTGTGAGTCCTCCACAATCTCTATTTGTGGCTCATGGTCTTACAGCTACTATGGCCTCTGCTGACTTCTTGCCATAACCAACTCGTGGTTGACAAGACCTCCCCTGGTAAGAACATTTTCCTTCCTCCAATGCCTGCCTGATCTACTACTTCATTTATTCTCTTTATTTAAAGAGCTGGGACGTCGACATGATGTGCTGCCTTATCCAAACTTATAGCCTCATATCAGGTTCCTGTTCGTCAGTACCGGATTTTGTAGTCTCGCTTCCTTCAGTGCATACCTCACGGTAAACCACCTTGCGACTTACTAATGCTTCTGAGAGTCACCACAGTGCATAAGGGACTTGCACCCTCTGGAAAAAAAATACACCCTCCAAGAATCATTGTTTATGCTAAATTTGTATATTTAACATTTTCAACGACCTTTCGGTGGGTGTGGTCATGCTCATGCAGGGCACACACAAAGTGTATAAATCATTGGGCGGATAGTGCTAATTTCAAGGGCGTTACATTTAATAAACTTTGTAGCGGTTTGACAGTAAAGTGCTTCGAAATGCCCAACGCTTCATACACCAACCGTTGGGCTGCATACGGACGAAGATAACAAACAATAATCCTTGTCAATATGAATTTAAGATTAAATGGAAGGACATAATTACTTTATTGAGGCAGTAGATGAAAAGGAATTAGTTGACTTTTCAACTGGGAAAGGAAAATATTTTATATCTGATAGGGAGTTTGGTGGTCATTGGATTTTGGGCTCTTGGTTGAATTTTATATTGCCTTTATTGGAGACAAGAAGTATAGAGACTAAGGAACACTTAAAGTCAATGTTTAAGGAGTTAATGATTTATCCAGAAATTGAGTTGATTGAAAAGAGTGAGATATTATTGTATCACCTGCATATTTATTATTACTTGCGGAAAGAGAATCGAATACAGGGAGTTGATTTCCTTGATATATTGGTCTCAGATATTTCTCATACATTAGATGAAGCAAAGATTTTTTGTGTGAAATATAATAAGCTTGATACCTTAGCGCAGATTAAAAGCTCAATAAATCTAATTCAAGGCAATGGCGGATTATTAGCTTATGATTTGAGCTAAATAGAATACATAAATGTAAATGCGAACTAGTTAATGAAAGTTATTGATTTTGAAGATAGAATGTGGTATTTACTAGAGCATGATGATAAAAGATTTATTGATGTAAATTGTAATCATTCCGCTTTTGGATTTAGCATCTTAATAAACCTTAACGGTAAAGAGGAGAAATCATACCTTGAAAGAGGACATTCATATTTAAATGAATTAGCCACGGATTTTTCTTATTACGCATTGACAAAATATAAGGAGAGAGATGAATCTAGACACTATAAAACTTTAGTTTCAAAAGCGATTAAATCATGGAAAGAGACCAAGAAATAAGTACGACAGCCCAATTGAGTAGATGGTCCCGACTAAAATAGTCGGGATGCACCTCTCACACCACCGTACGTACGGGTCTCGTATACGGCGGTTCGTTAAGTTAAGGGGAATAAGGAATCACGTCGAACAGGCGTGATTTGTTTGTAAATGTCGAGCATAGATTCATAACCGCGTTTCCGCAATCTTTCAAGAGTAATAGTAGTTACCAAAATAGGACTCTGAGCAATCGCCCAACCACCCATACGTGAACGAGACCATGCATAGGCTTGTCCTTGTTCAACTCCTAAACGAATCAGGTTTTTCCGTTTTCGTTCAAGTTTTTTCCAATGGTGCCAAATGCAATATCTGAGCCTGTTGCGCAGCCAACCGTCGAGATCTTGAAGTTTGACTAAAATACTTGCCATACGGAAGTTATTTACCCAACCCCGCTGAACCTCATTCAGTTTTTGGATGCGTTCCTCAAAGCTCATCGGTGTCGTTTTTCGAGTGATTAGTTTGAGCTTTTCTTTCAGTTTCTTCCAACTCTTTTCTGATACTATCAGTTGGTACTTGCCCCGCTCACCTTTCCTGTAGGTAGGCACAAAGCCAAAACCCAAAACGGTAAAATGAACAGGTCGCCGAATGCCACTCTTTTCCCGATTAATTGTCAACTTGAGTTTATTTCGTAAAAACTTGTAAACCTTGTTCCCAACTCTTCGGGCGGTAGCTTTCGATTTGGTATAAATACTAAAATCGTCGGCATAGCGGATGAATTTCAATCCCTGTTTTTCCAGTTCCCGATCCAGTTCATGCAACATGATATTGGACAGCAACGGACTCAATGGACTCCCCTGCGGTACGCCTTTTCTGCGTTTGACCAACTTGCCTTCGATTAAGATCGGGGCACGCAGCCATTTGCGGATTAAACGCATTGTTGCTTTGCATTTTACCTTGCGATATAGCAGTTGCAATAAATGGCAGTGATCCACTTCATCGAAGAAGGTCTTCAAGTCAATATCTACAATATGCTGATAGCCATCGTTGATATATCCCTGAGCTTTTAGTACTGCCTGATGCAGACTTCGGTTCGGTCTGAACCCAAAGCTAAAGTCCGAAAATTCAAATTCAAACTTTGCCGTGATAATTTGAAGTACAGCTTGCTGAAGCAAACGGTCGGTTACAGTCGGGATACCCAATAAGCGCATCTTCCCGTTTCCTTTTGGAATTTATTCACCAAACTATATTTTAAAAGGTGTTCATGATCTCACTTCGTTCGGTACAACTCCTAAAATGGCTTGAGGCAAATAATTACCCGAACGAACACTCTGTGTCAGTTCCGCTTTATCAATTGACATCAGATCTGAGAGTTTAGTCACGGGCATACGATCAACTCCTGCTGAACCTTGGTTCTTCTGGACTTGATGCATCGCCCGCACCATATTCTTACGTGTAAGTATTTGTTCAATCATTTTAGTTTACTTTTTCTTTTCCCTGTTCCGCTTAATACAAAGCTAGAGTTGTTAACAACAGCTTCTTTGCAACATTTGGACCAACTTAACGTTCAGCCCTTCACTGCTCTGTGAGTCCTCCACAATCTCTATTTGTGGCTCATGGTCTTACAGCTACTATGGCCTCTGCTGAGTTGCTCATAAAATAATTCCATGCGAATTCGCGATTTCCGCTTCGCTCCAATTCTTGCCATAACCAACTCGTGGTTGACAAGACCTCCCCTGGTAAGAACATTTTATTCACGTAATAATTTTAATATAGTGCTCATGATCTTCCTACGGTCGGTACCTTCCTCCAATGCCTGCCTGATCTACTACTTCATTTATTCTCTTTATTTAAAGAGCTGGGACGTCGACATGATGTGCTGCCTTATCCAAACTTATAGCCTCATATCAGGTTGGTTCATTCCTGCTATCTTAAATGGCATTCACAATCTCACAAGTTCGGTACTGTTCGTCAGTACCGGATTTTGTAGTCTCGCTTCCTTCAGTGCATACCTCACGGTAAACCACCTTGCGACTTACTAATGCTTCTGAGAGTCACCACAGTGCATAAGGGACTTGCACCCTCTGGAAAAAAAATACACCCTCCAAGAATCATTGTTTATGCTAAATTTGTATATTTAACATTTTCAACGACCTTTCGGTGGGTGTGGTCATGCTCATGCAGGGCACACACACGTCGTATACTGCATAGCCTGCCGCAGGCGCAACACAGGCTACGCAGCATACGACCATCCGTTGGCGATAATTAAGAGCTAAAGAACTTATGAGACATATTTTAGTACTAGTATTCCTAACTATTTTTTTAGTAGAATCTTATGCACATACGGATAGATATTTTACATACAAATTTGAAAATGTAACAGTACGTTTTAAAACGGGATTTAGATATGAGGAGATTAATAATTCTAGAATAATAGGGCAATATGCGTCATTGCTTTGTAAGCAGATGAAATATGAGCAACCTGTTTTGCTGGATTTTATACATGATTATGGAAATAGCTATAAGGGAGAAAATTATAGCTTTTTGAATATCGGTTCAGATAAATATAGTAGGGTAAGTTATTATAAATCAGTTTATGATAGTACAATTAATGAGAACGTTTATCAAATGGTTCCGCATTCTAAAATCAATGAACTAAACCTCTGTGGTATAGAAAAAGAGGTATATAGCACTGAACCGATTGATTCTCTTCAAAAAATAGTTATTCGACAGTTTGGTTTTCATTTTGACGTAAAGTATACTTTGAACCTTCTTTATTACGCTTTGAATAATCCAATTGAAGTAATTAGTTCTACTCAGAAAGATACTTTATGTAGTTATTTGCCAAATATGTATTATGAACTTAATACAATTTCAAAATTAAAAGTTGATTCAGTAAAGTTATTGGAACTAAAGGATGTCAAAAATATACTAGGACAAAAAGTATATGCAAAAGGAGATTCTCTTAAAAACAATCAACTATCTTATTCATATTTTGCAAAAGACAATCGTTATTCAATAATAGCGTGTTATCAAGGGGAGGAATTAATCTTGGACACGTTAAATCAAGTTTATTCCTTTGCTATAAATGATGAATACAGGCAAACCGTTTTTGTTTTTGAAACACCTAATAGTTTCAAGTGTTATGAGAAAGATGGTTTTCTTAATGAATTTAAAAAATCAAAACTGCATGATATTCCAGTTGAGAGTAATGATTTAATAGTATTTTCTAATGTGAAGTGGATTGCTGATGATATTTTTTTAATTAATAGGAATTATTTATTTGACACTTCTCCTTTTAAGGTTTATCCATATTTAATGAAGGAAGATGTTTTAATAACGGATTTTGAGGAATATATTAGAATGCATCGTAAGAATGAGAATTAACTATCGCCAACACGGCATCATAAACCATGCGGGGCGTGGTGATTCGCGGAGTTGCGGTGATTTTAATATGTCCGCCCAATGCTTTTAAAGAAACTATTTATTGTTAATTTTAGTCTCCATAAAACCATTAGGCTCTGTGCGATTAAAGAAAGGAAGGTTATTTCAATCCCCGCACGGTTCATATGCCCAAACCGTTCTACGCCATTTAAAATAAAAATTCTGCATATATGAAAATTAAAGGAAAACTTTTAGAGAAATTAGTTGATGCTGGAATAAACATTGAAGAAGTTGAAAGAGAAACGGATTTCAATGAAGAAGGAGAAAAAGTTAAGTATCAAATAGCCAAGTTTCCTCGTGCAAGAGATTTTGTTCCAATAAAATTTAATGATAGAATAGAAGAGCAAATATTATTGGATAGCAATTTTGAGCATTATAAGTTCATAATGGATTTTGAAGCCATCTGGTCTCCAAAATTTAAGTCAATAGAATGTGAAATAGCTCCAGTCACACGCCATATGGCACCACCAAGTTTCTTATTAAAAAGACTTGGTAAATTATTATGCGATGATGATAGTGAACCTGAGGAATTTGCTCGTTATGAACTTGAAAAATCAGAAAATGGGATAGTTGTTTCAATAGGAAGTGCAAGTGTTGAATATGCCATTCTATCCTTCTGTAAAGACAGAATGCCTCGCTTTGATTTTGCGAGAAGAAGACCAACTATTAGAATAGAAAATATTGACATCACGAAACACGACAAAGCGAAAAGCTTACTCGAAAAAATAGGAAATTCTGTACTGTTTAAGTTAGACCTTTCATCAAACATCGGTTTTAAACTGGTTGATGATAGAGAAATAAGACGAACATATTTTAGAAGAAAAAGAGAACAAACAGATTTAGACAAAGCATTTCCAACATATGAATATGATAGTGAACCAATGTCTTTATATTGGTATGCTAAATCAGCAATTGAAATGCCTTTACTTCAATTTCTTGCGTTGTACCAAATCTTGGAATTCTATTTTCCTATATTTTCAAATAAGAATGCTCATAGTACAATAAAAAATATAATTAAAGACCCTCGTTTTAATCCTAATAAAGATTCTGACATTACGAAAATCCTCTCTACTCTCAATTTGAATAAAAATCAATTAGGTTTTGGCTCTGAATTAGAACAATTAAAATCTACAATTCAAGATTGTTTATCTATTGAAGAGTTAAGAGACCACATTGAAAGAGATGAAGAAATGGTAGAGTTCTTTAAAGGTAAAAAGGCTAAAGACATAGCTTCAAAAACATTGAACATAGCAAATAAAACAGCAGATTTAATTAACGAAATTGCAGAACGGATTTATGAAATAAGATGCAGAGTCGTTCATACTAAATCATCAGACAAAAATTATGATTTATTGATTCCATCATCTCCAGAATTAAAATATTTGGTATATGATATTTCAGTCTTGGAAATGATAGCGAAGAAAGTATTAATTGCGACGAGCAGACTGATGAAAATATAAAAACGGCGTAGAATTGAGTAGATGGTCCCGACTAAAATAGTCGGGATGCACCTCTCACACCACCGTACGTACGGGTCTCGTATACGGCGGTTCGTTAAGTTAAGGGGAATAAGGAATCACGTCGAACAGGCGTGATTTGTTTGTAAATGTCGAGCATAGATTCATAACCGCGTTTCCGCAATCTTTCAAGAGTAATAGTAGTTACCAAAATAGGACTCTGAGCAATCGCCCAACCACCCATACGTGAACGAGACCATGCATAGGCTTGTCCTTGTTCAACTCCTAAACGAATCAGGTTTTTCCGTTTTCGTTCAAGTTTTTTCCAATGGTGCCAAATGCAATATCTGAGCCTGTTGCGCAGCCAACCGTCGAGATCTTGAAGTTTGGCTAAAATACTTGCCATACGGAAGTTATTTACCCAACCCCGCTGAACCTCTTTCAGTTTTTGGATGCGTTCTTCGAGCCTGTGCAAATTGTAAGGTAAAAAGACTAATGCTGTAAGGCTGTCTGTGGAGCAATCACCCCATCCTCTTAATCGTAATGCTACGAGTTAAAAGTAGCCCAAATAATAACCTCAATTCTATTTCCAAATAAAAGGATTTTCAATTTTCAGGTATGCTTAAAACCGCTATATTTGAACCTTAATTTGAGCAGTTTGATGAGTTTTTAGACAAGACTGCCGTTGGCAACAACATAAAGATGGATGAAAATGATGGATGAGGACTTACTAAAGCAAATTGAGTTTATTAAAGAAATTGATAAAATAAAATACATTCAGAGAAGAACAAAACTATTTAATAGTGACAGGAACGAAAATGATGCTGAGCATAGTTGGCATTTAGCGATGATGGCAATTGTTTTAAGCAAACATTCTGATGTAAAAATTGATTTGCTAAAAGTCATAAAAATGGTATTAATTCATGATATAGTGGAAATAGATGCTGGTGATACCTTTATATACGACCAAAATAAAGATCATGAAAATACGGAGGAAGAACTGAAAGCGGCCAAACGGATTTTTGGAATTTTACCTGAAAAACAGGCTGCAGAATTTATTGAAATCTGGACTGAATTTGAAGATGGGCTTTCCAATGAGGCAAAATTTGCAAAATCAATGGACAGACTTGAACCTTTATTGCAGAATACATCAAATAAGGGTGGGACATGGAAAGAATACGGTGTAAAATATCAAACTGTTTGCAACAAAAAGAAAGTAATAGAAAATGCTTCAACAAAATTGTGGGATTATGCTAAAACCCTTATCGAAAACAGTGTACGAAAAGGCATTCTAAAAAAATAAATACACTTGCAGAATAAGCAGGCAGGTGACGGTCTGTTAACCTCTACTCCACCTCTGATACCACCATACATAAACCAAGCCTATAACGGCATTATCAGCATCAATAATAAAACAGTGAGTACAATAATGAGAATCCGGGTAATAATGATTCGATAATGCCGGAGTATCCAAAAAATAAAACTTCACTTAGAAACAAGCTGTTGAGCAAAGACAAAACACCTGTATGTAAACTTACCGATCGTAGTCAAGTTTAGAATGACAATAAAATTGAACTCTCCAGGCTTCCTTAATAAAAAAAGGGGCGAATTGCCCACCCCCTCTAAATTATCGATATAATTTCTAGATATCTTCGAGTATGTAAACCATTGTGCGTAATACTTTCGATGAAAACCGGTGTCCTTTATCGGAAGAAGAAACTGAAATACTTGCTATTCCGCCACCGAGTTCAACAGCACGCTTTCCTTTTATTAATTCAAAATCGTCCATTGAATGAATAATTTTACTTGCAGGTACAACAACATGAAGTACTTCTGCCAGAAAAACGGTCAATAAAACATCCTGATCCTGAGTATCAATAATCAGCATTCCTGAATCTGCCAAAGCATAATCTGCTTCGAGTAATGCATTTTTAGCATTACTAATATCAAATGATGTTTTATCAAGATTAAAGCTTTTCAAACGAATAAATTCAAACTGAACATTTTTCTTATTCGCAGCTTCGAGAAACAGCTTATAATCCACTTTTAACGATTCGTGCCCTAAGACATTCGAATTCGATAAAAATGATTCCAAAAGGTTCTTCTTATCACTCCTGAAATTGATCTTCTTAATTTGTGTATCAGTCCTTACTTCCATGCCTTTTAGATTTAAATGAAACATCAGCCGTTTAAATGCAAAAGGAATGCCAAAAAACTGTAAAATAGAGATCACATAAGCACAAAAATACAATACCCTGACAACAAGCTTCTTACTAAGAATCCGCAGAATTGATAAATACACCAATAATGTTCAATTCTGAACAGCTTTCGTACAATCTGTTTCAAAAACGAACAAGTATCTCATTTCAAACACTTTTAGTCATCAAAAGGCATGTGAAAAAAATACACATATGGGGAAAAAAATCACACCCGCAATGGAATTATTACGAGCTATTTTAGGGAAAGAAAATACCTGATAAATTCGAACCTCAACAGTACTTATAATTTATTCATTCTGCTGCGAAGAGCACTTCTGGTGATTCCCAAATATTCTGCTGTTTTTGATTTGTTATCATCGAACTTTTTTAATGCTTTCCGAACAATTTCCAGCTCTAATTGTTCAATTCTTAATTCATCATCAGGTAAGACAATGCGCCCCAAAACAATTGGCTGTTCTTTGGGTTCAAATTCATTATCATCGGCCTGTAAAAACCTCAAATGTTCGGGTTTTAATTCTAAATCATTATAAAGTAAAGTTGCTCTTTCAATTGTATTTTTCAGCTCCCGGATATTTCCCGGCCAGGCATAATCCTGCATCATTTTTTTAGCATCCTTACTTATGAATCTAAACTTTCGGTTCCGCTTCTTAGAATATTGATCTAAAAAAATTTGAGAAAAGGATAAGATTGCTTCCTTTCTTTCCCGCAAAGGAGGAATATACAAGCGTCCGGTATTTAAACGATAATACAAATCACTTCTGAATGTTTTTTCAGCCACCATTTCTTTTAAATTCCTGTTGGTGGCAAAAATCACCCTAACATCCAATTCAATAGGTTTGCTTCCCCCAACCCGATACATTTCTCTCTGTTGCAGTACACGCAGCAATTTAGGCTGCATATCCAATGGCATTTCACCTATTTCATCTAAAAATAAAGTTCCTCCCTGTGCCAATTCCAATTTGCCGGGCTTTCCCTCTTTACGAGCCCCTGTAAAAGCACCTTCGTCGTATCCAAACAATTCACTTTCAAATAGTGCCGGCGAAATTGCAGAACAATTTATCGAGATAAATGGCTTTGTAATATCGCTCGATTTTCCGAAATGAACCAAACGTGCAACAACCTCTTTCCCTGTTCCGGTTTCTCCTTCAATTAAAACCGGTACCGACCGATCTTCATGAAACTGTTCTGCCATACGAACAACCCCACGCATAACATCTGAAAAAACGCCAATCTTACCAACACTTGTGATCTCACGAATGGTAGTTTCGTAATATTGAATTCGCTCGGCTTCCTCTCTCCTAACGTGAGAGATTGTTTGCTTTATATTTTCTTTAAGATCCCTGTTCTCGCCTTTCAATTGAATTTTCTCGGCAACCCGCTCAATTAAAATAGCTAATTCTTCGATATTAACCGGTTTTAACAAATAATCATATGCTCCGCCTCGTAATGCTTCAATGGAACTTTCCATATCACCAAAACCAGTCATAATTACCACCTCAATTTCATCCCCTTTGGGTAAAAGTTTTATTTTTTTCAGCAAATCCAAACCTGAAATTCCAGGCATTCTCAGATCTGAAATAACCATCTGAAAATCCTCATTCTTCAAAGAATTATATGCCTCTTCGCCATTATGACAAAGATGAATTGAATACGCCAATTGCTCCTCAATAAATTCAGCAACAGCCGTTCCACTTGATTTGTCATCATCAACAATAAGAATTCTCATTTTTCTTTCTGATTTAATTTTCCTCAGTACTCTTCACTTGCAGCAATCGATCTTCACCTTGCAGTTTTAACTATTTTCCTTCAATTTAAAACGCAAAATAAAACTTGCCCCGCCATCTTCATTATTATAATCTGATATTTCCCCCTGAAATCGATCAATAAATGTTTTTACGATCGCCATTCCTAAGCCACTGCCGCTTTCATTTCCTTTGGTTGTAAATAAAGGATCATATATTTTCTCCCGAATGTTTGATTCGATCCCGGTTCCGTTATCATGAATCTCCAAAACTCCATGTTTGGAATCCTGATAAACATTCAATTTAATTTTTTTATTCTCCTTTTGAACTTTATCCAAAGAGTGAATTGAATTCACAATCAGGTTGACCACAATCTGTTCAAATTGAATGTAATTTGCATGCACATTTACAGCATTCTTTGGCAGATTCCCGATTAATTCGATGCTATGATCCGACACCTGCCTTTTTACCAGGGATAAAGATCGGTTTACACCTTCAACCATATCAACAATCTCTTCCTCGGAGATGTGAGGCTTCTCCCAAAAAGTCCGCATGTGCTTAATGATGGAATCAATCCTTGCTGTTCCCTCAGAAATAGTTTGAATTTTTCTTGTAAACATTTCGGGCAACTGTCCCGGATTTCTTTTTTGCCAAAACAACACGCTGTCAGCAGTTATTTTAATTGCATTTAAGGGCTGATTTATTTCATGAGTAATTCCTGCTGCCATTACACCAATTGAAGCCAGACGAGACGATTGCTCAAGCATTCTTAAGGCTTCAACATTTTTTTGTTCTGCCTCAATTCTATCAATCATTAAAGAATTCCGTTCCCAGGCATTCGCAATCATATTCACAGTCGAAAAGAAAATACTAATCTCGTCTCTGGTCCAGCTATGAGCTTTGTTTTGAGCAAATCCCATCAAACCTACAACCTCATTTTCTACCATTACAGGCAGCAAAACAACAGCTCCAATATTTCTTATTCTATAATATTCTTGTTCTTTCTCTGTTAAATTTGACAAATCGCGGGATACGATACTTTTATTCATTTTAACTCTTGAGATAATTTCATCGATTTCCGAAAAGTAAAACTGATTAACATCCTTTATATTTTTCCCTTTTAAAGAAATTCTACTTTTAATTTTAACACCGGTTTTCGTTGAATCAATTAGTGAATAAAGACTTATCCTTGCCACATTTAATTCGTCTGTCATCAACTTCAAAACATCATCCAATACGTTCTTAAAATCTTCGGATGCATTCAACAAACGGCCAATTAAACCAATTAAACGTTCATGCTTAACAGATATTTTCAAGCGGTTTTGCTCTATGATTAAAGCTTTTTCAGCCCTGATTCGTCTTAAAATAGCTCTTGATAAAACCAAAATAATAAGTGCTGCCAGAAAGGTAATTCCTCCTATCAGCTGAATCCATTCTTTATTCTCACTGTAAAAAGATTGAGGTGCATTTACAAGGAAAGTATCATCAGGAAGCACATTCTTATCAATCCCAAAACGCTTAATTTCATTATAATTAACAACATACCTATCCAATGGTTTGCGATAAACAGGAATTGAATCAGCAGGTATTCCTGAAACAATCTGATCAATCATTGTGGCTGCCATTTTTCCATGAAGACGTCCACTTACCACTTTTCCACCAACAACGCCATCACTAATCAGGAAAGCCCAGGTAATGAACACTGGCACTTTACTTTGCGGAACAAATAAATCTAAATTATCCTGAAAACTAATAAATCTGCCGTTTTTATCCTTATTAAATGTCAAAAGCAAAATGCACGTGTCTCCTTTAATATTGCTAACATTTTCCTCCAACTCATCAACTGCCTGATCCTCGAAATAAGTAAACTGTAGTTTCGATTCATATTTTTTCGCCAAATCGAGCAGGGCAAGCTTATTTAATTTGGCCGTAGTGGTTTTATCGTCATTAATAACAACAATATGTTTTGTATTAGGACGGGTTCTTAAAATCAAATCAATAGCCCCGTCCCAATCAACCTCTTCGGCTACTCCTGTAATATTTGTTACCCCCTCGATTAAATCATCACGGTAATGATTGATCCCGCAAAATACAATAGGTGTATTATTAAAGTATTTTTTGCCATGATTCTTCACAAAAGACAAAGCATTGTTATCGGAAACGATAATCGCATTGTACTTCTCTTCCTGTAATTTTAGATCATACAGCTCAATTATTTTATCGAGATACTCCTTGGACGGATTTCTTTTGGTATCCAAATATTCATAGTCCAATTCAAACTTATTGCCTAATGAATCCATTACCTCCCTGATGCCAAGATTGACATTATCGGTCCATTTTAAGCCTTGATGATAGGAATGTAAAACAAGAATTTTTTTTCGTTCAATCGATTTAGCATTAATCGATGCAAACAAAAACAGAGAAAAAAAGATGTACTTTAAATACCTCATACAAGAATCTTTACTAAAAACTAAGAAAGCCCTAAAATATAACAATGCAATTCAAATAAAGAATACAAACAGATGTTACGTGAAATGTTTTAAGAGGTTATTAAAAAGAAGGAAAAGATACAGGTAGTGCAAACTTAAAAGAACTACCTTTCCCCGGTTCACTTTCCACCCAAATATTTCCATGGTGCATTTCAATAAATTCCTTACATAATATCAATCCCAATCCTGTTCCTGTTTCATTTTCAGTTCCCGATTTCATCAATTGTTCATCAATTCGAAATAGTTTCTTCTTTCCTTCGGAATCAATTCCAATACCTGTATCAGTAACCCAAATCTCAACATATTCATCACTTATGTGCGATGAAACAGTGACACTTCCACCTCTTGGAGTAAATTTAATGGCATTGGATACCAGATTACGAACAACGGTATTTATCATGTTCGGATCAGCCAGGACCTTCAAATCTTCATCAATTACTGCTTCTATATTGATCTCCTTATTTTCTGCACTTCCGGTATGCAAAATCACAACCTCATTCACCAAATCCCATAAATCAATTTCTTTCGGTTTCCATGCAATTGATCCGGTCTGCATTCGCGACCATGTTAATAAATTCTCTAACAAACGAAAAGCCTGACGAGCGGACTGATTGATAATTCCCGAAAATGTTTTCACTTGTTCCAGAGAGAGCTCATCTGCATTATCAACCAGCAAATCGGAAGCTCCAATTAATGAAGCAAAGGGATTTTTTAAATCGTGGGCAATAATCGAGAAAAATTTGTCTTTGGTCGCATTCAGGCTCTCCAATTCTTTTCGTTGCTTTTCAATGATTGCCTTTTGCTGCGTCAATTCTTCCTCGAGAAGATCTTTCACTACCATTCTTTTCCGAATGTTCCTTAGAGGATGAAGAATAGTATCAATTATCCGAACATCAAATTCTTCTTCGAGCAACTGAATATGATCGTCGGTAATCCGAAGCAGGACAGAATCACTTTTGGCACTTGCAGAAGCTGATCGTGTCTCTGTTTTGATCAGTGCATACTCTCCAAAACTTTTCCCTTCCTTCAGCTCAATAAAAATATGTCCTTCGTCATGAATCTGAACACAACCTTTTGCAATAATAAATACGGCTCCACCCAAATCTCCTTTGGAAAAAATTGTCTCCCCTTTCGCTACATTAATTTCATCTACGATGCCAGCTAAAAACTGGAAGGATGCAATATTCTGTTCCGCAAGGAAATCAAGTGCTTTTAAAAGTTCTAACTTTTTTTCGTGACTAAGTAACATGACTGAAATTGGTTTTAAACGAAGATTAGAAGAATTGTAAATATAGCAATTACAAAAAATATTCAGCGCAAAAAAAAACTGCTGACCAAAATCAGCAGTTTTCAATATCTTTGAAAAAGCAGTTTAGAAGATTTTAAATCCTAAAGTTACATTTACCATATTTTGTTTTAGGTCTTCGGCAACATCAGAAAAACCTACTTCATAATCAACATCCAATGTCAATTTCCATACGTCAACACCGGCACCAAATTTTCCATTCCATACAGCTCCTTTAAAATTGCCATTTAATCTTTCCTCAGCACTACTTTTAAGGCTATCGTCAATTTTAAATGAAGCCACCGGACCAGCAAAAGCTCTCAATTTAAAAGCTGGCAATTTTATGATTTTGTACCCGAGTAAAATAGGTACATCAAGACTCTTCGTTTTGATATCATAAGAATCACCTAAGATTTCTAGTTGGGATTTTCTGGATACATAATTCAACTCTGGCTGTACATACCATTTATTAAGGTTTATTCTTAAAAAAGCACCTAACATCATTCCGTTATCGGCTTTTTCTTTAATTCCTGAAAATCCTCCCATATCAGTATCAGCTTTGGTACTCACCAATCCTGCATGCAAACCAAAATTTACCGGCGAAGACAATTGTGCGAACAATGCGCTTGAAAACATACAGATTACTGCAGCTAAAAAAATCTTTTTCATAATTAATATCTTTACATTCAAGTTATTATAAATCCCGTTAAACGTGGATTTTTATTTCATTTATCAGTAATAAACAGCCACTAAGATAAAGAATATTAGCATTCATATAAAACAAATGGTCTACAAAGATGTAAAAAACAAAAAACCCGGCCAATTGACCGGGGTTCAAATATTATAATTATTAGGCAATTACAAGCCCAATTTCTTTTTCATTTCTTTCGACAATGCATCTTTATGAATCATAAAAGACATTGTTTTGTAAGCAACGAACGGATAAGAAGCATAAAAATACCCATCATAAGGGTTATTTTCTGTTCCCCATGAGTTCTTCACGATGAAATATTTGTTGTCTTTTTGATCTTTGGAAATTCCAACAATATGCATTCCATGATCATCAGTAGTGTTGTAATTATCGAACGCTTCCTGACGCATTTCCTGAGTAATTACTTTTTCAGTACCAGGCTCGTCAAAATCAAATAATTTATCATCTTTTTCTTTTTTCGAAAGATTTTCCCATTTAGAAATCTCAGAATCACTCATGTTCTTTGTATCTACTCCCGGAACAATTGCAACACCTTTTCGGTATGCAAAACCTTTTTCACTTACATCAGAAGCCCAACCAATTGTGTAACCTTTCCTAATTGCACCTTCCATGATTTCCATCATCTCATTCATTGGTACATTGTATACCTCATTCCACAACCAGTTATCAGGCACCTCAATAATAAATTTCTCATAAAAAGGATGGTGAGTATAAGAAGTTATTTCGATATAATCATCAGGATTCACACCAACAAAGTCCTTGGCAAATGATTTTGGAGTATATTCCTTTCCTTCATAATCGAACTTGGTAGGAAGTTCTCCTAAATAAGCATCCAATATGCCATCAAATCCTTTGTGCCAAACCGGCGTAAGTTTTTTGTTTTTATTTTTAATAACCGCCTCAACATAATCATTCAAAACAACATCCAACTCTCCATGTGTGTGTCCTTCTTCACCATAGTTTAAGCCTTGGTAAACACTCTCTGGAACAATACCATAATTTTTCATCACATAAGTTACATCGTGAAATGCACCTCCGCCACCAAAGTTAAATTTGCCATTTAATCTTACATGCTTAATCGATTTATCTGAATAACAGTTATAAACCACAAACATTTCCGACAAGTCAGTTTCTGGTTTTCCCATTCTAATCATTTCTGATTCGATAAATGATAATCCGGAAAAAGACCAGCAGGTACCAGATCTGTGCTGATTTTTTACAGAAGTTGCAGGCAATCTTTTAACATCAGTAAAAACATAAGCTTCTTTCTTCTCCTCTTTTTCTTTTTTCTCTGCTTTAACTGCGGTAGATAATAACATACCTGTCGCTAAAAGCATTACGCTAAGGAATTTAATTTTCATCATATTTTGCTTTAATATTCTCATTTCAAACGGTTGCAAAAGTAATAAAAACAGTTTTACAAGCAAGCCAACAGCCTGTTTTCATTCATTTTTTCGATGAAATACGATCAATACAAGTTATACTATCTATAAATTAAAAAGAAAAAGCATAAAAAAAGAGAAATCAACCTAAAGTCAATTTCTCAAAAAAACTAAATTATTACAATATTTATCCCATTACGATGCGTTTGCCAAGCACTCCTTTCATTTCCATCATATGAATGCTTGCTTCAGCAATGATCTCATCTGATAAATTTTTCGAGTTATAAATTACATCAAAAACGGTGTCGGAAAGAGGTTCTTTATTAAAATAGTTTCGCAAAACTTCTCGTTTCTTATCAATTTCCTTTGCATAAGACAACATTTCATTCGTACTCAACTTGTAAATCTCCTGTAACTGCGCAGCTCTCCATTCCAAGGGAGCATGCAACTTTATGTGAAATGAACGCTCAATATTTTGAGTAAGAACTACTCCTCCTCTACCAATTATAATACAATTCCCTTTGGATGCAAAGCCTCGGATTACATCAGAAATAGTCTTTCTGATCTTACGGTCACTTTGATAATATTTACTCGACAAAGCGGCTAAAATTTCATCCCAGGTCGATTTCTCCCTGGAATTAAAAACATATTCAATTTTCTCAGGTGCTAAATTTAATTCTTTTGCAGATTGCTCAAGAATCTCCTTGGTTAAGCACGTCCATCTATTTCCCGTTTTTAAGGTAAGCTTTTCAGCCATCATATTTGCAATATTTATAGCGGTACAGCCACACTCCCGGGAGATAGTAACTACCGGTCCTTCACAAAAAACACCCCTTCTAGGATCAATTATTTTGGATTGAAACCGATTCTCCATGTACTTTAACAGAATATTATTCATTTCAACCTCCTGTAATTAGTTTAAGCTCTATTCTTAATTTAAGGCTTTTTAAGAAATAACAAAAATCATTTGGCGTGTTTTTTGTTATATAGAGTCATTATTTAATGGAAGGAATGTATTATTTCTTAAATTTGTAATCCGAATAACTTTTACGCTTAAAAACATTTATAATGCCCAGAATAACTCTTTTGATTCTCTTCCTATTCAGCTTAACCTCTTTTGAGCTTAGCGCACAATTAAACACCGAAAATATATTCGATAAAGGCCGAAGTGCTATCCAGTTTGATGATTATACTGAAGCGATCACAAAGTTTAATGATATTATTCGGGTTAAACCATATCTTCCCGAGCCTTTTTTTTTCAGGGGACTGGCAAAATCACAGCTTGAAGATTTTAACGGTGCAATTGTTGACTACACAAAAGCACTGGAATTAAATCCAAATTACACTTTTGCTTATCTCTATCGGGGCATCGCCCAATATCAGTTAAAAAATTACCAAGGAGCTTTAAAAGATTTTGAAAAAGCTTTGGAATTCAAACCGAACAATGCGAATATCTATTTCAGTAAAGCAAATAGTTTGGCTGCTCTTGAAAAATTCAATGAAGCCAATGTAAATTATTCAAAAGCCATTCAAATAGATCCTGAATTAATGGGTGCCTACCTTAACAGATCAATTGTCCGCGATAATCTTGGAGATACTGATGGGGCAATTCAGGATTGCAGCAAAGCGATTCAACTGAACGAATTTTCGGCAGATGCATTTGGGAACAGAGGTTATTTAAAATTCAAGAAAAAGGAATACGATGAGGCCATTAAAGATTACGACCGGGCTCTTAAAATAGAACCGGAAAACACACGGGTAATCATGAGTAGAGGTATTGCCAACTATGCAAATAAAAATCCCAAAGGAGCCCTTGAAGATTACAATAAGGTTCTGGAATTGGATCCAAACAATGCACACTGCTACTACAACAGAGCTTTACTTAAATCTGAAATTGGCGATTACAACTCTGCTATTGAGGATTTTAATAACGTTTTGGAAATGAATCCTGATAATATGCTTATTTATTTTAACCGGGGATTTGTTAAAATGGACATTGGAGATTTTAATGGTGCTATTGCAGATTACACAACAGCCATCAAAATTTATCCTGATTTTGCAAAAGCATATTTGGCAAGATCTTCGGCAAAACGACAATTGAACAATATTGATGGTTCAATTCAAGATAGAAATCAGGCTTTGCTCATTATTGAGCGCTATAAAAAAATGAAAAATGAAGGAGCCATGTCGGCCTTTGTTGATACAACTGAGAATTTCCAAAAACTGATCGACTTAAATTCAAGGGAATCCTTCACCGAGGACATCATTAAAGGCCGTGTTCAGGATAAATATGTTAGCATACAGTTAGAAGATAATTTTCACATTACTCACCTGGATCTCGATACTTTGCGAGCCGGTAAGGTTCAATATTACGACCAGGCAATAATGAATTACAATCAAAAACAAAATTACAGTCCGGCGTTTACAATTAATAACAAACATTTTAAATACCCTAAAAAAATAATTGAAGAACAAATAGCAAATGCCAATTCTAAGATTGAAGCAAAGAATTCCGATGGCTACTTTCACCGTGGAATCTACTATCTGCTGGACAAAAAATTTAATAAGGCAATTGAAGATTTTAGTATCGCTATTGAGAAAAAAAGCGATTTTTGTTTTGCGTATTTCAATCGTGCGAATGCATCTGCAGCGATGACCGATTACATTCAATCTATTGGTGATACAGGAGAGTCATTGCTTAATCTTGATCCGGAACAAAAGAAAAAGAAAAACGAAACAATTGTGGATTACAGCAGTGCTATTGCCGATTACACAAAAGCAATTCAACTCGATCCATCCTTTTTGTTTTCCATATATAACAGAGGTAACGCATATGCCAAATCGAAACAATTTAAAAAAGCAATTGCCGACTACGATTGGGTGATTCAACTTGATCCTAATTTTACCGAGGCATATTATAACCGAGGTTTAGTCTATCTATTTCTTGATCAGAAAGACTTAGCTTACGAAGATTTAAGTAAGGCCGGAGAATTGGGCTTAATTGACGCATACAATGTAATTAAAAGATACTGCAACAAAGACTAAACCAAGCTTAACAAACAGAACACAAAATACATGACTCCCAATCAACCCTTAGCTGAACGATTACGCCCCACAGATCTGAAAAATTATCTAGGTCAAAAACATTTGGTTGGGGAAAATGCCGTTTTACGAAAAATGATTGAATCAGGCAATGTGTCCTCTTTTATTTTATGGGGACCACCTGGCGTTGGTAAAACAACTTTAGCCAAAATCATTGCCAAACAACTCAACCGGCCATTCTATACTCTTTCGGCTGTAAATTCGGGAGTAAAAGATGTTCGGGAAGTAATTTCCAAAGCTGAAAAACAAAAATTCTTCAACACCCCAAATCCCATTTTATTTATTGATGAAATACATCGATTCAGTAAATCGCAGCAGGATTCATTATTGGGAGCTGTTGAAAATGGAACTGTAACTTTAATTGGAGCAACTACTGAAAATCCATCCTTCGAAGTAATATCGCCCTTACTCTCAAGATGTCAGGTTTATGTACTAAAAGCTCAGGAAAAATCAGATTTGGAAGCACTGATCGACTATGCTATTGCCAATGACAGCTACCTAAAAGAAAAAGAAATTCTTACCCCTGAAAAAGATGCACTGCTAAAATTCTCAGGTGGAGATGCCCGAAAACTTTTAAACATTCTGGAATTGGTGGTGAATTCTCAAAACACCACATCAATAAGCATTACCAACGAAATAGTGACCAGAGAGTTGCAGGAAAACCCCTCGATGTATGATAAGGATGGAGAACAGCATTTTGACATTGCATCTGCTCTAATAAAATCAATTCGTGGCGGAGATCCCGATGCAGCAGTATATTGGTTGGCCCGAATGATTGAAGGCGGAGAACAACCAAAATTCATTGCCCGAAGACTGGTAATATCGGCGAGTGAAGATATTGGACTGGCAAATCCGAATGCCCTTTTGCTTGCAAATGCCTGTTTTCAATCGGTTAATTTAGTTGGAATGCCCGAATCACGAATTATTTTATCCGAGACAGCCATTTATTTGGCAACTTCGCCCAAAAGTAATGCTGCTTACATGGCAATTGGCAAAGCTCAGGCACTGGTAAGAGAAACAGGAAATTTACCTGTGCCACTTCATTTGCGAAATGCCCCAACCAAACTAATGAAAGATCTGGGCTACAAAAAAGACTATCTATACTCACATGATTATCCGGGTAATTTTGTCAATCAACAATACCTTCCAGATCAAATAAAAACTCAAAGATTATATATACCGCAACAAAATGCTCAGGAATTAAAAATTTGGGAAAGATTAAGAAGCTGGTGGAAGAACAGATTTTAATTTCTGCTTTTAACAAGCAAAAATTGTTACTTTTGCCCTAAAATAAATTAGAACATCATGATAAAAAACATTCCAAATATAAAACATACAGATAGTGGAAACTTCTTTCTTTTGGCCGGTCCTTGTGCCATTGAAGGCGAAGAAATTGCCATGAAAATTGCTGAACGAATTGTTCAAATTACTGATAAACTTGAAATCCCTTTCATCTTTAAAGGATCTTACCGGAAGGCAAACCGATCCAGATTAGATTCTTTTGCAGGCATTGGTGATGAAGCTGCCTTAAAAATCTTAAAAAAGGTGAGTGATACTTTTGGGGTTCCTACAGTTACTGATATTCACTCTGCGGAAGAAGCTGCAATAGCTGCAGCTTATGTTGATGTATTGCAGATTCCTGCCTTTTTATGTCGCCAAACTGATCTACTGATTGCTGCCGCGGAAACAGGAAAAGTAGTCAACATAAAAAAAGGCCAGTTTCTTTCTGCTGAATCAATGAAATTTGCTGTAAATAAAGTACGCGAATCAGGAAATAACCAAGTGATCCTAACTGATCGCGGAAATATGTTCGGCTATCAGGATATGATTATTGATTACAGAGGGATTCCTGTGATGCAGGAGAATAACTGCCCTGTAGTTTTGGACATTACTCACTCGTTGCAACAACCAAACCAAACAAATGGAGTTACCGGTGGTCGTCCGGAATTAATCGAAACTGTAGCTAAAGCAGGTATTGCCGTTGGTGTGGATGGAATCTTCATCGAAACTCATCCTGATCCGACAAACGCAAAATCAGATGGAGCCAACATGCTTCATTTGGATTATTTAGAAGATTTATTGACTAAACTGGTTGCTATTCGAAAAGTAATCAATCAATTCTAAATACAAACAAAAGATCCGGCCACAACCGGATCTTTTTTTTACTTACCAATAACCACTCATTAGTCTTTAATTAAACACTAATACTGTTCCCTCTTCACATAAGAAGTATGAAGAAGTTTATGTGATTTATGACTTAGAGGCTCATCCAAAAACTCCTTATAAATCTGTACAATTTCAGGATTTTCATGAGATTTTCGAATTGGAAGATTTCTATCCTCTTCATAAAGAGCATTCATCCTCTGTAATCGAATTTCATTATCAACAGGGAATGGTTGACCGCCACCGCCCAAACATCCGCCCGGACAAGCCATTATCTCAATAAAATGATAGAATTTATCGCCTCTCTTAATTGCTTCCAGCAATTTGTGAGCATTCTCGAGGCCATTAGTTATTGCGCATTTCAATTCGGCTCCTTCCAGAAAATTCCACTCTTCAACAGTTCCCTCAATTTTAACAGTTGCCTCTTTTACTCCTTCCAAGCCACGAACCGGAATAATCTCCAAATTATCAAATGGAACTTCGCGGCCTGTAACAATCTCGTAAGCCGTTCTTAATGCAGCTTCCATAACACCGCCAGTAGCACCAAAAATAGCCCCTGCACCAGAACCAACACCCATTATTGAATCAAAAATTTCATCATTCAATTTTTCAAATTCGATACCTGCCTGTTTAATCATTACAGCCAATTCTCTGGTAGTCAACACAAAATCAACATCCTTATAACCGCTGTCTTTCATTTCAGGACGATTTGCCTCAAATTTCTTAGCCGTACAGGGCATAATAGAAACGGATATGATATTCTCCGGCGCAACATTTACATTTTTGGCGTAATACGTCTTAGCCAAAGCACCAAACATTTGTTGTGGGGATTTACAAGTCGAAAGATTAGGTAGATACTCAGGATACTTATGCTCTATGTATTTTACCCAACCCGGAGAACAAGAAGTAGCCATTGGCAAGGTAACCTCAGGATCATCATCCACAAGCGCCCGCTTTAATCGGGTCAGCAATTCTGTTCCTTCTTCCATAATGGTTAAATCAGCAGTAAAATTGGTATCCAAAACAGAATCAAAACCCAATCTTTTTAAAGCTGAAACCATTTTACCGGTAACTCGGGTCCCCAGTCCTAAACCCAATTCCTCTCCTAATCCAACACGAACAGCCGGAGCTGTTTGCACAATAACATGCGTATCCGGATCGGCGAGCGCATCCCATACTTTTTCTACATATGATTTTTCGGTTAATGCGCCCGTGGGACAATGAACGATACACTGACCACAATTGGTACAAACAACTTCGTCAAGCGATCGATCGAAAAATGTAGAAATCTTCATCTCAGATCCTTTATGAGCAACCGCAATAGCTCCAACACTCTGTATTTCCGCACATGTTCGAACACATCTCTGACAACGGATACACTTGCTGTCATCCTTCTCAATTGCAGGAGAAAGCCTGTCAACAGTATAATTTTTATCCGGTACCAAATCAATAAAATCCTGATTTGTGATTTGATATTCTGCAGATAATGCCTGCAATTCGCAATGCCCGTTACGATAGCATTTTGTACACTCTTCTCTATGCTCTGTGAGTAAAAGCTCAATAATATGCTTGCGGCAATTTCTTACCTTTAAAGTGTTTGTATTGATCTCCATTCCCTCTGCAACAGGAGTGGCACAGGAAGCTACTAATTTATGATTACCCACTTGTTCGACAACGCAGACTCTGCAGTTTCCTGCTACACAAAGGTCTTTGTGATAACAAAGCGTAGGTATTTTTATATGGAGATGTTTTGCTGCCTCGAGTATGGTCTTATTTTCCTCAACACTAACAGCAATTCCATTAATTGTTAAATTCACCATGTTTGACATATCAATTTCAGTTTAAATTGTTCAAAATTCAGATTGGTTATTTTCTTACTAATAAATCATCTCCTCGCGGAAATTTTCCACAATAGAAGAAAACGAATTCGCCACCGATTGACCCAATCCACATTTAGCTGTCAACTTCATGGTTTCAGTTAATTTAAGTAGTTGATCGAGATAAGAGGTTGGTTTTTCGCCACGTTTAACCGCTTTAATTCCTTTTAAAAGCTGCTGACAACCAACCCGGCAAGGAGTGCACTGTCCGCAAGATTCTTCCTCAAAAAATTCAAGATAATTATTAAGAACATTATACATGGATCGTGAACTATTAAAGATCATCATAGATCCTCCTGTAGGCAAGGATATACCGGTTAATTTCCCCTCGTAACCAATAGTCGTTTTTCCAAAACGCTTACGCGGAACCAAAAAACCCGAAGCACCACCAACCTGAACTGCCTTACAATCGCCATCACCAAAATCATCAACAAAATCTTGAACAGTCATACCTAATTCCAACTCATAAATACCTGGTATTGGAGTATCCCCAGATACTGAAAACACCTTGGAACCGCGAGAATCCTTAACTCCAAGATCTCTAAATTTTTTGGCTCCAAATTTTAATATTGTGTATGAATGTGCCAGCGTTTCCACATTATTAACTACTGTCGGTTTTCCTTTAAAACCATTTACACTAGGAAATGGAGGTTTATTTCTAGGCTCCCCTCTTTTGCCTTCCATGGATTCAATCAGCGCACTCTCTTCACCACAAATGTATGCACCGCTTCCCATAAAAATTTCAACCCGGAAATCCAATCCCAACTCATCCAATATATCATGAAATTTTCTTAGTTCTTTCTTTAAATCACGAACTAAGAATTTATATTCTCCCCTTAAATAAATATAGCCTTTTTGAGCTCCAATAATCTTAGCGCACATGGCCATGCCCGAAAGAACCTTATGGGGTACTCTTGTTAATATTTCCCTGTCTTTAAATGTTCCCGGTTCTCCTTCATCTGCATTACAGATTACATATTTTTCTTTTTCATTAGATTCAGCAGTCAGTTTCCATTTTAATCCTGTTGGAAAACCTGCCCCGCCTCTACCTTTAAGACCAGAATTCACCATTTCATTCACAATTTCCTGGTCAGATCTTGACAATGCATTTCGAAGAATCTCTTTACAATCATCATCATTCTTAAAGATCAAATCGATTCTATGAAGTTGTTTTTTTGTTGCTGTTGTTGTTGTCATACCTAAGGGTATTTAGATGTTAGTTTTGCTTTGTTAGGTTATAATGTTTAATTTTTTTCCTTGTACTCGCGCAGAATATCTACAACTTTTTCCGGGCTTAGCTCTGTATATACCTCATCGTTTACCAACATGGCGGGAGCCTTATGACACCACCCCAAACAGTTTGTTTGAAGAATAGTAAATTTTTTATCGATAGTCGTTTCACCAACTTTAATTTTCAAAAAATTCTCTATCGCAAGAACAATTTGATTTTTTCCCTTCATTGCACACGTAATAGTTTTACATACACGAATTACATACTTTCCCCGTGGTTCAATGTCCAGAAAAGAGTAAAAACTTGCAGTTCCATAAACATCTGCAGCAGGAATACTCATTTCCTTCGAAATTTTTAGAATTGCTTCCTCAGAAAGAAATCGCTCCTGATCAATCACTCCTTGTAATATTGGAAGCAGATTTTCCCGGTCTTTCCCATGTTTGGAAACCAAATCCTGCACTAATTTTTCTTGAAAATCCATAAAGTAATGGTTTAAGAGTTAATATTAATAGAGTTTCTCTTTGAAGATAAAAAAAATAAAGAAATTTTTCTCTATTTAATTCTACAGACTCAAACACAACACATTATAAATTACATTAAAAAAAAACAACATCACATAATATAGTTAAACCAACAAATCCCCTATAAAATATAATATCTAAAGAAATAAACCTACTTAATAATTTTTCTTTATATTCAACAGACAATGTTGCGAAACATGCCTAATTTGAATTTAGACTTCTTTTAAACAGTGATTTCTTGCATATAAAACAAAAAAAGCCTTCGGTAATATACCGAAGGCTTTCTTTATTAGATCATTATATAATTAACAATATTCCCGGGGCTCAATTTCACCGCGCAGAACCATATATCCATTCATTGCCAAGGCCTTCATTTCATCTTCTCCGGGATATACAACAACAGGAGCAATAAAGGAAACCATTTCTTTAATATAATTTACCAAATCAGGATTATGGGCAATTCCGCCAGTTAGAAGAATTCCATCTACCTTACCTTTTAAAACCGTTGCCATTTCTCCAATAGATTTTCCTACCTGATATGACATAGCATCCTGAATCAATTTTGCATTTGCATCACCAGCCTTGGCTTTCAACTCAACATCATAAGCATCATTTGTTCCTAAATGTGCAACCAAACCTCCTTCGCCCTTAATCATTTTCTTTACATCTTCAAGGGTATAGTCTCCGCTAAAACAAAGTTTCGCTAATGCTCCGGCAGGAAGTGTACCTGATCTCTCAGGGGAGAATGGACCTTCGCCATCTAAAGCATTGTTTACATCAACTACTCGTCCTTTACAGTGAGCACCCACAGAAATTCCACCACCAAGGTGAGCAACAATCACATTAATTTCCTCATACTTCTTATCAACCGACTGCGCAAAAGCACGGCCAATAGCTTTCTGATTTAGAGCATGAAAAATAGACACTCTTTGAAATTCCGGATGCCCCGATATTCTGGCAACATCAATCATCTCATCAACAACAACAGGATCTGCAATATAAGCTTTAGCTCTTGGTAATGCCTGAGCAATATTATCGGCTATTAAACCACCTAAATTACTTGCATGTTCTCCAAGAATACCAATTCTTAAATCTTCTTTTAAGCGCTCATTTACCGAGTAAATTCCAGATTCAATGGGTTTGACCAATCCTCCCCGTCCAACAACTGCTTCGATTAAATCTATTTGAATTTCTGCATCTACAAGCTCTTTCATAATAATATTCTTACGAAATTCGAACTGTTCAGAAATTTTACCGAACTGAGCCAATTCTTCGTTCGAATGCTTTATATTTTTCAAGAATACAGATTTATCTCCCTGAAATACAGCGATTTTAGTAGATGTGGAGCCAGGATTAATAGCTAAGATTCTACGAGTTTCCATTTGTTAAGTATGTTTGTGTTTGTGTATTATTCAATTTGAATGCAAAAATACCAAACTTGATTAGAATTCAACATCATTTAAAGACATTTTACTTCAATTTATCTATTTAGTTTGATTTTTAGTAATAAATCATCACAAAACCTACTGATTTGAAGGAAATACAAAGAAAGATCCTAATTTATCTCAGGAATCAATAAAATATTATAGGTAAGCCAATTGCAAAAGCAACAAAAAAATCCTTACGTTGAACAATTAGAAGACATGACGACTGCTCAAATGGAATTTGAGAGCAATCAAAAGTTAAACTTATTTTAAAAAAGAGAATGCATAAAGTATTAAATTTAGCTCCAATCTTGATAGGACGGTAATTTGTCGAGAGCAATTACCTCCTGACGGGCTTCAAAATGATTGAAAAGATCATGATCCGGCCATTCCTTTACCGATCTTAAAAATTGGCTCATTAATACACTAAGATCTTTTGTAAAATCTGATCCCCGCCAAGTAGAACTATTGGTTATGATTACATAACTTATACCATTTTTGTCGTGCTTTAGTAAAGCAGAACTACCCGCTAAAGTTCCGGTTCTCCACCAAGTACCATTGCTTCGGGTTCCTTTCCAGCCAATCGGGCTATGACCTAACTTATTCGGTGTAGTCATATATTTTATGCTTTTTCTGGAAAGAATATCCGGAAGAGTATCGTCACCATCAATAGCCATCATAAATTTAATTAGTTCAGCGCCTGATGCAATCCAGCCGCCTGCACCACCAAGAGCTTCCAAATTATTTCCGCCATTACTTCTAAAAACAGTTTTTCCAGATCCGTCAAACGAAGAAACTTTAATTGCATCAGACTGCTCGTAATAATTTACCTCGTTAGGAAAGTGATCCTTTTGAAGACTTCTCCCTAAGTGCATATCAAAAATTCCCGAAGGATTTAAAATATGAGTTTGAACATATGTCTCATAGGACTTGTCAGCAAGTTTCTCAATAACTTTCTCGAGTATAACGTAACCCAGGTTAGAGTAACTTCCTCTGGTTCCGGGTGTAAAGCTTAATCTTCTCGACAATGCAAATTGAATCGTAGTTTGAGCATCAATTGGCGGCTCAACATTCATTTTTTTCGCTATTGCCAAAGGTAAAAACATTGGATCGCCATATTTGCTTGAAAATCCGGCAGAATGACGAAGTAAATGCTCAACAGTTATTCTCTTTGTGCGTTTATCTTTAATATTGCTATATGTCTCATCATTCAGAATACCATGTTCACCAAAAACGTAATCATCCAAATGCAACTTCCCTTCCTCCTGCAATTTCATAATTGCAGTTGCGGTAACTAATTTGGAAACGCTTGCAATTCTAAACAGACAGGATGGTTCAACCTCCTTCTCATTATCCACATCAGAATAACCATATCCTTTCGCAAAAACCAATTTACCATCTTTAACAACAGCAACTGTTGCACCAGCAACTTCCCACCTCCTTAAAAACCGATTTAATATTTTATCAGCCCTTTTAGTCTGATCACTGTCAGATAATTTATTTGAAATTCTATGAGACACCGCTTCGATACTGTTATCGATTCTTACAGTGGGAGCTTCCTGTGTAGAGAAACTAAACGTCTGGTCAAGAATAACCAGAGCTACAACGATAAATACTGATACTAATCTTCTTACAATCATTAAATGTAAATTGATTCAACTGCTATACTTCAACATCACAACTCATCCAGCAACAAGTCAGTACATTCTTTCTACTATTAAGAATACAAAAATGTTTATATTTTTTCGTAATACCATTCTAAATTAGCTTCTATTTATAAACAGTAAAAACAAAACCCTTTGTCACAAATATAATTCATTTAATCATCAAAACAAGTCGCTTTAGCAAATTCAAACCAAATACAAAGAAATAATCTCTTCTATTTTAAAGCAATCAGGAAAGCATAATTATGGACAGAAATGCATTAAAAACGAAAAGACATCGAGTATTAGCCATATAGTGCAACGGCATAAAAATGGAACTAAAATTATCTGATGCCGGGAATGCAGGTCTTTAATAAATTATACCACCTGAAACAATTCAATTTTTTCATCAATTCCTTTCATCTTAATTTTCCCAAGATTAATTAAAGTATTACCATTTAATTGATCGGCGACTGCCCTGCTCACTAAAAATTGTGAATCGAATTGCTTATTCAACTGTTCTATCCGGGAAGCTATTATTACATTTTTGCCCGCAATGGAAAATTGTTTACGGATTTCATTGCCTATATTCCCTGTAATTACTTCGCCACAATGAAGACCTATACCAACACGGGTTTTATCACCGTTTATTTCATTCCTGCAATAATTAATAACTTCGACTATTTGAACACCAGCACAATATGCATCAACCACATGATTTGGATTTTCAACTGCAACACCAAAAGAAGCCATGAATCCATCCCCCAATATTTGGTGAATAATTCCATTATTCTTCTCGATAATCCGGATGAGAGGATCAAAAATTGCATTTTGAAATTCAATGGTCTCTTCAGGGCTTTGCTGATCGGCCATTGATGTGAAATTACGAATATCCATGAACATAATAGATCCTGTCATTTTTTGCCCCACCTTATCATTTTTATGCAGAATCAATTCTTTCGCTATATGTGTGGATAACTGCTGACCAAGAAGAGATTCCATTTCATTTTGATCATCTTTTGCTTTCAGCAGATTATTCACCCTCTTTCGTATTTCTGCAGCAACCACGCCTGCAATTATTCCTGCTGACAATAAACCCATACTCCTCATCAAATAAATTTCAATCATTTGCTCAACATCACCAACAGGTTTCAAAAATTGTATCCCCCAGTAAGAAACACCCCAATATCCAATGCAAGCCAATATGCCGGCCCCCAGGGATATCTTAAAATCAAGATGCATTGCCGACAGCATCAAAAGCAAAAAATAAAAAGTAAGCCCATCGTATTCCAACAGCAAAAGTGAGTTGTCATATTTTATTGCATTAAGTAGAATAACGGCTGGTAATCCAAACTCCATAATTAAATTGGGAATCAAAACTTTTTTAGAAATGGAGCGCTTGTTTCTAATGAGCCAATTCATCCGGATAAACACAAAAATTTCGAACAAGAAAAAAATCATCCACCAAAAGAGCATCGAATCAACAAACTTTTTGTTATTCAAAGAGGCTCTCAATAAATTAGGACTTAAATGATGCAGCACTGGAATTAACACAGAGCTGATTAAGAAAAGAACTAAAATAATGCCAACCCGCTTCCTTTCAATTTTAAGAAACTCAAGATGTAATGGCTCATGAAATTTATAATGTTCTGCAAACATGATGGAAGATTTAAATAGATCTCAAAATAAAATTATATTGACAAAACATGAAATTGGAAATAGGTTAACGCCACATTTTTATCGGTAAAAAGAAGATCAAATACCTCTATTTATAAGCGCAATGAAATTGATCCGGAATCAATTCATCCACCTGTTTTCAAGCAACCTTTCGGTATCTGTTTACGGCAATTCCAAGCATTGCAATTGAATACAATCCTAAAATACTCAGATCTCTCACTACATCTGCAAATACGGATCCTTTTAACATTATCATTCTTATTATTTTAATAAAATAAGCTACTGGATTAAGAACATTCAATTTTTGAGCCCACATAGGCATACTCTCTGTAGGTGTAAACAATCCACTCATCATGATAAAAACAATCATAAAAAACCAGGCTATAAACATAGCTTGTTGTTGGGTATCGGTTTGTGTTGAAATAAACAAACCAATTCCTAAAATGGTGAGCAGATAGACAAAAGCAACCAAATAAATTAACCATACAGAACCTAAAAATGGAATTTTAAACACAAATGCAGCAAGTAGTAAACCAACACCAAGTTCAAAAAATCCAATCACTAAAAACGGTATTAATTTCCCAATCAGAAATTGATATTTTTTAATTGGTGTCACATTAATTTGTTCGATAGTCCCAATTTCCTTTTCGCGCACAACATTCATTGCAGATAAAAACAAGCCAATTACAGTCACCAATAAAACCAGAATTCCGGGCAGCATATAGGGAATGTATTTCATTTCAGGATTAAACAAAAAGGAATATGTATTTTGAACCAAATGAATTCCGTTGTCTTTTCCTACAATCTGAAGTTTAGCTTTGAGCTGCAAATTATATTCCTGTATTACCGATAAAATATAGGCATTGTATAATCCGGCAGCACTGGCATCTATTGCATTTACCAACACCTGAACCTCTGCAGGTTCTTTTTTATCCACCAACTTTCCAAAGCCATTTTCAAAAACCAGAATCGCATCAACATCGTCCTTTAAAAGCTCATCTTCAGCGTTATTAATCGAAAAATCGATATCCTTAACGGTAAAAAAAGGAGAACCGTTAAATTTGGAAATCAGTTCACGGGAATGGCTGGAAAGATCTTTATCAACAACAAACAGATTGGTGTTTTTCATTTCGTAAGTTGCTGCAAATACCAATACACAAAGCTGAATAATTGGCATAACAAAAATTACAGGCAACATACTTTTGTTTCTAAAGATCTGTAGAAACTCTTTTTGCAATATGAATTTTATAGTTCGCATCTTTTATTTCCGTTGCAGTTAAAAATAAATTTAAATCTCGGTGGGTATTACTCCAATCTGATTTTGAATTTTTTGACGCTAAGGCCAATAAATCCCACAGTCATTCCGATAAGAATTAAGGTTTCTTTCCAAACAAATTCAAATCCACTTCCCTTTAACATGATATTTTTGATGATTATAATGAACCATCGTGGTGGAATAATATGACTGATGATTTGCAGAGATACAGGCATATTCCGTAAAGGGAAAATGAAACCTGAAAGCAAAATTGTCGGCAGCATTAATGCAAACATAGAGAGCATCATAGCAACCTGTTGACTGTCCGAAATTGTAGAAATAAAGATTCCTAAAGACAAAGCCATCAGAATAAACAAAAGACTCTCAGCCATAAGTAAGGCAAAACTACCCAAAACCGGAACTCCAAACACAAAATACCCCATTCCGACAATTACCAGAGCATTAATAAACGACAAAAACAAATAAGGCGTTACTTTCCCTAAGATGATTTGCAAAGGACGCAATGGCGAAACCAGCAAAATCTCCATCGTTCCCATTTCTTTTTCACGTGCTATAGATATAGAAGTCATCATGGCAGAAACCAACATTAAAATGGTGGCCATAATTCCCGGAACAAACATATAAACACTCTCCATATTGGGATTAAAATACATTCTTGTTTGGGGCATGATTTGACTGGGAACTGTCTTTCCTCTATTGATCTCCAAATTGTAATTCTGAAGAATTCCCTGAAGATAATTCACCTCTAAACTCGCCATATTAGGTTCCGAGGCATCCGTCAATATTTGTACCGAAGCTTTTGATCCTTTAATCAGATTTTTTCCGAAATCAGGTTCAAACACCAAAACCAGCTTCGTTTCTCCTTTGCGAAAAAGCTCATCTACCTGTGCAATGCCATCCAGATTCTTAACGAGTTTAAAATAACCCGAAGAAGTTATTTTATTAATGATTTCAGATGTATATTCATCTTTCGAATGATCCACAACAGCCATCTTTACATCCTTAAGGTCGTTGGTAATAACAAAACCAAAAAGCAGCAACTGCACAATGGGCATTCCAAATAATATCAGCATTGATCGCTTATCGCGAAAAATGTGATAGAACTCTTTTTTCAGGAAACCAATAAATCGTTTCATGTGTTTATAATTTGATTTTTATGTCATATGGAACACCCAAACTGCAAGCATCTTCCTGTGTGTAAAGCCTTTTAAATGGGTGTTTCATCTCTTTATATTTTTAGCAAATCCGTTCAAATGTTATTCTTTGTAATTGCTTTTTCTTGCCAATTGAAGAAAAACCTCATCCATATCTTTGGCGTCGAATTTATTTTTAAGTCCTTCCGGTGTATCCAAAGCTTCAATTCTTCCATCAACCATTATTGAAACCCGATTGCAATACTCTGCCTCATCCATGTAGTGAGTGGTTACAAAAACAGTAATCCCATTTCGGGAAGCTTCGTAAATAAGATCCCAAAACTGCCTTCGGGTAACCGGATCAACTCCTCCTGTTGGTTCATCTAAAAACACAATCTCTGGATTGTGAAAAATAGCAACAGAAAAAGCCAACTTCTGCTTCCAGCCAAGAGGCAGTTCGCCAATTTTTTTATTTCTGGCATGAACCAAATCAAGTTTTTTCAACAAATCATCCGATTTCAACTTGATATTCTTCGAAGACATTCCGTAAATACCGGCATAAAAACGAATATTCTCAAACACCGTTAAATCCTCGTACAAGGAAAACTTCTGACTCATGTAACCAATATTTCGCTTCAGTTCTTCCCTTTGTTTGTATACATTTAAGCCAGCAACCATTATTTCTCCGGATGTTGGATAGGAAAGGCCACATAGAATTTTCATGGCAGTCGTCTTTCCTGCTCCATTTGCACCCAAAAAACCAAAAATCTCACCCTGATACACGTCAAATGACAAATCATCATTTGCTGTAAACGAGCCAAATTTTTTAAATAAGTTCCTTACTGATATTACTTTTTTATCTGAATTCATTCCTGAACAGTATTTTGTTGACTCAAAGCCATAAAACAATCCTCTATGCCTGCCGCAATTTGTTTAATTTCAACATGATCCTGCCCTTTCAATTTCAGATAATCTTTCAAATCCGACAGGACAAAATCATCCCTAACATCTGTATAGTGAACACTTTGACCAAAAAGAAAAACAGAATTAACAAATGGATAATCACGTAAATCCAACAAAAGCTGATAGGTATCTTTTGCTTCAAAAGAGTACAAATCTTTTTCAAAATTGGCAATTATGCCAGACGGACTATCCAAACTTAGTATTTCGCCTGATTGCATAAGAGCAACTCTTTCGCATAAATTAGCTTCATCCATATAAGGAGTAGCCACAACTATTGTAATTTCTTTTGTTTTTAGACCTTTCAGCATTTGCCAAAACTCACTTCTCGAAACAGCATCAACACCGGTTGTAGGTTCATCTAAAAGCAATATTTTTGGCTGATGAATCAGCGCACAGCAGAGAGCCAGTTTTTGCTTCATTCCGCCCGATAATTTGCCCGCCGGTCTGTCCTTAAATGGTTCAATCTGCACCCAAATATCACGAATCATGTCCATATTGTCTTCAATTCGGGTATTGAAAACTGTTGCGAAGAAGTTAAGATTTTCCAAGACCGTTAAATCCTGATAAAGAGAAAATTTACCCGGCATATAACCTAATATATTTCTAATATGCCTATACTCCTTCACCATCTCGAAACCGCACAATGCTGCTGAGCCTGAATCGGGAAGCAATAGAGTCGCAAGCAAACGAAACAATGTTGTTTTACCTGCCCCATCCGGTCCTATTAATCCGAACAATTCTCCCGATTTAATATTCAGATTAATTTCTTTAAGAGCTGAAACGTCACCGTAAGATTTCGATAAATTATTTATACTAACAGTAGAGTTCATATGCTATTTGAATCTAATTTCACCCGGCATTCCAATCTTCAAACGTCCGTCATTTACCACCTTGATCTTAACAGCATAAACCAATTTCACGCGCTCTTTTTTTGTTTGGATAATTTTGGGTGTAAATTCAGATTGGGAAGAAATCCAGATCACTTTTCCCTGAAGCGTTTCATTCTCCTCCTTATTCTTATCAATCAAAACCTTTACCTCTTGACCGATTTTAACTTCTGAAAGCTGATCGCCACTAATATAAACCCGTAAATCAAGCATACTTAAATCGGCTAGTTTAAATAGTGGTGTTCCTGTGTTCACCATCTCATAAGCTTCTTGATATTTTTCCAAAACCGTAGCGGCCTCTGGCACATATATCTTACTTTTCTCAATTAAATCGTTTAAAGATTCAATTTTTCGATCAAGACTTTCCAACTCTCCCAAAACCTTGGCATTCTCAGTTTTAACCGCTTGTATCTGCTTCTGAGCAAGCAAAATTCCACCATTAACATCATCAACTTCTTTACTGGTTGCTGCACCGTCTGCAAACATTTTATCAATTCTTGATTTATCTTTTTCAAGGATAGAAATCTGTTCCTGATAAACCGCGATTCGAGAAAGGATATTCTTCACTCCTGAGGCCACAGCGGACTTTTGTGCTTTTAACTGCTCTCTTTGCAGATACAACTGAGTGGTATCAATAACTCCAACTTGTTTTGCCTCTGAGAAAACATCTCCCTCATTTACATCAAGAACAAGTATTTTACCGCTGTTTTCAGCTGAAATCATATACTCTGTAGCCTCAAAATTTCCAAAAGCATCCGAATCGGCTTCATTTTGATTGCAGCCGAAAACAAAGAAAAGAATAACTGCTCCTATAATTGTTGTTAATTTCATGTGTTTATAATTTTAAGTTTTTACCATATGGTTCCCAAAGCTTTCGGGATTCTATGCTAAAATAATCATCCCCTTCTGTGTCAAAATCGCTTTGACATGGACGTTTCATTTTATTGATATTTAAATTCCTTTGATACGTTTGAACTCAGCCAATGATTGCTGTAATTGAATTGTATGGTATTCTTTATTCAATTTCGCTTGAATTTCCTTATTCAAATCCTCTAAATAATCACTTGAAGTAATCACACCATTATCCAACTGCGAGGCTGAACTTCTGCTTATATCCTCCTGCAATTCGATGATGGCATCATCCTTTTCAAGTAAAATTTCGAATTTCCTGATCTCACTGCTTTCTTTCCCCAAATTAATACGCTGATTTTGCGTAAAACTTAACTCCTGGGTTCCCAGTAACTCTTTTTGAATTCCAATTACTTTTTGCTTTCTGCGATTTGATTTCCAATCGAAAATATTCCAGGAAATTTTTGCTCCCAACATGTAATAAGTATCAAATTCATCCATTAATTGATTGTAACCGGGATTTCCATATCCCATCTGACCAAAAGCTGATACCACCGGATATCTATCTTTCTTCAATAACTCTTTTTGAGCATCCAACAATGATTGCCGGCTTAAGTACCATTGATATTCAGGCCTATCCTTAGATTCCAAACCATTTACTGATAGTTGATCATATTCTGTTTCTTCGAGTTTTGTATTCACACTTAAACTGCGTCCCATTAGCTGAGAAAGCACATTAAATGAGGATTCCTCACGAGCATTTAACTCCAACACCTGCTGTTCTATTAAAAGCAATTCAGACTCCATAATTTTTAAATTAGCAGGAAGAACCATTCCATTTTCCACAGCTGATTTCAATTGCTGTAAGCGTTTAACAATGGTATTTTGTTTATCAAATATTACCAATTTACTTTTTCGAACCAACAGAATTCCAAAATAGGCCATATTAACGCGTTCACGAAGTTGATACATCTGAATCTCCAGATTTTTAATTTCAACCTCCGAAGATTTCTTCTCCACCTCAACCCTGTTATGAGTTTTTCCGCCATCATATATTAATTGCTCCACATCTAAGTTTAGCGAGTATCTATCTTTTGGCGCTTTGGGCGTATTCATTCCGGGAAATGAAATACCTGTTACATCGGACTGATAACTGAGGTTTCCATTGGCATAAATCTTTGGTAAATAGGCAAGTTTCAAATTCTCTGTATTCAAATCCGAAGATTTACTCAAAAGTTCTTTTCCTTTCATTAATGGGAAAAATTCCTGAACTTCTTTTTGACATTGATCCAAACTAAGAACCTCTTCCTGAGACCATCCTATCTGAGTCTTAAAAAAAATAATCAGCAAAAGAATGTATTTGCTTTTTCTACAAATTGATGTCATTTCAAAAGAATTAAATTTTTATTGATTGAATTATGAAATCAGAAACACGATCGGCCCGCTCTTTCAGTATCTCATATATATTTTCATTTTTATATAAAATCTCCTTAATTACAGGTCGGCCTGCGAACGGAAAAATAGACAAACTAATGATATTTAGAATTAACTCTCTTGGATCAATCGGTCTTATAATTCCTGACTTAACAGCTTCGTTAATTTGAATTATTGTCTTTTCCCTTCCCTCCAAAAACCCTTCAACATCAAACAATTTAAGTATTCGTGTCGGATCCGAATTAATTTCATTAATTACAAAATTAGGAAGGAACGGATACTCAACTAACACTTCATGATAGTGCCTGCAAATATTTCTGATCTTTTGAAACAAATCAGAATCATCTGCTAAAAACGCAACTATGGGGCGAAGCATTTTTTTTAGTGCTTCATCAAAAACCTGTTCAAATAATTTTTCTTTGTTTCGATAGTAGTAATGAAGCAAAGCTTTATTTATTCCTGCACAATCTGCAATCTCCTGCATTCTGGCTCCGGCTAATCCTTTTTGTGCAAAAATAGTTCTTGCAGCAATTAGAATATTCTCTTGGGTCTCGACTGATTTCTTTTCCATTTCTATTTTATTAACCAGTTGGTTAATTCATACTCAAAAAATTAACCATTCGGATTAACCGTTTGGTTAATGCAAATATATTTGCTTTTTTTTATTCCTCCAAATAAATCTTCATTTTTTAACCATTTGGTTAAAATAAAATTTCCCGATAAAAAAAGCTTCCACCATTTACTGATGAGAACTTTCTTACTGTGTATTAAAACTTACAAAAAACTATTCGTATTTTAAAGATTCTATTGGATTTGCTCTTGCTACCTTCAATGAATGACCACTTACTGTAAGCACCGCCAAAATAAGCGACATTAATAAAGCCAAAATAAAATAATACCATGGAAAATTGATTCTGTACACAAAATTCGATAACCAGTGCTGCATCACAAAATAAGTTAATGGCCATGCAACAATATTTGCAATTATTACATTCAAACAAAGACTACGACTCAAAATCATCATCAATCCAAATTCCGAACTACCCAGCACTTTACGAATTCCAATCTCTTTTACTCTTTGCTGCATTTCAAAAGAAACCAATCCCAATAAACCAAGAAGTGCTATAAAAAAGGCCAAAATAGTAAAAGAACTAAGGATATTCGCAACCCTTTCTTCTCCCTTAAACAGGCTATTAAAATCACTATCTAAAAAGAAATATTCGAAAGGCTCCCCATCTGTCATTTTTGACCAGTACTTTTTTACCATCTTTACTCCATCCATTACATTATCCGGCTGTAACTTAACCAACATATAACGTTTAAAAAGTTTCGGGTCAGATACCAATAACATAGGAAGTATTTTATCGCGCATCGATTCAAAATGAAAATCTTCAATTACACCAATAATCTCAATAGCCTTCCGACCATTTTGATTAAAATCCGGCTTGTAAATATTTCGTCCTACAGGATTATCGGTATATCCCAATGCAGCAATCGCAGCTTCGTTAGCTATAAAAACAGAAGAATCCGACACCCTGTTTTTATCAAATTTTCTTCCATCAATTATTTTCAGTCCCAGCAAATCAATAAAGTTTTCATCAACATGCATCAATCGAAAATTGATCATATCTTCATTGTTTGCTCCTTCACGATACATTGACCATCCATTTGTACCCCGGCCGGGAACCATTCCTGAAAATGACACGTCTTCAATTCCCGAATACTCCTTTAACTTTTCTTTAATGGATATTCTCTGTTCATCTTCTAATGAATATGCCCTATCAACCACCAATACACGTTCCTTATCAAATCCCAACTTTTTTTCCTGCATAAAATTAACCTGTTCTTTAATAATAAATGCAGATATCAAAATACCAATGGCAACCACAAATTGAAAAATAACAAGACCAGCTCTTATTCGTTTCCCCAGCCGTCCTTTTTGCACTTCACCTTTCAGTACACTCATCACCTTAAAACCTGATAAAGAAATGGCGGTATAACTCCCGGCAAACAATACAACAAATGCAATTACGCCTCCCATAAATAAAAGATACTCCCCCTGCCATAATAACGGCGACATCAAATTTTTCCGGGTAATTTCATTAAAATAAGGCAAGGTCAACTCAATCAGGAAGAAAGAAATAACAGTCGCCAATAAAGTCATTAGGAAAGTTTCTGCATAAAATTGAATCATAAGCATATTCCGATTACTTCCAAATACTTTTCTTACTCCTACCTCACGAGCCCGGGTATACGATCTGGCTGTCGTTAGATTTAAGAAATTAACACAGGCCAGTAATAGAATGAAAAAAGCAATCGCCGAAAATATATAAATGTATTTTATATCACTAACAGGCTCTATCTGACCTTCCGTAGTAGTCTTAAGATAAATCGACTCTAATGGCTCTAAATAATACTTAAATTCATTTCCGTTTTTTTCCCATGCTACAATATCAATCCCAAGAACTTCAATCAATTTAGGTCCCATATGTCTGATCGTGAAATCACGAAATTTAGCTTCTAAATCCTTGTAGTTCGTTCCTGGCTTCAACAAAAAATAAGCCTGCATATAGTCACTAAACCAAGCATCTTCCTCTTCTGCACTCAAATTTAACAAGCCAACTAAATCATAATGAAAATGAGAATTTTCAGGTACATCTTCCACCACTCCACTTATAGTAAAGAGCTTATCCTCACTCATCTTCAAAATTTTCCCAACAGGATTTGCATCGCCAAAATATTTTTGAGATGTACTTTGAGTCAATACAATATTATTCTTCTCCTTTAAAGCTGTCCTTGAATCACCAAACACGAAAGGACGGGAGAAGACTTCAAAAAAAGTAGAATCTGTGCGTAAAAATTTGTCTTCCACAAATTGCTTGTCCTCATATTTAAACAACACATTGTTCCAAAAATGAATTCTTACTGCATATTTTACTTCTGGAAAATCAGCAACTGCATTGGGAGAGAAAGGTGCACAAATGGTATTGCCATCCATTTTTCGCTCACCCATTTTTACTTTAGTTGCTACACGATAAATATCTTTATATTTGGGATAAAATTTATCGTAACTCAACTCATCCTGAACAAACAGATAAATAAGAAATACACAAGCCAGCCCCACAGCCAAACCAACAATATTAATAAAAGTGTAACCTTTGTATTTTCTCATATTCCGAAAGGCAACCTTAAAGAAGTTCTGTATCATAGTTTAGGGATTAGATTTACAGCCCTTATATATCAATCCACATGCCACCACTCATAAAAACCTACATATCTGACAACTACAGAAAACTATACGAAACAAAATCTGTTCGAATAAGCACGTATATGTACGTTTTCGCACAAAAAAAAGGATGCCAATTGGCATCCTTTCATATTTCTTATATAAACTTGCTTAATCCAACTTGTGAATTAACAAACCTGAACGAAGCTTAGGTTCAAACCATGTTGTTTTAGGAGGCATAATATTTCCTGTATCAGCAATATCAATTAACTGCTGCATCGACACTGCATACAAAGCAAATGCAACTTTCATATCTCCACTATCAACACGTTTCTTCAATTCGCCCAATCCACGAATACCACCTACAAACTCAACACGAGTTGTGGTGCGAAGATCTTCAACACCCAAAAGATTATCCAATACATGACTTGACAAAATAGTTACATCTAAAACTCCGATAGGATCCTTATCATCGTAAGTTCCTTCTTTAGCATTTAGTTTGTACCATTTATTATCCAAATACATTGAGAATTCATGCAATTTAGCTGGCTTATAAATCCCCTCGCCCATGCACTCAACTTCAAATGTTTGTTCCAGCTTCGCCAAAAACTCAGCATCAGTCATTCCGTTTAAATCCTTAACAACACGATTGTAATCGATAATTGCCAATTGATTATCTGGAAAATGAACAGCCATAAAATAATTGTACTCCTCATCACCTGTATGATTGGGATTTTTAGCGGCAAATTCTTCACCAATACGCGCAGCCGCTGCAGTACGATGGTGACCATCGGCAACATATGTGGCAGGAACTTTAGTTGCAAACAACTCTTCCAGCTTTTTATTCGTTGATGGATTATTTACAGGCCAAAAATGGTGACCAAATCCGTCTTCCGCTACAAAATCATACTCAGCCTCTTCGTTCTTTACAATATCTGCAACAATTGCATCAATTTCCGGAACAGCTTTGTACGAAAAGAATACCGGCTCAAGATTTGCTTCGGTATAACGAGTTAAAATCATACGATCTTCCTCTTTATCCGGACGAGTTAATTCATGCTTTTTAATTACACCATTCTTGTAATCTTCGCAAGCTGCATTTGCAACAATGCCATACTGAGTTCTGCCATCCATGGTTTGAGCATAGATGTAAAACTTAGCTACTTCGTCCTGAACCAACCAACCCTTATCCTGGAACATTTTTAAATTGGATACAGATTTTTCATACACCTCTTCTGAGTGAACGTCTGTTCCGGCAGGGCAATCGATTTCGGCACGAGTGATATGAAGCAAAGATACATCCTTACCTTCTGCCATTTGAGCAGCCTCTTCTGAATTCATTACATCGTATGGCAGACAAGCCAAATCTTTTGCAATCTCTTTTGGTGGGCGCAAGCCCTTAAATGGTTTTAAAATAGCCATCGCGTTCTATGTTTTTGTTGTGTTTGTTTGTTGCAATTTATTTGAATACAAATTGCATTCAAATATATAAGGTAGAAAACAAAAAGAAAATGACTTTCTTCTTGTTTTCCATATACTACTTATTTACTCTGTATGTTTCGTCTCCATTTTTAATGAAGTTTACAATTTGATTTGCTCCGGCAATACCAGCATTGATGTTTGCCTCAGCAGTTTGCGCCCCCATTTTCTTTGGAGTGAAGAAGAATCTACTTTGAAATTTAGCTTCAATTTCTTCTTTACAGTCAGGAGCAATATCCGAAATGTATGCGAAATCTTTACGAGCATCCATTAATTTAATCAAACCTTCTTCATCAATCACCTCTTTACGAGCTGTATTAACAAGAACACCACCTTCAGGCATCTTGTTCAACAAATCGAAGTTGATTGATTTTTTTGTTTTGTCATTTGCTGGAATATGAAGAGAAACATAGTTACAAGTGCTGTACAATTCCTCAACAGAGTCAACAACCTTTACACCATCAGCTTCAATTGTTTCTTTAGCCACAAATGGATCGAAAGCATATACTTCCATTCCAAAACCTTTAGCTATTTCACCAACATAACGACCTACATTACCATATGCATGAATTCCGATTTTCTTTCCCCGTAATTCAACACCGGCACTTCCGTTAAAACCATTTCTTGCCAAAAATACCATCATTCCAAAAACCAACTCTGCAACAGCATTTGAATTCTGTCCAGGAGTATTCATGGCAACAACGCCTTTTTCAGTACAAGCCTCAAGATCGATATTATCGTATCCTGCACCAGCACGAACAATTACTTTAAGGTTTTTAGCGGCCTCAATTACTTCACGTGTTGCTTTATCACTGCGAATAATCATGGCATCTACATCGGCAACTGCTGCTAACAAATCTGCTTTATCAGTATAAGATTCCAACAAAACCAATTCGTAACCAGCGCCTTCAACAACAGTTCTGATACTATCAACAGCTGCGGGAGCAAAAGGCTTATCGGTTGCAATTAATACTTTTGTCATTTTATTTGATATTTGAATTATGAAAAAATAAAATGTCATTGCCAGCCAAATCGAAGTAATGCTAACATTACTTTAGTCGTTCCTCGTGCACTGAATGACAAATAAGCAGGATATGGATTTACCCATTCCTGCCTATTTACTATTATAATTATTTTACGTGAATGTTTTTGAATTCCTGCATGCAGTCAACCAATGCCTGTACACTTGATTTTGGCAGAGCATTATAGGTAGAAGCACGGAAACCACCAACTGAACGGTGCCCCTTGATTCCAGACATTCCTTTTGCTGTAGCAAATTCATAGAATTCTTTTTCCAATTCTTTATATTCGTCATTCATTACAAAACAGATATTCATTAATGAACGATCTTCTTTGTTAATAACGGTTCCTTTAAACATTGGATTGCTGTCAATTTCATTGTAAAGCACAGCAGCTTTTTCTTCATTCATTTTCTGCATTGCAGATACGCCACCTTGTTCTTTGATCCACTGCAAAGTTTGAAGAGCTGCAAAAACAGGAACAACTGGTGGAGTATTAAACATTGACTCTCCATCGATGTGTGTTTGGTAGTTCAACATGGTTGGAATCTGACGATCTACCTTACCAAGAATTTCATCTTTTACAATCACAAAAGTAACACCTGCCGGTGCAAGATTCTTTTGAGCACCGCCATAAATTAATGCATACTTTGAAACATCAACCGGGCGAGAGAAAATATCAGATGACATATCAGCTACTAAAGGAACATTAACGTCTAAATCTTCTTTAATCTCTGTACCATAGATAGTGTTGTTGGTAGTGATGTGAAAATAATCTACATCAGAAGGAATTTTATATCCTTTAGGAATGTAGTTGTAAACAGTATCTTTCGAAGATGCTACTTCTACTACTTCACCAAATAGTTTTGCTTCTTTCAAAGCTTTGTTTGCCCAAGCTCCTGTATTCAGATAAGCTGCTTTTTTTCCTAACAAATTGTAAGGAATCATGCAAAACTGAGTTGAGGCACCACCACCAAGAAACAAAACCGAATAACCTTCAGGAATACTTAATAATTCCTTAAACAAAGAGATAGCCTCATCCATTACTGCAACAAATTCTTTGCTGCGGTGAGACACTTCCATCAAAGAAAGACTTGTTCCGGCAAAATTTTTAATTGCTTCAGCTGTTTTTTCAACTGTAAAATCAGGAAGAATTGAAGGACCTGCAGAAAAGTTGTGTACTTTCATTTTTTCAAACGTTTTAAATTTTTGTATTATTCCATATCCTGAGGCAAAATTGCAAATAAAAATTTATTTTAAGACGGTTTTACTTGTTAAAATGTATGTTTTATAACAAATAATTTATCCTCTTATCCCCCTTCGTATAGATTAATATTTACGTTCTGAAAAACAGAAACTTAACCTGCAGAATTTTTTACTTATATTCATTCACACGATGGTGTTTTTTCCTGACAATCCAAATATTTGGATTGTTCGAAGCAATCTTTGTGAATTTAGATGGTAACAAGAAAAATTAAATTCTATTTTCAGAATTAATTTCCCTTAAAAAACCATTCCAAATATAAGAATTTATGTTTGAAAAGCCCCAACCGCTATAATTAAAAACAAAAAAAAGGCAGCTACATCAAGGGTAACTGCCTTTTGTTATTTCAATAAAAATTCGATTTACGCTTTGTAAAAAGGAATTTTTGTGATTTTAGCTTTTACCGCTTTATTTCGAACACGAATAAAAATCTCAGTATCCAGTTTATAAAATCCTTCCTTAACATATCCTAAACCAATTGATTTCCCAATCATTGGAGCCATTGTTCCTGAAGTTACTTCGCCAATTTCATTTCCTTCAGCATCTTCAATCTTGTATCCATGACGAGCAATTCCTCTATCAATCAATTCAAAACCTTTCAATCGGCGCTTTGGTTTTTCTTCTTGTTGTTTTGCAAAAAACTCACGATCGATAAAATCGTTTCCTTCCACAAACTTGGTGATCCAACCTAAACCTGCTTCAATCGGTGAATGGTCATCATCAATATCATTACCATATAAACAGAAGCCAACTTCTAAACGCAGTGTATCGCGGGCGGCCAAACCAATTGGCTGGATTCCAAATTCTTTTCCTGCTTCCATTACAGCATTCCAAAGCTTCGCTCCATCTTCGTTTGATACGTAAATTTCACATCCGCCGGAACCGGTATAACCGGTAGTCGAAAAAATAGCATTTTCGATTCCTGCAATAGTCACTTTTTGAAATGTGTAATACTCCATATCTTCAATCGGACGATCCACAATTTTCTGCATCGCTTTTAATGCCAAAGGGCCTTGCACTGCTAACTGACATATTTCATCAGAAGCATTATAAAGCTCGGTTCCAACTGCCAATCCCATTTCACCGGCATTTTTAACACACCAATTCCAATCCTTTTCAATATTTGCAGCATTCACAACCAGCAAGTAAGTCTCTGAATCAACACGATACACCAACAAATCATCAACAATTCCGCCTTTCCCATTTGGGAAACAGCTATACTGAACTTTTCCATCAGAAAGTACAGCTACATCATTTGTGGTCAATTTTTGTACAAAACTAAAAGCTTTTGGACCTTTCACCCAAAATTCACCCATGTGAGAAACATCAAAAACTCCTAATTTTTCACGCACGCATTTGTGCTCATCGTTAATTCCGGTATACTCAATAGGCATGTTATACCCTGCAAATGGCGCCATTTTTGCACCTAATTCTTCATGAAAGCTAGTGAATGCTGTTCTTTTCATCTGTTTACGTATTTTGGGCAAGATCTTCAAGTAATCATAAAAAATACAGTCTTTTTTACTGAAGATTTACCTGAGAAAAAAGTTATTTAATTATGTTTGCGTTATCTTCTGCAAATGTAAAAAATTTTCTCAGATATCGTTTGTGCCAATAGATTAGTTTGCCTCAAAAGGTCTTCTTGCAATTCCTAACCGATAACCGCCTTTAAACAAAACAACAAAAGCATCCTTTACACCACAGGCATCTCTGTATTTGGCAGCCTCCTTAAATGTTAAAAAACCTCCTATGGTATATTTGTGCCAATTTTCAACAAATAAATGATCAATTACATCACCTCCTTTATATCTGTTAAAAAGATCTTTAGGATTCATTTCTTTTCTTGCTGCAGCAATTTGAACTCTATAAACAAAATCCTCTTCCACCAATTCTTGCTTTACCGGAGTTTCAGTTATTGCAACGGCCTCACTTTTAAAACTCACAAGCGGAAGAGTAACAGGAACTTCTATTTTCGCTTCAGGAAGTTCAATCACTGATTCTTCTGTGACTTTCTCTGCAACAAGCTCTTCGATTACCGGCTCTGGTATTTTCTGACAATAAATATCAAATCCTCCTTTTCCTCCACTGCGTTCGGATGCAAAATAAAAAACACCATCCTGATCTTCACAATAAGTGATATCGTTATCAGTACTATTTATTGGAAACCCCATATTTTGTGGTTTCCCCCAGGTTCCATCATCCTGTCGGTCAGACTTAAATATATCATATCCCCCCATGGTATTGTGCCCCTTTGAACTGAAAAACAACTTAGTGCCATCGGTACTTATAAAAACATCACCTTCATCATATTTGGTATTAATATCTCCACCAATATTAATTGGCTTAGACCATTTAGACTCCGATTCTTTTATAGAATAATAGATATCACAATTGCCAAAACCACCTTTACGATTACTTACAAAATAAATTTCATCTCCCGATTTAGATAAGCTAGCAGAACTCTCTCTTGAATCCTTTTCATTTATAAATTTAATTGCTTTTCCTATTTTCCATTTGTCTCTCTCTTTTTCAGCCAGAAACAAATCACCTGCTCCAGAATTACTATTGTAAAATACAAACTGCTTATCATCAAATTTAGACAGCAAAGTAGAATTTACATGTCCTCCCAAATTATTTTTTTCTTCACGAACCTCAATACCCAACGCCTCACTTTTTGAAGATTTAAATAACTTTTCAAAAAACTTTTGATCCTCTGGTGATCTACTATTATCCTCCTGACCTCGTCTTGAGCTAAAAAACAGATTACTATCTAATACCTGAGGATTAAATTCGTCAAATTCTGAGTTTACCTTTCCTTCAACAAGCTGTATCTCCAGATCAAGACTATTTTCCATTAACAACCTGCCGCTTCTGCACTCCTGAATGTGTTTATCACTTATAGATAAAAGTTCTTTCTGCTTTTTATAATTGTTCTGCTGAATTAACTCTTTATTCATTTTAAAATGAATGATTGCATCAGAAAAATTATTTTGATATTTATAAGCCAGCCCAATCAAAAAATGAATATCAGCACTGATATCGGCATTAGCAGACTGTGCGGCAAGCAAATACGACAGCGCGGCATCTTTTGGTCCTGCTATTAAATAGCAAAGACCAATATTATAATTTAACTCAGGATTATTATCATTTGAATTGTACGCACTCAAAAAGAGATTCAAACTCTGAGGCACATATCCAATTCCTTTTTGATACAGCCCGGCAGCTTTTTTCACCTGAACAAAAACTTCTTTTCGATTCGAATCATTATCAACAAATTCCGACTTTTTTACAGGCAACAACTCTTGGCCAATTAAATTCCCTGACAATAAAAAAACGAATAAAAAAACAGCGGTAGTAAACTTCCTTATCATAGACATTAAGTTATATATTGTATTCAGCTAAATTCTGTAAAAATTAGTGTTACGGAAAAAAAAATCTTTTGTTGAGCTTAATCCAAATTATTAATCAAGTAAACAATAGCAAACCTAAAAAATTATAATCAATAAACAATCAGTAAAATCAAGGATACTAAGCACTAATTGAATAGCTGGTGCAATAGGTAAATTGAAAATAAATTAGTATTATTGCATATGTAACAATGAAGATTTCACTCAAAATTTAACGTGCCATTTCTATCGAAATAAAATTTGAATTTATTAAAAAAACAAAAAATAAATCGAACAAGCTTACATCAACAAAATGACTCAAGGTGAAATGATCACAGATCTATCCTATTTAAAGGAAATGTCTGGAAATGACAATAACATCATCAGTGAAATGATTGATATTTTCCTGGAACAAATCCCTGAATTTGAAGAGGAAATATTAAGAAGTTTCGAAGCTCAGAACTGGCAAGATTTAGGCGCTATTGCTCACAAGGCAAAATCATCGGTGCGTACAATGGGAATGGAAAATTCAGGTGATTGTCTAGAACAATTAGAGCATTTCTCGAAAGGAAATTTAAAGTTTGAATTGCAACTAAAGAGGGAAAACAACATTGAATTTAGTCCTCAGGATGAAAAAAACTGGACTAACGTGAAAAACGAAACCATGAATGACATTGATTTAATACATATTCCTGTTTTAGTAGAGGAATTTTTATCACAATGTACTTTAGCCATAAAAGAATTAAAAGAAACCTTAGGACAACTTTAATCACTGAAACCATATTTTACTGCTATGAATATTGAAACCAAACAGGTGAACTCTATAACGATAATGAAATTGGAAGAAACCAATCGTTTGTATGCCTTAAATGCAAGTATTGCCAAGGAAAAAATGAATGAATTCTTATCTCAACCCAAATCCAAATTAATCGTTGATTTTGAGGGAATTAACTTCATTGACAGTTCCGGCTTTGGAGCACTCTTATCGGCTCTTAAAACATCAAAAGAACACAAAAGTTTTATAAAACTTTGTAATATCAACAGAGATGTGATGGAACTAATAGAATTAATGCAGCTGGATTCTATTTTTGATATTTTGCAAGACCAAACCGCATGTGTTAACAGCTTTTCATCAGTTGAATAAAATACTGATATGGCAAAAGTCTCGCCAAACATACTGGTTGTTGATGATGACGTGGTTATCCTAAAATTCATTGAGTTTACTCTAAAAGGATTAGGCTACCAAACAACACTTGCAAAAAATGGGAAAGAGGCTATTGATCAGGCCAAGAGTCAACATTTCGATCTTATCATTTCAGATTTGTACATGCCATTAATGGATGGCAATGAATTGGTTCGCAGATTGAGACAAACTCCGGAATACCAGCATACTCCCTTCATATTTCTTTCTGGAAACAACGAAGAAGACACATGGATTAAAAATCTGAATGACGGTGCAGATGATTTCATCACCAAACCCATTAAACAAAAGATTTTTATCTCGAAGATCAAATCCCATTTAAAGAAAGCCTATTTAAGAAAAGATATTCTTGATGGCGCCAGAAAAGATGACATCAGTTTTGATAAAGGAAACCTAATATATTGTGCAAACAGAATAAAACCCTTTCCTCTTCCCAGAAAACATCTCAAAACAAATATCACCACTGTTTATTCCGATTCTGATTTTTTTATGGCTCTGCAAGACACCAATACTTGGGGAATTATTATTGATGATAAAGCAAGTTGGGCTATATCAATCTTAGATAAAATAACGGAAATTGTTTCAAATCATATTCCAATAAACATTCTTGTCACTGATGCTGATGATATGGTCAAAATGGAAAATCTGCTGCGATCCAAAATAAGTGGTTTTTTATTTAAAAACCTGAATCCAAAGCTAATTATCCATCAGATAAACTCTAATGTTCAGCGTGAACATGATTTAAAGAACAAATACTTAAACGCACTTAACTCTGCGGCAAAAAGGTCTCCAATTCGTTTCGAAAACGAATTTCAGGATACCATACGAGACTACAATATTCAAATCCTTCATCAACCATACGATAAATTACCCGGAGGTGACTATTACGAAATTATTGATGTTGATCAGAATAGAAAAATATTGATTTTGGGCGATGTAATGGGGAAAAAATGGGATGCCTGGTTCTTTGTACCAGCCTATATTGCCTACATCCGAAGTACCATTAATTTTTTTATTAATCGACAAGAACTTGATTTCGTTGAATCGCCGGGTAAATTTCTGGATATTATAAATGAATATCTTTTTAAAGACATTCAGCTAACTGAAGTATTCACGACTCTAAGTATTATATCACTTTGTACTTCGTCAAATAAGATTAGTATTGCTTCGGCCGGAGCTCTTCGCCCTTTCCTTTATGATGGAATAGAAAAAACCATATCGCAATTAAATATTGTCGGCACCTTATTGGGTGTTGTGAAGGAAATTAAATACAGAAGCTTAGTTCACGAGTTTAATAAGGGAGATAAACTATTCTTTTATACCGATGGATACACCGAAGCGATTAATGACAAAACCGGTGACATGATTGGTGATGAAGCCATGTTCTACATTCTTGATAATAACAAAGAAAAAGAAATTATTGCCCCCAAAGACGTAGAGGAGGAATTAACCAAAATATACAATGTCTCTAAATTTGATGATGACCGTACCTTATTGTTAATCCAAAGAAATTAGCCGGATTTCTTATTTTTCTCCTTTGTTTTGTTCATTTTTGCATGAAAATACGACAATATGCAAGCAAATGAAATTATTGGATGGATGGGAAGCATTCTTTTCGCAATTTGTGCTCTGCCACAAGTAATCCACACATTTAAAACTAAAAAAACAGATGACCTAAGCGAACTATTTTTATGGCTCTGGTTTTGGGGTGAAGTTTTTACTCTATGTTATATTTTTATCGATGATATAGCTAGTAAAAACTACCACATACCTCTGTATTTCAACTACCTATTCAACCTGTTATTGCTTTTTTATTTGATATTCGCAAAGTACAGCTACAATTCAAAACCAACCACACTTTCCATTATCAAAAAACGAATAGGCTTATAATATTGCAAAGCATAAAAAAGAGGCTGTCTCAAATGAGATAGTCTCTTTTTCGTTTTATAGTTTTTTATATTTATCACTGATTTCTTATTTTAGAGATATGAAATTAGTCCCTCAAAAATCTCATTTCAAAGCCTATCATCAAAACCAGATGATTCTTTTTCCGCCTTCTCTCTCGGATTTCATATCATCTGAACACCCTGTTCGTACCATCAGCAGTATTATTGATGGTGTCCAGATAGATCGTATCCTTGAAAAATACAGTTATACGGGAGCAAAGGCCTATCATCCCAAAATGATGCTTAAGTTATTAGTTTATTCCTATTTGTGTAATGTATATTCCTCTCGAAAAATAGAGCAGGCGGCATCAGAAAATGTACATTTCATGTGGTTGTCAGGGATGCAAAAGCCAGATCACAATACGATTGCCCGCTTTAGAAGCAGTCGATTAAAAGGTGTTTTAAAGGAAGTGTTCAGTCAAGTAGTCCTGTTACTGGTAGATTCCGGACATATTGATCTACAAACCATATATGTCGATGGCACCAAGATCGAGGCCAATGCAAATAAGTTTTCGTTTGTTTGGGGTAAAGCCATTCAAAAGAATATCCAACGCATGAAGGATCGGTTGGGGGAACTTTGGGATTATACAGAGCAGGTAGCCAAATCGGATTTAGCAAATGTAAGTAAGCCCGATTTAAGTGATGTTGATCCAGAAAAAATAGAGCAGACCATTGAGACAATTAATGAGGCCTTGAGGGATAAGAAAGTGGATGCTAAGAAACGCCGGCAACTCAACTATGCCAAGAAGAATTATGCTGATAATCTCCGAAAAAACGAGCAAAAGCTAAAGATATTGGAAGAGCGAAATAGTTATTCAAAAACGGATCCGGATGCAACCTTTATGCGAATGAAGGATGACTATATGCAAAATGGTCAGCTAAAACCAGGATATAACCTGCAGTTTAGCACACAAAATCAATTCATTGTAAATTATTCAAACCATAATAATCCAACCGATACAAAAACCTTTATACCTCATATGAAAGAGGTTCAACAGTTGTATCCAGACAAACTAAACAGCGTATGTGCAGATTCCGGTTATGGGTCTGAGGAGAATTATGAATTTCTTGAAGCGGAAGGATTAACCTCTTTTGTGAAATACAATTACTTTCATAAAGAACAAAAGAAGGGAGCCAAAACTTATTGCGAGTTTCACCCCAACAATTTATTCTACGACTCTAAACAGGATATTTACTACTGCCCAATGGGACAAGTAATGAATCTTAAGAAGATAAAAAAGGAAAAAAGCCAAGCCGGTCATTTTAAGACAATCCATGTTTATCAAGCTCAAAACTGTAACGGATGCCCACTTAGGGGGATGTGTCACAAAGCAAAAGGTAATCGAACGATTCAGATCAATCACCGACTCAACGAATTAAGAAGTAAAGCACGAGAACATTTAACCTCAGAAGAAGGATTGAAGCACAGGAGTCAAAGACCGGTTGATGTAGAGGCCGCTTTTGGTAACCTTAAACACAATAAAGGATTTAAACGATTTTTACTTCGTGGCAAAGAAAAAGTAGAAATCGAAATGGGATTATTGGCTCTAGCCATAAATCTTAAGAAAATGAATAGTAGAAAAGTGGCCTAACGGCCTTTCTTAATTCTTTTGAAGTCCTATTTCCTCTATATAAAACCTCTGTTTTGCATATTGGAGGTAAAAAAGACTTCCAAAAACAAATAAGCAGTATAAGGCAGTTTAATCTCAAAAAAACAAAAGATCATGAAAAAGAGGATGTCTACTTTGCTATGAGACATCCTCTTTTCTTTTTAATGTCTGGAAACTGTATTTCTTATATTCTCTCTAATCTCAGCTGACTCCTCTGACAACAAATAATTCTTTGTTGAATCTGGTAAAAAATCGAGGATATCATTCAGTCTGTCTTCCCGAATTGCCAATCTTACTTTCGATGCCGAAATATAATTATCTGCACTACCTTGAGTAATTCTTGGAATCTCAAGAATCTCAACACCATTGGTCGGCAAATATTTAATCATGGCCTCGTTATAAGCTGCTGTAACGGGCGAATACATTTCAGTACCAACGTATCTTCTGTTGATATTTAAAATTGGTACTATGTAATTCAAAAAGGTAATTACATCCAATTCAGCCTGCTTAGCAGCTATATCACATTCTTTCTCTTCTTTTAAAAAATAACATGGAAAAATGGTTCCGGAAACAACGTAGTTTCCACCCTTCACCATTACCAGATTTTCAATATGTCCTAATTCTTCCTGAATCAACCTCCATCGAATATCAAAAGTAAATGACGAACGATCCTCCTCAACAATAAATAAGTAAACAACCCGATTCTCAGCACAAGCCTTTTCTATCAGATATTTATGTCCTTTTGTGAATGGATTGCAATTAACAACAACAGCTGCAATTCCTCCCACATTAATATCTTTTTTAATTGATCGTAAATAATCCTGATAGGTTTTGATATTCTCATATCCAAATTCCAAAACGGAGAACAATGGTTCTGCTGTAGCAATTTCGGTAAATCCCAATCCTTTAAAAACCTCTAAATTACGAGGTTTAGTATAAACAAAAATATGTTTGTGCTCATTGATAACTAATTCAATTAAATGTGTTACAATTTGCGCAAAAGCGGCACCTTCTCTAAATTTAGGAGAAACTGCAACGTATTTTAATACTCGTCCTTTATACGATCCGGTTCCAATTACCTCCTGATTCAAATTATACAGAATCATGGTGTAATCAACATCTGAAGGATCGAACTCAAAACCCAATGGCTCCATAAATTCTGAGACCAGTTTTATATCAAAGGGATTTTGCAAGTCCAAAGACTCTTCCCTATAATCTGTATTCTCGACTCCCATCCTTATTTGTTAGTTTTGTTATCGTGTTTGTGTGATTATTTTCTTTATTTCAGCATTCAATAGTATGAATTTAACAGCAGATCTCCCCCTTATATTTATATGTTATGAAAGGCATTTACAGATATACAAACCATGACAAATGTTATTTTATTATTCAGATGCAATTTGTAACAAATCTCATCTAATTGTATTTTTTATTCACCATATAAATAAAGAATGTAACTGCAAGTAAATCTGCCGATCCACCGGGTGATATTTGATTATCCTTACAATAATATACTAAATCCTGATATTTGGAACTAAAATATTTAGTTCCAAATAGATTAAAGGCCTGTTGTGAAATGTCCTTTAGTTCATTCAATACTTTTTCTCCTTTTCGGTATAAAATATTGCTGTCATTGTTCTTGGCAATCAGCACTAAAAGAGTTTGTATTAGCCCATTCTGAATAGTTTCATCATTTACAATGCCCATAGCATCGAAATGAGAACTTAAAACAGGAATCGCATAATCAAAAACACAAGGCAAGCCGGCTTGAATTTCACCTCGAATACCTTTCCCCATATTTCCAAACTTCTCAAAACACTCTTCACCATGTGTTTTTTTATCGCTGTAAAGTTTCTTGCCCAACTCATTCTCAACCAAGCTGCCATTTAATTCCTTTATTTGATCAACAAATGAATGATACGAAAAGTTGTGATTTTTTATTCGATTTGCACTTACAAACAGAGAAAATCCCAACAAAAATATAGCACCCTTATGAGTATTTACCCCACAAGTTTCACGATACATATCCTCTTCCATTTGCAAACCAATTTGACGCAGTTTTGGCAATGCATCTTTTATATTGGCTGACGAAAAAGAAAAACCAAACTCGGCTATCTCCCTAAAATAAACAGAAAGTACCGCACTCGAATTCAAAAAAGTAGCAAAATCCATATCGGAATGCGATCCGTTCGAAAATCGATCGACTAAACCAGGTTTTGGAGAAAGAGAAACTTCGTGCAAAAGTGCTTTTAAAGCAAATGCAGACAAATCTTTACATACTCTACTTTTTCTTCTTTCCTGTAAAAAACCGGATAGATCATTCTCAATAACAGTTCTCATTTCTTCATATTCGTGAATTTGCATTCTCATGCAAAACACCGCAGGATGCTCATTACAGAAATAACATTTCTTAACTTTACCCGATGAAACCGGATTTCCTTTTTCATCAGTAATATCAACATCCAATAGCCTGCCTAAAGAATGCTCCGTTTCATAAAGCTCTGCAATCTCTTTTATAGTCGTTACAGAAATTTCATTGCCCGAAACAGGGACTAAATAAAAATCTCCTGCGGCATCAGGACGAATAATTTCTCTTTTTTCCTCAATTGTAATACGATGAGAAAGTAAAAATCGTTTTAAATCAGATAAACATTCTGAAAAAAACAATTTAATCTGATCATTCGATTTTGGAAGCCCGGGAATATTAAGAGTTAGACTTAGTGAAATATCTCCTGACTCAGCAAACTTCTGTCTCTCTTTTGACCGAATTTCTTTAGCCGCCAAAATGTCTCTTACAACTTTCTCCATTTTCTTTACCTCCTGCTTACAAATACACCCTAAATGCTTAAAACATGTAGGGTGTAAATATTTCATTTGTATAAACCGGTCTCAGCTTATGAGAGATTTTTTACATTATAGACTACATCAATAATTGTCCCATCGCGATATTCAACCAAGGCCACAATCTGATCTCCTAATTGCTTTTCGGCAGGTACACCAGTCATTTTTTCGACCTCCTCTTTTAGGTCTCGAATATCAACCACTTTCACCCCGGCTTCTTTAAGCTTAGCAGCCAAATTTGGTTTCGATGGATTAACACAGACTCCTCTCTCTGTTACAATCACATCAACACTTTCGCCAGGTGTAACAACGGTGTGAACACGATCTTTTACAATCGGCAACCTACCACGAAATGCCGGGCAAACAACAACTGTTAAGTTCGCTCCAGATGCAGTATCAGAGTGTCCTCCTGATGCACCTCTTATTTCTCCTGAAGAACCGGTAATTACATTTACATTGAAATCAACATCCACTTCAAGTGCACCCAAAACAACCACATCTAACTTATTAGTCATGGAGCCGCAATTATTCGGATTCGCATATTGATCACACGAAATTTCGATATGATTTGGATTATTCAAAACCGAAGAACTAACTGCAGCATCGAAAGACTGCACATCAAAAATAGAATGAAATAACCCTTCATTCAACATATCAACACCATAGGAAGTTACCCCTCCAATCATGAAGCTGCCAATTATATTTTTTCGCTTCATATCTTCGCGAAGAAATTTGGCCACCGCCAAAGAAGCTCCACCTGCACCTACCTGAAACGACATTCCATTTTTGAACAAACCAGAATGTTCAATTACTGTTGCTGCAATTCGAGCAATACGTAAATCCATTGGTGAATTGGTAATACGAGTAGTTCCTGACGCAATTTTTGTTGCATCACCAATACTATCCACTTTTACCACATAATCGATAAAATGTTGACGTACAGTACAAGGGATACATGGATATTCGACCAAATTATCAGTAACAATAATTACGTTACGGGAATATCGGGCATCAATATCTGCGTATCCCATTGATCCAAAAGCTGATGGACCATGAGCACCTGTTGCGTTTCCTTCTTCATCAGCTGCAGATGCTGCCAAAACCGATAAGTCCGGCTTAATTCTTCCTGTTAAAAAATCACGTACACGACCACCATGAGAGTGGATAATTGCAGGATATTTTAATTTCCCAACTGATATTGCATCGCCTAATGCACCTCTAATACCTGAGGTGAAAATTCTGGTAATCATTCCTTTTTCAACATAAGGAACCAAACCATCATGAGCTGATGTAAGTGATGAGGAAGCCAAGGTGATGTCCTTAATTCCCATTTCATCAAGTATCTTAATCGTCTGCATCAGCACACCATCTCCACCTCTTAAATGATGATGACAAGTAACAGTCATTCCATCAAAAGGTTTACATCTTTTAATAGCCTCTTCCAAATTTTTACAAAGTTTGGAAACATGAGGTTTTTTAGCCTTAAGCGTTCTGGAAATATTTGTTGAAGGAACTTCGTCTTCAATAATACTTTTCCAAACTCCCTGGAAAGGTTCAAGTTTCCCCAGGCCTTCTATATATTCAGGAATTTCAACTCCTATTGCATTTTTCATTTGTCTATGTTTTAAATCCGAGCTTAAAAACTAACCAGCATTCTTTTCAATTTCTTTCAAATCTATTTTGGCATATTCCAAAACTGTAATTGCTCTTTGAACAACAGGAGCATCTACCATTTTTCCATCAATTGCAAAAACTCCAATACCAGCTTTTTTGTTTTTAATAAACTCAGAATAAACACGATATGCTTTACGAACCTCATTTTCAGTTGGGTTAAACACATCATGAACAACATCAACCTGACGTGGATTGATTAGAGCTTTACCTGCGAAACCTATTTTTTTAATGTATTCAGTTTCTTCCCGCAAACCTTCATCGTCGTTCACATCAGCAAAAATAGTATCTAAAACATCCAAATCATTGGCTTTTCCAGCCATCACGATTCGTTTACGTGCATAATCAATACCTACTCCATCGGGGGTTTTAATAATCCCCATATCAGCCGTTAAATCCTGCCCTCCAATAGTAATAGCATCGATTCTTGGATCAGCGGCTGCAATATCGTAAACATTCGCAACCCCTTTGGCTGTTTCAATCATCACATGAATAGTCATGGTTGGATTCTTAATTCCATGCTCCTTTTCGATGCGTCGCACTTCTTTCATGAATTCCTTAACATCGGCTACTGTCTCCGTTTTTGGAAAACGGATGTTATCTGGTTGTAATGGTACTATTTCCTCCAAATCCGTTAATCCAAACGGTGTATGAAAGTTATTTACACGTACACATACTTCGGTATCATAAAAATTAACCGTTTTAAGCATGTTACGAACTAAAATTCGCGCAGCATCTTTTTGGTTCAATGCTACAGCATCTTCCAGATCAAGAAGAACAGCATCACAACCATAAACTCCTGCTTGTTGAATCATTGCCGGATTATTACCGGGAATGTACAACATCGATCGTCTTTTTTTCTTTACCATTACATTGTCCCCTCCTGAATACCTAAAGATCGTTTAACTGCTGTTTCAACTCGTGCTTGAATTGTCTGTGTCAGTGCTCCTTTATCTTTTGCAATAAGATGAAGATCCTGAACTTGAAGTGTGTCGAGCACTTGGTTTATTGTAGCTTTAATATCTTCTTCAAACTGTAACATTACAGTAGAAGAAATATCAACTTTGCGACCAGAATCTTTTTCAAGAGGCTCAATCAGAATCATAATATCGCTTGATTCAAAAGTCCCGGCTTGCGCTTTAAACTTGGGTGTCATTGTGAGTAAATATTTGTTAATTAGTCTTGTTTAATAAGTAATATTTGTTTCTGCAAATTTTAATGTCTTTCGATACAATTCAAAGCACTTTCACGTATTTTTAACCTAATCTTTAAGTGTTATAAAACACCCCGCGGAAACGATTGCATATCAGCACATTATCATATGTAAATAATATTGCCGGTATTTATATATCTTCTAATCTTATTTCACAGAGCTTAATTATTACCAAATAATAAATTTCCATTGGATATCTCCACGCTTTGATCACTGTAAAAGAGTTTTTTTCAAAATACGCAATCTATTGATAAAGGTAAATTGAAAAAAAAAGATAAAAAAAGATCCTGCTTATTTAGAATAAACAGGATCTAATTGTTAGTGATTAGTTAGTGGTTAGTAAGATTTCACCAAATAATTGATGAATTAAAAAAAGTGTGATTCAATGTGATTACAGATGGTACTTTTGTTTTTCTCACAAAGGATTCACAATATAAGTGTAAATAATTGGTTTACGCAAACGTTTTCATAAATTTTTCACCTATAAGCTCATAATTTTCATAAAATCTGAATGAAAATGAACTGTAAGAGCACTTATAGTCCAAAATCATACACTTAAAGCTTAAGATAATTTAGTAGTGATGGAAACTAATTCATCAAAAAAAAAATTCCATATAATAAAATCCCCTATTACAAAAACACACAACACAAACACCTCACAAACAACTAATTAAGCTCAGAATTGAATGTTGATTAATAATTTAGTTTACTAAGTTAATCCACAATTAAATTAAAATTAATTGCCCCTACATAGTTTTGCTTCAAAATTATATCACTTAGAATACTTTTTTAATGAAGAAGCTAATTTTACTATTCTCTCTACTTTTTTCTTTGACCTTATTTGCTCAAAAGAAAATTGTCGACTATGTGAATCCAAATATTGGAGGCATTGGTCATATGCTCGAACCAACAATTCCATTGGTGCATCTTCCCAACAGTATGATGCGCATATCAAAAGAACCAAAAGGTTATCAAAGTGAGAAAATTACACACTTTCCCTTCTCTATTGTTTCTCACAGGAAAGGAACAGTCGGTAAATTCATGATTTCTCAGAATCCTACTTCGCAAGAACCTGAAAACTGGGAATCTGCCTATGATCATGACCAAGAAACAGTAAGTCCCTATTACTATTCTGTTTTATTGGAAGATTCTGATATCAGAATGGAATTGACTGCAAGTCAACACGTTTCATTCACAAAATTTAGCTTCACAAACAGCGCCCCTGCTAATTTATACTTACAATGCAGAAACAATGGAGCATTTAACATTTCTCCCAAAAAAAATACAATTACAGGTTTTGATATGATTACTGCGGTTGATGGCATTGATCTTGAGCATCCTGTGAAAGTTTATTTTGCAGTCAAATTTGATCAAAACATTTCAAATTACGGCACTTTCGACTCAAACAAATTAAATTCTAACTGCACAACTATTTCTGGTGATAAAATCGGAACGTTTTTTCGATTTGACGATACTTCAAATGCATTACAACTTAAAATAGCTGTTTCCTATATTTCAACAGAAGAGGCAGAACAGCATTTAAAAACAGAAACACCGAATTGGGATTTTGATCAGTACAAAAAATATCACAAACTAATATGGAATAATGCACTAAGCAAAATACAGGTAAAAGGCGGAAGTGAAGATCAAAAAACAGTTTTTTACACGGCCCTTTATCGTTGCTATGAGAGAATGGTGAATATTTCTGAAGACGGAAAATACTTTAGTAATTACGATCAAAAAATCCATAGTGATGATGGCGTTGATTTTTTCGTTGACGATTGGGTTTGGGATACCTACCGGGCAACTCATCCATTAATGTGCTTAATTGATCCTAAAAATCAATCAAAAAAGATCAATTCCTATGTTAAGATGTATGAACAAAGTGGCTGGATGCCATCTTTCCCATTGTTTACAGGTGATCATACCTGCATGAACGGAAATCATGCTTCATCAGTAATTACTGATGCCTACTTTAAAGGCATACGAGGATTTGATATTGAAAAAGCCTTTGAAGGATTAAAAAAGAATGAACTGGAAGCAACCATGTTGCCATGGAAAAATGGTCCGGCAACAGAACTTGATACCTTTTATCATGAAAATGGTTTTTTCCCAGCCTTAAAGCCGGGGGAGAAAGAATGGGTAAAAGAAGTTCACCATTGGGAAAAAAGACAAGCAGTGGCCTTAACACTAGGTCATAGCTACGACGATTGGTGTATTTCTGTATTGGCAAAAGAATTAAACAAGGAAGATGATTGTCAGCTTTTCTTAAAAAAATCGAATAATTACAAAAACCATTATGATCCTGAAATAGGTTTCATGGCTCCAAGATCATCTGATGGAGAATGGATTCGGCCATTCGATCCAAAATTATCAGGAGGTTTAGGCGGTAGAGATTACTTTGCAGAAAACAATTCATGGACTTATACCTGGGATATTCAGCATGATATTGCAGGATTGATAAATTTAATGGGTGGCAACAAAGCATTCAATGCAAAGCTCGATCAACTATTTGTTGAACCATTTGGAATTCCGAAATGGGATTATTGGGATATCTTTCCTGATGCAACCGGCCTAACCGGCCAATTTGTAATGGGAAATGAACCAAGTCTTCACATTCCTTATCTGTATAATTATTCAGGAGCTCCATGGAAAACACAAAAACGAATCCGTTCCCTGATGGAAGTATGGTTCACCAACTCACCATTCGGAATTTGTGGTGATGAAGATGGCGGAGGTCTATCTGCATTCTATGTTTTCTCGGCCATGGGATTTTATCCGGTAACCCCGGGCGTTCCGGAATACAATATTGGAAGTCCTATATTTAGCGAGATTACAATAGATTTAGACAATGGAAAACATTTGCAAATAATTGCGAACAACTGCTCTGCAGAAAATAAATACATTCAATCGGCAAATTTAAATGGTAAGGAATTAAAAGGACCCTATTTTAGGCATTCGGAAATTATTAACGGAGCAAAACTAATATTGGATATGGGTTCAAGACCAAATAAAACATGGGGAAGCAATCCAAGATTTGTTCCCTATTCGATGAGTAATATCGATTGACATTTGAAATTATTGAACGGTAAAGATTAGTTAGTGATTTAGATTAGAGTTAGTTAGAACTATTCCACACAAGTAGTTCAGAAGTAAGCCCCGAAAGTACCATATCGGGGCTTTTCTATGTCTCAAAAAAAGGGAGGTAATGAAATCTGTTGATTTCATTACCTCCCTTTTTAAATTACAATTTTATTCTTCTCTAACGAGCACCAACCAATGATACCGAAGAGATTGTGTCTCCCATTCCAACAAGTGTAACCGGTTTTTCAATTAAGATGGTTGGAACAGCAATAATTTCTAATTCTTCATTTGTGAATATTCCTGTTTCCATGAGCTGATGATTACCGAAAAGTTTGGTTACAAACTCCGAAAGGTTTGACAATTCATTTAATCCCACCTCAGATACTTCATGATCTTTAGCCCAAAGCAATACATCTTTGTTATCGATGGCACCTGTTCCTGCTTTTGCTGCAGCAACAGTAGCAGCTAATTGCATTCCATTTCGGTTCTGAAGCGGAGAAACTTTAAATCCTTTTTCCTGAAGAGTAAGGTACAAACCAAACATATGAAGCTGCATTCGAGAGCAATTTGTATATTCGCGAATCTTTAACATTCCTTCAAACAGATTCGAACTATTGGTGTTTTCTTCACATTTCTTCGCCAATTCGTCCTCCCCAATCACTTCTAAAATATCAATTAATTCCCGTTCGTTAAAACCTAAACTATCAACACAATCAACCAAATTGTCAATTAAATATTTACGTATTACTTTGTTTTGAGTAGATGCAACTTCTAAATGCAGTAAGCTATCAGGACAGGATTCTCTCCATTTTGCAATCATTGCCTTTGAAAAATCGATTCGATCGGTTCCTTTGGTTCCATCACGAAGAGACTCATGAAGCATTTGGTAACCAGACAAAATAATATATTCAGGATTGATATCGTTTTGCGACATTCTGTTTGCAAAATTCCCGTCGATATGCAATTTAAAATTCAATGGATCATAGGTCGCAATAAAACGGTTTGCTTTCGGGCACACATAAGTTTCACCGTTCAAACTGATGGAATCTCCTTTATCAAATTCGATAATCCAATGTATTAAGGCTAAATCATTAGAGCGATCGACCTTAGATGCCTGCTTAATTTCGCCGTTTTCATCGTTTGTTAATAAATTGGGAAGATCTAAAAACAGTTTAGACTGATCTTTAGGTGCTGATGCACAATGCACATAAACCGAGTTTACACCACAAACCGCCATCACATTTGCAACAATACCGCCCTGGCCTCCCATTTGCATTTTATCGTAACCCACATTTTTGTTTAGCCATTCAAAAACCTCAACATCCTCAATCAACCATTCTTCGGCAATTCCATTTTTAAAACAATTCAGAAAACCACGAATTGCATCTTCATTGGAACGAATGCTATTCTCTCCTTCACCAAGAATCAAATCCGTATTGAGCTTGTTTTCGGCAATTAGTTTTTGAATGCCTTTGCCTTTCACTTTTATCACTGCATCAACATTGGCATTAAAAGCACTAATTAAGCCATTAATATCGCCCATTTTTTCTAATTGGGCAGGTGCTGTTTTATAGTTTTCAAGCCACTTGGTTTTTAATTCTATCAAAGACATTTATTCCTATTTTAGAGTTACAGTACTAATTTTCAAAATTTATCAATTAACAAAGAAATTAAATTAAATCTCAATTTATAAAAATTGTCCTTGAAAAGCATAAAAAAATCTCCGCAATGGTTTGAAATAACAGATAAACTTCAACCTTCACAATTCCATATTGCTGCAATCAAATTTTAAGCTAAAAAAAGCCTGCTCACAATGCAAGCAGGCTTTGTATTTAATCAAGTTTGATATTTTTACAGATTACGAAAAACCAATCCATTTTCCTCAGCATCAATTAAAATCTTTTGATGATGAGTGATACTTTCCGATAAAATTTGTTTTGACAGTTCGTTAAGAACCTCTCTTTGCAATACCCGTTTTATTGGACGTGCACCAAATTGTGGATCAAATCCAACATTTCCAAGGTAATTAACTGCTTTTTCGCTCAACTCAATATTAATTTCATTTTTTATGAGCATCGATTTTACCATCTCAAACTGTAAACGAACAATTTGCTTTACCTCTTCCCGATCTAAGGGAGTAAATACAATCGTTTCATCAATTCGGTTTAAAAATTCAGGACGAATCGTCTTTTTCAATAAATCGAGAACTTCATTTCGTGCTTCCCAAATTAATTCTCCCCTATTGTTCGAATTCATGTTCGCAATCTTTTCCTGAATCAGGTAAGAGCCTACATTTGAAGTCATGATGATAATTGTATTCTTGAAATCAACAACCCTTCCTTTATTATCCGTAAGTCTTCCGTCATCAAGCACCTGCAGCAGAATATTAAAAACATCCGGATGTGCTTTCTCAATCTCGTCAAGAAGCACAACAGAGTATGGTTTTCTGCGAACTGCTTCGGTTAATTGGCCACCTTCATCGTAGCCAACGTATCCCGGAGGAGCTCCAATTAATCTTGAAACTGAGTGACGTTCCTGATATTCTGACATATCAATTCGTGTCATGTAGTTTTCATTATCAAACAGGAATTCAGCCAATGCTTTTGCCAATTCCGTTTTTCCTACACCGGTTGTTCCCAAAAAAATAAACGATCCTATTGGCCTTTTCGCATCCTGCAAACCTGCTCTACTTCTGCGAACTGCATCTGCAACAGCCGAAATTGCCTCCTCTTGTCCTACCACTCTTTTGTGAAGCTCTGTTTCCAAACCAAGCAATTTTTGCCTTTCACTCTTTAACATTCTATTTACAGGAATTCCTGTCCAGCGAGATACTACATAAGCAATATCTTCACTTCCAACCTCCTCTTTAATCATGGCATCCGAATTCTGATTGATTTTCAGTTGTTCATTCAAACGCTCAATTTCTTCCTCAACCTCTTTAACTCTGCCATAACGAATTTCTGCAACTCTGGCATAATCACCTTCACGCTCTGCTTTTTCGGCCTCGTACTTCAGGTTTTCCAATTCCTCCTTATTCTTTTGAATGCCATCAATCACTTCGCGTTCAGCTTCCCATTTTGCACGAAGACGATTTCTTTCATCATTCAACTCCGCAATTTCCCTCGATAAATCTTCCAATTTCTTTTTATCACCTTCCCGCTGAATGGCCATTCGCTCAATTTCCAATTGCTTAATACGTCTTTCAATTTCGTCCAGTTCTTCTGGCAATGAATTCATTTCAATACGTAATTTTGAAGCCGCCTCATCAATCAAATCAATCGCTTTATCCGGCAAAAAACGATCCGAAATATATCGCTGCGAAAGCTCAACAGCTGCTATAATTGCTTCGTCTTTAATCTGAACCTTATGATGATTTTCATAACGTTCTTTTAATCCGCGAAGAATAGAAATTGCGCTTAAGGTATCTGGTTCATTCACCATAACCTTTTGAAAACGTCTCTCTAATGCTTTATCCTTTTCAAAATATTTTTGATATTCATCTAAGGTAGTAGCACCAATGGCTCTTAAATCTCCTCTGGCCAATGCCGGTTTTAAAATATTGGCTGCATCCATAGCACCTTCCCCTTTGCCTGCACCAATCAAAGTGTGAATCTCATCAATAAACAAAACAATATCACCTTCCGACTCAACCACCTCTTTCACCACAGATTTTAGACGTTCCTCAAATTCGCCTTTGTATTTTGCCCCTGCGATCAATGCTCCCATATCCAAAGAAAAAACTTGCTTGCTCTTTAAATTATCCGGCACATCACCCTTTACAATACGATGAGCCAGGCCTTCGGCAATTGCTGTTTTTCCAACACCCGGTTCACCAATTAGAATCGGATTGTTTTTCGTTCTTCTTGATAAAATCTGAAGAATTCTTCTTATTTCCTCATCGCGGCCAATTACAGGGTCTAATTTCCCATTTTGGGCCCGTTCATTTAAATCAATTGCAAATCTCCGCAAAGAATTAAATGTATCCTCAGCAGTTTGAGAGTCCACCTTAGCTCCCTTTCGCAATTCAGTGATAGCAGAACTTAGATCTTTCTCATTCACGTTATTATCCTTCAGTAAATTTGAAATTTGATCTCTACCTTTCAAAAGTCCAAGTAATATGTGCTCCAGAGAAACAAACTGATCGCCCATCTTTTTTGAAATTTCAGTTGAAAACTGCAAAGCACTTGTTGCTTCTCTCGAAAGATAAGGTTCTCCTCCAACTACTTTAGGATAACTTTCGATGATCTGATCCACAACCAAAGAAAAACTTAATACATTTACACCCAGCTTTTTAAGCAGGAAATTGGTAATATTCTCACCTTCTACCAAAACACCCTTTAAAATGTGTCCGGTATCAACTGCCTGCTGTTGTTTACCAGCAGCTAATTGAAATGCTTTTTCAATTGCCTGCTGCGATTTAATTGTAAAATTATTGTAATTCATATTTTTGATTTTACGACTTCATTTATTATAAAACATGGCTAATTATCATTCAAAACGAATCGTTCAAAACATTTGCCAAATCAATAATTTGGTCAACTAGCAGAAAAAATGTCTGAACGAAGGTTAAACAACCAGCCAATTTGACACATTATCAACAACTTACCTGAAAACTTTTCCGACATGCTGTTAAACAAACAAAAAAAATAGCGACACATCTGGATAATTATATATCTTTGCAAACTGAAATTTAAAACAACTAAAAATACAATATGAAAGCTACAACAATTTGGACTAATCAAATGACATCTACAGTAACAAATAATAGAGGTCATGAAGTAATTCTTGATTTACCACAAGCAAAAGATGGACTAAACCTTGGTGCAACTGCATTAGAATTGTGCTTAATGAGTTATTCTGGCTGTGTAAATACAATTTTTAATGTTGTTGCAAAAAAAATGAGAATTGAATTTACTGCTCTTGAAGTAGATACCACGGGATTTCAAAAAGATAGCGCTCCAACCTTTACTGACGTTGAGGTTGAATTAAGAATTGACTCTGAGGCAAGTGATGAAAAAATCGACAAGTGCTTACAACAAACTTTAAAAATGTGTCCGGTAGGTGTTTTATTTCACCAAGCAGGTGTGAACACAACATACCAGATTCATAAAATGCAAAAAGCATAAACAGAAATTAAATTTGTAATCTAGAGGATGTCTCATAACAAAGTAGACATCCTCTTTTTCATGATCTTTTGTTTTTTTGAGATTAAACTGCCTTATACTGCTTATTTGTTTTTGGAAGTCTTTTTTACCTCCAATATGCAAAACAGAGGTTTCATATAGAGGAAATAGGACTTCAAAAGAATTAAGAAAGGCCGTTAGGCCACTTTTCTACTATTCATTTTCTTAAGATTTATGGCTAGAGCCAATAATCCCATTTCGATTTCTACTTTTTCTTTGCCACGAAGTAAAAATCGTTTAAATCCTTTATTGTGTTTAAGGTTACCAAAAGCGGCCTCTACATCAACCGGTCTTTGACTCCTGTGCTTCAATCCTTCTTCTGAGGTTAAATGTTCTCGTGCTTTACTTCTTAATTCGTTGAGTCGGTGATTGATCTGAATCGTTCGATTACCTTTTGCTTTGTGACACATCCCCCTAAGTGGGCATCCGTTACAGTTTTGAGCTTGATAAACATGGATTGTCTTAAAATGACCGGCTTGGCTTTTTTCCTTTTTTATCTTCTTAAGATTCATTACTTGTCCCATTGGGCAGTAGTAAATATCCTGTTTAGAGTCGTAGAATAAATTGTTGGGGTGAAACTCGCAATAAGTTTTGGCTCCCTTCTTTTGTTCTTTATGAAAGTAATTGTATTTCACAAAAGAGGTTAATCCTTCCGCTTCAAGAAATTCATAATTCTCCTCAGACCCATAACCGGAATCTGCACATACGCTGTTTAGTTTGTCTGGATACAACTGTTGAACCTCTTTCATATGAGGTATAAAGGTTTTTGTATCGGTTGGATTATTATGGTTTGAATAATTTACAATGAATTGATTTTGTGTGCTAAACTGCAGGTTATATCCTGGTTTTAGCTGACCATTTTGCATATAGTCATCCTTCATTCGCATAAAGGTTGCATCCGGATCCGTTTTTGAATAACTATTTCGCTCTTCCAATATCTTTAGCTTTTGCTCGTTTTTTCGGAGATTATCAGCATAATTCTTCTTGGCATAGTTGAGTTGCCGGCGTTTCTTAGCATCCACTTTCTTATCCCTCAAGGCCTCATTAATTGTCTCAATGGTCTGCTCTATTTTTTCTGGATCAACATCACTTAAATCGGGCTTACTTACATTTGCTAAATCCGATTTGGCTACCTGCTCTGTATAATCCCAAAGTTCCCCCAACCGATCCTTCATGCGTTGGATATTCTTTTGAATGGCTTTACCCCAAACAAACGAAAACTTATTTGCATTGGCCTCGATCTTGGTGCCATCGACATATATGGTTTGTAGATCAATATGTCCGGAATCTACCAGTAACAGGACTACTTGACTGAACACTTCCTTTAAAACACCTTTTAATCGACTGCTTCTAAAGCGGGCAATCGTATTGTGATCTGGCTTTTGCATCCCTGACAACCACATGAAATGTACATTTTCTGATGCCGCCTGCTCTATTTTTCGAGAGGAATATACATTACACAAATAGGAATAAACTAATAACTTAAGCATCATTTTGGGATGATAGGCCTTTGCTCCCGTATAACTGTATTTTTCAAGGATACGATCTATCTGGACACCATCAATAATACTGCTGATGGTACGAACAGGGTGTTCAGATGATATGAAATCCGAGAGAGAAGGCGGAAAAAGAATCATCTGGTTTTGATGATAGGCTTTGAAATGAGATTTTTGAGGGACTAATTTCATATCTCTAAAATAAGAAATCAGTGATAAATATAAAAAACTATAAAACGAAAAAGAGACTATCTCATTTGAGACAGCCTCTTTTTTTTTGTATTTATTGCCATTAACAAATCATTAACGCCAACACAACCGGCTAGTTGCTTAAAAAGAAAAATAAAAGACTAATTTGTATTTTATTTCACAAATAATACTCAGCATATGAAAAATATATTCACTGCAGCTTTATTACTAATCTGTTTTATAAGTTTTGGTCAGAACGAACAAAGCAACATTTTAGTGGGACAAAAAGCTCCAATGTTCAAGGCAATGGATCAAAATGGCAAAACAATAGTAAGCGATGAAATTTTAGAAAATGAACAATTAATCGTGGTATTTTACCGCGGACAATGGTGTCCTTTGTGCAATAAGCACCTGTCTCATCTGCAAGATCATATCAGAGATTTTAAAAAAGCAGGTGCCCGATTGATTGCTATTACTCCAGAAATTCCTGTAAGTATTGAAAAAACAATTGACAAGACTAAAGTTGAATTCTCCATTCTGCACGATATCGATTACAAAATCATGAAGCAATATGGCGTTAATTTTGTTTTGCCTAAAAAATTACAAGAAAAGTACATGGAATATGGTATTGACTTAACTGTTTCCAACGGCAATGACGATCAGACGCTTCCTGTTCCTGCAACTTATGTGATTGGAAAAGACGGCATCGTAAAATATGTACAATATGATCCTGATTACAAAAACCGATCGAATGCTGAAGAAATTTTAAAACATTTGTGAAATTTTTTTTCGCTTTAATTACTTAAAAAACACTTCCAATAAAAAAGGAGTAAAACTCATCGGTTAAACTCCTTTCATATTTTATCCATTACAATTACTTCAGACGTTTTCTGGTGATTCGTATGTGACCTTCGGGAAGTATTTTCACCCATAATATTTCTATCAGAAGCAATAGTCTTCTTAAAGCATCGAAATAAAGTGTAAAGTAAAAAAACAAGCTGGTTAACCAGATGATAATCACATTAAACCAAAAAGTATTCACAAGATAATTGCCAATTCGTTTCTGAGATGAAAATAGCTGAGCTCTTCCTAATTTGTTTTGTGGAATTTGAAATATCGGATCTTTTAATTGAATCAATTCTCCTTTAAATTCAACAATTTTATTTAACTCTCTCCGGTTTAAAACAATCTGTTCAACAGCTTCGTTATGGTGTTTTTGTTTAAATTCAAATAATCCTTTTTTTCCTCCGTACTGTTCCAATAAGTTTAGGTAAGCCTGGTCTCTTTCATCTGACTCTGTTTTATAATCAGCCCAACCGTTTTGCTTAATTTTCTTTAGCCATTCCAATAAATCAACCGAAGAGTTCACAAATCCTTTTTCGTTAAGTTCCACTCCATTTGGCAAAGTATATAAATCAGCCAATTTTCGAAATTCATTCTGCAATACTTGTAACTGTTTTAAATTCTTTGTTTGCAACCAACTTTGGTAACGTTGCTTTAATTCAGGAATATAGAATGATGACCGAAACGAAGCCTCACTCATTTTTTGCTCATAATCGAAAAACTGATTTTCAAAACTGTTGTTTCTGAATTGTTCTACGACCAAAGCTTCATAAGCCCAACGTGAAGTCATTAAATCGCCAACAAACGGCACATATTTTTGCGAGGTTATAGCTGGATGCAATTTGGTAAAGTTCACAATTACACCCGAAAACAATAGTTGCGGTACGAGAATAAAAGGAATGGAAACATAAACCGCTACAACAGTATTCAATGCTGCCGACAGATTTAAACCAATCATATTTGCGCAGGCTGATGCCGTATACAAAACCAGCCAATATTCTAAAGTCAATCCTTTAATTTCGAGAACAGTATTAGCAATTAAAACAAACAACAAGGTTTGAATTGCCGAAATTACAAGCATCACAATCACCTTAGAATTGAGATAGCTAAACCGGCTTAAATTCAGAAAGGATTCCCGTTTCATAATCCTTCTGTCATGAAGAATTTCCTCTGCCGAAATAATCAATCCCAAAAAGAGAGATACCACAACAGTCATAAAAATAAAGGAAGGGATATTCTCATTATTTGAGAAAACATAAGCCGTAGCATCATCATCCGAACCACTAATATATTTGGTAAAATATCCCAATATCACAGCTAAAATTGGAGCCTCAAGAAGAGTAATAAGAATGTATTGTTTATTACTTATTTTGGCCTTTACATCACGTGCCAAATAAATCTTTAACTGTTCCGTTCGTTTGGGAATACTAAAATAATTGATTGGAATCATTCGTTTTCGCTTCGGTATCTTAACCGGATTCTTCGCTTCAATATTCTCTTTGTACAATTCATACCATTCATCGGAGCTTCTCTTTCTTTTGCGAATTTGCTTGCCGTACTCATTCATCATTCGTGTTTCCACAATTCTTAGAATCTGCTCCGAATTTACATTACCACAAGTCAAGCACTCGCTTTCATCTGCCTTAACATACTGACTTTGGGTTTTAAAATAGACAACTGCATCAATTGGATTTCCAAAATAGATCACTTTCCCACCTTGATCCATAATAATTAACTTATCCAGCAGCTTAAAAATATCTGATGATGGCTGATGAATGTTACACATCACCAATTTCCCTTTTAAAACCTGTCTTTTTAGCAACAGCATCACCTTTTCCGAATCCATACTCGATAATCCGGAAGTGGGCTCATCTACAAATAAAACAGAAGGTTCCCGCATTAATTCCAATGCAATATTCAATCGCTTTCTTTGTCCGCCGCTCAAAACCTTATTGATCGGATCTCCAACCTTTAGATCTCTGGCTTCAACCAAATCAAAATTTTCAATGGTATTATTTATAATGTTCTCAATTGTTTCTTCATCCAAATTATCGAAACACAACTTGGCATTAAAAAACAAATTCTGATAAACTGTTAATTCCTCAACCAACAAATCATCCTGAGGAACGTATCCAATAACACCCTCTAGTTCCTCTTTATCCTTATGAAGATTATATCCATTAATATATATATCGCCCTGATTTAAAGACAAATTCCCATTCAATACATTTAACAAGGTAGATTTTCCTGTTCCGCTACCCCCCATTATTCCAATCAGCTGTCCTGATTCGACATGAAAATTAACTGGGAATACACCATTACTAGAACCAGGAAACCTAAATTCAATATTTTTAGCTACGAAACGTATATCCGAAAGATTTTTCCGCTCAATAAATACAGATACTATTTGAGAATAATAAATTGGGTCAATTCTATGACTTCTAATCACAGATCCATACGAGAGGATGTAGGCACGATCCAATTTAATATTGTGGCCGTTCAGAAAAAGGTTGTACTCACCAAAATATTTCATCAAAAAAGTATTTGTACTTTCAAGATGCAGAATAAATAACCGACCACGTAGTCTGGGACTAAAAATATGCTTTACAACCTCATGTTCAAAGGCTTCATTAGCATCAATAATTAATAAATACGGATTAAACGGAATAGAATATTCGGTTCCTAAAATAAACTGCAGACTGTATTCAAATTCTTCTTTAGGAATCTTAAATGCTTTAGAAACCGTCTTTACAAATCCAAGTTCCTCTGGACCTGTAAATTCAGAATCATCGATAAATTCAAGGAGCTGCAACATGATCCAAACTTTCTGTTCCTGCTCTGCCTCCTCAACTAATTTTGAACAAACATCTGCCACTTGCTTGTGTTTGTTTTGTATTGTATCCTTGTTTCCTTTCGCGTAATATGATTCTTTTAGATAACGATTGAAGTTGTCTAAATATATTTCATGCCATTCCTTACTAAACCTCTTCTCTAAATACTTCGAAACAACATCTCGCGCAGCAAGCTCAAAACCGACCTGTTGTTCATCTACAATAATAGCAAAAAGTTGCATTAAGGCATTTAGTACTGACTCATTCATGGGGTAATTATAGAAGTTTAATTTTTGCTAAAGGCCTAATTTAGATAAATTCCCCGAGCTACGGAAAAGTTCTTTTTTATAAGGCACTATTTCCATGAGTAAATTTCCTGAAATTGATTTAAAAACAATCAAAAACAGTTCCCATTTATCTTATTTCAGAAAATTAAAAAAGTACATTAATGATTTTTAACATCCATTTGTGGTTGTTTGTCAAAGATTTTTGTACATTTACAACAATAAACGACACAAAAGGTTTTTTTCGTAGATTTTTGATTTAGGTTATTAATTAGAACAAAAAGCCTAGGTGAGTCCCTAGGTTTTTTTAAATTATTTATTTTGGAAAACCTATGTTGTTGTAAACTTACCGAACCTCACATTTTTAGCAACAATTAACATCTGTTAAAAGCACTTAACTAAAGAATGCCGTATGTTTGTAAGGTAAACGAGTGGTAAACGTTTTTTCATAGAAAATAGATTTAGGTTAGTAATTAGTGGTTAATAAAAAAGCTTGGGTGGGGATCCAGGCTTTTTTCTGTTTACCCTTTTTTTCATTTCTGATTTAAAAGCAAAAACAAACAGATCAGCTAAAAAAAACTTTTAGCATTCTTTAACTTTTGTTAAATTCACTTAACGAAAGAATGCAGTATGTTTGTAAGGTAAACGAGTGATAAACGTTTTTTCATAGAAAATAGATTTAGGTTAGTAAATAGTGGTTAGTAGAAAAGCTTGGGTGGGGATCCAAGCTTTTTTCTGTTTACCCTTTTTTTCATTTCTGATTTAAAAGCAAAAACAAACAGATCAGCTAAAAAAAACTTTTAGCATTTTTTAACTTTTGTTAAATGCACTTAACGAAAGAATGCGGTATGTTTGTAAGGTAAACGAGTGGTAAACGTTTTTTCATAGAAAATAGATTTAGGTTAGTAAATAGTGGTTAGTAGAAAAGCTTGGGTGGGGATCCAAGCTTTTTCTGTTTTTATAAATACGTTAAACCCTACAGAATAAGTATAAAAGAGTACATATAGTTTATAATTACTTAAGATCATCTTAATGTAGTTTACTCGTCTCATGTCTACTTTTGAAATGTAAAAACACACAAATGTTTTTTTTCATAGATTAGTTACTATTAGTGGTTAGATTAAAATCCGGGTGGGGACCCGGATTTTTTTATTCACTCATATTTTGTTTAAAAAACTTACAATGCTTTCTCAAAACAAACGCTTTCCTTCACACCTGCATATTGTCCGTAATTAGGGATAAAATGGTAACCATTCTTTTGGTAGAGTCCGATTGCCTCGGGTTGTTTCACTCCGGTTTCCAATATGCATTTTTCAAATCCCAACTCACTGACCCAGCTTTCTAATTCCTGTAAAACTTCCGATGCAATCCCCTTCCCTCTGCACTCTGGTAAAACAAACATTCGCTTCACTTCCACGATTAATGGTTCGTATTCCTTTATGGCTGCGCAGCCAACAGGTTTGCCATCATCATAAGCCAATACCACATTCTCAATTTGATCTAATTTATTGAATTGAGAATAGAAAGCATGATCTTCTCCATCACGAATTACTAAATCGGCATCAAGAGCTCTAACAAGTGCAATGAAATCTTTACTATCGGCGTTTGTTCTTTGAATTTTAATCATCGTCATTACTTATCCAAATAATTCTTTAATCTTTGATTGATAAAATATTGCCGGCCACCTGTGCATGAATTGCTGGACGATAATTACCCGGTTTCTGTTGTTCATGATTTTATCCCGTTTCCTTTGGTAAACTCGTTAATTAAACGAAGAGCCTTCTCTTTATCTCTTACGGAAATCTCAAGTTCAACAGGAGCGACACCACCTGCAGAAACATGCCAAGGAGCAATAGTTCCCATTAGCCCGTTTTTTATATTTACAGCAATTCCATTCTCGGTGAGGATATCCTTTATTATTTCTGAATCTATCGGGTTTCCCGAATAAATTACAATTAAATTCAAATCATCTTTATTTGCAGTCATATCATCAAATTAATAAACAGTTGAATAAATTAGCTTCTTCTATTTTATCAAAATCGATCTTTAAATTAATTATTAATCACTAATAGTCCATAATATTTATCCAGAAAAAGATGGTGGAAATACTTAAAACCGGTACTCCTTAAAATACATAAATTTTATAGATTCATGTTAAAAAATCTTAAAAACAACTTAGGTTAGCTCCTTCTTGTTTATTTTTTATTTTAATTTTTAGTTCAAAATTGTACTTTCGCTTGCATTGGAAATGAGAATTATATTGTTGTCTTTAATTTACAGCGAATACAAAATTTCACATCAAAAAATTATTTTATCAATAACCTTAAAAAGAAGTATCAAAAAATGAAACGTACTAGTATTATTCTTGCCTTTTTAGCTGTTGTTGTATGTCTTAGCTCTTGTAAAAAAGTTCCGAGATCGGGTAAAGTTAACTTCAAATCGAGCACTGACAGTCTTAGTTATGCTTTAGGATATATTGAAGCCAATAATTTCAAAAAATCATTCGAACGAATTCCATTCCAAATGGATTCGACAGATTATAAAAACATCGCCATAGCTATTGCAAAAACCCAATTAACAAAAAGCTATTCTGACTTTAGAATCAAACAATTCGACTCAATCAGCGAAGATGCTTTCTACAAAGGATTTTTAAACGAATTGGCCTATGGGAAATCGTATTTCTCAGAAATGAGTGCGGATATTTATTTACGAAAAATCTTCAATGAAAAAAAGGCAATGCAAGATTCCATGCGTAAAGAGTTGCAAAAAAACAACCTTGCAAAAGGACAAAAATTTTTGGAGGAAAATAAAAAACGTAAAGAAATAATTACAACCGAGAGTGGACTTCAATACGAAATTTTAAAAGAAGGTAATGGTAAAATACCTACTCTTGAGGATCGTGTAAAATGTGTTTATCATGGTACTTTAATTGATGGTTCAGTTTTCGATAGTTCGAAAGAACGTGGTGACACCACAACTTTTTACGTGAACCGGGTAGTTAAAGGCTGGACTGAAGCACTTCAGTTAATGCCCGAAGGATCCGAATGGAAACTGTATATCCCTGCAGATTTAGGATATGGAGAAAGAGGAAGCGGAGAAAAAATAGGTCCGAACGAAACGCTAATTTTCGATATCAACCTCATCGAAGTAATCGAGAAAAAAGATAAGAAGAAATAAATCATGTAAAATTGAATAGTAAAGGGGATATCGAAAGGTATCCCTTTTCTATTTATAATTTGTTTCTAAATTATTGGACAAAAAAACTCATTCTTTTAATGGAGGCCTGCAGTACGCTTACTTAGAAAATGTATCGCTTAATGTCATTTCAATCCTTAAAACAAATTATAATTTATAGGATAAAGACCATACTTTACAGGCATTTCAGAAAATTTACACAACACTATACTATATTTGTAGTAATAATTAAAAACAATAGACTCTATGGATGTAAAATCATTGACAAAAGCCGAAGAACAAATCATGCAAATTATCTGGAAATTGCGAGAAGCTATTGTTAAAGATGTAGTGGAACAATTTGACGGATCGAAACCAGCCTACACTACAGTAGCAACTGTTCTTAGTGTTTTGGAGAAGAAAGGATTTGTATCTCACCGAAAAATTGGAAACACTAAACTGTTCACACCTGCAATAAGTAAAGCAGAATACACCAAATTTCAATTTAGTTCATTACTTGGAAATTATTTTGGTGGATCGTTCCCAAAAATGGCCAGTTTTTTTGCCAAAGAAAACGATTTGGACATTTCTGACTTGGAAAATATCATGAAACAGGCCGAAGAAGAGATGAAAAAAGATCAACAAAAAGAGAACTAATTATGGAAGCATTGTTTGAATTCTTATTTCGGGCATCGGTGAGTATGGCAGTTTTATTCACCTTGTATTGGTTACAATTGAGAAATTCAACTCATTTTAAAGCCAACCGTTACTTTTTACTGATCAGCCTAATGATCTCGGTTATTGTTGCACTTATACCTATTCAATATCAGGTAACAGTTCAAACAACGGCAAAAGAAACATTCAACGAATTCAGTGGTGTTTTTAATAACAATATCTCAAGTGAAACTTCAGATATCAACTCGAATAACAACATATCTTTTTCAAGTATTTTGCATCTGATTTACTTTACAGGAATGGCAATTGTGTTGCTAAGAATAGTAATTCAATGCAGAAAGCCATTGCAAATTATAGCCAAATCAACACCTAAAAAAATCAATAATTGTTTGATTTATGAGAATGAGATTTACAATACTCCCTTCTCATTTTTCAATCGCATATTAATCAATCCTAAATATTTTAAACAAGACGAAATCAACGACATTTTAACTCATGAAAAAGTGCACATTCAAGAGCGTCATTGGATCGATCTGTTCATTATAGAGCTGTTAACAGTGTTTTTCTGGTTCAATCCGTTTATATGGTTATTTGAACGAGCAATTAAACAAAACCATGAATACCTGGCTGACGAAGGTGTATTAACCCGGGGCCATTCACCTGTCAGGTATCAGGCATTATTAATTAACCAGCTAATGGGCACTCAGGTAATTGGATTAGCCAATCACTTTAGTTCTGCCCAAGGCCCAACCCGATTTAAAATGATGACGAAAGAGAAAACAGCGAAACGCAAATTGTTTCGAATGGTATGGGGAATTCCTGTACTGGCTATTCTTCTGGTGGCTTTTGCCGAACCAGAATACAAAACTACGGTAACTGATCCTGCAACAGAAAATATTTCTGCTATTCCGATAAATAAAGAGACCATTAAAGTTCGTGGATCTGTTCGGAATGAAGATGGAACTGTGCTTACAGGTGCATCAGTAATTATAAAAGGAACAACAACAGGTGCTGTTGCAGATAAAAAGGGAATGTTTGAACTGAATGTACCCAAATCTGCAAAAAGTGAAATTGTTGTTTCGTATGTAGGCTACAAAACGGCCGTAATGAAAATAAATCCACAATTGAAAGAACAAACTTTAAATCTTCAACTGGAAAAAGAAGTCATTGGAATTAAAATTAACACCAATACATTGTCTTCAGACAGAGATGTACCTCCACCTCCACCACCAGCTCCTGAAGAATTTTCAAAATCGGATGAACCTGTTTTTATTATTGTAGAGGATATGCCACAATACAATCAAGGATTATACGGATTAGAAAAGTACGTGCAAAAACAAAAGAACAAACTCTTTTTTGAGGGCAAAAAACTTGAAGGAAAAGCAACTGTTGGTTTTACCATAAATGAAAAAGGGGAAGTAACCAATATTCAGATCCTTACCAAAAGCAACGATATAACTGCAAAAGCTGCCACAAAAATTGCAGGCGAAATGGAAAATTGGAAACCTGGATCACAACGAGGAAAAGCTGTTCCTGTCAATTTTGCGATGGAATTAGAATTTTAAAAAACAAATAAAGTTGAAAAGAGATGCCAAATAATGGTGTCTCTTTTTGTTTTGCATCCACCTAAAAGAAAATCATGAGAAAAATTAATGGGAAACTATGGTGGCAAATCATTACTCATTTTATTTATTCCTACCATTATTGAAAGCCACTAACTAAAGCCTGGTGGCAACTTATAAGTCTAAACTATCTTTTATATATTTAACGGAAAACTTAAAATTGACAACAATGACTGTAACAAGATGCAAATGGGCTGGCGACGATCCATTGTATTGCGATTATCACGATAACAAGTGGGGAGCACCCTTGCACGATGATAAGATGCTGTTTGAATTTCTTATTTTGGAAGGAGCACAAGCTGGTTTAAGTTGGATTACCATTTTACGAAAGCGAGAAAACTACCGCAAAGCTTTCGATAATTTCGATCCAAATATTATTGTGAATTATACTCAGAATAAAGTAGATGAATTACTTCAAAATGAAGGCATTATTCGAAACAAACTGAAAATTATTTCTGCTATAAAAAATGCTAAGGCATTTCTTGAGGTTCAAGAAGAATTCGGCAGTTTCGACAAATATATATGGAGCTTTACGGATGGAAAAACCATTCAGAATCATTGGGCAAGTCTATCTGAAGTTCCTGTCTCTACACCCGAATCGGATGCCATGAGCAAAGATTTAAAAAAGAGAGGTTTCAAATTTGTTGGTCCAACCATTTGTTATGCTTTTATGCAGGCAACCGGAATGGTAAACGATCATACTACGGATTGCTTTCGCTACAAAGAAGTGTAAAAAGAATTGCCCCTGACGGAAGTCAGGGGGCAATTCTTTTTAAAAACTAACTTATGCTCCGAAATTAATTGGTACAGTATACGATACATTTACTGCTTGCCCTTTTTGTTTACCGGGCTTCCATTTTGGAGAACTATTAACAATCTCCAATGCTTTTGCATCAACGTCTTTATCACCTGTCCCTCTTACAACATGAGCATTTGCAACCAATCCTTCTTTTGTTACCAAGAAGGTAATAAAACATCTCTTGCCAATTATATAGTTAGTATCCAATTTAGACACTTCACCAGCAAAGAACTCTTTTAATTTCAAAGCTCCCCCCGGGTACTCTGGCATCTCCTCTACAATTACAAAAACAGGCTCGTCACTATAAAGGAATTCCTCTTTTTTAGGCTCAATCTTTGAATCCAAATCTGTTTTTCGATTCTGCTCTACTTCTTTCTTTTTATCATCTTCTAAACTAAAATTAATCGGAACTGTATAAGAAACATGTACTGCTTTTCCTTTTTCATAACCAGGTGTCCACTTAGGAATTGAATTCATCACTCGAAGAGCTTCTGCATCTAAAGAAGGATCTACTCCACGAACAACACGGGCTTGCACAACATCACCTTCTTTACTTACGATAAATGTCACAAATACTCTTCCGCTGATGTCTTTTTGTCGGGCATCTTGAGGATATTTTACAGATGCAGCAATATATTTTTGCAAAGCAAGTGATCCTCCAGGATACTCCGGCATTTTTTCCACTATAACGTAAACATCTTCGCCTTTGTACTTTTGCTTTTCCTTTTTAGGCATATCTACAATAATTTGGCCTTGATTATTTTTCAAATCAAAATTAATCGGAAGTGTGTAGGTAACATTGACAGATTCCCCATCTTTGGTTCCTGGAATCCAATTAGGTAAAGTTTTAATCACACGAATAGCTTCAGCATCTAAAGAAGGTGAGACACTTTTTGCAGTGCAAACATTTTCAACAGCACCCAATTTATTTATAATAAATGTAACAAATACTCTACCCGTTTCGCCTTTTTCCTGAGCTTCCACCGGATACTTTATAGTTCTTGCTATAAATTTCTGTAATTCCAAATCCCCTCCTGGAAATTGAGGAGCAACACCATCCATTTGGCTACTATTTACCCTTCCATCAACACTTACTTCATCTTTCTTCTTATCATCTTTTAAACTAAAATTAATCGGCACGGTATAAGTAACATTAACAGCTTTTCCTTTTTCATAACCAGGTGTCCATTTAGGAATTGAATTCATCACTCGAAGAGCTTCTGCATCCAAAGAAGGATCGACTCCACGAACAACACGGGCTTGATCTACTTCACCCTCTTTATTTACAACAAAAGTCACAAATACTCTTCCGCTAATGCCTTTTTGCTTGGCATCTTGAGGATATTTCACCGATTCAGCAATGTATTTTTGCAAAGCAAGTGATCCTCCAGGATACTCCGGCATTTGATCAACTGTAACATAAGTGGTATCCTTTCTTTCAGGATTAACTGCAAATTTTGGCGCTTTACCTGAAACTGGCATTGCATCCACAACTTTTTCCACTTTCTTTTCCTGTGCCTGCACTTCTACTATTTGCAGATTGAATAACAAAACAGCAAATACTACCGGGATAACAATCAATAATTTATAGCGCCTATTTAGCGGGCTTTTTTCTTTCGACATCATAATCATACGTTTTTTAGTAATGGAATAGTTAAAGTTATTGGCTAAACCTAAAACCTCAGTACCCATAATTTGGTTCATTAAAATTGCCTGATATTGTCCGATGTTAAAGCCGCGCGCTATTACTCCATCATCAGCCAAAAGTTCATGCGTTTGTTTTACCGCAACCTGATAAAGCCATACAAAAGGGTTGAACCATAATACGATGGTCAACAGTTCAACAAACAGCAGATCGATCCAATGCTTTTGCTGAGCATGTACTTTTTCATGCGCAAATATATTATTCAAAGACTTGTCGCTAAACTCCTCTCTGTTCATTACAATGTATCCGAAAAAAGTAAAAGCAGGTATGGATTGATCCAATAGAATTACCTTCTGTTCATCAACAATTTGATACTCTCCCGCTTTTATTAATTGTCTTATCTGGAGAACTTTTAAAACACTTCTTACAAATAAAATTGTGCATACAACCAGATAAATTAAGAGTAGTATCTCTTCCTTGGAAATTAAGGATTTTACAGGCATAATTGCTTCACCGGTAATTGTCTCTGCAAATACATCTCCCATCGCATTATTTACAAATTCTGATTCAACAGTAATCGAGTAAGAAAACTTTAATAGAGGCAGAATTAGGGCTAAAAAAGCACTTCCCAACAGGTAAAAACGAATTTCTGCGAAGAATCGTTCGTTTCGCAATATCAAAATGTAAATCAGATAAAACAAAATCAGAACAGCCGATGACTGTAGTAAGTAATCCGTCATTGATCCCATATCACTTCTCTTTGTTTATTTCACGTTTAGCAATTTCAATCATCTCTTCCAATTCCTGAATACTTAATTTGTTATCCTTGGCAAAAAAAGAAGCCATTCTCGAAAATGAACCATTAAAATAATTCGTTACCAATGCTCCTGCCTTGTATCCAGAATAATCTTCTTTTGGTATCTTAACAGAGAACACATGAGATTTTCCCTGAGCGATTTTATTCACAAATCCCTTTTTCTCTAAGGCATTCATTACAGTCGCCACCGTTGTATAAGCAGGTTTAGAATCCGGAAAACAAGCTATGGCATCTCTTACATTAGTTTCTTTTAAATCCCACACAATTTGCATCACCTGCTCTTCTGCTTTGGTCAACTCCTTCATATCAATATTTACTTTTAGATTAATCTACTACAAACTTAGTACTAATTTTTTAGTAGACAAATTTTATTACTAAAACTTTAGTAGATAAAGCAAATTAGTGTAAAGAGCATTTGATTATTATTCATTTCATCTTGATTACTGTGTGCTATTTTGCTAACTATGCAAAAAATAAGCAATGGAAAAATTTGAATTAGACCCTATTGAATACCCTCTGGGAAAAAGAATAAAAAAAGAGCTTTCTCTACTGGCACTTCTACTAGTCATTATCCTGTTTTTTGTGGGCATAAACGTGGTTTATTTAACTACTGTGCTATGTATGTACGTGCTGTTGTTACTTCTTAAAAGAAACCGAATCATCTACAAAATTGAGTTTGATGATAATGAAAGTGAAATGAGCCTATCGTACTACTATTTGATTTTTTTGCGTGGAAAACAAAAGATCAGATATGATAAGATTGTTTTTAAAATGGGATTGAAACGATTTGGTTTTGGAAGTGCGGTAGAGACTATTGAACTTTTTAAAGGAAAATTTTTAGCGGGTGAAATAAGAAAAGAAGGCAAATGGAAATGGACTGAGGAAAGTATAAATCAGCTCAAAAAAAAATTGATATCTATCAACGAATTAAAATGACTTAACTATTTCAGACCTATTAAGGTATGATTCTTGTGCTTTGGTACGCATAAATCAAATTACAATTTATATATCTTTGGGAAAAGATCATCCTCTTTGTAATTAAAATTTGGACTCATTCGTAAAATAGGTACATATTGTCTGATTCTTATTCTTTCGATAGGAAATCTTCTCCATGCAAATGGGCAAAGGATTTCGCGAAAAGATACTCTTATTGAAAAAAAACAACATTCCAAATTACAGGACAGCACCTTTATCATTTCGAGAGATACGATTGTTTTTCTATTAGATACCGTAAGTGAAACACATTTTAAAAACAATTCGAAGAGTGGATCCAAATTTTACAATTCTCTGCAGCAAGGTGCCGGAAAACGTAAATTTACCAAGGAATTATACAATTTATTTTTTGTCTCACCCGATAAACTAAATCCAACAGATACATTAAAAACAGAACGTAGTGAAACCGCTTTTGTACAGTACCAAGGTAAAACGATACGAAACATTTCTGTTCGGGTTTTAGAACCATTTGGTCCTACATTATATGATACAACTCAAGTTGCCACCACTTGGATAGAAACAACCGGAAACAAACTTCATAATTCCAGTCGAAGAAATCATTTACGCAAACTGTTACGAATAAACGAAGGTGATGCGGTAGATCCATACAATCTTGCCGATAACGAACGGCTTATTCGTGAATTGTCATATGTTAAAGATGCCTATTTTAGAGTTATTCCTGTTTTAGGTTCCCATACATTAGTCGATCTTCAATTGTGGGTAAAAGATCAGTTTTCGTGGGGAGCAAATATGAAAGTAGGATCTCTTACCTCAACCGATTTTGAAATATACAATCGAAATCTATATGGCTTGGGACATGAATTCAGCAATAGTTTTGAATTTGATTCAAACAAAGATCAGAAATATGGCTACACAGGGAGATATAAAATTAGAAATATCAGAAGATCATATATAGATGCAACCTTCACCTACCAAAATACCTATGAAAAAACGGTCGTTCAAATAGATTTAGACCGAAGTTTCGCAACCTACAACACTAAATATGCGGGAGGTTTTACACTCTCTCAAACCATGAGATCCGACGAAATTCAAAAGGATGATCCGATCATTAACGAAATACCTTTGGATTTTAATTATGGAAATATTTGGTTTGGGCGATCTTATAAGATTAAATCAAGAAATCAATTTGCCCGAAAAAAATTATATCTAGCAGGAAGAATTGCAAGTCGTGAATTCTTCGAAAGACCTGAAGTTGGTCCAACTTTAAATCAATTTTTCCATAACAATACCCATTATCTGGCCAGTTTAAGCCTAAGTCAAATTCAATACTACAAGAGTAATCTTATTTATAACTTTGGCCGAACCGAGGATATTCCATATGGTTCTCTGGCACAAATAACTATGGGTTACGAAGATCGGGAATTCTCACATCGAAATTATTTGGGCCTGGATTTTCAAAAGGCAATTTACCTTAATAAAAGCAGAACGTATTTCTTTAATCGTGTTGCACTTGGAGGTTATTTTAATTCAAAAAGGTTTGAACAAGGTGTTTTACTCGGTCAAACAAAATTCTTCAGTCGCATTCGTAATCTCGGACCTCTTCGTCTTCGTAATTTTGCCGATTTGCAATATACACTTGGAATAAGAAGGTTTCCAGAAGAATTCATAAGCTTAATTACTGATACAGGAATACGAGGTTTTTCAAAAGAAGATGTAATAGGAACTCAGAAATTAGTTCTTAATCTGGAAACTGTTGCCTTTACACCTTATACTTTAGGTGGCTTTCGTTTTGCATTTTACACCTTTGCCGACATGGGATTTATTGGCAGCAACAACAAGAATATTCTTAGAGAAAAATTCTATTATGGTGTGGGATTTGGTATTCGTTTGCGCAACGAAAATTTAGTATTTAAAACCATACAACTACGCCTTGCTTTTTATCCAAAAGCACCTTCCGATTTTAATCAATTCGAATATCAATTATCCGGGGAAGAAAGACCTAAATTCAACAACTTTAGGGTCACTCAGCCCGAGGTAATTCCTTTTGAATAGTTATTAGTAATTTCTTATCTGCGAAAAAATTAAATCTTATTTTCTTTCCAATTGGTAAATTTCAGGTACAGCCATGAACTCAAACCAAGAAAACCGCCATAAAAATATTCCGAAGTCCACACCCCTGAAATTGGTGCTTTTAAAACAGCTATTAAAAGATATACTCCGCCTAAATAACAAACCAAAACCGAAATTTCGAGCAACATTGCATGAAAAGTATTTCCAGTTCCTGAAACACCATGAAAAAGAGTCACTCCAATTGGGAAAATTAACGCGGCTCCAAAAATCACATACAAAACTGGTTTCGTCTCAGCAATTAAGCTTACCTCTTCGGTATAGATTGAAATTATTAATTCGGGATTAATGACACAGACACCAACTAAGACCAAAACCGAAAGAAAAGATAACTTGATTGTCCTCCAAATAACCCGCATAACCTCATCCGAATGTCCTTCCCCAATAACCTGACTTACCAAAGTATTAGCTGCTGATGCAAAAGACCAAACCGGCACCATCATCAAAACATAAATACTTCTTATAATATTTGAAATTGCCAGCTCTCTCTCTCCCATTCTTTCTACCATTAAAAAGAAAACAAACCAACATGACAAGGCTAAAAAATTCTGAATCATCATAGGAAAAGATACTCTAATCAGCCGCGAATAGAGTTCCCAGTCAACTTTTGCAAAACCAAATAAATCATAGGTTTTAACAGGAACTTTTCTAAGAGTATACAAAATAAAAACGACCATAACACAAAACTCGGCAATTACCGAGGCAATGGCTGCACCTTTTATACCCATTTCAGGAAATCCCCACTCCCCAAATATCAGTACATAATCAAAAAAGATATTAATAATTGCCATAAAGACGGTACTCCATCCAATTATTTTTGTTTTTGCTATTCCAATATAAAAAGCTCTAAACAATAGATTTACACATGCAAATAAGATTCCCCACGCCCGATAAGAAATATAATCCATACTGGCATCATATATTGCATTCGATTTCACAATAGCCTTCAAAATGGGCGGAGCTTGTAACTCCATAAAAACGACCAGCAATACGGCCAAAATCAATAGAAAATACAAAGCATGATCAAAAGTTTTACCAACAAGTTTAAGATTTCCTTCCCCCACTCTTCTGGCAATAACAATTTGAGCTCCCAATCCAAACCCCCAGGCAAGCATCACAATTGCAAAATAAAATATTGTTGCAATAGCTGCAGCCCCCAAAGCAGTTTCACTTAGGTGACCCAAAAATGCGGTATCGGTTAGAGCAATAATATTCTGCGCTACACTTCCTAAAATAATAGGATAAGCTATTATCCAAATACTTCTGTAATTGATTTGCGTTTTCAAATTGATATTTTATTTAATGTATGCACACTTAAAATCATTATAAGCAACAGCTTGGAAACAAAAAAACCGTCACCCCAAAATTGCCGAAAAATATCGAAATTGGAATGACGATTTATTTATTTTTATAGCCAACTATCGTCTCTTATTTCAAATAGTCATCAAAATAATTACTCACCTTTTGTTTTAAATGAATACGATCACGCCCACGCACATTGTGCTCTGCACGAGGATATGGGAAATAATCAACCTGAATATTGTTTTTAATACATTCCCAAATAAAATTCAAACTATGCTGCCATAACACGGTATTATCAATTGCTCCCTGACAGATCAATAGTTTCCCTTTCAGATCTTTTGCTTTTGCAAGTAAGGAAGTCATAGCATATCCTTCCGGATTCTCTTCCGGAGTATCCATATATCTCTCTCCATACATCACTTCGTACCATTTCCAATCAATTACCGGTCCCCCAGCTACAGCAACTTTAAATACATCAGGATAATTTGTGATCAACGAAATGGTCATAAAACCACCATAACTCCAGCCATGAACGCCAATACGATCAACATCAACATATGGCAATGATTTCAAAAACTCAACACCCTTCATTTGATCCGCCATCTCGGGTTGTCCACACTGACGGTGAATAACAGCTTCAAACTCTTTTCCGCGATTTGCCGATCCTCTATTATCCAAAACATAGATTAAATAACCATTCTGAGCCATATACTGCTCCCACAAACGAGAACCACCTAACCAATTATTAGTTACCAATTGTGCATGTGGTCCGCCGTAAACGTAGACCACCACTGGATATTTTTTATTTGGATCAAAATCTGCAGGTTTTACCATCCTGTAATACAAATCAGTTTTTTCATCTGCCGATTTTATTGTACCCAAAGAGATTTCCCCCAAATCATAATCAGCCAGCTTATTTTCAGCATTCACCATTTCCGCAATCACTTTGCCTTTTGTATCGGCAATTTGAACTTTTCGCGGCACATTTAAACTGCTGTAATTATCAATAATGAATTTACCATCGGCACTTGGCTGAACTGTATGAGTTCCTTCCTCTGCCGTTAATCGAGTACGCTTGCCCGTTTTTAAATTCATTTTATACGCATGTCTTTCAGTCGGATTCACTTCCGTTGATACAAAAAACATATTCCTCTCTGATTTATCGAAACCCAAAATCTCAGTAATTTCCCAATCTCCTGATGTCAATTGTTTGATTAATTTCCCTTCAGTATCATACAGATAGGCATGATTAAAACCATCGCGGTTATTGGTCTGATAAACAAATTGATTTGGATTGTTTTTTAAGAAAATCAATTCGTGGGAAGGTTCTACCCAACGATCATCTTTTTCTTCGAATAATGTTTTTACAAATTTACCTGTTGCAGCTTCGTATTTATTCAATTTGGCATGATCCGAAGCACGGTTCAAAACCTGAATATAAATGAATTTTCCATCTGCACCCCAAGTGATATTTGTCAAATATTGATCCGTTCCGAAATCATCAGGTTGAATATACACTGTCAATTTCTCTTTCAGATTGTAAACCCCCAAACTTACTCTTTCACTGCCCATGCCAGCCATAGGATATTTAATTTCCTTCAAATCTCCAGTTCGTGTACTGATATCTACCAGTGGAAATGTGGCAACATTACTTTCATCTTTATGATAAAAAGCCAAATACTCTCCTTTTGGTCCCCAAAAAATCCCATCCTGAATACCATATTCGCTTCGGCTCACTGTCTGACCATTAACAAAATTCTTATCCTCATCAGAAGTTACTGCAAACATATCTTTATCTCCCCGGCAGATGTACAAGTTATTTTCAATGGTATATGCAACCGAAGAATTAATTGCACAAAATTCTGCATTTTCAGCCTTGGTACCAATTTCCAATTTTAATACCAATTTTCTGTTAAGTAAATCAATTTGAATAAAACCACCTTGGGTTTGGTATTGAATCACATCATTACTTATCCATGAAAACTGTGGAAATCTGCTTAATTCTTTACTTCCTGCCAATTTTAATATCACATTTAAATCCGATAATGTAAAAATAGCTTTAGCCACTTCTTCTGGTTCGGCCACCATGATTTCATTATTTGAAACGTAAGATATCAGGTTCGTCTCACCCTTCCACGACAATTGTGATATGTTTTCAGGGTAAAATTTACCCCATTGTCCCAAAATAGCGTCTTCCATACTCAGTTTTTTTGTTTGAGCATCTGCAGCTGTAAAAAGGGCACAAATGATTAGTAAATAGGTTAAAAGGAATACTCTTTTCATAGTGTTTTTTGTTGTTGTTATATTTCTTTTCAAAAATTTCGTCTCCAAATGTATCCTTTTTAGCAGAAATAGAGTAATAATGAAAGAATAATTAAACGAGACAATCACCAATTACTTTGAACAAAATCCAAAGTAAGATCGAAAAACTCAATCAATAGTAAATTCACAGAACGAATCAGCAGTGTAGCATACACTCGGCTTTGAGAAGTAGTTTATTCTTTCTAAATTGGCTTAATAAATTTTAAGTTATACAAGATGCCAAAGAACAAAATACCAAACAGTATTAAATTTCTTATTTTAATCTCTATTGCTGCAATAGCAACATTTTTTATTTTACGTCAAAATAATACTGAAAGTAATGTTACCACTGACGAGATCGCTACAGAAGCTTCCATTATGGAAGATATAAATCAGTCTACAAATATTTTCAAATACAACAATATTCTCTTCAGTCTGCCATCACCATATCAAATCTCACTACTTCTTGAACAATCAGGAATTCCTTACAATAAAGATTTATTGCATACGACAAGTAAAGCAAGCGACTATGTTGAGAATTTTAGCAAAGCTGTAAATTTCGGCATTTACGGATCTGATTTAGGATACATTAACATCTATCGTCAAACTCAGGATGCAGCCAGTTATTTTGCAGTTTTAAAAATCATTTCCCAGGAAATTGGTTTATACAATGCGATGGATAAACCTACGATTGAACGCATTGAGAAAAACATTGAAAATAGAGACTCATTACTCGTTATCGTAAGTACAACCTATCGTAAAATAGATAATTATTTAAAAGCCAACGATAGAGAAAGTACCGGAGCTTTAATTTTAGCAGGTGGTTGGGTAGAATCGCTCTATATTATAACTCAACAAATCAAAACGAATCCAAACAAAGAATTAATCACCCGGATTTCTGAACAAAAAAGACCTCTTGATAATTTAATAAAACTTTTGGTCCCCTACTCCAATGAATCTAAAGACTTCTACTTTCTGGTTGATCGATTGATCGATTTAGCTTACACATTTGATGAAATAGAAGATAAATACACATATGTTCCTCCAATTACTGATGCTAAAAACAAACTAACAATTGTAAAAAGTAAATCTGAATTGGTAATGAATAAAAAACAATTAAATTCAATTACTGATAAAGTAAGTGTTATTCGTAACTACATCATCAAGTAATCCAATTATAAAAAACCGACTTATGAATCGCTTCTATACCCTTTTTCTTTTATTATTATTTACAGGCCTTAGCTTTCACTCCAATGCACAATCGGATGTAACATTACAAAACTGCATAAAATATCTGGAGCCTGAATTTATATCAGATGGTCAACAATACAAAGCCCTGTTATCGGGTGGTGAAGTTGCAGAATTTCACACAACCTTTTATGCCAACAACTATTACCGAATTGTAGGAGCCACTGGTAAAATGGAAAAAAATGTAATTTTCTCAATTTACGATGAGGAAAATCATTTGCTTTTTTCTAATAAGGATCATCAAAACTCGCCGTATTGGGATTTTCAATTTACCAACTCTATAAATTGTACCATTGAAGCCAAATTAAATCAGAAAGAAGTAACATCCGGATTTGTACTTCTTTTGATCGGATTTAAACAATAATATCCGTTCATTTCTTCCTCCCGACAACATACCACTAACTCTCACATTCTATGAGTGAAAGAATTCTTAAGGCTTTAATGCAATTATTTGCAATCATTGCTCACCCAAAAAGTTCTGCAATTGAGAGGCGGAGAATGGTTTCCAGATATCTCAAGCAACAACTTGATCAAGAAACTGCTGAGGAGTATATTAGCTTATACGATCAGCACTATGAGGCCAATAAAAAACGTACTACCCGAACTACAAAAATTAAAAAATACACTTCAGCAAGCTCTGTAAGAGTTCTTCGGATATGCACCGAAATAAATGAAGAACTAGTTGTCCGTCAGAAAGTTATCGTTCTCATTCAATTGTTGGAATTCCTAAAATCGGAAGAAGAAATTAGTGATCAGGAATTCGCCTTTGTTGAAACTGTTGCAGAAACGTTTAACCTTCCTTCCGGAGGTTATGACCGGCTAAAGAATTTTATTCTAAATGATTTCGATGAAATCACCCGATCAGAACGTTTACTTACCGTTAGTAATGAAAATAAAGTATTCGAAGTAGGAGAACATTATTACTCAGAGGGATTAGTTGGTGAAATTAAAATTCTTCGTCTGAAACGAGTAGACATGTTCGTGTTGCGATTCAAGGGAATTGAAGAACTTATCATGAACGGGCAGAATCTAAATCCAGATAGAGTGCATCTTTTAACCCAAGGTTCATCCATCCGAAATCCTAAAATTGATCCAATCTATTTCAGTGATATAGCGACTACTTTTCATCGCGATCACGAACACAAAAGGGTTGTATTCGAAGCAAAAAATATTGAATACCGGTTTAAAGAAAATAATATTGGTATTCATGATCTTTCTTTCAAGGAAGAATCAGGAAAAATGGTTGGTATTATTGGATCAAGTGGTGCTGGTAAAACAACGCTTTTAAATGTTTTAAATGGGTCTGAAAATCCGAGTTATGGAACTGTCAAAATTAATGGATACAATATTGTAACAGATAAATACCAACTGGAAGGTGTTGTTGGTCATGTTTCGCAAGATGACCTATTGATAGAATCGCTTACCGTTTTCGAAAACCTATATTTCAATGCCAAATTATGCTTCGATAAATACAGCACTTTTCAACTAATTAGAATTGTATTGAACTTACTTAAAGATTTAGGATTGTACGATGCCCGAAATCTTAAGGTGGGAAATCCATTGGATAAAAAAATCAGCGGCGGACAGCGAAAGCGATTAAATATTGCTTTGGAATTGATTCGTGAACCCTCAGTATTATTTCTTGATGAACCAACTTCAGGTTTATCATCGAGAGATTCAGCAAAAATTATGGATCTTCTTAAAAATTTAGCATTAAAAGGGAAATTGATTTTTGTTGTAATACATCAACCGTCTTCGGATATATTTAAAATGTTCGATCGCCTGTTAATTCTCGATACGGGTGGCTATCTAATTTTTAACGGGAATCCTCTTGATGCAATAACCTATTTCAAATCGCAAACAATGCGGGCAAACCGCACAGAAAGTGAATGCTCATCATGCGGTAATGTTGATGCTGACCAGATTTTCAATATTATAGAATCTGAGGTATTGGATGAATATGGTAATCCTACGCAGGTAAGGAAGGTATCTCCAATTCAATGGCATAAAAAATATCAAGAATATGTTGCTGTAAATAAGTCCATTGAAAATACAACAGAACTTCCTCCGGTAACATTCAAAATTCCAAATATCTTTAAACAATTCAGTGTTTTTGTAAAAAGGGATGTAATTTCCAAACTGGCCAACCGCCAATACTTATTTATTAATTTATTTGAGACGCCATTGTTGGCATTTCTTTTGAGTTATATTATTAAATTTTACAATATTGATGTTGCCAATGATTTAGGTTATACATTTAGTAACAACAGCAACCTTCCCGTTTATCTTTTCATGTCGGTAATTGTTGCCCTATTTATTGGATTAACTCTTAGTGCTGAGGAAATTATAAAAGATCGGAAGATTCTCAAAAGGGAACGTTTTTTAAACTTAAGCAAGTTTAGTTATCTACTTTCAAAAATTGTTATTCTGTTCTCTATATCCGCCTTTCAAGCCTTTTTATTTACGATAATAGGTAATTCTATTCTGGAAATTAAAGGAATGTTTTTTGAATATTGGCTTGCTCTGTTCAGTGCCTGGTGCTTTGCGAATATGCTTGGTTTAATAATCTCTGACAGTTTTAAAACTGTTATTACCATTTACATTTTAATTCCTTTTATCTTAATACCTCAGCTAATTTTAAGTGGTATAATTGTAAAGTTCGATAAACTTAATCCAAACATTTCAACACCAAATAATATTCCCTGGTATGGTGAAATAATAACTGCCCGTTGGGCTTATGAAGCTTTAGCTGTAAAACAATACAAAGACAACAAATACATGGCTAACTTTTACGTCTACGAAAAGCTAATGAGTAAAGCAGATTATCGGAAAAATTATTGGTTGCCCATACTTAAGAACAAATTAAATACCAGTGAACGATATCTCAAATTACCAGATAAAAAGAAAGAACTTGCCGAAAATTTACTCCTCCTTCGTAATGAACTTTCGATAGAAGATCTTGATAAAATTGCAATTCCATTTGACAATTTAGATCAACTCAACCCTGAAAATATAAACGCCGACGTTATTAAAGCTACGAGGGAGTATTTTACTAAATTGAACCGATACTACATCAATTTATACAATGTCTCGAATCGCAAAAAAGATGAACACTTAACCGATTTACAAAAAGGATTTTTAGACAAGCAGGCATTTGTGAACATGAAAAAATCATACACGAATGATGGACTTACTGAGTTTGTTAAAAACTCAAACGACATAGAACGAATTATTGAATACAAAGGGAAATTGTTTCAAAAAATTGATCCTATTTACAGAAACCCTGAAGGACGTTTCATTAAAGCACACTTTTATGCTCCTCAAAAAAGAGTATTTGGACAATATTTTGACACTTACTGGGTAAATATCATCGTTATCTGGCTGTCGACATTTTCACTTTATATTATTCTGTATTATAGTTTATTTAAGAAACTCCTCGGTGTTTTTGATCAAAAATTTAACAAGAAAAAATTCGTGCGGTAAATTTTTGGCTGACTCAAACTCACAAAAAAACCGCAAGTTTTCACTTGCGGTTTTTTATATCTTTAAATATACTATTCTTCTTCTTCTATCATTGTAAATGGAATCTTAACAATAGACTGATAATCTTCACCAGCTTCCAACATATCTTCATCATCCGCTTCATAATACCAGTTAATTCCAACCTTTTGCCCGCGCTTAAATATAATTTCAAGCTTTTTAAAGACATCCAGCAAGCATTTCGAAGAGCTGGTATTAAAATACTCAAGTCTGATATTTACAATCGTTGCTTGCTTTGGTTCGCTAATATATGTATCAAGCCACTCAATAATTGGCTTATAAAAATCTAAGGAATTCTCTGGAATTGATCGTCCGGAAATAAGAAAGGAACCTTTATCTCCATCAAAATTTATGTTTGGTGTTTTAGGGCTGCCTTCTATAATAAGTGAATTCATGAAAATTTATTTTTGATTGTTATTAAATAATTACATCTATAGCAAGAAACAAAAAATTAGGGTTGTATTGAAAAAACTGATACTCCATATTATTGCCACTCTTTCTTGCAATGTCAACCATTCCTAGTCCGCCACCACCTTTTTCGGAGAATTGGTCATTTCTCAATATAATCCTATATAAGCTTTGAGTTTCTGTCGAAGACAAAGTATTAATTTGATCAATTCTATCCCGAATAAGTCTTAATCCATCAATTTTAATAAAATTCCCTGCACAAATTCTGTACTGATTCCCTTCATCACGTAAAATTAAAACACCAAATTTTTCATAAGCAACATCTAAATCAGAAGGAACCTCCCCATGATGGTGCAAATTCTGAACCAGTTCAACCAATACGTTAAAAATTTTCTTGAAAAGCTTAGGTGCTTCATTTCGATCTTTCAAAATTTGTTCTATCGACTGTAAAATACCAGTAACATCCTCATCTTCAATCCTACCCATATAGTCAAAAATAGCATCTTCATCTATTTTTTCAGAATACCATTGGTTTAAATCAAAGTTCATATGTAATATAATTATTGTTACTTGCTAGACAAATATAATAAAATATCGTTGAGCTGATAGAGATCCAGAATCAATTTTCAAGATTAATTCTTTTTATATTTATCGCTCTTTTTTCCATCAAACATTGAATATTTTTGAAATTTACATTCTAATGGACCGTTGAATAGAGTTATTTTTCGGGAAGGACGCAATCCAATGCTGTGAAAACACTCTTCAGAGTAACTCAATATCCATGCATCATATCCGGCAAAATTATGCTTTAAACGCTCTCCAATCATAGAATACAATCCTTCCAAATCTTTGATCTTCAATCTCTCGCCATAAGGTGGATTTGTAATCATTAAACCTTTTTCTGCTGGAGGAATAAACTGTTGGAATGGAGTAATTTTCAAATCAATTTTTCTACGCAAGCCTGCATTTCTAATATTTGCTTCTGCAATCTCCACTGCTTTATCAGAAATGTCTGAGCCCATTATTTTCCCTTCGAACTCCACTTCAGTTTCTTCGTTATAAATATCTTCCCACATATCTTCGTCGTATTCTTTCCATTTTTGAAAAGCAAATTCTTTACGATACAATCCAGGAGGAATATTGTATGCAATAAGAGCGGCTTCGATTAAAAGCGTACCCGAACCACACATAGGATCAATAAAATTCATTTTTTTATCCCAATCAGATAGTAGAATCATACCTGCAGCCATAACTTCATTAAGGGGAGCTGCCGTTTCTGCAACACGATATCCTCGCTTGTGTAATGATTCTCCCGAGCTATCAAGAGAAACAGTACAGGTATTTTTATCGATGTGAATATTAATTCTTAAGGTTGGATTAACCACCCGAACATTGGGACGATCTCCAATTTTATCGAAAAATTGATCAACAATAGCATCTTTTACACGGTAGGTTACAAACTTAGAGTGTTTGAAATCTTCGGAACTTACGGTACTGTCAATCGCAATTGTTTCACGATGTGTAATATACTCGCTCCAGTCTATCTCCTGAATTCCTTTGTACAACTCATCTGTATCCTTGGCATTAAATTTATGTATTGGTTTAAGAACTCGGGTTGCTGTTCTTAAATGAAGATTCGCTTTATAAATTAAGCTTTTATCTCCAACAAAGCTCACGGCTCGCTTTAAGATTCTAATCTCTTCTGCACCTAATTGCTCCAATTCATGAAACAATACTTCCTCTAAACCTTGAAAGGTTTTTGCAATTAATCTGAATTTACCCGAGTCTGTTTTCAAAACTATCTTTTTTAATGTCTTTTAATTATTTCAAATAACGGTTACAAGAAAAACAATTCCTTATTCATTTCAAAAACCAAAGCTTTCGATCCGCATTTCGGCTACAAAATTAATCTTTAGCTCTTAAAAACATAGGTTTTCGGGAAGATATTAATAAAAAAAGCCGAAAGTTCAATTTTCGGCTTAGTATCATTACTTATTCATTTGCTAATTCTTTCTGATAAACCTTAGGTTTACTCAAAACCTCTACCGCTTTTAGTATAAAATCATTCTTCTTATTTACGACCTTATAATACTCCGAACTCTCCCATAAATCCCTTGCCAGGAGCGCTTTTACATGAAGCTTCAAATCATCAACAACGGCAAGATAATCCTCTTCATTTTTCTCGATCCCCTCTTTTTCTCCCATAGAAACGATCTCTTGAAGCATCTCTTCACTGACATCAAAGTTTTTATCAAAATCTTCAAAGTTTGTATATTTATTTCTCAACTTCTTCAGATTCCGATCCATATAATTCACAACAAAAGGATAAACTACATTTTTACGGACCAACAAATTGAAATATTTAAAATTAGCCGTTGTATCAATAGGTATGAAAATATCGGGCATAATACCTCCTCCTCCATAAACGGTTCTCTTTTTCACTAATGTATTATACTTTAAAGAATCTGGAAAATGTATGCTGTCTGCACTGATCATTTCCCCGGATTTATATCTGTTCAATATATCCAAATGATAATCTTCTAAACCATTTTCATACGACTTCTGAATACATCTTCCTGTTGGAGTATAATAGTGAGCTGTTGTAAGACGAATCATAGATCCATCGGACAATGGAAACTGACGTTGTACCAAACCTTTCCCAAAAGATCTTCGGCCAAGAATTAATCCTCTGTCCCAATCCTGAATTGCCCCTGCTACAATCTCGGATGCTGATGCAGATCCTTCATCAAGAAGCACAACAACTTTTCCATCTTTAAAAATACCTTTGGCAGTAGATATGTTTTCCCTTCTTGGATTTGTTAAGCCTTGAGTATAAACGATTAATTGATCAGCTTCGAATAATTGATCAACAATCTCGATTGCAGCCTGCATATAACCGCCGCCATTACCTCTTAAATCAAGAATCATATCCTTCATATTTTCAGCCTTTAATTTAATTAAAGCTTCCAGGAATTCTTCAGAAGTTGTTGCCGCAAATCGATTAAGCTTGATGTAACCAATTTGATTGTTAATCATGTAAGAGGCATCCAAACTATGGATTGGAATATTATCTCTTGTTATTACAAAATCGATCAATTCTTTTTCTCTTTTTCTCTTTACTACAAGACTAACAATTGTACCTTTATCACCCCGCAGACTTTTACGAACATCGTTGTTTTTTAATCCTACAGCAGCAACATTTTCGTTATCAATTTTTATTATCCGATCGCCGGCACGCAAACCAACCTTTTCTGACGGACCACCAGGAATGGTTGCAACTACCATTAGTGTATCTCTCAAAATATTAAATTGAATGCCAATTCCGCTAAAACTTCCCTGCAGGGGTTCATTCATTTCCTGAATCTCATCTTTGCTGATATAAACGGAATGCGGATCCAATTCAGCCAACACTTTTACAATTGCATCCTCCGTTAATCGCTCAAGACTAACCGTATCAACATAGAATGCATCGATTAATGCCAACAAATTTTGATATTTTATCGCTTGATTCTTTACTGATTGAGCCTTAAGTCCACCCACATAAATAAACAGGCCGACTAAACAGATAGAAACCACGTTCCTCAAAAATAATTTCTTACTCCTCATATAAATTATGCTTTTTAATAAATTTTGCGCAAATTGATTTCATATTACAAAAGTCACCGAAAGATACAATTTTTATAAGAAATACAGGTATTGTAAAATACAAATATGAAACATAAACCAAACATACTTTTAATTGGTTTTCATAATTCATTGAATCTTGATTCAATGAATCAGATAAATTTTAAAAATTGTAACACAGGACAGGAAGCTGTTGAATTAATCATCGAAGAAAATTTTGATTTAATTATCTCAAAATATCAGTTAGATGACCAAAATGCCATTGAATTAAATCAATCTGTTGAATCTGTAAAAAACTACTGTACAAATACTGCTCCAAAAAATAATAAGCTTCTTATTATTACCACTAATCCTGAAGAAGAGCAGCTTTGCAAAGACAATGAAATACTTTTCTTTCCAGAAAATCTAAATTTAAAATCACTGATAATAAAGCTAATAGATCTGCCAAGAGATATAAAAAGAGGTGATAAAAAAGACGTTATTATTAATTTCAACGATCTTTTTAAACGAGTAGACAACAATCGTGAATTTATTCAAACCGTAATCGAAAAGTTTTTTGAAATCTGGGAATCCCGAATTAATGATATCCAAACTCCTTTAAATAAAGGAGAATTTAAACTTGCAAAGGATGCTGCTCACAAACTAAAAGGAGTATTGGCAAATTTTTCCATGGAAGTAGCAAAAACCACCATTATTGAATTGGAGAAGCATATTTTGGATAACGATCAGGAATTATCTCTTCAAAAATTAGATCAATTAATTACTGATATTGAAAACGCCCACAAGTTTTATCTTGACAAACAAGATCAATTCAGATCCTAACATTTCTTTAAAATAAAACGCAATACCTTCTATAGAAGATATTGCGCTGCATTTATTTGTTTCAGTAATTACTGTGGCATTTTTATTCCCACTCAATAGTTGCCGGTGGTTTTGAACTGATGTCATAAACAACCCGGTTTACGCCTTTCACTCCGTTAATAATCTTATTTGAAATTTTCGCAAGAAATTCATAAGGTAAATGTGACCAGTCTGCTGTCATTCCGTCGGTAGAACCAACAGCTCTCAATGCGACTACACTTTCATAAGTTCTCTCATCTCCCATTACACCAACAGACTGAACCGGCAATAACATCGCTCCTGCCTGCCAAACTTCATCATACAATCCATCTTCTACCAATCCTGAGATAAAGATATGATCAACCTCCTGAAGAATTCGGACTTTTTCTGCTGTTATATCGCCTAAAATTCGAATGCCTAAACCTGGACCTGGAAATGGGTGACGACTAATAAATTTATCTTCAAGACCCATACTTCGTCCTACTCTTCGAACCTCATCTTTAAAAAGCAACTTCAAAGGTTCCACCACCTTTAATTTCATAAAATCAGGTAATCCACCAACATTATGATGAGACTTAATGGTTTGGGACGGACCTCCATTTACAGATACGGATTCGATAACATCAGGATAAATAGTACCTTGCCCTAACCACTTGGCATTTTCAACCTTGTGAGATTCTTCATCGAAAACCTCAATAAAGGCATTACCTATTATTTTTCGTTTCGTTTCAGGATCGGTTACTCCAGCCAAAGCAGAAATAAATTTCTCTCCAGCATCAACACCAATCACATTCAATCCCAGGCTTTCATATTTTTTTAATACGTCGGTGAACTCATTCTTGCGCAACAAACCATTATCAACAAAAATACAATACAGATTTTTCCCGATAGCTTTGTGCACTAACATTGCAGCTACTGTTGAATCAACACCTCCCGATAAGCCAAGAATTACTCTGTCATCACCCAGCTTTGCTTTTAATTCAGCAACCGTTGTTTCAACAAATGCATCAGGTGTCCAGTTCTGATGACAACCACAAATATCTACGATATAATTCTTCAGCAGAATACTTCCTTCAGTTGTGTGATACACTTCAGGATGAAACTGAATTCCGTAGGTTGTTTCACCTTCAATCTTAAATGCTGCATTCTCTACATCTGAAGTGCTTGCAATTACTTTAAAAGTTAAAGGCATTTTCTCAATGGTGTCACCATGCGACATCCACACCTGCGAATTCAAACTAATGCCTTTCAATAATTCGTTGCTATTCTCAACAAAAGTAAGATTGGCACGTCCATATTCTCGTTTATTAGAAGCCATGACTTCCCCACCAAAACAGTGAGCTAAATGCTGCGCACCATAACAAACACCTAGAAGTGGAAGTTTGCCTTTAATTTCCGATAAATTTGGAATTGGAGCTTTTTTGTCTCGAACCGAAAACGGGCTTCCAGAAAGAATAACTCCTTTAATCGATTCGTCGATAACCGGAGGATTATTAAAAGGATGAATTTCACAATAAACGTTTAATTCACGTACTCGTCTGGCAATCAATTGTGTATATTGTGAGCCAAAATCTAAAATCAGAATTTTTTCCTGCATAAAAATCTATAAATTGAGGGGTTGTTCAGCAATCCTATTTGGCGTACAAAGATATACAAATTTGTGACTTGAAGAACACCAAATATAGAAATTGAAAATGATTCAAAAACGATTACTTATACCTAATTTTCAAATACAATATTATTAAGGTAAGCAGCAGGGTTACTGCATTCGCAAGAATCATTGGCCAGGAAACAATCACAATTCCATAAAGCAACCATAACAGTATTCCTATATTAAACAGCGAATACATTGCCAATGATATATCTTTGGTATGTTTGGTTTTAATAATGCGAATTGCCTGAGGAACAAAAGATACCGTGGTACAAAATGCTGCTGCAAATCCTAAAATAGATATTAATGTCATTTCCATCATTCAGATGAGTTAAAAACAAACCCCTAACCAAAAGATCAGGGGCTTAGTCTGTTTATTTAAATTTTTTCAAGAGGTCTTTTACTGCATCTTTATGAACTGTAAATCCCATCATTTTTAGTTTTACGTAATCTTCATGAAAGAAATAGTACCCAAACTCATCGGAGTTTTCATCAATATTTCTCGATCCGGAACTTGAATCTTTAATCAGATACCAATCTTTTCCAGCCTTATCTACATAATAACCAACCAAATGCATACCATGATCATCGGTAGTAGAACCGTTCGAAAAACGGAACTGACGTGCATCTTCATTAATGTACTCTGATGGAATATCAAATGATGGAACCATAGCACAATTTGTTGTTCTCAAAAATCCTGCCTCGGAAACATCGCCGCCAATACTCATTGTATAACCACTGCGAACAGCTTTTTTTACTGCATTCATATAATCATCTAAAGGAACGTTGTAATACTCTTTAGAGTGCCACCAATTATCAGGCACTTTATATTCAACCTGTTCCCAATAAGGCTCTTGTTTGTACGAAAGAATTTCTACATAATCATCCATATTCAATTTCAGATAATCAGCAAGATAAGTTTGTGGTGTGTACACCTTTCCCTCAACCATAAATTTTGATGGAGGTGTCCCTAAATAATGATTCATGATCGATTTGATCGTTGAAAGAGCTTCCTCCTCGTTCCATGCATTACTTTGCTTTAATCCATTCAAAAAAGCCATCATTTCCTTATACATCTTCTCGTGAGTATGGAATTTACGACCATTTAGCAAACCCGTAAATTCACTCTGAGGGCAAGCTCCGTACTCTTTCCACATCCGGGCAACAGAATTACCTTCAGCTCCTTCTTCAAAATGAGAATTCCCTCTTTCCTGAATAAAACGACGTGCTTTTTCAACATACTCCCAATACACTGTATACAGTTCTGAAATTTTCACTTCTTTTTTGTGTAAACGATACACTTCAGATTCATAAAATGAAGTGGTGGAAAAACACCAGCAAGTTCCAGTATTTCCCTGCGAAAGAGAAGGTTGTGCCCATTCCGTATTGTCTTTATACAAAGATATTTTGTTGGGCAGTTCGTAAGAACTTTGATCCATAAAGAATTTTTTGTCTAAATCTTTACTTTCCAATTGCTCATCCACATTACGAATGTCCTTCAGAATCGAATTTTGATAATAACCAGGCTTGTATTCCTGAAATTTCGATTTATCCTGCTTTTGCTGTCCCATTGCTGATGTGCAAAGGGCAAAAACCAAACCAATAAATAGTAATCGCTTCATTTGTGTATATGTTTTAAATTTCATGAACTGCTAAAGTAAAAAAAAACTTGATTGAAGATAATTAATCCCGATCAAGTTTCACAGAAAACTTTTTCCCATCTTCGGCCAATGCTGAATTTGGAAAAATATCTTTTGCTTCTTTTAGATGCTCTTTCAAATCTTCAAAACGGGCAGAAAAATGACCAATTAGTAGTTTTTTCACGTTGGCTTCTTCAGCAATTTTCGCAGCCTGTTCTGTGGTTGAATGGTAGGTTTTCTTCGCTCGTTTTTCTTCGGACTTTAAAAAAGTTGCTTCATGATACAATAAATCGACACCTTTAATTATTGGTGTAATTTTTGGCAAATAAGCTGTATCTGTACAAAAAGCGTAACTTCTTACCTTTGGAGGATCTTTTGTCAATTTTTTATTCGAAACCACTTCTCCATCTTCACGAATAAAATCCTCCCCTTGTTTAATAGAATGCCTGTTTTTTACAGGAACATTGTAAAAGGTCAGCATATCCGATTTTAAAGTTCGCAGTCTCTCCTTTTCTTTAAACAGAAATCCGGCACATGGCATTGCTCCGTGTTTTAAAGGAAACGACTGAACAATTACAGAATCGTCCTCAAATAAAGTTTGAATTTCCGTTCCAAAAATGGTATGATAAAAAATCTGGTAATCCAGTTTCGTCTCCAACAATTCCAATTGGAAACGAATAAATTTTTCCAATTTACTATGCCCATAGATATGCAGATCCGATTTTCGTCCCTGAAGCGAGAAAGTAGATAGCAAACCAATCAATCCGAAGATATGGTCGCCATGCATGTGCGAAATCAGAATATGGTTGATTCGACTCATAGGAACCCTGAATCGCTTCATTTGAATTTGTGTCCCCTCTCCGCAGTCGATTAAAAAGAACCGCTCAAGCACATTGAGCACTTGAGCGGTTGGGAATCTTTTGGTAGTTGGTAATGCAGAGTTACTGCCTAAGATTGTTACTTCAAATTTCACTAACTATTTGTTTAATTCAATTTGACCTTTCATCGTTGAAACAGCATCGTCCATATTATAAGAAATATTTAGAACTGAATCCAACTGAGAAATTGAAACTAATCGTTCAACAGCAGGCTGCAAGCCATGAAGCACAAATGTTCCATTAGCATTTTTACACAACCTATTGGCTACAAGTATTGCACTAAGACCAGACGAATCACAATATGTACAAGGAGTTAAATCCAAAAGAATACTTTTTTCACCATTTCCGGAAATTAAAACCAATTCTGATTTTAAGGCAGGAGCAATGTGAGTATCCAACTTGTCTTTCAATACCTGTACAAGGGTATAACCATCTTTCTTGTCAATCTTGAAATCCATAATTACTTAATTTTTAATTATTTCTCACCAACTTCATCGCTTTCCATTTGCGATTTTAAAGCAGCAAGTTCTGATATATCACCTAAGGTAGTCTTTTCTAGTGAATCTTTCACTTTTTTAACTCCTTTTTTAGCGATTTTTGCTACTTCTTTTTTCTTCGCAGTCTCGTCAGCTTTCTTCTCATCTTCGAAAGTTCTTGAGTGAGAAAGAATGATTCTTTTCGCTGCTTTTGAGAATTCAATAACTTTAAAAGTTAATTTTTCTTCAACTTTAGCTTGAGAGCCATCTTCTTTCACAAGATGACGTGGAGTTGCAAATCCTTCTACTCCATAAGGAAGAGCAATTACAGCACCTTTTTCGAAAATATCAACAATAGTTCCTTCGTGAACTGAATCTGTTGTAAAGATTGTTTCGAATACATCCCATGGATTTTCTTCCAATTGTTTGTGTCCTAAACTTAATCTTCTGTTATCCTTATCTATTTCAAGAACAACAACTTCAATTTCAGAACCGATAGTAGTAAATTCAGCTGGATGCTTCACTTTCTTAGTCCAGGAAAGATCAGAAATATGAATTAATCCATCAACACCTTCTTCGATTTCAACAAATACACCAAAATTAGTGAAGTTGCGAACTTTAGCAGTGTGCTTAGAGTTAACAGCATATTTAGCCTCAATTCCTTCCCAAGGATCTTGCTTCAATTGCTTGATACCAAGAGACATTTTTCTCTCGTCGCGATCCAATGTTAAGATTTGAGCTTCTACCTCGTCTCCAACTTTCATGAAATCCTGAGCAGATCTTAAATGCTGCGACCATGACATCTCTGATACGTGAATTAATCCTTCAACACCAGCAGCGATCTCAACGAATGCACCATAATCAGCCATAACAACAACTTTTCCTTTCAAGTTATCGCCAACCTTCATTTCTGCATCCAAAGCATCCCATGGGTGAGGAGTTAATTGTTTAAGACCAAGAGCGATACGTTTTTTATCATCATCAAAATCAAGGATAACAACGTTCAATTTCTGATCTAATTCAACAATCTCGCTTGGGTGAGTTACTCTACCCCATGATAGGTCAGTAATATGGATCAAACCATCTACTCCACCTAAGTCGATAAATACACCGTAAGAAGTGATGTTTTTAACAGTTCCTTCAAGAACCTGACCTTTTTCAAGCTTAGCGATAATTTCTTTCTTCTGTTGCTCCAATTCAGCTTCAATAAGAGCTTTGTGAGATACAACAACATTTTTGAATTCGTGGTTGATTTTCACCACTTTGAATTCCATAGTTTTTCCAACAAATACATCGTAGTCGCGGATAGGCTTAACATCAATCTGAGATCCTGGCAAGAAAGCCTCAATTCCAAATACGTCAACGATCATACCACCTTTAGTACGACATTTGATGTAACCTTTAATAATTTCATCTTTTTCAAGAGCTGCATTAACACGATCCCATGAACGAAGTGCACGAGCTTTTTTGTGTGAAAGAACTAACTGTCCTTTTTTGTCTTCTTGATTTTCAACATAAACTTCAACTGTATCACCAATTGCTAATTCAGAATTATATCTGAATTCGTTTAAGCTGATAATACCGTCAGATTTGTAACCAATATTGATTACAACTTCTCTTTTATTCATTGAAATAACTGTACCATCAATTACTTCCTTTTCAGAAATTGTAGATAAAGTTTTATCATACATTTCTTCTAAATCTGTTCTGCTTCCGCCAGCGAATCCTTCGTCACTTGTGAACGCATCCCAATCAAATTCTGCATCTGGAGCAGAATTGTCTACTTTTTTGTTTTCTTCAATCATCTGTTAAATTACTTTTTACTAATAAATTAGACATTATATATAAAATTCGGTGCAAAAGTATACAATTATTCTGAGTAAGTAAATAAGTTACATCTATTTTTTCAGGAAATCCATTAAAAAAAACACAATTATTAAGCTCTTTAACCACAAATGACAAAAACTATTTCGATACACTATTTACATTTTAAATAAACTCGTTTAACTTTGTGCTTTTTAGTAAGTATGGTAGTCAATATAAGAGAAAGGCTTGTTTGACAAACACAAATTAAACAATAAGAAAATGAATATTGAAAAAGAATTACATAGCAGAAGTGGTTCCCTTTGCGAATTGTGTGGTGCAACAGAAGATTTAAAAGCGTACGAAGTAACTCCGACAAAAGGAACTGCCGATAAAAACATATTGGTTTGTGCAACCTGCCATTCTCAGATTAAAAATCCAGATCAAGTAGATGCCAACCATTGGCGTTGTTTAAACGATAGCATGTGGAGTACAGAGCCTGCTGTTCAGGTTATGGCTTGGCGCATGCTAAACCGGTTGCGTTCAGAAGGATGGCCACAAGATTTACTGGATATGCTTTATCTGGACGAAGAAACTTTAGAATGGGCTAAAGCAACCGGCGAAGGAGATAACGAAGAAGATGCAGTAAAACATATCGACAGCAACGGAGCTCAGTTGCAAGCTGGTGATACGGTTACTCTAATTAAAGATTTAAACGTAAAAGGTGGTGGTTTTACAGCCAAACGCGGAACTGCTGTCCGCAATATTTCCTTAGTAGCAGATAATGCAGAACATATCGAAGGTCGTGTAGAAGGTCAGCAAATTGTGATCTTAACCAAATACGTAAAGAAATCGAACTAGATCAGCATTAACAAGTTAAATATACACTAAGGTAGGGATGCTATTAATTAGCATCCCTACTCTTTTCACAACAATGCTTTTTTAGTGATATGAGATGCCCCAATGCGCTAAAATCAGCCGGCAAAATCATTTTATTAGTGAATTAATTTCGCTTTATTTACATCATAATTTACGCCATCCAAATAAAACTCTAAAACGAACGAAATGAACATTACTATTGTTGGTACCGGTTATGTAGGTTTAGTTTCCGGAACTTGCTTTGCAGAAACAGGGATTACTGTCACATGCGTTGATGTAAATCAGACTAAAATAGACAATTTAAATAAAGGTATTATTCCAATTTACGAACCTGGTTTGGAGCCAATGGTAAAACGCAATATGGAAAAAGGCCGTTTGTTTTTTTCAAATAGTTTAAAAGATAGTATTTCTGATGCTGATGCTATATTTATTGCTGTTGGCACACCTCCGGACGAAGATGGAAGTGCGGATCTTCAATATGTAATTGGTGTGGCAAAGGAAATTGGACAATACATTGATCACTATCTTGTTGTTGTTACCAAAAGTACCGTACCAATTGGAACCGCCGAAAAAGTTAAGGCCGCTCTTAAGGAAGAGCTAACCAATCGAAATATCGAAATTCAATTTGACGTTGCTTCGAACCCTGAATTTTTAAAAGAAGGCGCTGCAATCGACGATTTCCTAAAACCAGACAGAGTGGTAATCGGGACTGAATCGGAAAGAGCTCAGGCTGTAATGACCAAACTTTACAAGCCATTTCTGATGAATAATCACCCTGTAATTTTCATGGATATTCCCTCTGCAGAAATGACAAAATATGCCGCAAACTCAATGTTAGCAACAAAAATCTCTTTCATGAACGACATCGCCAATCTTTGCGAAATTGTAGGCGCTGATGTAAATAACGTTCGCCGCGGTATTGGATCGGATAGCCGCATTGGAAATAAATTTATCTATCCGGGCACAGGGTATGGCGGATCCTGCTTTCCAAAAGACGTTCAGGCACTTATTAAAACAGCAGAACAAAAAGGACATCCTCTTGAAATTTTAAAATCTGTTGAACTGGTAAACAACCGTCAAAAAAGCGTGCTGTACAAAAAGATGATGGCACATTTTGATGGAGATTTAAAAGGCAAAAAAATTGCGATCTGGGGTTTATCATTCAAGCCAAACACTGATGATATGAGAGAAGCTCCATCATTGGTTATTATCAACAAACTTTTAAGTGAAGGAGCAGAAGTGATTGCATACGACCCTGTTGCTGCGAAAGAGTGCCATCGGAAAATTGGCGATACAATCAGCTATGCAAAAGATCAATATGAAGCTTTAATTGATGCTGATGCATTACTGATAGTTACTGAATGGTCTGAATTCAGACTTCCAAACTTTAAAGTAATGGAGAAATTAATGAAGGAAAAATTAATTTTCGACGGAAGAAATATTTATGACCTTTCGGAAATGAAAGAACTGAACTACACCTATTATTCCATTGGACGAGAAATTATTAAAAAAGAAGCTGTTGTGTAAATAAATCAGACTAGGGAGATAAGCTATGAAGAGAATTTTGATTACCGGAGGTGCCGGATTTATTGGTTCACATCTTTGCGAGAGATTACTTAAAGAAGGCAATGATGTAATCTGTTTGGATAACTATTTTACAGGCTCAAAAAGAAATATAGCTCATTTAATAGACAATCCGTATTTTGAGCTTGTTCGTCATGATATCACAGAACCATACTATGCTGAGGTAGATCAAATTTACAATTTGGCCTGTCCTGCTTCTCCAATACACTATCAATACAACCCAATTAAAACGACCAAAACTTCAGTAATGGGCTCAATAAATTTACTTGGGCTCGCGAAAAGAATAAATGCTAAAATTCTTCAGGCGTCGACAAGTGAAGTTTATGGGGATCCTGAAATTCATCCGCAAACAGAAGACTATTGGGGAAATGTAAACCCAATTGGCATTCGATCCTGTTACGATGAAGGCAAGCGTTGTGCCGAAACATTGTTTATGGATTATCATACCCAAAACAATGTTGCAATCAAAATTGTGCGGATTTTCAATACTTACGGTCCCAACATGCACCCAAATGATGGACGTGTCGTTTCAAATTTTATTGTTCAGGCACTAAAAGGCGAAGATATCACTCTTTTTGGTGATGGTCTGCAGACCAGAAGTTTTCAATATGTTGATGATTTATTGGAAGGAATGATTAGAATGATGAATTCAAGAAAAGAATTTATTGGCCCGGTGAATATTGGCAACCCAAATGAATTTACAATTTTAGAATTAGCTCAAAAAGTAATTAAGCTAACCAATTCAAGCTCTAAGATCATTTATCTGCCCTTACCAAAAGACGATCCCACACAAAGACAGCCAAACATTAGTCTTGCAAAAAAGGAATTGAACAACTGGGAACCAAAAATCCAGTTAAATGAAGGTTTACTTCGAACTATTTCGTATTTTGATAACTTATTATCAATCAAACCAACACACTAAATGAAAGGAATCATATTGGCTGGAGGTTCGGGAACAAGACTTTATCCGATCACAAAAAGCATTTCGAAACAAATTATCCCGGTTTACGACAAACCAATGATATACTACCCTCTTTCCGTTTTGATGCTTGCAGGAATAAAGGAAATTCTAATTATTTCTACTCCAAAAGATTTACCTCTTTACAAAGATCTTTTTGGAAACGGAAACCAGTTTGGATTAGATATTTCGTATGCGAAACAAGCCTCGCCAGACGGATTAGCGCAGGCATTTATTATTGGTGAAGAATTTATTGGCGACAGTCCTGTTTGCATGATTTTAGGTGACAATCTTTACTACGGATATGAATTTGGCAAACAACTTAAGGCTTCAGCAAAACTAACCGAAGGAGCACTGGTTTTTGGATATCATGTAAAAGATCCGGAAAGATATGGCGTTGCTGATTTTGATGAGAATGGCAAAGTAAAAAGTCTGGAAGAGAAACCTGAACATCCTAAATCCAACTATGCTGTAACCGGCTTGTATTTTTACGACAACACTGTGGTTCAAAAAGCCAAGTCATTAAAACCCTCGAAACGAGGTGAACTAGAAATAACAGATCTAAACCTAATCTATTTAAAAGAAAACAGTCTTAAGCTTCAGGTTTTGGGGCGTGGAATTGCCTGGCTGGATACTGGAACGCATGACAGCATGCTTCAGGCCTCTAATTATATTGCAACAATAGAACAAAGGCAAGGATTAAAAGTTGCCTGCCTAGAAGAGATTGCATACAGAAATGGATTCATAAACAAAGAACAACTAATTGAATTAGCGCAACCCCTGCTCAAAAATCAGTACGGAGAATATTTGATGATGGTAGCCAATGAAAGTATTAATAAGCAATGTAGCTAATCATGGAAATTATCAAAACCAAAATCCCCGATTTATTAATTATCAAACCAAGAGTCTTTGAGGATGAGAGAGGCTATTTTTTTGAGAGCTACAACGAAGAAATTTTCCGCAATAAAGGTCTTGATCTTTCTTTTATACAGGATAATGAATCCAAGTCAGGATATGGAGTGATAAGAGGGCTGCATTATCAGTTGGCTCCCTATTCTCAAACAAAATTGGTGCGCGTAATAGAAGGTAAAGTGTTTGATGTTGCTGTTGATTTAAGAAAAGATTCTCCAACTTTCGGGCAATGGAGTGGCATTGAATTGTCTGCGGATAATAAAATTCAATTTTTAATTCCGAAGGGATTTGCACACGGATTTTCTGTCTTAAGCGAATCTGCGACCTTCATTTACAAATGCGATAATTTTTATGATCCTGAAGCAGAAAGAGGAATTAACTTCAACGATCCATTCTTAAATATAAATTGGAGAATAGAGCCGGGCAAAGCTATCATATCCCCAAAGGATAAAGTATATCCAAATTTCAAAGAAGCTGAAAAGAATTTTAAATACAGCAAATGAGTATGACAAAAATCCTAATTACAGGCTCTAAAGGGCAGTTGGGTACTGAGATAAAAGAGTTATCGGCAAAGTTTAGCAATCTTCAGTTTTTCTTTACGGATATTGAAGAATTGGACATTAGCTCTTTGGATGCAATAAAAAATTACATTAGCAACAAACAAATCTCCTACATTGTTAATTGCGCCGCCTACACAAATGTTGATCAGGCGGAAGAAGATGAAGTTACAGCCAGATTAATAAATGTTGATGCTGTAAAAAACCTGGCTACAGTAGCTTCTCAGAACAATATTACATTAGTTCACATTTCTACCGACTATGTATTTTCCGGCGACAACTCGGTTCCTTATTCAGAGGATCAAAAGGCAAAACCAATGGGCGTTTATGGCAGAACCAAATTTGAAGGGGAAGAAAATATTCGAAACATATGCCAAAAGCACATCATTATACGTACCTCATGGCTATACTCTCCCTTTGGCAAGAATTTTCTAAAAACCATGCTTCGTTTAGGTAAAGAAAAAAAATCATTAGGTGTCGTGTTCGACCAAATAGGAACGCCAACCTATGCTCATGACTTAGCTTCTGCAATCCTTCAAATCATTGAGAGTATTGATAAAAACAGTGAATTTAATGATTTTGGAACCTACCATTACTCCAATGAAGGCGTTTGCAGCTGGTATGATTTTGCCATCGAAATACAAAACACATCAAAAAATAGATGTAAAATTAACAGCATAGAAAGCAGGGATTTTCAATGCCTTGCACAAAGACCACACTACAGCGTTTTGAATAAATCGAAAATTAAACATATTTTTACGCTTGAAATACCACACTGGAGAAGCAGAATTGAACATTGTATTAAAAGAATTACAGAATAGTTAACCAAAAAAAAATTGTGTCAAAGATGAACAAAACTGAGATTTTTGAAATAGTAAATGAAAAAGCCAAAGCCTGGCTTGAGGGGAACTACGATCAGGAAACTAAAGATGCTGTAAAAACATTATTAGAGAAAGAAGATAAAACTGATTTAATAGATTCATTTTATAAAGATCTTGAATTTGGAACTGGAGGACTACGGGGCAAAATGGGTCCGGGAACAAACAGAATGAATATTTATACCGTTGGAGCTGCCACCCAAGGGTTGGCAAACTATGTTAACAAAGTATTTGCCGGACAAGATAATCTTTCTGTTTGCATTGGATATGATTGTCGTAACAACAGCAAATTATACTCTGATACTGTTGCTAATATTTTCTCAGCAAATGGTATTAAAGCATATATCTTTGAAGATTTAAGACCAACTCCTGAGATGTCTTTTGCGATTCGCCATTTGGGCTGTCAATCAGGTGTTATTATAACCGCCTCCCACAATCCTAAAGAATACAATGGATATAAAGCATATTGGGAAGATGGTTCTCAATTGGTTATTCCTCACGATAAAAATGTAATTGCTGAAGTTAAGGCAGTAAAGCTTGAAGAAATCAAATTTGAAGGGAATCCAGCACTAATAGAAGTCCTTGGAGAAGATATGGACAAACTTTATTTGGATACAGTTAAAACATTAAGCCTTTCACCTGAAGCGATCAAAAATCAAAAAGATTTAAAAATTGTTTTCACTCCATTACATGGAACAACAGTAAAACTAGTTCCTGCTTCACTAAAAAATTATGGTTTTGAGAATGTCATTCATATTCCGGAACAAGATGTTGTAGATGGAAACTTCCCCACTGTTTGGTCAGCAAATCCTGAAGAACCGGAAGCTCTTAAAATGGCTGTTGATAAAGCCAAAGAAGTTAATGCTGATTTGGTGATGGCTTGTGACCCGGATGGTGACCGTTTGGGTATTGCGACAACTAATGATAAAGGTGAGTGGGAAATCGTAAATGGAAATCAGACTGCTCTTATTTTTAACTACTACCTGATTAGAAGAAGAAGAGAACTTGGACTTTTAACCGGCAATGACTATGTGGTAAAAACCATTGTTACTACAGAACTCTTCAAAGATGTAGCCGAGAAAAATAACGTACAGTGTTTTGATGCTTACACAGGATTTAAATGGATTGCTGACGTAATCAGAAAAAATCCAGATAAAAACTACATTGGTGGCGGTGAAGAATCCTTTGGTTACATGCCGGGTGATTTTACCCGTGATAAAGATGCAGTATCTTCCTGCAGCATTATGGCCGAGATTGCCGCCTGGGCAAAAGATCAAGGGAAAAACGTATTCGATATCCTTAAAGATATTTACGTTGAGTATGGTTACTCGAAAGAAAAAATGATTTACATCGTTCGAGAAGGACTGGAAGGAGCACAGGAAATTGAAAAATTAATGTACGACTACCGCTACAATCGTCCGAAAGAAATTAACGGATCAACCTTGGTTTTGGTTAAAGATTATTCCACAAGAATAGCCACAAATCCTGTAACTGGAGAAGAAACGGCCTTAGATTTTGAGACTACAGCTGACGTTCTTCAATTTTATTTGGAAGACGGAACGAAGATTTCTGTTCGTCCATCGGGAACCGAACCAAAAATTAAATATTATTTCGAAGTACGCGAAACACTAGCTTCGATTGAAGAATTTTACGCTACAGAGGATAAAGCCAATAAAAAAATTCAAGGAATTATTAGCTCTTTGGAATTAAACTGATATTTTTAGGGTAGCTTTATGCTACCCTACACTTTTTACTCATTATGGATAACAAAAGAACCATTCTATCTGTTGACGATTCTCCAATTAATAACAAATTAATTGAAGCCTATTTCAGACGCGATTATACTGTCATTTCAAAAGAAGGAGGCCAGCAAGCTCTTGATTGGCTAAACGATAATATCCCTGATGTTATTCTTCTTGACATTATGATGCCCGTAATGGATGGAATCGAAGTTCTTGAAAAAATCCAATTAAATGAAAGACTGAAAGAAATTCCTGTTATTATGGTTTCGGCCAAAACAGAAATGGAATCCATAAAAGCAACCTTAAGCTTAGGGGCTCAGGACTACGTTAAAAAGCCAATTGATTTTACCGAACTGCAAACCAAAGTATTAATTGCATTTCAAATCAATGAACAAAAACAAGAAATTTCCAAATATAAATCTTACTACGATATCCATCAAGGTATGATTCATGCAGGTAGAATTCAAAGATCGATTCTTCCTGATGCGGAAAATTTCAGAAGATTATTTTCAAAATCCTTTATCATCAATCTGCCTAAACATGTTGTAAGTGGAGATTTTTATTGGATTCAGCAGAATTTTCATAAGAAAAACATTGGCTTATTTGATTGTACCGGTCACGGAGTTCCTGCGGCAATGTTAACCGTTATGGGACAAATGGAGCTGCATACCCTTTCTCAAAATGGAAACGAGATTAGCGCTGCACATGTTTTCCCGCTGCTCAGTCAAAAATTTAGCCGGATTCTGAATACATCCAGTGACACCTACACACAATACGACGGAATGGATGGATTATTTTGCTCCATCTACCCTCAGGAAAATATATTGGAATTTGTGGGTGCCAAAAGATCACTTGTTTTAATCAGAAAAAGTTCAAAGCCATTAAAATGTAATAACGAAACTATTGAGGCAAAAGACAGTAGTGATGCATATTCTTTATTCGAAATTCAAGGTGACCGCAATTCCATTGGTAAAGAATCAGAATTTACCGAATTCACGATTAAAAAAATAGAAACACAGGTCGGTGACCGTATTTTCCTATACACAGATGGCATAACCGATCAACTTGGAGGACAGCAGCTTAAAACACTTAAAAAGAAGCAGTTCTACGACAAATTGCTGGCTATTCAATCAAAATCCATCAATCTTCAAAAATCGGATATTTTTAATTGGTTTGAGAGTTGGAAAGAAAACAATGAACAAACCGATGACATTCTAATTATTGGTATCGAGCTTTAATTCTCATTCTCGTTAGGAAAAAATTCTTTTTTAAAATTAACCAGAAATAATTTTTCAGTAGCTCGTGTTACCGCTGTATAAAGCCAACGGTAATACTCTGCTGTTAACAACTCATCGGTTAAGTATCCCTGATCTACAAATACTGTTTTCCACTGTCCGCCTTGAGCTTTATGACAGGTTACAGCATATGAAAATTTCACTTGCAAGGCATTAAAGAATTTATTATCACGAACTTTTTCATATCGCTTTTTCTTGGAACGAATATCAGCATAATCTTCGGCAATGGTAAAAAACAGCTTTTTATTTTCCTCATAACCAAGTGATGCTGTTTCGATATCCAAAGTATCCAGCATGATCATGGTATCCAATTCCACATCTTTGTAATCAGGAAATCGAATGGTAACTTCAGCATAACGAAATCCATACATTTCCAGATGCTTGTGTATCCTAACAATTTCAACAATATCGCCATTGGCAATAAAATCCATTTCTTTAATATCCTGAGCCCAGAAATAATTATTTTTCACAACCATTAAATAGTCACCGCTTGAAATTTCTTCCTCACGGTACAGAACTGTATTTCGAATTCCCTGATTGAATTTATTCGCCCTTTTATTGGAGCGGCTGATTACAATTGTTTCCTCCAAGCCATATTTATAATGAGCATTGGAAATTTCTTCTATCAGTTCGGCTCCGCCAATTCGTTTTATGTCCGGATAATTTTCTGTTGTTAAAACAGGATAACCACTTTTTTCATCGGCCAGCATGCCCCTTAAATTGGTGGCATTCATTAAAATGCCTGATTCCTGATTTTGGCGAACAACCTGAGTTAAGACCATCTCCGCTACCGGTAGATTGTAACACGACTCCAATTCATGTGGATCAAGAGCCGGACTAATATCCAATCCAATTGGAGGCAACTGAGCAGTATCCCCTATTAGAATCAAACGGCAGTTTTTTCCTGAAAATACATATTGTATTAAATCATCCAATAATCTGCCGGAACCAAACACCCATGCCTCCGCTGAATAATTGGAAATCATGGAAGCCTCATCCACTAAAAAAACAGTATTACTATTCAAATTCCGATCCAAAGCAAATATTCCAAGATCATCGGTCAATGATTTCTGACGATAAATTTTTTTATGAATTGTATAAGCTGATTTTTTTGAATAATGAGACAAAACCTTTGCCGCCCGGCCTGTTGGAGCCAATAAAACAGAGTTAATCTTCATTTTATCCAAAACAGATACCAAAGCACTCACTAAAGTAGTCTTTCCTGTACCTGCATAACCTTTTAACAAAAACATTCCACGTTCATCAATATTGGTTACATAATCTGCCAAACAGTCAATTGCCCTTTGCTGATCTTCGGTTGGTTCGAAGTTCAAACTTTCACTAATTAGCAGGGCAACATGATTTTTTAACATTTCTGATAATTTTAATGGCTAGAAAAATAACCAAATAGATTTTTTTTTTAAATTTGCAGACAAACTTACAAACTAATAAGAATAAAAATGAAAAAAGTCTTTCAAATCTTACTTGCCATAGCTATTGTTGCTCTTGCTTTTTTAAGCTACCAAAGCATTATGAAACCGATTAAATTTGGTAAAATCAAAGATCAAAGGTACGATAGAATTATTGAACAGTTGAAAGATATCCGTAAAGCAGAAGGTGCTTACAAAGATGTTAATGGTAAATATACCGGAAGTTTTGATACTTTAATTAGTTTTATCAAAACGGACTCTATGCCTTTGATTAAATCTATTGGTTCTCTTACTGATGAGCAAGTTGAAGCTGGTATGACTGAAAAAGAAGCTGTTAAAAAAGGATTTATCACTCGTGATACAATCATGATTTCGGCTCTTGATACTGTTTTTGGAAAAAATTATGCAATCGAGAATTTACGTTTTGTTCCATTTACAAAAGGACAAAAACAATTTAAATTAGGTGCAGGTGTATTTACAACCGGATCTAATGTAAAAGTTCAGGTTTTTGAAGCAAAAGTTTCTAATATGGATATTTTTGATGATATTATGGATGAATATCGTGAAGAAGTTCTTGAAGAAAATGGAAACCGTATTCGTTTAAATAAATACCCTGGTTTAATGGTTGGTTCTCTTGAGGAAGCAAACAACAACGCAGGTAACTGGGAATAAATATAAAATTATACATGAGCGACCTTGTATTTGTTGATTCATCATTTGATAAAAACAAAACAAAAGAATATACTCTATCCATCCAGGTAAGCCTGGATGGATTTTCTTTTTCTATACTCAACGGAAATAAAGAGTGCATTGCATTGAATCAATTCATTCCTTTCAAAACAAATAACGAAAACAATCCAATAAATTCATTTATTGAAATTGTCCGAAACCACGAACTCTTAAATTTAAGTTTTAAGGATGTTTCACTTCTGTGGATCTCAGATAAGGTATTACTTATTCCATCGGAATTTTTCTCGGAAGACTTTGCTTTTGAGAGTTTTCAATTATCTCATCCTCTTGAAAAGAATGAATGTTTGAAGTGGAATGAACTTCCCGAATTAAAATCGTGGATTGTTTTCTCTTTTCCCAACAGCATTAAAGAGTTTATTCAATCACACTTTAAAAAAAGTAAGCTGTATCATCATTGCTTCCCCTTTTACAAAGAGGCTTTGAATCAGAATATTGCTGAGAATCACCCACAAGTTTTTTTGAACATCCAGAATTACTTTTTTCATGTCATCATACCTGACCGTAATGGGAAACATTTCATAAACACGTTCTCATATAGCGCGAGTTCTGATTTGGCCTACTATATTCTCAACATCTTTAAACAACAAAAGTTAAATAACGAGAGAAGCAGGTTAATTATTGACGGACTTGTTCAGGAAGATAGCAATGTAATTCTTTTACTAAAAAAATACCTAGGTCAGGTTGAGGTTAAAATACTTCCATCGGAGTTTAGAATAAATAAAAGTATTCCACACAAGGAATACAATCAATTCATTAACCTTTTAAATTTATCCAGGTGCGAATAATAAGTGGAACTCATAAGGGAAGAAGGATATCTCCGGATAAAAATTTTAAGGCGCGTCCAACAACCGATTTTGCCAAAGAAAGCCTTTTCAATGTATTAAATAACGTTATTGATTTTGAAGATTTAAAAGTTTTAGATCTTTTTGGCGGTACAGGAGGTATTAGTTATGAATTTGCCTCCAGAGGCGCGGAAATGGTAATGTGTATTGAAAAAAATCACAATCACTTCTCTTTTATTCAAAAAACCATTAAGGAATTAAAGTTTGAACAAATTCAAGCAATTAAAACGGATGTTTTTAGATTTCTCCGGAATTTCCCTCAAAAATTTGATTTGATATTTGCCGATCCTCCGTTCGCAATGAAATCTCTTGAAACAATTCCCAATTTGGTTTTCGAGAAGGAGTTACTCAGCGAAGATGGTCTTTTAATTATTGAACACGGTTCGTCAAATGATTTTTCTGCACATCCAAATTTTACTGAAAAAAGAGTTTATGGAAGTGTAAATTTCAGCTTCTTTAAGTCGATAAAAGAATCAGAATAGATCTTTGCAAAAAAAAAGCTTTTTTTTCACTATCGTAACACGCTCAAAACCGCTATTTTACTACCTTAAGACAGAATTCAAGACAAAAAAAACTGCATGCAGATATTGCAAGTAAGAAAACTTGCATTATCTTTGCATCGCAATCAAAAAAAGGTTTGGTAGTTCAGTTGGTTAGAATACATGCCTGTCACGCATGGGGTCGCGAGTTCGAGTCTCGTCCAGACCGCTAAAAGAAAAAGTTCTTTGCACTATTTTTGATTTGCAGTTTCCCTTTTGGGGAATGCAGTTATTACATTTTGGTTTGGTAGTTCAGTTGGTTAGAATACATGCCTGTCACGCATGGGGTCGCGAGTTCGAGTCTCGTCCAGACCGCCAGAATAAAGAGTTTTGATTTGTTGCTCTTAAAATAAACAGATCTTGAAATATTTTGGTTTGGTAGTTCAGTTGGTTAGAATACATGCCTGTCACGCATGGGGTCGCGAGTTCGAGTCTCGTCCAGACCGCCAGAATAAAGAGTTTTGATTTGCTGCTCTTAAAATAAACAGATCTTGAAATATTTTGGTTTGGTAGTTCAGTTGGTTAGAATACATGCCTGTCACGCATGGGGTCGCGAGTTCGAGTCTCGTCCAGACCGCCAGAATAAAGAGTTTTGATTTGCTGCTCTTAAAATAAACAGATCTTGAAATATTTTGGTTTGGTAGTTCAGTTGGTTAGAATACATGCCTGTCACGCATGGGGTCGCGAGTTCGAGTCTCGTCCAGACCGCCAGAATAAACAGAAAGCCTTCGATTCAAGAGAATCGGAGGCTTTTTCGATTTTGCACCTTTTGAATATTTCGTAATTCTCAATATTTCAATCTCCGAAACAAATCAAAAATCCTTGATTCCTTCTTAAGTTCGACTATTTTTAAGTTGCATTCGCAACAAAAATCTACTAACAGATTCAAAACAATACATTATCAATAATTAAATTCCCCACAACCTTCGAAACTGATCCTTGATCTGTTTTTTTTTGCATTTTTAATAGAACAAGTGCAAATACATCAAAATTTAATCCCGCAGATCGAATACAGGATTTGTAAAACTTTGGTGATTCTGAAGAAGTAAACCCATCCATTATCGCTTCATTCACTTACACATTCCTAATGACTCACAATAACTATTGCTCGAAAGGACTCTTTGTTATTGATTTAAAAGACAACGCCAGAGGCAATGCAGAAAGCCAATATTGGTTATTTAGGCTAAAGTCTGGATTCTCACAAAACCCTATTCAGTTCGCTTGAAAGAAGTTCCTAATAGAAGATACCCGAAGATGAGAGAATGAAAACGGAATTAATTGATGGTCTAATTCAAATTTCAATAGTTTTAGATGATGACATAGAACAGACTTATCAGAAAATGAGCAAATGTTTAAAAGAAATCTGGCTACAGACATAAATCCAGTCAATTAAAATTCATAAATTACTACACAACTAACTAAAATACAGATTATGCAACAAGAAATATTTCATAGACTATGGAAGGAATACACTAAACAGAATCCTTCTGCCCAAGCTATACATGACTTATTCACTAAAGAAGGAGAACAGGTCGTTAATGACCATGTAGCTTTTAGAACCTTCGATGATAAAAGAATGAATATTCAGGTTTTAGCGAAGAAATTTATAAAAGCAGGCTACGAATTTAAAGGAGAATATGTGTTCGAAGACAAACACTTAAATGCTGTTCATTTGGAACACCCAAATGAGGAAAATGCGCCCCGGGTATTTATTTCAGAACTGATCTTATCTGAATTTTCCGAAGAATTTCAAAAAATTATAAAAAGAAGACTCAATTCGGTGGGCAATGCCTATTATGCTGATCCGGATTTAATTCACAAAGGTAGTGTATGGGGAAAACCAAATTATGCCGACTACCAATTTCTGCGGAACGAATCGGAATACGCAGCCTGGCTTTACGTTCATGGATTTAGAGTGAATCACTTTACAGTCAGCATCAACACACTTCAGAAATACAATAGCATCGAGAAGGTGAATCAATTTATTAAAAACAGTGGCTACCCTATGAATACTTTGGGAGGCGAAATTAAAGGAACGCCAGAAAAACTTCTGCAGCAGTCCTCTACCCTTTCAGAGATCATTAAAGTAGAATTTGAAGACGGTGTGTACGAAATACCTGCTTGCTTCTATGAATTTGCCATTCGTTATCCGGATGAAAACGGGCAGCTGTTCTCAAGTTTCATTGCAGCCAATGCCAATAAAATTTTTGACAGCAGCAATTTTAGAGAGAAATAGATTAAAATAGCAGCACAATACACAAGCCCGCCAAAACGACTCCGTTTAGGCGGGCTTTTATTTGGGATCCTTCCTCTTTGTCCATTAAACTTTTATCTTTACCAGCACATCTAACTTAAACCAAAAAAAAGTGAAAATCGTACAAACCTTTCTGGTTCTTATTGCATTACTTGTTTTATCGTGCAACACAAGTACAAAACCGATAAGCATTGAAGCTGGAGTAACCAAAAAAATGGCAGAATACCGAAAAGCCAATATCTCCAATCTTGAATATCATCTGAATTTTAACATCCCTGAATCCCGAGAAGAAGCAATTTCAGGAACAAATAAAATCTGTTTCAATTTACGGTCAACAGAACAGGATCTTCAAATTGATTTTCGTGAAAATGCCAGCTTACTCCATCAAGTAATCTGCAATGGAAAAACTTCAGGCTATCGTTTCGAATCAGAGCATTTAATTATCCCGAAAGGGGAATTGGTAGTAGGAAAAAACGAAATTGATATCGAATTTACTACCGGTAACAGTTCCTTGAATCGTAACGATGAATTTTTATACACTTTATTTGTGCCGGACAGAGCCAGAACGGCTTTCCCTTGCTTCGATCAGCCAAACCTAAAAGCCGCCTTTCTTCTGAATTTAAGGGTGCCTAAACATTGGAAAGCCGTGGCCAACGGCAAACTCAATTCAAAAAAAATGGACGGTGAACAAAGCCTATACAGCTTTCTTACTACCCAACCGCTTCCTACCTACCTATTTTCTTTCGCAGCTGGGAAGTTTGAAACAATAACAAGAGAACACAAGGGGCGTGAACATACCATGTATCACCGCGAAACCGATCCCGAAAAACTAGCCAACAATACAGATGAAATCTTTCGTTTGTTATTTCAATCGCTGGATTGGCTGGAGGAATATACCGATATCCCTTACCCTTTTGCCAAGTACGATATTGTAGTGATCCCATCCTTTCAATACGGCGGAATGGAACATACAGGAGCGACACTATACAATGCCTCAAAATTGTTTTTAGATAAAAATGCAACCAACAAAAACACCTTGTACCGCGCCAATTTAATTGCGCACGAAACAGCTCACATGTGGTTTGGCGATTTAGTGACCATGAAATGGTTCGATCAGGTTTGGCTGAAAGAGGTATTTGCCAATTTTCTTGCCGATAAAATAACGAACCCAAGCTTTCCGGATATGAACCACGCTCTAAAATTTCAAATGGCTCACTTCCCCAGTTCATATAGTGTAGATCGCACAAGCGGAGCCAATCCAATTAATCAGATATTGCCAAACTTAAAAGATGCCGGATCGGTTTATGGAAGTATCATTTACCACAAATCGCCCATTGTAATGGATATGCTGGAACGAATTATGGGCGAAGAAGCCTTACAAAAAGGTTTGAAAACTTATCTGAAAAACTATGCTTACAGCAATGCAACATGGGAAGACCTTATTGCCATACTCGACGCTAGTACTCCTAGCAATTTAGAACAATGGAGTAAGGTTTGGGTAGACAAGGCAGGAAGACCGACTATTTCAACGGAAATAAGCACTGAAAACGATCAGATTACTGAGTTTGCAATCACACAAACGGATGCCAAAGGCAATCCTGGTGACTGGAATCAGAATTTGAACATCCTTTTAGGCTACGAAGATACGAGTGAAGTAATATCGGTAAAATTTAAGCAGCCACAGCTTGCAGTTACTGAGGCTAAAGGCAAAAAAACACCCGACTACATCATCCCAAATGGAAAAGGAATTGCCTATGGATTTTTTAAACTGGATGCTAAAACCAAGTTATTTCTTCTTGAAAACATCAATAAAATTGAAGATGATTTGGTGCGTGGAGTTGCATGGATCAACCTGTATGAGAATCTTTGTGAAGGAGAAATAAAGGGAAAAGAATTTGTACTTACTGCCAAAAACCAATTGGCAAAGGAGAATAATCCATTGATTTTGGAACGCATGTTATCTTACCTACAATCGGCCTATTGGCTGTATTTAAGTGCCGAAGAAAGACTGCAAATTGGGAAACATTTGGAAGACAGCCTTTGGATTCAACTAAATGAGGAGAAGGACATGAGCAAGAAATCGAGCTTATTCAGCACCTTAAGCAGTATTGCCGAAAGCCAATCGCGTTTGGAGCAACTCTTCACAGCCTGGAAAGAAGAAATTGCCATTGGCGGATTTAGTCTTTCGGAAACTAAAGCTACCGACCTGGCTTGCAATTTGGCCATTAAAATGCCCGAAAAATCAGAAGAGCTTGTTGCCACACAAACAGAACGTATCGAAAATCCTGATCGTAAAAAGAAAATGAACTTTATAGCTCCTTCTCTTTCTGCCGATCCTCAGGTACGTAAAGATTTCTTTGAAAATTTGAAGAAGGAAGAAAACAGAGAAATTGAGCGCTGGGGATTAGATGGTTTAACGTATCTGAATCATCCGTTGCGGGAAAAGGAAGCGTTGACTTACTTACCTCAGGCTCTGGAATTACTGGAAGAGATTCAGATTACCGGAGATATTTTCTTTCCTTACAATTGGTTGAGTGCCAGCTATAGCGGTCTTCAATCGAAAGAGGCGGGAGATATTACCCGTCAGTTTTTGACTGAACGACCTGATTATCCTGAGAATTTGAAATTGAAGATTCTGCAGGCGGCAGATTTGGTGTTGAGGAAGGAATAAGGACAAGTTTCAAGGGAAAAGGATCAAGTCCCAAGGAAGAAGTTACAAGTTCTACAAAGGAATATTCTGTGTAATACCCTGAAATATAGCTTCCAAGACAAGAAGTTGGCCTTCCAAGACAAGGGTAAAGCCTTTCAGGGACAGCGGGCAGTGCTTCCAAGACAAGAAGTTGGCCTTCCAAGACAGGAATGTTGTACTCAATTTGGGTAGGGAGAGGGTGAAACGTGGTAGGGATTATAAAAAAAGAGGAGCCAAACTGGTTCCTCTTGGTGTAAAAGCTCTCATGTCTATGTAAAACCTCATCCCCCTCAGTTCAATCATAATTTTAAAACTTCTGAATCACCAAAACGCCCACCAGAATTAAAAGAACACCTGCAATTCGCCCCCAATTAACAGGTTGCACAGGAACGCCGAACATCCCGAAATGATCTAAAATTAACGAGAACACCAACTGACCACACACAATCAATCCAAAACTTAAAGCAGCGCCCAATCGGGGAATCAGAAAAATAATAGAACCAACAAAAATAGAACCCATCAGTCCGCCTATCCATGCATATATTGGAGCCTCCTTTGCTGCCAGCAACAAATTATTTGGTGTCCGGGTTCCTAAAATAACCAGCAAAAGCACAAAACCACCCACCATAAAATTAACCAAAGCCGCCATTAAAGGGGCTTTTAAAAATGCACCCAATTTGGCATTAATACTTGCCTGAACAGGTAACAGACAGCCAACAGCAAGAGCCAGCAACATCAAAAAATATCTCATATGAATTGTAAATTTGAAAACAAAAATAGGTATTTAAAGTTCTCGAAGACCTGTAAACAAAGAATAAAACAAACCTTCTGTTCTTTCACTGTCCGATGCCTGTTTCTTATGCGCACATTTCACTCATATTTCATCCTTTAATACAAAAAAAAATTCTACTCAACATCAGCTTTATTGCAGATATTAAGCAGAATTAATTTGTTACCACTGCTTATTACAATGCTGCTTTTACAGATTCTTCCAATAATGTTGTTGGTCTGCCTATTAATTTTGAAAGTTGTTGACTATCATCAAACAAATCCCCTCTTGATGCGCTGATATCCCAACTTGCTATTGCCGCTGCAAAACCCTTTGGAATTCCAAAACTTGCAAGTATATTAGCATAATCTATCTCCGCTAAGTTTTTATACGGAATATCGTTGCCAGTCTGCTTTGTAATTTCAGCAGCCAAGTCGCTGAGTGTATAAGCCTGGTCACCGGCTAATTCGTAAACTTTCCCTTTGTTGCTTTCATCAATTAACACAACTGCTGCCGCTTCGGCATAATCAGCTCTTGCTGCTGATGATATTTTTCCATTGTCTGCACTTCCAATAAATGCTCCGCCAGCTATGGCTCCTCCAATTGAAGCTGCGTAATTTTCGGTATACCAGCCATTTCTTAGAATTGTATAGTCAATGCCTGAGACTTTCAATGCTTTCTCTGTTGCTAAATGTTCTCCGGCAAGATTTAGTGTTGATGTATCGGCATGCAATAAACTGGTATAAACAATCCATTTTACTCCCGCTTTTTTGGCCGCTTCTATTACATTGGCATGCTGATCGGCGCGTTGACCAATTTCGTTACTTGATATAAGTAACAAATGATCAATGTCAGCAAGTGCTTTTACTAATTCCTCACTTTTTGTATAATCAAAAGCACGAGCTTCAACACCTAATCTTGAAGCTTTTTCCGGATTTCGTACCAAAGCTACAATGCTATTATTATCAACTCTTTTCTTTAATTCTGCTACAACCAAACCGCCTAGTTGGCCAGTGGCTCCTGTCACTGCTATTTTCATGTCTTTAAATTTTTATACTAATTATTTTTTAACATGTCTGATAAACATTCTAATTCAGACAATTGTAATTTCAGCCAATTTTAACTGAAGTCATAGATAATGATCCTCCAATGAGCTGATTGTTAAACAAGCTGATTTCGTCTTTTGCATCTTGAATTGCAAGGGTATAAAGCAAGGGTAAAAAATGCTCAGGCGTTGGAATCGATAATTGAAATGCTTTACCTTGTTTTGAAAAGTTGATTAAGCTTTCATGATCACCATTTAATATGTATTCATTCATTTTACTGTTAGCTTCATGTGCCCAATCAAAAGCGAAATTTTCGTTTAACCTACTCCAGGCAACCATTTGTAAATTGTGTATTAAATTCCCACTACCTACAATAAGAACCCCTTTTTCGCGAAGCCTGCTTAATTCTTTAGCTAAAGCATAATGTTCAGCCGGACTTTTATGAAAATCAATACTGAGTTGAATTACCGGCACATTTGCCTTGGGGTACATGTGCCGAATTACAGTCCAGGCTCCATGATCGAGTCCCCATTTATGATCTAAATGCACCTCTGTACTTTTAAGCAACTCCTGTGTTTCTTTAGCGAGCTCTGGGTCTCCTAATGCAGGATATTGCACTTCAAAAAGCTTTTGAGGAAACCCTCCGAAATCATGAATAGTTGGAGGGTTTGCCATGGCAGTTACTTTTGTTCCGGCAGTTTCCCAATGTGCTGACACTACTAAAATTGCTTTGGGCATTTCTATTTCCGACGATATTTTTCTAAATCCTTGTACAAATTCATTTTCTTCAATGGCATTCATTGGACTACCATGTCCTAAAAAGAGTACCGGCATTTTAGGTGTATTCATTAAAGATTCTGTAATTGTTTTCATGGCATTTAATTTTGTGCTGATAATAATTCCAGGTATCGCCATTAAAAGTGATTTTAAAAACGTATTCCTTTCCATCATAAAAATCAATTATCACAAAACAAGTTTAATTTCAAGGATAAATATATCATCGATGGCTTTATCTCCCAAATTATCGAAGAATGAATTGGAGCCGTAGCGTACATTATACTTGGAGCGATCAACTTTTAATTGGGCTGAATACTCATTGCCTTTTTTGAACAGATCAAAAAAGATGCTTTCCGTTTTTCCTTTAATGGTTAGTGTGCCTGATACTTTGGCTTTTCCTTCTTCAAATTTGCTTGCACTGCTCACTACAAAAGTTGAAGTCGGAAAATTTTCAACACCAAAGAAATCATCTGATTTTAGGTGACCTACTAGTTTTTGATTATAGCCCTCATCCTTAATGTCGGTATTTGTAATGGTATTCATATCCATTACAACTTCTCCACTTGTAATATCACCATCTTTTAATTCAAAATATCCACTTTTAATTTGAATTTCTCCCTCGTGCGAACCACCAATCTTATTTCCTGTCCATTTAACAGCTGACTCGTTCAATTTGATCTCACTTTTTTGTGCAAACGTTGAGAATGTTCCTCCTATTAAAAGCATTCCTAATAATGTCATTGTTTTCATATCTCTAAAAATTTAAATTGTTTTTAATAAATTGTTACGATACAAAAATAACATGACAACAACCGTTGTGCACTTGATCTATGTTAAGAAATGAAATTGATTCAGGTTAAGAGAGAAGAAAGTTGGAACCTATCTGCGCTTTCTAATACGGCTTAAGCTTTCAGGAGTAATCCCCAAATAGGAAGCAATGTAAATTAATGGTACCCGCTGAAACATATCCGGATGTTCTTTCAACATTTCGTTGTACCGATCCATAGCCGTCTCCCACATAGTTGCATTTAAGCGCTTTAGAGCATTAATGTACGCTTTCTGAAAAAGAATGCGAAAATATCTTTCCAATTCAGGTACTTCACGATATAACTGTTCCATTCTATCAAATGAAATACGGAGCATTTGTGTATCTTCTATCGCTTCAATATTGTATTTTGAAGGACTTTGCGTAAAAAAACTTTCCAGGTCGCTAATCCAATTGTTGTCCATTCTAATTTGGTAAATATGTTCTACTCCTTTTGAATCAACATAAAAAGAACGCAAACAACCTTTCGTAATAAAATACAAGTATTTACATATATCACCGGAAACAAGAAGATCTTTCTTTTTTTTTATAGGTACAGTTTCGAAAGATGATAAAATTGCGGGGACATCTTCATCTGTTATATCTGACCATTTTTTCAAATAGTATAGTAGCTTATTATCTTCCGCCATTTTAGTTCACTTTGTTCACAATTAAAATACAAACTTAATAAAAAATAAAGCGATGAGTACACCAATTATTGCATGCACCGAGAACTTCATATTTTAAATCTGAAGCTTAATTGTTAAAATGTTCCTTAATTTACAGGGAGGTACTTAATGGTAAAATAGAATGTTGAACCTTTATTTACATCAGATTCCACCCAAATTTTACCTCCCAGCAAATCAACGAATTCTTTTGAAATGGCTAAACCTAATCCTGTCCCACCATAATTAAACTTCACAAAATTACTTGCCTGCATAAACCGGTCGAAAATTATGGTTTGCATTTTTTCCGGTATACCAATTCCACTATCAGTTACATAAAAAACCATATCCTCATCAATCAGCCGATATCCAAACTCGATACTTCCTTCATGAATAAATTTAAAAGCATTGTTCAGTAAATTAGTTAAAATCTGAATTATTTTAGTTTTATCAGTAAATACAACTGATTCCTGATCGGATAGTGCTCGATGAAGCTGAATTGATAAATGCCGGGGAAATGCCTGTTTTTCATAAATAACCAACAAGTCATACAAAACCTGATTGATATTGGTTGATTCCATATAAACCTTATCCTGCTTTGTTTGTAAGGTAGAAATGGTAAGTATATCGTTTACAATTGAAAGAAGCTGATTGGCATTATCAATTATTATGGAAGTAAATTTTTTGCGTTTTTCAGGTAATAAATCCAAATCGTTAAGCAATTCAGAAAACCCAATAATGGAATTCATGGGGGTTCGAATTTCATGAGACATATTTTGCAAAAAAGCTGTTTTTAAAAAATCACTTTCTTCTGCTTTCTTTTTGGCTTTTAGCAACTTTTCTTCGTATTCTTTGCGCTCTGTAAAATCGCGGACAACCGCTACAAAAACATGCAAGCCATTCCAAAAAGTAGTATTGATAGAAACCTGAACAGGTATTTCTTTTTTCGTTTTATTTTGTAAAACAATCCATTCTATTGTTTGTGTTTTGTTATTTTTTACTTTGTTCCAAATATCAGAAAGACTTTCAATTTCATTTTGGGCAGCAGATATATCCATTACCGTTAAATTATCATTCAATTGAACATTCAACAATAATTCAGCAGGCTTATTTAAAAATAAAATCTTACCCGAAATATCATGAATAATTATTCCATCACTTGTGCTGTTAATAATCGTATCCAGATTCTTCCGCGAATCTTCCAGCTCTTCAATTTTATTTTGTAACTCTGGATAGTAACTTTTCCTAAGTGAATTCTCACCCAGCCCTATTATTTTATTTCGATCATTAATCCATTTATCTTCCATATCATAAAGCTTCTTTATAAACAACTTCCAAATCTTTTTTTAGCGGAGGTCTTGGATTTGTTGCATTACACGGATCTTTAATTGCTTTGCCCGACAAAACAGGAACTATATCTAAAGTTACTCCCTTTTGCTGAAGAGTTTTATCAACACCTAATGTTTTGTTCATTTGAAAGAGATAGTTCATCAGTGATTTTTTATTTTCCTGATTATTAATCCCCACCGATGGTAATTGAAGGGTTTCAGCTATTTTTTTGTATCTATCACAGGCTGCATCAAAGTTATAGTTTACCACGTGTGGTAATAATATGGCATTGCACTCACCATGCGGCAGATCTAAATACCCACCCAAACTATGAGCCATTGAATGAATGCATCCCAAACTGGCATTTGAAAATGCCAATCCGGCATAAAGACTTGCCAGCATTACTTTTCCTCTTGCCTGCAAATTACTTGGTTCCTGTACTGATAACAATAAATTTTTATCTAACAGCCGGATTGCCTCGAGTGCATATAAATCGGTAAATGCTGAACTTGCATTTGACACAAACGTTTCAAAGGCGTGAGAAAGGGCATCAATTCCGGTACAAGCGGTTAAATGCTTATTCATACTCGTTAAAACATAAGGATCAATCAGTGCCACATCGGGTACAGTTGCTTTACTAATAATAGCCATCTTATATTTCTCTTCGTAATTATTGATGATTGCGAATTGAGAAACATCTGCTGAAGTTCCTCCTGTAGTAGGAATACATACTAAAGGAGGCATAGGCTTGTATATTTTGTCTACCCCTTCAAAATCTCTGATATCTCCACCGTTGTTTGCGATAATCCCGATCCCTTTTGCACAATCAATAACACTCCCTCCTCCGATTGCCAGAATCATATTGCACCTGTTTTGACTATACATTTGCGCCCCCTCCATTACTTCGTAATCTCTGGGATTAGGAGAAACATTGGAGAAAATCACATAGTCAATTTCAGCTTCTTTCAATTTATCTTCTGCCTCCAATAACCATGGTGATTTTAAAATTATGTTATCGGTAACTAACAATACTTTCCGCCCGCCAAGCTTTTGACAACATAAACCCACATAAACTCTTGAATCAAGTCCGAAAATATATTCAGGAGCTACAAATTTTCTAATTTCCAGTTGTATATCTTCGAATTCTTTATTCATTACGAATATTTTAAAAGGTTAGCAATACGTGAAATACCCTCTCAGATAAAAAAGTTTCTTAGCAATCGCTTTAAAGATAATGAATATGTACATATTTGCATACTATTCACCCAATTAGAATCTGTCAGAAGTTGAAATAAGGTAAGATTAATAATATGAAGGAAGTAGGCATAAAAAAAGACCAAGCTAGATACTTGGTCTTGAAATATTCTTGAACTTAAATCGCTTAGTTCTTTGTGTCTTTAACGATAACATCATGAGCACCACCTTCGATAATACTTGTAGATGAAACCAAGGTAATTTTTGCTTCAGCCTGCAATGCTGCAATTGTTGTAACACCACAACTACACATGGTAGCTTTGATTTTTCCTGTGGTAATATCTAGATTGTCTTTTAATTTACCTGCATAAGGTACAAAGCTATCTACACCTTCTTCAAACTTAAGGCTGTCCTTACCTCCCATGTCATATCGCTGCCAGTTTCTTGCTCTGTTCGAACCTTCGCCCCAATATTCTTTTACATAACTGTTTCCAATCAAAAGTTTTCTGGTTGGACTCTCATCAAAACGGGCAAAATATCTTCCCATCATCATAAAATCAGCTCCCATTGCCAGCGCAAGGGTCATGTGATAATCCATTACAATTCCACCATCGGAACAAATTGGAATGTACTCACCGGTCTTCTTAAAATATTCATCGCGGGCTTCGGCCACTTCAATTAAAGCAGTTGCCTGACCTCTGCCAATTCCTTTTTGCTCTCTGGTAATACAAATTGATCCGCCACCTACACCAACTTTAATAAAATCGGCGCCAGACTCAGCTAAATATAAAAAACCAGCTTTATCAACCACGTTTCCTGCTCCAACAGCTACTTTCCCATTATAATGTTCTTTAATCCACTGAATTGTAATCTTTTGCCATTCCGAAAATCCATCCGATGAATCGATACACAATACATCAACGCCAGCATCAACCAATGCAGGAACACGTTCTTCAAAATCACGGGTATTAATACCTGCACCCACTATTAATCTTTTATGATCATCCAATAATTCGTTCGGGTACTCTTTGTGATTATCGTAGTCTTTTCTAAAAACAAAATATTTCAGGTTTTGTTTTTTATCGATAACAGGCAAAGTATTTAATTTGTGATCCCAGATAATATCATTTGCCTCTGTCAAGCTGATTCCATACTCACCAACAGTAAGATTTTCTAAAGGAGTCATAAACTCTTTCACCTTTTTATCTAAACTATCCTTACTTAACCGATAATCGCGGCCTGTAACAATACCTAAAAATTTTCCATTTGGTGATCCATCACTCGTTACACCAATCGTTGAAAATCCAGTTTGTTCTTTTAAGGCAATAACATCCTGCAAGCTTTGATCAGGAGTGATATTAGCGCGACTCTCAACAAAACCAGCTTTGTGTTTTTTTACTTTCTTAACCATTTTGGCCTGTTCCTCAATTGACTGAGAACCAAAAATAAATGAAACACCGCCCTCTTTCGCCAAGGCAATAGCCATTCCATCATCGGAAACAGATTGCATAATTGCGGATACAAAAGGTGTTTTCATGTTGATTCCGGAAGATTCCCCTTTTTTAAATTTAATCAGGGGAGTCATCAAGCTAACTTTATCAGGTGTGCAATCAACCGATGTTAGTCCTGGAATAATTAAATACTCACTAAAGGTTCTCGAAACGTCATTAATAATCGTAGCCATAGTTGTTCTATTCAATGGTTGTTCAAATAAAAAATTTTACGAAGGTATAAAAACATCCTGTCTCTATTAAATCAAACAAGCTTAAAAATTAAAACAATCTGATTTACCCACAGACAACAACCTCTCACCAATCAATCTAAAATACTATTATACAAAAACTTAACAAGACTTAAATCCATTCTTCAAATTACAAAATTGAAAATCAATAATACTCCCAAATACTTTTAAAAATACGTACAATTCTTCTGTTTTACGATTATTTAGCTGATGCACTTAAAAATGCCAACCCACTTTCAACGATACTTCCCCCTGAATCTTTTTGGTTTTGTATTCTGTAGTACCAACTGATACTTTTTCATTATTTAACACATAGTGCAGGGCAGCCCAAGGCTCAATGTAGAAGTTTTTATGCAGCTTGATGATGTATCCACTACCGGCCGTAATCACATAATTTGTAAAATCATAACTCCTGTTGTCAATTTTCGAGCTGATTGTGTTGTCCCACATTTCTGTCCCTGCTCCCAGCCACCAACCTTCAAAATTATTGTTTTTGAAACAATCAAAAATCAAAGCTTTGGCTGTTGTTTTTAAATCTTTAAAATCATTATTCCTCATCAATTTATCGGGCATCTGAAAACCTGCAATGACTCCGCGAACCCGAAATTTCCTGTATCCATACCACAATTGAGCCGAATACCCCAGATTGCCGGTTGTGGCACTCATAATTGGAGGAAGCAAATCGATGGCAATACCTATGGTTTGTTTGATTTTTACGCTATCGGTTTGGGAAACAAGGCTTGATTTGCTGCAGGATTTAACTGCATTCGATTGAGCCGAAACGGCTGTGGCAAAAGCGATTATTACCACAATAAAAAAGAATTGCTTTTTCATCTTTTAAATTTATTTTCATTTGTAAGATGAAACCCGCAAATAAATTTAATCATCCTCCTTTTTTTCATTTGGATAATGAAATTCTTATGCTCGTTTCATATCGTAAGTGTTAAAATTTTACGATACAAAAATCGATAAAAGAAGTGCTTCAATTTCTCCGCAATTGTTACCAAATTAATTTACTGAAAAAACTCCTTGCGAATTCGGCTTAACGACTTTGGGGCAATGCCAAGATAATTGGCAATATGGTAAAGTGGTACTTTTTGAAAAATTTCAGGGTATTTGAGAAGCAAGCTTTCGTATCGTTGTTTTGCTGGCAGTACTTGTAAATCGATACTTTGCCGGGCAATCTTAACAAATGACTGTTCCATTAAAATTCGGCCCAGGCGTTCTAACTTTGGAATTTTTGTATATAAATCAAACAAATCCTGCTGTCTAAGAATCAACAATTCGACGTTTTCGATGGCCTTAATGTTGATTAATGACGGCGTATTATTCAACCTACTTTCGTTGATCGTAACCCAATCGCCTTCAAAAGCAAAATCTGTTGTCAGCTCCTTGCCATTTTCCAAGGTCTTGAAATAAATCATCACCCCAAAATTGACGAATCCGATAAAATCACACACCTGTCCTTCCTTTAAAAAGAATTCATTTTTATTGATGGTTTTCATTTCCAGACAACCAGAGAATATCAATAATTCCTCATCTGTTAATGAAACAATTGAGCCGATACTGCTTTTTATTCTACTTAGCTGATCCATAAATTATTTGATTAGGAATTTTTAGACATGTGATAACAACTTCTACTATTGTATTTGGTTCAAAAATTCAGCAACCTAAAATAAGCATTTCGATGCTTTTTAGTATTTACAATACGAAATTAAAAAAAGAAGCCAATATACTATAAAAGCATAAGGTTCCGAAGCAATAATCAGCACAGCATCTAATTTTGCCACTGCCATCATATTTTAGTAAATTTAAGAAAACACTCACATGCAAAGAATAGGAGTCTATGCTTATTCTTTTAGTCCCCCCTCACCAGTGTAAATTACAATGATCATTTTTCTCTATATCTTAAACCATATGCCATGAATTTTTTGTTCGTTTTTAGTGTTGCCGTTATCTTTTTTCTTCTGGCCGGAATTCGTGTAATTTTTGAATACAAAAGAGCCTTAAAATTCCGCTTTGGGAAGTATATTGGAATATTGCAACCCGGTTTCAGGTGGATTATTCCCATTGTTGAAACCATTAGCATTGTCGACATTCGGGTGATCACAATCAATATCGACTCTCAGGAAGTAATGACTCAAGACAATGTTCCCTGTAGTATTGATGGTGTCGTATTTTTTCAAATCAACGATCCAGAAAAAGCAGTTTTAGAGGTGGAAGAATACAAATTTGCCATTTCTCAGCTGGCACAGGCTGCCTTGCGCGATGTTTGTGGCAAAGTAGAACTGGATACCATCTTATCGAAACGCGAAGAGATGGGAAAAAACATCAAGACCATTGTAGAAAAGGAAACCCAGGTGTGGGGAATTGTTATTATTGATGTGAAAATTAAAGACATTCAGTTGCCTGAAAACATGCGCCGGATGATGGCTAACCAAGCCGAAGCAGAACGCTCCCGAAGAGCAAGGATAATTCTTGCTACCGCGGAAGAACAGGCTGCTGAAAGTCTGCTTGCGGCTGGGAAACTCATCGATAAGTCACCTTCGGCTATTAAATTGCGGCTCTACCAAACACTTGCAAATATTGCTTCGGAAAAGAATTCGACCATTCTGTTCCCATTTCCTGAAGAGGTGTTGCCACGCAAACCAAAAGAAGAGGATTAAAAACTATTTATGCACGTATTACTAAGCAGATCGACAAATAAAATCCTAAAAATTACGAATTTCCCTCGTATAGAATTGATTGCCGTAATCCTAACCGGCATCCTAAAATACATCCTGATGGACTGGCTGCAGATGCGGGCCATTTACATTGCCGGCATCTGCATTTTTTGGGGTGCTTATATTCTTTTTCGATATTCAACCAATAGGGATGTTCTAAGCCACTGGGGATTTACCAAAAATAATTTTAAACGCTCAATGGTCTTTCTGCTTCCTCTTGTTGTGGTTAGCATCTCGGTTTCCCTGATTTATGGTCATTTAAATCATTCTCTTACATTTACCTGGCATATATTGCCGATTATTTGCCTGTATCCCATTTGGGGAATTGTTCAACAATATTTAATGCTCGGACTGATTACCAATAATCTGATTTCATTAGTGAAACCCAGCATCAATAGGTATGTTCTTATTTTTTTGATCTCAACACTTTTCGGTTTGGTGCACTATACCAATTACTTTTTAATGATTTTTACCTTTGCAATGGAAGCCGTATTTTTGCTGGCTTACTTTAAATGGAGAAACCTTTGGGCCATAGGCATTGCCCATGGATGGATCGGAAGTTTCCTGCTCTATTTTGTTCTTATGAGAGATCTTTGGAGTGAGTTATTCGCATGGTTTTAAATGTGAAAGAATCTTCTTAAGTCGACTCCTTTTTTCAATCGATAATGAACATAGAAGAGAAGTGCTGAAATAGAGATCATTGAGGTTACCACAATAATGCTCCATCTGATCTGAAACTGATGAACGAAATAGAGCGAAACAAAACCATCAACACAGATTGAGAAGAGACCTATTGCCAAAAAGATAATCGCCAAAATATTAAAGCCCCGTTGTTTTGAGATACGTATAAACCAAATTACAAGCAATAACAAAATATAGAATGACAACAGAATGGGAATACCCAGTTTGATTCCCCAACCAACATTGGTGCTAAACAAATCCAATAAAATAAGAAGAAGCGAAGTTGAAACAAGACTTCCAAGCACTATTATCAGCATTCGATGCCGCCAAAATGTAAAGACACTGATGTTGGCAAGTACCGCCAAAGAGGCCACAGTACTATAACTTGACCAGGTAATGCTTTTGTTCAAAAAAAGATTCAACGTAACCGTAACCAAGATTCCAGAGAAGAGAATGATGTTTGATAACTCCCAGAATAATTTACGCCGCTGCGCTTTGGTCAGTTTTTCAAAATCATCAATGATCTTATCCTTTTCGAGCTTTTGCTGCGATGTGGAAAGTTCGTCTGCTCCCGATTTTTCTCCAATAGATAAACCACACAACGGACAAAAATTCATATTGACATCCAGTTCTACTCCGCATTTATTACAGTAATTCATCTCGCTGTTCATGATATGTATTTAAAATTTTAACCTTCACATTTTGCTCAACAAGAAATCGCAGAAACCGACGTTCAAACTCCTTTGAATTGCTTATGTTGCCAAAACTCAAAACCAGTTTATCCTTGTATCCAATCACGCCGCAATTGATCTTCACTTTTTTATTGGGTGGCGGCGGTGTTATCACAAAATAGTTTATTTGATCGGCTATGGCATCGGGTATTTTCGTATTTCCCAAATTAGTTACCACTCCACTAAATTGATTGGCTCCTTCGGCATAATACTTGGCATGCAAAACAAGGCTCTTTAACAGAATGGGAATACTTCTCACAAAAACATTTCGTTCGCCGCCAACATTACGCGAAATAATTTTACTGATGAGCTTTTCATCGGTCTCCAGCTGCATTTTATGGTGCACAACCTTCACAATTTCATCGAAGGAGTAAAGCCCTAACCTAAAATCCAGTTCCGGTAAAACAAAAAGGGAGAAGTTTCGCATGGTTTTCGTTGGGTAGATGTTCCGCAAATTAATCGGAACCTGAATTCTGGCCAATTTACGACGAACTCCCTTTCCTTTGGCCTTACATTCATGAAAAATATCCTGAAGCACCAAAAGATAAACAGCCACCAGAAAGATGGTAATACTAACCGATTTTTCGCTTGCTCTCTCCTTCAATTCTTTAGTTGAAATCATTGCCAAAAGCACATCAAAACGGGGTTTGGAATTCAAATCAAAAGGCAAATGAAAAGCTTTTGGCTGACGGATTACGTGTGGTATTTTCTCTTTGAAGTATCGGTTGTAGGCATCTTCGAATTCTTCGGGACTGGCTTTGCTGGTATAAAACGGATCTATTTGCTCAGCAGGAATCATTCCTTTTTCATTAAAATAATAAATCAGAATGGCCTTCAAAAATTGCAGCAAACCAGATCCATCGGTAAGTATATGAGAAAACTCAACACTGATTTCATTCTTACGAACCAAAATGCGAAAGAGAAGCTTGTTTGAATCCTTCCTGTCGAAAGCCTGACAAAGCTGACCAGTATCGCCTGTCACTTTAACGGGATCATCAATCTGCTCCAGGTAATACCAGAAAAATCCTTTCCGAAGGCTTACTTTAAAATAAGGGAATCTTTTTTCGGCCAGTTCAATCGCCGAAAAAAGGTGTTTAATGGCAACCCGCTCGTTAAGAACTGCGGTAATTCGTGCAACTGTAGAATGTTCTTTTGAGCGTATGGCTGGAAATATTTTTGCTGCATTGTCAAGAGGTGCCCAAAAACTTATTTTTTTATCCATTACAACAGTAAGTTTTTAACGAAAATCCTTCTTTATCCCCTGTAAGTTACGGAAAAAAAGACGCTTTCATTGGCTAATTTCATAACTTGCAGGATATTCAAAGCATAACAATCCAAGCACACAGGCAAATTCATTAACTCTAAATTGAAATACCGCTTAAATAGAGAGATCATGTATCTGTAGGAGTTACGACTCTCTATTCTGACCTTTGAACTAAGATACTTTGCTCCTAACTGATTCACTATTCCTATCTTCCAATGAAAGCGCTCCTGATTATTCTTTCGAGTACCTGGAAATTCGCAGCAACCTTTCCCGTTGCGGTCTATGTTTTTCAGATGTCGTTTTATGAAACCATCTTGTACACAAATATCGGTGGATTCATTGGCATTCTGATCTCTACTCTGGTTTCGAAAGGTTTAATCAAACTATTTAATGTATATGGGTCAGATCTGTTCAAATCCAAAAAGAAAATCCAAAAAAAATTCACCAAAAGAAACAGACGTTTAGTCGTTTTAAAGAACAATTACGGATTGGCAGGTATTGCAATCCTCACCCCAGTACTTCTGTCGATTCCTATTGGTGTTTTTTTAAACACCAAATATTACGGGCATCGGAAAATCAGCTATCTGTATTTACTCCTCTCTCAAATTGCATGGTCGTTTGCCTACACCCTATTTTATACCGCAATAAAAACCGGTATTTAGGACCCCGAAACCAACCGGCAACAAAAAAGCCACGGAAACTATCCGCGGCCATTAACTAATTCTAATTTACTCTTACTTTATCTCCAAAATCATTGCCGATCGGGCCGGAACTTCTAGGCCCTCATTCATTTGAATTATTTTGCCTGAGATAATATCTTTTGCTGTCTCATTCCCTTTCAGCATTTCATGATATCGCTCTGTTTGCAAGTGAACCGATTCTGTATTCTTATTCAAAATCACCATTACTTTTCCTTTATCGGTATACCGGAAGTAGCTGTATATTCCATGTTCAGGGGTATAATGCATCAACTTTCCTTTATGAATAACGGTACTGGTCTTTCTCCAATTTAATAATTTCTTTAAAAAATCCTGAGCTTCTTTTTCTTGTGTGCTCATGCCCTTTCCTGTAAAAGCATTCACTTCATCGCCTTCCCAACCTCCAGGGAAATCCATACGCAGCAATCCATGATCACCTCCAGCATCGCTGTTTGCTAAAACCTCTGTACCATAATAAATTTGAGGAATTCCTCTCATCGTAAGAACGTAAGTCATTGCCATTCGATACAAATCGTAATCTTTATTCAGCTGATTAAAAACTCGGGCCATATCATGGTTATCAGGAAAGATGACCAAATTATTTGGATTTGGATATTGCACATCATTCACCAATATCTCGTACAATTTGATGAGTCCTGTCCCCCAGGTATCTTCTTCAGTTAAACCTTCCACCAGTGCATTTTGCAAGGGGAAATCCATTAAACTTGGCAGGTTGGAAACATAACCATTTTTGTTTTCTTTCCCCTTTTGCCAATAGGATACAACAGCTGGATTGGTACTCCACTCCTCGCCAACAATATTTAGGTTTGGATATTCTTCCAAAATTCTACGGGTCCATTCAATCAAAAATTCAGAGTCCGAATATGGATAAGTATCTACACGGAGTCCATATAAGTCGGCATATTCTATCCACCAAATGGTATTTTGAATCAAGTATTTTGACATGAACTCGTTGCGCTGATTCAAATCGGGCATGCTTTCTACAAACCATCCATCTGAAAACTGTTTCGAATCCTCTTTCGATGCATATTGATCCTGAACCGTAGTTCGCTTGTGAGTACAACTTGTAAATTTCCCTTCGTTATTGATCCAATCCGTTGAAGGCAGATCCTTCATCCACCAGTGTTCAGAACCACAATGGTTCAAAACAATATCCATGATGATTCCTATTCCTTTCTTCCTTGCCTGTTTCGAAAATTTACAGTAATCCTCATTTGTTCCAAAGCGTGGGTCAATTTGATAATAGTTGGTTATGGCATAACCATGATAAGAATAAGAAGTTTGATTATTCTCCAGCAATGGAGTCGACCAAATGGACGTAAATCCCATATCGGAAATGTAATCCAAATGATCAATAATTCCCTGAATATCTCCACCGTGACGACCATCTTTTTGCTCACGATCCAAACCTTCAGGTAATCCTTCTACACTATCGTTCGCCATATTGCCATTGGCAAACCGATCCGGCGTAATCAGGTACATCACATCCGCAGGAGTGTAGCTTAAACGTTCGGCAGAACCTTCTTTTCGTTCGAGCAACTGATACTTGTATTTTAAGATAGTTTTCGCTCCTTTTTTAAAAAGGATATCAAAACTTCCGGCTTTTGTGATTTCACTCAATTTTAAATCAACAAACAGATAGTTTTCATTCGACACTCTGCTTACCTTCATAATGCTGACACCGGCATAATTTACCTCAGGTTTTAAATCAGCAATATTCTCGCCATGAATCAACAGTTGCAGGCTCGTGTTCTTCATGCCGGTCCACCAAAACGCAGGCTCCAAATGATCAATTTTGTATTTTGCATATGCCGTACTGCTTCCTATCAGCAGTACGGTTAAAAAAATCATGAGTATTCTTTTCATCTGTTTATAATTTTAAGTTTTTGTTATATGATCCAGAAAGCTTTATATATGAACGTTTCATTTGATTTTAGTTCAAGTAACCAATCCCTTGAATGAGATGCAAATAAATACTGCAAACAGTATAACTAATCCTGCGGATTACTGTATAATGTTCTTGTTTGCAAACATCCCATAAAAATGGTAGTTGGTAATAAAAAGCAGGTTTTATATCCAATACTCCCTTTATATCCAGCGAATATTTGTAAAATGCCTTACATATGTAGTTTCGGAATATTTATCTTTACAAAAATGCAGATCATCACCCCTGAGAATAGCTGGCTTTCCAAAGTCGTAAACAACAGACTTGTTCAGCACCTTACTTACTGGATCATATTTGTACTTTTCTTTGCATACGCATGGGGCACATTCGATGCAAATTATATCAAAACAGTAAAGGTCGAACTAATCAATCTACCGGTAAAAATACTCTTGGTTTATGCTGTTATTTACTACTTGTATCCAAGGTTTTTATACAAAGGGGAAATTTGGCAATTTCTTTTTTATTTCCTTATCCTAATCGGTTTTGCCGCCTTTATTCAACGCATAACCGATAACCTGATTATTGTTGATTTCTTTTTTCCGGAATGGCAAAAAGAATCTACCTTTTCTCTCACTCAAATAGTTCGGGGGGCTGTTAATTTAGGAGCTGTACTTGCCTTACCCATGACAGTAAAACTGATGGAATATTTAGCAAAAGTTCAGCAGAACGAACAGATTCTGGCCAAAGAAAAGTTAGAGGCTGAATTAATCTTTTTAAAAAATCAGGTTCAACCTCATTTTCTTTTCAATACTCTAAACAGTTTGTATTCACTGATATTAAAAAAGTCTGATCAATCACTTGATGTGATTCTAAAACTATCGGATTTACTGCGGTACATGCTTTACGAAACCAATTCTACTCAGGTTGATTTACGCAAAGAAGTGGATAGCATCAGAAGTTATATGGAATTGGAAAAGATAAGATATGGAGACCGCATTGATATAAGTTTGAATATTTGGGGCGATTTAGACAGCAATCACATTGCTCCAATGATCATTCTGCCATTTATTGAGAACAGCTTTAAACACAGTACCAAAGGATTGGATAAAAATGCATGGATCACCATCGAGCTTGGAAGTAAGGCAAATAAACTGGTTCTGAAAATTGAAAACAGCATTCCGAAAGTAAGCTCCAATCAAGATGCTGTGGTAGGTGGTATTGGTTTGCAAAATGTAAAAAGGAGATTATCTTTAATCTATCCTGAAAAGCATGAGCTTAAAATTAATCGTACCGAGGAATCGTACAATGTCCATTTAAATTTGCAATTGCTATGAAACGTCCATGCCAAAATGATTTTGACAGACAGACAGAGAGATGATTGTCTCAGCATGGTAATCCCGAAAGCTTTCGGGACCATATGGCAAATCAAAAACAAATTATAATTATATGAAAGTAAAATGTTTACTAGTTGATGATGAAGATCTTGCTTTGGATGTAATGGAGGCATATATAAAGAGAATAGACTATTTGCAATTGGAAGGAAGATGCAAAAGTGCAGTTGAGGCTTTATCTGTTTTAAACAGCAAAAAAATTGATTTGCTTTTTCTGGACATTCAAATGCCGGGATTAACAGGAATTCAATTGCTGCGAAATATTTCCAATCCTCCAACAGTAATTTTCACTACTGCTTATTCAGAATATGCCTTGGAAAGTTATGATCTGGAAGCCTTGGATTATTTAATCAAACCAATTCCTTTCGAACGCTTTATTAAAGCTGTAAACAGATATTTCAAGCTCAAAAAACACGATTATCAGATTCCCGAAAAAAAGGAACAAAGCAACACCGATCAAGCATTTATATTCGTGAAATCCGAAAAGAAAATGGTGAAAGTTTTCTTAAATGAAATCCTTTACATTGAAAGCCTGCGAAACTATGTAAGTATTTATCAGGAAAACGGACAGGAAATTGTTACTCTTAACACCATTAGTAACATTGAGGAAAAGCTGCCCGAAACAAATTTCCTAAGAATACACAGATCATTTATTATTGCGATCGACAAAATTGAAAGTTTCACTTCAAGCCTTGTTCAAGTCGAACAAAAATACATCCCAATTGGCCGAAATTACAAAAGCATGGTTATGGATGTACTCAACCAAAACAGCATCAACTGAGACAGTATCAATTTTTGACTGCCTGGCCCGCGCCAGACGACCGCCAAACTTTTTTTTGACTACCTGGATCACGCCAGATGATCACCAAACATTTTTTTGATCGTCTAAATTGCGCCAGCCTAGCTCCAAACTATTTTTTGACTACCTGGCTTGTGCCAGATGACCGCCAAACTATTTTTTGACTACCTGGCTTGTGCCAGATGACCGCCAAACTTTTTTTTGACTACCTGGCTTGTGCCAGATGACCGCCAAACTTTTTTTTGACTACCTGGCTTGTGCCAGATGATCACCAAACTATTTTTTGACTGCCTGGCTTGCGCCAGATACCCGCCAAACTTATTTTTGAATTGCCTTAAAAATCACACTAAATAGAAAAAGCCGTTCAGATGAACGGCTTTTCGCTGGGGTATCTGGTTTCCGAAACATCGGAAATCGGTCTTGCTTATTTTACGTACACTTTGTATTCCCAAGCTTTAAGAGACATTTTCTCTTTTGCTGAGAATTTGACCTCTTCCTTGCTAAAGTAGTCTTTGTAATCGCCTGCCAGTACTTCTGACGCAAGTGTAAATTCCTGAGCCTCGGCAGTCAGATTCAATACCACCAGTACTTTATCGCCTTCAGCTTCGCGGGCAAATGCATAAACAGCTTCGTTCTTGTCGGAAGGAATACGAACAATCTCACCACCTTTCACTCCATTTTGAAGAGCTTTGTTTGTGCTTTTCAAGCTAAGTAATTTCTTGTAAAAAGGCTCCAATGTTTTATTGCTCCAATCAATTGTATCCTTCTCAAAGAATCTTAATCTCTTTGCCATTCCTGCTTCCTGTCCGCTGTAAATCAAAGGCATTCCCGGCATGGTGAAAGTTAATACTGCAAAAGTGTTTCCTGCATCGCCCATTCTTTCTTTGACGGTACCGTTCCAAGAGTTTTCATCGTGATTGGTAATGAAGTTCATCGTATAAGAATCAGCAGGGAAAATGGTATCAACTTTAGCAAAGAAAGCCTCAATATCATTTGCATTTTTTTCTCCTTTTGCAATGTCATTCATGATGTGGTGAAAATCCCATCCATACCCCATATCAAATGCATTCTCTACTAATTCGTGACCACCATCTTCTGCCAACATGAATACAGGCTTGATTGCGTCTAAATCTTTACGGGCTTTCTCCCAAAAATCAGTAGGAACCATTCCTGCTACATCGCATCGGAATCCATCAACGTCAGCATTCTCAATCCAATATTTTAAGGATCCGATCATGTACTCACGCAGTTCATTGTTGTCGTAGTTCAAGTCTGCAGTATCCGACCAATCGGTTCCTTCCGGAATAACTATTTCTCCTGCTTCATTTTTTGTGTAAAAATCAGGATGCTCAGTCATTAGAATATTGTCCCAGCCAGTATGATTGGCAACCCAGTCTAAAATAACATGCATTCCCATTTCATGAGCTTTGTTTACCATGTTTTTCAAATCATCCATGGTTCCAAATTCAGGATTCACTGCGCGATAATCCGCCACAGCGTAATAGCTTCCCATACTTCCTTTACGATTCTTTTCAGAGATAGGAAATACCGGCATCACCCAAAGAATATCAACACCCATTTCCTTTAAACGAGGCATGTGCTCAACAAAGGCATTGATAGTTCCTTCAGGAGTGTACTGACGAATGTTCACTTCGTAGATATTTGCATTTCGGGTCCACGCCAGTGGTTTTTCAACTTTTACTTCTTCAGCAACAGCTTTTGCGGCTGGCTTATTTTGACATCCTACCAACATTCCTGTTAGCAAGGCCATGCATAAAACAATCTGATAAATTCGCTTCATTACTATTTTATTAAGATGATTAGTTTTCAAATTAACCACGAAGGACTCAAAGGAATTCAAAGAGATACTTTGTATTGTACTTCGTGTTCTTTGTGAAAAAACATAAATAATGTAACTCTTCTTTTCACCCCTAAATCCCCTAAAGGGGACTTTACCCAATTTGTTACATTAACATTTTTTTAAAAGCCCCTTTAGGGGTTTGGGGTGATTGTATGAATAATTACAACAACTCCAATAATACAATATCGTATTCGGTATCAATGCTTACTTTTCCGTTTTTCACTTTCACTTTTTTACCGGAATATGCATCACATAATTTGGTTCCATCCTCTAAATCTGCCATTGGCAATACCTTTTTCCCTTTTGGTAAATCCAATCCTACAAACACCTGATCCTGCAATTCAGAATTACCAAATGTTCTGCTGAACAAATAAGGCTTTTCGCTAATCTTTTTATGGACTCCTGCTCCAACTGCCGGATGATCTCTTCGGAATCTGCCAAGCTTTTGCCAGTGAGCCAATACGGCTTGTGTGTGCTCATCAGTTTTTACCGCTTCCCAATTCATACACGAACGTAAAGTTGCATCGCCAACAGTTCCTTCTATTATCAGTGATCTGGCTGTTTCATCGCCATAATACACCTGCGAAGTTCCAGGGCACAACAACAATTTATTTGCCGATTCAATGCTTTTTTCTCTTTTCTGATCGAATGGTGATCCGTCATCATGAGATGTCAGGTAATTTAAAACTCCATAACCTTTTAAGTCACCATTTAATATTTCAGAGTATTTCGAGAACAATTCTTCGTAGTTCGATAATGCGTTGTATTTAAATTCGAAATTGATTAAATCAGTAAATCCATTGGCATAATAATTCACCTGTTTATCGCCAAAATCATAAGCAAATTTGTTACTGATACTGTATCCATAAACTTCTGCAACGGAATAAAATTCGTTGTTGTCCATTACTTTTTCAGGGTTATTTTCCTTCCACAGCTGAAATGCATATTCGCACTCTTTGCGAAAATCACCCCAAACAGTTTCATCCGTGTGCTTCACTGTATCGGAACGGTAACCGTCAATACCAAACTCGATGATGTAATCGCACAACCATTTAATCATGTGATATTTTGGTGTACGAGGATATCCCGTGCGGGCAAAGAACTCATCCAGTTCTTTCATTTCCTGCTCGTACCTGCCTTCATTCTTCCACTTCTCAACCAAGCTTTCAGGAATGGTTACTTCCTCTGTACTCTCGGTTTTAATATCAGGCAGATTGTCAGTTAACGTACATTCAGTTGTTGTTTTAAAGTTCTGATATGTGCAGGTTGGGCCGGTTCTCACCCATTCTTTTTCCCAGGCCGGGTCGGTCTCTGTTGCCGGTCCTGTGTGATTAATTACCGCATCCATTACAATTCGGATTCCATTGGCATGAGCAAGCTCTACCAATTCAGCCAAGTCTTCCATCGTTCCAAAATTCGGATCCAAAGCAGTCCAGTCTTTGGCCCAATATCCATGAAAACCATAGGTATTTCCTGTTCCCTCATCAACCGATCCGTGAATCTGCTCTGTTACCGGTGTAAACCAAATGGCGTTAATTCCCAGATCATTAAAATATCCTTCTTTTATTTTCTGTGTGATTCCCTTGATATCACCACCTTCAAAACCTCTTAGCTTTCCGGTAGGCAATTCACGCTCAAAATTCACATCATTATCGGTAGTGCCGTTGCAAAAACGATCTGTCAGCAAAAAGTACAAATTAGCTCCCTCCCATACAAATGGCTTGTCGGCATCTGCAATTTGCTTTTCGGATGTTAAACAAGCCGACAGCAAAAAAAACAATACTACAAATAGGCTGTATCCTAATTTCTTCATTATCTAGCTAATTTTATCGTAATAGATTGATTCTCTTTTGATTTAACCTCTCCGGTAAAGCGGAGTGTTTTTGATTCCTTATCCCAGATAAAATCTGTAGATTTTTTTCCTAAGGATACTTTCTTTGGTTGCTTTTCGATATTGTGAATAACCCAATTGATATTCTTTTTGACAGACTTGTAATTACTTCCGGTTTCAGTATTAACAGCAATCTGCAATTTCGATTTGGAAGTCTTAGATGTAAAATTCAGCATTTCATACTCTCCCTTTTTATATGCATCAGGAGTTACTCCATCATCGTTGTACAAATGTCCCTTACTTCCCTCAACAGATTTATCGTGATAGTAATTCAATTCCAGGTTCTTCAAAGAATATGTTTTGGTATTTTGCATTCCTTTAATCATTGGCACAAAAGAACCTCCACGCACAAAAACAGGAATATGATCTTCTTCGGTTGTAATGATGTAGCTTTTTCCTCCATCATATTTCTGTTCCAACACAAAATCAAACCAAACCGAATTGGCAGGCATATAAACTTCTTTCTCTTTTAGGCCAGCATCAGTAATGGTTGAAACTAAAAACGCATCTCCCCACAAGTAGGTATCCGAAACAGATAGCAATTCCTTGTTATTTTGCTCCTCGAAAAACAATGGACGCATTAAGGGCAAGCCAGTCTGGTTATTATCGAAGGCAATGGTATAATTGTAAGGCATTAACTGGTATCTCAATTGAATTGATTTTTTTGCCAATGCTTTGGTTTTTGCTTCGCGAAACACAGGTTCCGAAGGAACTGCTTCCTGTGCATGCGGACGGAATATGGCTTGAAAAACACCATACTGCAACCATCGCGTGTACAACTCATCATCTAAATTATCACCTGCAAAACCTCCCAAATCGGAGTGCATATATGGAATTCCCTGCAGTCCCATTTGCAGTGATATTTCGGTTTGAGGCTTTAAACCATCCCACGAGCGACTCACATCACCGGTCCATGGCACCATTCCGTACCGCTGCGATCCAACGGCACCAGCTCTCATCAAAATGAACGGACGTTGATTGGGAAAGTCTTTCTGATAACCTTCGTAAACCAATTTCGCCCAGTAATGACCGTAAATATTGTGCACCTCATCAGCCGATCCGTTTACATGCAGCAATCCTGCCGGATGAACTTCCGGTTCGCCCAAATCGCCCCACCAACCGGCAACTCCTTTGTTGGCCAATCCTTTGTAAATATTCCAAAACCAATCAATTGCTTTCGGCTTAAACACATCAACCAATCCGGTGTTGCCAAAATAAAAATCGTATGTATAAGGATTCCCAATAGAATCTGTTCCCAAAACTTCTTCCTTCACAACCTCTTCCCATCGTTTTGAAGTGGTCAAAATAAATGGCTCAGTAATCAGAATTGTTTTGACTCCTTTAGCATCCAAATCGGCAATCATTTTTTCGGGTGTTGGAAATGAATCACGTTCAAATGCCAGATTTCCCATCTCCCCTTTCATCTCTTTCCCAAACCAGAACAAATCCAGAATAATCGCATCCACAGGAATGGAGTCCTTCAAAAACTGATCGATAGTTGCTCTGCATTCCCTCTCAGAATGATATCCGAATCGGCTCGAAAAATTGCCAAAACTCCAACGGGGAAGCATAGGCTGACGGCCAGTTAAGTTTGTAAATTCATAGGTAAAACCCTCCCAGGTATCCGAAGCAATTACCTGATATACTTTTCTTCCACTGATGCTTTCGTATCGCAGGGTATTTGTTTTTTTACTATCTAAATCCAAATAACCAATAGGTGCATTATCGAAATGTACCGCATACATTTTCGAAGAAATCACCAAAGGCATGGTGTAGTTCATCAATTCAGAATGAGTTCCGTATCCATAATGAGCCCGATTGTATAATTGCAGCCGGTATCCACGGCGGTTCATGCCTAAAACACGTGCACCTCCACCAAATAAAACCTCATCCTTATCAATTGTAAAATCAATATTCTCAGTACTATCCGTTTTAATGTATCCTTCTTTTTCAGAGAGCAACTGTCTGCCTTTGTAGCTGTAACTGATATCAAAAGGAGATTTTGAAACAGTAACATTCATTCCCTTAGACTGGAATTGTAATTCATTCTCCTTTTCAACCAAACTAACAGAAGTCCGTTCTGGTTGCAAAACTACAGCATGTGATTCACCTTTATCTGTTTCCCCTTTTGGGATAAAAGCCGTTTCTACAATGTTTTGATTGTAAAACTGAATTTCATAACTGCCATCATTGGTAACAAGTACCAGTTGGCTGCCATTCACTTTATGCGATTGATAAACCCGTTGACTGTTTTGTGCAAATGCGGAAAAAGACGCAAGGGCAACAATCAATAAAATGGAAATCCGCAAAACAATTCTTTTACTCATATTCAGAGGTTAGTTATTCCGGTGATCACCTGATCACACTTATTTTAATTCTAATATAACTGAAGTATTTGGTGCTAAAGAAATACTGCCTTTTAACAAATCAAACTCTTTTTCACTAATCACATCTTTTCCAGAAGTGAATGTTCCCAAACTTTCTGCAAATCTCGCCAGATTCAATTCCTGCGTACTTTCGTTCTGGTTAATCACTACCATTACTGTTTTTTCAGCATTGCTTCTGAAATAAACGTAAGTATCATTTTCGGGAACGTAATGCATCAATTTTCCAGTGTGGATAACCGGATTTTGTTTTCTCCAGTTCAATAATTTCTTTAAAAAACCGAAAGCTTCATTCTCTTTTGAAGTTCGTCCTTCTGCGCTAAATGCATTTCTCTCATCACCTTCCCATCCTCCGGGAAAATCAACACGCATTTTACCATCGCCATCGCTCTTTTTGCCTTCCAGCAAGATTTCGGTTCCCACATAAAGTTGAGGAATTCCACGAGTTGTAAGCAGGAAAGTCATCAGTTTTTTGTATTTCTGTATGTCGCCACCCAAAACCGACATGATATGGTCTGTATCGTGATTCTCAGCAAAAATAAATAAGTTGTCTGTGTGCGGATATAAGTAATCAAAAGCAAGGGAATTGTACAGACGAACCAATCCGGTATTCCATCCTTCGTTTTCATTAAGAGCTTTTGTCATGGCATCAAACAAAGAAAAATCCATTACGCAAGGCAAGTTCGAATTGTAAGCATCGTGATTTACTGCATCTTTCTGCCAGTAAGCAATCTCGGCAGGCGAACTTAACCAGGTTTCTCCAACAATATTTAGGTTGGGATACTCTTCCATAATTGAGCCTGAATAAACCGCCATGGCATCTTTGTCGTTGTAAGGATAAGTATCTACTCTGATCCCGCCTAAATCGGCATATTCTATCCACCAAATGGTATTCTGAATAAAATAGTTAATCAGCAAATCGTTTTTTTGATTTAAATCCGGCATACTTGTATCAAACCATCCATTAAAATTCTTGTCGTAGTCTACTTTGGAAACATATGGATCATTCGTTGTACTCTTGCGATGATTGGATTGGGTGTATTCAGGAAATACATGAACCCAATCGCTTGAAGGCAGGTCGTTCATCCACCAATGAGCCGAAGCGCAATGGTTGGTTACCACATCCATAATAATTTTAATTCCTCGCTTTTTTGCTTCCGCAGATAATCGGACATAATCCTCGTTACTTCCGTAACGGGCATCTATTTTGTAATAATCGGATATTGCATAAGTATGGTAAGATGTTGTTGGTTCATTATCTTCCATTAATGGAGTATTCCAAATTGCAGTAATACCAAGCTCCTGCAAATAATCTAAATGGTCAATGATTCCCTGAATGTCGCCACCATGACGACCGTCAGGATTTTCACGATCCAATTTATCCTCCATTCCTTCAACCGAATCATTCTTTGGATCTCCATTTGCAAATCGATCCGGCATAATTAAATAAACCACATCCGATGCATCGTAGCCTTTCCTATTGGCTGAATTTTCATTTCTGGCTTTCAATTCATACGAGTAACTTGCTTTCTTTTTGCCTTTCTCCGAAAAAACAAGGTCGAAACGCCCCGCTTTCGTTCCTTTTTTAATCAGCAGATTTACAAACAAATAATTGGGTTTATCCGTCTTTATCATCCTTTCAATTGTAACTCCCGGATAATTCATCGAAACATCATATTTCGAAATATTTTCACCATGAACCAAAAGTTGTAAATTTGGATTTTTCATATCCACCCACCAAAACATTGGCTCCACTCTTTCAATTTTCACCTTATCGGCAAAAGAGAAAAAACTAAAAAATGAAACCATCAATAAGGAAATCAAAAAAGTTCTCATACAATAAAAATTAAAACTTGGTAAAAATTCAGGATAAGAGGAATCCCCCTTATCCTGAACTATTCATGCCATAATTTAAGCGCGCTCAATAACCAAGCTGCTGTTCTTTTCAATTACGTATTCATCATCAATAAGGAATAAGGAAATATCCTCACCTTCTTCATTAATAACGCCAACTTCATCAGCAGCAACTCTTACATTTAAAAGATTACCTCTGAATCGAACCTTAAATGAATATGATTTCCATTCTTTAGGGATTAATGGCTTAAATATCAATTGTCCGTTCGATACTCTCATTCCACCAAAACCTTCAACAATCGACATCCATGTTCCTGCCATGCTTGTAATGTGCAATCCTTCGTGCACTTCATGATTGTAATCGTCAATATCCAAACGGGAAGTTCTTAAATACAAATCATAAGCACCTTCAATATCACCAATTTTTGACGCTAAAATGGAGTGAATACATGGAGAAAGTGAAGATTCATGCAAGGTTCTGGGCTCGTAGAATTGATAATTCTTTTTAATCGTTTCCTCGTCAAACTGATCTTCAAACAAATAAACACCTTGCAAAACATCAGCTTGTTTGATGAAACATGACCGCAGGATTCTATCCCATGACCAATGCTGATTGATCGGACGTACTTTTGGATCTAAATCAGAAGCCAGAATCTGTTCTTTATCCATATAGCCATCCTGTTGCAAAAATACTCCTGTTTCCTCATCAACCGGATAGTACATGTTGTCAATTATATCATTCCACTTTGCGGTTTCAGTATCAAAATCGAATTTCAGGTTGTCCATAATCTCAGCAAAGCGACCGGAATTTGTCTCCTTAACATGAGCCATTGCTTCCTGAGTATATTTCATACACCAATTCGCAATGGTACTTGTGTACCAGTTGTTGTTGATATTATTTTCGTATTCGTTTGGTCCGGTAACACCAAGCATCACATATTTCTTCTTCGCCTGGGAATAGTTAACCCGCTGACTCCAGAATCTTGAAATACCAATTAGTACATCCAAACCATATTCTTCCAAATATTTTTTGTCATCTGTGTGACGGATGTAGTTATAAATGGCAAATGCGATAGCTCCGTTACGGTGAATTTCCTCGAAAGTAATCTCCCACTCGTTGTGACACTCTTCCCCGTTCATTGTTACCATTGGATACAAGGCTGCTCCATTGCTAAATCCTAATTTTGCTGCATTCTCAATTGCTTTTTGCAATTGCTTATGACGATAAATCAACAGGTTACGGGTCACCTCAGGTTTTGATGTGCTTAGGTAGAAAGGAACGCAGTAAGCTTCTGTATCCCAATAAGTACTTCCTCCATACTTCTCTCCTGTAAAACCTTTAGGACCAATGTTCAATCTTTCGTCTTCGCCGGTATAGGTCTGATTCAATTGAAAAATATTGAAACGAATGGCTTGCTGTGCTGCAACATCACCTTCAATGGTAATATCACTGTTCGCCCATTTGCCTGCCCACGCAGCAACATGTTCCTCTAAAAGGGAATCATATCCTTTATTGTATGCTTCTGCAACAACATTTTGAGCATCAGCTTGTATTTCTGCTTTGTTATGATTTAAGGAACTTAAAACACCTGCATATTTATAAATAGTTAGTTTCTCTCCTTTTCGAATGTCAAATTCTACTGTATTGGATACGTATTTAGCTTCTTCATTTACAGAAGGTGCCATTTCCAGTTTCTGCCCATCTTTGTATACGTCATATTTCATACCTATACAAACATGAAAATCCAACTTCTTGGTTTTAGCCGTTATTGAAGCTTCCCCCTTTACGGATTTGCATGATAATACATCCCAAAACTTCTCATCGTAGTTCGAATCCTCATTAGCCACATCAGCATCAAGGTATGGATTGAAACTAATCTTTCCATCGAAATTTAAAGCAGTAACTGAATATCGAATTGCTCCGACTTCAGAAGTTACAATGCTTAAAAAACGTTTTGTGTCTACCTTAATTTGGTTTCCATTCGACATTTCGGCAACAAATGAACGCATCAAAACACCTTCCTGCATATTTAATGTGCGAACAAAACCACTTACCTTACACATGGCAAGATCAAGCGTTTCGTCATTAATCTTTACATCAATTCCAATCCAGTTTGGCGCATTCAATACTTTAGCGAAATATTCCGGATAACCGTTTTTCCACCAACCCACTCTGGTTTTATCAGGATAATAAACTCCAGCGATATAAGTTCCCTGTAATGTTTTGCCCGAGTAAGTTTCTTCAAACATGGCTCTTTGCCCCATGTTGCCATTACCAAGACTAAATATGCTTTCGGATGCGCGATGGTTCTCAGGATTAAATCCTTCCTCGATAATACACCACTCATCGTGTTTTAAATATTCATTCATGTTGATTTCCTTTTAAAAATAATCCTACCTATTCGCTTAAAAGTTCAATTGACTAATGGAAAATCCCACAAAACCCGGAACAACCATATTTGCTTTCCCTAACACTTCGGGAGAACCGATTCCTACACACTTCATTTGGCCATTAATTGCCGCTTCTACTCCTGCCTCTGCATCCTCAAAAACGACACACTCCGATGGTACTACGTTGAGAAGCTCTGCACCTTTTAGAAATACTTCCGGATCAGGTTTTGCATTACTCACATGAGTTCCATCAACTACTACATCAAAATAATTGGTAAGTTCTAATTGATTGAGAATAGTCATCGCATTTTTACTTGCAGATCCCAAAGCAATCTTCACTCCATTGGATTTTAGTTCATTCATAAATTCTTTCACTCCAGGAAGAATTTCATCAGGAGTCATTCTAAGAATGTACTCCAAATAGTTTTTGTTTTTCTTATCGGCCAATTTAAGTTTAGTTTCCTGATCGAGCTCAACCCCGCCAATCGAAAGAAGTATATCCAAAGAGGTCATTCGGCTCACTCCTTTTAACCTCTCATTATCTTCTTCAGTAAAGTCAAAACCTAACTCATTTGCTATACTTTTCCATGCGATATAATGATACTTCGCCGTATCAACCACTACTCCATCTAAATCAAATATACATGCACTAATTGTTCCCATTTCAAACAAATATTATTAATTAACAGCTTTATTTTGCTTAACGAAAGTGACAGCAACTGCCCCTAACAACATTGATATCCCGGCGATCACCATAATGTAAATTGCCTCACCGTTGAAAAAGTATCTTAAAATCTCACCAGCAATTATTCCACTAATAATCTGAGGTCCTGCAATTGTGAAATTGAAAATCCCCATATACACCCCCATTTTGTCAGCAGGTAAAGAGTCCGATAAAATAGAGTATGGCATCGCTAAAATTGCGGCCCATGCTATTCCTACCCCCACCATTGGAATCATCCACAAAGCAGCACTCGATGGCACATCAACTTCAGTTATTAAAAGATTTAAATGAATTAAATCGCCTCCGCTAAATAGGTAAGTTGATAAGAAACCTACTCCCCCCAAAAACAAGGCTAAAGAATACACTGTTTTCCTGCCAAACCGATTCGCCAACCTGGACATTAAAATTGAAAATATTGCCGCAAACAAACTATAGCCTGCAAACAAAATTCCAACCCAATCTCCTGCATCCTGAAACGATTCTGATTTTACATCAGTGATTGGACATCCCCAGGAATGCTGCGCCAAAGCGTAGGTTGTATATACCCACATCAAATAAAGAGAAAACCACGAAAAAAACTGAACTACAGCTAATTGCATCATGGTTTTTGGAGTTTCTTTCAATAATTTAAAGAATCCCGACAAAGTACCTTTCTTCTTTTTTTCCTTTGATAGAATTTCCAAGCCTTTATAGTCTGCATATTCTTGCGGTGGATATTCCTTTGTTCGGAAAACAGTCCAAATTACTGATAACAGTAACATACCGCCACCAATATAAAATGACCAGATAACTGATGAAGGTACTCCTCCATCTGGATCAACATTACTAACTCCCATCACATTGGTTAAAACAAATGGCAAAATAGATCCGAGTACAGCCCCCGTGTTAATCAAAAAGCTCTGAATTGAATATCCTGCATTTCTTTGTTCTTCCGGAGTCATATCAGCAACAAGCGCTCTAAATGGTTGCATCGTAATATTGAACGACCCATCCATTAAAGCGAACATCACTGCACCAAATACAAGAGGCGGCATAATTTTAACCGCTATACCTGCATTAGGCATAAAAAACATTGCCAAAGCTGCAACTATAGCACCTCCCAAAATGTAAGGACCTCTTCGACCAAAGCGGTTCCAGGTTCGATCACTTGCACCTCCAACAATTGGCTGAACAATTAATCCCATAACGGGTGCTGCCAACCAAAATAGAGATAAATGATGCAAATCTGCTCCTAAACTTGATAACACACGGCTTACGTTTGCTCCTTGTAAAGCAAATCCCATCTGTATTCCTAAGAATCCGAAACTGACGTTCCAGATTTGCCAAAAACTTAATCGAGGCTGTTTTTTCATTTGTTAGTTAATTATGTTCTTCCTATGAATGGGTTGACGATTTAATTAAAATCATAAACTGTTTTTTAATTTGATCCATAAACATAAGGATCAGACTACTCAATAATGAGCAATTCAACAAACAATTCTGGTTCAAATAAAATTTTGGAAAAATAGATCCTGGTACAAATCACATTAATCTGTGTTGTATAAGGACTAACTTAATTATTCAACACATTGTACGTGTTAAACAAATAGTAGATCTGTATAATTTCCATCATTTTATCAGGAAATGAGATCATATTAATAAGGAAGTAATGTAAATTAAGTCGGAAAAGAGGTTTCCCTCCACCGTCAAAAGTAGAGAAAAAAATACAATATGTCAAAACAACTTCAAGCTGAAAATTTCAAACAGTCAGTAAAAACAGGCTTAACAACCCATAACAAACGATTGCAATGAATTCAAAAAAAAACTGTTTTTATTCAATTCATGATAAATTCACATCTTATTTCATAAAAATACCCCCTTCTAACAGACAAAAAAAGCTGCACAAAGCAACTTTTTTACACATCAGTATATAATTATTATATCTGTCTTGTTGATCCTCTTACAATCAAATTGGTTTTAACAACTTTTGTGACAGGCTCGTAATCCATATCTCCTGCAGAAATTCTTTCCACAATCAGCTCTGCAGCTTTCAAACCGATCTCAAAACCATGTTGTTCAAGAGTTGTTAGTGAAGGATCCGTGATACGGGAAACCACTCCGTCGGTAAACCCAACAATGGAAATATCCTCAGGAACTCTTAAACCTAACTTTTTCACCATCAAAAGTGAACCGGCGGCAGTTAATTCATTCACTGCAAATATAGCATCAGGAGGCTCAGGTAAAGCAAGCAAATCAGGCGTTTTTAGAATTGCCTCATCAAAGCTGTCACACTTAACAATTAAATTTTCATCGATTGGAATTTTGTGTTTTAACATGGCCTGACGGTACCCTTTCTGCCTATTCTGAGCCAATAACATATGCTGAGGTGCCGATAAATGCGCAATTCTTCTACATCCTATTTTAATTAAATGTTCTACTGCAGCAAAAGCACCTGCAAAATCATCTACAATTACATTATCTGATGACAAATCATTACAAACACGATCAAAAAATACGATTGGAATGCCATTATTCCTTAATTCTTGAAAATGACTGTGATCTTTTGTTTCCTTTGACATGGAAACCAAAACTCCATCAACACGACTCGAAAGCAATGCCTGCACATTAGCCATCTCTCTTATATAGGACTCATTTGATTGAAAAATCATCACGTTGTATCCAGCTTTTGAGGCAATATCTTCTATTCCACTAATTACTGAAGAAAAAAAATGATGAACAATTTCAGGAATAATAACACCTATAATATTTGTTTTGCTGTTTCGTAAACTTAGAGCTACAGCATTTGGTTTGTAATGCCATTCTTTAGCAAGTTCATTAACAGCCTCCTTAGTTTTATTACTAATATCAGGATGATCTTTAAGTGCTCTTGAAACAGTGGAGGCAGAAATTCCTAATTCTTTGGCTATATCTTTAATTGTTACTTGCCCGCTTCTCATATAAAATTTGTATATTAATAGATGCTAACACCCTTATAGAAAAAAAAGTAACAAGATGATTAAGAATAATCTACGCATTCCAACCATACTTGAAACAAGCTTTGTAAATATAGAAAAAATTAAACAAACCCATAAGTTTGATTGGAAATTGTTCAGATATTATCAATTTATATCCATATGTAAATATCAAACGTTTGCGGTGACGTTTGCGATGATTTATTTACACTTAACCATCAATCATTTACAAGAAAAATCCATCAACATTTATCTTTGATTACAGAATGAATTAAGGCTAACTTAACGTTAGGGTAATTTTAGAAAGCTAAAAAAAGGAAGAACCCAAGTCGGAAACACGAGTTCATATTTTTATCTAAAACACCTTAACAAATTAACTAATTTCTAATTTATCTTAAATTTCTAATTTATGGAACTTAACATTAGTAGACTTAGAAAACTACTTCTTATGCTGGTTATGGTATTTTCATTTACCATTATAAATGCACAGGAAAAAGTAGTTACTGGTTTAGTTACCGATGCAAACGATGGCATGGGAATTCCTGGTGTTTCAATAGTTGTAAAAGGCACAACTATAGGCACAACTACCGACATTGACGGAAAATACACGCTAAGTGTAGATGCCAATGCAACTATTATTTATTCTTTTGTAGGATATCGTTCTCAAGAGATTGTCGTTGGTTCACAATCTCAAATTAATGTAATTTTAAGTATTGAAACCGAAAACCTTTCCGAAATTGTAATTGTTGGATATGGTCAAGTAAGAAAAGAAGATGCAACAGGATCGGTCTTTACAGTTAAATCAGATGATTTTAACCAAGGAACAACCAGTTCTCCACAAGATTTAATTGTGGGTAAAATTGCTGGTGTACAGATCGTAAATGATGGAGGTGCTCCTGGTTCAGCATCAACAATTAGAATTCGTGGAGGTTCTTCAATGTCCGCAAGTAACGATCCATTAATTGTAATTGATGGAATGCCGTTAGATAACAGGGCTATTGATGGAATGAGTAATGTTTTAAGTTCATTAAATCCTAATGATATTGAAACCTTTACTGTATTAAAAGATGCATCAGCAACTGCTATTTACGGATCACGTGCTTCCAATGGTGTAATTTTGATTACAACTAAAAAAGGAAAAGCAGGACAAAAAATAAAAGTTACCTATGACTCTAAATTTTCAATCGGTAAAATCAAAGAGACTATAGATGTTTTAAGTGCTGATGAGTATAGAACGTTAGTGACTGAAAGGGCTGTAAATAATTCTTCAGTGAACCCAGCATTATTGGGTAAAGCTTCTACAGACTGGCAAGATGAAATATATAGAGATGCAACAGGACATGAGCACAATATTGGAATTTCAGGTTCATACAAAGACATCCCATTTAGAGTTTCGGCTGGTTACACTGACCAGAAAGGTATTTTGCAAACTTCTGAAATGCAAAGAACCACAGGAACTTTAAATGTTAACCCTAGCTTTTTAGATGACCATTTAAAGATAAATGTTGGTGTTAAATATATGGTAATTGAAAATCAATTTGCTGATAAAGGTGCCATAGGAAGTGCTTTGCGCATGGACCCCACTCAATCTGTTTTTAATAAAACAGGTATTTACGGAGGGTATACAACCTGGTTAATGAGTGATGGTTCACGAAACGTAAATGGAACTCGAAATCCTGTTGCTCAATTGCAACAAAAAGATGATAAATCTAATGTATCAAGAGTAATCGCAGATTTTCAAGCTGATTACAAATTACATTTCCTTCCAGATTTAAAAGCAAGTATGAAATTAGGCTATGACTATTCTGATAGTGATGGTGATGTAAATACTGATTTGGATGCCTCATGGGTAAGAGCTTCTTCTACAGGAGTAAAAAGAGATTATACTCAAGAGAAAAAGAATGAACTAGTAGATTTTTATCTTACTTATAATAAAGATCTTCCATCATTGAGTAGTAAAATCAATGTAATGGGAGGTTATGAGTGGCAGCATTTCTGGTCAAAGTCTTCAGCTTTCGAGATTGACAGAACTAATACAACAATAGAAGACTCTAAAAATGAAACAGAGAACTACTTGGTTTCATTCTTCGGTAGAGCCAACTATACATTTAAGGATAAATATATCGTAACAGCTACATTGCGTAAAGATGGTTCCTCAAGATTCCACAAAGACAACAGATGGGGTACTTTTCCTTCAGCAGCTTTTGCTTGGAGAATGAGCGAAGAATCATTTCTTAAAAATATCGATGTGGTAAGTAATGCTAAAGTCCGTTTAGGTTACGGTATAACAGGTCAGCAGGAATTAAATAGTGGCGACTACCCATACATGGGAACTTATCGATTAAGTGATTCAAGAACAAGATATCAATTCGGTAATCAGTTTTATACTTTAATCAGACCAGATGGATACGACGAAGGCTTACAGTGGGAGAAAACCACAACGTATAATGCAGGTTTCGATTTTGGACTATTCAACAGCAGAATTAATGGTTCATTCGATGTATATAAACGAAAAACTGAAGATCTGTTAAATACAATTCCAGTACCAGCAGGAACAAACTTTACTGACAGATTATTAACAAATGTTGGTGATTTGGAAAATAATGGATTTGAATTCTCTATCAATGCAATTGTATTGGATAAAGAAGATTTGTTTTGGGAAGTTGGTTTCAACCTTGCTTATAACAAGAATGAGATCACCCGTTTGACAAATTATGACGATCCTGACTACAGAGGAGTTGAAACAGGTGGCATTAGTGGTGTAGGTGTTGGTAATAATATCCAAATCAATGCAGTTGGGCACTCATTAAACACTTTCTATGTATACGAGCAAGTATATAATGCTAACGGAAAACCGATTGAAGGTCTTTATGTAGATAGAAATAAAGATGGAGAAATCACAACAGCCGATAAATACTATGCGAAAGATCCTGCACAGGATTATAATATAGGTTTTTCTTCGAACATCAAATACAAAGATTTTGATTTTGGATTTAACGGTAGAATTGGGATTGGTGGACAAATGTATAACAATGTTATAGTAGGAGGTCGTTACCAAGAGATGACTGTAAATGAGTACTTAACAAACATGCCTACAGAAATTAACAAATCAAAGTTTGAGACAGCACAACAATATTCTGATTATTTCCTTGAGGATGCATCATTCTTTAGAATAGATAATATAACTCTAGGCTATAACTTTACTAAAATTTTAAAACCTCTTTTAGGTTTTGATTTTAACGCCAGAGCATTTGCCACAGTTCAAAATGCTATTGTAATAACCGATTACAGTGGATTAGATCCTGAAGTAAACGGAGGAATTGACAATGATGTATATCCAAGACCAAGAACCTTCTTGTTTGGATTAAATGTGAATTTTTAATTGATAAATGTTTTAATTATGAATAAGAGATATTATAAAACAAATTATATCATGATTGCATTTGCATTATTATTTGCATTTGTATCGTGTACAGATGATTTGAATACAGAACCTCTTGATGAGGATATAAAAACTGCAGAGACTGTTTTGACTGATGCTGAATCATATAAAGAGCTTTTAGCAAAATGTTATGCAGGCTTAATCTTAGGAGGTCAAACAGGTGTTGATTCAGATCAGGATATCAGTAGTATCAATGGTGGTTTTTCATCTTATTTAAGACTATTGTGGAATCATCAGGAGCTACCAACTGACGAAGCAATTTGTGCCTGGAATGATGGTAACTTAAGGGATCTGCACGATCAGGATTGGACGACTTCAAATGAGTTTGTTACAGCTATGTATTATCGGATTACTCTTCAAATAACCTACTGTAATAATCTGATAAAATTGACTAATGGTCAATCGGAATACAAAGCTTTCAGCGATGAAGCTAAAGCATTAAGAGCCTTGAGTTATTACCATTTGCTAGATATGTTTGGACGTGGTCCATTTGTTACAGAAGAAGATGAGATTGGTTCTTTCTTCTTCCCTGAGATGGCTACACAACAACAAATATTTGATTATATCGAGTCTGAACTTACAGGAATTGAGACGGAATTAGCTGATCCCGGAACAAATGAATATGGTAGAGCTGATAAAGGTTTAGCATGGGCAATTCTTGCTAAATTGTACTTAAACGCAGAAGTTTATATTGGAGTACCTAAATATACTGAGGCAATTACCTATTGCAACAAAATTATTGGAGGGGGATATTCTCTTGAATCAGATTATGCTAACCTATTCTTAGCTGATAATCATTTAAGAACTAATGAGATTATTTTCCCAATAACATCTGATGGTAACAGCACTCAAACATGGGGTGGTATGACATTCTTACTTCACTCTACTGTTGGAGGTGATATGCCTGCAAGCGAATCTGGTATTGATGGTGGATGGGGTGGAAATAGAACTACAAAATCTTTTGTAAACCTTTTCCCTGACGTTACAGGAACAGATAAAAGAGGAATGTTTTATACGGATGGGCAAAATCTTGAAATAGAAGACATCTTCAACTTTAGAGATGGATATGCTCTCCGTAAGTTCAAAAATATTACTTCAACCGGAGCTGTTGGTTCAAACCTATCGTTTCCTGATACTGATTTTCCACTTTACAGATTGGCAGATTTCTATTTGACGTATGCTGAAGCTGTAGTCCGAGGTGGTACAGGTGGAAATATGGAAACTGCTGTTGATTATATCAACGAACTTAGAGAAAGAGCATATGGAAGTACTTCAGGAAATATAACAGAATCTGATTTAACTTTAGATTTTATTCTTGACGAAAGAGGACGTGAGTTATACTGGGAGTGTCAGAGAAGAACCGACCTTGTTAGATTTGGTAAATTAACAAATGGAACGTACAACTGGCCCTGGAAAGGAGCTGTTGCAGACGGAAAAGCTACAGATGCAAAATACAATGTATTCCCTATTCCATCATCGGATATAAATGCGAATCCTAATCTGTCGAATATCTCAGGTTATTAATAGATTAAAAAGATACACTATGAAAAATATAAAATACTTACTAATATTACTTCTCGCAGTAGGCTTTTCTTCGTGCGAGGATGATGATATTTTGAAATTAAATGATTCAGAGTATGTACCTGTAACAAATATTGTAGGTTTTGGTGAGACTTTGGCCATTTCTAAGGCTACAAAATCAGAGACTATTCAGGTATCCTATACTCCTGCATCATACGGCGTAGATATTGTTGTAACGGATACCCTTCAATTTTCAACTACAGCTGATTTTTCTAAAGCTGTTAGTTTTAATATTGCTGCATCTGAAAATGCTTTCACATTTACGGTAGGAGCTATTAATGAACTCCTTACAGAATCACTCGAATTACCTGTAGATGTGGAAGCCACAGTTTATGCAAGGGTAATGACCAACTCTCTTAATGGTGTTGAAACACAATACTCTACAGTTATAAACTTTACAACAACTCCTTATTTGGATATTCTATTTGCTCCAAATACTTTCTATCTGTTTGGTGATGGTGTAGGACGCGTTGCACAGAACAACAAGCTTAAATTTATCAAAGTCAACAGTGAACCTGATGACTCTTGGACTATCGTGTGGATGGAAGCTACCGGTACTTTCAAGTTGTGCTCTGATGAAAACTACAAAGGTGTTATTGGAAAAATTGGAGATGCTGTTAATGGAGAGTATACTTTAGGAACAGTTGACAACAGAGGTGAAGATATACCTGTACCAGGAACAGCAGGATACTATACCGTTGGTGTAGATATGGCAAATAATAAGCTGTTGATTGAGCCTGCAAGTGTTTATGTTTGTGGAGATGCCGTTGGTGGATGGCCTACCAGTTCTGTTGTACCTGAAAATAAGTTTAAGTTGGATACTGAAAACAAGACGATGTATTTAACTAAAGACAATTTTTCAGCTGCAGAATTAAGACTTCATGTAACACATCCATACATTGGCGAATGGTGGCATGCAGAATTCATATTCTTTAATGGAAAAATTGCATACAGAGCAGACGGTGGTGATCAGGAAAGAGTTAATATTAACGCAGGTCAGCAAACAATTGTGCTCGACTTTATTAATCAAACTGGTAAAATTGAATAAAAATGAAGAATCTTAAATATTTATTTATATCACTATTGGCTGTTTTCTTTATTGCTTGCGAAGACGATTTTGAAACGCCAAATGTAACTGAGCCAGTTCAAGGAACTGCCCCGGTACTAGCAGAAATAACCGAAGATATCGATTTGGTCCTTGAGAAAAAGAATGAAAAAGAAACCATAATCGAATTAAGTTGGTCAGCAGCTACATATGCTGATCCTATTGGAGTGAGATATTATGTTCAAGTTGATACTGTAGGTAATGAATTTAAAAATGCCTTAGAGTTTGATCGGGTATCTGCAACTACAACACCAATTACTGTTGGCGGTTTAAATACTCTAATATCTAACAGATATGCACCTGCAAAAAAAGTAGAGCTCGAAGTCAGAATTAGAGCCTTTGCTAACGAGGATCTTGATAATTTGTACACTGCTTCGTTTACAATGAAGGTGACTCCTTATTTGGATGTACCTATTCCTACTGATTTATATATCTTTGGTTCAGCTACAGCTTCGTCTAAAGTTACAGATGCCTTAAAAGCATATGGTGCAGATAACATCTTTACGAAGTATCTGAAACTTACAAAAGATGGTTTATTTAAGTTTTCGGAGAAGCAAGCAAGCGACGGTTATGATTATAACTTCGCCAAATTTGCCACTCGATCTGAAAACATTGAGGCTGCAGGAGATGATGCCGGAAATTTCAAATTTACAGGAGAAACAGGATGGTATGCCGTTACAGCTGATTTTACAAACAGTAATTTAACAATTGCTCCATACGAAAATGGATCAGTATATACTTATGATTATCCAAATATATACTTGGTAGGTGCATACAATACTACTGATCCGGAATGGAATCCGGGAGCATCTCCTGAAATGACAAGAAAATCAGAAGGAGTATATACTCTTGAAGTTACCCTGAAAGATGGAGCCAATTTTAAATTTATTAATCAGCAAAATTGGGATGGTCTGGACTGGGCCGATGCTGATAGTGATGGTAATTCTGGTATTCTAGCTCCAAAGGGTAAGAATAACAACATTGCTTTTGACGGTGCTGATAAGGCATATACTATTACTTTAGATCTTAATAAAGGAATATATACAATTGAAGCAGTACCAGTTTTTCCTACCAAATTATACATCAATGGCAGCTTTGTTCCAGATTGGGATTGGAATAATGCCGCAGTAATGGAAATGATTCCGGTTCACAGTAACCCACATCTTTTCTGGAAAATTGCTTGGTTTGATGCTGGTACTGAGTTAAAATTTAATGCAGCTAAAGCCTGGGATGGTGCTCAATTCGGAAAAACCGGCGATACAGCAGATGCTGATGGCGTATGGAGTAAAGGTGGAGATAACATACCTAGCGGAGCTGTTGGTTATAAAATGATTGTTGTAAATCTTTTAACTAATACGATTCAAATAACCGATCCTGTTATCTATGCTCAGGGTACTGCATTTGGAAATTGGGATGGCGGACAATTCCTGTTTACTCCTGATGCAGGAGATACTAAGATTCTTGTTTCTCCGGCTGCCGTAGCAGATGATAATGCAAGAATGTATGTAACAGCTACTACTTTAACTAACGCTGACGGCAATCCTGTTGATTGGTGGCAGGCAGAGTTTAGTGTATTATCTGGTATAATTGAGTACAGAGGTACGGGAAATGATTTACCTGCAGCCCCTATCACAACAGGTCAAAAAGTAAAACTAAATTTCAGTACAGGATCTGGAATTTTCGAATAATATTTCTTAAAAAAAGAGCATACTTCGGTATGCTCTTTTTACAAATTACACTATCATTTTTTTAAGGTTTGATCTAGAAACAAAATTACTATGAAGAAACTATACACATATCTCCTTTCTTTTCTTCTGCTAATCCCTTCAATCGGTATTGGACAGATAATTATTTCAGATCCAAGCTTTCCTACCGAAGATAAATCTGTAAGCATAACCTTTGATGCCTCATTGGGTACAGCAGGATTACTGGATTACACCGGCGATGTATATGCTCATACAGGTGTAATTACTGACCAAAGCACTTCTACCAGTGATTGGAAATATGCCCCAACCTGGGGAGACAACAGCGAAAAATACAAACTAACATCACTTGGCAATAACAAGTGGCAATTAAGTATTACACCTGACATTCGCGAATATTACGGCGTAACAAGTGGTGAAAAAATATTAAAAATGGCTTTCGTTTTTAGGAGTTCTGACAATTCGAAAGAAGGAAAAGGAGACGGAGGAACAGACATATTTGTTGACTTAAGCGAAGGTGGACTCAATGTTGAATTCGCAAAACCAGTTGACAATGCCATTTTTGGAAAAAATGAATCAGTATTGATTACGGCAAATTCTGAAGCTAGTGATAATTTAGAGTTGCTAATCGATGGCGTAAGCATGACTTCCACCTCGTCAACCCAATTGAATTATTCCTATACTCCAAATGCCACAGGCAATCACCAATTAATTGCTGTTGCAACTGCAAGCGGTGAGGAAGCAAGAGATACAGTAAATATCGTTCTAAAAGAGGATACACCAACAGCAACAAAGCCTGTTGGTCTTAAAGATGGAATCAATTACATTGACAATACAACCGTAAGTTTATCACTTTACGCACCGAATAAAGAATATGTTTTTATTATAGGTGATTTCAATAATTGGAAGTTTGACAACAACTATCAAATGAAAAAAGACGGAGACTATTTTTGGATTACTCTCGACAATTTAACTGCAGGAAAAGAATATATTTTCCAGTATGTTATCGACGGGACTATCAAAATTGCAGATCCTTATGCCGATAAAGTACTTGATCCTTGGAATGATAAATACATTTCGAGTACAACCTATCCAAATTTGATTCCCTATCCTACTGATAAAACAAGCGAAATTGCCAGTGTCTTCCAAACAGCACAAACCACTTATACATGGTCCGATGCACAATTTACTCCGCCTTTAAAAGAAGACTTAGTAGTTTACGAATTACACATTCGTGATTTTACTGCCACTGGTGATATTAAAACAGTTAAAGACACATTAGATTATTTGGAAAGACTTGGCGTTAATGCAATTGAATTGATGCCATTTAACGAATTCGAAGGAAATGATTCCTGGGGATACAATCCTTCCTTTTATTTTGCTCCGGATAAAGCCTATGGAACAAAAGATGACTACAAAGCATTTGTAGATGAATGTCACAACAGAGGAATAGCTGTTTATATGGATATGGTATTGAATCATACTTACGGACAATCTCCATTTTTACGCATGTACTTTGATGGTTCAAAACCAACTACAGATAATCCATGGTACAATGTCACCAGCAATTTCGAAAATACAGAAGCACAATGGGGATACGATATTAATCACACAAGTACGGCGACACAAAAGTTAGTGGATCGGATTAATACCTATTGGATGAATGAATATCACATTGATGGATTTCGTTTCGATTTTACCAAAGGATTTTCAAACACACTACACAGCAACACAACCGATCCTTGGGGAGGACAGTACGATCCTGAGCGTATTGAAATACTAAAAAGGATGTCGACCGCAATTTGGAACGTTAAATCGAACGCCGTGGTGATTTTCGAACATTTATCCGATAATGCGGAAGAAAAAGAACTGGCAGCTCATGGAATCATGCTTTGGGGAAATGCCAATCATGAATACAGCGAAGCTTCCATGGGATATTCTTCTGATTTCAATTGGTATTCATGGAAAGAGAGGCAATGGACCGGCCCAAAATTGGTGAATTATATGGAAAGTCATGACGAAGAGCGCATGATGTATCGTAATCTTACCTATGGAGCTGCTCTAGGTGATTATAATGTAACAAACCTAAATACCGCCCTATCGAGAGTTGAAGCTGCATCTACTTTTTTCTTTACCGTGCCGGGTCCCAAAATGATGTGGCAATTTGAAGAATTGGGTTACGATGTCTCGATTGATGAAAATGGTCGGGTTGGCAAAAAACCAATTCACTGGGAATATCAGGATGATCCGAATAGAAAAAGACTGTACGAAGTATTCTCTGCTCTTATTAAACTGAAAAAAGAAGAAATTGCTTTTGAATCTGAGGATTTCACACTCAATACAAATACGGTTTTAAAACGGATTGAAATCAATCATTCTGATATGGATGTTAGGGTAATTGGAAATTTCGACCTTAAGCTAAGAAGTATTGATCCTAATTTCAGTAAAACCGGTACATGGTATGATTATTTTAGCGGGCAAGCAATTACTGTGAATAATGTTAATGCATTTATTGATCTTGAAGCCGGAGAATATCATATTTACACAACCAAACAACTTTCGGTTCCTGATGTGAAATCTGCACCTATTGCTTCAAACACAAGTATTAGCGGGACTTTCCGAGAGGATGAAACCCTAACGGCAAATTATACTTATACTGATATTAATAATGATCCGGAAGGTAGTTCAATTTACAAATGGTACAGAGGTGAAGATCCGAATGGAACGAATGAAACGCTTATTAGCGGAGCCAATACTCTAAGCTACACACTTGTTAGAGCCGACCGGGGAAATTTTATTCGCTTTTCGGTAACACCGGTTGCACAAACAGGCGAATTACTTCAAGGCAATATCGTTTACAGTTCATACAGTGAAGAAATCACCTACTCAACCGGGATTAATGATATTTTAAACAAAGAATTACGCCTGTATCCAAATCCGGTTCGTGATATTCTTCATCTTGAAAATCTAAAACAAGTAAATAGATTACAGCTTTTTGATTTATCAGGGAAAGCAATTCTAGCTCTAAATATGCCAAATGAATCGGCAGATTTAAACTTGAATAATCTTACTAAAGGAACTTACATTTTAGTATTTGAAATGGAAGACGGATCGAAGCTGAGCAAAAAAATAACAAAGCAATAAACAGCTTTTTTTCAATAGTTTATAGATTTGATAGAATCCCGCTTTTGGAACTCCAAAAGCGGGATTTTTGACTATTTAATTGTCAGTTCCAATTGATATTTTATTTCCGAACCAACGGGAATCATCAGTAATTGATAATCTCCTGGAATCAATGGATCATCGGGCATTGAAACTTTAAATACGAATGGAGAATCACTGTATTTGCCGATTTGTTCTTTTACCAACTGCTTCTCACCATCTAACAATTGTAATTTTAATGTCGTATTAAAAAATTGTCTCAAATGGAATTGGACAAATACATTTTCCGATTCAGAATAATAATAATCCTGATCAGCTCCCATAAACTCTTCTCTATCCTGAACATTGTTCTCATTCAAATCAATAAATCCTGTAAACAGAAAAAATCCCTCCTGCCCTTTTTTGAATTCAGGGGCTAAATTATCCACATTCTCAGAGGTTCCCATTTTTATTTTCGGTACTGAAGATACGGTATCTTCTTTTGTAAGTTGTTCGACCTCTACTGTTGGTTCTGAATCAGCAATCTTAGTTGTATCTATTATCTGAATCGGAATCTGATATTGTTTCACCTTCTCTCCTGCAACCGAAGCTGTTATTAAATAATCACCTGCCGGAGCAACATGAAAGACCTTTAAAAAATCGTTTCCCTTACGAAGAGTATCCTCATTCATTGTATAATGCTGCAAGCTGTCCAATTTAGAAATATTCATGCTGAGCAACTGATGCTGAGCATCCCAAACCTGATAAACAACTTGCCTGGTACTTGAAGAAAGATTTAAACCCAACTCAAAATTTACATCGCCTAAAAAGTATTCTTTCTGATTCAATGCAAACACTTCTGAGCTATCCAATTTCATATCTCCATCCTCATCTATCCACATCCTAAAAATATGCAGGTTTTCAGGAAGTAGTTTTTTGCGAATTTGGGCGTAAGTATTTCCATTTGGCTCTTTTAAAGAAAAACGAATTTGGTAGGTCGTTCCCGTTTCCTCCGGATTAATGGTAAAAATATAATTCCCAACGGGCAAAAATGAATCGAAACCAGAATAAGTAAATAAGGAAGTTGAAGTGTAAGTTTTTTTAATTGTACGAATCAAATTACCACTGGTATCCCAAATTCTAAGTTTCAGGTTTGAACCTTCGCTCAGATCTTGATCATTTAAAGAGACACTAATGGCTTCACCTTTCGAAAATAACACCTTCCCTAACCCAAAAAACTCATTACTTTCAACAAGCCCGTTTTCATTCAGATCAACCCATTTATTATATGCGAATAAACCAATTGGTATCTGATTTTCTTGGGTTGCCTGAGTAATTTCCAATGAATCAATCAAAATCAACTCTCCATTTTTATCAGGCAATTGTTTCTGACTTTTAACTGGTAAAACACTAAAACAAATGAAGGCAAGCGACAACAAACACCTACCGATTGTGCGGATGTATTTATGCAATGTCATGGCTATAAGTTTAAAGCTAAATAAAATAATACCCTACCATCTAAATTACGATTTTTGAGGAGCATTTGTTTTATTATCAGGCTGATAGTTTGACGAACTGCATGCTAAAATTGGTTAAAAAAGCTTAATGGAAAATAACCAATGAAAGAACTAAAGAATTTTAATCCTGTTGTTAAATGGTTTTAGCTTATTTGATGGGATGTGTAAAATAAAAAGTAGCCCCTTCTCCAAGTGTTGAATCAAACCAAATTTTACCTCCCAATAATTCAGTTAAACTCTTTGAAATAGATAATCCGATTCCAACGCCATTATACTTCCTCGAAAGCTTTTCATTAGCCTGCCTAAACAGACCAAAAATACTTTCCTGTACTTCATCCGGAATTCCAATTCCTGTATCCTTCACAAAAAATTGAAGAAATGCTCCTGGATTCATATCACGATCTATAACGCCATATTCGATACTTCCTTTTTCAGTAAACTTTAAAGCATTTTTTAATAAATTCAATAATACCTGTTTGAACCGATGCGGATCTGTCTTAATAAAAAAATCTGAAAATTTAGGAGGAATGTTTAATATCAATTCAATATGTTCCTTTCCAAGCACATTCCTCTCAACCTTAATGACAGCATCAATTTCATAAAACAAATTTAAGAGCCCGTAATCTTCCTGCTTAATTTTAATAGCACCCGATTGTATTAGACTAATATCAAACAGATCTTCAACAATGTTTAACAAATTGTGACCGCTCTGATGAATCATTTTGCAAAATTCAACTGCGGTATCAATATCTGTGTCATTATCGACTAATTCCGAAAAGCCAATTACGGCATTTAAAGGGGTGCGTAATTCGTGCGACATGGTGGCTAAAAAAACAGACTTTAAACGATCCGCTTCAGTTGCATCTCGTAAAGCTTTATGCAATTCCTGTTCGGTTCGTTTTTGCTCAATAGAAATACTAATTTGATGCGAAATTAATTCAAGCATTCTCTTATCTTCCTCGGTAACAACATTCTCGTCTTCGTAACTTTGAATAACCAGAACACCAATCACCTTTTCTTTTCCCTTTAGAGGCATTCCAAGCCAAATTTTGGAAGGTTCACCCTTAAGCTTGACTTCTCCTTTTGCCTCCAACTCTTCCAATTCTTCAGCTGTTGCCAAAAGTGCTGCTTCATGATCCACAACCCAACCAGAAATAGTCTTGCCTTTAGGGAATTTCTCGAACGAATCATATTGATCATCATGAAAAGGCAAACTAAACATTTCAGTTTTATCATCATACAATGCAACAAAAAAGTTTGTTGTATCAATTATAGAAGACAACTCTAACCTGATAAACTGAATAAATTCAAACAGTGTATCTTGAGAAAAAACAGCGTTTGAAATGTTCAATATGATCTTCTGAATTTGTTCTTGTCTCTTCCGTTCGGTAATATCTTCTTTAACAGCAGTAAAATTAATAATCTGCCCTTTATCATCCTTTATTGGTGATATTGTTGCAAATTCCCAAAACAATTCTCCGCTTTTTTTCTTATTCTGAAATTCTCCCCTCCACACATTACCCGACTTAATGGTTTTCCACATTAACTCATACAAATCTCTATTGTTTTTTCCAGAACTTAAAATGCTAGGATTCTCTCCTATCACCTCTTCCAAAGAATAACCCGTGAGATCATTAAATTTCGGGTTTACATACTCTATATCCCCTTCGTAATTTGTAATCACTACAGATACCGGACTTTGAATAACTGATTGCGATAATTTAAGTAATTCGGTCTTGGTATTTTTATAATTGGTAACATCACGAATGGATAACAAACATATAACCTTGCCTTTAAATATAGAATTCATAATTCGAACAACCACATCTATCTTTGAACCATCTTTTTTAGTGCCGATCGCTTGAATTCTATGGCGAAAATTTCTAGATTTTTCATCAAGCGAAACGATCCAGTGCTCTTTCTCAATAAAACTAAAAATAGAAACACCTGTTAATTCCAATTCAGAATACCCAGTCATTATTTCAGCCCGAGTATTTATTTCAACAATCTTATCCTCATCAACAATAAAAACAGCCTCATTACTGGCATCCGCTAAAGTTTTATATTTACTTTCGCTCTCTGCCAATTGTCTAATAATTTTACCTCGATCAAGTACAATTGCAGTCAGACCAGATAGTTCTGAAATAAATTCAATATCCTTCGAATTTGGCAAATTTGGCGTACGATGATAAATCGCAAAAGTCCCCAAAATCTTACCCGAAGCATCTTTAATAGGTTCCGACCAACAAGATCCCAAATTTGCTTTCTGTGCAAGAGCTTTAACATCTTTCCAATAAGGATGTGTATTAATATCTTCAACAATAACTCTTTCGCCAGTAAAAGCGGCAGTTCCGCACGATCCTATTCCATATCCGATAGGAATACCGTGAACTGCTTTATTGTAGAAATCAGGCATATCCGGGGCTGCTCCCAACAACAAGTACTTTTCATCCTCATCAACACATAATATTGAACAGATAGAGCCTGCTGCAATTCGTTGAGCCCTAAGCACCAATTCATTCAGAATTGCTGATTCGGATTCACCCTTATACAACATTTCCAATATTTCAACCCGTAATGCCCTTTGTTCTTCCATTCCTCTAAAATATCATAATTTTAACATACTCCAGTCCCAGCAGATCAATTTATTATCAATTTACACCTATTTTAAATAGATATTTATGACAGTTAACCCAACACTAAACCCGGATACAATTATCTACCCGTTGGTTACTTCCTTAATTGGTTTCCGAAATTCAATCAATACTCTTGTGCCTTGGCCGTAAACAGACTCAAGGCTAATTTTGCCATCATGCAAACGCATAACAGATCTTGCAATTGGTAAACCTATGCCAGAACCATTCTCCTTTGTTGTGAAAAATGGAATGAAAACATTCGGAATGTCTTCAGATTTAATACCTGAACCATTATCAGTAATTAATATTTGGATAAATCCCTCCTCATTAGTTTTGGCTTCAATTTTAATTACACCATTCTCATCTATTGCAAACTGAGCATTTTTAATCAGGTTAACCATCACCTGAACAATCAGTTTCTCATCAATATCAATAAATAAATTCTCATCAAAAATCGCAAACTGATAGTTGATATTAGTATCCTCATACAAACAAAGGAGTTCTTTTACATGCTCAAACAAATGATTCACTGCGACTTCTTTTATTTGTGGTTTTGGTATTCGGGACAATTCGCGGTACGCTTCAACAAAATGCATTAAGCCCTCTCCTTGCTCCTTAATTACCCGCAACCCTGTTTGAGTTTTAGTCAGCATTTTCTCCGAAATCAATGTGCCGGAATTCATCTCTTTATAGCTTTTTTCCAGATTTTCCGACAAGCAGGTTAAGGGAGATACCGAATTCATTATTTCATGAGTCAGAACATTAATCAAGCTCTGCCACGACTCCAATTCTTTTGCATCCAGCTGATTCTTAATATCCGTAAAAGAAAGTAATTTATACCTTTCTTTACCTAATACCAATGCGCTGCAATTAACCAACAAATGCATTTTAGTTTGGTTAACCTGTGTTTCAATAATGCGATTCTCCCCCGATTTTATTTGTTGAAAAAGAGATACCAATTTAGCATCTGATTTTAACAGGGCTTTGATATTAACCAAATGATGTACCCCCAGTAACTCACGTCCTTTTCGATTAATACATTCAACCATTTCTGCAGAGGTAAGCGTAAGTATTCCAACAGCTGCATTCTCAATGATTGCATTACTTACAATCTCTTTTTGCTGATATTTCAATCGTAAATCTTTAATTATTTGATTAACATTCTGCATACTTACGCGAAGTTCCCGAAATGATTTTCCTTCAAATGTTTTTGGAATTTTAAGAGTAGAATCTTCATTCTTTACAGATAAAAAAAACTGACTTAACAAGCGGTTCGTAGAATTTAAAAAATAGATCAATTTAACAACTTGCCAGCAAATAAGAACAAATACAACAATAGATAAATTTAAATAATTACTTGCCCAAAGCAACCAGCCAAAAAGAAATGAAAGAAAAACAATTCCAATAATCCGCACAATGATCTGAACCTGCAATTTTTTATAAATCATACTTTTTAATTTTATGATATAAGGTTGGACGCGTTACTCCTAATTCCTTTGAAATCTGACTCATATTTCCTTTATGTCTGTCCATTGCAGATCGAATCAATTGCTTTTCCATCTCCTCAAATGAAACAGCTTCATTTTTCATTTCATTAATTTGTCTCTCTTTAAAAAGAAACTCTTCGGCTAACAATTCCGAATTATCGGTTAAAATCACCGCCTTTTCAATTGTGTGCTGCAACTCCCTGACGTTTCCCGGCCAAGAATACTTCATTAGTTTCTCAATCGTATTTTTAGCAAACCGCAGATTTTGCTTATTGTATTTCACCGCATATTTTCTCAGGTAATATTCTGCCAACACAGCAACATCACCATTTCTATTTCTCAACTCAGGCACGTCGATTTGAATGGTATTTATTCGATACAATAAATCCTCCCGAAACTCTCCGTTCAATACCATCTGTATCAAATTCTTATTGCTTGCACAAATCAATCGGATATCTATGTCACGAACCTGATTATCACCCAAACGAATAATTTTGCGTGTTTGCAATGCACTTAGTAACTTGGCTTGCATCGGCATAGAAAGGTTACCTATTTCGTCCAAAAACAGTGTACCACCAGAAGCTATTTCAAATCGGCCGATCCTACTCTCCCGTGCATCGGTAAAAGCACCTTTCTCATGTCCAAAAAGTTCACTCTCAAATAATGATTCCGTAATGGCTCCCATATCGACTGTGATAAAAACAGCTTTGCATCTTTTCGATTTTAGATGCAATTCTCTCGCAATCAACTCTTTTCCGGTTCCATGTTCTCCAAAAATTAATACATTAGCATCAGTACATGCTACCTTTTCGATAATCCGATGCATTTCAAGCATCAATTTCGAACGACCAATCATTCTTGTTACCGGTTGATTAATTTCTCGTGCCAACTCCTCTTTCTCGATCTCCAACTGCACAATTCTCTGTTTCGATCGACGAAGCTGCAATGCCGTTCTTAGCGTATTAATCAGTTTGTTATTATCCCATGGCTTTAAAATAAAATCGCTTGCTCCCACTTTCATAGCCTTCACAGCTAACTCTATATCTCCATAAGCTGTGAGTAGAACAACGACCATGTCTGGATATTTCTCCAAGATTTTATTCAACCAAAAAAAACCTTCATTACCAGTATTCACACCTGCTGAAAAATTCATATCCAAAAGAATGATATCAAATTGATTGGTTTCTAAAGTAAAAAGCAAAGAATTAGGATTTGCTAAAGTCTGTACTTCTTCAAATTCATCTTGAAGCAAAATCTGCAAAGCGGTTAACACCCTTTTATGATCATCTACTACTAACACCTTACCTTTGGACATAATTTTATTTTAATGTTTTTTCAAATGTAAAAAACCTTCCCTAACAAGTCTATCAATTGTAAAGAAACTATACACTAACAATAAAATTTATTTACAATTTAGTTCAGGAAAATATCACCCAAAACAAACTAACAACCTGATTATCTGAAAGAATTTACAACAGGCACAATAATTGGCAACAAAACACCAATAATAAAGCAAGTCTATTAAATTTCATACTATTTAATTCGTTTGTGTTTATAGTATGAAACCATTACAATTGTATTACTAATCTGATTAACATGATAAAAATTGAAAATTTAAACAAAACCTTTCGAACTGAAGAGGTTGAAACCACTGACCTAAACAATATTCAACTGGAAATAAAACAAGGTGAATTTGTTGCCATCATGGGACCTTCGGGTTGCGGCAAATCAACCTTGCTCAACATTATGGGAATGTTGGATAGTCCATCAGAAGGAAAGTATTATTTTAACAACCGGGAAGTTGGATCTCAAAAAGAAAAACAACGCAACAAAATCAGAAAAGGAAATATCAATTTTGTATTCCAAAGCTTTAACCTGATTGATGAATTAAATGTTTACCGGAATGTTGAACTGCCACTTAATTATTTAAATATTAAATCAGCAGATAAAAAAGCGCGTGTTTTGGAAATGTTGGATCGAATGAAAATCGGACACAGAAGGAACCATTATCCACAGCAGTTATCAGGTGGTCAGCAACAGAGAGTTGCTATTGCACGAGCAATTGCAGCCAATCCAAAACTGCTTCTTGCTGATGAGCCTACTGGTAATCTCGATTCAAAAACAGGATTGGAAGTGATGAATTTATTGAGTGAATTAAATAACGAAGGAACCACAATAGTGATGGTTACTCACTCGGAAAGAGATGCAGAATTTGCACACAGGGTAATTCGCCTTTTCGATGGCGAAATTGCTGCAGAAAGTACCGCAAAAAAAATGGCCGGCATTAATTTCTAATCCTCAACACTAAAACTATGGTTTTCAATTACATCAACAAAAACAAAAAATGGTTTTCGATTAATATCATAGGCATTGCAATTGCCTTTGCTGTTGTTCTTATTGTTTTCTCGTACACTCAAAAAGAACTCTCTTTCGATAAATTTCATACCAAAGCAGATAATATTTACAGAATTCAGATTGACAAACCTGGAAGAGCAAACATTCTTGATGAAACTGATGATATCAGTTCTGCCTCTATCGATAAAAACTATATCGTAAGTTTCTATGACCGTTTCCCTTCCATTAAAAAAATTGCATTTATTGGCAATTTATGGCATGTAAAAATTCAAGTTGAGAAAAATGAGTTTTCCCCTGAAAACATTTACTATACAAACGAAACGTTCTTTGAAGTTTTTGATTTTCGAGTAGAAAAAGGAAATAGAAATACACTTCTAAAAAAGCCTAACGAAGCGGTAATTAGTGCCGCTACAGCACTTAACTATTTTGGCAGTACAGATGTTATAGGAAAAGAAATCACTATAAAAGAGCCTTATACTGAAGATAAAACGTTTACGATAACTGCGATTTTAGAGGATACACCTACCAACTCCCACTTTAGACCTGAAATACTGCTTTCAAGATCGTTAAAAGAGATGAAAGAAAACTACGGAAGCTATTATACCTATCTGCTTTTGCATGAAAAAACTTCCGCAACTGAACTCTTGATTTCAATTAATAACTATTGGTCTAAAAATGTTAAAGAAGGAGAGCTGGCTCCAAGCTTTAAACTTTTACCTCTAAAAGATATTCACCTAAAAAGTCACCAAAGAGATGAGCTAAGTGAGACAGGAAATATTAGTTCTTTGATCATTCTAATTGCAGGCGCTGTAATTATCCTTTTAATTGTGATCATTAATTATTCGAATTTAAACTTTGTACAGTTTATAAACAGCAGTAAAGATTTCAAAATTCGAATGGTGAACGGAGCTTCAATTTTGAATCTTTCACAACTCCTCTTTGTAAGATCAATTGCACAAAGTATTATCGCAATTGGAATCGGCGCTTTTTTAGCCTTCAATTTTAATCAGGCAACTCATTTCGAATATCAATTGGAAATAGCTTACACTGCAGTATTAATTTCTTCACTTATATTTTTGACCGCATTTGGTATTCTTGCCTTACTTCCTTTGTATATAACAGGTTTATCACCCGATCTCTGCAAGGTGCCCGATCAAGGATCCAAAAAATTCGAGTTTTCACTCCTATTTCAATTTATCTTATCCATTTCAGCCTTAATTCTCACCCTGATTCTATACAATCAGATTTCATATGTCAATAAAAATCATTTGGGAAACGGAGACAGATCAGTTCTCGTTCTTCCTGAGGTACCTTATGTTGCCCTTGAAAAATATGATATCTTCAAGGAAATGGCTTTAAAACACCCTGAAATATTATCGGTTAGTGCTTCTACAGTGCCTCCCGGAAGTATTGCTCCTTTTAAATACGGATTCGAAATGGAAGGTGTTGAAAATGATAAAGATTTACGATTAACCATTCTAACCATTGATGAAGATTTCTTTACTCTTTTCAACATAAAGTCAATTGCAGGAAATCTAAAGATGGGACCTACTTCAACGCAAGAATGGGAAAAAATAGCAATCAACCCAAATCTTGAAATAGCAGGAAAAAATCTTAAAGAATACGAAACCAATCATGCAGGATTTAATGAACAATACATTTTAAACATGGCTGCTTTAGAAATGCTGGGATTTAGCAATCCAGAGGATGTAATTGGCAGAGAATTTAAATACAATTTCATTGCCACATACATGTTTGCCAAAGGAGAAATCATTGCAGTTGTAGATGCAATCCATTACGACAACATGTTTACGAAAGAAGAACCAATTGTAATGGCTTCCAAGAGGTTATTTAACGGGACATTCTTTGTTAAAATTGATGATCAAAACAAAAAAATGGCGATTGATGTTCTTCAGAAAGAATGGAATCATTTGTTTCCAAATGAACCTTTAAAATATGAATTCATCAGCGATATGTATGCCGAAATTTATCGAAATCAATACAACGAGATGAAAGCTTTAATACTTTTTGCCCTTCTGTCAATTTTACTATCAACCTTAGGAATGTTCGCCCTTTCGTCCTTCAGTATTCAGCACAAAACAAAAGAAATTGGCATAAAAAAAGCCAATGGTGCCGGTGCTTTCGAAATACTTATCCAACTGATCAGTGAATACACCAAATGGGTAGCCCTCGCTTTTATTGTTGCCTGTCCAATCGCTTACTATGCTGCATCTAACTGGCTGAGTAACTTTGCCTATAAAATTGAATTGAGCTGGTGGATATTTGCCTTATCGGGAGTAATTGCACTTTTTATTGCGATTGCAACAGTAAGCTGCCAAACCTGGAAGGCTGCAAGTCAGGATCCCGTACTTGCTTTAAAATATGAATAGAATACACAAGTCAAATATATATAATGAGAGTCTCACTTCGGTGTGGCTCTCTTTTTCAGCTCCCCCTGTCAGCAAACAAAGCTCACCCCTTAAAACAAACACATAAGACATTGAATTACAACAATATGAACCAAACACAAACAAAATATCAATACACTCTCCTTTTTGTGCTTCACTTACGACCATTGCAGTCGTAGCTCTATAGTTGTGCTAGGGCAAGAAAGTATCCTTTCTCAATTAGTAAAACGTCAGCAGTACCATTTGTCATGAACAAAAAAAAAGTGCAGCTCCGAAGAGCAGCACTTTTTAAGGTTGCGTATATAAAGAGAAAACTTTATCCTACTAATTTGCTTTTAGGTTTCATCCTGCTAAGCATTTCTTTGGTTTTAAGATCTAAACGAGACTCTTTTTCTTCTGGTTGAGTAATCTCACCAGTCGCCTCCTCTGAAGTTCCACCCAAGCTATATAATCCTCTCAAAAGCATTGCTCGCTTTTCCTCAGCAGGAATTGCCTTGTAAGCAGCTTTTTGCTCGTCGATGATTCTTTGTTTTTCATTCTCTTCAGCTTCTACTTTTGCGTAGTAAGCATCCGCTTTGCGATTCTTCAGGAAAGGACCTGCAACAGTTGGGAACAATTCCAACAACAACATTTCTTTCTCATTCTCAGCAAGCTTAACGCCACCAAACTCTTCCAATATTGGATTCTCAGGTGATTTGTATTTGCTTACATCGAAAGCTGTAGCATCTCGCTGTCCGCAAATCTTCTGACGGTATTCCGGATCGATATTGATTGGAGTTTCGCCATATTCACCTTTCACAAGGTTAAAGAATTGGTTGTTTACGTTTGTATAAGGAGCTTTGCCGCTGTTCACATCCAACACATAATTTACTGCCTGAACACCAATGATTTGTGATGATGGAGTAACCAATGGAGGACAACCTGCAGCAACACGTACTTCCGGTACTTTTAACAGTACTGTTGGCAGCAAATCTTCCAATCCCAATCCTTTCAGCTGAGCCAACATGTTGGTATACATACCTCCTGGAATCTCAGCAGCCTTCACTTCTTCGTTTGGTGCCGGGAAGTTGAAGAATTTATCGATAGCATTACAAACGTCTAACAATTCGGCTTCTTTATCTGCTTTTGCTAATTCAATCGCTTTATCGAACAATGCATCAATCTCTTTTGGAAGATAATCAGCTGTAATATCGAATTCCAATGGGAACATTTTGTATGAATCGAATTCTGCAATCCGACTGCGGATTCCCTTTAATTCAGCATTAATTTTAACAACAGCATCTAAATTCACACCAGTGTCTAAACCTAACTTATCAGCAAAAATCTGAATAATTTCGAATGCCGGAGCAGCCGGTCCACCAGCAAAGTTCAGAATGTTGGTATCTACAATATCAACACCGTTAACAATTGCCATTAAAACAGCACCTAAACCGTAACCCGGAGTACAGTGAGTATGGAAATCGATAGGCACGTTTAATTCACTTTTCATTCTTCTGATAATCTTCCCTGACAATGATGGTGGAATCAATCCAGCCATATCTTTCACGGTAATCATATCAGCACCCAAAGCTTCCATTTGTTTTGCCTTGTTCAGGAAATAATTTACATCAAAAATCTTCTTAGGCAATCTCTTTCCGGACAGCAATGCTTTCCATCTTTGTTTCCCTGTAAACTTAGGATCAACAGTATAACAAACAGCACAGTCGGCAATACCGCCTGCTTCTTTCATATACTTGATTGTTGTTTCCATGTTCTTCACATCATTCAAACAATCGAAGATACGCATGATACCCAAACCGGATTTCACAGCATTTCTATTAAAACCTTCGATTACTGATTCTGGATATGGAGAATATCCGAACAGGTTTCTGCCACGCGATAGAGCTGTAAGATAGGAAACATCACCAATCACTTCTTTAATAGACTCCAAACGGTGCCATGGATCCTCATTCAGGTAACGCATTACCGAATCCGGAATTGCACCACCCCATACTTCCATAGCATAAAAGTTAGCATCCTTATACATCGGAAGAACTTTTTCAATTTCGGCCTGAGGAACACGAGTAGCAAACAATGATTGCTGCCCATCACGCAGGGTAAGGTCACGAATCTTAAGTTTACCTGTACGTTTGATTGCAGCCCTTTCTGCAGCAATTTTCTTGCGATTTGCCTCTCTTTGAGCTTCGAATTCTGCTTTACGTTTTCCTTCCAAATAGCCTTTAGCTACCAATGGGAACAACTCAAGCAACATGAATTCTTTTTTATCAATTGCCAATTTTACGTTTCCGTACTGTGGCAATGTTGGATTTTCAGGAGATACATAAGCATCTACATCATATGCTGATTTTTCAGCTTTTCCTGTAATTTTCTTGCGGAATTCAGGAGCAATCTCAATTGGAGTTGTTCCGTACTCTCCTTTTACTAAATTAAAGAACTGGTTGTTTACGTTGGTATAAAACGGACGACCTGAATTCTCATCAATTACACAGTTTACAGCCTGTACCCCAATAATTTGAGAAGAAGGGGTTACCAATGGCGGACAGCCAGCGTCCAAACGAACCACCGGTACCACTTCCAACACTCTCTCTAACAGGGTTTCCAAACCTAAAGCTTTCAGCTGGTTAAGCATGTTGGTATACATACCTCCAGGAATTTCCGCATCCTTAACCATTTGGTTCGGAGCCGGGAAATTAAAATATGCCTCAATTGCGTGACATGCAACAAGTAGTTCTGCTTCCTGATCGGCATTAGCAAACTTAATTGCATCATCGAATAACTGATCGATGTTGGCAGGCAATTTATCTTTTGTAATATCAAATTCAATTGGGAACTGCTTGTAGCTATCAACATCAGCCAAAGCATTCAAACGAATTTCTTTCAGAATTTTGTTGATCTCAACAACAGTTTTTGCATCACCATCCAATTCAATGCCTAATTTCTGACAGAAAATGTAGATCAATTCGTAAGCTGGTGCTGCAGACCCCCCGGCAAAATTCATAATGTTGGTATCGATGATATCAACGCCATTGATAATTGCAGTAAGAGCAGAAGCCAAACCGTAACCAGGTGTAGAGTGAGAATGGAAATCTACAGGGATACTTAACTCTTCTTTGAACCGGCGGATGATTTGACCTGCATACGAAGGAGAAGCCAATCCAGCCATATCTTTTAATGAAATCATATCGGCACCTAAAGCCTCAAGCTTTTTTGCCATATCTACAAAGTAGTCCAGATCAAAAATTTGATCAGGAAGGTTCTTTATAGTTAATCTTTCAAGATCTTCTTTTTTAGTAGGAAATTTAGAATCAACAGTAAAACATACTGCACAATCAGCAATACCACCAGCTGCTTTCACATACTTAATAGTAGACTTCATGTTTTCGATATCATTCAAACAATCGAAAATACGCATGATTCCCAATCCAGACTTAACTGCCTGAGTATTGAAATCTTCAATTACTGATTCCGGGTATGGACTATATCCAAAAAGGTTACGACCACGGGATAGAGCGGTAAGTTTGGAAACATTGCCTATCACTTTTTTAATCGACTCCAAACGATACCATGGATCTTCATTAAGGTATCGCATAACTGAATCAGGAACTGCACCACCCCAAACTTCCATTGCATAGAAATTGGCTTTCTTATATAGGTGTAATACCTTTTCAATTTCTGCCTGTGGCATTCTTGTAGCAAAAAGAGATTGCTGACCATCTCTTAATGTAAGATCTCTAACTAATAACTTCCTTTTTTTCATACCCTGACTTGTTAATTTTTTATCTCCAATTATTACTCGAGAGAGTTGCTTAAAATTGGAATCGAATCAATGTGATTTAATTCTGCATCAAAAATAAAAACAATTTTTCATTGGAGAAATTTTTCTGTATTATTCGCTGTATGTTGTACAATACCTCGTTTAATGGGTGTTTACACCCAATAACATTAATGATTTTTTTCTTTAATAATAACAAGTAAAAGCTGCAATCGATAACGAAAATTGCAATCTTCACATGACAAATCATTAAAATGGTACTGAAATCGGCACTCACAGAAATACACTTGTAAAATGCCATACATTTAACTGATAACATCTACTGTTAAGCATTCGCTGAGCTTAAATACTCAAAGCAATTCTTTCGATTTCACAAACCTGCTGCACAACACTCCAAATTCTGCAAAGTCAGTTAGATTCAATGCTCTTTTCCAGGAAGATTTTATAGAGCAGAGCATTTTCAATTCGAAATTCGGGAATTGGCTATGCAAACGAATATTTCGTAAAAAGATGCTTACATTTACCGTGTTAAATTTTCGAGTAGTGAAACCGCACTTTCATCTGTAAGTGATTCTTATTCAATACAGATAAAGTGATAAAATATAATATTGTGAGTATGATTGGTCAGTTTGCATCGTTAAAAGTTGCTAAAATAGTCGATTTTGGAGTGTATTTACAGGGAGAAGATGAATCTTTAATTCTTTTACCTACCAGATATGTGCCTCCTAAAACCCAATTGGATGATACTATTAAAGTATTTATCTATCGTGATTCTGAAAATCGAATTATTGCAACAACTCTTATTCCCTATGCTACCGTAGGTGAATTTGCTTACTTAAAGGTGAAAACAGTCAATAATTTAGGCGCATTTCTCGACTGGGGAATCGCTAAAGATTTGTTTGTGCCGTTTAGTGAGCAAAAGGACAACATGCAGGTTGGTTATTCTTACTTAATATTTGTGTATCTGGATAATGCATCCGGCCGGATTGTTGGAACAGCAAAAATTGAGAATGTACTTAGAGACGTGGAAACCTCGTATACTGAAGGTGACGAAGTTGAAATTCTTATCGGAAGAAGGAATGATTTAGGCTATCAGGTATTGATTAGTAACGATGCATTAGGAATGTTGTATCAGAATGAAATATTTGAACCTGTTCGTTGCGGAGATGTGCGTAAGGCATATATTAAAAAAATCAGACCTGACGGAAAAATAGACGTTAGCCTGCAAAAACAAGGTTATGAAAACAAAATTCCTGATTCTGGAGAACAAATTCTATCTCAGCTAAAAAAAGAAGATGGTTTTCTTCCTTTAAACGACAAAAGTTCACCTGAAGATATTTATCACCTTTTAAATATGAGTAAAAAGAACTTCAAAAAAGCGGTAGGCCTGCTCTACAAACAAAAACTAATCACCATTGAAGATTCAGGCATTTTTTTAGTGAAAGGCACTAAATAAAAAAAGAACAAACAACACAATTGCTAAACAACACAACACGAACTTATGAAAAAACAATTTAGAATGAGCCTGTTCATTTTAATGGCGTCAATTTCATTTTCTGCCATTGCTCAGGACAAATCAGATTGGAAAAATGGTGTTCCGGAAGGATGTACCACCATAACGGTTGGAAAAATGGCTACTATCGATGGCTCTGTTATTACATCTCACACCGATGACAGTCACCGCACAAGAGCCTGGATGAATGTTGTTCCCTCAAAAAAACACAACAAAGGAAATAAATTCGAATTGTTTGAACGCTCTGCTTACGATAGTTTGGCAATGCCAACTTATCAGCATAAAAAAATAGGAGAAATCGATCAGGTAGAAAAAACCTACCAATTCTTAAATACTGCCTACCCTTGCATTAACGAAAAGCAATTGGCTATTGGTGAATCTACGTTTGGCGGCCATGAAGAATTATTCTCAACAGAATGTTTGATCGATTGTCAGCGTTTGCAGCAATTAATGCTGGAAAGATGTTCATCAGCCAGAGAAGCAATTAGTTTGGCTGATGATTTACTAAAAAAATACGGTTGGCGCGATTATGGTGAGTGTCTTACCATTGCTGATAAAAAAGAGGTTTGGCATTTTGAGGTTGTGGGTCCGGGAAAAGGAAAAGTAGGAGCCGTTTGGGTTGCTCAACGAGTTCCGAACGATCACATTTCGGTAAATGCGAACGCCAGCACCATTAAAGAGATTGATTTAAAAAATCCGGATTATTTTATGGCATCGGCGAATATTTTTGATGTTGCCAAAGAAAACGGATGGTGGAAAGAAGGCGAAACATTCCGCTGGAATTACGCTTATGCACCGGAGAGTCGTTTGTCTCTGGCTTCACGAAGAAGAGAATGGCGGGTACTTTCAATGGCAGCTCCTTCCCTGAATTTGGATGCCAACGACAAAGATTATCCTTTTTCGGTAAAACCGGATGAAAAAATAACAATGAATAAATTGGTGGAGATCTTTAAAGATTACTACGAAGGAACTCCATATAACTTTGTGAAGAATATCAAACAAGCAGATAAAGACGGAAACGAAGTGATATCCCCTTTTGCAAATCCTTTTATGCCTTACGATATGAACAAATTGTTTCGTGTAAATGGCGGATGGGATGAGTTGGGAGAAAGAACCATAGCCCGTTGGTATACTATGTATGCTACGATTATTCAATGTCGTGATTGGTTGCCTGATGAAGTTGGAGGAATAGTTTGGTTGGCGCAGGATAATGTTGCAAGCTCAATTTATATTCCTGTTTATTCCGGATCTGCAGATTTAGCTGAAAGCTATAAAGTAAAAGCCCGAAAATTAGGTTACACCCGTACTTCAGCATGGTGGGCTTTCAACAGATTGGGTACATTATCTGCCCAGCGATGGGGCGACATGCGTCACGATATTGACAAGGTGTTTGTTCCATTGCAAAAAAGCTATTTTGAAGAACAGGCGAAAATTGATGAACAATTCATGAGTTTGAGTAAGAAAAAAAGAGTGGAATTCCTTACCAACAGAACCATTCAACTTGGAAACGAAGTTGTGGAAAAGGCGTGGGAAATTGGAGATGGAATCTGGACCAAATACGATGAAAAATTCTAACATCATAAAATATTGAATGAGAAAGAGCAGCCGGTTGGCTGCTCTTTTTTTGTGGCCTAAATATGCAAGACTGAGGCGAGCTCGCGGTAAAATAAAAATGCATTGATATCCCTCATTTTGTTTCCGAACAAAAAAGGAATTAAATTGTTGAATCGTTAACGTAAACAATCATGGTATGCGAAAAATAATTGCAATAAGCATTTTACTTATCTCAACTTCTTTTATGAGCTTTGCCCAAGAAAGTATTCATCAATTTACCCTTACAGCTATTGATGGATCTGAATTTAGTTTTGCTGATTTGAAGGGCAAAAAAATCATGATTGTCAATACGGCATCTAAATGCGGATTGACTCCTCAATACGAATTACTTGAGGCTTTATACAAGGAATATCAGGATAAAGATTTTGTAATTGTAGGCTTTCCTGCCAATAACTTCCTTTGGCAGGAACCTGGAACTGATGAAGAAATAAAAGAATTTTGCACAAAGAATTATGGCGTCAGCTTTCCCATGATGTCGAAAATATCAGTAAAAGGAAATGATATACATCCAATTTACAGCTGGCTGACACAAAAGTCGAAAAATGGAGTGATGGATTCGAAAATAAAATGGAACTTCCAAAAATACCTGATTGATGAAAATGGGAAGCTCGTTGATGTCCTTTCACCAAAAGAAAAACCAAATTGTGAAAAGGTAATTTTATGGTTGCAAGAGTAAAAAATATGCAACAAAAAAAAGAGACGCATTGGCGTCTCTTCACTATTATTGTACTTTACAGATCTAGTTTTTACGTTCCAGCTCGTTTAAATTTTCCATTTTTTTCTTGCTCAGGAATGAGTAAATATCACCCAAATGTTCCTTCACCTTCTTGTTTCCAAATTCGTAAACTTTCTCGGCCAAACCATCCAGAAAATCACGATCGTGAGAAACCAGAATTATAGTTCCGTCAAATTCTTTCAAGGCTGCTTTCAAAATATCTTTGGTTTTCATATCCAAATGATTGGTTGGCTCATCAAGAATCAGCAAATTCACCGGTTCCAGCAACAATTTAATCATTGCCAATCTGGTTTTTTCTCCGCCAGACAGAACTTTCACCTTCTTTGTAGAGTTATCACCTCCAAACATGAAAGCGCCTAATATATCTTTAATTTTTGTTCGAATATCTCCCTTGGCAATATCATCAATGGTTTGAAAGACAGTCAGGTTTTCATCCATCAACGAAGCCTGATTCTGAGCAAAATAACCAATCATCGTGTTGTGCCCAAGCGTTAAGTTTCCGCCATGCTCAATTTCCTGCATAATGGCTTTTACCAAAGTCGATTTCCCTTCTCCGTTTTTCCCTACAAAAGCAAGTTTCTCTCCTCTTTGTATTGTAAAATTCACACCTGAAAATACGGTATGATCCCCGTAAGTTTTTTCAACATCTTCCATAATTACAGGATAATTTCCTGAACGAGGCGATGGCGGAAATTTTAAACGAAGTGCTGAATTATCTTCTTCATCAACCTCAACAATATCGAGTTTTTCGAGCATTTTCACCCTCGACTGAACTGCCAGTGTTTTGGAATACGTCCCCTTAAACCTGTCGATAAAAGTCTGATTGTCTGCAATCATTTTTTGCTGTTCATCAAATGCTTTTTGCTGATGAACTCTCCGCTCCTTACGAAGCTCTAAATATTGAGAATAATTTACTTTGTAATCGTAAATTCTACCCATTGTAATTTCTATCGTCCGGGTTGTAATTTTATCAACAAAAGCCCTGTCGTGAGAAATAATAACAACAGCTTTTCCTGAATTAATCAGGAAATCCTCTAACCATTGTATCGATTCAATATCCAAATGATTGGTCGGCTCATCCAAAAGAATCAAATCTGGATTTTGCAAAAGAATTTTTGCCAATTCGATTCTCATTCTCCAACCACCACTAAATTCGCTGGTTGGTCTTGTGAAATCTTCCCGTACAAACCCCAATCCAAACAGTGTTTTCTCAACTTCCGAATCGTAGTTTATTTCTTCTATCGAATAGTATTTTTCACTTAAAGCAGAAACATCCTCAATTAGCTTGTAATAACTTTCCGATTCAAAATCTGTTCGCGTACCCAATTCCACATTCATTTCCTCAATCTGTTTCTCCATCTCGAAAATAGAAGCAAAAGCCTGAGCTGTTTCTTCGAATACCGTACGGGTATTATCAGTCATTAAATGCTGAGGCAAATAAGCAATCACCTTATCCTTAGGACTTGAAACTCTTCCCCGGGAAGGACTTTCGGCTCCTGCTATAATTTTCAAAAGAGTAGATTTACCAGCCCCGTTTTTTCCCATTAAAGCAATTCTATCCTTTTCATTAATCACAAAGGAAATGTCTTTAAATAAATTGGTTCCTCCAAATTCTACCGCCAAAGCATCTACACTAATCATCTCTTTAATTTAAATGAGCCGCAAAGATAATCACTTTAAGGAAATCTGAAATTAGCGATAGCATCATTTTTAGTTTTTTTCAGTTTATTGTCATCCCAATCCATTTAAATTGATTCAAATTCTATCATAGCACATTTATCAGAATTAAACACAGGACAAATGAGAAACACATTTATCCGGGTACGGTAAGTTTTTCAAGCACCCATCTGTTGGTAACACTTTTGGGTCTGATAATCGGCTGTCCTAATCCCAAGGCAAGGATATTCTGAGCACAAAATCCCATGACTCTGGACACACCAAATAAAACGGTATAAAAATCGAACTCATTCAACCCGTAATTATGCAGAAGTGAACCCGACATCGCATCGACATTTGGCCATGGATTGGCAACTTTGCCTTCTTTGTAATGCATTAATATATCCGGAACAACCGAGAAAAGTTTCTTTGCAATCTTAAAACAATGATTATTCGCACAATTCGCCTCCCCAAATTTCATAAAAGCTGTGAATCGGGGATCTGTAACCCGCAATACAGCATGCCCGTAACCAGGAATCACTTTACCCGAATTTAAAACATCCAGAATATATGCTCTCAACACTTCCTCATCCGGATCAGCCCCAAATTTATCGTGAATTTTTAGAATAAAACGAAGGCATTCCTGATTTGCCAATCCGTGGAGCGGACCTGCCAAGCCGTTAAGTCCTGCAGAAACAGCATAATACAAATCCGAAAGAGCTGAATTTACCACTCTTGATGTAAATGCACTTACGTTCCCACCTTCATGATCGCAATGCAAAACCAGATACAGACGCATTAAATCTGCAAATCCCTCATCATCATTAACACCAAGCATGTGTGCCAGATTACCCGACCAATTTAAACCGGAATCATGAGGAATTAAACTCCCATCGCCAAACCTTATTCGATAGATCCCCGCAGCAAGTCCTGGTAACTTTGCCAGTATATTCATTGCATCCTCCAAAGTATATTTCCAGTATTCCGACTTTTTTAAACCCTTTTGGTATTCCTTCTTAAAAACAGACTCATTTTCCATGGATAAAATACCCAGACTCAACATGGTCATTGGATGAGTATCTTTAGGCAGACTGCGCAAAACATCCCAGGTATATTGAGGTATTGTGGCACGTTTACTCAGATCATTTTGAAAATCTGCAAGTGATTTCCTGTCTGGAAATTTCCCGGTAGACAAGAGAAAAAATATTTCTTCAGGCAACTTATTCGAAAATTCATCTGTAGTATACTCTCCAATATGAAGCCCGGAATAAGGATCAACATAGGATGTGTTGCAGGCCAATGCAATCAATCCACGCATTCCACCATATATTTGCCCAATGGTAACTTCCGAAACTACAGAATCGCGCCCTTTGGCAAAAATATCATCAATTTCTAACTGCAATTCAAATAAATGATTTTGAATTCCTTGTTCTAGATCAGACATAAGTATTTAATTATTCCGTTTCAACACAAATCAACAGCACAGTGTATAGAGCTACACTTTATAGGGGCAAGAAGATTGTTTATAAGTTACGAAATTCCAGCTAATTAATAAACTCAACATGAGGATAATTGGCTGATTACCGGGCAATATCCTACCCAAAAGAAATAATACTATCAGTTAATTTACACATTGGGCAGGTTAGATAAACCTCAAGGTATTTTTGCCGATAAAGACTAAATCTGCGCAAAAAAAAAGCACCCCAAAATGGGATGCTTAAAACCAAGCTATTCTGTTTGTATTATTTCACTGCAACAACTAAATATTTTGATGCTTTCCAGAACTCATTAGGATCAAGGATAGTGATTGCTTCAATTTCTTTATCAGTTCCTTCAAATCGGTATGAATCGCTAGGGTGAGAAGTTACTAAACTAACTTTCTTTCCAGATACAGGAATAGTCGTTGTTTGAGTAATATCGATATTGTTGAAATTTTCAGGATTAATTTTCTGATTCAACTTGTTGGTCGCTCCTATTCCTAAAATACCACCAGTACTTGTTACAACCTGCTTCAGCTTCAGCTCTTTAATGTCACCAATTACGTAATGTGCTGTGTTTAAATTGGTCGTTTGCTCTTCAATTGTTTTAGCTTTGCTGTCATTCTCAGTATTTAAAGCAACAACAGTACCATTCAAATCAGTTACCTGTCCGTTCAAATTCTCAACCTCAACATTAAGCTGTGCAACCTGCTCAGAAAGCGCATTGATTGAAAGATCTTTTTCTTCAATTTGTGTTTTTAAACCAGCCACCAATTTCTTTAATTTTGAGTTTTGGTACCAGCTGTTATTCAATTTTTTATCCAGACTTTCAAGCTTTGCTTTGTTTTCTTCCAAAAGGTCGCGAATCAGACCTAAATCAGTAACAATTTGCGCTTTTTTTCCAACACTTGGATTCTCACTTGCACTAACAGAAATAATATTTTCTTTCTCTTTAATGATTGCCAGATTAGCTGCAATAACATCAAACGATTCAACAAAATCATCAATGGTAGAATCTTTTTCCTGAGCCATTTGAGTCAGTTGAACATTTTGCTCACGCAATTGCTTTAATTCTTTCTGATTACATGCTGTAAATAGAGGTAATACCAGGAGTGCAAATACTAACTTTCTCATAATTTTTAATTTTAATAAGTTTACATCAATTCAAATTCACAGATCAATATGAGAAATCTGTGCCAGAAATAAAATCAAATTAAAACTCAACGCGCAAAAGTAAATTAACGGCTCATTACCAGTACAATACACCTCACATGGAAATTTTATTTTTTAATTCCACAACTTTTAACATGCAAATATGTGTGGAATCTTTCCCACAGATTGTAGAACCAATTTCTACAAACAAAAAGTGCCTGCATAAATGCAGGCACGAGGGGTTAACTTTCAAACTAAGCCTGAAAGCTATCGGTTATCTTTTGTTCCAGATTAAAGATGCTGCACCTAAAACCGCTGCATCATCCTCAATTCCGGAAGCTAATATTTTAACTTTCCCTTTGTAGATGGAAAGAAGTTGTTCTTCGAGTGTTTCTGCAACCGGATTAAAGAGAATATCTCCAGCCTTTGTCAATCCTCCAAATAGAAAGATTGCCTGAGGACTGGTTACAGCAACCACATTAGCCAGAACCTCTCCCAACATTCTTGCAGTATATTCAAATGTTTCTTTTGCAACCAAATCGCCTCTGCCGGCAGCTTCTGCAACCATTTTTGCTGTCAGCCTGCTAAATGGAACATTTCTCAACTCACTATCGCCCATGTGCCGTGCCAGCAACTTATAAACAGTTCTTTTAACTCCTGTTGCCGACACATAAGTTTCCAAACAACCTTTGCGTCCACAACCACATTCCCGTCCGCTGGCGCGAACAATCATATGTCCAACTTCACCTGCAAAACCATCGTGGCCATACAACAAGTCGCCATTTACTACAATTCCACTTCCTAATCCGGTACCAAGAGTAATCACGATGAAATTATCCATTCCTTTTGCGGCACCAAAAACCTTTTCTCCCATTGCCGCAGCATTGGCATCATTGGTAATAATGACCGGGACATCAATTCTCTTTTTCACCAAACTGGCTAAAGGCACACTCCCCTTCCATCGCAAATTCGCAGCATTTTCAATAGTTCCGGTGTAAAAACTGGCATTTGGAGCACCAATACCAACTCCAATAATTTGCATTTTTTCAGCTGATCCATTCATAGCAGATTCAACCTCAAAAAACAACTCATTCAAATAATCCTCAATAGCCGCGTGCTTTTGAGTTGGCAGACTCCCTGTTGCCAAACAATTCCCCTTTGAATCAATACAGCCAAAAACAGTATTGGTTCCACCTATATCGATACCTAAAGCAACTTCCTTCATCCCAACAAAATAAATAATTAATTACGCGTGTTTATGTCCCCTTAAGGCATAGAATAAAATGTATCCGTAACAGATAATGGTTAATGCAAATGAATTACGCAATCCAAAATTATCGGCCAGCACTCCCATTATCATAGGAATTATTGCACCACCAACAATCGCTAAACACAAAATACCTGAACCCTGACTTGTATATTTACCCAAACCATCAATTGCAAGGGTAAAAATAGTTGGAAACATAATTGAGTTAAACAATCCTACCAAAACAAGACTCCACATGGCAACATATCCGTTAGTAAGCATACTAACAACAACTAAAACCACAACCATAACAGAATTAAAAGCCAATACTTTTGAGGCCGATACCTTTTGCATGATTGCTGATCCTATAAACCTGCCGATCATTGCTCCGCCCCAAAATACGGAAACATAGCTGGCCGCTTCGGCTTCACCAAACAGGTGCAATCCTTCGTCTCCAAAATACATTACCAAAGCACTTCCTATGGAAACCTCTGCTCCAACATAAGTAAAAATGGCAAGTGCACCCAAAATTAAATGTCTGAATCTCCATACCGATCCCTCTGCTTTTTCTTCCTCAGCATCCTGAATTTTCGGCAATTTCACCAATGCAAAAATCACTGCAATAACAGCCAGCGCAATTGCCAACCCAACATATGGCATTTGAACTGCTTCCGCCTTACCTGCAATATCTACACTTGTGTTATCCAATATTAAATAAGCCCCAAAAATTGGAGCAACAGTGGTTCCCAGACTATTAAATCCCTGAGTAAGATTCAAGCGGCTTGAAGCCGTTTCGGGCGTACCTAATTCTGCAACAAACGGATTTGCTGCCACCTGAAGAATAACAATCCCAACAGCCAACACGAACAAGGCAAAAAGAAAAAATCCGTAAGACAGGAATGCCGCTGCAGGAAAAAACAATGCTGCACCAATAGCAGCAATACCCAATCCTGTTACAATTCCCATTTTATAACCGATCTTTCCAATAATCCAACCTGCCGGCAATGACATTAAAAAATAGGCTCCAAAAAAGGTAAACTGTACAAGCATGGCCTGCGTAATTGACAAATCAAACAATCCTTTTAAATGAGGAATTAAAATATCATTCATGCAAGTCAAAAATCCCCACATAAAAAACAGAGACGTTAACAGAGCTAAAGCTCCTTTATAGTTCATTCCCTGAGCTTTTTCTCCGGAATTACTCTTACCAATATTCGTACTAATTGAGACCATAATTATATTTTTTCAATCGTTTGTATTTCTGTTTACAAATCTCATTCAATTTCTTATGAATTAGTTTTACTATTTTATCATTTTATTGCACTATATTCACACTTTATTAATAATAAACGACAACAAAAGGCAATAATACACAAGTACTGCTTTTAAAGATATTAATCTGCGATTCGAAGTGAACACAAAAAACAGCAGGTAATATATTATCTTTTATTGAGAAAACTGCAAACAGAGCAGGTAAAATAATACAACTATGTCGCTACTACTTGAAGAGATACCGATAAAGAATGAGCATTCGTTCCGGTCTAAGATTGATGTTTTACCGCACATTGAAGTTCCGTGGCACCATCATCCCGAATTTGAATTGATCTACATTGAAAAAAGCAGAGGTACTTTGGTGGTTGGCGACTGTATTGACAATTTTAAAGATGGTGATTTGATATTTATTGGGCCCAACACTCCTCATGTAATGAAGAACGATGAGTCTTACTACCGAAAAGAAAATGATTTGCGGGCCATTGCCTGGGTCGTTCATTTCAAAGAGGATAGTTTTGGCAAAGAGTTCTTTCTATTGCCTGAAATGTATCGAATTAAGAAGTTCCTGACCAAATCGTTTCAGGGAGTACGGATTGAAGGCAGTTCAAAATACAAGATCATTCAGCATTTAAAAACACTTCATTCATCGGAATTCGCCCAGCGGATTCTTGTACTGCTGCAGATATTGCAGGTTTTGGCTCTATCGGATGATCTGGAGTATCTGGCTTCGGATAATTTTGTAGAAACTTTCCAGCACAGAAACAATCAAAAACTGTATCAGATTTATGAATACGTAAGTAAAAACTTTCAGCAAAAAATAGAATTGGACGAAGCCGCCAAAATTGCCAACATGAGTAAAACAGCATTTTGCCGCTTTTTTAAAAGCAAAACGAATAAAACCTTTTCTGAATTCCTGAATGAAATGCGTATTAATTATGCAAAAAAGCTTCTTGCCGAAGGAAGGTTAACCGTGGCCCAGATTGCCTACGAATGCGGATTCAACAGTCCCTCCTACTTCAACAAAACATTTAAATTGTCCACAGGAAAATCACCTCTTCAGCTAAGAGGAAAAAGTCTGGAAGCTTTCCGATCCTAAAATCAATAAAGATCGCAGCAGCATTCCAGCAGTTCCAATGAATTGGTATATCTCTTTTCGGCATCGATGAGCAGGTATTTCTTTTCCAAATCGCGCAAGCAGCCGGCACTGCTGCACAAACGCAGTTTGCGGCTTCCGATTGTTTCGGCTCCGTAGTCAACCCCAATGTGCCCGCTAACCAGTGTTGTCATGGGAGAATTTTCACGATCCACACTTGCAAACTGCAGCAAATCATCCACCATCTCAAGATACTCCTCTCCGTATTGCCGTTCATTCCCATTCATTAAAACATCCCACAAATAATCCCCTTTTGCAGTCTTCATAAAAAGGGAACTAATCTGCGGATCATAGGTGTTGATGTTCTCAATGTGCGCAACAAATTCTCCTTCATGAGAATACCGCTTGAACCAATTTAAATCAATTCCTTTGGTTTGGGCATAACGATCTGAGCTTCCCGTATGGTTTACCAAAACACCCCCTTTGGTTCTCAGCATAAAAGGCATATCCATAAAAAAACGCACAATCTCTTCCCTGTTCTTTCGAATCCGGTTCTCGAACCAGGATGTAAATTCCAAATGTCCCCGCTGCAGGGGAATATGATAAATGTGAACAAACTCATGGTTTCCCAACAAACAGATTACCCCGCTTCCCTTTTTATTTGCACCCATTTTGATGAGTTCCTGAATAATTTCCAAAGATTCATCCTTTCTCTTTCCGGGATAAGCATGAATTAAATCACCCAGAAAAACCAGATAATCCGCTTTCCCTTCGCTTTTTAATTTTCGGTAAACCTTCAATATCTGACGGAAATCAAATCCATTGCCATGCAAATCCGACACAATCATTAATTTCCCAAACTGAATATCACAAATCATTTTTACTATCTTTAAAATTCATGGCCCTTACTACCTGCGAAAGTTGTAAAAAATTTATAAATTATATAGGCAAACTTACAACAACATCAATGTAAAATTAAAATTTTTAAGACATGTTGGATCAATTACTTAAAAACCCAAAAAAATACTTTTGGTCCTTGAATAAAGATGGTGATCTCGTTCTTGGAAATGCTGATCTTGGACTAAAAGCAAAACTCACTTTTACATTAACTAAAAAATGGGTGAATCTGGCTCCCTTGGTAGAAAGTAGTCCTGGTACATACATCGGACAATCAAAGACCTATTTAAAAGACACAAAAGAATATGAGCAGGTTGAAGAACTTTACAAGTTGATTAAATCCCAGATGAAAGAAGCTAAAATCACCGAAAGGTGGAAAATATCGAGGAATACGCTGACTCTTCTTCAAAACTATTATCAAGAAAAAACAAATGATTAGATCTATTGTAATTGCATTGCTCTTAAGTATTTTTGTAAGCCCGGTTGCGCGTGCGCAGGATAGTAAAAAACTTAAACCCGGAGATTTTTTTCCCGAGATAAAAGGCAAATTATTATCTTCTAAAATGATCACCCTTCCCGATCATTGCAAAGGAAAAGTGAGCGTTTTAATCCTTGCATTTAAAAGAGGTACTCAAGCCCAAATTGACACCTGGACCAAACCTCTTATGAAAGAGTTCAGCATCAACAATGATTTCCGTTACATTGAAGTGCCCATGATCAGTTCCTTTTACAATTGGCTGTCGCATTATATCGACAATGGAATGCGCAGCGGCATTGCTAAACCAATGCACCAAAATGTAATGACTTATTATGGATCTTTGAATCCTTATTTTGACTGCTTTGATGTTCAGGACAAAAAGCTGTGTTACCTTTTCCTTCTCGATAAAGAAGGTAAAATTCAGTTCCTTACCAAAGGTGAAGCCAAACCAGACGAGTTGTCTGTTTTACTTCAAAAAATAAAAATTCTTTTGCAATAGATTGTCAGATTTTAGATAAGAGATATCAGACTGATTTACAAGACGCTTGTTCCCATTTTCTTTCTGCCGAAACACCCATCGGGAAAATCGCTCAGAGAATTAAGCAGAAGCAAAACATTCGTATTTTAAATGGCAGCACAGCATTTTCAAACTTTTTATCGAAATATTTAATGAATAAAGTTTACTTTTAATGCTTCGATAAAAAAGCATAGAAAATGAATAAAAGAGGATTTGCAAGCGATAATTTTTCAGGAATATTGCCAGAGGTAATGGAGGCTATTCAGAATTCGAACCAAGGTCATGTAATGGCTTACGGCGGAGATCCATACACAGCTGCCGCAATTGAAAAGTTCAAAACCCTGTTTGGAAGCAATATTGATGTATACTTTGCCTTCAACGGAACCGGAGCCAATGTTATTAGTCTTTCAACATTAACCCAATCCTATCATTCCATTCTTTGTCCGGCAACGGCTCACATTCAGGTTGACGAGTGCGGTGCCCCGGATAAATTTACAGGATGTAAAGTTATTCCTATTGAAACACCCGACGGCAAAATATCGCCCGAATTAATTCTCCCGCATTTGCACGGATTTGGTTTTGAGCATCACTCCCAGCCAAAAATGATTTCGATTACTCAATGTACCGAACTGGGAACTGTTTATACGCCCGAAGAAGTGAAAGCCATCTGCGATTTGGCGCATGCCAACAACATGTACGTTCATATGGACGGTGCACGACTGGCAAATGCTGTTGTAAGTCTGGATGTTGATGTAAAAGAATTTACCACCCTTGCCGGTGTTGATGTGCTCAGTTTTGGGGGAACCAAAAACGGCATGATGCTGGGCGAAGCAGTCATCTTTTTTAATCCGGAACTATCGAAAGAAGCCAAATACGTTCGCAAACAAAGCATGCAGCTTTGTTCTAAAATGAGATACATCGGTGCACAGTTCGATGCCATGCTCACCAACGGGTTGTGGCTGAAAACAGCCCGTCATGCCAACAAAATGGCCAAACTGCTCGAACAGGAAGTCCTAAAAATAGATCAGATAAAAATTACCCAAAAGGTTCAGGCCAACGGCATTTGGGCACTTGTCCCTAAAGATAAAATTGAACAACTTCAGGAAGAATACTTTTTTTGGGTTTGGGATGAACAGGCAGGCGAAGTGCGCTGGCTGTGCTCTTTCGACACCACCGAAGATGATATTCTTGGTTTTGTAAAACTTCTTAAACAGACTCTTTAATACCATTCACTAATAACTGATTACTGCTCACTGAAAACTGATAACATGGCCTCTCTTCGTAAAAACGTTTCTTTAAAAGATTACAACACATTTGGCATAGAAGCCAATGCCAGATATTTTTTCGAATTTGATACTGTCGAAGAAATTCAAGACTTTTTAAGCAAAAATGATATTCTTAACATTCAGTATTTACTGCTGGGCGGCGGCAGCAACCTTCTGTTTACCGAAGACTTTAACGGCCTGGTAATTCATCCAAAGGTGAAGGGAATAAAAATTAGTGAAGAAGATGATGATTCGGTTTTGGTGCAGGTGGGTGCCAACGAAGATTGGGATGAATTTGTAGCCTGGAGTGTTGAAAATCATTTATCGGGCATCGAAAATCTGTCCCTGATTCCGGGTGTGGTTGGTGCAGCTCCCATTCAAAATATAGGAGCCTATGGTGTTGAGGTAAAAGACGTGATTGAAAGCGTGGAAGCCATATCCATTGAGAGCAACAAAAAAGTAACTTTCAGCAATGCGCACTGCGAATTCGACTATCGGTACAGCGTTTTTAAAAACGAATACAAAAATCAATTCATCATTACCCACGTTAACTTCCGATTCAGCAAACAGGCCGAATTTAAAGTTCATTACGGCGCCATTGCCCGGGAACTGGAAGCTTACGATGAAGTGAATCTGAAAAATATCCGCGAGGTAATCATCAAAATCCGCGAAAGCAAACTGCCCGACCCAAAAGTACTGGGCAATGCAGGCAGTTTTTTCAAAAACCCTGTGGTTGCCAAAGCTGAAGCCGATGCGCTAAAAGCAAAGCACGAAGACATGCCTGTTTATGAGCTAAACGAAACACAAAGCAAACTGGCCGCCGGCTGGCTGATTGAACAATGCGGCTGGAAAGGCAAACAAATAGGCGATGCCGGTGTTCACAAAGATCAGGCACTGGTGATTGTGAATCTTGGACATGCAAAAGGATCTGAAATACTCGAATTGGCCAACGAAATCAGAAAATCGGTGCTCTACAAATTTGGTGTGAAGCTGGAAATGGAAGTAAATGCGGTATAATTGCAATTGCAAACACATAAAAAAATATTTCATCTCTCTTTTGTTCTTCTTCAGCCAACTAGTTTAGCCCAATAAAAAAACTTAACAGATATTTATTCATCATTTCTGAAACTCATAGAAGACATTTTTTCCGCTGGACGGGATATCTGAAACGAATACAGGGTCGGATTTCCAATAAAAACCCAATTAAGCTAAAAAAGAAAGCTTTTAAAAATAATAATAATCGGTTGTACAACGGTTACTTTTATTGTGGTGTCGTTTTAATTTCTTTTTCTAATTTCATCATTATTTCATATTCTGAAGATATTTATCAAAACTTCAGCCCAACACTCAAAGAATGCCTATTGTATCCTCCAATAGCCATGTCATATTTCAAATACCACTGACCATTGTAGACCATTGGGAATTCATACATCACACCTAGTATTGGACTTAAATACGTCTGGCTATTTCTTTTATATGAGGTCAAATTCGAATATCCTTTCATAACTTCATACTCACTAGAAAAACATGTTCCTAATCCAGCTAAAAATGATGTTCTATTAAATGCTTTGTATCCGACATAAGTCTCAATGCATGTCGCTTGACCATCCCATCCAACATGAGTACTTCTACTACCATCTCCTCCAGTATCTTCATACTTTTCTTTTGGTGAGAAAGAGAAATCTATACCAAACAAAACCTTTTCCCTTAACTCATAAACAATTCCTAGATCAAGAGCTACTTTAGTATAATCATCATTTTCACCAGAAAAAAAATTCACCCCTAAACCTAAATCAATTCCAACTCTCTGTTCAATTACACTATTATCTTTTCGGCTCTTTTCCTGCGAGAATCCACTAAACCTATAACAAATAATACAAACGCTTAAAATAATTTTTTTCATTTTTTTAAATTAAGACTAAAGTCAAATTTTACAACTGATATTCAATATTTTAATTATTCAATTACATCAGTATATCTAAAATCAGTAAATGATAAATTTGTCTTGCCAAGTAAATCTTTTCTCATTGCTAATACAATGTCGCCAATAGCTTTTCTTCCAGCGTTATGGTCTGACTCTTGCCCTCTAGAGTCTATCACTAAACTCACTAATTTGTTTGTAGCAATAATAACTTCATCTGAAGAATAAATCCACGACTTATATTGTTCATCAAAGAATTTCTTTTTTGTCTCCGAGTTTGCAGTATTGCCAACAAAACCTTGGAGTAGAATTAAAAGATTTGAATATTTCTCTTCTCTGAATTTTATTAAAGCTTCTAGCTTTAGAAGCAAAGTAATATGAGACAAAACCTCCAATAATTGCGGAAATTAATGCCAAAACTGATGTTACAATAATTGCAGAATAGTCAATTGTCATTTTATTTCAATTAATTCGTTTGTATCAAATAAATATACCTTAACTCTATCTCCATATTCGGTTCTATAACTAGACATTTGACTTTCCATAAATACTTTTGCTCGTTTAAATATTTCAATTCTATAGCCAATGCTTCGTCATCATATTTATATCCCTTTCGATTTAATACTGGGTCGTAGGTTATTTTCAATTTAGCACTATCCTCGCAATGTTTTATGACCGCGTGTTGGGCTTTCGTTTTTATCTAAAAATCTCTATTCTACGATTTCAAATGTTTCTGTCTTTTCAATTATAGTGTTATTTATCAGTTTTAATCTTAAATCTATAAATAATGGACTTTCATAATCAGATATTTTAGCAATATAGGGCAGTTCAAAAAACAAATTATGGATTTCATTAATCAAATAAAACGGTATACTATTCCTTGTGTGAATTTGCAATGAAGCTTCCTTTAAAAACAAGCTTGGGTCTTCTGTTGTTTCATCACCAATTTTGAAAGCAACATGTTTTTTTCGAGAGACAAAACATGTTCCATCAGAATTATTTTTAATATAGATTATAAGACCATCTGTAACACCATCTTTTTTGGGTGACACATATGCTGACATGTAAACACTAAAATCTGAATCTGAGTAAAGTTCTTTTAAGCTCTCTTTTTTTAATTCGGTATTCGCATCATCTGAATTTATGTCTTCTTTTGTATCATTACTACATGATGTAAATAATATTAGCAAAACAATTATTAATCTTAAATTTAAAGTCATTCTTATAGAGTTAAATTACAGTTCTGTATTTGTTCTCATTTTAAAGCTTCTAAAAATCATCGGTAAAAATTAAGCAATTAATATTACGCTGAAAATGAAACACAACGTAAAAGTGTTTTATCCTTTCGTTTTTTAAAACTAACAAAACATTATTTAGAACATTGATTTTATTTCTCAGAATAGTTCCAAATAAAGGGTAAAAAGAAAATTGCTAAAACGCTGACAGGTCTTCTACGCTGTCAGGAGTTCGCAATTGGTAAATGTAAAGTTGGGAAGCAAGTCACTCAAGGGAATAAAACTGCCTTGAGCAGTTGAATGAAATCACCCTGCAAATACTTACAATGAGCGAGGTACGAGCGAAAGTGAAACATCTCCTTGAGTAATCTCCCGATTCCGATTATTCAATAATAGTTTCATTAATCACATCATATTTTAAATGCAAATAAGAATCATTTAGTTTTTTTACATCTACCAATTTCAACGCTTTGATATACTTCAATTCCTCAGCATACAATAAAGATTTTCCACCTATCAAAGAAGGCGTTTCTTCTCCTCCAATTAATGCAGGAGCAACAACAATTGAAATTTTATCAATAAGCTTTTGTCTCAAAAAAATAGAATTTAATGTAGCTCCAGTCTGAATTGTTAAATGATCAACCTTAAAATCATCTTTTAGTTTTCTGAACAAATCAACAAAATCAATCTCATTTTCATAGTAGATAATTTCAAGATTTTCTTCATTTTTTCTATCAAAAGCCGGATGAGATTTGTTTGTTGTGATAATAAACAACCTCTTGCTTTTTCTTATGAAATTATCCATCCCAATCTCATTTAAATGAGGTCTGTTATCGATGATTAGAAAGCTAACCGGTAACTTAAATATATCTTTTTGAGGCTTATTTGCCCCTATCTTTGCTTGTACTTTCCCAGAATTTAATGAGTATAAATCTGTTGTCTGTTCAATATCATAATATTGCTCCAGACCTTCTTTTATTCCTTTTATTTTAGGAAAATCTTTATCGACATCTAAAATATCTGTTTTTCCTGTTGAAATTTTACCATCAACGGACATCAACATAAATAAAGTTGAAATTGGTTTGTTCATTTTGGTTCGGACTAATGTAAAAGTTTTTTTTACCTTTTCGGTTTTAAAATTAACAAAACATTATTTAGAAGACTGATTTTATTTCTCAGAATAGTTCCAAATAAAGGGTAAAAAAAAATGCTAAAATTCTGACAGGTCTTCAACACTGTCAGGAGTTAGCAATTAGTGAATGTAAAGTTGGGGAGCAAGTTAAATATTCAAACAGATTATCAGTGAGCATGATAATCTTGCTTTTGCAGGAAGGCATTTTTCATTCAATGAATAACAGGTTAAGTCCAATTTCGTCTATTTTCCTTTTACAAAACTCCATCCGTATTTTTTCATAAATACATTTATTTCATCCGTAAAAGAATGCTTTGAATGATGTAATTCTTGGTTGTGAATATATTTCCTGACCGATTCAAGATGACTTTCGCTTACACCAACAACCCAATAATCATCCTGCCAAATGAATTTTTTTGTCGTCAATTTTTGCTGATTGATCCAAAATGAAGATTCGCCTTTTAGTAACTGCGCTACTTTACTTATGCTTTGTTCTTTACCCAAAGAGATTAGGCAGTGAGCATGATCATGATGTCCACTAACACAATCGAGCCAAATCCCCTTCTCTTCTGCATTTTTTTTGATGTGCTGAAATACATTTTTCTTTACTTCTGAGGAATTCAAAAAAGGTTCTCTGTTTTTTGTAGAGAATACCATGTGTACATATACTCTTACCCAACTCATCTTATTTATTTTATGCGGCTAAAGCCTGTTTTTAAATTTCATGTTATCAGTTGCTTAAAAGCAACTGCAATAGATGTTTTGTTTCAGCATCATTTTTCTCCTTCAACACTATTCTTTTTTGTTATCTGTTGCCTGAAGGCAATTGCAATAAACTTGGCTTTTAGCAGAAATCCTTTCTTATTTTATCCATTGCAGTTTGGCTTTAGCCAACTGAATTTAAAATATTCCAATCCTTTGCTTTAGCATCATTTTTACTCCTTCAACACTATTCTTTTTTTATCAGTTGCCCGAAGGCAATTGCAATAAATGCCTGACTTTTAGCAGAAATCCTTTCTTATTTTATCCATTGCAGTTTGGCTTTAGCCAACTGGATTTTAAATATTCCAATCCTTTGCTTTAGCATCATTTTTACTCCTTCAATACTATTCTTTTTTATTATCTGTTGCCTGAAGGCAATTGCAATAAACACTTGGCTTTTAGCAAAAAATCCTTTGCAATTTTATCCATTGCAATTCGATAGATGAATCTACAAAACTATAATTACTTAACAAAATAAAGAATAGCGAATAAAAAAGGAAATTGCTAAAACGCTGACAGGTCTTTTACGCTGTCAGGAGTTAGCAATTGACTGATGCAAACTTTGGGAAACAAACTACTTAAGAGGATCAAAAAAAAATGGCCAGACTTGTTGTCTGGCCAAACTGTTTTATTGCAATATTGGGCTGTTAAGGTGCTCCCAATTCAAACCCCTTACTGTATTAATGAACTGAAAAGTGCAGGATCATTCTTCCTGAAATTCCGAATTAAGGAAAGATCAGACCAGATCAAAACGATCCAGATTCATTACTTTATTCCATGCAGCAACAAAGTCTTTAACAAACTTCTTATCAGCATCAATACTGGCATAAACTTCGGCCAGTGCTCTTAGTTCCGAGTTTGAACCAAAAATAAGATCAGCCCGGGTTCCTGTCCATTTAACGGCACCCGTTTTGCGATCGCGTCCATCAAATATCTCTTTTGTCTCAGATGCCGGCATCCAGACCGTACCCATGTCCAGCAGGTTTACAAAGAAATCGTTGGTGAGAAGCTCCGGCCTCTTTGTGAAAACCCCATGTCTGGAATTGTCCGAATTTGCGTTTAATACACGCATTCCGCCTACCAGCACAGTCATTTCAGGAGCTGTTAATGTTAGCAATTGCGCTTTATCAACCAATAACTCTTCTGTTGAAATAACATATTTCGTTTTTAAATAGTTGCGGAAACCATCGGCTGCCGGTTCCATCACCGCAAACGATTCTACATCTGTCTGCTCCTGCGATGCATCCATACGTCCCGGTGTAAACGGAACAGTAACATCATGCCCGGCATCTTTGGCCGCTTTTTCTACTCCTGCACAGCCTGCCAACACAATAAGGTCGGCAAGTGATATTTTTTTACCATCCAATTGGGAAGCGTTAAATTCATCCTGAATGGCTTCAAGCTTTTTCAATACTTTGCTGAGTTGAGCCGGATTATTTACCGCCCAATCTTTTTGCGGACTAAGACGAATGCGTGCACCATTTGCACCTCCCCGTTTATCAGAACCTCTAAAAGTTGAAGCAGAAGCCCATGCAGTTGATACCAGTTGTCCTACTGTTAATCCGGCATCCAACACTTTGGCTTTTAGTTCCGCAACATCATTTTCATCAATTACAACATGATTTACTGCAGGAACAGGATCTTGCCAAATCAGTTCTTCCAAAGGCACTTCAGAACCTAAATAACATGTTCTTGGTCCCATATCCCGGTGAGTTAATTTAAACCATGCACGTGCAAAGACATCTGCAAATTCAAGAGGATGTTCGAAGAATCGTCTTGAAATTTTTTCATAAGCAGGATCGAAACGCAAAGCAAGGTCGGTGGTTAGCATGCTTGGCAAATGTTTTTTTGATGCATCATGGGCATCCGGCACAACGGCATCGGCATTTTTTGCCACCCATTGATGTGCTCCTGCCGGACTTTTGGTTAGTTCCCATTCGTAATTAAACAAATTTTCGAAGAAGTAATAACTCCATTTGGCGGGAGTCTGTGTCCAGGTAACTTCCAAACCGCTGCCGATTGTATCGCCTCCTTTTCCCGAACCAAAAGTGCTTTTCCAGCCCAAGCCCTGTTCTTCGATGCCGGCAGCCTCCGGTTCCGGACCAACATGTGAAACATCTCCCGCGCCATGGGTTTTTCCGAAAGTATGACCGCCTGCAATAAGAGCAACCGTTTCTTCATCATTCATCGCCATCCGGGCAAAAGTTTCACGAATATCTTTTGCCGCAGCAATAGGATCGGGATTGCCCTCAGGGCCTTCCGGATTCACATAAATAAGTCCCATCTGCACAGCTGCAAGTGGGTTGGCAAGATCCCGCTCCCCCGTATAACGTTCGGCGCCTTCGAGCCACTTGGTTTCGTTTCCCCAGAACACATCCTCTTCAGGCTCCCAAACATCTGCACGTCCGCCACCAAATCCAAAGGTTTTAAACCCCATTGATTCTAATGCAACATTACCAGTAAGAATCATTAAGTCAGCCCAGGATATTTTCTTACCATATTTTTGCTTGATTGGCCAAAGCAACCTTCTGGCCTTGTCGAGATTAACGTTATCGGGCCAACTGTTAAGGGGAGCAAAACGCTGCTGTCCGCCTCCGGCACCACCACGACCATCGCCTGTCCGGTAGGTTCCTGCACTGTGCCAGGCCATACGGATAAACAAGGGGCCATAATGACCAAAATCAGCCGGCCACCAGTCTTGAGAATCTGTCATGAGCTTATGAAGGTCTTTTTTGATAGCTTTCAAATCCAAACTTTTAAACTCTTCAGCGTAATTAAACTCTTCACCCATTGGGTTGGATAAAGAAGAATGCTGACGTAAAATATTCAAATTTAAATGATTTGGCCACCAATCCCTGTTTTTTGTACCGCCTCCGCCAAAACTTTGTTTTCCCATAGCTCCGGTTACCGGACACCTGCTCATATTATCTGATTTGTTTTCCATTTTTAATCTGTATTTTTTATTAATAAACGATGAACTTATTGATCCCTTTTTGTGAATTTTCCGATAATTTGCAATTTGACATCTTCAATTTCGAAATCGGGAATTTCTTTTTTCTTAAAATACATTTCAAGAATATTATTTAACTCCTCATCATTAAAATCCTCAATTCTACTCGATTCTGAACAATACAAATGATGATGTCTTTCCAAAACAGCATCGTATCTCATAATATCTTTTTCAGTCTTTACCTTTTTTATCAATTCATTTGAGACCAAAACATCAAGAACTTTGTAAACTGTTGCTGTTGCAATATTGGGATGTTTACTTCGAATGTACTCGATAATATGATCGGCAGTAGGATGGTTATTGAGCTTGATAATAGCCTCCAAAACAGCAATCCTTTGAGGAGTGACTTTTAGTCCTTTTTCATTCAATTTTGTACTTATTTCTCCGGCATTCATATATAATTAATATCTAATGAGAATTATTCTCTTTTGAGAGTAACTAAATTAAGACTTTTCATTGCAAAAGTCAATAGGCTGCAGAAAATATTTCAGAAACTGGCTGGCATCAAGAGCACAGCTCATTCACAAGCTTTTGGTTTTTACTTTACCCATCTTCTTTAAGTCATTTAAAACAATAATCAGGAAGTAAATTGAAAAAAAAACCTGCCATCATAATTTATTTTCACTCATAGAAAACATTCCGGACACGGCACAAACAGTAACTTTTTAAAATAATTAACATCAAAAAAACATTCACTCATCACTTAAATTGAGACATTTAATTTCTTTTTGTGAAATCTTATATTTAATTTCAGTCGGATTTTAATATTACTAATCACAATCACAACTAAGAAAAAAGAATTATTTATGAAAAGAATTTTTTTCACAGCCGCTTGCCTGACCCTTCTTCTGGGGTCTTGTCAAAAAAATGAAAATGAAAACGCTCCGAAACAGCAGGAAATTGCTGTCGACATGAGCGATTTCTATGTATACACCAGCGAAGAAAGCACTGTTAAATCAGCTGCAGAAGAACATGTACACAGTGCAAAATGTGGTAGTATGCAAGTTCTAAACAGACAATTAAAAGAAAATCCTGGTTTAGAAAACAGAATGTATGCCATCGAAAAACACACACGACAATTAATTGCTGCAAAAAGCACTGGAAGTACCAATAAAGGCAAGCCAGGTGGTGGCGAAACAACACCGGCAACACCTTATCAGGGGAGCATCACCATACCTGTTATTGTAAATATTCTGGAGGATGCAAATCATCCTGTTACGCAAGCTCATATCGATTCTCAGATTGATATTTTAAATGACGATTACAATGATCTTAATCCTGCGACAGGTGCTGTACCAAGTGAATTTAACAACGATGTAGCAAACGTTGATATTACATTCGTATTGGCCGGCGTAAATAGAAAAACATCTTCAAAAACATCATGGGGAACCAATGATGCCATGAAACTTTCCAGTCAGGGCGGAATTGATGCAACAGATCCTTCTTTTTACCTAAACTTTTGGGTTTGTGAAATTGGCGGCGGTATTTTAGGATACGCCCAGTTTCCTGGCGGAGCATTAGCAACCGACGGTGTTGTTATCGGCAGCGATTACTTTGGACGTAACACAAGTGGCGGACAGTATGGTTATGGCAGAACTGCTACTCATGAAGTGGGTCACTGGTTAAACTTGCGTCACATTTGGGGCGACGGCAGATGCAGTCAGGATGACTTTGTAACTGATACGCCAAGTTCTGACAGAGCAAACTACGGATGTCCTTCTTATCCAACTGTACACTGCAAATCAAACGACCAAACTATGAATTACATGGATTATGTAGACGATCAATGCATGTATATGTTTACCAATGGTCAGAATGACAGAATAAGAGCTATTTTCGCCGCTGGCGGAGAAAGAGAAAGCTTTGTTCAGTAATCAATTGCTACAATATTAAAATTCAGTTAAAGACGCCTCGAAAAGGCGTCTTTTCTTTTGTACAATACAGTGTCCCAATTCTTATATTTATTGAGAAATCAGGCTGTTGCCGGTTCTAAATCGAAGAATCCTGAACCGGACTGTTTCTGCAGGAGAAATCATAGATTCCCACATTTACACTTTCCTGATCATTATTGTGTGTCTGGCATTTACTCACTCCAAATTCCATTCTTAAACAATTGAAACCATTTTTCAATAGTATCATCATTGTATAATCCAATGGTCTTAAAAATTTCTCTGGCAAACTCAATTGGAGCAATTCCGTTTGCAGTAATTATATTTCTATCCGTTACGGCCAGCGAATTTTGATAATTCCCTTCTCCACGGTACATTGGAGCAGTTCCTTTTAAATAATTCAGGTCATTACTGGTATGTTTTAAATCATTCAGTAATCCTAATTGACCGAGATAGGCAGTTGCAGCACAAATGGCAGCAATTGTCTTTCCTTTTTCAAATGCATTTTTGGCAAATTTTGTAATCTCTTCATTTTCTCCTTTTTCCCAAGCGATGCCACCCGGCAAAATTAACAGATCCAAATCCTCAAAATTCAATTCGGAAAGAGAACTTGCAGGTTTAATTTGTAAACCACCCATCGATGTAACTGTGTTTCCGTTCTTCGAGAAATAAACCAAATCGAATTGTTCACTCTTATTTATTTCCGGAGTGAGATAGGAAATTTCCCAATCAGAAAATCCATCAAATAGAAATACAAATATTTTCTTATTCATGTTATTCGTCTTATCAATTTATATAAAATCCCTTTTAGCTGACACGCAAGATCGAAGTATATTTGTCCATCCACATATCACAGCAATAAACGCTTCTGCTATTTCGAATCCAAATCTACAAAACATTACTAAAACTCCTGCAAGCCTTCCTTGTTGAGCGAAATTAACAATAAAAAAACCGGGAGTGTCCCCGGTCTTTAAATTATCTTGCAACAGTTTATAACTGTTAATCTTTGTCTACCAATTTCATAGCCGCTTCGGTATAACGCTCGCCGGTATTGGGATACTTTGCAATAATAGCTTCAATTTCCGCCACTTCATTTGCTGTAAATTCAATATCCACAGCTTTGGCGTTTAGATCAAGGTATTTGCGTTTTTTTGTTCCCGGAATCGGAATGATATTGCCACCTTTCGCCATCAGCCATGCCAATGCCAGCTGGGCAGTATTAATGCTCTTGCCGTATGCGAATTCATCCAGTGCTTTCATCAGATTCTGATTATTGACTAAATGTTCTCCCTGAAAGCGGGGTAAGTTTAAACGGATATCATTTGATGCAATATTATCTACATTAAAATTCTCGGTAAACATTCCTCTTCCCAAAGGAGAATAGGGCACAAATGTAATGCCCATTGCGGTAATTTCAGGCAGTATTTTCTTCTCTACATCCCGTGTTAAAAGGGAATATTCACTTTGCAATGCCGAAATGGGATGTATCTCGTGCGCTTTTTTAATATTGGTAAGCGATGCTTCTGAAAGCCCAAGATAACGTACCTTTCCCTCCTTTACGAGTTCTGCCATAGCTCCTACAGTTTCTTCAATCGGTACGTTTGGATCCACACGATGTGCATAATACAAATCGATGGTTTCGATGCCCAATCGCTGCAGACTTAATTCCACAGCCTTACGCATGTATTTGGGCGAACCATCAAAATTACTGGCCAGCAAATTTTCCCCTCCATACTTAAACCCAAATTTGGTCGCTATAAATATCTTGTCCCGATTTGGTTTCAGTACTTTTGAAATAAGCTTCTCATTCGCTCCTCCACCATAAAAATCGGCAGTGTCCCAAAAATTAATCCCCAATTCCAATGCTTTGTGCAAAGTGGCAATACTTTCCTCATCATTTCTTTCGCCGTAAACATGCGACATCCCCATACAGCCTAATCCTATGGCAGAAAGCTGTTCTTCTGTTTTTCCTAATATCCTGTATTTCATATGATTATTATTTTATGTTTTCGCCATATGTAACTTACCATGAACAAATAATCGTGTCCCTGTGTTTCACAATTGCATGTTCTGAATGTTTCATACTAAATTATTTAAATAATTACCTGACAAAATTAGCCAGACTATTTTCAGAAAAATCAGAAAAATCAAACCAAAAATTATAAAATTCAAACAATTTGCACTCTAACTTCCCTGGGTGTCATTCCTGTTGCTTTCTTGTAAAAGTTATTAAAATAGGCAGCATACTCAAACCCCAGACAATAGGCAATTTCAGCAACCGGCCAATCGGTATGAATCAGCAATTCGCTTGCTTCAATAATGATACGGCCTGCGATGTGTTCGGTAGTAGTTTTCCCCGTAAGTTCTTTTAACGCTCTGTTAAGATGATTGGTATGCACAGAAAGCTGACAGGCATAATCATTCGCAGATTTTAGTTTCAATTGATTCTGCATCGAATCAATAGGAAACTGGCGCTCCAGCAATTCCATAAAAAGCGAAACAATCCGGGATGCAGCATTTTGTGTTTGCTCGTAATTTTTTGCAGGTTCTGTCTTAAGGACATAATGCACAATCAAATGCAGGTAATTGCGCAGAACATACTGTTTGTGGACATAAAACCCCTCATTTTCAACCATCATTTTTCGATATAAATCAGCAATTTCCTTCGTTGAATTTTCATCAGGAAAGTAGACCTTATCGTATCCCAGCTGAAACATTGGAAGATCCGTTAATATTTCATCCCGCTGTTTCACAAAGAATTCATTAAAAATGCAAAACCAACCTGTTTGTTCTTTGGAAATATTCTGCCAATTATAGGGAATCAACGGATTCGAAAACAATAAAGCAGGCCTGTCTATATAGATACTTTTATCAGCATAATCAAGCCTTCCTTCGCCCAATATCAAAGTTATTTTATAGTAATCTCTTCTTGAATAAGTGAGCGGTCCTGTACAGGCTGACCGTTCAAAAACATTAATGTGAGGTTTGCTTAAAACCAGCTCCTGATCGGTCTTGTATTTTATTCTGTTGTAAAATGCATTTAAATCTTCACTCTTTTCCATGAAGCCAAATTACAAAATTCAAATAAAATAAATGGATGTGAAATTCACTTTTCTATTTTTATCATTTATAAAAAATTCAATCAGGCTTGCTGCAATCCGGCTCCGACTGCAGTATTAAATCACCAACCGATCAGAGCTAACCGTAGTTTTCAAAGCATTTAACAGCTTTTCTTTTAGTTCAAACAACATTTGATCGTTTGGTCTGGTTTCCTCTGCATTTATTATTTTGCTGTCAATTGTCCAAATCGGTTTCAGTGGGTTGGGATCATCTTTATATCTGGGAACAATATGCCAATGCAAATGAGAATATGCATTTCCCAACATTTCATAGTTTAATTTTTGGGGTTGAAAAGCCAGATGAACAGCCTCGGCAACTTCACTCATTTCTTTTAAGAATTTCATCTTAAAATCTTCATCCAATTGATGCAACTCGGTTTTGTGTTGTTTACAAAGCAATAAAACGTAGCCCTTAAAGAATTGAAAATCTCCCAAAACAACATAGCCCGTTTCCAGTTCAGCCACAAAGTATGGATTTTCATGATTTAGAATTTTTGAAATCCTTTCACAAACAAGACATTTATCCGGCATATTTTAAAGTTTATTTATGGATGTATAATTTCTTTAATTGATCACTTTAATTCAACAATTAACACCAATCTAAATATTAAGCTCTCCTTAGTCTGCGGGGAGTTATTTTGTAAAAAAGCATTCGGTAGTTTGGTTTCTTATTGTTTTGCATCACAATAAAAACAGCAGTCAATATCAGAAGAACAGCCAAAGAACTTTTTAAGTCCATTGCATCATTAAACACAAACACTCCTACCACAAGCCCCGTAAGAGGTTCAAGAGTCGACAAAAGAGACGCATTCCCGGGTCCGGTGTATTTCATCCCCATATAAAACAAAACAACCGACAAAAAAGTAGACCAAAAACTAAGATTTACGATATAAAATAAAGACATGGCAGTGGGATTTGTGTTGATGCCATCTATGAACAAGCATTTGCCAAAGAACAAAATTGCTGTGATTCCAAAAATCCAAAAAGCCACACTGTAAGGCGAAATTTTCCTTAGTTCGGGATTGGCCATACACAAAATGTAAATGGCATAAAATAAACCCGATACCAAAGCCCATAAAACACCGGTTGCATTAATCGCTGCACCGCCGCCTAACGACAACAAAGAAATTCCAGCAACAGACAAAAATAGAGCCGTTACTTTTTTTAATGTGAATTTCTCTTTGTAAATGATACCTGCAAAAACAATCGTGATAACGGGGTACACAAAATGAAGTGTGCTTGCCAATCCCGATGATATGTACTGGTAAGATAAAAAGAGTGTGTAGGTAGTCATCATGGTTCCAACAAATGCAAGAATCAGCAATAGAAAAAATTGTTTTTTATTGACACGAAGACTAATCTTTTTGTAGATACAAAACAAACCAATCAACACAAATGCAAAACTGAATCGGTACAACAGCAGGTTACTTACATCAAAACCTTCGGCATAGGTTTTAATGGCAAAAAAAGGCAGCAGTCCAAAAAATACTGCTGATAAAAGAACCATAAGGGTTCCTTTTGTTTGTGCTCCAATCATCACTCTAATTCAATTTACTTTGCTGCAATGATAATAAATCCTTTGATACAAAATGTGAGACGCAACCCTTATTTTTCAAGCCGGTTGCATTAAATTATGCAAAGCTTTCTCTTCCGGCATTCCTCTTCCAATGATCCTGAATTTACAGATATAGAATTCACGGTTTATGGAACGGAAACATTCGGTCAGCAAAAAAAAGAGGATGTCCGAAAAGTTCAGTTTTAATTTGATTGGTAAACTTAAGTGCTGTAATAATCACCCCCCCTTCCTTTCCGCTTTTAGAAAATGAAGGAGGTTTTAATTTTTCATGAATCAAAAAACTTACCTGCCAGTGCTATTACAAATTGAAAGCTTCTTTAAGGAACATTCTTAAATCCGTTTGTTCCCGTCCCAAAATACTCTCTAAAGTACCGTCAGCCATATTAAAATCATTATTCTTAATTCCTTTGGCAAACAAAACGGACATCAATACAATTTCTTCAGGCAAACCAAATTGCTTTAACATATCTTCAAATGCATCATCTTCCAGACTGGTGTAATTTACTTTTCTACCTGACAATGTGGTAAGTTCAGCAGCAATATCCGCAAATAAATAGGTTTTTGATGCCGTTAAGTGATAGGTTTTGTTTTCGTGTCCTTCTCCTGCCAAAATAATTGCAATAGCTTCTCCCAGATCTTTTCTGACAGCAAAAGGCACTTTCCCCTCACCTGCAGGAAAGAAAATACCTGTTTTCAAAACATCTTCACCTACAAACATTGGAATCACCTCTGCATACAAACTATTTTGCAAAAAAGTGAATGAAAGCCCGCTTTCTTTTATGTAATCTTCTGTTTGAAAATGATCCTGAAGCAATGGCTGTAAAGGAGATGCTGCAATATCTTTCAATGTAACACCTGTATATAAGATATGTTTCACTCCTGCTTGTTTAGCAGCATCAACCACATTTTTATGCTGACCGATTCTATCATTAAAATCACTTGATGAGATTAGCAAAACTTTATCTATACCCTTCATCGCATTATTTAATGAATGAATATCCTGGTAACTTCCGATATTAACGGTTACACCTTTTGCTTTTAAAGCCTGTGCTTTGGCTTCATCCCGAACTAAAATTGAAATTTGACCGGCGGAAACTTTTTTAAGTAGATTTTCAACTACAATATTTCCCAAATGTCCTGTTGCGCCAGTTACTAAAATTTTTTCCATCTTATATTTTATTTAAACTTACTATATAAAAGTTTTATACTTACTTTTGTATAGCAAAGATATATTAGTTTGTAAAAACGACCAATAAGGTACATCCTTGTTCTAAACTAACTTCAAGGTAACTATTGTTGATAATCAAAGATCTATGATGGGGAAAAAAATTAAAAAAAGTGAATGGGATATTACAAATTGTCCTGTCAGAACAGTTTTAGATCGCTTTGGTGATAAGTGGTCTATTCTTGTATTACTGATTTTAGGCGAAAAGCAGAAGTTACGCTTCAATGAAATCAATAAAGAAGTTGGTTCAGACATATCCCAAAAAATGCTGACTGTTACATTAAGAAAATTAGAGGCTGACGGATTTATTCTTCGAACTATTTATCCGGAAATTCCTCCTAAAGTTGAGTACGAAATTACAGACTTAGGTAAATCTCTTGTTCCCCATGTGGATAATTTAACGAAATGGGCGGTTTCCAATATGCCGGCAATCAAAAGGTCCAGAGAAAGATTTAAAAAATAAGCAGATATCCGTTATGAATACACTGCCATTTGCCATACAGTTTATTCCCAATAAAAGCCTGAAAATTACAACCCGAGAATAGCAGAAGTACCAATTATTTCATGATGCCTCTTTGATTGAGCGCTCTTTGATAGCGACTTGCATTTTGATTGTGTTCACGCAACGATTTGGCAAATACGTGATATCCGTTAAATTCGGGGCTGGCACAAAAGTAATAGTACTTGTGCTTTTCGTAGTTAAGAACGGCTTCGATACCTGAAACAGATGGCTGACGAATTGGTCCCGGGGGTAATCCTCGATATTTGTAAGTGTTGTATGGAGAATCAATTGTTTTGTGTTTGTTCAAAACCCGGCGGATCGTAAAATCGCCCAATGCAAACTTTAAAGTTGGATCAGCATCCAATTTAATTTTACGGTTTAAACGATTCATGTATACGCCGGCAACACGTCCTTTTTCATCATTATTGATGGTTTCTTCATCAACAATTGATGCCAATATACTCACCTCAATAGGAGAAAGTCCAATGCTCTCTGCTTTTTTCAGTCGTTCGGAATTCCAATATTTTGCATATTCTTTATGCATTTTATCCACAAACTTTTCAGCATTCATATTCCAATATACCTGATAGGTATTCGGAATAAACATTCCAATAATTGTATGAGGTGCAAATCCGTACTTTTTAATTTTAGATTCGTCTTTTAATAGACTTAGAATACTTATGGAGTCAGCCTCTATTTGATCCGCTATTTTGCCTGCAAAATCTTCTAAAGTGCGGGTATTATTAAATGTAAGATTAAGTGGAGTTTGAGCACCCGAGCGCAATAAATTAATTAATTCATTATTGCTCATGCCATTTTTAATTTCGTAACGTCCCGGATGAATGTGTGCTGCAAAATTCTTCTTCTCCATTACCCACTGAAGAGTGGAACTGCTTTTAAGACAGCCTTTTTTATTTATTATTTGCAAAACATCGGCCTGATTCGAGTTAGTAGGAATGTACAGAAAACTGGTTTCTTCTTCGCCTAAATTAATATTTGATGAAAAAATATCCTGATAATATTTGAAAAGTACCGATCCTGTTACAACTAATACAAGAATTACAGCAAGCACTATAAACTTCCACTTTTTAGAACGATTGTCTTTCAGACGAAACAAATTGATCATTAGTTTGAATTAAAATAAACACAAGGCTGGTCTGCAAAAATAGAGAATAATATTTTCCAGATAAACAGACTTCCAAAAATAGAAGAAATTGTTCTGATTTAAACATTTACTAATCATGAATTATTACTTCTGTAGTGTAATTTTAAGAATTCAACAGTATCCTTGTCTTTAAAAAACAAAAAATCTACCTTTGAATGAATCACAAAAAAAACGACACACACATGAATATTTCATCGAATTTTGATGGCGGTAAAATTGAAGTTATTGATGCCGCCAATCCTCAAAACATACAGCTAAGCATCCCCAACGACACGAATTCTGAATTTTTTCAATGGTTCCATTTCAGATTGATGGGCGCCATGGAAGAATCTGTTAAAATGCGGATTACAAATGCCGGTAAAGCATCTTATCCGGAAGGATATGAAGGCTACCAAACTGTGGCATCCTACGATCGTGAGAATTGGTTTCGGGTTCCATCGAATTACGATGGCAAAGAGTTGATTATTGAGCATATGCCACTTTATAACTCGGTTTATTACGCTTACTTTGCTCCTTACACCTACGATCAGCATTTAAATTTAGTTCATCAGGCACAAATGTCGCCGGAATGCGAATTGGTTTCAATTGGAAAAACAGTAGAAGGCAAAGACATCGATATGCTGATTGTTGGTGAAGCGGACGAAGCGAAAAAAAGCATTTGGGTAATTGCCCGTCAGCATCCCGGTGAGCCAATGGCCGAATGGTTCATGCAAGGCTTATTAGACCGACTGCTGGATCAGGATGATCCAATTTCGAGAAGCCTACTAAACAAAGCTGTTTTTTATTTGGTGCCTAACATGAATATTGATGGAAGTATTGCCGGTAATTTGCGTGTAAATACAAAAGGATACAATTACAACCGTGAATGGGCAGAACCTTCGATTGAAAACAGTCCTGAGGTTTTCCATGTTCGTAATTTAATGGACGAATATGGTTGTGATTTAAATTTGGATATCCACGGAGATGAAACCTTACCTTATAATTTTATTTCGGGCATAGAAGGCATCCCTTCCTTTGACGAAAGATTGAAAAATTTAACCGAAAAATTCATTGGTTCATGGATTGCCACCTGCCCTGATTTTCAGGACACTCACAGCTATCCGAAAAACGAACCTGGGACTGGAAATTTAGCAATTTGCTCGAAACACATTGGAGAAAGATATAAATGTTTATCTTTGACTATTGAAATGCCATTCAAGGACAATAATGATTTACCAGACCCTGAATATGGTTGGTCTCCCGAAAGGAGTATTTTATTGGGAGAATCTGTTCTTCAGCCAATCTATCAAGTGGTGAATCACCTAAGATAATTAAAAGCATATACTACTAAGTATATTACTCGAAAGGCCCATGCTCAAGCTTCCGTGAGTGTGGGTCTTTTTTGTGCAGTAAATTCTGGTTCATCAATACAGAACAAAAAAAGCTCATGCTTCTTTCAAAACATGAACTTTTAATGATTTCAATCCACTTTATTTATTGAACGGCCTTTGCTGCATTTACTCTGCCATTTCCGAAGTAAGCATCTTTACCCGGCTGGCCAAGATCATCAGCACTCTGTCTCAGCACAGACATTACCTGTGCCGGCGTAGCATCAGTACCCAGTTTTTCGAATGCCAAAGCAGCTACTCCTGCGGCATGAGGAGAAGCCATACTTGTTCCGGCTGAAAATCCCCAACCACTGCTAATGGTGCTAAAAACCATATCGTAATACCAGAAATCTCCAGGATGATCAAAATCTCCTCCCGGAGCAGCAAGATCAATCAGAGACTGTCCGTAATTGGTATAACTGGCAGGAACATCCAAATCGGTTGTTGTATCGTAAGCATAACCATAAGGAGCAGTAGCCGATATTGCCATTAAATGATTGAGACTGGCAGGAATAAATACCAAATTACCGGTGTGGTTCGCATCAGAATCATCATTACCGGCAGCAACAATCACCAGCGAACCCATTTGGTAAGCATAAGTAATTGCCTTTTGAGAAGCACTGATGTAGGCTGCAACTTCATTGGCACCAACCTTTACAACAGAACCATTAGGCAACTCTGCAAAGAAGCCATTTCTTGGCAAATCAGTACCCAAACTCATATTTATAACATCTGCACCGTTATTTGCAGCATATACAACTCCTGCATTAATTCCTGAGAATGAACCGCTGCCGGTATATTCCGAAAGAACTTTAACAGCAACAATTTCTGCTTTTGGTGCAACTCCAATGACTCCAAAATCTCCCCCATTGGTTAAAGCAGGACCATTAGCCGCAGCTATAATACCTGCAACATGAGTTCCATGATTAAAATAAAATCCCGGATCAATATTATAACCTTCACCCGGCACAAAAGAAGTTGATAAACTTGTATTCAAATTTGGTGCTAAATCAGGATGTTCAGCATCTATTCCACTATCAAGAATAAAAACTTTAACTCCATTACCTGTAAATCCCTGATCCCAGGCACCAGGAGCATCAATAGCTTCCATTCCCCACTGATAACCGTAGTAGGTCTCGTTAGAACCAATGTGCATAGGAACAAACTGTGCCTCGCTGGTAGTTTCAGGCTGCAACCATTGCAATTGAAGATCAGGTAATACATCGGAAACTCCTTTTATCTTTTTTGCTTTTGTAATAAAACCAACTTCACTGGATTCTACCACATACATTCCTATTTCTGAAAGTTTACGGTTAATCTTTCCATTGGCCTTACCAATTTCAGTCTCCATCTGGGATGAAAAATTATCAGTCAGAATAAGATATCCGGTGGCCTTGTAGGTTGGACTTTCACTTACTGACAATTTTTGAGTTTTAACTTTACTTGCTGATTCTTGACTCTGAAGGTCTAAATCCTCTTCAACAAACTGGTTTGTGCAGGCACTAAAAAATAGTCCTGCCACTAAAAAAACGACAACTTTCTTCATGGTAATTATTAGTTTAAAGTGTTAGAACTATTAAATTTAAGCCATATAAATACGAATGTCAATACAACAACACACCTATTTAAATAATGTCATATATGTTCAAATAAAAAAATACATTTACTCCCTAAGCAATCAAATAATGGCATCGAAATTGCGTTTCCATTCTATCTGATTACTTTAAAACAAAAAATAAACGGACATATGGCGATTCCTTTTAGATATCAATTCCTACTTATACTATTTTTCACCTTGCTTCATTTTGAAAGCTTCTCTCAAACCAAAGTCGATGAAATCATTTCGAAATACCCGGCAAATTTTAGCTCTTATGAGGAATTAGCTGATAAAATAAAAACTGATTTCAATACGGATGAAGATAAAGTCAGAGCTGCCTTTGCATGGATTGCCATGAATGTTGAATACAAAACAAAAGGAGTAAACAAGACTCAGAAAATCCGCTTTTTGTATACTTCGGACGAAGATTTGCAGACACAAAAAAATCAGTTCAGAAGAGATATGGCCTTGAAAACAATAAAGAGCCGAAAAGCTTTGTGCGAAGGATACGCAACGCTTTTTCAGGAAGTATGCAGATTACTAAACATTGAATGTGTTATAATTCCCGGCACGGCAAAACGATTTGTTTCGGAGATAGGAAACAACAATCTGCCTTCGAACCATGCCTGGAATGCTGTAAAAATTAATGGAAAATGGAAGCTTGCAGATATTACCTGGGCGGCAGGTTCTGTTGACTACGCCAAAATGGAGTTCCTTAAAGAATATACACCTGCTTATTTCGATAACGATCCAAAGGAATTTGCCATGAAACATTACCCTGACAATCAGGAATGGTTACTGCTGAATAAAGAATTTACCCGGGAAGAATTTGCCCTTCAGCCCGCCATTTTTAATGAATTCATCGGCAAAGACTACCAAATTATCAGTCCGGAAAAAGGATCAATCTCAATCAAAAAAGGAAATGAGATTGCCTTTTCAATTGCAAATATTCCAAGTGACATTCCGATTGCTTATCACTTTAAAAGTGAAAAATTTGGCCAGCTCGTAAAACCTATTCTAAAAAAGAACATCGTTAACTTTTCTGTACCAACAAACAAGAAAGGCGATGATGAGTTGATCATTTATTTTGAAAACCAGCCGGTACTGGGATATAAAGTGAGTATAAAGTGAAAGATGCTACAAGGGTAAAGCTCCCCGAAAATGAAAAAAGCCTCCCCATAATTGAGAAAGCTTCTTAATAATCCAAATAAATATGCAGACACTGTCAGGTTAAAAAACGCTGTCAGGTCATGCCTAATTCTCGTCCCTGAAAAACAGTTTGTAATAGCTTAAATCGCGAGCTGCATCGTATCCTTTTTCAATGAATTTTCGTTGTCCGTGAATGTAAACATGAAAGTTTTTATCCAGCTTTAATATGTGTTTAAAGTGCTTTTGCTCTCCCTTTACAGCATCATTATTAATCGTAAATTCAGGAGTAACAACAGTTCCCTGTTCGTTCTGATAATAGGTTTTGTATTCATCAAAAGCAGTAGCCACCTCAGGCTGTTCAATCACTTCCTTTTTAAACAATTCTTCGTTGAACAGCTTTTTATCCTTAAAAAAATTGATTGACTTGTTCATTAAATCGATCTGATCTGCCTTAGCCACTTCATTCTCGTCATTGTACACATCACCAATAAAACCTTTACACATATCCAAATAATTTTGGGTATGATAGAAATTATCTTCGCGAAGTTTCAAATTCAAAAAGTCCTCTTTCCAGTACAAAGCCTCTTTGTTCGAATTGGTTTTATCAACAATACAAACTTTGAATCCTTTTTCCTTTTCGGAGTTGAAAATTAAGCAGCCTTTGTCCAATTTCTTGATATTGATTCCGTTTTCACATCCCAACTCAAAATTATCCTGCTTTTGGTACACCTTTAAAAAAGTGTCTTTATTTTCTGATTTAAAAATACCCAACGCATCGCAAACTTCTCCATCAACCACGCAATTCGAGAAGCCCACCAAATAAAATTCGCCACTCTTTATATTCGGATGGTTCGATTTTTCATACAAATGAACTGCAATATTGGTTGACTGATCGTAAAAGGAAACATTCTCCTCGAAATACTCCGAAGCATAACAAAACACTTCATTCATATTCAAATCGGTATCATGCTGGAAATTATAGAATTCCTCCTTATTAAAGGCTGTTAAAAAATACTTTAGCAGGATATCCTTAACATCATCATCTTCCAATTGAATTTCCGATTTAGAAAGTTTCAAATCTTCATCGTGATGTTTATTTCCTACATTGTGAACCACAATACGGTCCAGATTTATATCTTCAAAGTTGAACATGCTTTTCCTTTTTTTAATCCGGCAATAAAGATACAGACTTTCGCTAAATAATTATTTCCTTTTAACTTATCATTTACAATTAGTACATTTATCTAAAATAACCCGTTAAAATATGAATGATTAACCATTTAAAAGAATTAGGAAGCAAGGTGAAATTCACGATTTACCCTGAATCAACTCACAATTCGCGGACTGAGACTTACAATAATCCTAAATTATACATTTGGTTGCTGCAACAAAAAAAGAAGTGACTACACATTCAACTAAATTGATAAAAAAATTATTTTCTTCTTTTCTTTTGCTTCCGATACAAAACAAATCCTATTATCAAAATCCACAAAATACTGATTCCTGCCAATGGAATAAAAAGAATATAGAACCTGCCAAAAATATATTGGTAAATTCTACCGGTATGAGTTTCCAAACACAAATTCCAAAGTGACATGGGCGATTGCTGAATATTTTCAGGCATTGATGTAAAACCGGATTGATCACTTAAATTTCCTGAGCCAAAATTGTAATCAAACAAAATTTCTTTTCCCTCTGAATCTTTCAAATATCCAGCAATTGGATGGGCAGAAATTGGCGGCCCCATCGTTTTCACAGGAACATATGGTTTTTTAGTAATATAATCGAAAACTAATCCTTTTTCAGGAATCCAATAAAATAATCCACTAAACGATCCAACCAGATAACTCCCATCATTCACCTGTTCGAAAACATTCACTCCCATCACAGATATTGGCGGTTGCATTGCAAAAACTTTCGGCGCAGAAATAAAATCATCATCAGAATAATATACACTCTCATTGGTTGCCAATAGAATTCTGTTCAATTCTTCATCATACATTATTCTGCGCAGCTGATCAAACCATGGATTGGAGTTATCTAAATGCGTAAATGAAATTTTAGGAACTCGATTCGATACTATTCCAATTAACAAAGGCGGACGCAAAAACATTCCCGTTAGAGTTGTTAGAATAAGGAAAACGATTAGCCAATACCCGAAATAATTGTGCCATTTCAGGTTAAACTTCAAGAAAACAAGCTTACTTTGAACATCCTGTCCTTTCTTTTTCCGTTTTTTAATCCAATCAGGATATATAAAATAAATTAAACCACTTACACAAAGAAATATAAACACCAGGCCTATAAAATCGACAAACAACTGCCCAATTATGCCAAAAGCCTCACCACTATGAATTTCCCACAATGTTTTAAACAAACTGATCTTATTGTCGTAATTCTGATCTGGAAGCAAATTTACGATCTCAAAACCAATCTCTGTTTTTTTCAACAAGTGAGAACGTGTCAAAACAAATAGTTGATTCTTAATTTCAACCAAATCAACAACTCTCTCCTCAGAAACAGGCAAGTCAATGTTTTCCCAATTTTCACTTTTCGGATTGTAATAGAAAAGTCCAAACAATGTTCCGGCATAAAGCGCTCCCCAACTGGTTTTAATCACTTTTTCAATTTTCCTATTGTCGACGCCAGATGTAAAACCGGAATTAAAGTCCTGAAATGTTTTGAAATTATCGATAGTTTTCCAGATTCCGATATTGCCGTAAATTAATGCTGTATCTCCCTGAATTGTTACTGCCGATTTAACTGCGGCTTTATTCCAACTTGTATATTGATACTCACTACCCAAATATTTCCGATCTACATCAATAGACGAAAATATTCCACGGTGATTCATCACAATTCCAGAAATTGCGAATAATAAAATAAAGAAAGTCAATGCCAAAGAAGGCCATTTATGGTACTTCTTTAAGAATTTCATTGTTTTAGCTTGATCCATAACTGCATATAACATTACATAAATTGCTCCTAAAATAGTAACAAAATCAAACAAAAAACTGCCTAATGCAGAGTTTAAATCATCTACATTAGGCAGCTAATCACCCTAACAAACTATAATATAACAAACACTAAAAAACGTTCCATTCACAAATCACCTCTGTCTTTCTTCACCCAAGAAACGCTTTTTAAAACCTCAATTTTATTCTTAATTTAAAAACATTTTCATGTCTTCGTCAACAGACCCAATTCCTGCAATTCCGAAAGTATCAATCAACACTTTAGCAACATTTGGAGAAAGGAAAGCCGGCAATGTTGGTCCTAAATGAATATTTTTAACACCCAAAGATAAAAGCGCTAACAATACGATAACTGCTTTTTGCTCATACCATGCAATATTGTAAGCAATTGGTAGATCATTGATATCGTTAAGTTCAAACACTTCTTTCAATTTCAATGCAATAACTGCTAACGAATATGAATCGTTACACTGACCTGCATCTAATACTCTTGGTATTCCTCCGATATCACCCAACTCTAATTTGTTGTAACGATACTTAGCACAACCAGCTGTTAGAATTACTGTATCCTTTGGTAAAGCAGCAGCAAATTCAGTATAGTAATCACGACCTTTCATACGACCATCACAACCAGCCATTACAAAGAACTTACGAATAGCTCCGGTTTTCACAGCATCAACAACCTTATCAGCCAATTGCATTACTTGATTGTGAGCAAAACCCCCTACGATAGTTCCGTTCTCAATTTCAGTTGGAGCAGCACAATTCTTGGCTACTTCAATAATTTCAGAGAAATCTTTCTTTCCATTTTCGCCAGCAGTAATGTGCTTGAATCCTGGGAAACCAGAAGCTCCTGTAGTATATACTTTATCTTGGTAAGTAGATTTTGTAGTTGGAGGAACAATACAGTTGGTTGTAAACAAAATAGGTCCGTTAAATGTTTCGAACTCTTCATTCTGCTTCCACCATGCATTTCCGTAGTTACCTACAAAGTGCTCATATTTTTTGAATGCTGGGTAGTAATTGGCAGGCAACATCTCAGAGTGAGTGTAAACATCAACACCAGTTCCTTCAGTTTGCTTCAACAATTCTTCCATATCTTTCAAATCATGACCTGAAATAAGGATACCTGGCTTGTCGCTTACACCAATATTCACTTCAGTAATTTCAGGATTGCCATAAGCAGTCGTGTTTGCTTCATCAAGAGTTGCCATAGCAGTTACACCATTAGCTCCACATTCCATAACCAAAGCAACCAATTGATCAGCGGTCAATGTATCATCAGTAGTAGCTTGCAAAGCTTTTTGCATAAATGCATACATTTCAGCTTTTTCAAGACCTAGATTGTAAGCGTGCTCAACGTAAGCCGCAAAGCCTTTCAAACCATACAATAACAATTCTCTTAATGAACGAACGTCTTCATTTTCAGTAGACAATACTCCAATAACACGCGCTTTTGCATCAAAATCATTCTCTTTATCAGCAAACCATGTTGCCGAATGATGCAGGTTTTCAAAAGTAACACCTGCTGCTTCAGCCTGATTTTTAATCTCTTCACGCAGCTTAAGACCTTCGCGAACAGCTGTAACAAATTTTACTTTATCAAAGTTGGCGTTAGTAATAGTCATAAATAAACCTGTCATGATGAAGTTATTCACTTTATCATTCTCAACACCAACTTCACGGGCTTTGGTACTAAAAACAGAGATCCCTTTCATCACGTACATCAGCAAATCCTGAATGTTTGCAACCTCATCGGTTTTTCCACAAACACCTTTAATTGTGCATCCTGTTCCTTTTGCAGCCTCTTGACACTGATAACAAAACATAGCCATAATTGTATTTTTTAATGTTATAAATTTGATTATTCAAGTTACAAAATTGAGAAAGAGCAAACTAAATAAGATTCCTGCCTTAAGAATACATTTAACTCTTCCAACACTACAAAGATGCGACTGGATGATTGCAAAAAGTGTAACGGATGTTACAAACATTAAAATATTTCAGATTTATTCATCTTTTTATCCCCTTTGGTGAATCTGAAAAAAAAAAATCCCAACCTAAATCGATTGGGATCCTATATTATAAATTTATTTTAAATCAAATCTTTACAATTCCGTTTGAGTTCTTCCTTCAGCTCACACTTGCATTCAATGTAACTCGCCAGTTGTTTATCAGACAGAACATCTTTCATTTCCACTTCTTTTCGTTTTAAACTATCACGAACTGCCTGCATACAAGGAAATCCATCCTTCTCCATAGTCAGCTTTTCAATTTCTTTTTCATACTTCAAATTTAAAACCTCAATCTGCGTAATCTGTTCCACAGACAAATCCAACTTCTTCTCCATCCAGGATGTAATTAGATTTGCTCTTTTTTCGGCCAAAGAATTGTTTTTGGCACTCACAGAAACACTCATCATCACAAATAGTAGAATCAAACTTCCAGCTACAATCTTCATATACTGATTTTTAATTTTCACTTCAATCAAACAGCTATAATAACGGCTGATTAAATAAAAAGTTGTTAAAACAATGGAAATTTAAATATTTTTAACGAAACATCCAAGCAAGACACAATTTAACAAGCTGTTATTCAGATCATAAAACGGCATCCTAAGAATCTGCAATTAAAGAAAATTCAGTGCAATTAATTAAAAATTATTTAATAATTTAGGCATCCCTTTCTAATCATTTTAATGTAATCTTACACAGGTAAAAATAGGATTGCAACAATAAACTTACGAATAGAAAGACAAAAAACAAAGACCATGAAAAAAATAGATATATTCCCAAGTACTAAAGCATTTATTTTTGATTTAGATGGAACCTTGGCTGACACCATGCCTTTACATTATGAAGCCTGGGTAAAAACAGCCAAAATCATGAACTTGGAATTTAGTATTGATTTTTTAAAAAGTTGTGCAGGAATGCCTTCTTCTAAAATTATCGATTTACTAAACGAGAAAAACAACCGTACTATTGATCCACAAAAATTCTCTGATATGAAAGAAGAATTTTTCGCGAAGGAGATGCACAAAATCAAAGAAATTACTGCCGTTACCGATTTGGTATACAAATATCATGGTAAAATACCAATGGCAGTAGGAACTGGTGGGAAACGCAACATTGCCTCTGAAACCATGCAACTTTTAGGTTTAGATAAATACATTTCTATTCTGGTAAGTGCTGATGATGTAGAAAATCACAAGCCGGAACCGGATACATTTTTAAAATGTGCTGAACTAATGGGAATTTCCCCTGAAAATTGCCAAGTATTTGAAGATGCAAGCTTAGGCTTTCGGGCCGCTGAAGCTGCAGGCATGAGAGTAACCGATGTCACTCCTTTTTATTAGAATCAATTAAACTATTTCATGTTAAAAAAATTACTGTTTGTTCTTATGGTGGCTCTCATCGCCTTTTCCTGTTCTCAGGAAAAAAAGGAGTATACGATTGCATTTTATAATGTCGAAAATTTATTTGACACTCTTAACGATCCTAATACTCGGGATGACGATTTTACTCCGGAAGGAAAACTAGACTACACTGCCGAACGATATCAGAAAAAATTGGTAAATCTTTCCAGTGTACTATCTTCCATCGATAAAAATAATTTTCCTGCTATTATCGGACTTTGTGAAATAGAAAACCGATCTGTATTAGAAGCATTAATAGGTCAGGAAAAATTAAAATCTGCGGATTATGGCATCGCCCACACCGAAAGTCCGGATGGAAGAGGAATTGATTGTGCCCTTTTGTATCAGAAAAATAAATTCAAATACTTGAGTCATGATATAATTGGAATTCATTTTCCAGATGAGCCAAACTACAAAACACGCGACATTCTTCATGTTCAGGGAATTTTAGGCACTAATGATACCTTACACTTATTTGTTAATCATTGGCCATCAAGAATAGGAGGAGCAGAAAAATCGGAGAAAAACCGTGTATTTGTGGCTGAGCAATTAAAAATTGCCGTTGATAAATTACAGGAAAAAAATCCCAATGCGAAAATCATTATCATGGGTGATTTTAATGATGAACCGAACAACAAATCGGCTGAGAAAATTTTAGCCGCTACCAACAATAAGGATACTTCAAATCCCAAAGCTCTTTACAATCTAATGTACGATTTAAAAATGGCAGGAAAAGGCACATACAGCTATAAAGGCACTTGGAACATGCTCGACAATCTAATCGTTTCCAATAGTCTTATCAGCAATACAAACGGATTGCATACAAATCATCAGGCTGGAAAAATCTTCACCGAAGAGTGGATTTGCTATCAGCCTAAAGAAGGAGTATTTCTCCCAAGCCGATCTTACGCTGGCCCTAAATACTTTGGTGGCTACAGCGATCATTTCCCTGTTTACTTTCAGCTAAGCAATTAAAAATACAATAAAACATCAAAAACAGCTGATTACCAACATGGTAATCAGCTGTTTTTCTTTCCAAAATGATCCAACAAGTTAGATTTTTCATCTAAAACTATCAAGGTTCAAATTGTTTCTATATTTTAGCAATTCAGACATAGAACCATTCAAAAGTGTTGCATGAAATTTAAAATTGAATCAAAATTTAAACCAACAGGAGATCAGCCAAATGCCATTGAAGAATTATGCAAAGGCTTAAACGATGGAGCTCCTTATCAAACTCTGCTTGGAGTTACCGGTTCGGGTAAAACATTTACCATTGCCAATGTAATTGAGCAGGTACAGCGCCCTACTTTGGTTTTAAGTCACAATAAAACTCTTGCTGCACAATTGTACGGTGAATTCAAAACGTTCTTCCCTAACAATGCCGTTGAATATTTCGTTTCCTATTACGATTACTATCAGCCGGAAGCATATCTGCCGGTAACGGGCACCTATATAGAGAAAGACTTATCTATTAACGATGAAATTGAAAAACTGAGACTAAGTGCTTCCTCTGCCCTTCTGTCCGGAAGAAAGGATGTGATTGTGGTTTCATCGGTTTCCTGCATTTACGGTATTGGAAACCCTGAAGATTTTCATGCCAATGTCACCGAAATTAAAAAAGGGCAATTAATTTCCCGCAACAAGCTTCTTCATTCCTTTGTTGATGCTTTGTACTCAAGAAATGAAATAGAGTTCGATCGGGGAACTTTTCGGGTAAAAGGAGATACAATTGATATTTATCCAGCTTACGCTGATTTTGCTTACCGCATTATATTCTGGGATGATGAAATTGAAGAAATTTACTCGTTCGACCCAATCAGCGGAGCTAAATTGGATCACTATGACAGAATAACAATTTATCCTGCAAATATATTTGTTACCAGTAAAGACAGAGTCCAAAAAGCCATTCATCAAATCCAGGATGATATGGTTGCTCAGGTTGCCTTCTTAAAGGATATCGGAAAACACCTGGAAGCAAAGCGTTTGGAAGAAAAGGTCAATTTTGATTTAGAGATGATCCGAGAATTGGGACACTGTTCAGGAATTGAAAATTACTCACGGTATTTTGATGGAAGAGCAGCAGGAACCCGCCCATTCTGCCTTATGGATTACTTCCCGGATGACTTTTTGGTGGTTATTGATGAGAGTCATGTTACCATTCCGCAGATTCGTGCCATGTATGGTGGAGATCACTCCCGAAAAATAAATTTGGTTGATTATGGATTCCGCTTGCCTTCGGCACTGGATAACCGACCATTAAAATTCGAAGAATTCGAACAGATTGCCAAACAAACAATCCACGTAAGTGCGACACCTGCCGATTACGAATTGGAAAAATGCGAAGGCGTTGTTGTAGAGCAAGTAATCAGACCAACCGGATTACTTGATCCGCAAATAGAAGTTCGCCCAAGCCTTAACCAAATAGACAATTTAATTGCTGAAATCGACAAACGCACACAAATCAGCGAACGTGTTTTGGTTACCACGCTCACCAAACGAATGGCGGAAGAATTATCGGAATATTTCACCAATTTAAATATTCGTTGCCGGTACATTCATTCCGATGTTACTACATTAGATCGGGTAAAAATAATGGAAGATCTAAGAAATGGAGTTTTTGACGTTTTGATTGGTGTGAACTTATTACGTGAAGGATTGGATCTTCCGGAAGTATCTCTCGTTGCAATTTTAGATGCCGACAAGGAAGGATTTTTGAGATCCACCAGGTCATTAACACAAACCTCGGGAAGAGCTGCCCGTAATGTGAATGGCAAAGTAATCATGTATGCCGATAAAATTACACAATCCATGCAGGAAACAATCGATGCAACAGATCATAGAAGAGAAAAACAATTGGCTTATAATACCAAAAACGGCATTATACCAACACAAATTACCCGTTCAAAAGCAAGCATGATGAATCATGGCAAAGACAATGAGCCTGTCGCTTATTCCGGTCCGGATTCAATTGAAATTGCTGCTGATCCGGTTGTTCAATACATGAGTAAAAGTAGTTTGGAAAAAACCATTGAACAAACCAAAAAAGCAATGCAAAAAGCAGCTAAGGAGATGGACTTTTTACAAGCCGCTCAATATCGCGATGAAATGTATAAACTTGAAGAGCAGTTAAAAGAAAAGAAATAAAAAAAAAAAAGCAGTTTCGAAAGAAACTGCTTTTTACATATCGTAAATGGAATGTTTTATCCCAAATAAGTTTTCAGTAATTTACTTCTGGAAGTATGACGTAAACGACGAATCGCTTTTTCTTTAATCTGACGAACACGCTCACGTGTCAAGCCAAATTTTTCACCAATTTCTTCCAAAGTCATTTCCTGAATACCAATACCAAAGAAAAGTTTGATAATGTCACTCTCTCTTTCAGTAAGAGTAGCTAGTGCACGATCAATTTCTTTAGTAAGAGATTCATTCAAAAGATTTCTATCGGCTATTGGAGAATCATCATTCACCAATACATCCAACAGACTGTTATCTTCCCCGTCAACAAACGGAGCATCAACAGAAATGTGACGACCGGAAACACGAAGTGTATCCGCTACTTTATCTGCAGGTAACTCTAAAGATTCAGCTAACTCCTCAGGAGATGGCTTTCTCTCGTGCTCTTGTTCAAATTTAGAAAAAGCTTTGTTAATTTTATTCAAAGAACCAACTTGATTCAATGGCAAACGAACAATTCTTGATTGCTCAGCTAAAGCCTGAAGAATAGATTGACGGATCCACCAAACGGCATACGAGATGAATTTGAATCCTCGTGTCTCATCAAACTTTTCAGCAGCTTTAATCAAACCTAAATTACCTTCGTTAATAAGATCTGGCAGACTTAACCCTTGATTTTGATACTGTTTCGCCACAGAAACAACAAAACGTAAGTTAGCTCTTGTTAATTTCTCCAAAGCTCTTTGGTCGCCTTTTTTTATTCGCTGCGCCAATTCAACTTCTTCCTCTACCGTAATAAGATCTTCTTTACCAATTTCCTGTAAATACTTATCTAAGGAAGCACTTTCACGATTGGTAATTGATTTGGTTATCTTTAATTGTCTCATAGTCCCTTTTCATCGAAATATTTTGCAAAATTAGACTTTTAAATATTCAAAGTCAAAATTAATTGCTCTTTTATTCGAATTATTATTATTTTCCCATTTAATTTCCTAATCTTTATCATTTAACGAAAACGCGTAATACTTAACGCTTCCATCCGGATAAATCCCGGAGATAAATACACCTCCATCTTTCACATTCTGAAGCGCATCTTTAATATCATCGACCTTAAAAATTGGCGTTTCGTTAATTTTATAAATAATAAAACCTTCCTTAATCTCCTCGTCCTTAAACTTTCCTTCACGCAGATTCTTTATCCTCACTCCTCTGTTTATTTGAAGACGATACTTCTCCTGTGTTGATATTGGCTCAAATTCGGCTCCAAGAAAAGCCAGATCTTTAGATTTAATTACATTGGTATTTCCTAGTCTGTTACGTAAGACTACCTCAATTTGTTTCTTTTCCTCTTCTCTTTTTATTAAAACCTTAATTTTATCACCAGGATGGAACTTGCTGACCTGCTCTTGAAGTTCAGCACTAGAATTTACAACTTTACCTTCTATATTCAATATAATATCTCCTTTTTTAATTCCGGCATCCTCGGCGGCTCCATCTTCATTTATACCCGCAACATATACTCCTTCAATTTTATCAATTTTAAATTCATCAGCTAAATTTGCATCAACCGTTCGAATAGACACACCAATAAACGCTCTTTGTACCTCTCCGTATTTTTTCAAATCACCAATTACTTTTTCGACAATAGCAACCGGAATGGCAAAAGAATAACCCGAATATGAACCCGTTCTGGATTCTATGGCAGTGTTAATTCCAATTAACCGACCTTTGGTATCAACCAAAGCTCCACCACTATTCCCCGGATTAACGGCAGCATCTGTTTGCAGGAATGACTCAATACTCATTCTATTTCCGTTTAAACCAAGATTTCGTGCCTTTGCACTAATAATACCCGCTGTTACAGTAGAGGTCAGATTAAAAGGATTGCCTACAGCAAGAACCCACTCTCCAAGTTTTATGTCATCTGAATTCCCAAAATCCATTTTTGGAAGGTCTTTTTCATTTATTTTAATTAAAGCCAAATCTGTATAGGGATCATTGCCAACCAATTTTCCTTCGTATTCTCTTTTGTCGTACAGTACAATATTTATCAAATTTGATCCCTGCACAACATGGTTATTAGTTACAATATATCCATCATCAGAAATAATCACTCCGGAACCAGATCCTAAACTAGCTCTTGGCTGCTGACTTCTACCTTTCTCTCCAAATAAAAAATCATAAAAGGGATTGGATTGATATTCCTCATTTGAATAAAGTGTTTTTACATGAACAACCGATTTTACAGACATTTCTGCAGCGTATGTTAAATCAACCTGAGGCACATTCCCAACCGAATGATTTGCAAGCTGTGTCGTTCGAACTTCCGGAACTGTAATGATTCTTTCTTTTTTATCAGCAAATAACACAAATAATAAAATGGCAATTGTTCCACCTAAAATGGCAATTGCTAATTTTCCCAAAAACAATTTTAATTTCATCTGAAAAAACTTTATTAATTAATAATTCTATAATGTCTGTTTGAAATCAAACAGGATGCTTTCCTACTATTCGAATAAAAAGAAAAGCGAATGTTACTTTCTATATCTAAAATAAAAATCAAATTATTTCATGGATCAAATAATTTTGATTTTCTTGAGTGACAAAATAACAAGTGCCAATAAGATTATTACATTTATAAAACAATTTTAACGATATAACTTAACAAGTGTTTATAATTTATTGGTATTTAACACTTCTTAACAAGATTTAAAAATGAAAGTTGAATTTTCAAAATATCAGGGAACCGGGAATGATTTTATTTTAATTGACAATAGAAGCGGTAGAATTGCTCCGGATAACTTCTTATTAATTAAAAAACTTTGCGACAGAAGATTTGGTATTGGTGGCGATGGATTAATGTTACTTGAAAATGAAGACGGATTCGACTTTCGAATGAGATACTACAACTCGGATGGAAAAGAAGGCAGCATGTGTGGAAATGGTGGTCGTTGTATTGTTGCTTTTGCTTATCATTTAGGGCTGGTCTCAGAAAAAGCAAAATTCATTGCTGTTGATGGAGAACATGAAGCTAAGATAAACAATACTGAAGATGGTATTCAGGTTAGCTTAAAAATGATTGATGTTTGTGATATTGAAATGGGTGAAGATTTTTATTTTTTAAATACTGGATCACCTCATTTTGTAAGATTCATATCCAATCATGAAAGTTTCGACACTTTTACTGAAGGAAAAAAAATACGCTACAACAATAGGTTTGCCGAAAAAGGCACAAATGTGAATTTTGTATCATTTCAAGATCAAGACCTTACTGTCAGCACTTACGAAAGAGGTGTTGAAGATGAAACCTATTCTTGCGGAACAGGAGTTGTTGCATCGGCTATAAGTGCCAGTTTTAAAACGGGCAGCAACAAATTTAAGATTAAGACAAAAGGTGGTTTTCTCGAAGTTCATTTCAAAAAAATAAGTAACAAACAAATTAAAGATATTTGGCTAATAGGGCCTGCAACACATGTTTTTAATGGCACTCTCACAACATAATAATTGAATTCTATTTCCACCTTAATATGAAATTCATTCTGGCTAAAATCATTGAAGACAAAAGTATTTCTAAAGTATTCTTGGTTTCACTTCTCGCTACTTCTTTTCTCCTGGTTTCCATTCTTGGGATTTTTTGGGTTCAACAAGCAAGGCAAAAATTTAAGCAAGAATCCAAACAAATTCAGGACGACTTTTTTAAAATACAAGAAAAAACCCTTCAACACGAAACGCAAACTCTTATAAATTATATTGAAAACGAGAGAGTGCAAACCAGAAATACACTAAAGAAGGACATTAGCAGCAGAGTTTACGAAGCACACTCCATTGCAACAAACATATACAACAGCTGTAAAAACAATCTTACCGAAGATCAGATAAAGAAACTTATTACTGATGCTTTACGCACTGTTCGCTTTAATGACGGAAGTGGTTTTTTCTATATAAACAGCCTGGCGGGAATTGTGGAAATGGATCCGGAAAACCCAAAATGGGAAGGACAAAACAAACTATCCCTTAAAGATGTTTTTGGCGTTCCGATTATTAAAAATGAAATCGAAATTGCAGTAAATCAAGGAGAGGGTTACTCAAACTATTCCTGGCAAAAAGAAGAAGGACAAAAGATAGATCCTAAAATATCCTTTGTTAAAATATTCAAGCCATATAATTGGTACATCGGATGTACTCAATATGTAGAAAACTACCAATTGAAAATTCAAAATAAAATTCTGGACAAAATCACAGAAATGCGATTTGATGAAAGCTTTACAATTGCAGTATTTAATTTTAACGGAACTTGTTTAGCACATACACAAAAAGATCTTATTGGTCAAAACCTTTGGAATAAAAAGGACAGAAATGGCAAAAAGATAGTTCAGGAGCTGATTACAAGAGGAACAGATAAAGACGGTGGATTCGTGAGATATATGGATCCATACAAAGAAGGCAGTCGGGAATCCATTGCTAAACTAATTTATGCAAAAACCTATAAAGATTGGCAGTGGGTAATTGGGAGCGGTGTTCACATTAGCCAACTTACAGAATCAATTCAGAATAAAAAGGATGAGCTGAAAGTTCTTGTAAATGGGTATTTTATCAAAGCAGGCTTAATCTTTTTACTAACAATTTTCATTATTATTACGTTCACACGATTTATGGTGAAAATCAGCAAATCAGGATTAGAGATTCTAACTCAATTTTACAAGAATGCAGCGAGCGATTCGCATATAATTGACATATCTAAACTGCATTTTAAAGAATTTAAAATTCTTGGTGAACATGCCAATGAGATGATTCTTAAAAGAAAATCAATTGAACACCAACTCAATATTGAAACTGCCTACTTTGAACAACTTTTCGAAAATTCTCCGGAAGCGATCGCAATTACAGACAACGAGAGTAATGGCATAAAAATCAACAAACAATTTACAAGTTTGTTTGGTTACACCAAAGAAGATTTAAAAGGAGTGGTAATAGATACCTTGCTTGCAGATGAAACAAGACAAGATGAAGCCAATAATTTAAATTACATCACAGCCAAAGGCCAGCTGGTAGAAATTGAGACTGTCCGAAAATGTAAGGATGGCAGGCTAATTGACGTTTCTATTATGGGAAATCCAATTGAAGTCGATGGTGAGCAAATTGCAATTTTCGGTATTTACCGAGACATTACGGAGAGAAAAATATATGAAAAACACTTAACCGAAGCGAAAAACAAAGCAGAGGAATCTGATAAATTAAAGTCAGCTTTTCTTGCGAATATGTCTCATGAAATAAGAACTCCAATGAATCATATTCTTGGATTTACCGAGATTATTACATCTCAAGAAGTTAACGAAAGCGAACGACTGGAATACGGAGCTCTAATAAAACAAAGTGGTATCAATTTACTGCAGCTCATTAACAACATAATTGATTTGTCAAAAATAGAGTGTAAACAAATAAAACTTACCTCTTTTGAAACTCCTGTTAATTCATTACTTTCCGAATTATATGAAAAGTATTACATTCACAAAAACAAGAATAAAAAATCCCATCTTATACTTAAAATTCAAAAGACCCTAAACGATAAAGACTCTATCATTTATACCGACCCTTATCGGTTAGAGCAATTACTATCAAACTTAATCGAAAACGCAATCAAATTTACCGACAATGGGTTTATTGAGTTTGGTTATCATCTTAAAGAAAAAAACAAGATCGAATTCTTTGTAAAAGATACCGGCATTGGAATCCCTGAACAATCAATTGGAAATATCTTTCGCAGCTTCAGGCAAATGGATGGATCTGACACCAGACAGTATGGCGGAACGGGTCTGGGCTTAACCATTTCGAACCGGTTAGCTGAACTACTTGGCGGAGATATAAGAGTTGAGTCGAAAGAGAATGCCGGAACATGTTTTTTTGTCACCCTTCCCTACAACAGAGAAAAACTGAAGATTAAAAAATCAGCAATTTATGAAAAAACAGATTACAACTGGAAAGGAAAGAGCATTCTTATTGTAGATGATGAGAAGATTAATTTCTCCTTCTTTAAAGCAAGTCTGGCAAATACCAAGGCAGAAATACTTTGGGCGACAAATGGAAGTGAAGCAGTAACAATATGCCAATCAATTGCTATTGATCTTGTGCTAATGGACATACAAATGCCAATCATGAACGGTTACGATGCAACAAAAGAAATAAAATCCTTCAATTCACAGATTCCAATTATTGGTCAAACTGCTTACTTTCAAAAAGAATACAAACAAAAAGTAATGGCGGCCGGTTGCGATGACTACCTCTCAAAACCAATTAAGACAGCAAAATTACTGGATTCTATTGAAAAACAGTTTCTGAAAAATTAATCCCATTTTGTCTTTAACTGTCCTTTTTTATAGTTCTGAATGTATTTCACAGCACTATCATAACTATTTACAAATAAATAATAGTCCCGGTAATCCTCTTTTGCAAAATTCTCCTGATAAGAAAATTCAAATTGGGCTTTTAAGAAATCATAAAACCCACCGGTATTAATGAACACAATTGGTAAGTTATGATACCCCAACTGTTTCAAAGTTATTACTTCCAGAATCTCTTCGAGCGTACCGAAACCTCCCGGCAAAGCTATAAATGCATCTGATTTCTCACGCAGAATTTTTTTCCGTTCCGACATGTCAGGAGTGATGACTAATTCATCCAAAAAATCAGCCGATATTCCATAATCATTAATCAGCTTTGGCACTACGCCAATCACCTTTCCTCCAGCCTCTTTAACCGAAACTGCAACCTGATTCATAAGCCCCACGTTTGTTCCCCCGTAAACCAAATTGTATCCTGATTCACCAATTGATGTTCCAAGGTTTTTAGCTTCCAGAAAATACTTTTCATCCACAGAATTACTGGAAGAACAAAACACACAAATATTCATATTTTCAACATTTAAAATTTACGTAGGGTAAATTATTAATTTTGTTTTACACAACAAATAAAAACCACAAAATTGATGATTTGATAATAAAAAAGCCCTTGAGAAACAAACTCAAGGGCTTAATATATTGTATTTTACTGTTTATGCATCAATATTGGCATAAGTTGCATTCTTCTCAATAAATTCTCTTCTTGGAGGAACCTCATCACCCATCAACATAGAAAACACATGATCAGCCTCAGCTGCATTTTCAATTGTTATCTGGCGTAATGTTCTCACTTCCGGATCCATGGTTGTCGACCACAATTGTTCGGCACTCATCTCTCCAAGACCTTTGTAACGCTGAATGTGCAAAGAAGATTCTTTTCCACCACCCCATTCTTCAATTAAGCGCAAACGCTGATCTTCATTCCAACAATACTGTTCATTCTTACCTTTTTTAATCAAATACAATGGAGGTGTTGCAATATATAGGTAACCACTTTCGATTAATGATTTCATGTATCTGAAAAAGAAAGTCATAATAAGAGTTGCGATGTGACTACCATCAACATCCGCATCACACATGATTACAATCTTGTGGTAACGAATTTTCTCAACATTTGCAGCTTTGCTATCCTCTTCGGTTCCAATTGTAACCCCTAAGGCAGTAAATATATTCTTGATTTCTTCACTTTCGAAAACCTTGTGCTGCATGGCTTTCTCAACATTCAAAATCTTACCTTTTAACGGAAGAATTGCTTGAAATTTACGATCTCTGCCTTGCTTGGCTGTTCCACCCGCCGAATCTCCCTCGACAAGGAATACTTCACAGTTTACAGGATCCTTATCTGAACAGTCGGATAACTTACCAGGCAGTCCGGAGCCACCTAAAATTGTTTTTCTCTGAACTAATTCACGGGCCTTTCTAGCGGCATGACGAGCTGTAGCCGCCATTATCACCTTCTGTACAATAGTTCTGGCATCTTTTGGATGTTCCTCCAAATAATTAGCCAGCATTGTGCTTACAGCCTGATCAACAGCAATACTTACTTCTGAGTTTCCTAATTTTGTTTTGGTTTGTCCTTCGAACTGCGGCTCTGCAACTTTCACAGAAACAACAGCTGTTAAACCTTCACGAAAATCATCACCACTAATGTCAAATTTCAATTTTGACAACATTCCTGATTTATCAGCAAATGTTTTTAATGTTCTGGTTAATCCACGACGGAAACCTGTTAGATGAGTTCCCCCTTCTATTGTATTAATATTATTCACATAAGAGTGAATATTCTCGGAATAAGAAGAATTGTATTGAAGTGCAATTTCTACAGGAACCTCATTCTTGTCTATCGAAACATGAATCGTTTCCTCGATTAACCGTTCTCTTGTACTATCAAGATATTCAACAAATTCTTTTAATCCTTCTTTTGAATAAAAGGTCTCGAAACGTGGCTCTCCATTCTCATCAAGATCTCTTTTATCTGTAAGATTCAAACGAATCTCTTTATTCAAAAAGGCCAATTCTCTTAAACGCGCAGCTAAAATATCGTATTTATATTCAGTTACAAGAAAAATTGAATCATCCGGCTTAAAAGTAATATAAGTTCCTGTCAAATCAGATTCACCTATTGTTTCTATTGGCGCCAACGGCACCCCTTTTGAATACTCCTGACGATATATTTTTCCGTCACGATGGATTTCCGCACTTAAAAGTATTGACAATGCATTAACACAAGAAACACCAACACCGTGCAAACCTCCTGATACCTTATAAGAATCCTTATCGAATTTACCACCGGCATGCAAAACAGTCATTACTACTTCAAGTGCTGATTTATTTTCCTTTACATGCAGTTCTGTAGGAATACCACGACCATCATCCTTAACGGTAACTGAATTGTCCTCGTTAATAAAAACATCGATATTTTTACAATATCCACCTAAGGCCTCATCAATCGAGTTATCTACAACCTCATACACCAAATGGTGCAAACCTTTAATATTTACGTCACCAATGTACATAGAAGGGCGTTTGCGAACCGCTTCCAATCCTTCTAATACCTGAATACTATCAGCAGAATATTCATTATTCCCGTTTGGTTTCTTTTCTAAATCACTCATTTATCAGATCTTTAGTTGTCAATCAAATTATTCCATCAATAAATCCGTATGATTATTGATCAAATCATGATCTTATATTCTAATATTTTTTTTGTACAAAAATTAATTTATTCTCAGGAAAGTTTTTTTCTGACTAAACCGATAAAAACCGGCAGTGGAGAGAAAGACAAAATACACTTATTACCAACACGTTAACTCATCACTAAAACCTAAAAATAAAAGTAAAACAAAGATAGTAAAAATGATGAGTTTACCGGCTGTTTTATTTAGAAAAATCCTGCTTTTTAATAGTTTTTGACAAACTGTTTTTAAAAGCATTAATCAGGAGAGAAATGTGTCCGTTTATGTTTACAATTCCATAGAATTACTTCGGCGGGGCCTTTTCATTTTAAACCTAATAATAAAACTATTGATATCGGCTCCTACTTTAGTGCGTCCGTATTCGTGAAGTTCAAATACTGTTGTTACGTTTTTAAAATTTTTAGGCATTGCTTTCCACATCTTATAAAAAACAACCTGAACATTCTCCATATCGGCATTATCGAGTTTAATTTTAAGAACCTCCCTGTTTTTTGGCATTGCAAAAACACTAACTCCGTGTGAATCCCAATCAATTGATTCTTCAGCAACAAAAGCAAGATTAAGAGTATCTCTGGTGATATCGAACAAGTAGGTTACTCCCATTTCCTCCATCCCCATCTCCATTAAAATTTCGAGTGGCTTTTGGTCATTATTAACTGAAAGCTTCCACCGCTCCTCTTTTTGAGCACAAATCTCACTTACACATGAAAAGAGCATAATAGCGAGCGGAAGTATATATTTTAATTTACCAATCAATTTAGAGGACATAATTTCGATAGAAATTTAATAATACTATTAAAACTAGTAAAAAGTGCGCAAAAAACAATTTGCAAACATATGCAAATGCAAAAGGATGCTCTAAAAACAGAACATCCTTTTACAAATGCTTTTGACTTTATTTAAAATACGACTTTCACACCCAATAGCAAATTAAATCCCTGAGAAGGATACCCATCCCACTGATAGTATTTGTCGGCAAATAGATTGTTTGCTTTCCCAAAAGCCGTAAAATGCTTATTTAAACGATAGTTCGCACCAATATTCAGATCATACACGGCATCCAATGTTTTCACCTTAGATCCCAGAGAAACAGGTCTCTCGCCCAATATATTAACTCCTGCCTGAAAATCAAGATCACTTGTGAATGCATATGTGGCATTAACATTCATTTCAAATTCTGGTTTGTGCCAGGCCTCTGCCTGCTTATCAAGGGTATATTTGTTAAACCAGACTGCTGAATTCAGATCCAATTTATCGGTCCAACCTACGCTTACTTCAGCACCTAAACGCAGTAAACTAATATCATCGTAAACCACATCAAATTTATTTGAGTAAGTCGGGCCAAAGTAATCTGCATTTGCCGCACCGGCATTTCTTTGCATAAAGAAGTACTGATCATCAACAGAGCTGTATTCTGCAGATAATTTAAAAGATGAATTGGAAGACAAACTGCCTTTTACACCACCAAACAATTTGTATTTTTGATTGGAAGGTCTCACATTCAAACCTGAGTAAACGTATGGATTCTCAGCAATAATATCATTGTAATTGTTCATTTTTAAATCCCCGTCCAATCCGGCAAACAGGGTCATAATGCCTTCAATTGCTTCAAAATCGACAGCAATATCCGGATACAGTTTTGCTTCTGAATCGTCGCCCATGGCAAGAACGGTATTCAATCCCAATTTCAAATTCAAATTGCCGGTTTTAAGCGAATATTGAGGATTTAAGTTCCAAACGAGAGTATTCCTTTCAAACATGCGTCCCAACTCTTCCATACTGGTAATTCCGTCGGTTGCAAAATAATCAAAAGATGATTTCAAACTCCAAAAACCATCACCACGACGAATTTTAGCCTCGGCACTAATCAATACATCATTCTCTGTAACGTAGATATCATCCGTAAAGTGCTCGTATTGCAAACCAACACCAAAATTCAACTTCTCTTCATCTTTAAAGGCAGTAAGAAACTCTGCATTCAATCCAAAACGATTTTGAACCTGCTCAGTATATGGAAATAAATCCACATAATTTGCCGCAACATCATCTTCTGCCGGAAATCCGAAAAAATCATATCCTTTGTGCTCGTAATACACCTTTCCTGAAATCTTTCCCTCATCCAAATACACACTGCCATATACTTCAGCCAATTGTTCTTTCCAATCGGGCTTTGCTTTCCGACCATTTTCCAACTCCAATTTTCCGTTGGTGGAATAATGACGAATATGAATTCCAAAATCGCTTATTTTCGAGCGTTGGTTATTGAAACGATAATCCCCGAAAAGGGTTGAATAATTACCCCCTGCAAGAGTTAAGGCATGACTGTTAATTGATTGCAATGGCTCACCAACAATTCGTGCTGCCGGAATTAAAGCAGGAGAAAATCCTACGGCCAAAGGTTTTGTTTGTATAAAATAGGAAAACGAAGGAGTAAAGGTTGCTGTATCCTGAACCACCGGCAACTCACCAATTCGCTTTGATTTATTTATTTTTGGCTGGTAAGCGGTTTTCACCTTCACTTCTTTATTTAAATCTCTTTCTTCCTGCGCATAAGAAACTGAACAAGCCAAACTGGCTATCGCCACAGTGAATATGATTTTTTTGAACATTTCTTTTTTATTAGTGGTTAATTACTTAATATCTAATCTATTTAACATCTTCTCTAACATGATTCTCTCCTCATTTAATTTAAGAGAATCTGTTTTTACAGAAGATTTTTCAAATAACTTATTGCTTTCGGTACTGTCGGCTCCTTCGAACTGAACTTTCACTTCATTATTGGTTATTTTCTCTTCGGCCTTTTTCTCACTGGCTAAAAGAACATCCAGTTTCGCCTGAGCTCTTTCAATAATCCCATCGTTCTTTACCGCATAATTATCAACAATACTTTGCAGGGTATATCGAGCCTGAAATGGATCATTCTTCTTCATAAAAACATCCGACAGTAAAAGAAAACTTTCTGCCAGCCAGTAATGATGCGGAGAATTCATTTCGATGAAGTCATTGATTTCTTTTTCGGCCAAATCGTACTGAGCATTTTCCAAATATATTTTAGCCAAAAGGTATTTAGCCTCGGCACCTTCGGCTGTTTGTGTTTCTTTGGCCAATTCTTTAAAATCACCCGATGCAGCTGTGGCATTCGCCAAATTCAAATAAGATTTGCCTCGTTTGTACTTCGCTTCCCGAATCAATTCTTCCTTCGATTTGGCTGCCTCGAGCACATCGTTCGCAGCCTGAATGGTATTCTCATACTCCTTTAAACTATACACCGATCGCATGTAACCCACTTTAGCCAATTTCACATTCTCAGGAATCTCAGCCATTTGTGTCAATCTCGAAAACTGCTTCTTCGCCTGAGCGTAATTCTTATTTCTGTAATTTAATTGCGATGAAGCCAGCAAAGCCCTCTCTGTAAACAAGTTGTTTGGACGACTCAGTACCTGTTCGAATCCGGCAAGTGCCTCATCGAACTTTTGCTGATTTAAAGCTGCATCTGCCTTATAGAACTGAGCATTTAACCGAAACATTCCATTGGGAAAACTGGATAAATACTCCCCCAAAGCATTTGTTCCTCTCTCTGTTTCGCCTGACATGTACAACCGCTCGGCTGAAATATACGAAAGAGAATCTTTTTCTGAACTTCGAATTGTTCCTCCTCCTTTAAACGACTCTGCAAAAGCAAAATAATCGTTCACACTATTCATATCAACATAAACATTCTTTAATCCGATAAAAGCACTTTTCTTTTCTTCGCTTTGCGGATAATTTAAAACCACCTCTTTGTAAGAGCTGATGGCTTTTTGGTATTCTTTTGCATTATAATGCAGCTGTCCTAACTGCAGCAATGATTTAGGAGCATAACTGCTATTGGGAAATTTGCCTGCCAATTCTTTATAAATAGATACGGCCGTGGCCTGATCGTTCAACTTGACTTTTGCATTGGCCAATTCGAACAATGCATCATCTAAATATTCCGAATCGGGATAAGAAGTGCGTATCTGCTCCAGCAATTGTGCTTTTTCGTTTGTGTTGCCCAGTAATCCAACCGAAAGAGCTTGCTGATACAATGCATAATCTGTATCCCATTTGTTGGCAATTGCTGATTTTTGGTAATACTCCGATGCATTTTTATAATCCCTGTTCAAAAAGAAACAATCGCCAATGCGGTTGCAGGCATCCGAAACAAAAGTGCTTTTTTCGTCGGATTGATTAATAAACCTGCGAAACCAATCGGAAGCTTCGTTGTAGTTATCCTGCTCGAAATAAGCATATGCAATATTGTAATAGGCACGCTCGAAATATTCCGAAGAACCGGAACCCGGCGACACTAAAAACTCGTTGTAAAGACTCGTTGCTTTATCAAATTCACCCATTCTGTAGTAAGCTTCCGCTTTCCAGTAAGTACATTCGGCAGTAATCTGAGAATTATAAATTTTGTATTGCAAAGCCGCATTAAAAGATTCAATTGCCTTGCTGTAATTCAACTGCTTCATCAACTCTAAACCACGCAGCCTGGAAACTCTTTGGTAGGCCCTTTTAATCTCCTGAGTTTTGTTTGCAATTTTATCCATAGAAAGTAACGCATCGCCATAATTCTTAGTGGTCATGTACACTTTCACCAGGTAATCGTAAGCTTCATCATTACGATCAGAGTCCGGATAGTTCTGCAAATATTCATCAAAAGCCTTTATGGTCTCGTTAAAAGGCGAATAAGAAAGCTCGTAGGTCAATTTTGCAAAATTAAACAAAGCATCCTGCTGCATATTTTTATCAAAATCCATTCGGGCAGTAGTTGCAAAAGCAACTTTAGCTCCTTGTTTATCTCCCAATTGCAGAGAACAATCTGCCAGACAATAATTGGCAACCATCAGCAACTCATCATTTTCGCCGCCAACTCTCTCAAATTGCTCAACTGCTTCCCCATATTTCTTTTGTTTGTAAAGACAATATCCGTAAGCAAACCTGTCCTCACGCGAAAAGCTTTTCTTTCCTTTATCCAGAAATGGAATTGCCTTTTGGTATTCTTTTAACTGGTAATGAGAAAGTCCGATCATCTTCGCAATTTCGTCGCTTCGTGTTACCGAGGCATCATCTAAAAATTGCGGAGCATATTCAATTACCTTCGCATATTTCTCCTGCAGGTAATAAATTTGCGTGATGTAGTAAGGAACAATCGGCTGAAAGGTTTTATTCTTAATCAGCTTTTCGAACCCATTCAGTGCAGTTTGATAATTCCCGTTTAAATAGGCAATGTGAGCATAGTAGTAATTTGCCGGAGCATTATATTCTCCCGACACTTCGATAATATCGAAAAAGAATTGTCTGGCCTCTTCATATTTCTTTTCTACAAAATAAGAATAGCCCATTTTAAACTGATATTCGGTTCGCTGATCAGAATTTAAAGCATAAACATCAACCTTTTTAAACCATTCCAAAGCATCCTTGTATTTCTTACTTCGATACTGCTGCCTTCCCAACTGAAAATAAGCAGCCTGTTTTAAATTACTCTCCGGATGCTTCTGAATAAAAGATTTCATTTCCTCTTCGGCCTCCGGACGAAAAAGTTCGATGGAACACCAGGCCATATAAAAAACAGCTTTGGTGGCTCGATCGGAATAAGCATCCTTCTCCATTTGAATAAAATCGGCGAATTCGTGTCTGGCTCCGCCATAATTTTTGTTTTGGAACATTTCCATGGCCGATTGCCAAACTTGATTACTGCTTTTAAGGGGTAATGATTTTTGGGCCTGAACTGTAAATCCCAAACATAAAAAAAACAGGAAAATCAAAATCCACAAACTATATTTATTTCTCATATCTTCGTTGCGTGTGTAGGTATAACAAGTTAAAAAAACGTTGAATATCCAAGCCTTTCAGTGGCTGATTTCCGAATCAGATTCAACTCATAAAATCAGGCCTAAAGGTATAAATAATCTGTAAGCTTATCGTATTTCAAACGGTGGAAAGAAAGAAAAATTGCACTCTGTTTTGATAAAGAAAAGAGGAATAAAAAACCTTCTGCCGAAATAATTTTTTAGATTTGTATGTCAACACACAATTTGAATTCTAAAAAAACAAAATACATGTCCGAATCTCCTATCATTGAACTTAAAAATGCAGTTATCCGCCAGGCAGATAATATTATTCTAACAGACGTTAGTTTGGAAATTGAAAAAGGAGAATTTGTTTACATCATAGGAAAAGTGGGCAGCGGCAAAACCAGTTTAATGAAAACCTTATACGCCGATCTGCCAATAAAAGAAGGAGGTGGTTCGGTTGCCGGATTTTATCTTCCCATCATCAAAACAAAACAAGTTCCTTTTTTAAGACGAAAAATTGGTATCGTATTTCAGGATTTTCAATTGTTAACCGATCGTAATGTTCATTCTAATCTGGAATTTGTTTTGAAAGCTACCGGCTGGAAAAACAAAAAAGAGATTGACCATAGAATAGAGGAAGTTTTGAGCAAAGTAAAAATGGGCAAGAAAGGATATAAAATGCCGCATGAGCTTTCGGGAGGAGAACAGCAGCGAATCGTTATTGCCCGCGCCTTACTCAACTCTCCGGATATTATTTTAGCCGATGAGCCAACTGGTAATCTTGACCCCGAAACATCGGATGAATTGGCTGAATTGCTTATGGATATCAGTAAAAACGGGCGGACTATTGTGATGGCAACACATCAGCACGATTTGCTGAAAAAATTTCCTGCCCGTACGCTGGAATGCATCAACGGAAAAGTTGTTGAAATTTCGAATCCAAAAACCGATGAAGAAATAGAGATTGAATTGGATTAAAACATCAGAAAACACCCCAAACCCCTAAAGGGGCTTCACTACTTATAAGTGCGGAATTTTGCGAGAAACCAGACCATACAATAAGGATTTTGAAAAATTAAGGCTAAAGCACAGTTTGATTTTTCCGCTCGCTTTTGTTTTTTTGATTTGGGCTGTTAAAATATTTGAATGGGGACTTGACCTTAATTTGTATTATCTGGGAATTTTCCCTTTGCACGCAAAAGGTTTATTGGGGATTCTCACCAGTCCGTTAATTCATAAGGATTTTAGTCATTTAATGGCCAACACAATTCCCTTTTTTGTTTTAAGTTGGGGCATCTTCTATTTCTATCGTCCGCTTTCGTACCAGATATTTATACTGTGTTATCTTACAACAAACATTCTGGTTTGGCTGGGCGCACGCGAAGCCTATCATATTGGTGCCAGCGGATTGGTTTACGCTTTTGCATCTTTCCTGTTTTTTAGCGGAATTATCCGCAATCACTATCGTTTAATTGCTATCTCTTTTATTGTGGCTTTTCTGTATGGCAGCTTATTTTGGGGCGTGTTCCCAATTCTAACTGATGTTTCGTGGGAAGGTCATTTGTTTGGTGGTTTCTCTGGAATGATTTACGCCTTGGCTTACCGAAACCAAGGGCCGAAAAAACCTGCAATTATTATTCCCGAAGATGATGACTCGATTCCTGAGGAAATTTGGAATTCGGAGAATTTTGAAGATAAGGAAGTGTTGAGGAAATGAGCAGTTAAAAAAATAAGGAAAAAGACTAAAGGAGTGAAAGAGAGAGGGGAAATTAAATGCAAACCGATGAAAAATTACACATCCAACAATTATTACCTTAGTGATTATCTTTCAGCCATACTGATACCTATAATTCTTATTGGTGCATTATCTTATTTTCTTAGAGATAGCATTATATTTCCGGTAATTGGTACAGCACTACTAATTCCTCTATTATTAGTTGCCTGCCTGATATTTAAGAGGCTAATGAAAATTGAATTCCAAGACAAATTCATTACCGTTACTTATAAATTCTCTCGAAAAATAATTCAAATAAAATACTCCGAGATACATGAATTAACACACATTTCGGCTTATCGAGGAACCAGCCGTACTATTTTTAAATATCAACAAAACAGATTCAAAAAAATAACCACGACTTCTGTTCTTTCGGATAAAGATTTTCAAGAATTTATTATTTGGTTAAAATCCAAAAATGAGAATATCGAATTTAAATTTCTCCCATCAGATTCATTGGTGAAAGAAAAATATTTAAATCACACAAAATAAAAAAACTCTCCCATCCCTCTGCTTAAAAGAAGAGAACACAACTTCGAAAACCTCCGCAATATTCTCAGAAATTGAATAAAAAAATGGCATCCTCACCTGTTGTGAGAACGCCATAAATTTTTAAACAGTTTCTTATATGCTGCGGATTATTATTTCTTGTAATACTTCATTGCTTCAGGCAAGTAAGCTTGCAAATCTTTTACACGGGTTGCATCGGCAGGATGAGTGGATAAAAATTCCGGTGGTTTTTGACCTCCGCTCTCTCCCATTCGTTTCCAAAAATCGATTGCTTCAGCAGGATTGTATCCGGCCATAGCCATAAAAATCAGACCCATTTTATCGGCTTCACTTTCGTGAGAACGCGAGAAGGGAAGCATGACCCCAACATTGGCACCAACACCAAAGGCAGTCATCCAAATTTGTTGTGTTTCGGCAGGCTTTTCATTTAAAGCCATTGACAATCCGGTACCCAAAGCCTGAATACCCATTTGCTGACTCATTCGCTCGTTACCATGACGTGCAATGGCATGTGCAATTTCATGTCCCATAACAACAGCCATACCGGTTTCGGTTTGTGTGTAAGGTAAAATTCCTGTGTAGAACACCACTTTTCCGCCAGGCATACACCAAGCATTTGGAGTTTCATCTTCAACCAGGTTGAACTCCCAAACAAAATTTGCAATGCGGTCGCTCATGCCGTTATCGTTCATAAATTTTTCCACTGCGGCAGAAATTCGGGCACCGCAGGCTTTTACCATAGCCGATTGCTCTTTGTTATCGGAAAGTTTACTTTCCTTTAAAAAGGCATCGTATTGAGTTAAACTGGTAGCAATCATTTCTGTTTCGGGAAACAGATTCATTTGTTTTCTTCCGGTAATGGGCACAGTTGCACATGCAATTGCAAACAACAAAAAGCCCGAAAGCAAAATGGTACGCCTGTTTTTCTTCATCATTTTCTTATTTTGATTTTAATAATTGGTTCTTTAAAAATTTATTTCCAATAAACTCAACGCTTACAGGTCTTCGACGCTGTCAGGTTTAAATTAATTCGCTCAACACTTCATATCCATTATTCTATTCTCAGGGCCTTGCCCTGATCTGAAATAGTAAAGCCCTTCAGGCTTACAAAACAATCACTGTTTACTAATAACTGTTCTCGGCCTCCAGTTGCTTTAGCAGATCACCGACCTTCGTAACAGGCCGTTTGCAGGTATGATTTTTACAAAGATAGAAAGTTGTTTGCCCATTTACATATCTATTTTGCAGCAAAGGCAAACTGCTTTCGGTTTTGCTCCCAGAAATCAAGACATTGGGTAAAAATAATTCTTCAATTTTCCGTTTCTGAACTATCGCATCTTCTCCGGCAACAACAATTTCGATGAGTGGATTTGCCAACCAAAAATACAACTGTCCCCAATTGGAATGATAGGAGATTGCCTTTTCGAGACGTGGTTTTACATTGGCAAGCATCTGTGCAGAACGCTCAACATATCGGCTGTTTCCCAAATAACTTCCTACTAAAAACAAACTTTTTGCAATGGATGAATTGGATGAGGGAATTACATTATCGAGCAATTCCATTTTACGGGCAATTAAATCCGGATCCTCGTCGGATGTGTAAAAAAACATGCCCGACTGCTCATCGGAAAAATGAAGGATAACATGCCCGAGCAAATCGTTGGCCTTCAGCAGCCATTTCTCGTTAAAAGTTGCCTGATAAAGTGCAGTAAAAGCCTCGATAGTGAAACTGTAATCGTCTAAAAATCCGTTTATTTTCGAATTCCCATCTTTATAATTACGATGCAAATGCGCTTTTCCTTTCCAAAGGTATTTTTGAATGAACTCAGCATTTTTAATGGCTCTGTTCAAATATTTTTCGTCACCTAAAGCCTTGTAAGCATCTACATATCCTTTCAGCATTAGTGCATTCCAGCTGGTTAATGATTTATCGTCCAAACCAGGGCGGATCCTGCCCTTTCTTCTCTCCAAAAGAGCTCTTCTCCCCTTCTCCAAAACTTCGTCCAGTTTCTTTACGGATATTTCATACTTATCGGCCAATGCCTTTTTATCAGTCTGAATCATCAGTATGTTTCCTTCCTCCCAATTGGCCCGGTCGGTAATGCCGTAATACTCACAAAACAGTTCGGATTGACCACCCAAAAGCTGATCGACCTCAGACTTTTCCCACACATAAAATTTCCCTTCCACCCCTTCGCTGTCGGCATCGAGCGAGGAATAAAAGCCACCTTCGGGCAAACTTAATTCCCTATCGGTAAACTCCAAAGTTTGCTGAATTACCTGTTTGTATTCAGGAATTTTAGTGAGCTGATAGGCTTCGGCATACAAACTAACCAACTGCCCGTTGTCGTAAAGCATTTTTTCGAAGTGCGGCACTTTCCAAATGGCATCGACCGAATATCGGGCAAAACCTCCGCCCACCTGATCGTAAATACCGCCCATGGCCATTTTATCGAGCGTAAGCGTTACATGATTAAGCGCCGGCTGATTTTTTGTAAAATAATAGTAGCGCAGTAAAAACTGAAGGGAATTGGGCAATGGGAATTTTGGCGCCCAATTGTTTCCCCCTTCACGGGTATCGAATTCGGATTCCCACTGGCGAAAGGCTTTTTCTAAATCTGCGGCAGCGAACCGGGATACCTCTTCTTTTACTGCAATTATTTCGTTTTCACGGATTCCCCCGGCCAACTGATCGGCCACCTTCTTTACTTTATCCTGTTCGTTGATCCATGCATTTTGAATTCCTTTCAGCACATTCATCCAATTATCAGCAGGAAAGTAAGTGCCTCCAAAAAACGGTTTTCCCCCGGGCATGGCAAAACAGTTCAAAGGCCAGCCACCACTGCCGGTCATCATTTGCACGGCATCCATGTAGATCTGATCGATATCGGGCCGCTCCTCGCGATCGACTTTTATGCAGACAAAAAATTCGTTCATCAGCCTGGCAACCTCCTCGTTCTCGAAGCTCTCGCGCTCCATTACATGACACCAATGACAGGCGGCATAACCAATGCTCACCAATATTGGTTTGTTCTCGTTTTTGGCTTTAGCTAAAGCCTCTGCGCCCCACGGGTACCAATTCACAGGATTGTGTGCATGCTGCAGTAAATAAGGACTATTCTCCTTTATTAAATGATTTGTATGTGTGTGATTCATTGTTTGATCGTGATTTTGAGAACGAGCCAGACTTACTTTTACAAGCACAAGCGATAAAAGCAGCACTACCCGTATCAATTTAATCCTCATCGTTTCCCTTGTTTTTAAAGCAAACTAAAGATAGAAATTATTTTTAATGATTTTAAATAAGAATGCAACAAACGGGTTGCTGCAAACGAATAAAATCGTATCAATTTATAAACCCACAGCACCTGTTCCGGATTGTATAGGAACAGGCTTTTTTTAGATCTGATTGTTCGCACTGCAATTTTGCAGACAAATTTCTCTCAATCAATATCAATAGTGATAAAACCTGACAAATTGATTTTTTACCCCGTGCTAATAGTAGCAAAGCATGAAAAAATGATTTTTTGCTTCATGCTAATTGTAGTAAAGCATGAAAAATTAGTTTTTTGCTCCATGCTAATTGTAGCAAAGCCCGAAAAATTGGTTTTTTGCACCGTACTAATAGTAGCAAAGCATAAAAAATTGATTTTTTGCCCAATGTACAAAGTACAATGCACGAAAACTTGAATTTTGACTCAATGTACTGAATACAAAGCCTGAAAACTTGAGTTTTGACTCAATGCACTGAGTACAAAACTTGAAAACTTGAGTTTTGACACAATGTACTGAGTGCAAAGCTTAAAAACTTGAGTTTTTGCCCGATGTACTCAGTACAAAACAAAAAATGATTCTTTGAAAACTCAATAAATACAAAAACAAATCAGTCTTTGAAATATTTTAATTTCAGCGGGCTAAAGCCAAACTGCAACAGATGAAAAAACAACTCTCCTATTTGTCTCCCGTTCCGTTCAGAAAGCCTTTTTTATGCAATAATTCTTAAGGCCTGCAAGTTGGCAAGTTTGACAGCTTGAATCATCAGTTCGATTTACTACTTTAGTAAAGCTTTTACCGGTGGCATTTTATGTTGTCATCATAATATGTGTACATTACCGCCCGATATGGGTCGGTAAATAAACTTTTTTTTAAAAATATAAACGGAGTAAAGCCCATTGCTTTATTTAGGAGTTAGCCTGCATTAGATAAAACATTACCAAAGGAAATAATATTATGCACATAGAGAGTATAAAAATTAAAAAATTCAGACACATTGAGAATGCTGAGATTGGTTCATTCAATTTTAATAATCGTACCTCAGATTTAATTGTTTTAGCAGGACCGAATGGTAGTGGGAAAAGTTCAGTTTTAGAGCTTATAGGATATGCACTTTCAAACTCTTATAGTTTGAGTTGGCAATTAAGTAGAACTTTTAACGGTTTTTCTTTTGAAGTTGGAATTGGATTAAGCCATGAAGAAAGAGGAATTGTGATAAGTGCTTTGAAAAATGAATTAGAGCCACATGAGAAAAAACTACAAGAATCTTTTAACCAAATTGACCAAAAAACTGACATTGAAGAGCCTGTAAGGAATTCACAAAAGCAACAACTTAAAGAACAATTACAAAGAAAATACAAACACCATTACGACATAATTGAATATTTAAATAGCAATAATGTCTACTATCGTGCATTTGATTACAACGAAGGAGAATATGGGAAGAATGCAACTCTTCATAATCAAGTCCATAGTTATGCAACAAGAGAATTAAAGGATTTACTTAAACGTTCTCTCGGATTCTTCTTACGTTCTGATAGAAATTATCCTCAAAAAAGTTTTAATAGAAATCAGATATTTACATTCGATAATGTTAAGAGAAAGGAGCATTTATGGACAATGGCTTTTAATACCAGTGAAATTCAATATCAAGATATGTATGAGTTTCTTGTTCAGCAACGTTATCATTACCTAAGGGAACTTGGAAATTATCATAATCAGAAAAACAAAGGTATTAACATAGGAAACGAACCTACAGACCCAATAAAACCATATGAACAACTATTAGTTAGGTTGTTCCCATCGTACAAATTCGCAGATAAGAATGAATCTATCCCATCAAATCTATTCATTGAACTTCCCTCCAATGATGTTATTACTTTCAATGATTTATCATCGGGTGAAAAAGAGGTGTTTTTTATTCTATCATTTTTTATTCGCCATAATGTTGAGAATGCAATAATTGTAATCGATGAACCAGAACTTCATCTTCACCCTGAATTATCACGACTTCTCATTCGTAATATGAAGTCAATAAGACAAGGAAATCAGATTTGGTTAGCTTCTCATAATTCTGAAATTATTGATGAAGCTGGCAGAGACAAAGCAATATATGTTTCAAGAGACCTTACAACAAGAAAAGCAAAATTCATAACTGGAGATAATGAAGAGGAATCCATACTTCAATTAAAGAATATCTTTGGTTTTTCAGGTTATGTTGGCGTTGCCAAAAATTTTGTCTTTTTAGAAGGGGACAACTCAAGTCCTGATAGAAAGTTTTACAGTAATTTATTTCCAGAAAACAACTCAAACTTTAAATTGGTTCCATCAAATAGCAGTGATAATCTAAATAGAATTAACGGAGCTATTCTTTCAATTATGGAATCAAATTTAGGATTCATGAATTTTCATTTAATCCGTGATAGAGATTATTTGACTGAACAAATGATTAATAAATATAGGAGTCATACTTCAGGTAAGGTGTTTGTTCTTGCAAAACATGAGATTGAAAACTATTTAATTGATTTTCATATAATATCATTGGTTCTAAAAGATATTTTCAATATAGATAAAACAGAGGAAGAGCTAAAAACCTTATTTCATTCTACAGCACTAAAATTATCATCTGATGTGATTAGGGATATGGTGTCTTTTAGGTTAAATTTGGAACTTAAACCTCAAGATTTCTCAATTGGTAAAGTTTTAGCGAATCAAGCATATTTTACAAATGGAGATGGAAATTATTCGCCCAAATCGGCATCAAAAGAAATTTTTGAAAGAAAATTCGTTGAAATATCAACATCTATTAATCAAACTTTGAGCAGTTCTTTATCACAATCACATATTGAAACTATGATTCAGAGTTGTGAAACGGAAGTAAAAAATGCGTTAGAATCTGATTTGTGGTTAGACTTATTCCCAGGTAAAGAATTGTTAGAAAATGTTGGTAAGAGCTTGGGCATTACCAATACAATTAGTTTACAGAACTCAATTATTAAGGAATTTGCTTCAAATAAAGAAAGAATTGATAATGAGCTGATAACTATATTTGATAGAATAAACGCAGGCTAGTCGAGTAAGCTAGGGGAATTTGACTTCGTCGATTTTCAATTCACCCCTAACTTCTCACAGAACCGTATCCCGAAAAAAATCGGGACAGGCAATAAATCTCTCAATTGGCTTCGCCGAACTTCGTTTCATACGGCTCTTATTATGCAGTCAATTCAATTTTAGGTTAACTGATAGCCTAATGTCCAATGATAAAATAGATTGGGATAACAATTACAGATACGCCTTAACCATCTCACAGCTAGTGCGCGATTTTATCGCGTTCCTTTATACTGGGAAAGAAGACAATTATTATCATGTGGTAAGTAATAATAAAGAATAAGTTTTTCATTTTATGCATCCTTACAACCGCTGTATTTAAAATTGAATTGAGAAGTTTAATGAGTTTTTAGACAGACTGCCGTTAATCCCAATGTACCGGGAAAAGCATAACACTATTATAAATCACCAGCAAGCATAAACGATATGAAAAAAAAGAACTGGATAATCAGAGTCGGAATATTTTTGATTATTTTCTGTATTCCATTTTTTCTATTGATAGCTATAATTCCCTTCCTTGGAATGGAAGCTACAACCAAAATTACAATCTCAACCATATCTCTGATTATTGGCGAAGTGCTGTTTTGGCTTGGAGGAATAATGGTGGGAAAAGAGCTTTTCAGCAAATACAAAACCTACCTGAACCCTAAAAACTGGTTTAAAAAAGCAGATCAAAACAAGGAATCAGAATGATATTTTGATGACAGCCGTAAAAACTCTATCCCCTCCATTTTAGGTAGGAGCTTCATAATTCAACACCACAAAATCGACAATTTTGGCTGCCAGGCTCGCCGTATGCATGTCCCTGTCGAGCGATGGATTTAACTCTGCAATATCAAAAGCAATGACCTTCTTTGTTGCGAATAAAAAGTGCAGCAGTTTAAACACAAAATAGGGCGTAAATCCCAATGGAGAGGGCGCACTTACGCCAGGTGCATAGGCCGACGAAAAGCCATCCATATCGATGGTGATGTACAGATAATCGTTATTGGCAATTATGGGCGCCAGCTTGTTTTTAAGGCTTTCCATTTCCATTGCCGATGATTCACAATCGTAATTAATCGAATAGTTGATGTGCTCTCTTTTGGCAATATCGAACAATTCTTTGGTGTTGGATTGCTGCTGAATGCCAATGGCATAATAATCTACCAGACCGCCCTTTTCGTGGCACTCCGAAACAATCTGATTGAAAGGAGTTCCGGAATTTCCTCTCCCCTCTACCGGGCGAAGATCAAAATGCGCATCGAAATTAATAATTCCCACTTTTCGTTTTTGAGTCTCCTTAACGGCATCGCGTATTCCCATAAAATGTGCGTAAGACATATCGTGTCCGCCACCAATGCCAATCGGAAATATTTGCTGTTTAATTAAGTCGGAGATTGCATGGGAAAATAGTGTCTGACAAGCTTCCATATCATCATCGCTGCAGACAATATTGCCGGCATCAATCACACGTTTGGACTCGAAGTGGATCGGCAGTTTTGCCAATCGGTCGCGAATCGCCTTAGGTCCTTCGTGCGCTCCCATTCTTCCCCGGTTCCGGCGCACTCCCTCATCGCACACATAACCCAAAATGGCAATATCGATCTTTGAATCATCAGACTGCTGATTCAATTCATCCCAGTTTACAAATTCAATTTGCTGGTGCCAATACTGTTTTCCCATGTCTGGATTTGACTTGCGTCCCTCCCAGTATCCTTTTTCAGCAGGCCTGTATTCAGCATTTATCGATTCATTATCTCTTCTCTCCACAACTACAAATTCGTATATATGAAATTGGTTCAGGAAATACCTGAACCAATTCTATTTTGATCTAAAAACGATTTTTAAAAAAGATCAGTCAGCAGGTTGTCATCTACCAGATTGGGAACGGTTACCTTTAAATCAGGTGTGCGTTCCATTTCCCGTTTAATGGCAAACATCGCTTCCTTGTTTCTTGCCCAGCTGCGTCGGGCAATGCCGTTGTTTACATCGTAAAACAACATGTTTTTCAGGCGTGCATCAGCTTCCCGGGTTCCGTCAAGCAACATTCCGAATCCACCATTGGTAACCTCTCCCCAGCCTACGCCGCCGCCATTGTGAATCGACACCCAGGTTGCACCTCTAAAGCTGTCACCAATCACATTCTGAATGGCCATATCAGCAGTAAACTTACTGCCGTCGTAAATATTGGAAGTTTCGCGGTAAGGAGAATCTGTTCCACTCACATCGTGATGATCGCGGCCCAAAACCACCGGACCTATTTTACCGGCTGCAATTGCATTGTTGAATGCTTCAGCAATTTTTGAGCGTCCTTCGGCATCGGCATATAAAATACGCGCCTGCGAACCAACTACCATTTTGTTCTTCTTGGCATCCTTAATCCAGGTAATGTTATCCTGCATCTGCAATTGAATTTCTTCCGGAGAACTTTCCATGATTTCCTGCAGCACATTCATGGCTATTTCATCGGTCTGATCCAAATCTTCAGCTCGTCCCGAAGCACAAACCCAACGGAAAGGTCCAAAACCATAATCGAAGCACATTGGGCCTAAAATATCCTGAACGTATGATTTGTATTTAAAATCAATTCCATTTTCAGCCATGATATCTGCTCCGGCGCGGGAAGCTTCCAACAAAAAGGCATTCCCGTAATCGAAGAAATAAGTTCCCTTTGCTGTGTGATTATTTACAGATGCTGCATGACGGCGTAATGTTGCCTGTACCTTTTCCTTGAACAGCTCCGGTTCTTCACGAATCAATCTGTTCGATTCTTCATAGGAAGTATCAACAGGATAATATCCACCTGTCCATGGAATGTGCAATGATGTTTGATCGGAACCAATATGAATGAAGATATTCTCCGCATCGAAACGCTCCCAAACATCAACTACATTACCAATAAATGCAATGGAAACCACCTCGTTGGTCTCCTGTGCTTTTCTTACACGGGCAACCAATTCATCCATTGAATCAATCAAAACATCAACCCAACCCTGCTCGTGACGTTTTTTGGCTGCTTTGGGATTCACTTCGGCCGCTACGGTAATACAACCGGCAATATTTCCGGCCTTTGGCTGCGCACCACTCATTCCACCCAATCCGGCAGTTAAAAAAATCTTTCCTGAAGGAGTTTCTCCCTTTTTCAGGATTTTACGGAAGGCATTCATGACCGTAATGGTGGTACCATGAACAATACCCTGCGGACCAATATACATAAACGATCCTGCTGTCATCTGCCCGTATTGAGATACACCCAGCGCATTAAATTTCTCCCAATCATCTGGTTTGGAATAATTAGGGACAACCATGCCATTGGTAACCACCACTCTTGGGGCTCCTTTCGAAGAAGGAAACAAACCCATCGGGTGACCAGAATACAAATTCAAAGTCTGCTCGTCGGTCATGGTCGCCAAATACTGCATGGTAAGCAGGTACTGCGCCCAATTCTGAAAAACAGCTCCGTTACCGCCGTAAGTAATCAACTCCTCGGGATGCTGAGCTACTGCAGGATTCAAATTGTTCTGCATCATCAGCATAATACCCGCAGCCTGTATTGATTTAGCAGGATATTCCTGAATCGGGCGGGCATACATTTTGTATTCCGGCTTAAACCGATACATGTAAATACGTCCAAAATCGAGTAATTCCTGAGCAAATTCAACAGCTAACTCTTTGTGCCATTCTTTAGGAAAATAACGCAGAGCATTACGAATCGCCAACTGCTTTTCCTCTACCGATAAAATATCTTTCCTTTTGGGAGCTCTGTTCGCATCCTTCGGATATGCTTTTTTTGCAGGTAATTCGGCTGGAATCCCCTGCAATATTTGTTCTTGAAATGTCATACTTTCGATTTTACTATTTCACAATAAAAGCTCTGGTCTTCACAAAATCAATCATTGCGTAGATATCATCTTTCAACACACGGTCATCTTCCAGTTTATCCACTTTACTTCTGATAATTTTGAAATTTTCTGTCATGATATCTGAAAAATGATTTGGACTTCTGAATTCCAATGCCTGAGCAGCATACATCAATTCAATGGCAAAAATTTTCTCGATATTACCCAATATCTGATTGAATTTTCGTCCCGAAATACTTCCCATCGAAACGTGATCCTCTTGTCCTAATGAAGTTGGAACACTATCTGCTGACGGAGGAAAACAAAGTGATTTATTCTCAGTAACCAGTGCGGCGGTAGTATATTGAGGAATCATAAATCCTGAATTTAATCCACCACTTGCAGTCAGCAAACGAGGCAATCCAAATTTACCTTCCAGCAGCAGGTAACATCTTCTGTCGGCAATATTACCAAGCTCCGATGCCGCTATCGAACAGTAATCCAAAGCCATCGCCAAAGGTTGTCCGTGGAAGTTACCGCCTGAAATAGCTTCGGTATCGCTTAATACAATTGGATTATCTGTCACCGAATTCATTTCGATTTCAGCCAGCTCATTCAAATGATACCATGCATTTCTGGATGCACCATGAACCTGTGGAATACAACGTAACGAATATGGATCCTGAACACGTTCACAATCAATATGGCCCGCTAAATTTTCTGAGTTTTCCAACAGCATACGCATGCGTTCCGCCACTTTAATATTTCCTTTAAACGGACGAATAGCATGTAATTCCGGTTTGAAAGGAGCAGCACTCCCCTGAAAACCTTCCAGACTCATTGCTCCTGCAACATCAGCCAAATCAAGAAGATATTCCATTTTATACAAACCACGTATGGTGTGAGCCAAAATAAACTGAGTTCCGTTAATCAAACCCAAACCTTCTTTTGCTTCCAAACGAATAGCCTTCAGTCCATGCTTTGCCAATACTTCTTTGGCAGGAACAATATCTTTGCCGATCCAAAATTCTCCTTCTCCTAAAAGAGGTAAAAATAAATGCGACAAAGGAGCTAGATCGCCCGAAGCACCAACAGAACCTTGTTCCGGAACAACTGGAACCAAATCATTTTCAATAAAAAATAAAATACGTTCAATCACTTCCAACCGAACACCCGAAAAACCCTGCGCCAATGCTTGTACCTTACAAATCATCATGATTTTAGATAGCTCTTTACCAATAGGATTTCCAACACCTACAGCATGAGTTATCAGCAAGTTTTCCTGCAATTTACTGGTTTCTTCCGGCGAAATCTGAGTATCACACAAAGGGCCAAAACCGGTATTGATTCCATAATAAGCTTTATTGGACTTCGCCATTGTTTCTACCTTGGCTCTGCAGGCATTCACTTTACTGACAGCTTCTGCAGTTAATCCCGCTTTTAGCTCTCCCCGAGCAATTTGTATCGTCTTATCAACACTTAGTCGATCAATTCCGTATTTAAACATAGTTCAAGTAGATTTATTTTTTATTACAAAGTTATTCGTAATTTTGATACCCAACAAGACTATTATTGTCATCATTTAATAACCATGAGTAATCAAATAGAGTTCAGACATTACAAATATTTCCTTGCTTTAGCAGAAGATCTGCATTTTAGAAAAGCGGCAGAAAGCCTGTTTATATCGCAGCCAGGATTAAGCCGGCAGATTAAACAAATGGAAGAAATTCTTGGAATCAGCTTGTTCGAACGCCACAACCGAAAAGTAAAACTTACTATTGCTGGCCTTTACCTGCAAAAAGAATTGACCAATAATTTTAAACGTTTGGATGAAATTATAAACCATGCTAAATTGTTGCATGACGGCTTGAATGGCAATTTGAATCTCGGCTATGTTGGTTCTGCCATGCAGGATGTGATCCCTGAACTATTATTAAAATTTAAGCAAACCCATCCAAATGTTCTTTTCAGTTTAAAAGAAATGGACAACAACAAACAAATCCAGGCACTGCTTAATCATGAAATTGATGTTGGTTTTGTGAGAATGGAACGAGTGCCCAGAGGATTAAGCATTCAATCCGTTTTCGAAGATACATTTTCCTTAGTTCTTCCTAAAGATCACCCAATTAACGAATCGAACTTCACGAATTTGTCTCAATTTAAAAATGATTCGTTCATCTTTTTTGATGCTTCGTACAGTGAATCGTATTTTGAAAAAGTAATGCAAATTTTCGATGAAAGTGGTTTTGCACCATTGATTTCGCACAACACGGTTAATGCCAGTTCGATATACCGGCTGGTAGAAAATAAATTTGGTGTTTCAATTGTACCAACTTCTCTGAAATTAGGCTACGACATGGGAATTAAATTTATCGAATTGAATAAAATACCTCAGAGAACAACCTTGCGGGCTGTCTGGAACAACAAAAATACCAATCCAATATTAAATGACTTTCGTACTATGATTGATGACAAAATGATGAATAAGTAAGTTTATCAAGACTAAAAGCACCTATTTCTTTGGTAAAAATATCGCGTCAAAATTTGTCTTTACAAAATTATACTGACCTTATAACCGGGGTGAATTGTCTTCTATTAAAATTTCACAAACCAAGGAATTAATAGAATAGATAAAAAAAGCGAAGCTACTTCTCAATCAGAACATTAAAATATGTACTTTTGCGACTGTTTTGCGAAAAAGCAAGAAGAAGTGTCCTTAAAAAAACACTTTACATATATCAATTAAGAATTTTAGAAAGAGCCTGTATGAAGCGAGTTAATGCGTACAAAAAATTATTTAATGTTGATCAGGATACTGATCTTAAGAAATTAAAATCAACTTATCGAAATTTGGTTAAAGAGTGGCATCCTGATAAATTTCAATCTGATGATGAAAAATTTGCTGAAGCAGAAATCAAAAGCCGCGAGATTATTGATGCTTATCACTTTTTAGTGAGTATTGCTCCGGAGACAATTGAAGCAAACCTGGAAGAATATACTTCAACAACTACCGAATCGGGCATTGCTGATTACAAACACAAAGGCTTGTTGCTTGAAATCTCTTTCACCGATGGAACTACTTATGAATATTTTGGCGTTCCAAAAAACGTATTCAATAAATTCATCAATTCAGATAAGCAGTATCGCTTTGCCAAAAGAAGCATTTTCAACTCTTACCTGTACCGAAAGTCAAAAAAGGACGCTGCAGCAGCCTAAAGAATATATGATCAATAAAAACCCCAAGCTCAAAAAGCCTGGGGTTTTTATTTTTCAATCCTCCCAAAACCAATCAATTGGTTTTTAACCATCCGGTAATGCTTAAACGTGGCTGATTACTGAGCAAAACTTCATGCTCGAGTTCACTGCTCTTAAAAAAAACACATTTGCCGTTAAGCGGAGAAATACACTGATTGTGATCCGAATGGTAAATACACAATTCACCGCCATCACCCGGCTTCCAATCCGGATTTAAATACATGATCATAGTGAAAGCTCTTCCCTTATTATTCACAAACTGATCGAGATGCTTTTTATAGAAAGTTCCTTTTTCGTAAAGAGCATAATGAAATTCATATCCGGTAATGCCTGTATAGCAAGTCTGATTTAAATAGGCTACAAAACGATCCATCAAATCAAAAAAACAGTCTTCGTGTTCATCATGATGTTTTCGATCGAGCCAATGTATTTTATCGCTGCGAATTAATTGATTGTGAACTAAATCAGTATTATTTCCAATCCCGGCAGGAAGCATCTGTTTTTGCGACAACAATCCTAATAAATTGCTTTTAAGCTGAGAGGCCAGAGTTTCACTCAGGAAATTATCTGCCAGGCCAACATTATTTTCTAAATAAGTCCTGACCAAATCATCAAATGTTGTATTCAATTGAATCAATTAATGTGTATGCGGAACGAATCCGCTGAACTACAAGGTAGACTATTAAACTGAGACCATAAGCTGGTTCTTCAACATTTAAGGAAAGGCAATATTCTTGTCCAAAATAAATTTACTTAACGGTTTACAAATCAAATATTATTGATAAATTTAAAAACAAATAGATTTTAGTTATTAAAAAAATTGTATTTATGAGCTTTGGCGGATCAGTTCAAGCAATGATAATCTCCATAAGGAATAATGCGAGACCTAAAAAAAACATCTTCCGATCGAGAAAAAAAGATCATGTAAACCTGCACTCTGAAGAAAGTAGTTTGGAGTACAAAACTGTATCTGAAACCGAATTAAAGCAAATCAAGAAGAAGATAAGGGCAAATGCCCTTAAAGAAAATCGAAAACTAAAAGTTTGGGTGCTTATAATAAGCATCCCAATTCTAATTGGAATCTATTTCATAGTTCAAAATCGAATTGACAATTTTCATGAAGAAAAAAGAATCGAAGCAATTGAAAAACAAAAAGCAATTGATGAAATTGAACTTACAAAGGAAAATAAAATACTTTATCTCCTAAAGGATGGAACTAAGTGGTTAAACGCTGGACATTATAAAAATGCCAAAACTCAATATTACAAAGCCTATAAAATAGAATCTGAAGATTATCGAATTAATTATGCAAATGCCAAAGCTTACGTTTTAGATTGTATCGAAAACAATGTCAGATGCATAACTGCCGAAGGAATGGTAAAAGGATTAAAAGAAAAGTATGGTGATAAAGCTGAAATATTGGATTTGGAACAGCTTCTTGAACAAAAATAGAATTACTATGAACAAAACTCATTATATTATCATTATCCTCTCCCTCTTCCTCTTTTTGGGGTGTACTCTTGAAAACAAGAAAAAACCTGACTACTCAAGCCTGAATTTGGAAGAACTTTTTAATCTCTTTCTTACAACTCAAGATAGCTTAGAGGAAAATACCATAATTCCATTTCTGGATGATTCAATTGCTAAATATCCTTATTCTTTCTTTTACCCTAATGAAGAAATTGACTCCCTTAAAAACAAACTAATTTTTAAATTTGGTCATGTAATTTACGTAGGTTGGGACAGCAAAGTTAAGAACAGAAATATATTCCAATTTCAAATTGATCGAAAAAATACGATAACTATTAAACACGAAAAAATAGATAAACTCGATTCAATCAAATCAGACATGACCAAATTCCTTATAAATAAGAACAATAGCGATTGTTTACCTGAAAAAAGGATAAGGAAAATTGATTTATTAGATACCGTAGAAGTTTGCAAGGCCGCATTTATTATAAATGCATTAACGATTCCAGATTCTACAGGAAATAAAACTGATTGGCGTATAATTAAAGAAGTTGCACAGCTAGTATCTAGTACTATTTATTCTTTGAGGAATAACAGTGCATTTCATTTCTGGAAGAAAACTTATTTAGAATTAAATATAAAACAGCAAAAAGCACTAAGTGAACTACATTTAATGTGGATTTGGATTTATCCAAACCGTTTCTTCGAGATTAAACCGCCGCCACCGCCGCCACCAATTGTCAATAAAGAGATTTTGGATATAATCGAAGACAAAGAAAATGAAGAAGAAGCATTAATGCGAATACTACTTAAATAAGATGAAAACAAACCTACTCGAAAACTTCAAAAAAATCAACGAATATTTCTCGCCTAAAGTAATTGGAGAGATAAACGATTCTTACGTTAAAATTGCCAAAATAAAAGGCGACGAACTACCGTGGCACGATCATAAAAATGAAGATGAACTGTTCTATATCATTGAAGGCAGCCTTTTAATGGAAGTTGAAGGCTCTGAACCGTTTACTATGAATGCTGGAGATATGTACATCGTTAAGAAAGGCACTCAACATCGGGTATCCGCAAAGGAAGAATGCAAAATCATGCTGATAGAAAATAAAACTACGGCTCATACTGGAGATGTTGAATCTGCAATAACTAAAAATATCCAAGATCAACTCAAATAAGGTACTATCTTATTTAGAATCATCCCGGCAATTTAATTTGTCGCTGCAATGTCTTTCGACCTAAAATTGCTTCTAAATTCTATATCTTTATTCATAAAAATAAGCTGAGTGATAAATATGGTGCATATTAGAAGAATTTTTCTGCAGATTTTAATTTTAACAGCGCTTCTGCTGAATGCATCAGCACAGGACAATGCAATAGTTAACAAAATAAGGTTTACAGGAATCGATACGCTGCAAAAGGAAATTCTTCTTACGCAGATGAATACCAAAGCCAGACCTTTTACCGGGAAGTTAACTTTTTGGAAAAAAACCACCCGATTTTCCAGTTTCACATTTGATGAAGACTTACTTCAACTGAAAAAATACTATCAGAAGAATGGTTTTTTAGATGTATCAATTACATCGGATCTTCTGCCAGACAAAAGAAACAAAAAACTTGACATCCTCATTCACATCCAGAAAGGAACTCCTATTTCAATTGGTGAAATCAACTATTCCTTAACCGGGACCGAAGCAAACATGCCAATTTTAGAGTCTGTAAAAATGATTCTTCCCCTAAAAACCGGAAACCTGTTTCAAGATGAAAAAATCATAGCCTCCGAAAATTTAATCCGAGAAAAATACAATCACGAAGGGTTTCCTTTTGTGAAAGTGAAAAAAAGCATCCATTTAAATGAAAAACTACATGCTGCAAATATTAATTTCAATGTAAACCCTGGAAATAAAAGTTATTTTGGTGAGATTAATCTGGAAGGAAATTCTGTAATCAACAAAGCATATATCCTGAAACATGTTGAACTTAGTAAAGGGGAAGTCTTTTCTCAGGTTAAAATTGAAAAGACTCAGGAAGAATTGTTCAACATGAATCTATTCCGGTACGTAACCATTCGTGCAATGTTGGATAGTGTAAATCATGATTCAGTGCCAATTTCCATTCACATAAAGGAGCTTCCCCGCTGGTCCGTTAAAATTGGTGTAGGATATGGAACCGAAGATAAAATCAGGACATCCATTCTATTCAAACGATTAAATTTTTTAGGTGGAGGACGAACTCTGTCGATTAAAGGACAGCACTCCTACTTCACTCCGCTTAGTATCGAGAGTAAATTTATACAACCCGATGTATGGAGCAAAAATCTTGATTTCATTTTAAATCCGTTCTTCTCGCGCGAAAAAGAAGAGAGCTACGAAGTAGACAGGCTGGGAACTTCGGTTGCTTTTCAAAAGGAATTGACAAAAAAATCCACAGCTTATATTTCCTACTCCTTTGGTAAGGATAAGGTGGATATCTCGAAAAGTAAAGGCACTTTATCAATTGAGGATGCCGGCAAACTGAATCACAATAAATCAGGCGTAACATTGGGCTACAACCTAAACACTACCAATGATATTTTTGCTCCTGAAAAAGGATGGAAATATGAAGGAACAGTAACCTATATGGGAATTGGGTTCAATTCTCAATTTCATTACTATAAAATTATGACAGAAGTTGACTATTTCCAATCACTGTGGAAGAATGTTGTTTTTGCCGGAAAAATAAAAACTGGAATTATTGAACCAACCCAAGGCGATTCTCAAAGTCCTATCGAAGATCGTTTTTTAATAGGAGGAGCACTATCCTTGCGTGGCTGGGGCCGTAATCAGATCTCACCCAGAAACGAAGCCGGAAGTAAACTGGGTGGAAACAGCATGATGGAAGCCAGTGCTGAAATAAGATTTCCATTGTACGGTATCTTTTCAGGCACAGCCTTTACGGATTTTGGAAATTCATGGTTAAACTCATGGGAATTCAAACTAAACCAGCTAAACTACGATGCAGGCTTAGGCTTGCGTGTGAAAACACCTGTTGGTCCTATTCGTTTGGATTTTGCAAGCCCATTATTCGAGGGGAAATTCAGAACCCAATTCTTTATTACTATTGGACATGCATTTTAATGTGAAATTAAATTATTGAAGGAATGAAACGATTTTTAAAAACAGCAGGTATTGCAAGTGCAGGAGTAATTATTCTCCTGGCGATTCTGCTTTTTCTCCTTTCAACCGGACTTTTCAATAATTGGATTTCGGAAACTGTGTGCCGGATAGCCAGTCAGCAACTAAATGCAGAGCTTACGATAGAAAAAATTGAAGGCAACCCTCTCTCCCATCTTCTTGTGAAGAAAATTGATTTGGAACAAAACAACAGTAAGCTGATTACTCTCGATGAACTGGAAATAAAATACACCCTTTGGAAGATTGTTGGAAAAAAACTGGAAATTACATCTCTGAAATTAAATGGAACCTCGGTTTTCTTACAACAAGACAAGGATAATTTATGGAACCTCGAAAAACTGATTCCTGGGGCAGAAAATTCAGAAACTAAAGCTTCTTCTAATCCCTTTTCATGGGAAATAGAATTGGCAGATGTATCTACGAAGAATTTTGAGGCCAAAATCGTGGCGAATGACAGTACACAATTAATTCCGCAGAATGTGAAATTTGATGCTTCTCTCAGTTTCAAATTCGCAGCTGATTTTATGAATATTGATCTGCACAAACTTGAAGTAAGCACACAAAAACCATCTCTGCAGATTCAAGACTTACATTTTGAAGCAAGTTTAATTGATTCGGTATTTAGCTGGACTAATTTTGAACTTCAACTTCCTAAATCAAAGCTTAACTCAAAAGGTTCGGTTCCTTTCAATCAATTGCTTGGTTCCGAAGTTTCATTTCATGCAAACCCATTCGATTTTGAAGATGTAAACGAATGGATCCCTTCAATTCATGGCAAACCCAACATAAATCTTGAAATACTCAAAAAAGAAAATACCAGACAAATAGACTTCTCCATTAAACAACAGAATCAGATTTTTAAAATACTGGGAGAAATTAAAGATATTAACAGCTTGCCAAGTTTTCATTTCACAATGGAAATTGATAGTTTAAACGGTGAATACTGGACTCATAATGATGATCTTAAATCAAATATAAAAGGTGAATTTGAGATCAATGGAAATGGATTGAATTTCGAGGAAAACTCAATTCATGCCAAGGCTAAATTCACCGATTTAAAATATAAGAATTACGAATTGGATGATTTTATTCTGCTTATTGACAAAGACAAAAAAGAACTCGATGCAAATATAAAAGCAAGTACTCTTTTCGGAAAGTTAGATTCCAAAATTCACATCGAAAACATCTCTGAATTTGCAACTTACAATTCCGAACTGAAAATTCGCAATTTGGATTTGAGCAAACTAAGCAGGAATAAGAATTTAAAATCAGACATTAACATCGACTTACAGGCAGTTGGCAAGGGCTTTATCCTTGGTGAACTGCAAACAAATATTCATTTAAAATCAACCAAATCAGTACTTTTCAATCAGCCAATCACAAATTTAAATGCCAACATTGTTATCAACAAAAAAGAATATCTAATTAATGATATCCATTTTGAAACGCCCTACCTAAAGGCTATTCTTTCGGGAAAGGGAAATAGTACCGAAAACAATCTTATTCATTTAGAGCTAAAATCAAATAACCTAAACGCACCGCTTATCGCCCTAGGCTTTAAACCCGTCGATTTTAACGGGGAAATTACAAGTGACTTATCCGGACCTTTTAATGCTTTGGATTTTAGAAGCGATATCAATATCGCACATGCCGGAATCGACTCACTCATTTTGCAAAATTTCAAAGCTAAGCTTCATTCGCGCTTTTCGGGGGATGAACTATTGGCAAATATGGATTCGGTCGAAAAAAAAGACACAAATACAGATGCCTTTTTAAAAAACATCTATCTAAGTGCAAAAGCAAGTGCAGATTATATTGCATTTGAAAAGTACTATATGGCGAATACCAACTTAACTTTTGAAAAAAAACAAGAAAACAGTAGTGGTAATATTACTTCCTCCACAGTTTTAGGAAATCTGAAAACCAAATACTCTATCGAAAACCTGTTCTCGGTTCCCGCATATAAAATAGAAAGCAACTTGAAAAACATTGATCTTTCCAAGATCACAAAAAACAAAAAGCTCCGTTCCGATTTGAACTTTGAAATAGTTGCAGCAGGGAAAGGGATTCAACCCAAATCAATGAATGCTCATCTGGAAATTCAATCGAACGGATCATCTATATTTGATTTGCCTCTTGAAAAATTTAAAGCAGAAATAAACTATAAGAAGGGAAAATATCAGGTAAACGGATTTCATATAGAAACGCCCTTTGCTTTCGCCGATTTAACGGGCAAAGGAAACTGGGAAAAGAACAATCTGCTCGAATTAAACATCAAAACTACTGACATTCAGCAGCTCATCTCTGCCTTAGGAACCGACAAATTACAACTTGTTGGACAACTAAAAGCTGAAATTAAAGGTCCGGCCGATTCTCTGCAAATATCCTCTTCGGTAAATGTAACTGAATTGAAACTCGATACCATCAGCATCAACAAAATAACAGCTGATGCTGAAATCCATTTTGCAGATTCAACATATTCCGGATTCATGAACCTTTTGGTAAGTGACTCTAAAATACAGAATTTTAGTCTTCAGGAACTTCATTTTAAAAGTAAGTTCAATCAGCAGAAAGCAGTTAATTCGTTCGCCTTTTTTGCCAGCGATTCTTTACATGGTAAAATTCTGTCCGAACTTAAAATCAATAACAACCCAAGCATTTCCTTTCAGGATATCGTACTAAATTTAAACAACCAGATTTGGAAGGGAGGCAACGATTCCAACTACATTAAATTTAGGCAGGATTCTATTGAAATACACCAATTTGAACTTAGCTCACAACAAAGTGCATTAAAGGCAAATGGAATATTTGCTTTTAAAGGGATCGAGAATCTGCATATTGAAATTCAGAATCTTAACCTGATCAACATTTCAGAACTACATTTTTTGCCCTATCAGATATCAGTAAAAGTGAATGCTTTTCTCGACATTACCGGAACGGCAAACAAACCAATTATTAAATCTATTCTCACTATTGATAATCCGGAAATTGACAGCCTTCGATTTAGAAAATTCCAATCTGACATCAACTATTCAAACGAAAATCTTCGTTTTGAGACATATCTTGATGGTTGTTCGTCACGACTTATCAACGCAGAATTTGAACTTCCTCTGCACTTTTCATTTACTGAAAAGTTTGTGCTTCCCAAGGAAGACAATCCCATCCATGCCATTGTAAAAATCGATCAACTCGATATCAATAAATTCAATCGTTTTATTCCAACAACAGGAATTGAAGCTAAAGGTTTGCTAAGCATACAACTCAATGTTGATAACACCATTAACAATCCTCACATTAGTGGTTATCTAAATTTTGGCAAGGGTGCTTTTCAATATAAAAAACTGGGAATGAATTACAGTGGTATCGAAATGCGCAGTCGCCTGGCAAACAACTATTTTTATCTCGACAGCCTTCTCATAAATTCCGGAAAAGGAAAATTGCAGCTGAAAGGATCGGCTGAAATGAAATCACTGGTTGATACTGAATTAAAAAGCATTAATCTGGATGTAAAAGGAGAAAACTTCAAAGCCTTCGACTCCGAACTAATAAAGGCTGTTATCAATACAAATCTTAGCCTGAGCGGTTCCCCTGAAAACCCTACCTTCAAAGGAAAAGTCACAATTCTAAACTCAAACCTAAATACCGATATATTCCTAAAAGAATTCAATCGTGTTTATGATGATTCCAACCAACCACTCTTGGTTACTGCACGGAAAAATGCAGAAAATGAAGAAATAAAGTACACTATAAAAAAGAATTCAGCACAAAAAGATTTCCCTTCAATTTATAAAAACCTGAAGGGGAATTTCGACATCGAGATTCCCAGAAACACCTGGATAAAAGGCAAAAACATGAATTTTGAACTGGCCGGAAATCTACAAGCGATCAAAGAAGATGAACAGATAGACATTTTCGGAACTATGAACGTAAAAAGAGGATTTTATAAAATTTACGGACGAAGACTTGAATTTGAAGAAGGTGAAGTCACTTTAACAGGTGGAGCAACTCTAAATCCGATTGTCAATTTCAAAGTTGCCTACAAATTCCGCGATCCGGATAATCAATTGCGAAAACTTAGCGTAAATGTAACTGGACGAATTTATGAACCCGAAGTTAAATTTTTTCTTGACGATACCTCCATCGAAGAAAAAGACGCCATTTCTTATCTGATATTCAACAAAAGCACGAACCAACTTGATACGAGAGAAAATACATCAATGAAAAGCAGTAATATGGACATCGCCAAGGATTTTGCAATCGGCCAATTTTCTAATGTACTTAAAGATGCCCTGCAATCATCGCTGGGTTTGGATGTAATTGAAATTACGGGAAAAAGTGGCTGGACACAAGGCAGTGTATCGGTTGGTAAATACATAACAAACAATTTGTTTCTGAATTACGAACGAACATTTGCCATCGATAAAAAGGATAAAATTATTGAGCCGGAAAAAATCTCAATGGAATATCAATTTTATCGTTCTCTTTTTTTACAGGCGACCAATCAGAGTGCCAATTCTGGTTTTGATTTCATTATTAAATGGACCTGGAAATAAGTACAGATGAATTACATTGGCAAGTAAAAGTATATCCCCAAGCCATTTGTAAATAGAATATTTCCATACAAAGAATGCTCCAAAAAAACTGCATTTAACGATTTGTTGCGAAGGTAGGTAAAAGAAAAAATCAGACTGCCTACAAAGGTAAAAATCAATGCCATCCAATTTCTAAAAATAATATGAGCCATGGAAAAACAAATCGCATTTATCAATAACAAAACTAATGGATTTCTAAAAAGCAATTTATAACGATGAAAAAAGAATGCCCTATAAATGAATTCCTGTGTGTATGCTGACCAAATTGGATAAGTAAGAATTACCGCAAGCCAAATCCAAAAATTATTACGCGGCAGATGAAAAAAAACATCAGCCCTGAAAATATAAACCCAAATGGATGTAATAAACAATAAAACAAATCCTTTCAATAAAATTTCCTGCCACGGATACTCCCGCTTAATTCGAAAAACACCACGATCAAAATTTTTATCCCTAAAAACAACAAAAAAACAATAAACAAATACAAGAACCAGTGGCACGGCTTTATGAACCGGAATCATCTCGTAAAAATACAAAACCGGAAGTACCAGAAACATAAAAATCATTTCTATCCACAGGTATAATTTCTTCATCCCACAATCCAATAAAATTTGAAAATAACAGAAACCAATTAAAATAAGGAGGACTCCTTATTAAGACTCGTTCTACTTAATTTACAATTTTTGGATGGATTTTGTTTCAAAAACAGCAGTAAAGTTTAGGAATACAGTTTTTTTGTTGACAAAAGGATTTATCCAATAAAGAAAGCTAAAAAAACAAGGGTGAATAGCTTTATTTTATTGATGTATTTCTCTCAAACAGAGATGACAACACCACATTTAGCAATTACAAACTAAGAGATCTTCCGTTGAGCTTTTCGAGCTGCAATAATCAGTAAGTAACCGGCAATTACCGGTCCGTAAGATAAAAAATAATATCCCTTCATGTCAAACCAATGAAAATAGGTTCCGAGAGTAATGATTCCACCAATTATCATTAAAGTCCATCCCATCAAGCGTAATTCCCGAGCCTTAAACTTCCCTTTCTTCTTCACTTCACCTCTCAACATCCGATCATCAATTGCACGGACAATATCCTTAATTAGATCTTCTTCGATATTTTTTTCTGCTAACTCTTTACGAATTTGGGAAAAATCCATTCCCTCGATTTTTTTCTGGTGATACAAATCGACCAACTCTTTAAAATCCATTTTTATAATATTTTTTGTGATGTATAAAACTACTTACAATTGAACGAATATTCAACCTAACACAGGAAAATATTTTGATGCAATATCACCTCTCATCGTCATTTGAAAGGGCAATACAGTTCTCCAAAAACATAGAAGATAAATTAATCTGTCTTTATATTTATTTCATTTCACACTCTCTCAAAAACATATAAATATCTCTTATCATCCTTGTCTTTACCTTCAAAAAACAATGATTATCACCATTTCCTTTTTCGTTTGAAAATAGACTGCCGTAAGCCAGAAACTCTTCTTTTTTATTTTTGGACACATCCTAAATTGAAACAGATTCTTCAGGAACGCTCCTTTGCCTGTAATACCAATTTAATTTCAAATGAACCAATAAACGATGCTATGAAATTATTTCTTTTGAATTTCTGCTTCATAAAAAAAGCAGACTTCCTATTATAAGAAGTCTGCTGAAATATAAATTATTAATCTCTTATTCTATTTGTATATTTCCTTTTTTGCCGCAAGCAAAGTATTCTGTAACAAGGAAACAATTGTCATTGGACCAACGCCACCCGGAACAGGAGTTATGAAGGATGCTTTAGGAGCAACTTCATCAAACTTCACATCGCCCAACAGCTTCCAGCCCGACTTTGTTTTATCAGATTTTACTCGGTGAATTCCAACATCGATAATAACAGCGCCTTCTTTTACCATATCACCTGTTAAAAACTCTTTCATTCCCAAAGCAACAATCACGATATCCGCCTGGCGGGTAATTTCTGCAATGTTCTTAGTTCTGCTGTGGCAAAGTGTAACTGTACAATCGCCATACTCAGCTTTACGCGACATTAAAACACTCATTGGAGTACCTACAATGTTGCTTCGGCCAATAACAACGCAATTTTTACCTGATGTCTGAATTTTATATCTTTTCATCAACTCAACAATTCCTGCCGGAGTTGCCGGCAAATAGGTAGGAAGGCTCGATACCATTTTACCAACATTCATAGGATGAAATCCATCAACATCTTTTTCGGGACGTATGGTTTCAATCACTTTCGATTCTGAAATATGTTTTGGCAATGGCAATTGAACAATCAATCCGTCGATATCATCGTCGTCATTCACTTTTCTGATTTCTGCAAGCAATTCTTCCTCGGTAATGTCCTCTTCGAAACGAAACTCTGAAGATTTAAAACCTACCATATGACAAGCTTTCACTTTTGCAGCCACATAAGTTTCACTGGCTCCGTCGTGTCCAACAATCATAGCAGCCAAATGAGGAGTTTTTCCTCCAGCCTTTTTGATTAGTTCTACTTCGGCAGCAATTTCCTGCTTCACCTCTGCTGAGATTTTTTTTCCGTCGATTAATTCCATGGTTGTATCGTTTTGCGGTATAAAAAATGCCTGACCAAGTGGCCAAGCATTTCTATTTGTAAGTTTATTATCTTCGGCCTCCCATATTCCCCATCATTCGGGACATGTTTCCGCCTTTTGTCATCATTTTCATTAATTTCCGCGTTTCGTCAAATTGTTTGATTAAACGATTCACGTCCTGAATGGTAGAACCACTACCATCGGCAATCCTCTTTCTTCTTGATCCGTTAATTAGCCCCGGATCTTCTCTCTCTGCCGGAGTCATCGAAAATATAATTGCTTCAACACCTTTAAAAGCGTCATCATCAATATCAACATTCTTAAGTGCTTTTCCAACACCAGGAATCATAGAAGCCAAATCTTTCAGATTACCCATTTTCTTAATCTGCGAAATCTGAGACAGGAAATCGTTGAAGTTAAATTGGTTCTTGGCAATTTTCTTCTGAAGTTTTCTAGCTTCGTCAGCATCAAATTGATCCTGGGCACGTTCTACAAGCGAAACAATATCACCCATACCCAAAATACGATCGGCCATACGACTGGGATGGAAAACATCAAGAGCTTCCATTTTCTCGCCTGTACCAACAAATTTGATTGGCTTGTTAACAATTGAACGAATTGAAAGCGCAGCTCCACCACGTGTATCACCATCCAATTTCGTTAAAACAACACCATCAAAATCCAAACGCTCGTTAAATTCTTTAGCTGTATTCACCGCATCCTGACCGGTCATGGAATCGACAACAAACAGAATCTCGGAAGGATCAATAGCTTTTTTAACAGCCTCAATTTCCTTCATCATTTCCTCATCGATAGCCAAACGACCAGCTGTATCGACAATCACCAAATCGTTTCCGTTTGCTTTTGCCTGCTTAATGGCATCCTGAGCAATCTTAACAGGGTTCTTGCTCTCAATATCTGTATATACAGGAACTCCAATTTGTTCTCCTAATACTTTCAGCTGTTCGATCGCTGCAGGACGATATACATCACAAGCAACCAACAATGGATTCTTAGAACGTTTTGTTTTCAGAAGATTTGCCAGTTTACCTGAAAAGGTGGTTTTACCCGAACCCTGCAAACCAGCAATTAATATTACAGCAGGTTTTCCCTGAATATTTATATCAACCTGTGTACTCCCCATTAATTCAGCCAACTCATCGTGAACGATTTTCACCATTAACTGATTCGGCTTCAATGAGGTTAGTACATTCTGACCTAATGCTTTTTCTTTTACTGTATTGGTAAAGGACTTGGCTATACTAAAGTTTACATCGGCATCCAAAAGGGCACGTCTCACATCTTTCAATGTTTCTGCTACATTGATTTCAGTAATTTTTCCTTGCCCCTTTAATATTTGGAAGGATCGCTCAAGTCGTTCGTTAAGATTTTCAAACATTATTATACAGATTTATATTTCACTGCAAAATTAAAAAAATCTACTTAGCGATAAAGGCTATACGATAGAAATATGGATAATTTCGTCAATGATTTTTCATTTTTTTTAGAAATCGTAAAAAAACAACACATTTTAAAATAAAAAAAGAGCGAATTCCAAAAATGAAATTCGCTCTTCAATAACAAATATATTTTTACATTCTCTCGGGAACACCAATTCCCAAAAGTTCCATTCCACTTTTTATAATCTGAGCAATCTGTTTGGAAAGCACCATACGAAACGCTCTTAATTCTACATTTTCCTCTTTAGCAATTGGAAAATCGTGATAAAATTGATTGTATTCTTTCACCAAATCATATATGTAATTGGCAATTTGTGCAGGACTTGTTGTGTCTCCGGCTTCTTTAATAATAACCGGATAACTGGCAATCATTTGAATTAAATTTGATTCTTTCTCAGAAATTTCAATCTCTGTATTCGCGAATTCAGGAAATTCAATTCCTTCCTCAACAGTCTTTTTCAAAACCGATTGAATTCGAGCGTATGTATACTGAATAAATGGCCCGGTATTCCCGTTAAAATCAATTGATTCTTTAGGATTAAACATCATATTCTTCTTAGGATCAACCTTAAGAATAAAATATTTCAATGCTCCCATAGCAACTTTGTTGTACACGTCCTCAGCCTCTTCGGTAGAATACCCCTGTAATTTACCCAATTCATTTGAAGTGTCGCGGGCTGTATTTACCATTTCATCCATTAACTCATCCGCATCAACAACAGTTCCTTCTCGGGATTTCATTTTACCTTCCGGCAATTCAACCATACCATACGACAGATGCTGAATTTTATTACTCCACTCATATCCCAGCTTACCTAAAACCAGCGACAACACCTGGAAATGATAATTTTGTTCATTACCTACAACATAAATATGCTCATCGATACTGAATTCGTTGAATCGTTCGTAAGCTGTACCAATATCCTGAGTCATATAAACAGAGGTTCCATCATCACGTAACAATAGTTTATGATCCAATCCGTCTGCCTCAAGGTTAGCCCAAACAGAACCAGTATCTTTACGGTACAAAACTCCTTCTTCCAAGCCTCTTTCAACAATTGCTTTTCCTTTCTTATAGGTTTCCGATTCGAAATAAACTTTATCGAAATCAACGCCCATTTTTTTATAAGTAACATCGAAACCAGCCAAAACCCAATCGTTCATCTTTCTCCACAAAGCAACAACTTCCTTGTCACCCGCTTCCCATTTCACCAACATCTCCTGAGCTTCCAACAACAAAGGAGCTTGTTTTTTAGCTTCATCAGCATCCATTCCATTGGCTACTAATGTTTCAATTTCTTTTTTGTATTCCTGATCGAATTTCACATAGTACTTGCCAACCAAATGATCTCCTTTTAAACCAGTTGATTCAGGAGTTTCACCTTCACCAAAACGCAGCCACGCAAGCATCGATTTACAGATATGAATCCCCCTGTCGTTCACCAAATTTACTTTGATTACTTCGTAACCATTTGCTTTTAAAATTTGAGCAACAGAATACCCCAATAAATTATTTCGAATATGCCCTAAGTGCAACGGCTTGTTAGTGTTTGGCGAAGAATACTCGATCATCACTTTTTTAGCACCTGCCTCTAATTTTTTAAAGCCATAGTTTTCCGTTTGAAAAGCAGCATTCAGTACTGATATCCAATAAGAGCTGTCAATAAGCAAATTCAGAAATCCTTTTACAACATTAAAAGCAGTAACCGCTTCAATATTTTCCTGAAGAAAAACACCAAGATCATTGGCTGTAGCTTCCGGTGATTTTTTTGAAAAGCGCAAAAAAGGAAATACAACTACAGTTAAATCACCTTCAAATTCACGTCTTGTTTTTTGAATTTGAACTGTTTCATTATCAATCACCTGACCATAAAAACTATTTACGGCCTCTACAATCTTACCCTTTATAATGCTTTCAATACTCATCTGAAAATTCTTTATTTCGAATTCAACTATTTACATACTATATCTTCTGCCGGATCAAAAAGAACTTTCAGCCAGCATTGCCTTTCCATGCATTAACCGACCCAAAAATCACTCTATAATCCGAATGCGCAAAGATAATACGAATAAAATAAATAGTTCCCTACATTTAGAAAAAAGTCATTCATAACCATGTTTATGGAATCCCTCAAATAGCCTCATCTATTTAACTTTTCATAAGCTAACATTACTTATCTTTGAAAAAACACATACAAAGAGTCCCTTTTATTTAATACTATTTGACTCGTTTTTATTGTACAGATAGCAAAACAACAAAACTTTTTATTTAAAGTTATAACAGTTACTTGCACGAATCCTCAAGCCAAAAAGAATGAAAAACGTACTACTTATTCTACTTTCATTAATCATCACCTTTCCTGTTAAAGCTACATTCCAATCAGAAAAAATAGATTTTAAAATAAAAAACTCAAATCTTGATCGAGTAATTGAAATTGCTCAATCCAACTTCAATTCAAATAATGCTGAAGCTTTAAAATTAAGCATGCTGGCCGCAGAAAAAGCACTTGAATTTGAAAACATGAAACAATATGCAAACGCTAATGAATTATTAGGCCGAATACATTCATATCAAGGAGAATTGAAAAAAGCAAAAACCTGTCTTGATGCTTCTTTTGAATATTGGAAAAACATGAGAGACACTCTTAGAATGAGTTTTTGCTATGGTTATTTAGGCGATATAAACTATTCAATATGTAAATATGATACCGCAGAATTGTTTTACCAAAAAGGATTTGAATTTAAAAAACTTACCAAGGATAGTATTAACTTCAGTTTTAGCTACAATGCCATTGGAAATATAAAACTGGAAAATTGCAAATACAATGAAGCCCTGGAAAATTACAAAAAGGCATTAAAGTTAAATATACGCTTCAAGAGCATTTCCGGTATTTGCTACACTCACAATGCATTAGGCAATGCTTATTTTGAAATTAATGATCTTAAATCATCAAAAAAACATTTCGAAGAAGCTCTGAAAATTGGTAAAGAGAATCATCTCGACAAAAATATTGCATATACCTTAAACCAGCTGGCAAAACTAAACAACAGATTAAGCAATAGATCCACAGCCATCGATTTATATAATGAATCCTTACAAATCAGCGAAAAATTGTTGTCGAAAAATGGATTGGGACTATCTTACATGGGGATTGGTGAGGTCTATCAAGCTCTCATGCAAAATGACAAAGCACTGGAATATCATCATAAAGCGCTAAAACTTTTTGAAGAGCTTGGATCTCAAAAAAACATTGCGAATTGCTATATAAACATTGGTATGGTTTTGTATGAAATGAAGGATCATGCCATGGCTCGGGAAAAATTTCAAAAATCAATAGAAATTAACGAACGAATCGGTTATTTAAAAGGTGTGGCCAATGCTTATCGCAAAATCGGAAACACCTACTATCAAGAAAAAAACTACCCTATTAGTCTTACCAACTATAATAAATCACTTACCATTCAAAAAAAAATCGGCAATTTAAAAGGGATCGCATCCTGTTATACAAACATTGGTTTAATTCACATAAAAAGAGATAGTAGTGATTTAGCAATGGATGTTTTCAACAAGGCAATTGTCATTAATATGGGTATTAATAATATTGGTGGAGTTGCGTCTACTTACAATAATTTGGGTGAATTATATAAGACTAAAAATAACCACAAAAAGGCAATTCAGTATTTGTTAAAAAGCTTTGATATAGCTTCTAAAATTGACCGGAAAACACTCATGGCAGAAAGTGCCAAAAATTTATCGGAAATTTATTCATCGGATAAAAATTATAAACAATCATTGCACTATCACCAGTTGTATTTCGATTTGTACAATCAAATGTACAATGCACAAATGGAAAATAGAATTGGCTGGATTCAGATGCAAAACGAAAGAGAGAAACGCGTAAGTCTGGAGAAAATTTTCGCCAATGAAAAATCAATCGAAAAAGAGAAATTAAATAAGCAATCCCTTATCAATTCCTTTTTAATGGTTATTGTAGTTCTTATTCTACTCTCAACAACATTAATTTATAGTCTTTACCTTGCTGTAAAAAAGGCAAATAAGAAATTAACCAGCGAAATTACGGTACGGAAAAAAGCCGAATTGCAACTAGAGGACAATCATCGAAATCTTGAGAGCCTCGTGAAAATAAGGACGATTGAATTAATTAAAGCAAAAGAAAAAGCAGAACAATCGGATCAATTAAAATCCTCCTTTTTAGCGAACATGTCTCATGAAATTAGAACTCCAATGAATGCTATTATTGGGTTTTCTAAATTACTTACGATGACCAATTCTACAAAAAAGCAAAACCATTACACATCAATTATTTATGAGAACGGACATGTTTTGCTCACTCTTGTTAACGATATCATGGACATTTCGATGCTTGAATCAAAGCAGCTCAAAATTAAAAAAACCACTTTTAAGGTTTATCCAATACTCGAAGAATTGAAAAGCATTTTCGATGAGATAAAATATGCTGACAAAAAGAATGACATCAAATTTACCATTCACAATAATAATGTACCTAAAGATCTTACAATTAACTCTGATCGGATTCGAATAAAACAGATTCTTATAAATCTCTTACGAAATGCTTTAAAATTCACAAAATCGGGTCATATTGATTTTGGCATCGAATTAATTGAAGACAAACTTCGCTTCTTCATTAACGACTCAGGCATTGGTATTCCGTACGAAGATCAATCTTTAATTTACGATCGTTTTAGACAGGCAAGCAATAATTCGGCAGAACATGGAGGCACAGGTCTGGGCTTAACAATTTCAAAGAATCTGGTTGAATTATTAGATGGTAATATTTGGTTTACATCAAAACCGAATGTAGGAAGCCAATTTTATGTCGATCTTCCTTTGCAATCAAATTCAATTAAAATAAGCTCTGAGACTTCAAAAAACGATAAGGGTACAGATTTTACCGGCAAAAAAATACTTGTGGCAGAAGACACAAAATCAAATTTCCTTTACATTAAAGAAGTACTCCGTAAAACAAATGCAGAAGTAACCTGGACAAAAAATGGGGATGAAACTGTTGAGCAATTTAAATTAAACCATTTTGACCTGGTATTGATGGACATTCAATTGCCAAAAATTGACGGATACGAGGTTACTAAGAAAATAAAGCTGCAAAACCCGCATGTGCCCGTAATAATTCAAACTGCCTTTAACCATAGGGATGAAGAGCAAAAACATTCAGAACCGGCCTTTGATGACTTCATTACAAAACCCTATACGGGAAGCCAACTTCTTCGTATCATATCACAGAATCTGCCTTAATAAAGCCATACTAAAATCTCAAATGCTTCATCATTAGCATTTTTGATAAAAAACATTTCTATCATGAAAAAAGCAATTCTACCATTATTAATTATCATCACTCTAATAGTAAGCTGTTTTCTATTTTATCCCGAAACAGAAAAAAAATCTGATTATGCAATTGTAATTCATGGAGGAGCCGGAACCATTTTACGTGAAAATTTCACTCCTGAAAAGGAAGCACGGTATAAAAAAGCACTGCAAAATGCACTGCAAATTGGTGATTCTATATTAAGAAATGGCGGAAGCAGCCTTGATGCGGTTGAAAAAACAATTCACATCCTAGAAAACTCCCCTCTTTTTAACGCTGGTAAAGGTGCAGTATTTACCAATTCCGGAAAGAACGAACTTGATGCCTCGATTATGTGGGGAAAAGATCTAAATGCAGGAGCAGTTGCTGGGGTTGATGATATAAAAAATCCTATTAGTGCAGCCAGAAAAGTCATGGAAAATTCAGAACATGTCATGCTGAGTGGACACGGAGCTTCTGATTTTGCTAAAACACAAGGTTTGGAAATAGTTGACCAGAGTTATTTTTTCACACAAAACAGATGGGATCACCTGCAGGAGATCCTTAAAAAAGAGAAAGAAATGACTAAAGAAGACCGTCATGGAACAGTTGGATGCGTAGCTTTGGATAAAAATGGAAACCTGGCTGCAGGAACCTCAACGGGAGGCATGACAAATAAGCGTTTCGGTCGTATCGGAGACTCTCCTATTATTGGTGCCGGTACTTATGCCAACAATTCAAGCTGTGCAATTTCATGCACTGGTCATGGTGAATTTTTTATCCGCTTAGGCGTTGCTAAAGATATTTCATCCATGATGGAATACCAAAATATTGGTTTGGAGGAGGCCAGCAATAAAGTTATTGACAAATTGACTAAAATAGGAGGAACCGGTGGCATCATTGGCCTTGATAAAAACGGCAATATTGTCATGAAAATGAATACCGATGGGATGTACAGAGCTTATTCCAATTCAAAAGGAGAAACCGATATATTGATTTATAAATGAGAACAATTTATTTTGCCGAATGAATATTTCAAGCTAAATTAAACTTAGTCAACAATCACACAAAAAAAAATTAAGCTATGAAGATAAACCTTAACGGAAAATGGAAAAACCAGTACAATTCAGAAATGGATTTAACTGTTACAGAAAATCGTGTAAGTGGAACATTTCAAACTGCAATAGGACAACCCAAATTCGAAGAGAAATTTGAAATAACAGGAAAAATCAATGCCAATGTTATAGCATTTATGGTAGATTTTGAAAAGTACGGATCTATAGCTTGTTGGACCGGTCGTTTTGAATTGGACGAGATGGGGCCAGTTATTCACACCATGTGGCATTTGTCGCAAAGTGAAGGTGGTGAAGAAGAACAACTTGCCAAAGCAATTCTTACCGGAGTGGGGACTTTCAGAAAACCATAAGGATAAATTAAGGGGCTAATTAATTAGCCCCTTAATTTATTCTAATATTAGATTGCAACATCTAAATTATCAATTTTACCAAGTAGATCATGTGTTGAATCTAACAAATCATCGTATATCGACTTGTAATGATTCTTGATTTCTTTTGCTGTTTTACCACTTGCTTTCTCATTAACACGTGCAATATACTCATTTCGTGATGCCGCAGCTTCATTCATAATAACATACACCTCTTCTGACTTTTCTCTTCCAAAGAAATTCAAATGAATGATACCTCTCATTAGTATCTCATTCGTTAGGAAATTTATGTCTTTTTTAAAGTTTCTTCTGCTTGCCATAATTACAATTTTAGAATTTGATGATCGCTAAATTACTAAAAATACCAAGAGTATGCATTCCAAAATTTATAATTCACACACATCTATTTTATAATCTTAAAATCATTGCAATTGGTGAGTAAAAAAAGTTTATTTGTAGTTGCAAATCTACATTAAGAAAAGAGGCTGTTGATATATGAGTGAGTGTTTCCGTTATATTTTTCTAAAAAATGAAAAAGCAAAACCTGCTAAAGATTTTAATGATAAAATCTTTCTGCAGGGAATAAGCCTGTATGAAGTTATTCGGGTCGTATCTGGAAAAGCTTTATTTCTTGAATCTCATTTCCAACGATTAACCAATTCAGCAGCTTATCTTGAACAAAGCCTTTGGTTAAACCTGAATGAAATTAAAGCAAGTATTTCTAATTTAATTGCATTAAACGATTCCCAAAACGGCAATATCAAATTAGTATTTCATATCGAAGGCGAAAATAAAACTTTTCTGGCCTACTTTATTCAACATTATTATCCCACCGAAAATCAGTATAGGAATGGTGTTAGAACTCTTGTTCATCAGGCCGATCGACCTAAACCGAATGCAAAAGTATACAACCACTCCCTTCGTTCTGCAACTAATGATTTAATTAAAGAGGCTGAAATTTTTGAAGTATTGCTTCTAAACTCTATGGGAAACATTACTGAAGGAAGCAGGTCTAATCTTTTTTTTATTAAAAACGATGAATTGCATACAGCATTGGATACAGATGTTTTACACGGAATCATTCGCAGCAAAGTAATTGAAGCTGCTGAAGAACTTAAAATCCCTGTCCGAAAACACTCAATTAAATATGATGATTTACCAAGTTTTCAGGCGGCTTTTTTAACCGGAACATCAATACTGATTTTACCAATAAAAAGAATTAATTCAATTAGTTACTCAAGCTCTCATAAGATAATTGGAAAGTTGTCTGAAGTTCTTCGAACTAAAATTAGTGAATATTTGAAGTAGACATCTTATTGTTTAGGAAATCCGATCTCCACTTTAGTCCCACTTGGAAATCCATTTTCATCCATCAAATCTTCAATAAAATATTCATATACCCGACCATTACTCAGAACTTTATTCAATAATTTAATTCTGTCCTTTGTAATAATCATTGTTTTATGATGGATTTTAATATTAGAATCCTCGTGCAGGCTTTTGGTCTTTTTGCGCCCAACACCATTATCTTTAATAATGCATCGCAAATAACCATCGTGTTCAATCTCGAAATTCACATCAAGATCTCCCTTTGTCTCCGCTCCTGCTAACCCGTATCTTATTGCATTTTCCAAAAATGGCTGTATCAGCATTGGTGGCAATTTAGACTGATAAGGATTGATTGCCGTATTTACAGTTATTTTGTATGAAAATTTATTAGAAAACCGCATTTGTTCCAACTTCAAATAGAGTTGTAAATAAGCAATTTCATCGGATAAAGAAATAAAATCCTTATTTGCATTTTCAATCTTCTTTCTCAACACATCCGAAAAATCAGAAAGATATTCCAATGCACTCTCTTTTTTCTCTCCCAAAATATAACTCTGTATTGAATTCAAAGAATTAAAAATAAAATGTGGATCCAATTGATTTTGTAATGATTTCATTTTAAGACCTATAACCCTATTGAACTGTTTGGTTCTTGCTTTTTCTCTTTTTCTAATAAAATAGGCATAACACCACATAGCAACATAAACAATTCCTCCTAAAACCAAGCCCGACAATATGATAAACCACCACATTCTATACCACGGAGTCTTCACAACAATATCAAAAGAAAAAGGAATAATAACACCTTCGCTTAAATGTTTCGCTTCTACTTTTAAGGTATAATTTCCACTTGGCAAATGAGAAAATACAGCCTCTGAAGAATTGCTCCAATTTGACCATCTCTCATCAAATCCATCCAATAAATATCGAAACCGAACATTTGATATATTTTGGCAAAAATCTAATCCAAACGCAAAAGCTAAATCATTCTCATCATATTTTAATTCAATAGGTGAAATTGGAGAATTAGTCCATACATCTGCCTGCGATCCTGCTGGTCTCCAATCCTCATCATGAATCCTAATTGATTTAATACTAATTTTACTCTCAAAATGCTTTCTATTCCCAGTATTTGTCTCGATTTTCAGTAGTCTGTTCTTTGTCTTAACCCAAATATTCTGATCCTTATCAATAACTGACTGTTCTCCCGACTGATCAAAATACCCATCTTTCGAGTTCCAAAATTTAAATTTCAGCTCTGAATTTTTCAACCATGAACTGTACTCGAAACGATGCACTCCCAAATTCGTTCCACACCACAATGAGCCATCCTGTAAATATTGAATACCATGAATTGAGGTCCCTACCAATCCATTCAAACCAGTAATGGAGTCAATAAGAACCAAGCCACTTGATTTACTTTTTATTTTGTAAATTAAACCATTGTTTCCACTGGCAATAATTGTAGAATCCGGCAATACCAGTATGTCATTTAATACATTGTGAATATTCGAATTCTTTCTGTTAAAAATCCTAAATTCATTATTTTTAAATTGAACAATCCCCTTTTGTCGGGTTGAGATCCATATCGACGAGTTCTTCGCAACCATTTTACTTACACCAATGCGGGCCGACTTTGGAAATTTCAATATCGGTTTTTGTGAATCCAATCCGCTTTTAGTATAAAACTTAAATTGATTCTGCCAGAAACAAAGCAATTCGTCATCCTCTGTAAACACAAAATTCTTAGCGGGAGTAATTCCAATATATTTTAACTGAAAGTTATCTACATTAAGGGTGAAAAAACCCCTACTCGTTGATATCCATACTAATTCATCCTTATCTGTCCCCAATTTATAAATTGAGAAATCTTTGAGGCACTTAAATTCCCTATCAGACAGTGAGCAGAAATCATTAACTATTAAACGATGCTGAACCTGAGAAGCTTGAAAAATACTAATTTCATTTTTACTTGCCACAATTATATTTCCTCTCCGATCACAAACCAAATCCTTCAAAAGAGTATTTTTAAATCCAAGCAGGTCAGAATCAAGGTAGGTGAACTTTGAATTTTGCAATTGAATTAAACCTTGATTGTGTGTGCCAATCCATAAATCATCGTATCCTTTTCTTAAAAAAATAGAATGAATCACGCATTCATCCAACATTTTTTTATCTGACAAATCGGACAATAAATCACCACGAAGCCTTATCAATTTTTGTTTCTCTATTTCTTTTTCAAAATATCTCAACAAATAAAATTTTTGGGTTTCATTCCCCTCAACCTCAACAACATCACAAACTAATTTCTTTTTTGTTTTCGTTATAAGAGTAAACGGCTTACCAGATTCCAAAAGATTTCTGAGCTCAGTATTACTGTTTTGATAACCAATTTGAACTACGGGTAAATTTGCTTCGATATGATATTCCAGAACCTTGCCCGACTCGATTTCAAATTCAACATTCTCTTTTTGGGAGACACTATTTACAACAAATTTATTTTGAAATTGCCGAATCTTAAAAACGGATTTGTTCCATAAATTTCCAACCCGTTTCAATTTGGAGTTTTGCTCTTTATATACAAAAACCCCATCTGATGATCCCACAATTAAATTATCACTTGCTGCATTTTTCGCAAGACATGCAATATCGCTCTCTTCCGACACGGAATCCAACGGAAAGACTGAAAGCCTTTTACCATCAAATTTACAAAGGCCAACACCCTGTGCCGCAAACCATAAATTCCCCTTTTTGTCTTCACAAATTGAATTAATTCTTTCTCCCTGAAGTCTTGATAGTTCTTTTCTAAACTTAATTTCCTCACCAATAAATTCAAATAGTCCTACATCTGTAGCAAGCCAAACCAAACCTCTGGAATCTTCGAAAATATCAAGTATAATATTACTGGGAAGACCTTCAGACATTGAAAAATTCCTTGTTGACTGCAAATATGCTTTTACGCACATTGGCATCCCAACAAAAAATAACATTGTTAAGAATAATACTCTTCGGCTGAAAATCATTCTGCAATAATAGTAAATAAGTATAAATTAAAAATGTGTCAAATGTGTCAAGTACAATTGCAGCCATTTATTTGCTGCGAAACAGCATTAAACACGCTTAAATAATTACTTTAAAGATATTCTATCCACCGCAGAACGAACCCAAACTATAAATTTGCTTATCTACTATGATTCTGAATTACTAATAACAAGTGTGATTTTGTAAAAATTAAAGATAAAAAATTAACAATTTTTATTTTATTACGTATTTGGTTTATGAAAACATTTTAAAACATAAAAAGACTCAATTTTAAATTGAATTTATAAACCATTCATATAAATTCACTTCTTTTGTTCTCTATAATTACCAATTGAGAAAAATTATTTTATGAAATATACTTTTACTGCAACAAATTTAGGGAAGCTTTGTGAAGAGTATTCTGAGAATCAAAATTTTGTTCTCAACACACTCCCCCGTTTAAAAATTCTTCATGCAATAAAAAAAGACCTAAATACAATTACTAATTTGGAATGGAACATAGAATACAGTCCTGCTAATGTGAATATGAACAGGGTAATAATCCACTATCAAAATCAAGCATGTAAAGATTTCAATTTCTTTTATGAGATTCCGCTTTCCTTAAATTTTGAACTACGGGTCTTTCTTTCCAACTCATCCATTCATTTTATTGATTTGTACAATTTCCTTCTTGAAAAGAAAATTTTGATCAAAGATCAATTTTCGATAAAAGCGGCTTTCCATACAATTCCACATTTCGTAATCAACAAAAAAACGAAACGTTACGACATAAGTATTATCAATAAACATTCTAACAGTTATAAATTTAACGAAAACTTAATTGATGAAAATGTGAAAAATGATATTCAATCCGGATTTGAAATATTTAATCCAATTTTTGACCAAATAATAGAACAATTCAAAATTTGAGTTAATTTTAGAATATGAATTTAAGGCCTTTAAAACAGAAACAAAATAATCTTAGTGTTAGCAGAGCCTACTTTCTGCTATTTCTTGTATTAACGGTAAGCTTTCTTGTTGGAATAGGAGGCATTTGGATCTATAAAGAAATCTCAAAATTCACAATTGAATCAGAAGCTCTTAGAATTAAATCCATCGCTCAACAAAAGAAATTGTTGATAAGCAAAACAGAAGAGTGCACTAATTTTATTAATTATCAAAATGCTCAGGCCGAAAACAGAATTAAAAACAGACTTAAAAGCTTTGTTAATCAAGCACATGCTATTGCATCAAATATTTACAAACAGAACAAAGGGAAAATCTCCGATCAGAAAATAAAACAAATAATTAAGCAGGCTATTTCTCCCATTCGTTTCTCGAATGATAAAGGATACGTTTTTATTAACACTTTAGCTGGAAAAGGGATTTTGTATCCTTTCTCAAAAGAAAAGGAGGGGCAAAACCTGATTGATTTTCAGGATCTGAACAAAAATTATCTCATTAAGAATGAAATCAACTTAATGATGTATCAAGATGAAGCTTACACTAAATATGAAAATCCGAATAAGATAAAAAACAAATACAACGCTTACACAAAGGTGTCATATATCAAGAAATTCACACCTTACAATTGGTACTTTGGAAGTTTTTCTTTTTTAGATGACTTGGAAGAAGAAAACCAAAAAGAAGCATTAAATAGAATTAACCAAATAAGCCTTGGTGATGACAATTCTTTCTTTGTATATAAAAAAGATGGAACCTGTCTGCTTCATAATAACAATGAAAGTATTGGGAAAAACTATCGAGACTATAAAAATATTCTTCGTAGAAATAATGTTGCAAACATATTATCGCAAGCAGAAGTTAATGGGAAAGGTTTCGTTGAATATCAAGATCCATCTATAGAAAAGGGAACGAAGGTTTCGTATATCGTAACAATTGACGATTGGGACTGGGTGATTGGAGCAGGTATCTACACAAGAGATATTGACGCAAACATTCAAACAGCCCATATTGAATTGCGGGAAACAGTTTTAAAATATATTTATCAAATTATTATTTTAATTGTAATTGCCATTCTAGCCTTCTATTTCACGTCTAAATTTATTTCAAAAAAGATGAATCGAAACTTCGTTTCATTCAATAATTTCTTCCGTAAAGCATCCACACAATCCATTAAAATTAATCCTGATGAATTATATTTCCCGGAATTTCGGGATATGTCAAAAACAATTAACAGAATGATTGACGTTCGTAGTCAGAAGGAAAAAGAATTAGAAATTGCTAAAGAACGTGCGGAGGAATCTGATCGTTTAAAATCTTCCTTTCTTGCCAACATGTCTCATGAAATACGTACTCCAATGAATGCTATTATCGGATTCTCGGAGTTGTTGCAGGAAGATGATATCCCTTATGACACCAGAAAACAATTTTTCAGTCATATCAGAAATAGTGGAAATTCCTTACTAAATTTAATTAATGATATAATCGATTTTTCAAAAATTGAATCCGGAGAGCTAAAAATCTCCAGAACAATTTTTAATTTAAATCAGCTTTTTGATGAATTACACCAGACTTTCGAAAAAATTAAAACGGGCAAAGGAAAAGATCATATTAAACTTCAGTTCTTAAAAGGATTAAGTGATGAGCAATCTGTTATTTACACTGATCCCTTTCGTCTAAAACAAATTATCACAAATCTTATTGAAAATTCGTTAAAATTCACCGAAAAAGGCAGTGTTATAGTTTCGTATCAATTGAATGAAGATGAAATAATCTTTTCGATAAGAGATACTGGGATTGGAATATCGAAAGACAAGCAAGAGGTTATTTTTAACCAATTCAGACAAGCAGATGATTCCCATGCTCGAAAATATGGAGGAACTGGCTTGGGACTTTCCATATCAAAAAAACTGGTAAAACTTTTGAATGGTAAAATGTGGCTGGAATCTACTGTAGATGTTGGCAGCAGCTTTTTCATCAGCATCCCTTATCAAAAAGAGAAGACTCCTGCAGTAAATTCAACATCAAATGAAGATTCTGATTTCAATAAAAATTTAGCAGGAAAAAAGATTTTGATCGTGGATGATTATAAGGTAAATCTCACCGTCTTGGAAAAAATGCTTAAAACAACAGGAGCTGAACTCATCGTAGCAAAAAATGGAGAGATAGCTGTTGATTATTGCACAAAAAACCATTTTGATCTGATTCTATTAGACCTGCAAATGCCAAATTTAAATGGCTACGACACATTTAAACTAATTAAAAAAGATAGTCCGGACACAAAAATAATTGCTCAAACGGCCTATGACTTAGCCAATGAAAAAGAACAGGTTCTTAAGTCAGGATTTGATGGCTTCATTGCCAAACCAATTATCAAACAAGAATTAATTGAAATTATCCACAAGATAATTTAATGAAAGTCTAGAATTTCGGACACTTAATTCTACCAATTTGTCTTCGACGCCTAAGATTTTTTTCCATAGAACCTGACGATTTATTTTTAAATCTCATTAAAAAAGAAATTTCGTGAGCTCCTGTGTTTGTGTGTATTAATTTAGAAACCGTTTTATCGTAACTATAGGAAACCTGCCACCAATCACGAATAATTCCTAATTGCAGGATTATTGCATCGTATTCCAACTCCAAATTATCCCTGTACCACATTCCGTAAATAACAGAACCTTTTGAGAGATATAAGCCGTAATTTAGCTGTCTGTTAGTCCCTTGTTGTTGAAGCAAAAAATTAGGAGCTAAACTAAAATCAGCTCGATGCAAACCATTTCGGAAAACCGGCACGTTAACGCCACAATGCAAAGTGTATTTTCTTGGCAACTTAGAATAGTCGCTTTCATCTTTAAAAGTTTCGTTTGGTTCGGTTATATGATGAGCTGCAAAACCAACAAACCAATTTTTATAAGATGCTATCATCCCTGTGGAAAAATCGAAATAATTCCTGCTTAAGTGATCAATAACCCCTTCACCGGTAAAAGGATTTATCAGTCCATTGATATAAAATTCATCAGTCTGATCCGGATAAGTAAAATTAGTATCATCCAACTTTCTTTGAATAAATGAAACCTGAAAGCCTGTTTTTATCAAGAAATCACGGGACACCCGAAGTGTGTAGGAGTACATCCCACTTGCCGTTGTGGTACTAATTGTTCCATCGCCTTGTTCATCCTGCATAATCTGAAGTCCAAAACCACCGCCAAGCGCATTTACATATTGGTCGTAAGCTACGCTGTAACTTATGTACGCTGAGTTTAACTCAGGCCACTGATTTCTGTATCCAAATGAAATTCTGGGATCGAAATCGGAACCGGCAAATGCCGGATTCAAATAAATTTTATTCGCATAGAACTGAGAGAACTCTACATCTTGTGAAAACAGATTTAAAGAATTCAATAATAGCATAACAACACCTACTATTTTCAATTCGTTTCTCATTATCTAAATAAGGTTACAGTACCGTGAGCCCGTTCTTTCCCACCATAAAAAATCATCCAAACATATACGCCAATTTCAGCTTCTTCTCCTTTATAGATTCCGTTCCAGCCATCGTATTTCAACTCATTATTACTAACAACATCTTTTCGCAACTCAAACACCTGCTCACCCCATCGAGAATAAATATACAATTCAAAATCGGTAACTACACCTTTAAAAACAGGATAAAATATCTCATTTGGGCCTTTCCCGTTTGGTGTAAAAACATTTGGAACAACCATTTTAGGTTGTAATAATTTCACTGCTGCTGCTGATTGTGCAACACAACCAAAATCATTCATTACCTGAACAGAATAGTCGCCGGGTTCTTCAACCTCAATACTTCTCCAATCTGATCCTGTGCTCCAATAGTAAGAAGAATAACCCGAACCAGCATCTATCGTAACAGTCTGACCTTTGTAAAAGCTTAAGGTATCTGCAGCCAAACTTAACTCAGGACTAGGATAAACCTCTACATGCAAGGTATCTGTGCCCATTATACCGTATACATCCCAAACACTTACGATATAATTGCCCGATTGGTTCACATTAATTGTTCTTGTTGTTTCACCAGTACTCCATTGATACCTTTCCCAGTGCCCTGGATCCAGCATAAGAGAGGTTCCCTGACAAATACCGGCATTCCCCCCCAAATTTATTTTTGGAACGGGATTCACAGCTACTTTCACTTTCCCATTGCCTCTGCAACCGTTCATATCTACAACGTTCACAGCATACACTCCATCTCGATCCACCTTTAAAAATTGTGAGCTTTCCTGATTGTTCCATTCATACTGAACATATCCGCTACCTGCATCTAATAAAAGAGTAGTTCCCTCTGCAATTATGGTATCGCGTCCCAAATAAACATTCGGATTCTCGTGTACAAATATTCGAATCTCATCATTACCAACACAACCAAAATCATCAGTGGCTTTCAATGTAAATTCACCCTCCTCGTATACATAAATTTCTTTTGTTTGTCCGCCGGGAATCCATTCTGAATGATAACCATCCGGCGCTTCAATAATCAACTCTTCACCTGCACAAATAAACAAGTCAGGCCCCAGATCAACTATAGGAAGATCATGAACAACTACATTTACAGAATCGTAACCAATACACCCATTCAAATCTCGAACCTCAACAGAATAAACACCACTGCTGTAGGCCAATCTTGTCTGAGTTGTAATTCCATCATTCCATAAGAAGCTTTCTCCATCACCTATATCCAACATCACAGATTCTCCAAAACACATATCAATCTGATTTGGAAGAGAATTAATTGGCAGATGAATTATTTCTACATGCACACTATCGGAGCCTAAACATCCATTCTCATTTATAATATTTAAAGTGTACCATCCAGTATCTCCAGCTTTGATCGAATAATTTGTTTCGCCCACTAGCTGAGAACCATCCTTATTCCATTGATACGAATATCCTGTTGCAACAGGACCTTCTATATATGTTGAATCTCCATAACAAACCAAATTTGTTGAGTAAGATAAATTAAAATCAAAAGCCGGATAAAAATTTACTGCAATACTATCCGTTGCAACACATCCGTTCGCATCTGTAAAATCAACAAAGTAATTATTTGCATCAGATACTGTAATTGTTTGAGTAGTTTCACCGGTAGACCATAAATAACTGCCAATTTGAGTTCCCGCATCAAGAACTACAAAATCTCCATCGCAATGTGTTTGATCCGCTCCCAAATCTAATGTTGGATTTGCATGGATGGTTGCATTGGCATCATCTGTTGCTGAACAGCCGTTGACATCTGTTACTGTTACGCTGTAATTTCCACTTGTCGAAACGGTGATTGCCTGAGTTGTTTCTCCGGTAGACCATAAATAGGTTGAACCTGCGTTGCCTGCGTCAAATGTGATCGTATTTCCTGAGCAAGTCTGCTGATCTGCTCCCAAATTGACGGTTGGATTGGCATGAATCGTTGCGTTGGCATCATCCGAAGCGGAACAGCCGTTAGCGTCAGTTACTGTTACTGAATAATTGCCTGAAGTGGAAACAGTGATTGTCTGTGTGGTTTCTCCTGTATTCCATAAATAAGTTGATCCTGCGTTGCCGGCATCAAATGTGATCGTATTTCCTGAGCAAGTTTGCTGATCTGCTCCCAAATTGACAGTTGGATTGGCATGGATACTTGCATTGGCATCATCCGCAGCGGAACAGCCGTTGGCATCAGTTACTGTTACGCTGTAATTTCCACTTGTCGAAACGGTGATTGCCTGAGTTGTTTCTCCTGTAGACCATAAATAAGTTGATCCTGCATTGCCTGCATCAAAAGTAATTGTACCTCCGGCACAGGTTTCCTGATCAATTCCTAAATCAACAACTGGATTCGGGTGTATTGTTGCATTGGCATCATCCGAAGCGGAACAGCCGTTGGCATCAGTCACAACTACTGAATAATTGCCTGAAGTGGAAACAGTGATTGTCTGTGCACTTTCACCTGTACTCCATAAATAAGTTGATCCTGCGTTGCCTGCATCAAATGTGATGCTGTTGCCGGCACAGGTTTCCTGATCTGCCCCAAGGTTTATCGTTGGGTTGGCATGAATCGTTGCGTTGGCATCATCCGTAGCGGAACAGCCGTTAGCGTCAGTTACTGTTACTGAATAATTGCCTGAAGTGGAAACAGTGATTGTCTGTGCACTTTCACCTGTATTCCATAAATAAGTGGCACCAACATTTCCGGCATCAAAAGTAATTGTACCTCCGGCACAGGTCTGCTGATCGACTCCCAAATTGGCGGTTGGATTCAGGTGTATGGTTGCGTTGGCATCATCTGTAGCCGAACAGCCGTTGACATCAGTTACTGTTACGCTGTAGTTTCCACTTGTCGAAACGGTTATTCCCTGAGTTGTTTCTCCGGTAGACCATAAATAGGTTGAACCTGAGTTGCCTGCGTCAAAAGTAATTGTACCTCCGGCACAGGTTTCCTGATCTGCTCCCAAATTGACAGTTGAGTTCGGATGTATTGTTGCATTGGCATCATCCGAAGCGGAACAGCCGTTGGCATCAGTGATTGTTACGCTGTAATTGCCTGAAGTAGAAACTGTAATCGTCTGTGTGGTTTCACCGGTACTCCATAAATAAGTTGATCCTGCGTTGCCTACATCAAATGTGATCGTATTTCCTGAGCAAGTCTGCTGATCTGCTCCCAAATTGACAGTCGGGTTCGGGTGTATGGTTGCATTGGCATCATCCGTAGCTGAACAGCCGTTGGCATCAGTTACTGTTACGCTGTAATTTCCACTTGTCGAAACGGTGATTGCCTGAGTTGTTTCTCCTGTAGACCATAAATAAGTTGATCCTGCATTGCCTGCATCAAAAGTAATTGTACCTCCGGCACAGGTTTCCTGATCAATTCCTAAATCAACAACTGGATTCGGGTGTATTGTTGCATTGGCATCATCCGCAACGGAACAGCCGTTGGCATCAGTTACTGTTACGCTGTAATTGCCTGAAGTAGAAACTGTAATCGTCTGAGTAGTTTCACCGATACTCCACAAGTAAGTTGAACCTGCGTTGCCTGCATCAAAAGTGATGGTGCTTCCGGCACAAGTCTGCTGATCCGCTCCCAAATTGACGGTTGGATTGGCATGAATCGTTGCGTTGGCATCATCCGAAGCGGAACAGCCGTTGGCGTCAGTCACAACTACTGAATAATTGCTACCCGCTGCAACTGTAATTATCTGAGTGGTTTCTCCGGTACTCCATAAATAAGTGGCACCAATATTTCCGGCATCAAATGTGATGGTGCTTCCGGCACAGGTTTCCTGATCTGCTCCCAAATTGACGATTGGATTGGCATGAATAGTTGCATTCACATCATCTGTTGCTGAACAGCCGTTGGCGTCAGTTACTGTTACGCTGTAATTTCCGGAAGTTGAAACTGTGATTGTCTGTGTGGTTTCACCGGTATTCCATAAATAAGTGGCACCAATATTTCCAGCATCAAAAGTAATTGTTCCACCTGAACAGGTCTGCTGATCTGCTCCCAAATTAACTGTTGGGTTGGCATGAATAGTTGCATTGGCATCGTCTGTTGCTGAACAGCCGTTGGTATCAGTGATTGTTACACTGTAATTTCCACTTGTCGAAACGGTTATTGCCTGAGTTGTTTCTCCGGTAGACCATAAATAAGTTGATCCTGCATTGCCTGCATCAAAAGTAATTGTACCTCCGGAACAGGTTTCCTGATCAATTCCTAAATCAACAACCGGATTCGCATGAATGGTAGCATTCACATCATCTGTTGCTGAACAGCCGTTGGCATCTGTTACAGTTACGCTGTAGTTTCCTGAAGTAGAAACACTGATTGCCTGAGTGGTTTCGCCGGTACTCCACAAATAAGTTAATCCTACATTGCCTGCATCTAAAGTGATGGTGCCTCCGGCACAGGTTTCCTGATCAATTCCTAAACCAACAACTGGATTTGCATGGATGCTTGCATTGGCATCATCCGAAGCCGAACAGCCGTTGGCATCTGTTACAGTTACGCTGTAATTTCCGGAAGTGGAAACTGTAATCGTCTGTGTGGTTTCTCCTGTATTCCATAAATAAGTTGATCCTACATTGCCTGCATCAAAAGTGATGGTGCCTCCGGAACAGGTTTCCTGATCAATTCCTAAATCAACAACTGGATTTGCATGGATGCTTGCATTGGCATCATCCGAAGCCGAACAGCCGTTGGCATCAGTGATTGTTACGCTGTAATTTCCTGAAGTGGAAACTGAAATCGTCTGTGTGGTTTCTCCTGTATTCCATAAATAAGTTGATCCTACATTGCCTGCATCAAAAGTGATGGTGCCTCCGGCACAGGTTTCCTGATCAATTCCTAAATCAACAACTGGATTCGGGTGTATGGTTGCATTGGCATCGTCTGTTGCTGAACAGCCGTTGGCATCAGTGATTGTTACGCTGTAATTTCCTGAAGTGGAAACTGAAATCGTCTGTGTGGTTTCTCCTGTATTCCATAAATAAGTTGATCCTACATTGCCTGCATCAAAAGTGATGGTGCCTCCAGCACAGATTACCTGATCCGCTCCCAAATTGACGGTTGGATTCGGGTGTGTGGTTGCGTTGGCATCATCCGAAGCAGAACAGCCGTTGGCATTAGTTACTGTTACGCTGTAATTTCCTGAAGTAGAAACACTGATGGTTTGAGTGGTTTCGCCTGTACTCCATAAATAAGTTGAACCTGCATTGCCTGCATCAAAAGTAATTGTACCTCTGGCACAGGTTTCCTGATCTGCCCCCAAATTGGCGATTGGATTTGGGTGTATGGTTGCGTTGGCATCATCCGCAGCTGAACAGCCGTTGGCGTCAGTCATCACAACAGAATAATTCCCGGAAGTGGTCACCAAAATTCCTTGCAAGGTTTCGCCTGTGCTCCACAAATATGTAGATCCTGGATGACCTGCGTCAAACATGATGTTATTTCCATTACACTCCTCTTGGTCTGCACCTAAATCAACAATTGGATTTGGATGAACGGTAATATTTATATCATCAGTGCCTGAACAGCCGTTGGCATCAGCTACAACAACAGAATAATTCCCGGAAGTTGAAACCGTAATAGTCTGAGTGGTTTCGCCTGTATTCCATAAATAACTCGCACCAACATAACCGGCATCCAAACTAATTGTATTTCCCTGACAGATATCCTGATCAGAGCCTAAATTCAAATTCAGGTTACTATTAATATCGACCCTCACAGTATCCAATGCAGGATTTACACAAGGAACAATTGGTTGCGCACTTAGCTCTATATCAATAAATCCATTTAAGATATCAGCACTACCAGGTGTATAAGTAGGATTCAAAATTCCAGTATTGTCAAAAAAACCATCCCCTAGACTTCTCCAGATAAATGAAGATTCATTGCTTACAACACCGCTCAAACTTGCTGTCCCTGATTCACAAATGGCAAGATCTGAACCTGCATCAGCAACTACATGCTGAATAACTTCAACCGTTACATCTAATGGAATCTCAGATAATTTATACATACTAATACCATCCAAAGCAAAAGCATTATCAACACCCGTTGTGCTTGTATTATTGATTTGAACATTTAAAGAACTTGAGCTATCGGAATAAACCAGTCTTTGATATTTATCCCAATTACAAGGAGAATTGGTACTAAAGCTTTCGATTACAACACCATTAACAACCAGCTCAAAATCATCAAAACTATCATTCTTAAGATTTGTAATATTTAAAGAAAAGACATAATAACTATCCGGATCAACATTTATATCTTGTTCCCAAACTGTATTATTTACAGATCCACCTTCAACAACCATTACATTATCGGGAGAATTTCCAGTAACACCTGTACAACTGCTTTTATCTGATCCAAATGCCCGAGTATTACTACTAACCGTATATTTACTTGAACGGCTTCTACACGACCAACTTGAAGTACTTGAACAATAGTAGTAGTCACTTTGAAAACCTATATTCCCTAAAGTAAAATCGCCATTATTAACCAATTCCAAAGTCTCATCAATATAGAACACACGTAAATTGTATGTTGTTGTTGAATCTGGTGAAACTACGACTCTGGAAGAAAGACCATCTACATCCCAATTAAATAAGAAGTCATTTCCAGCGTAAAGCTCAACAGACTCATCTCTACAAATAATGGTATCATTTAAAGTTACATCAGGCACAGTACCCGCAGCACTTGTAATATTGACCATATCCATAGCAGAACAACCATTCATATCAAAAACACGAACAGCGTACAAACCAGGCTTATCAACATCAAGATATCTGTTTCTTGATCCATCATCCCAAATATAGAAGAAGTGACTTCCTGCATCCAATCGAATTACGTCACCTGCGTTCAAAACCTGATCAGGTCCTAAATCAACCACCGGAGGTGGAACCAAAGTCACATTAATATCATCTGTTGCATTACAACCATATGAATTTGTGACAGTAACAGAATAATTACCATCACCATACACTATAATCTCTTGTGTTGTTTCACCTGTACTCCATAGATAAGTTGCTCCTGAAATTCCCGCATTTAAAACCACTGGATTTCCTGAGCATACTGTACGGTCAGGTCCCAAGTCAATTGTTAGATTTGCATAGAAACCAACATAAACAGTATCAGTATCAACACAATTAAAAGAATTTGTCACTTCAACAGAATAGGTTCCAGCTGTTGACACTTCAATGGTTTGGGAAGTTTCCCCTGTATTCCAAGAATAAATTGAACCTGCATTCCCCGCATCTAAAATAACATTTCCACCACCACAAGATGCCTGATTATCACCAAAACCAATAACTGGAACAGGATTCAGATTAAGAGTTAAAAAATCAGAGACAGCTCCGCAAGGAGAATTCGAATTAGCTGTCGCTGTAAGTATTACACTGCCAGTGGCTGCATCATTACTTCCCGGAGTGTAAGTAGAATTAACATTTGAAGGATTAGAAAAAGTACCATCACCTGAAGTTGACCACAAAAAACCTGTTTGGTTGGAAACTGCTGCACTCAAACCTGCAGTTTCATTACCACATATAGTAATATCTGAACCCGCATCAATCATCGCAGGTTCAATTACTGTAACTGTTCTGCTGTCCGGCACTTCAACCAAAGGATTAAAAGAAATACCATCCAAGGCATAATCGTTACCACTTCGGATTAAATTTTTATTTACAATTGATATTTCAATAGATGTTTTTGTACCCGAATACCACAAAGAGTAAAACTCTTCCCAGTTACAAGTCAATCCAGCACTAGGTTCAATATAATCCCCCATTAAAACTCCATCAATCTTAAATTCCAATCGAGCCGGATTGGTTGGATGAACATTTGCAGCCCAAGTAGAAAATGCATAATATTGATTCGGATTTACCGTAATCGTCTGGCTCCACACAACTACATCTTCATCAGGAGCACCATTAACAATCAGCATTTTATCCGGACTATTTCCTGTATGTCCGCTGCAAGGAGAAAAATTAGCGTGATATGCCTGAGGATTGCTGTCAACAGCATATCTTCCCTCCATCCACAAAGATTCATTATCGGAATGACTAGCTGAAGACAAAACAGGATCCGGACAATAGATATATTCACTATAAAAGCCAGTATTCCCAAGATCAAATTCACCATTGGAAATTAACTCAGTTCCTGTATCCGGAACAAAGACACGAAGATTGTATGTGGTTGTTACTGCCGGAGAGACACTAATTGCAGATGAAAGTTGTCCTGTACTCCAATTGTACATGTATGAACCTGTTTGTGCTTCTAAAATAACAGATTCACCAACACAAATAGTTGTATCATTAACTGGTCGTACAATTTGTGCTGTTCCAGAATAATAACTAAATCCTATAATTATCGTAACACCAATAAGCTGTAGAAATCTTTTCATATTCACTCTTTCGTTAAAAACCATCTACTCCAAATCTCCAAGCGTCTGCCTTTTGATGAAAGGCTATTTTTTTTACTTTAATTACGCAAATTTAACGATTAAAGTTTGGCTTTTTGTCACTTGATTCACTTTGCTCTTCAAAAAAACACCTAACCAACAGGATATGAACAAATTGCTCATTTGTTTAATTTTTATTAAAATGCAGACTAAATAAAAATGCGGTTGGATTTGTTAATTAATAAATCTGAACAATCATATTTTTTCAATACCTTAAATACAGCCACAAAACCGAAAACGATTTCGTAAAATAATACTTTTTAACCCTTCATAATTCAATTATGATATGTTTAACCAAGCTAAAATTCAAATTATCACCCCAACATACTCACTACCTAAATATAAAAATATCGTTTAAATGCATTATCATCTCAAAATATTTCACATTTTTTAATATAGGTAAAACATCTAATTAAAAGATACTTAACAATCATACGTAGTGGCAATGTTGTGTTGATTTTTATTGCTGTTGAGGTTTAATAAACACAATCAATTTGGAACAAGCACCTATATAGGCCGACCTTTATGAGGTTATTAATAATCAAAAATAAAAGAGCATGAGATTACTATTATCTAACCTAATTCTTTTGTTGTTTTCTATATCTGTATTTGCACAAAGCAGTACTAATATTACAGGTATAGTTACAGACCAATCTGAAATGCCATTAATTGGTGTTACCGTATTTGTTAAAGGAACCACTTCTGGAACCGTAACAGATATTGATGGGAGCTACAGCATTGAAGCTTTAAGCAATGCTACACTCGTTTACAGTTTTATAGGTATGAAAACACAGGAAATTCCTGTAAATAATCAAACCTTGATTAATGTATCTTTACTTGAATCTACCACAGGTCTGGATGAAGTTGTTGTTATTGGATACGGAAAGATGAGCGTAAAAGATCTAACGTCATCAATAACCACTGTAAAATCTGAAGACTTGGTTAAAACTCCTTCTGGTAACGTTATGCAATCGTTACAGGGGAAAGTTGCCGGACTTCAGGTTATTAGTTCCGGGGCTCCGGGTGAATCACCAACCATACGCCTTCGTGGTATTGGTTCTTATCCCGGACATGGCAACGAAGGACCTTTGTATGTTGTTGATGGAGTATTTTACGACAACATCGATTTTTTAAATACGGCTGATATTGAATCAACCTCAGTACTTAAAGATGCGTCAGCGGCAGCTATTTATGGAGTGCGGGCTGCAAATGGAGTTGTATTAATTGAAACCAAATCCGGTAAACGAAATCAAAAAGCCCAAATTAATTACAATGGCTATTACGGATATCAAGTGGCTCAGAATGTATTGAAAATGGCGAATGCTGAACAATACACAAATATGGCCTTAGAATCAGGATCGGCGGCAGATGAACAATTCATATTAAATGCGATGCAGCGATACGGCAGAAGTCGTATAAATCCAAATGTACCAAACGTAAATACAGATTGGTATGACGAAATTATGCGCACTGCAGCTATTCAAAACCATAGTTTAAGTGTATCCGGAGGTAACGAGAATACGACTTACTCAATTGGAACAAGTTTCTTTACCCAGGAAGGTGTTTTGAATATGAAGAATGAGTATGAACGTTTTAACCTTCGTTCAAAAATTGACTTTCAGGCAAATGAATGGTTCACAATTGGTGGCAATATTATATTGAGTAATTCGACCAAATATGAACCCGAATCGGCAGCTTGGAATGTGGCTTATTTTGCGGTACCAATTATGCCTGTTTACGATGAACTAAATACTGCTGCAAGCCCAACAAGATATGCGAGTGCTGAAGACTTAGGGTATCGGGGAGGTAAAAACCCATTTCCAACGATGGATTTAAGTGAAAATCGCATTAGAACAAAAAAAGTACTTGCAAATTTCTATGCTAAACTGGACCTTATACCAAAAAAATTAAATTTCAAAACAACTTACAGTCAGGATTTTACTTCGCAGGAAGGACGATTTGTTGATCTTGCTTATTTTGTCAGCACTAATTTTAAGCGTACTGATGACTCAGTTCAAAAAAACTCTCAAACTACAACAAACCAAACCTGGGATAATATTTTAACCTATACTGACAGCTTTGGAGGACACAACTTTACACTTATGGCTGGATCATCTTACAGAGATGAAACCTGGAATTATCTTAGTGCAACCGGTTTAAATTTCCCATCTGGACTTGAAGAAAACTGGTACATTAGTAAATCAAAGAGTAAACCATCTGATAGTGTTAATGATGACGGAAGAAAACAGTATGGTATGTCCTATTTTGGAAGAATGTCTTATAATTTCAACAACAAATATTTACTCTACGGAACCATGAGAGCGGATGGCAGCTCAAAGTATCAGGAAAAATGGGGTTATTTCCCAACTGTTGGTGCTGGTTGGGTTATTTCAGAAGAAAACTTCATGAAGGATGTAGAATTTATTGATTTTTTAAAATTTCGTGCAAGTTGGGGTAAACTGGGAAATAATAAAATCGCGGCCAGCGATGGTGCTAACTCAACCAATGTTGTAACGACTGCAATTGATGGTGTTTTAGTTTCCGGTACAACAACCTCGAGTACCTACTCTTCTCTTAAATGGGAGGTTACCGAAGAAACAAACTTTGGTGTTACGACAACTCTTCTTGCTAACAGACTATCTGTAGATGCTGATTATTATATCCGCGACACAAAAAATGCAGTTATAGATGTTACCAATCCTCTTATAGGAGGTACTGTAAGAAAAAATGTTGGTGAAATCAGAAACTCAGGATTCGAGCTGGCTTTGAGTTGGAGTGATAATATTACGAAAGATTTAAAATACTCAATCGGAGCAAACATTTCCACTCTTAAAAACGAAGTAAGGGATTTGTTTGGTCAGCCCTATATAGACGGCGGACAAGCAGAATTTCGTCAGCGTTCAATTGTTGGAGAACCATTATTGGCATTTTTCGGACGTGAGGTAGTTGGTGTTTATCAAAATGAGGCTGAAGTCGCCGCTGATCCTGTTGCCGTGGAAAATGGGTTGGCTCCCGGGGATTTAAAATACAAAGATCAAAACAAGGATGGAAAAATTGATGATGACGACAGAGTTGTTTTAGGCTCTTATTTTCCAAATTTCATGTACGGTGCAAATCTTGGTATAACTTACAAAAACTGGGAATTCACAATGAACATTTTAGGACAGACCGGAAACAAAATTTTGAATCGTAAACGCGGTGAATTAATCTGGACAAATGATGGAAACATAGATGCTGATCTGGCAAAAAACCGTTGGCATGGTGAAGGAACATCAAATAAATATCCTTCCTCTGCAGGATTAAGAAAAGGCTGGAACCAAAAGATGAGTGATTATTTTGTAGAAGATGGATCCTACTTCAGAATTCAAAACATTCAAATTGCTTACAATCTAACACAAAAGGTAATGTTTGGTGTAAAAGTTCCTGAAGCCAGAATTTCGTTCACTGCAGATCGTCCTTTAACTGTCTTTAGCTACAATGGATTTAATCCTGAAGTTGAAAATGGAATTGATACACAAACCTACCCTATCCCAGCAGTATATACACTTGGCTTAAATGTTAATTTTTAATTACAAAAAACATTTTATCATGAAACTATTTAAATATTCTATTCATATCACCCTTGTTGCAGCTACAATTTTGTTTACTGCTGCCTGTGATGACAAATTAGACGAACCTGCCGAGAATATTACCATTGCAGACAGCACTGATTATTCAATTGCCGAAAATATGATTTCACCCTTAATCGGTCTTTATGCTGAATTCAACAATAAAGGCTGGGAATCAAATCCATTAATGTCCATCCGGGGAGATGATGTTAACGCTGGTGGTTTAGGCGATCAACAAGATTTTGCCGAGACTGACTTATACAATTACAACAAAGATTTTTGGATGTACAATTCTGCCTGGGAAGGTGAATACCGAGATGTGATCACTTCTCACAGTGCAATGGAGCAAATTCAATTGTATACTGATGAAACAGGAAATCAAAGTCTAGGCGAACAGTACATTGCTGAAGCAAAAACAATTCGTGGCTGGATTCTTTTCAACATATCCCGAACATGGGGAAATATTCTAGTTCCAACGAGTTCAGACCCTACAGAATTATTGGTTGCAGGTATCACATCAAAAAATGATGTGATGCAGCATATTGCCGATCAAATGGACGAAGCAATTCCTTTCTTACCGGATATGAATCCGAATGAAAGAACTGATATTCGCGGCGGTGTTACTAAATACACTGCACTTGCAATTAAAGCGCTTGCCAATTTGGAGTTAAAAAATTATCAGGCAGTTGCTGATGCCACTTCGCAAATTATCAGTTCCGGTAAATTTAGTTTAGAAGCTGATTTTTACGAGCTATTTAAAATTCCCGGGAAGCTAAACAATGAGAATTTATTGGAAATGCAATATTCTGACTTTGGACAAGCTTCAGGAGATAGCAAAAGTTACCTGTTCGAATTCTTTGGACCGCAAAGCTGGACTCCAAAAGTTGAAGGAGCCGGCAGTGGTTGGGGTTTTTGGGAACCTAGCTTAAAGTACATCAAATTCATGCTTGACAGAGGTGAAACTGTTCGTCTGGAAACCAGTGTATTATTTACAGACAGAGGCATTGCTGAAATTCAAAAAGATCCGAACTATGCAACACTTCCTGCATGGGTTTCAAACACAACCCGATCAGGAGATGTAATTAATGATTATGCCCGTGCACTTTTTGCCAGTGGCAAGCACTATTTACCATCAGATCAACTTACACCTGGACGTACGACATACGGTACAAACAAAAACTTCACCTGCATTCGTTATGCAGAAATCCTGTTAATGCACGCCGAAGCAATAACTCAAGGCGCATCAAGCACATCACTATCTGCAGATGCTGCGGTAAATTTAGTTCGAAAAAGAGCTGGTTTAACAGCAATCTCAGGAGTTACAAATGCACAGGTTATGGATGAGAAATTTGCTGAGTTAGCCATGGAATGGGGAACACGCTTTTTCGATATGGTTCGTCTTGAAAAATACAACGAGCTAAGCTACGAAGGAAGAACCTTTAACGCCGATTTGATTTATTTACCATATCCTCAAAATCAAGTTGATTTACTTCCAGTCTTAAAAGGCAGCAACTAATAATTTTGATCATTAAAATGAAGAAAATGAAACGACCATGTAAAAAAATTACACCCAAGAGAATGAGTGTAATTTGGGAGTTCCATATGGCAAACAGAAACAAATAATAATCATATGAAATTATTTAAAAATATACTAATTGTAATGATTGCTCTCGTATTTGCTACGGCATGCGACGAAGGAATTGATCCGATTACAGCAGTGAAACCAGGAGTGGATGAAACTGCACCTGTAATCAAAATAAACTACCCTACTGAAGGAACAACGATTAAAGTCCTTGACTTGGTAACATCAATTGATATTGATATTAAAGTAACAGATGATATTGAAATTGGAAGCATATCTGTGCTAATGGATGGAACTGAGATAGCCGGTTTTACTACATTTACTGATTATCGAATTGCTCTTGAAAAATTTAACTATGACAATGTAAATACAGGAGATCACATTATGACTGTGATCGCTACTGATCTGGAAGGTAAAAGTACCACATCCTCGGTAAATTTCTCAAAAGAACCTCCATACACTCCACTATTTGAAGGTGAATTGTTTTATATGCCATTTGATGGTGACTATTATGAATTGGTTAACATTGTACAGGCAACTAAGATCGGATCTCCCGGTTTTGCCGGGGAAAGTATAATCGGAACGGATTCTTATTCGGGAACTACCGATTCTTATCTAACTTACCCAATTGCTTCAATGCTTACACCTGAATTTACTGCTGCATTCTGGTACAAGGTGAATCCATCGCCGGATCGCGCAGGTATTCTGGTTATTGGAAATGATACCCCTGAAAATCGTAATCAGGGATTCAGATTATTCCGGGAAGGAAATGGTGCCGAGCAAAGAATTAAGCTTAATGTTGGTATTGGTACTGCTGAAGTTTGGAATAATGGTGATGTTATTGACGTTGCCGCCGGAGAATGGGTACACATCGCCTTTACCATTTCACAAACGCAATGTACAATATTCTTTAACGGCGTTGAAATGAGCTCTTCTCCTTTGACTGCGGCTATTGATTGGACTGGATGCGAAACATTGACAATTGGTTCCGGAGGCGAAACATTTAGCTATTGGGATCACAAATCAGATGGAAGTGCTATGGATGAACTCCGTTTATTCAATAAAGCACTAACTGCAGACGAGATTCAAGATATGATTAATGTTACCAATCCATACCAGCCAAAATACGGTGAAACATTTTATATGCCTTTCGATGGAAACAATACCGATTTAATTAGCTACAATGACGCCACAGTAGTAGGTACAACAGGTTTTGCAGGCGAAAGTGCACTTGGAAGTGATGCTTTTGCAGGAGCCACTGATTCTTACCTTACTTTTCCTATCGAAGGGCTGTTTGGAGAAGAGTTTAGTACTGTATTTTGGTATAAAGTAAACCCTGATCCGGACCGCGCTGGAATTCTTGTAGTTGGAAATAACATTCCCGAAAATCGCAACCAGGGCTTTAGATTGTTTCGGGAAGGAAGTGCAACCGAACAAAGAATAAAATTAAATGTTGGTACCGAAACAGCAGAAGTTTGGAATGATGGCGGTGTTATTGATGCAACTGCCGGCGAATGGATTCAAATTGCGGTTACTGTTTCTCTAACTAAAAGCACAATTTATTTCAATGGTGTGGAAATGTTATCCTCAGATCTTTCAAAAGGTATTGATTGGACTGGATGTACTACAATGACGATTGGTGCAGGAGGTGAAACTTTCAGTTACTGGAATCACTTATCCGATTCAAGTTACCTTGATGAATTACGTGTTTTTAATACGGCTCTTTCGCAGGAAGAAATTCAAACAATATATGATGCAGAGAAGTAATCTCTCTGTATAGAATTCTTAATTCCAGAGGTTTCTCACAACCAGAAGCCTCTGGAATTCAATATTACTCAACCAGAATTAAAACCAATGCTCAGACTATTAACCATCCTTTTAACTTTTGTAAGTGTTTCAGCTTTTGCTCAGCGTACAGCAGAAACCTATTGCAATCCGCTGAATATTGACTACACCTACATGATTTACAATTCCCAAAACGACCTTTCCTATCGCTCTGGAGCAGATCCTGCTGTAGTGGAATTTCGTGGCGAATACTACATGTTCGTAACACGGTCATTGGGTTACTGGCATTCTACAGATTTGCTGAACTGGGATTTTATTCAGCCGGAAAAGTGGTATTTTCAAGGATGCAATGCTCCTGCCGCACACAACTACAAAGACTCGGTTCTATACGTAACCGGAGATCCTTCCGGTTCTATGAGTGTGCTATATACCGATAATCCTAAAAAAGGAGATTGGAAAATTGTCCCTGCCATTCTCAATAATCTTCAAGATCCTGATCTGTTTATTGATGATGATGATCAGGCTTATATCTTTTGGGGATCTTCCAATCAATTTCCGATCAGAGGCAAGAAGTTGGATAAAAACAAAAGATTTATTGCCGAAAAAAACACCACAGAATTATTCAGCCTTAATCAGGAAATTCACGGATGGGAACGATTTGGGGAAAACCATTCCGATACCCTACTTAAAGGATATATGGAAGGTGCCTGGCTGACAAAGCACAAAGAAACTTATTACATGATGTATGCCGCACCGGGAACAGAGTTTAATGTTTATGCTGATGGCGTTTACACCTCTAAAAATCCACTGGGACCTTATACTTACCAAGCTCACAATCCGGTTGTATACAAGCCCGGAGGATTTATGAACGGAGCCGGACATGGAAGCATCGTAAAAACAACTTCCGGTGCTTACTGGCATTTCGGATCGATGGCTCTTTCTGTCAACGAAATCTGGGAGCGCAGACTTTGCATGCATCCTGTTTTCTTTGATGAAGACGGACTCATGCACAGCAATACCCGATTTGGAGATTATCCACATTATGCGCCAAATTCAAAAGAAAAAACCGGCAAATTTCATGGATGGATGCTTTTATCATACAATAAACCCGTTAAAAGTTCATCTCCCAAAGGAATTGAAAACCTAACAGATGAAAATGTAAAAACATTCTGGTTGTCAGAAACAAACACTGGCGGAGAATGGTTTACAATCGATCTCGAAAAACCAATGGACGTAAAAGCAATTCAAATCAATTTTCACGATTACAAATCGAATATGTACGGCAGATATAAAAATTTAAAACATCGGTATCTGATTGAATACTCTGTTGACGGATCAAATTGGAAATCACTGATTGACAAATCCAATAGTTTTAAAGATACTCCCAACGATTACGTTGAACTGGATCAGGCCTATAAGGCCAGATTTATAAAATATACCAATATTGAAGTTCCTACTCCATCGCTTGCAATTTCGGATATTCGAATATTTGGAAATGCTTCAGGCAAAGCACCATCAACAGTAAAGAACTTTAGCGTTGAACGCTTAAAAGACCGACGAGATGCAAAGATCAGCTGGAAACAAATGGAAGACTGCCAGGGATATAATATCATTTGGGGAATCGCTCCGGACAAGCTATATAATTCATGGATGATTTATGGTAAAAATGAACATTTGCTTAAATCACTTGACTCTGACAAAACCTACTACATCACAATTGAAGCATTTAACGAAAACGGCATTTCGAAAACCTCTCAGGTTATTGAAGTAAAATAAGACAACAAGTTATGAACTATACAATTTTACTATCTCTTTTCATGCTTCTTTCATCATGTGGTAAAGATAAAGAGGTTAACATTCCCGAAGAGGAAACCGGCAATAATGGCCCAAAAATTTATCAGGGATTATCCGATGAGATGTTATTGGATACCATTCAATATTATACTTTTCAGTATTTCTGGGATGGTGCAGAACCCAATTCGGGTTTGGCTCCTGAGCGAATCAATTTATCAGGTATTTATCCGCAAAACGATCAACATGTTGTAACAACCGGAGGTTCTGGTTTCGGACTTATGGCTGTACTTGTTGGAATCGACAAAGGATTTATTTCCCGTGAAGAAGGCGTGCAGCGATTCGAAAAGATTGCCGGTTTTTTGGAAGAAGCAGATCGTTTTCACGGAGCCTGGCCACATTGGATGGATGGAAAAACGGGAAAAGTAGTTCCCTTTGGACAGAAAGACGACGGCGGCGATTTGGTTGAAACATCCTTTCTTGCGCAAGGCTTAATATGTGTTCAGGAATACTTTAAAACCGGATCGGAAAGAGAAAAACAATTGAGCGAAAGAATTAAAAATCTTTGGCATGGTATTGAATTTAATTGGTATGAGAAAGACGGCAGCGATGTACTTTACTGGCATTGGTCACCAAATTATGCATGGGAAATGAATTTTCCTCTGGAAGGTTACAACGAGTGCTTAATTACTTACATCACAGGAGCCTCATCGCCGGACTATTCCATCAAAGCCGATTCATATCACAAAGGCTGGGCCCGAAATGGAAACATTGTTCAGCCAAGTTCAAAATACGGATATACTTTAGATCTAAAACACAATGGCAATCCATCTGCTGGCGGCCCTTTGTTTTGGGCACACTATTCCTACTTAGGTTTTAATCCAAGTATCAGTTCTGATAAATATGCCAACTATTGGGATATTAATGTTGCACACACCCTAATGAACCGAGCCTATTGCATTCAAAATCCTAAAAAATTTGATGGATACGGCGAAAATCTGTGGGGATTAACAGCCAGCTATTCCATAAAAGGGTACAGCGAATGGGAAGATGGTGGAGGAAGAGAACGGAATGATTTGATTGCAAGTGATCTCTATTTGGGTTATGCAGCTCATAATCCCGATAAAGACTATGGAGTCATCGCTCCCACCGCAGCTCTTTCCTCTTTCCCTTATGCCCCCGAAGAATGCATGAAAGTGGCAAAAAATATATATTTCAATTTGGGAGACAAAACCTTTGGTAAATATGGTCCATACGATGCTTTTAGTGTAGAATACAATTGGTATCCGAGAAGTTATTTAGCCATCGATCAGGGGCCAATTGTATGCATGATTGAGAACTACAGAACTAGTTTACTCTGGGATTTGTTCATGAACTGTCCGGAAGTGAAAGAAGGATTGAACAAACTGGAATTTACTATTCAACAGTAAGTTATAAATCGTGATCAAACATTATCTAAGAAACATTCAAAATGAGAGATTTTAAAACTATATGTCTCGGACTGATCCTTTTTTTGAGTTTAGGGCATACTTATGCTCAAGACTTAAACCTGTATCAGAAGGCCAATTTTATTCTTGAACAGGACACCTTAAAATATCGAATTCTTTATCCGGAAAACATGGAAAAAGGAAAGACATATCCATTGGTATTATTTCTTCATGGTTCCGGCGAAAGAGGAACTGACAACCAAAAGCAGCTGACTCATGGAGCGAAGCTTTTTCTGGATCAGACAAACAGAAAAGAGTATCCTGCTATTGTTGTTTTTCCCCAGTGTCCCCCTGATATTAAGTGGACACATCGATTAAAGGAAAAATCAGCAGCAGGAGACTGGATTTTTAAATTCCCTACGGAATCAGGGCCAACAAAACCAGCCTATATGGCCGATCAGTTAGTAAATAAAATAATACATGAAGGGAACATTGACCCAAAGAGAATTTACATCATGGGCTTATCAATGGGAGGAATAGGAACGCTGGAATTTTTATACCGTTGGCCGGATAAGTATACGGCTGCTGCTGTAATTTGTGGCGGACACAACCCGAAATTGGTCACAAAATACTCTCATGTTCCAATTTGGTTTTTTCATGGGGGCAAAGATGATGTTGTACCCGGAAAGTATTCTAAACTAGTCTACGATGAGCAAAAAAAATACAATACTGAATCAAAATACACACTTTATCCGGAAGCCAATCACAATAGCTGGGATCAGGCATTTGCAGAACCTGATTTAGTAAAGTGGCTCTTTAGCAAGAGCAAATAATTAATTACAAATAAACAATAAAGCGATTACAGATTACTATGAAAATGATTAGAAAAATGAAAACAAAGCTTACACTATTCAGCATATTGGTATGCATTGCAATGTTTTCATGCAATACATCCAAATCGAAATACAAAAGTTATAGCGGCGATGCCGAAATTGAACGAAAAGTGGATTCTGTTCTCTCTTTAATGACATTAGAGGAGAAAATTGGACAAATGACTCAGTTCTCTGGAAGAGGTGATATTACAGGACCCGAAATGCAAAATGAGGTAATGCCTTATCTTAAAAAAGGTTTGGTAGGAAGTATGTTTAACGAAGCAACTGTTGAAAAAGTCAGGCCACTTCAGGAGGCTGCTCTGGCAGAATCAAGACTAAAAATTCCTGTGCTTTTCGGATACGACGTCATTCACGGCTTTAGAACCATATTTCCTATGTCGCTTGCAGAATCGTGCTCCTGGGATCTTGATTTAATGAAAGAAAGTGCCCGGATAGCTGCAACAGAAGCTGCCGCCGAGGGCATTTCATGGACTTTTGCACCAATGGTTGATATAGCCAGAGATGCACGCTGGGGACGCGTAATGGAAGGTGCCGGAGAAGACGTTTATCTTGGAAAACTGGTTGCCACAGCAAGAGTTAAAGGTTTTCAGGGTGAAGGTTGGAAAGATTTAAAATCGACCAATACGGTACTGGCCTGTGCCAAGCATTTTGCTGCATACGGAGCGGCAGAAGCTGGTCGCGACTACAATACAGCTGAAGTTTCGGAACGTACTCTAAATGAAATCTATCTTCCTCCTTTTCTGGCTGCAAAAGAAGCCGGTGTAGCAACCTTCATGACTGCTTTTAACGAAATTGGCGGCGTACCATGTACTGCGAGCAAATATTTATACAAAGATGTTCTTAGAGACCGATGGGACTTTAGAGGCTTCGTAGTTACCGACTACACCGCAATTAACGAATTGGTTGAACACGGCATTGCAAAAGACGAAGCTCAGGCTGCAGAATTGGCAGCAAATGCCGGAATCGATATGGACATGACAGGTGGTGTTTACCTGGAGAACCTAAAAGCTCAGGTTGAAACCGAAAAAGTAAGCATGGAAAGCATAGATATCGCTGTAAGTCGAATTCTGGAAATGAAGTTTTTACTTGGCCTTTTCGACGATCCTTATCGATATATGGACGAAGCCAGACAAGAATCAACACGAATGAAACCAGTATTTTTGGCATCAGCACGAAATATTGCGAAACGCTCTGTTGTTTTATTGAAAAACGAAAACATATTCCCAATTGATAAATCTTCACGAAAAACCGTTGCTTTAATTGGCCCGATGATTAAAAACCAGACCAGCTTAAATGGGGAATGGGCGGGCCGCGGAGATAGAAATCAAAGTGTTTCTTTGTTCGATGGTTTACAAGAAAAATACAAAGGTTCAAATATTCAATTTACCTATGCTTCGGCCTGCGGTTTAAAAGGAAACGATAAATCAGGATTTAAACCGGCATTAAGTGTTGCGAGCAAAGCTGATCTTGTTCTTGTTGCCATGGGAGAAGATTTCAATTGGTCAGGCGAAGCTGCCTGCAGAACAAATATTCAACTGCCAGGCGTTCAGCAGGATTTTCTAAAAGAGCTTAAAAAGCTAAATAAACCAACTGGTTTAGTCCTTATGAACGGACGTCCGTTGGATTTATCGTGGGAAAATGAGAATATGGATGCGATAATGGAAGCCTGGTATTTGGGAACAACAGCAGGAGATGCTCTTGCCGATGTTATTTCAGGAGATTACAATCCATCCGGAAAGCTAACCTTATCTTTCCCCCGCAATGTAGGACAGGTTCCAATTTATTACAATGCTAAAAACACAGGCCGCCCAATTCCCAAAGATGATCCTGATGCAGATTATAAATCCACTTATATCGATGTTGAAAACTCCCCTCTTTATCCTTTTGGATATGGTTTAAGTTATACCACATTTTCGATAAAAGATGTGAAATTAAATACCAATACTCTTAAATCAGGAGAGCAATTAACGGTAAATGCCACGTTAAGCAATACCGGTGGCCTTTACGGAGAAGAAGTGGTGCAATTGTATGTTCAGGATTTATACGGAAGCGTAACCCGTCCTGTGAAAGAATTAAAAGGATTTGAAAAAGTAGGATTAGAGCCGGGAGAAAGTAAAGAAATACAATTTACAATTTCGGAAGATGATTTGAAATTCTTCGATATTAACATGAATTTCGTTGCAGAGGATGGTGATTTTAAACTTTGGGTAAGTACCAGCTCATCCGACGAATCGAACGAACGTTCATTTAACTTTAAGCATTAGTTTATCAATAGTTGGTTTTATTAGTTACAGCGGTACAGTTTCTAAATTGTACCGCTGTTTTTTTTGCTTTACAGCCAACAAAAAATAAAATTCCCACAAGTTAAAACTCATCTAAAATACTTTTAGATTCAGAATCAAGTTATACCCTGACATCACAGACTTGGTTATAGCAAAAGCATAACAAGCCGCTATTTTAAGCCGTCCTGATCTTTAATCGTATTATTTGTTGCCGCCCAAAAGGCGAATTACCTCTTTCAGGATTTCATTTTCAGTAGTAAGCTTCTCTATTTGCGGATTGATTGGGTTTTCGATATTGAGCTCTCCGGCGAGTATCTTAAAAAAATTAACCTGAAGTATTTCACTAATCTTAGCCAGACGATCGGTTTGAATGTCTGGCTTTTTTAGGGTGTTGTAGGTGGCATTTAAACTTAAGCCAAGCTTTTTAGCCATATCAGATATGCTCACTTCCTGCTTTTTCATTTCTGATAAGATCAGCTCGTTAATGGGGATTGTTTTATTCGAAGTCATGCTTAAAAATAGTGATAATAATTTACATTCTGGAATAACAAACAAATTTAAATGGAAATTTATTCCTGTATTTCAGTAATTAATTACAATAAAACAGCATAAAAATACAATCATACAATGATAAAATACCAATATTTAATTACAATATATAGTCCTATGGTAGCATACTACATTCCTACAGTATCACGTTACACTCCTACAGTAGTAGCTTCCACTACTATGGTGGCAGGTTACATTCCTACAGTGGTAAATTACATTCCTATGGTAGCAGGTTACATTCCTATGGTGGAAACATACAGATCTGAAGCAACAATGGTAAATCACCAACAAAACTATGCCAAAATATTTCTTTTAGATTCAAGTCATCCCCTGGAATAGACGGCTTGATTTTAGTAAGAATATTAGCTGACAAATCAATTAATACCTCATAATCACTTTGGTGAGATTTTCATCGGGTTCCAACTCCATTTTTTTTCGTAGTCTGTATCTGCTCACCTCCACACTTCGAACTGTAATTCCCAGAAGTATCGAAATTTCTTTCGAATTCATATTCATTTTCAAAAGAGAACACAATCGTAAATCCGCAGGAGTTAAATTTGGATAATTCTGCCTCAACCCATCGTAAAACCCACTTTGAGATGCAGCAAAATGCTGCTCAAAATCGAGCATGTCCTTTTTCTGAGTCAGCTGTCCGTTTATTACTTTCAAAATCTTATCGTAATCGCGGTGAGGAAAACGTCCTTCCAATTTCTGGAACATAACTTCCAATTCGCGTTTTATTGTATTTATCGATCTGTCCTTCTCAACCAGAGCGTTGGCTGAAACCGTTAATTTCCCCTGCAGATTCTCCAGTTCTTTCTGTAAAACATCATTCTGAAGCTGCTCTATTGTCGATTCGTTTTTCTTGTGTTGATCGGTATGTTTTTTCTCAATGATATAGGTCTGTTTCTCCAAAATGCGTTTATTAAAAACAATCAGTAAACCAACACAAACCACCAGCGATAAAATGATAACAACAACGCCTGTTTTTGAAGCAAACCAAGGAGGCAAAATTACGAATGGGTATTCTACCACATTTGATCTGCTGCCGTCGGAAAATACAGCTCTGGCCTGATATACATATTCTCCGTGCGGTATATCATTTATTGTATTTACATTTTCAGTTTCACCTTCAATCCAATCGTCGTAAAGATTCACAATACGGTATTGATAGGTCACATCATTAGGGCCATAGTTGACCGAATTAATAGTAAATTCCAGAGAATTATCTCTGTTCTTAAGTTCCAAAACCTTGTTGTTATGCAAAGGCAGTAAAATTCCCTTATTATCGACACCCTTTTTCCCCTTTACAACTTGAGTGATGACCAATGGCTGATGCTTGTAAACATCATTCGATTCATTGGGAAGGATAGCAAAGCCATTCTCCAAACATAAAACACTGGCATCTTTGTTAATTGAAATATTCTGATACTTATCGGGAAATGAAAATTGTTTATCCAGCGTGAAAGCACTTACAAAACTCATCGAATCTGCTGTGTTTTTCATATAAACAGCCTCATTATCGGCGATAGCCCAAAAATGGTCTTGATCGGCATTTACAATATTTACAGCCTTTTTAAAACGGCCAAGAGTATTATTCAACTTATTAAAAGGCAACATTCTATCAGTAAGATCATCATAAGTGTAAATCTCCTCTCCTGTTGTTACAACCACCCGGTTATTAACGGTAAAAACATTCAGCTGATATTCTGTAGGCAAGCCTGATTCCAAACCAAAATACTTGTTGGATACTACCTTTCTAAAATCATCAGACAGCTTCAAACGATTCAAGCCTTTTATTTCGTGACTGATCCAAACATAACCAGCATGATCAACCTCAATAAACCGACATGCACCTTCAAATCCATCAACAAAATGAGAAAAAACCCATTGGTTATTTTCTCTTTTAAACATCCTTATTTTGAAGTAAGTAGATTCAATTAACCATTCCTGCCCGTTTTTTTCAATAATTTCAAAATCAGTACCTCCGATTGCTGTTGACAATGGATAAGCGTTTCCCTGATCCAGTTTGAAGATACCATTATTGCTGCCACACAAGAGTTCGCCCCTCAAAATTTCCAATTTCCAGATGTGCCCGGTAATCCCCTCTAAAAGGGATAATTCTCTAAAATCCAGATCTGCATAATCCTTATCAAATTTTGAGCAAAGAACCCCGTTGTTTGTTCCAATATAAATGTAGCCATTGTGTTTTATGACAGAATAAATTGCCGACGGAGCATTATCCATATCAATTTTATACTCAATGGTCGAATTTAAGTCGACATAAGACAATCCATTATCCATTCCCAGCCATAAATCTCCCGAATGATCGAGAGCCATTCCCAAAACAGTATTGTTTTCCAGTTTAGACTGTCGGTCGATGTGACTAAGGATTTTACCATCATGATTAATAATGTATAAACCACCCAATAAGGTTCCTACTGCATATGCAGTATCACCAATGGAAACGGCAGAATTTACATCTTTTGAAGACAATACCTCATTGGCTTCACAATTCCATTTCTTAGTTTTTCCATCCTTTAAAATGTGAAGCCCTGATTTTCCATCGCCAACAATAATACCACGCTCGTTGGGCAAATAAAAACGGATGGTCGCATTTTTTGCAAAATCGGAATCAGCAATAACTTTAATCTCCCCGGCTTCAATTTTACAAATCCCACTACCGCTGACTCTTGAATAAACTGTGTCATTTATCTTTCCTAAAAACATCAGTTCACCTCCCGGCACTACAGATTTTACCTCTTCGGTTTCCGTATTGTATATAAAAAGTGTTGGGAATGACTGAAAAAGAATTTCTTTTCCGCTCTTAACAATGGACCATATTCTCTCACTGGAGAACTTGTAATCGTTTAATCTTTCGGCTAATGAATAATAATTTAATACGCCTAAGCTGTCCCTCTTCCAATATCCAAAATCTTCGTAACAGCCGGAATACAATCTCTGGCTATGCTCATCAAACAGCAGAGATCGAATTGCCGATTTAGATCTGTGCTGATGTAAAACCCAATCTTTCCCGTTGTATTCAAGTACACCGCCGCTGTTCCCAAAATAAGCCCTTCCAAGCTCATCAAATGCTACTGCCCAGTTCTGGCTCATTGCCTGATACTCACTCCGATCGTGATTAATAACAAAAATCCCAAACGGCTTTTCTATTGCGGAAATAAAAGTCGTCTGAAAGAGTAAAAATAAAAGAAGAATTAAATTGGCAGGTTTCATAGTTGCAATTCGATCTGGTTTCCTACAAATATAAAAAAATCAGGCACGATATTACCTGATTTAGTTGATCTTGCAATAAATAGCAAAGAAAAAAGGAATTAAAAATTTAAGAATATTACTATTTTAAATCTCATCGAAGGTTTTAGCGGAATCCTCGCACAAATTAAGCAAGGTTTGCAATTCAGTTTTAGTAAACGAGCGGTACTTTCCAACTTTTAAGCTGCCTAAGGAGATGTTCATAATCCGAAGCCTTTGCAGGGTTTTCACATTATAATCCAGATATTCGCACATTCTGCGAATTTGTCTGTTTAAGCCCTGAGTCAGAATTATTTTAAATGTAAAATCATCAACTCTCCAAACTTTACATTTCTTAGTTACGGTATCTAATATAGGAACACCATTTCCCATTTTTTTAATAAAATCGGATGTTATTCTTTTATTTACCCGAACAATATATTCTTTTTCGTGGTTGTTACGAGAGCGAAGTATTTTGTTCACGATATCGCCGTCATTGGTCAAAAAAATAAGCCCTTCACTCGGTTTATCCAATCGTCCAATTGGGAAAATCCGCTCCGGATAATTAAGGTAAGTTATAATATTTCCCTTGATATGAGTATCTGTAGTGCAGGTAATGCCAACTGGTTTGTTAAATGCCAAATAAATATTTCCTACTTGCTTGGTAATGGTTTGTCCTTTTACCTTGATCGTATCCTCGCCGGTAACCTTAACGCCTAAATCTGCAGTTGTTCCGTTCACCTTCACTCTCCCACTCTCAATCAGCTTATCAGCCTCTCTTCGTGAACAATATCCTGTTTCGGCAATTGCCTTGTTTAGTCGTTTTAATTCCATTTTTTATCTACTTCCATCCAATTGAAATGCAAAACTACAGTAATTAATTAATTATCTGAAAAGAAGAAGCTTTTCTTTAAAAAAAACCAATTTAAAATTGCCTGCAGCCACTCCTAAAAACAACACCCCCAACCCGAAAGATGGAGGTGTATTTTATGATTGTGAGGCAAAAAATATTACTGATTATTTTTATAATGACGATCCAAAAATAAGTAGCGATTATCATTCTTTGCGTCAACCACTTTTGATTCTACATCAATAAGCATGACAGGCGGAGCAGGATCCATTGCCTCAGCTGCCGGCCATTTCTCAAGACCAACTCCATTAGGGTTGCCTGTTCGTATAAAGTTGGCAAAATAAGTCTGCATGCTTTCCGATACAGTATAATCATCATCTGTCCATGCATAATCGTTAACCAAAGACAGGTTGCCCATGCAGTATTCAATTTCACTGGCATGAGCAGCGCCAATCGGCTCAGGCATCTTAAATGAATCATCCTCTTTCTTTTTCGTACCTCCGGCAAGTCCTGATACGGATTCCTGATCAACCAGGGCCGGACGAATTCTACTGAAAAGATATCTGTACACAGGCTGAGAACTATTTTTCCGGTGCAAATCAAACCATTTCCACGTACTGTAGGATATAAACCTGTCGGACGCAAGATCCGTTGCCGACTGTTCTATTTCTTTTTCAGTATCATGTGCATAAAGTTTTAGCACCTCATCGTAAGAATCAGGATAAGTAATTTTCACCTTTTTAATAAAATTCTCCTTAGTATACGGCAGTCCCTGCATAAATGCCATTCCGGGAATTTCAGCCGAATTCCATCCCACCAATAAAGGCACCTGTGCCTGTTCCTTCGCATTAAAAACAGCAGGGAGTGATTTGGAGTAAAAATATCCGTCAAGAACGGTTGGAAAGCTATAAATTTTCGATTGTTTGCAAATTTCAAAAAGTTCATCCGTAGTTAGTTTTCTTAATCCGGCCAATGAAGTTAAACCAGCCTTTTTAGTAAACTCTACGCCTTTTTGCTCTGCCTCTGCCAAGGGTATTGGAAATAAAGTTGGATTAATTGCAGCCCCACTTTCGCCAATTGCACCTGCAATTAATTTATTTGATAAAGGAGAAGCCATCTGAGCACTTACTGAAATAGACCCTGCTGATTCTCCTGCTATGGTCACCTTATTCGGATTCCCTCCAAATGCTGAAATATTTCTTTGCACCCATTTCAGGGCTGCACTCTGATCAAGCAATCCATAATTACCAGATGCCTTATAACCTGCCTCTTCACTAAGTTCCGGATGAGCAAAAAAACCAAAGATATTCAAACGGTAATTTACGGTAACTACAACAATTCCTTTTTGCGCCATGGCTGCACCATCATATCTCGGTTCAGAACCATCTCCGGCCAAAAAACCACCCCCATAAAAATAGACCAGAACAGGCAATTCTTTCCCATCGCCCTTTTTGGCAGGAGTCCAAACATTAAGATAAAGACAATCCTCGCTCATACTCTCCGAACGGGATTTCATATCACCGTAAACATTCGTTTGAACAGGCTTTGCTCCAAATTTTTTAGTCTCTAAAATTCCGTCCCAATTGTCCAATGGCTGAGGAGCTTTCCATCGCAATTCACCAACAGGTGGCTTTGCAAATGGAATTCCAAAATACAGACTAAGACCTTTGTGCGGATCTTTAATTCCTTCGATTACTCCATTCTCAATTTTTACTTGTTTGGAACTGTTTGTATTCTGAGCCATTATGATGAAACTCAGAAAACAAAAACAAACGACCAAATACATTTTTCCCATTTTGTTTTGTTTATTATATGATTGTAACAACCAGTCACATTGAAATTAGTGATGAGCAAAATTTTCCTTTGGCAGGCTGTACCTGCATTCTTGTATACCATCAAACTGTTAATTGTATGTTTTTTAGAACCAAAAAACCAATGGGACTAAAAACACCCCGGACACTCATCTATCCAGCATCATCAATTTTACAAAAAAATCAGCAAATAAAGGAAAAAACCGAAGCTGTATTTTACAGATACAAGGAAATTTATATAAATCTTCAAGGAGTCTGGTGAAGTTCTGCAGGATTGTATTTCTGACTCGATGCAATTGAATAATTGAAAACGAAACTGTAAAGCAAGCTTTAAAAGCGTTATTATACACACATTAATCTTTTGCGTGGCATTGCAATGAGTCGACAGTATTGTTACCCGTTCACCAATTGTCTAAATTTTTACTCTTCTACAATCGACAAGCGGTTGGTTTCCACATGATAAAACAAAGGAGCAACTGTAATTTTCGGATATTTCACACGCAATCGCTTGGCTTCAGTCACTACAAATTCTATTTCATTTCCAATTTCAAACATGGGAGCAAAATTGGTAAAATGTTCTTCCGCTCTTTCTGCTGTCCAACCTGCAGTACCAACCAAACCACGTATAAATTCATCTTTTCGGGAATGCAGATTAACCATGCCGCAGTTATCATGGCCAATGAGTGCTATGTGCTTAATTTTACCAACAGAAATTGCGTATGAAACTTTAAACTCACTATATCTTAAATTGGCTCCTCCTGATCGGATAATATAAGAGAAATTTTCAGGGATATGCAGATGTTTGCGATTATCCATACACATACCAACCAAAAGCTGGGCTTCGGTATAAGTGGCAAAAGGCAGTTTTAAGTTATGGAACTCCAGCAGCAATCCAATGGGTGTATGTCGATATTCCGGCAAAATATCCTCAATACAATTAACAGGTAACAGTCGATTCATGATTACGATAGCTATTTCATTTCCACTAAAAAATCATCATTTTAGAGTGGTATGGTTTAGAATGATTCTAAAGATAGCCAAATGATTCTTCTGTGCAAATCAGAAATACAAAGAAGAATTATTCGACCGGATAATTTTCCAACTGTCCCCATTCCGCCCACGAACCATCGTAAAGATATTTGCTGTTTGTTCGCACCAGCTCGCAGGCCAGTAAAACAATACAAGCACTTACTCCCGATCCGCAGCAAAAAACCAAGGGTTTATTCTTTACAGATAAGCGTTCAAAAATCTCATTTAATTCATTTTTCGGCAGAAACATTCCATTAGCCAAAACGCTGCTAAAAGGAATATTAATGGATTTTGGAATGTGACCACTTTTCACATTTTCCCTGGGTTCGGGAACTCTGCCCAAAAACCGATCTTCTGAACGAACATCAATTACAAGGCTCTGCTCACTATTGATATTTTCGAGAATTTGTTCAGAATTCAAGACTGATTCCAGATTAAAATCAGCTTGGAAATCGCCCGGCTCCAATTCGATAGATTTCTTTGTCTCTACTGCAAAATTTTCTTTGCTCCAAACTGGCAAACCACCATTCAAAACTGCAACATCATCATGCCCCATTACTTTAAACAGCCACCAAACCCTTGGACTTGAATAAGTACCTAAATTATCGTAAACAACTATTTTACTATTCTTATTAATTCCCAGTTTACGGCACTCTGAGGTAAATCGCTCCGGACTTGGAATCATATTTGAAATTGGATTATCAGGATCACAAAACACATTTTTCAAATCGAAAAAGCGTGCATTCACAATTTGAATACCTTCGTATTCTGATTTTAACCCGGCCTTATTATCCTTTAGACTAGCATCAAGAATAAGCAGATTAGGATCATACAAATGCTGAGAAAGCCATTTGGCTGATACTACCGGTTTCAATTTGATTTGAGTTTTTAACATGAATTAAAAAATTGAAGATTCAGTTTCGCTGGTAAACAGTTCCAAAAATTTCATTCCCTTACTCGAATTTCCCTTTTTATTCAACCTTGGACTCCATACTGCAATGCTGTATTGATTAGGAAGAATGGCAACAATGCCACCTCCTACTCCACTCTTTCCGGGCAATCCGACTTTAAACGAAAATTCTCCGGCCTCATCGTAAAAGCCACACAATTGCATAATTGCATTCACTCTTTTCGATTTACTCGAACTTAAAAACCTTTCTTTTGTTATCGGATCTATACCATACGAAGCTAAAAATAGAAATGTTCGTGCAAGTTCGCTGCAAGTCATTTCGATGGAACACAAATTGAAATAAAAGTCCAGAACGGTATCAATATCATTACGGATATTCCCTAAATCCTTCATTAAATTGATTAGAGCAGCATTTCGATAACCTGTTGATTTTTCTGATTCGGAAATACGGGAACAATACTCAAGAGAAGAATTACCTGACAGAGCTCTTACAAAATTCAGAAATTCTTCTTTAGGATTTTCCAGATGTTCCACTAACACATCGCAAATTACCAATGCTCCTGCATTTATAAATGGATTACGCGGAATTCCCTGATCGTATTCTAACTGAACCAAGGAATTAAAAGGAGTACCAGATGGTTCAACTCCTACTCTTTTCCATAAATTCTCGTCTTCCAATTTGTAAGCCATTACCAAGGACAAAACTTTTGAAATACTTTGTATGGAGAACTTTTCTTCTGAATCTCCCAGACTAAAATTTTGGTTTGTATTTGTAATTAAATGAACTCCAAATTTGTCCGGATTAACATCACGAAGTTCCGGAATATAAGACGCAGGACTCCCGGAATCCTTATAATCGTCCATCTTTTTTAAAATCTCAGTAAATATCTTTTGGTATTCCATAAACCAGCTTATTAAGTTGGCTTAAAGTTACATTTTGAACGGTAAAATCCTAATAGATTAAAAATGAGTTTACAGTACTCTATTTTCCATATGTAATACAAAGGCAATAAGAATCTTAATACTATTCCCTCCCATATTGTATTTTGTCGTGATTAAAAACCATTATGCTTTTTCCGGCTTTCTTAAATTGAATATTAATATGAGAGATGCTAAAAAGCCATCAATCAATCTAAAATTATGTTCCTCTTTTTAGTCAGCGGTCAATTGGATTTACAGATAAAAAAAAGCTTGGTAATTATCTGATATTTTTTCTAATCTTATTTAACAATTCATCTCTCTTAAATGGCTTTGATATGTAATCATTACACCCTACATCCAAAGCCTTTCTTTTTTCGTTTCCAATGGCAAAAGCGGTTTGAGCAATAATAGGAATGTTATTACGAAACTCCCGAATTATCTTAACCGCTTCGTAACCATTTAAAATTGGCATTTTAATGTCCATCAAAATCATTCCTAAATTTGAGTTGTTCCGACAAATGTCCACTGCTTCCTGTCCATTTTTCGCTCTTAAAAAATCGATTCCCGCATCGTTTAATATTCTTGATATGTAAAGAAAATTATATTCTTCATCTTCTGCAACAAGCACACAACCCGGCCTTAAAACACTCTTCGAATCTGCTTTTTCCTCTACTGTAGGTTTCTGAACAACGAAATCACCAGGAATTGTAAAATAGAATTTGGAACCAATTCCAAGATTGGATTCTACCCAAATATCACCACCTAATAAATTCACATTCCCTCTGCAAATGGCTAAGCCTAAGCCCGCTCCACCAATCGTTTTTGTTGTTTCAATCTCTGCCCTGTGAAAACGATCAAAAATTTTCTCATGATATTCCGGAGCAATTCCAATCCCTGAATCCTTTACATAAAACAGCAATTGATCTTCCTTCATCTCACATCCCAATTCAACCTCTCCTTTTAGAGTATACTTTATTGCATTACTGATCAGATTATCTAGAATTTGTCCCAACTTTACTCTATCGGAAAAAACAATGTAATCTGAACTGTAAAGAGTATTATTTAACTGAAGAGAAATATCTTTCGTTAAAATTGTGCCATGAACTGAATGAATCTGTTCCAGAAATTCGTTCAGCTTAAATTGGGTCTTATTAATGATCACATTTCCCGAATCCAGCAACGAAACATCCAATACATCATTAACTACGTTAAGCAATTGATCCGAACTTTTAGTTATAATATCAAGGTACATTTCTTTTTGATCCCTCGTCAGATCATTTTCTTTTAAAAGACCTGCAAAACCAATAATTCCATTCATTGGCGTTCTTATTTCATGCGATATATTTTGCAAAAAGGCTGTTTTCAAAGCGTCGCTCTCTCTCGCTTTTTTTTCTGCCTTACGAATTTTCACCAAATGCATTTTCAGCAAAACGTAGAACAAGATTCCAGTCACTAAAACATAAAACCAACCTTTATATGTTTGTATTTCTGTTAGAAAATCAGGATCGGAAATTATATTTTTCACCAATTGGTCAGAGAATGAAATCCATAATCCTCCCACCAACAAATAGAAAATCAAAATTTTATGTTCGAATTTTATCTTTACCATGTCTATTCTTACGTATATTCGAAATAACTTATTTTTAACGGCTAATAACTTAAAGATAATCTTTAAACAATAAATGCCAATAGTATCAATAGTAATTAAGATTCGTATTTATTATTTGATCTCATCTTCATCTTTTCCAACCACGGTAAATTTTTTATACAATGTATTGCCATGATTGTCAACCAAACTAAGCAGATGTTCTCCTTCTTCAGGACTTAATTCCTTCTGATGAAGCAGAACCGTACTGCCTATAAAATCACCATCAAGATGCCAGAAAACTTCAGCTTCCGGATCATGATGAGCCATCTCGAAAACAACTTTCCCACGAATTCCATCCAAATCTATTGGGACAAAAATCTGATCGTTTCCCTTCGGATAAATCAACTCCATAACCTCTTGATTTTGAACTCCTGAACAATCATCCCGAAAGGGAGGTAAAGGCCGATACAGAGCATTTCTTTTTTTATAGTACCATTCCATTGCAGGTGGCAAAACAAACCAATTTACATGTTTCATGTTACTTACTTTCTCGCATTGAGAATTCACCTGATACCTCTTGCCGGCATCCAAATGTACAAGTCTGTGATAGGGACATGAATTGGTCTCCAAACCGGTCTTGCAAACCAATATGGTATCAACAGTCTCGCACCATCGACCTGCCCTGTATCCACTTTGCCTGCAAACAGGAATCTCTTCCATCTCCTCAAACGGAACATCAAACCAAGAACCAGAAGGAAGCAAATTAAACACATCGAACATCACAGGCGCTGCTGCACTTACACCCGTTAAGCCCGGCCGGCCTTCTCCATCAGCATTACCAACCCAAACACCAACAACATAATTTGGTGTTGCTCCAATAGCCCAGGCATCCCGAAAACCAAAGCTCGTTCCGGTTTTCCAGGCCACTTTTCGTGATGAAGAAAAAGATTTCCACCCATTTTCACCATCCGGTCTGTTGACTTCCAGCAAAGCTTCAAATGTTTGATAAATGGAAGCCGCACTTAGTCTTGGCTGAGCTCCATCTTTTCCCAATTTCACAGAATCCTTCAGTCGGTAAGAAGACTCCCGAATATCATTAACAAAATAAGCTTTATTAAATTGATTGTAATGACTTAAAGTTCTTGCCAATCCTGAATATATTCCACATAAATCCCACAATGTACCTTCTGCTCCACCCAATATTAAAGACAATCCATAATGTCCGGCCGGACGATTGAGCGTACTCATCCCCAATTCCTTCATCATATGGTGAAAACGCTCTACTCCGTAATCGCGAAGCATGCGAACTGCAGGCACATTTAAAGACCGTGACAACGCCTTTTGAGCTGGAACGGCACCATCGTAGCGAAGATTAAAATTCTTGGGCGAATAGCCTGCTATCTGAGTAGGTATGTCAGGTATCAGAGTATTGGGAAGAATTTCGCCATTAGTCAGCATTCCGGCAAACAAAAATGGTTTTAAAACACTTCCGGTACTTCGTGCAGCACGAACAACATCCACCTGATTCCCATGATTTTCCTCATCTAATTTTGCTGTATTTCCAACATAAGCTATGCTTTGTCCCGATTCAACATCCAAAACCAAAACTGCCATATTGTGAATCTGATTGGCCTCTAAGTTTTGCTGGTATTTTCGGACCAACGCATTTACCTGCAATTGAAGCCGATAGTTTAAAGAGCTTGTAATTCGTTCGCCTGTATGTTCAACATTTGCCTGATCCAATAAATGAGGAGCCAACATTGGCAATGAATGAATTTTAGAAGGTATTTCTTCTAATTTTGCCAATTTACAAGTCATGGAATCAATAATTCCTCTTTCCACCAACCGATCCAAAAGGCGATTTCGTTTATCACGAAGTTTCCTGCTGTTTCTTCCCGGATAAATTAATGAAGGAGCATTTGGCAATACTGCTAAAGTGGCAGCTTCTGCCCATGATAAATCTTTGGCATTTCGTGCAAAAAAACGCCACGAAGCAGCTTCCAAGCCAACCACATTTCCTCCAAAAGGAGCATGAGAAGCATACATGGCAAGAATCTTCTTTTTAGAATATCCCAACTCCAGGCGAATCGCTTTAATCATTTCAATCAGTTTCTGATAGATGTTCCGACTCTTGCCTTTTCTGGAAATACGAATCAATTGCATGCTTAGCGTGCTTCCTCCGCTCACCACATGACCAGCCTTTATATTTTGAATTAAAGCTCTTCCTAACGAAACAGGATTCACTCCCGGATGATAATAAAAATACTGATCCTCAAATGCCAAAAGTGACTGTTCAAACTTTTCGGCTACCCGTTCTGATTCCGGAAACCGCCATTGTCCATCTGCAGCGATTCTAGCCCCAAGCAGCTTTCCTTCTCTACTATATAGAATAGTTGATGTGGGATCGTGAAATAATTTTGATGGCAGAGAAAACCAAAATCCGAGCCCCAACAACAAAAATGCCAACATGAAAATGCGGCATTTTTTAGATTGGCAATATTTTATTTTTGGTATTTTCATTTAATAAAGAAAATATCCTTTCGGATTTACAGTATTTCAACATAATAACGCTGTCAGGTCTTTCAGACACTGACAGGCTATTGATTGTTTATTTCACAACTTCAACCCATTGACCCGGCTTGCGGGCATGAATACGATCATCGTACATAGCTTCGCAATTTACCGTTGGAAGATAATATTTTCCAACGTAAGCCGCATTCATGGTAACCGTGAAGATTTTGCTCTTATTTCGATCCAAATCAAAATAGGTATACACCCGGTCATCACGAATATCCTGATAAGTTGGAACATCAGATTTTACAAGTTCATCAACATCTCCGAAACGAGTATTCACAATCTCCCAGCCCGATGGGAATATCTGAGTTAAAGCCATTTGTTCATAATTGTCCATCACACCCGGATTTTCAATCCGAACTTCTACTTTAAAATCAGTTCCCTGATGCAGGGTTTTCACATCAATCAGATTTCCCTGCATATCTTTGTACGAAATCTTCATTTTCAGATTCTCCTCGGCAGAAGTCTGATCTCCTGTTGCAGGAATTCCACTCATACTTACCCGCGCATAAAGAACACCATCGGATAGGTTGTTGACTTTTACACTTGGTTTCCCTGTTTTTAAATCCAAAGGAATCTGAATGACCGGATTATTACTCGATAATTCCTGAATTTCACCACCATTCAAGGAGTAAGAAACACTCAATTGCTTTGATTCCCCACGTCCGGCAAACTCTGCCATACCGATTAAACAAAATGCTGTTGTTTGTGTACTCATCCAGGACTTACTTGATAATTCTGCTGATAATTTCTGAACCAAAGGAAAAGCCTTAGTTTTTTTATCAAGCAAACTTAAAGTTTCCAGAATCATCGCTCTGTCACGGGTATCAGACCCAAAAGAACCTGAATGTTCACGATAAGCTTCCACTTCCGTTCCCAGATTTTCAATCAGATTCTCTGCAACTTCTGTTTGTCCTATTAAACGATAAGCTGCTGCCAATCTCCATTTTGCAGCTGATGAAAGTTTTGTTTGTTCTCTCATCCTATTCATTGAAGCCAAATCAGGAATTTCAGCTTCGGCAAGAGTATACAAGCGGTATGCCTGCAGCAGATCATGACGGGAATAGTAAACACCACCGCGGTAAGAAGAACTCTCCCAGCTTTTAGCTGCAGATTTTTGATATCGTAACCATGCAGATTTCAAGCCAATTGGCAAAGTATAGCCCATTTCCTCAGCCTTCAGCATAAAATGCCCCGCATAACTGGTTCCCCAATCACTTTCATAATCGCCTCCCGGCCAATAACTAAATCCACCATTTGGCATTTGAAAACTCAACAAACGGTTCAATCCAGCCTGAACGTTTTTAGAAATCCGGGCTTTTTGTTCTGAATCCAGAGTCACTACTTTATCTAAAAATAACTGAGGGAAAACCGACGAAGTTGTTTGTTCAATGCATCCATGAGGATATCCGATAAGATATTCCAAACGACGACCAAAATCGATTGGTGGAATATTAGACAATTCCAAAACCCCTTTGTTGGTTCCTTCCATTCCGGGTAGTTTCAATACATTTGCCCAGCTCTCACCCGCTTTTAATAATGTGTCACTTACATTTACCACACGTGGATTCGGATTACGCACATCCAGTTCAATATCATAAGTTGTTTTTACATTTCCACTTTCAGCAAAAACCTTTACTTTGGCAATACCTAATTTAGAAGCCACTTTCAAATCAAAATCAATTACCTGCTCTCCCGTTTTTTCAAAAACCACGATCTTTTCAAGACCGCCTTCGCTGATAAGAAATTCATTGGGTTCGATTCTTACTTTTACGTTCTTAATTTTAGGATCCATAGCAAAAACAGTAACCGGCAATTTTACTGATTCTGCCGGACCAACCACTCTAGGCAAGCTTGCCAGTATCATTAAAGGCTTGCGAACCTGAGTCGTTTTCTCGGCAGAACCATAAGCTCCCTTATCTCCTGCAACTACCATGGTGCGCACAGATCCAACATAATTAGGCATGGTAATTTTATGCAATTTGCTATCTCCGGCGTGTAATGTGTAAGGACCATAAAACAGTACCACGGGTTTAAACCGATTTGCCTTGGCCTGTTTCTTTTCTCCCAAATCTTCATCACCTCCAATAGCAAATGCTTTTTCCAGTCTGGCACCAAATGCCCCCATCACCAAATCATACATATCCCAGGTTTTCACTCCAAGAGCTTCGCGGGCATAAAATGTATTCCAGGGATTTGGTGTTTTAAAGCGTGTTAAATCAAGCAAACCATCATCAACAACCGCTAAAGTATAAGTCATGGCCTTTCCATCCTTCTCCGAAACTGTCACCTCAAATTCTTTCTCCGGCTCCAACACATCAGGCATTTTAATTTCCGGATTCAATCGGGTATTTGGATCTTCAACCAAAATTGGAATAACACCATACATTCGAATCGGCAAATCGTTCTCGGTTTGAGCATGAGGTTGCACCAAACTCACACTAACATATGCATTGGGAGCCATTGCAGGGGTAATATCAAAGGAAAATTCTGATTCCTTAGATTTTGTATCTACCCAAAACGCGTGCAAAACCTTTGCTCCGGTTTCAATACTTACCAAAGCTTTTCCTGATTTTGATGACGGAATTGTTACCGTAGCTTTTTCACCTACCTGATATTTATCTTTATCAGATGTAAAAGAAAGCATGCTTGCATTGCCCGGCATTCCTTCAGGCGTGCGGCCATACCATTTTGAAAAATAAGCTGTTTCTCCTGTTGAATGACCACTCACAGGATCGGTCACCCGAATTAAATAACGTCCGTAATCACGCCAGTTGTTGTATTCAATATTCAACTTAAATTTCGCTTTTCCCTCTTTGGTACTTACCTTTTGATGCGAAATAATCCGGGTTGATGAACGGCTAATGTATGAAGCCAGATTTTCCTCACCTGCATCCCACCACCATCTCCAGTCGATCTTGTAAACTTTCACATCCAAATCTTTTCGATCTACAGGAGCTCCGTCAGAATTTACAGTGGCAATTTGAATTTCATGATCAGTATCCGTTAAATACCAACCCCTCTCCGATTCCGGCATTTGTATCCCAACAAATGATTGATAGGGAGCAAACTTCACCCTTTGCATATCGATACTAAAATCACCGCCCTTTTCAAATACACGGGTTATGAAATTGGCATTCAACATTCCAGGAGCAGATTTGTTTCCTTTCAAATCCAAATCCACAACGGCTTTTCCATTCTGATCTACTTTTCCATCAAAAATGACTTGTTCGTCGGCATAAAATTCTTTCGACGGGTCATCAAAAATATAGCGGGGATATTTACCGAATGAGGTTTTAGCTGGAGTCAACCGCAGACTGATATTTGATTTTAAATCGCGGGCAATGGCTCCATGCAGCCATTTCACTTCCAGATTGGCTTTTTGATTCACTGCCGCAGATTTTAAAACTTCAGATTCGAATTCAAGCTTTATTTTTAACCTGTTTGGTTTGACTGTCTCTATTTTTATCGTTTTTGTAAAAGTGGCACCTCCAACTTTTATTCTGGCCGACCAGGTTCCTGTTGGTGCATCAGCATCCGTTGAGCTGGTGAAAGAATAAAATCCATTGGTTCCTCCTGTACTTATTTTATGAGTAACGGTTTGTCCCTGAGGATTTATCAACTCAAAAACAACCGGATGATTATCTGGTAATACATCATTGGAATCCTCTAAAACAAAGGTCAGGTATAAATTATCTCCCGGACGCCAAACACCACGTTCTCCGTATAAATATCCTTTTATTCCTTTTTGAACAACTTGTCCGCCAACATCAAAATTACTAAGCGAAAGCGAGGATCCGTCATCCAAACGCAAATACCCGCGTTGATCTCCTTTTTTTGCAACCAAAAGGAAAGGTTGCCTGTCCAACTGTACTTTAACCAAACCATCTTTATCGGTTTTACTTCGGGCCATCAGCTGTTTTTGGTAGTTGTACACTTCCAATTCAACCGAAGCTTCCGGTTCTGCAGTAATCAAATTGGAAACCGCAAAAGTGATCGATTTATCAGTTCCGCCTTTCGCAATAATCCCCAAATCGGAAGCAAATAAATTCCGGCTAACAAACCGTTCTCCGTTATAATAGGATACATGACAAGGATTCTCTTCCTCTCTCCACGTGTATCCGGCAGGATAATAGTAAGATTCATACCATCCCGGCTGATCCCAATCCTGCATTTCTTTCTCCAGTTGCTGCTCTGCAACTAAATCATCTAAACTGCTTAACTCATTCTCGCTTTCCTGCTCTGTACCGCATGCATACAATGCATATTCTTTTCTAAAACGCAATTCGATTCGGTAAATCGACCCAGGCTTCACATCAATGTAATTCGCAATGTCCAAAGTGAACGCGTTCCATTTGCGCAAATCAATGGCTCGATTGGTTCCCAAATCGATTCGTTTCTGCAAAATCAATCGAGCTACTCTTCGAATATTGCCCGATTCACCCATTTTGTTATCCTGCAAAAACTGATGTACATTGTTCTCAAATATTTCAACTACCCTTACATCAACAGCTTTTAAACTAACTGCCTCGAATGGTAAAATCAATCCTTGCGATGAAGGAGAAATAACTCCTTTTCCGATTAATCGGACTGCCGGTTTAATGTCCTCAAAAGTGAGTTCCATCTTAGTGCTTTTCATCAAAGCGTATTCCATTGCATTTCTAATTCCCTCTTCGAAACTTATCATTTTGATTCCAGATAACCGATAGCCGGGATAAGCCCTGACTTCATTTCCTTCTACAATAAATTTCAAAGAAGATACTCCGTCAATACGAATTAAACCATCCAGATTTTGATTCTTTTTCAGTGGATCAGAAAAACGAACCGACACATATTGCTCCGGTTGCTGAATCACCTTTGCACTCATCACTTTAAAAACATTTAATGCAGGAATCTCAATTTCTTTCTCCCCTTTTTCATCCACTCCAATGGATGCCCCGTTCCACACTAAATTCAATTCTCCTTTGTCCTCTTCTCTTTTCAAGCTATCCACAACAAAATGATGCTGTTTTCCATCAGCAGAATGCATCCACTCAATATTTTTTTTCTGAGAATTAATTGTGGCAACCAAAACTGATTCAATCTCATCATCAACAATTACATCAGCTGTTGTGATGTACCCTTTGTATTTCTGATAAAGCATATCTGTTTTATCGTAAGATTGCAAGCCTTCTCCTGTAAAGGCAAAACTTTGTTTTATGGTTTGGAAATTGAATTTTAGCTCGGCATATTTCGCAGGAACCTCCATCAATTTCGATAGTTTCACATTCACTTTGTATTCTTTTCCCGATTCCATTCTGGTTTCTGGTCGGAATTCAATACAACGAGGATCTTTCCAATATGCTTTTCCCTTTACCGAAGGAGCAATACTAACAATTCCCTCTTCCAGTTCCTGACCAGATTCAATCTTTTGATCGTAATCATTTACCAGTCTTATTTGAATCACCGACCCGGCAGAAATAACTCCGGAAGTAAAAGCCGAAATATATTGCCCAAAACCAGGATCAACTTTTTGTTTTACACTCTTTTTGTCTTTACAGGAAAACGTCGCAAGGATCAATATCGCCAACGAAATCAGGAGGTAGAATTTCTTTCTCATTTTGTGAATTGTACGGATTAATTAACTGAGGATAATATTAAGGATAAGAAATGATTTATCAAAGTTTATAAACGATCATAATCAATACTATTTTTCAACAATAACCGAATTAAAAAAGCCGAAAAGGAGATCCTCTTCGGCTTTACATATATTTTAAAATTTATTTTTATTCTGATTTCTTATTCAGCCCGTTTCTTGGAGGCTGAATTGCCACGTCTCCATTCTTTATTTCCTGAATATGATGGTTTCGAAGAATTTGGCGTTCTGGAAGAACCTGAAGACTTTGAAGAATTCGATGATCTTGAACCGGACGATCTGGATGAATTTGATGGTTTTGAAGATTTAGATGCCCTGGGCTGTTGCCTTCTTCTATCTGACTTCACTTCCTCTACGGCATTATCCTCTACTCCACCCGGAAGAAAAGGATGATCCTTAACCACGTCAATATCTTGTCTTATTAACTTCTGGATATCTTTAAGATATGGTTTTTCTTCTGTATCACAGAATGAAATTGCATTGCCGCTCGCACTTGCACGACCTGTTCGTCCGATGCGATGAACGTAAGTTTCAGGAATATTTGGTAAATCGTAATTTACAACCAAAGACAATTCCGACACATCAATACCTCTGGCTGCAATATCTGTTGCAACAAGTACCTTTGTACTTCCATTTTTAAAATTACTTAAAGCAAGCTGTCGGGCATTTTGAGATTTATTCCCATGAATTGCTTCGGCCGGAATGCCTGCCTTTTGCAAGCCTTTAACTACCTTATCGGCACCATGTTTTGTTCTCGAAAACACCAGGGTAGAATCGGTTTCTTCAGTTTTCAAAAGAAAAATCAGCAATTTTGGTTTTGCTTTTTTACTCACGTAGTAAAGCGATTGCCCAACTTTTTCGGCTGTAGTCTGTTCCGGCTTTACTGTTACTCTATCAGGATTACCTAAAATTTTACCTGCCAAACTTACGATGCTTGCCGGCATGGTTGCAGAAAAAAACAAGGATTGTCTTCTTTTAGGCAATAGATCAATAATTCTGCGAATGTCATGAATGAACCCCATGTCGAGCATCTGGTCTGCCTCATCCAAAACAAAATACTTAATGTCTCTTAATGAAATATACCCCTGCTGTATTAAATCCAGCAATCTTCCCGGAGTGGCAACCAACACATCAACACCTCGGTTTAAAGCCTGTGTTTGTGCGCCTTGTTTCACTCCCCCAAAAATAACGGTATTCAAAATTCCAGTATATTTTCCATACTCTGAAAAACTATCCTTAATCTGAATAGCCAATTCGCGGGTTGGAGTTACCACCAAAGCCTTAATTTTGCGACGGCCTTTTTCCGGTGTTTCATCATTGTAAATATGCTGTAAAATTGGAATTGCAAATGCTGCAGTTTTACCCGTTCCTGTTTGTGCACAACCTAATAAATCTCTTTTGCGAAGTAAAATGGGTATTGATTTTTCCTGAATTGGAGTGGGATGTGTATAACCTTTTTCCCCAATCGCTTTAAGAATGGGATCTATAATCTCTAATTTGTCAAATGTCATAAATGTACTTAAAATTGAACGGCAAAGATAGTCTAATAGTTTGGATTAACAGCAACTATCGCAAAATAGCTGATTATCAACAATATTTACACAATAACAATTAAATTAAAATTGGGAAAACTGTTTATTCTAACAACTCAGAAACTATTATTTAAATCAATTATTTCTTCGAAGAATCGGATGAAGGAGAAGCCTTTTTCTTAATATGTGTCAGTTCCATTTTGCGGATTCGGGCACGAATTGCTCCTTTTGTCCGCTTCAGTTTAATTGCCATTTCACCAACAGCCACACCATCAAAAAACAGATTGATCAATTCATCATCATCTTTTCTTGACCACGGATTGTAGGCCTGCTGATTTTCTTTTTTAATTTTCTTGATGGAATCAAAATTGTCCTGGTCCATGGTTTTAAATTGTTTGATGTTATTGTTTATGGTGCAAAGGTAGTCAGAAGAATCTATTTTGAAGAGAAAGAGCCACAAATGAAATGAATTCACTCTGTGGCTCTTTACTTATTTAAATTCAACACTCAATTTAAATTACTTCTTTTGAAGCATCTTTAACAGCATTTCGGCTACAAGTGCTGATGATGCCGGATTCTGACCGGTAATTAAATTACCATCCTGAACGGCATAAGCAGCCCAATTATCACCTTTGCTGTAAATACCTCCATTTTCCTTCAACATGTCTTCTACCAAAAATGGAACAACCTTAGTCAACTGAACAGCTTCCTCTTCTTCATTTGTAAATCCGGTCACTTTTTTGCCTTTCACCAGGAATTCACCTTGTGCATTTTTCACATGCCGCAAGGCTGCCGGTGCATGGCAAACAAAGGCTATTGGTTTCTTTGCGGCATCAAAATCCTGAATTAATTTTGCCGAAGTTGCATCTTCCGCCAAATCCCAAAGAGGACCATGTCCGCCAGGATAGAATACCGCATCGTAATCTTCAAAATTGATATCTGCCAAAGCAATGGTTTCATTAATCTTTTTCTGAACTGCTTCATCCTGATTAAAACGCTTGGTATCCTCAGTCGCATTTTGAGGCAAGCTAGAAGTTGGATCGATTGGTGCCACGCCTCCCTTTGGTGTGGCAATTGTTATATCAACACCCTGATCGACTAAGGTATAATAAGGATTGGCAAATTCTTCCACCCAAAATCCGGTTTTGTGACCTGTATCTCCCATTTGAGAATGAGAAGTCAGCACGAATAATATTTTCAAAGCTCCTGTTGTTATCGTCATATCTATTAAATTTAAACCTGTTTATTTTTCTTAAAATTATATTTTCACAATCATTTTTCCCTTATTCTTTCCTTCGAAAAGATCAAGAAAAGCCTGCGGCGTATTTTCAAATCCTTCAACAATTGTTTCGGTTGATTTTAATTTTCCTTCCTGCAGCCATTTTGCCAATTGAGGAATTGCTTCTCCCCATTTCTCCAGATAATTGGATACTATAAATCCTTGCATCAGTACCGAATTCTTAATCAGTATGGGCTGAACTCTAGGTCCCATTGGTACGCTGGTCGCATTATACATCGAAATTGCTCCGCAAACAATGATTCGTGCAAAACGATTCAAATTCATCATCACGCCATCTGAAATTTCTCCGCCTACATTATCGAAATAAACATCTACTCCGTTAGGACAAGCTTCTGCGATTGCCTGAGTCATACTTCCGGCAGTATTGTAATTAATTGCAGCATCGAAACCAGATTCCGAAATCAGCTGCTCAACTTTCCCGTTGCTGCCTGCGATACCAACAACCCTGCAGCCCATTATCTTTGCAATTTGTCCCACAATGCTTCCCACAGCTCCTGCTGCTCCCGAAACCACTACTGTTTCTCCTGCTTTTGGTTTTCCAATATCCAGCAATCCAAAATAAGCCGTTAAACCTGTCATTCCCAACACGCCCAAGTAAGAAGACAATGGAGCTTTCTTTGCATCCACCTTTAACAAGCCTTCGCCTTTAGATATCTGAACCTCTTTCCATTCCAGCATGCCTGATACAAAATCACCTTTGCTAAAACCTGCCAATTTTGACTCAACAACCTCTGCAATTATCCCAGAGCTAATTGCTTTGTTCAACTCAAACGGTTCGATATACGATTTGCCTTCCATCATTCGTCCTCTTAAGTAAGGATCAACAGAAATATATGTTGTCTTTAAAATCATTTCTCCATCTTTAATTTGCGGCTGTTCTTCAGTCACAAATTTAAAATCGGATAATTTTGGTACGCCTACCGGTCTGCTTTTTAATTGTATTGTTTGCATCTTATTTTGTTTTTTATATTAATGAATGTTCATTCTCTTTCTGGGATAAAAAAAAAGCCTTACCTATGAACTCTACAGATAAGCACCAATCTCTTGTATTTTGTTTGATTCAATTATCTTATAATCTGGTTTTGCCTGAGCCAAAGCGTGTAATGCATTTGCAATTGTCTCTGCCTCAATCGCCCGGTATTTTTTCCATTTCCCCAATAAAAACGGACTTAGCACTTTCATGATAATCGATCCAATTTTTTCACCCAATCGATCTTCATCTCTTTTCCCATTAATCAGAGAAGGTCTTAAAATATAGGTATTTGCAATCTCCAGACTTAAAACTGCCTGCTCCATTTCTCCTTTTGTTTTGTTGTAGAAGATATTGCTCTCTGCATTTGCTCCCAAAGCTGAAATTACAAGGAAACTTTTAATTCCATTTGTCTTAGCCAAAGCTGCCGCTGCCACAGGAATACCAAAATCAATCTTCCTGTAAATGGCTTTATCCTTCGTTTTCTTAGCAGTAGTTCCAATGCAGCAAAATACTTCATCGCCTGTGAAATCCTTCTTAAATTCTTCTAAACTAAGCAAGTCTCCAATAAACTCTTTTAACTTGGGATGAACCAAATCTAAACCTCGGCGGGTAAAAATCTTCACTCTCGTATAGGCTTCATCTTCCAAAAGCCGGTTCAACAGAAGCTTCCCTGTTAATCCGCTTGCTCCCAATACAATTGCTGTCTTTCCCATAACTGTATTATATTCGAATGCTATCCCAGGCCGACTGAAATGCCTGTTTCAAACTTTCTTGATTTATCTGGTAAAGGCCGCGTTTTTGCATATTCATTAAAAAGGCCAATGGGTTTATGGCATAAGCATAAAGAATGTATGGCGAAACATCTTTAATAATGCCTTCCTTCTGCCCCTTTTCCCATAAATCCAGTAATGGCTGTAAATGTTTTAAACCTTCCTGCCTGCTGTCCTCATCAATCATCATTGTGTTATCGCACTGCGATAAAAACCATGCTTCCTCAACCTGTTTCAACTTATAGTCAGCAATATTGTACCAGATAAATTCAAAGGCTTTTTTCACGGGCATATTTTCAGAATAATCTTTGAATGCCTGCTTAGTATATGATACTTTCAGTTCCAGATAAAGCTGATTGATCAGATCCTGTTTGTTTTCGAAATAAATGTAAATAGTTGCCGGTGACACATTGGCCATCTTGGCTATTTTAGACATTGGAGCATCATGAAAGCCGTTATTGTTCACCAAATTCAAGGTAGCTTTTAACAAAGCATTCCGTTTCTCCTTACTTTTTTCTCTGATTGCCATATTGGAAATTCTGATTTAATAGTCTTTTTTGATTTTGATAGAACAAATATAAAATAAATAATTCACAAAATGAATGAACGTTCACTTTTATTAACATTTAAAATACAAAACACCAGTATCAGAGGATTTCAGAAGTATTCTATGCAGGAAAATGAATATGCAAAATAAAAAAGAAGCTTGTAATTTCCACTTCTAAGACTAAACAAGGAAAACAACAGGCAATTAGTTTGTATCGGAGTAGGTACAATGCCCAATAATGGGAAATTCAAATAAACAATCCTCAATTATCTGACCAGAGCCAATGTTGTGCACTATTAAGAAGCGTTTGCCATCTCTGGATTTTTTATTAATTACGATACCAATGTGTGTAATTGCACCGCCTAAATTCCAGCAAACAATATCGCGGGGAGAATAATCAATGGAATTTTGACTTAATGGTTTCTCCTGTCCGTTACGCTCAAAAAATTTCATCAGGTTGGGTACTCTTCGGTGATCAATATTGGTATCGGTATGTTTCAAACCCCAAATAGCCGGATACAAACTAAAATTGGCTTTCATCTGTTTATAATTTTTATTTTATGGTCAGATGGAACTTACCATATAATCATCTCCCTGTGTGTCAAAATCGCTCTGATATGGACGTTTCATATCCTCATGAACCTCCTTCTGCAAATCGATTCCCAATTTTCGGTAAGCACGAATCACAACATCAGTGCAAACGCCTCTATCCGAAGGAATATCTCCATTTGGATAAGGAATTGAAAAATAGCTGGGATCGTAAATAACTCTTTGCTGGGTTAGTTGCAAGGCGGCATCGGTTAATTGCTCAGGAAATGTTTGTGCAAAACCAACTCCTCCAACAACAAAGAGTAAAACTGTGAATAGAAGTTTTTTCATCTGTTTATAATTTTAAGGTTTTGTCAGATGGTCCCGAAAGCTTTCGGGATTACCATGCTGGAATAATCATCCCCCTGTGTGTCAAAACATCCTCGTCATGGACGTTTCATGTGTCTGAATTTGTTTTTTATTACCACATAGTCTGTCCCGAACTTGTTTCGGGAGAACTCGCCAACCTAGTCATCCTCGTCTGTGAGAAAAGTCTTCTCATGGCTCGTTTCATCAAATCATTCATGAAAATATAGAGAACACAAATAAACAGCATGCTCCCGGAAGATAAAAACAACCGGAACATGCTGTTTAATATTATTTTATAAAATTACTCCTTTTCGGGAGACATGTACTTGTATACCAAGCCCGCCAAAATTGCACCTGCAATCGGCGCCAGCCAGAACAACCACAATTGATCCAAAGCCCAATCGCCAACAAAAAGTGCCTGACTTGTACTTCGCGCCGGATTCACTGATGTATTTGTTACCGGTATGCTGATTAAATGAATCAGAGTCAACCCCAGACCAATTGCCAATCCTGCAAAACCAGCTGGTGCTTTTGAGTGTGTTGCTCCTAAAATAATCAGTAAAAACATAAAGGTCATAACCACTTCGCTCACCAAAGCTGCCAACATGCCGTATCCGCCGGGCGAGTGCTCGCCATATCCGTTCGCAGCAAAACCTCCCATATCAAAACCAGCTTTTCCACTTGCAATCATATACAAAATTCCAGCTCCGGCAATTCCTCCCAATACCTGAGCCACAATATAAGGCCCCAGATCTTTCAGTTCGAAACGTCCGCCAGCCCAAAGACCAATAGATACTGCCGGATTTAGGTGACAACCAGAAATATGCCCAATTGCATAGACCATGGTAAGCACAGTTAATCCAAAAGCAATTGCCACACCAACAAATCCAATTCCCAATTCGGGATATGCGGCCGCCAAAACAGCACTTCCACATCCACCCAGAACCAACCATAGGGTTCCTATAAATTCTGCGACTAATTTTTTCATGCGTTCGTATTTTTAAGGTTTAAAGTAAAATAAACAAGGTTTGATTGTAAACAGATACTCTTCATCTTACAGAACAATAAATATAATAAATTCTTTTTTTATGGCTGTGTGTTTATCAGTGGATTCTAATAATTGACTAAGCAAGTTCCTAAATTACAAATCTGTGGTTCTGCACCTAATATTTCCTCCAAAATGAAATTAAAAATTCTAAACTCAGCCAGATCCCAAACAACAGAGTTATTGCAAACAACATAATTGCCAGACAAACATTGGAGGAATCTAAAAATTATTGGTAAATTCAAGCTGTTTTTTTTAGATGCAAAACCTCATATTCTATTATACCATGTCAGATCAATCAGATTTAGAAATTCTACTGGATGAAATCAATGCCATAGCAAATGAAAACATAAAGCATTGCGACATGCCATTCGAAATTTACATCTATGAAGCCGAACGGCTGCACACACGTGCAACAGAAGATCTGCCGAAACTTTCTGCCGTAAATATGCCCGTCGGTTTAATTGATAAACTGCATACCCGCACCAAGGCTCTGAGCCGTGCACAGCTAAACTGGGTGGAACTGACAGGTGAAAAGAAACAGGCAATGACCAACTTTAAAGCCGAAACTCCCGCCCTGCTAAAGCTGCGCAAATACCTGATTGACAACATGCAGTTTGCTTTTAGAAATGATAAAGATCTGCTGAAAAAAATCAGAGATATTAAAAAAGGCAATTCGCTGGCCAGTATCATTTTCGATTTGGCTCTATTGGCCCGACTGGGAAAAAGCAATGTTGAAGCACTGCAAGCCATCAACTTCGATTTAAGCCTGTGCGACAAGGCCACCGAAGAATATGAACGAATAAGTAATTTACTGGCCATAAAAGACAGCAAGATGTACATTCCGGACGAGATGCTGCTAATCCGGAACAAAGCCTTCACTCTGCTTAAACAAGTGGTTGATGAAATCCGACGCTATGGTAAATTTGTTTTTCGGGATAAGCCCGGGATCTTAAAGGCTTACCAAAGTGAACACCACTGCAAACGCAATGCTGAATACTATAACAACAAGAAAAACAACAGCTCTCAGAGCTAAATGAATACTTACAATACAAAAAAAGTCTGATCTTACTCCATTTTCATACATCCAGCCTAATAATTATTTGCTAACGCTTACTAATTAGATTTCTCAGCTGAAATATTATACATTCATTTTATTAAATCACATCATCAGATGAATAAATGATTACTTCAGATTATGAAATGAATGGATCAGCTGTCATCTGATTGCATTGGATTTTCATCTGAAATGTTAAGGATTTCAGCAAATAGTTTGATTTATTCATCTGACAAGGCCATTTATTACGCAAACTATATTGTTTCATCTTCTGATATAGCAATAACATCAGCAATCGTTCTGCAATCCGTAACTTAAAAGGGAAAACAACCCGGGACAACTACAGATTTGTAATCCAAATAAAATTTTAGAGGTAAAAATTCTAATCCGGAGGGACAAACGAATAAAAAAAGGACAGCAAATCTGCTATCCTTTCTATTCTTTTCAGAGTTTTTTAGATAAAAAACACGGGTTCTTTGCGTTCCGAACAGTTTTCGAAGAGATTATTTGTGATCTGATTGATAAGCGGTGTATCAAAAATCCGGGCATCCTCCGGGCAGGCTTTAACACATGCACAACACCAAATACAAGCCTCTGCATTTGTAATTACTGCTTTGTTTACCTCAATAACATCAACCGGACAAACATCGGCACAAACACTGCACAACGTACATTTTACGTCAATGGTTCTTGGTGACATTACCGGTGCATTTGGCAATTCTTTGTACGGATAATTACCAGAAACAGCTAATTCTGCACCTTCGTTCTTCTCCAATTTCGCCAAAATCTCTCCCGCAAATTGTTTTGCTTTTAGAAGATCGGTCTCATCAGGACGATTTTTTGCTATGGGTTTACTTTTGATTGAGTAAGAATGCTCTCCGATAAAAGTGGCTGCGGCTACAGGTGTAAAACCTAATGCTGTACTTACATCTTTTAACTCAAGCAGAGCCTCATCGAAATCTCTGTTTCCATAAACCGCGACTAAAACCACGGGTGTATTTTCAGCTTTAAATTTTTTCAATCGTGAAATTACTTCAACGGGCAAACGTCCTTTGTAAACAGGTACACCAATAATGGTTAATTCGTTACCAAAATTCTTATCCTTAAAATTGGTTTGTGTAATATCAAACTCATTGATTTGTTTTGCTTCCAATCCCTGTCCAATGGCTTTAACTACTTTTCTACTTGTTCCTGTTGGAGAAAAGTAGATTAAATTAACTGATGGTAAATTCATAGAATATTCTTTGTTCGTGCTACTGCCCGAAGGTAGGAAGACTTACTAAGAATTTAGATTTTATAAAAAAAAAAGGATAGCTTTAAATACTATCCTTTTCATAATTTAGGCAAAGTTTTTATTTTCCATGTGGGGATAAGGCTTACATAAATCCACCGCCACCTTGTGTTTCGCGACTATCTCTTTGCTTTCTTCTTTTGGCCTTGTTCTTCCCACTGCCAAATTGGTACGAGAAGCCCAGGTATGCAGTCCGGCTTTCCCAATGGAACTCTCCTTCCTGGTTGTAAGGTACTTTTGAATCAAACTTAAACTTCATTCCTTCAAAAATATCGTTTACTCTAAAGGTTAGTGTTCCTTTTCCTTTCAGCACCGTATAACTTGCTCCTGTATTGATCATCCACATTGGATCCACTTTAAATTGTAAATCTTCGCCACCTCCGCGGTACATTGCGAACAACTGAAATTTCAATTTTTTAGTAGCCGTAAAGCTATTGGACACCCGGGCATTGAAGGAACTGTTGGTAATCTCAAGGTTCTCTCCATTTGAAACACCGGTTTCTTTCTGAATATACAAATCGGAACTTGCATTCATCGACCACCATTTAAAGAATTGATAATTTGCCGATAATTCTATTCCATAACGATCGTTACTATCGGTGTTGTAATACGACATCTCCACCTTTTCAACATCCAAAGGATCCTTATTTAGAACTCTGGAAATATTATCAGTAACACGTCTATAGAATGTACCCAAAGTAACAGAACCTTTCTCAAGACCTTTTGTGTAATTAAATTCGAACGAATTTGTAAACTGAGGATTTAAATTAGGGTTACCAAAAGAACTAATCAGAGGCGTACTCCATTCTCTAATTGGGTTAACCTGCTGTATGGATGGTCTGTCGACCCTGCGGCTATAACTCAACTGAAATTGATTTTTTTCGCTGGGTGCAAAGGTGAAAAAAACGGATGGGTAAACTGTAAATTTACTATCTGTATACTTAGCACTTTCATCTCCTTTACTAAACTTTCCATCTACTTCGTACTGCTCTATTCTAGCACCCAGCTGCATTGAGAATTTATTCAACTTTTGATTTAAATTAACATATCCCGAATAAATGTTCCTATCGTATGTAAATGCAGAATTGGGCTTTAGAACGGTTTCAAACCAAGCTCCATCAGGAATTTTATTTCCCAAATTATCATATACAAATTCGTGCTGATTACTGGCTTTTGAATTTTCTGTATCGTTAATTCTAAGCTCCAAGCCCATTTCTAATTTTGTATTTTCTGATAATGGATTTGTATAATCTAAATTAAAAAGACTATTGGTATAATCATTTTTAACATCATCCCGATAATTTGATGTCAAATCAGATAAGTTTAGAAGTTGCTCGCTGACTGCATCCTCCGGTGAATCACTTTTACTAAAGTTGCTTTCGAACTCCAGGCTATGGCCTTTCTTTTCGAAATCAATTTTATAGTTTAAATTATAGGTTCCCGTTGTATTGCTTGTATTTGATTCAAGCCGGCTATCATTATCCAGATTATCCGCTCTAAAAATTTTTGTTGTCCCATTCATCAATCCATCGTGAAAATTCTGAGTGGTGTAAAAAGAAAGGGTGTTTTTATCATTTAAATAAATATCGGCTCCCACTTTTAACAACTGAGAGTTGTTATCGCTGTTAAATTCAAATTTTTGAAGAATATCATCGGCTAAAATAATTTCACCATCTGCATTTTCTGGATGTCTAAAAACTTCACCATAATTATTTCTTTTTCCTCCATTTGCACCAAAGTTTAAAAAGAAATTAACAGCTCCTGTTTTGTAATTTAAATCCAGAGAACCATTAGCACGTGTGTTCTCTCCACGTGTTACGCCCAAATTCACATTCCCATTAAACCCAATATTTGCATTCTTATTCAATACAATATTTATAATACCACTCATTCCTTCAGGATTATATTTTGCTGATGGATTGGTAATTAATTCAATGCTTTTAATTGAGGTAGAAGGTATCTGCTGCAACAATTGAGCTGCACTAATATTCGTCGGCTTACCATCCACCAATATTCTCACATTCTCGTTTCCTCTTAAGCTCACTGTTCCCGTTTGACTATCAACACTAACCGATTGCACATTGTTCAAAACCTCTGAAGCTGTGGCTCCGGCAGCAGTTAAATCTTTACCAACGTTTATAACCTTTCTATCCACTTTCTGAGTTACGCTGGACAGCTCTGCTCTTACCGTTACTTCACCAAGAAGTTCAGTATCCTCTTCAAGTTCAACAGTTCCCAATTTATGTGCTGATATTTTGGATGAAAAATCAAATTTTCTAACATATGACTTGTAGCCCATGTATTGAATCTCAACTGTGTTTTTCCCTTCGGTAATTTTTTTAATAATAAACGTTCCTTTGTCATCTGTAATACCTCCGGTAATTATTTTATTATTGACATCTCTTATCACCACATTTACATACGGTAGAGGTTCCTTTGTCTTTACATCAACAACAATACCTGTTAACGATCCATTTTTAATTTCCACCCCCATATCTGCTTGTGCGTAACTGGAAATACTGCATATCATTAATATGATTATCAATATTCTTTCTCTCATAATTAGTTTATTTACTTGGTTTGTTCTGTGGTTAATTAGACTACAATAAAAATTGAATGGTTACAAATAGATTTTTACAATTGTTCTGAACTACTACATTGGACTAAAGTTAAAGCCCCGGCAAAATGGCATAAAACTCTATTTTAACACATATCGGATTTGCTTCATCACATATGATGCCGAAAAACGTATCAGTCACACAATCAACACAAAGAACCCAATTTAGTTTCAAAAGGAAACGTACGATAACGAACACACATTGTACGATTGCGACTTCAATTATGCATATATTTCGCAAAGAACTTATAGAATAGTAAACTTATCGGATATTTGAAATTTGTTTCCTGTTTGCTGATTTAGGATATCAGATTTGAAAAATCAAATTTAGTGCACAAAAAAAAAGGATAACTGAAATGTTATCCTTTTTTTTGTGATCCAGCCAGGGCTCGAACCTGGGACCTATAGCTTAGAAGGCTATTGCTCTAATCCAACTGAGCTACTGGACCGTCCTTGTTTTCTTTTTTTTCTTTTTTGCCTTTAAAAAATGAGTGATCCAGCCAGGGCTCGAACCTGGGACCTATAGCTTAGAAGGCTATTGCTCTAATCCAACTGAGCTACTGGACCATTCCTTTAAAAGGCGATGCAAATATAGGTATTTATTACATTCCTAAACAAGTATTTTTGCGTTTTTTTTCAGTAAAAATCACCTGCACGTCAGTAAGAGCTTATATCACAGTTCTTATCCAGTTTACGAGGCCTTTGCATTTTATTATCTGTTGTAATTTATCGGGTAAAACCGGTATTTCGAATCGTTTTTCGCCAACATGAACGACTCCCTCCTGAAAATCAAGCACAAGCACGTCATTTCTATGGTATGATTCAACAATTTCGCGGTTCACAATGAGTAATAAACCCTGATTAATTGCCGACCTGTAAAAGATCCGGTTTACCGATTTTACGATCACCGCACGTACTCCTGCATGAGCCAATCCAACTGAAGGATGTTCTCTTGAACTGCCGCAACCAAAATTTTCTCCGGCAATCAAAATATCACCTTCCTCTACTCCATCAGCAAAAGAATCATCAAATCCTTTGAACAAATGTGGCCGAATTCCATCCGGATCGGAACTCAAAACCTCGTAGGTTAAGTTTCCTGCAAACATTTGGTCGGTATTCAAATGATCAACATCGGAGTAATCCCAAACTCCATTTGATTTTCGATTGTCCGATTCTTGAATTAGGATTGTTCGACTCTGCTGTTTTTGAAATGGAAATTCGATTTGCCGGGAAATATTTATTCTTGGATCTGTTATTTCACCAGTGAGAGCTGAACAGGCTACTGCAGCGGGAGAAGCAAGATATATTTGAGCATTTTTATTGCCCATTCTACCTAAAAAATTTCTGTTCGCGGTTGAAATCACGGTAAATCCATCGGCAGGAATTCCTTGTCCGGTTCCCAAACAAGGTCCGCAGGAAGAACCCAAAATAGCAGCTCCGGCTTTCATCAATTTGGTGATAATTCCCTCTTTAATCGCATCCAAATATATTTCTTTGGAAGCGGGAGCCACCAACAACTGAAAACCAGGAACAACTTGCTTGCCATCCAATATTCTGGCTGCAATCCGCAAATCCTCCAATCGTCCGTTCGTACAGGTTCCTATTAATCCTTGATTTAACTTTACTCCTTTAACTTCCGATATGGTTTTTACATTATCCACATGATGCGGAGCTGCTACCAATGGAACTAAATCGCTTAAATTAATTTCGTATTCTTTAAAATATTGGGCATCTTCATCGGCCCAAATGCCTTTTACCTTTTGTTCATAAAAATCTTCCAACACTTTATCGGGAGGAAAAACAGCATTCTTAGCGCCCATTTCGGAAGCCAAATTTGCCAATGTCATGCGATCAGAAATAGAAAGACTTTTCACTCCCTCACCATGATATTCAATAGACATATAGTTGGCTCCCGCCGAACCTATCATTCCGATAATCCACAAAGAAAGATCTTTGGCAAAAACACCTTCCGGCAACTTCCCATTTAGAATAATTTTAATGGATTCGGGCACCCGAAACCATGTTTCTCCCCGTTTCCATAATCCGGCAGCTTCCGTGCGATCGATACCGGCAGCTAAAGCATTGAATGCGCCGGCAGTGCATGTATGACTGTCGCTGCCTACGATTATCATTCCAGGTTTGGCATGGTACGACATGATTTGATGACATATGCCTGAGCCTGCATCATAAAACTTCTTGATTCCTTGTTTCTGAACCAATTCACGAACCCTCTGATAATCGGTAGCCAACTTGGCATTGGTTGGCGGTGCATTGTGATCGAGAACGACCAGAAGCTGATCAGGATTTTTCACTTGACCGCCCCCCATTTTTTCAAATGTAATTTTGATACTGGCCGTATTGTCATGAGTCAGAACAATATCGGGAATTTTGAAAACAATGCTTCCACATTTTGCCCGAAATACCTTTTCAACGAAAGTTAGGTTTTGCATAGTGCTAACGTATTTTTTAACCAATAACTAATCTTAAACTCAAATTACTGCACAAAGTAGCACAAAGAGTCTCCTAATTTTCACTTTGTGTGACTTCGTGTTATCTTTCGTTTACCTTTGCGGTTAACCATTTAAAAGAGTCCTCCGTTTTGGTAAATTTCCAGTTGAACTTCAGAGAAACGTTCTCCCTGCACCGAGATATTTTTAGTTGTATTGGTGATTTTGCCCGTCTCTAAATCCAAAAGAATTGTATCACCATCAGCTAGGTTTAGTTTTGAAATATCAACGCAAGTCATAATTGGAAAAGCTGCATTAATGGCATTCCTCTCGTAGATTGCTCCGTAAGATTCTGCAAGAATGCCTTGTATTCCCAATGCTTTGAAACAATCAACTGCCTGTTGCCGGGAACTGCCACTTCCAAAGTTTTTGTGTGCAATCACAATATCGCCCGACTTGGCTTTTTGTGCAAAATCTTCGTATCCTTCCAGATTATCAAAAGTATACTGTCCCATTTCATCCATATCAGTAATAGAAAGATATCGATTGTGATAAATCATATCTGTATCGATATTATCCATGGGAATGTACCAAGCACGCCCTTCAATTCTCTTAGGTCTAATCAACACCTCAGAACTTGAATGAAGCATTGTACCCACTTCTTTTTCTTTTCGGGGACCAAATGTTACGGGATGCTCTGGTATTTCATCGTGCGGAATAATGCAACCGGCAATTGCAGAAGCAACTACTGTAGCTGGTGATGCCAAATACACCTTTCCTTTTCCCTGCTTGCCTGGAAAATTTCTGTTCCCGGTGCTAATGGTTACCTCTCCTTCACCATTCTGTCCTACCTGACCGGCAGCACAACCTGCGCAACCAGCATTGGAAACCATGGCTCCGGCTTCTTTAAAAATATTAATCAAGCCTTCTTTTAAACATTCATTCCAAATTTCATCGGTCGCGGGAACGATCTTAAAAACGACACCAGGAGCTACTTTTTTCCCTTTTAGGATATCCGCCACAACCCGAAAATCTTCCATTCGTCCATTGGTACAGCTTCCAATAAAGGCCGAGTCTATTTTCACTCCTCTGACTTTGCTAACCGGAACAGTGTTGTGAGGTTCTCCCGGCAAAGAAGCCCGGGGAACAAACTCTTCCAAATCTATTTCAAACACCTGATCGTATTCGGCATCAAGGTCAGCTTTCACTACATCAAACTCCCTTCCATTTCGAAATTGACTGTATTCCATAATGGCATCATTGGGAGTAAACAAAATGATGATACATCCCATTTCTGTAGCCATGGATGAAATTGTGATTCTTTCATCAAGAGTGAAGTGATCTACTTCCCCGCCATAAATCTCCACAGCATATCCAAGAAGAGAATTCGCTCCAAACTGATTCAATAATCCCAAAACAATATCCTTGGCATAAATTCCCTCCGGCCGCTTTCCATTTAAATTTATTTTAACTGATTTAGGGACTTTGAACCAAACTTTTCCCTTATGAATGGCAACAGCAATGTCCTTATCGCCCATACCTTGCCCGAATGCGCCGACAGCCCCCAAAATATTGGCATGAGAATCTGTAGTTACAGCAGTAATTCCCGAATAAGCGAGACCTTGTTCAATTAAGGTATGCGTTCCAATACCTGTATTGATATCAAATACTTTCACGCCATTATCCCGCGCAAACAACCGACATATTTGCTGATTTACTGCATATTTCTGATCTGACCCTGTAGGATTACAATCAAAAGTAAAATAAGTTTTTTTTGGATCGGCAATCTTCAAGTTATGCTCCTGAATATTTTTAACCACATTCGCTCCCCCAAAATCCCGGGCGGCACGAATGTCAATCTCAACATCAATAATATCGCCAGGCTTTACAACACTCTCTTTGGAGTGATTTGCCAAGATCTTCTCGATTAATGTCATTCCCATAGTTTCAGGTATTTTAGATTTGATATCATCTCTTCTTATTATACTACAGCTCACACAACCAACTACTCACCTTCTAATTTACACAAAATATTTTCGTCATCATCACCATTTAATTCAGTTTTACAAACAGCCTGATTGAATACAAAGAATACGACTCCTTTTGGCTTTCCAAAAACATATAATGCTAAATATGAACACAAAAGCCATTCCGTTTTCCTCAAAAAACAATATCATGAAGATCAAATAATTAAGAACAAAGGCTTTTCTATTTCGAATGTGCAAGTATCTTTGCATCTCAAATTAAAGTAATGACAAGATCTATTTCCGGAAATATCCCAAAACTGTATTTGATTAAAATTGCCAAGTGGTTCATGCTCACCATGCCCATTATTGTTCTCTTTTATCAGGAGAATGGTTTGAGTATGCAGAATGTACTAACCCTTAAGGGAATTTATTCAGTAGCAGTAGTTGCTCTGGAAATTCCATCGGGATATATTGCTGATGTTTGGGGCCGAAAAAAGTCTTTGATTTTAGGTTCGATTCTAGGCTGTTTGGGCTTTGTAGTCTACTCGTTTAGCTCAGGCTTTAACGGCTTTTTAATTGCTGAATTGATATTGGGAATTGGCAGCAGCTTTATATCAGGTTCCGATTCTGCCATGCTATACGATAGCCTGCTTAAAATGAATAGAGAGAAAGAATATCTAAAACAGGAAAGCAGAGTAATGTCGGTTGGGAATTTTGCCGAAGCTCTGGCTGGTATTGCCGGTGGCAGTTTGGCTCTAATTAGTCTCAGGACTCCCTTCATTTTTCAGTCCTTCATTGCATTCATTGCAATTCCAGCCTCCATCTTACTAGTAGATCCAAATCAGAATTCAATAAAATTAAAAGTTGGATTCAATCATATTCTGGGCATTGTAAAATTCTCTCTTTGGGACAATGCCAAATTACGCTGGAATATTGTTTTTTCATCTGTTATTGGATGTGCAACACTCACACTTGCCTGGTTTATTCAACCCTATCTTCGGGATTTAAACATGGAAGTAAGCACCATTGGAGTAATCTGGACTCTTTTGAACCTAACCGTAGGAATTACAGCCCTTTCAGCACATAAAGCTGAGGAATATCTTGGAAAAACAGGGACTTCTATTTTTATCGTTATTGGAATCTCGGGAGGCTTTATGCTGACAGGATGGTTCAATTCATTGATTGGGGTTGGTGTCCTTTTCTTTTTCTATTTTGTACGGGGAATTGCCACTCCTATTTTAAAAAATTACATCAACCAAATTACCGAATCGGACATGAGAGCAACGGTGCTCTCTGTCAGGAATTTTATTATTCGAATTTGTTTTGCTATTATTGGTCCGTTTTTAGGCTGGTACACTGACCATTTCAGTATTTCATCAGCCTTGATACTCGCTGGAGCAATCTTCTTTGTTCTTGGAGGAATAAGTGTGATTTTTATGACAAAAGCGGAAAAATAAAATTCTTTCAATTAAATCATCAAAAGCAATTACCCTACCTCTATCTCTAATTCATCGTAAGCCAAAAATACATTTTCAGGCAATTCAGCTTCCACCTCATCATGAAAACCCATCTGATGACTGATATGAGTAAAATAAGCCTTTTCGGGTTGTAATTCTTTCACAATTTCCAATGCCTCCGAAAGAGTATAATGTGAAATATGAGCTTCTTTTCGGAGAGCATTTAACACCAAAACTTTCAAACCTTTCAGCTTTTCCTTTTCTTCTGGGGATATGTAATTCGCATCTGTAATGTAAGCCAAATCACCAATTCGAAAACCATAAACAGGCAATTTCAAATGCTTCACCCGAATGGGCTGTATGCTTGTACCGTTAATATGAAAAGCCTCATCAGTGACATCAATTAAGTTCATCTGGGGAATTCCCGGATATTTAAATTCAGCAAAAACGTAAGAAAATTCTTTCTTTAAAGATTCCTGCACTCTCTTTTCAGCATAAATGGAAACGGCTTTTTTATTCACCCAATTAAATGCACGAATATCGTCTAAACCAGCGGTATGATCTTTGTGTTCATGTGTGAAGATGATTGCAGAAATATTCTCAACTTTTGCACGCAGCATCTGATATCTAAAATCGGGTCCGCTATCAATTACCAAATTCTGATCATCAACATTTATCAACACAGAAGAACGTAATCGTTTATCCTTGTAATTTTTGGATAAACAAACAGGACATTTACAAGCAATAATTGGAACTCCCTGAGAAGTCCCTGTTCCTAAAAAAGTTAATTTCACCATATTGTATTTCTAATTCGAATTCCCTTACTTGATTAATCAAGATTACTTACCTGAATCCCTTAGCTCTTTTCTAATAGACAGATAAAGCAAATAAGCCAGAACAAAAACAGCCATTACGGCAGAAGGAATTGCTGCTTCTTCTCCAAATAATGTTAAAGCTGTAACAACTGCAAAACCTGAACTTTTAATCGTAACCAAAAGATTCTGAGTCATCGCTGCCGGAGCTTTAATGCCAAGTTTACGGCTAAATAGTTCATAAATCCATCCCAAACCAAAAATCCCAAGAAAAAGAACCAGAGACACCAGTAAGAGTATATCAAAATTAGAAAAAAATACTTGCCTATTTAACCCAACTGCTGTAAAAATTATCAAAGCAAATCCCCAATCAACAATTTTTCCTCTCACCTTTTCGATTGCAGGCTTAATTGGTTGCCAAAGCAGTAATCTCGATATTAGCAGGGGAACTAAAACAAGCTGCACCATACTTATAAATAAATCGAGCGGATCAATGCCTCCATCAATATCTGAAAACAAACCAACAATCAGCGGTGCAAAAAACAAGGACGAAATAAAGGCTCCCAAAGTTCCTACTATGGCATATTTTAAATCGCCATCTAAAATGTGCGAGAAAGGAATTACGGCAACACCAGGAGGAGTTGAAGCAATAACTACAAACCCCAGAAAAAGTTCGGGCGTTGGCATCAACCAATACGACAAGGCAATGATTACAGTCCCAAACACCACATAATTCAAAAATGATCCCATCAGCATAGGTGCAATCATTTGTTTTAAAGGAAACATCGCCCTGGTAGAAATTCCGGTGGTTGAAAAGGTCATTACAATTGCTAAGATGTAAAAAGTATACTCTTTTAACAGACTCGCCCAATCGCCAATTAGTAAACCCAAAACAACAGCAAGAACCAAAATGAAGTTTCGATTAAGTATTATTTTACGTGCAATTTGTGTCATATTGTAATGAATATCATCGATGAACTGCAAAGATGTAACAAATCAAGATAACTTCAAAACTATTCAGAATGATTACAGATAACAAAACTGCATTTGACAACCTTACAGTTAAAGAGTAACAGACTTATTTAGTACATTTGCCGAAAATATATCATTTATGAAAGGCAAACTTTTTTTAATCCCAACGACTTTGGGAGATACAGAAATCGATCAGGTAATACCAAATAACATTCAACAACTGATTCCAGATATTAAACACTTTATTGTGGAAAATATCCGAACAACACGTCGTTATCTAAAAAAAGTGAATCAGGATATCAACATAGATGAGCTTACTTTTTATGAACTAAACAAACACACGTCACCAAAAGACATTTCCACTTATTTAGACGCTATTACAGATCATGACATGGGGATTATTTCGGAAGCCGGATGCCCGGGTGTTGCTGATCCTGGAGCCGATGTTGTAAAAATTGCCCACACCAAAAACATACAGGTTGTGCCATTGGTTGGACCTTCCTCCATATTACTTTCTTTAATGGCATCCGGCTTTAACGGGCAAAACTTTGCTTTTAACGGATATTTACCTATCCAGAGTGACGAGAGAAGCAAGAAAATAAAACATTTGGATCACCGTTCCCTAAGCGAAGGTCAAACACAACTATTTATCGAGACTCCTTTCCGAAACATGAAAATGCTTGAAGATTTGCTTCAGAATTGCAGTCCTGCTACGAAACTTTGTATTGCCGCCGACATCTCTCTCGAATCGGAATACATCAAAACCATGTCGGTACAAGCATGGAAAAACAATCTGCCGAATCTACACAAAAGACCTGCTATTTTTCTGATCCACAGAGAAAAATAAAACAAAAAAACAGCGTAGATGATGAATCTGCGCTGTAAATTATTACATTCTAAATATAGTTTTTCAATTCCTATTCCTTACAAGCTGAACCCATTTGATTTATTACTTCTTTAAATTATAAAATCAAGTTGGTTTCTTTACAAGCTCCCATAGAATTCAGGCAAAACCTGTTTGAATTGATCAATTGCTTCCTTTAATGACTTCTCAGTTCTACCACCAGCAGCATTGATGTGCCCGCCACCATTAAAATAATCCCTGGCCACCCTATTAATAGGAACATCACCTTTCGATCGGAAAGATATCTTAACGACATCATCCTTTTCAATAAAAATTGCCGAAACAAGCATGTTCTGAATGGACAAAGGATAATTCACAAACCCTTCCGTATCGCCATCCTTGTAGTTAAAACGGATTAAATCTTCCTTTGTTAAAGTTATAATTGCTGTATTAAACTCGGATAAAACTTCCAATCCCTGATCCAAACAATGTCCTAACAACTTCATTCTGTCCGGAGAAAAATTGTCGTAGATATTCGAATGAATTTTATTTTTATCAATTCCTTTTGCGAGCAAACTCCCCACAACCTGATAAGTTCTGGGCTGAGAGGAATTGTAACTTAATCCTCCAGTATCAGTAATAATTCCGGTATAAATACATTCTGAAATTGATTCATCAATCATGTCTTCATCGCCTAAAGCCTCAATGAATTCATACATCATTTCGCAGGTAGAACACATTTGAGTATCCGAAAACATCAAATCGACAATTTGCTCAGGTTCAGGATGATGATCGATCATAATTTTTTTTGCCGTCGCTTTCTCCAACACAGCTTCCAAATCTCCCGATCGTTTGAACGAATTATGATCTACAATAAAAATAAGATCAGATGAATTAATATATTCCTCAGCCTTTTTCTTTCCATTGGTATAAATCCAGACATCAGAATTTCCAGGCAGCCATTTTAAGAAAACCGGATAAGCACTTGGACTAATTATTTGAGCCTGCTTTCCTTTCTTTATCAGATACTGATGCAAGGCCAACGAAGATCCAATAGCATCACCATCGGGGCCCGAATGCGGTATAATTGAAATTTTTGCACACTCATCAAGCAATATTTCCACTTCCTTAATCAGCTCTGCATCAATTCTATTTTGCAAATTATTCATTCCTTTTTTTCTTGTAATAATTATTATAAGCTGGTAAAGATACAATAGATCGTTATTTTAACAATGGAAGTATGATAGATTTACTAATGATTTGATGGATATGATGAATACTAAAAAAAATTAAATCCTCAATCCCCTGTTTTGTTAATTTAACAGTTGCACAAGTGCTCAGAATCATTATTTTTGTATTCGAAACATTTAACTATACACATATATGAGAAGTGATAGAACCTTTACCATGATAAAACCAGATGCTGTTGCAAATGGATATATTGGCGCTATTCTGGCAAAAATTAACGATGCAGGATTCCGCATTGCAGCCATGAAATATACTAAACTAACCAAAGATCAGGCTAAGAAGTTTTATGAAGTTCATAAAGAGAGACCATTTTATGAAGATCTTACCGATTTTATGAGCTCGGGAACTATTGTTGCTGCAATTCTCGAAAAAGATAACGCTGTTGCAGATTTCAGAAAATTAATTGGAGCAACAAATCCAGCCGAAGCTGAAGAAGGAACAATTCGTAAAGAGTTTGCGGAATCGATGTCCCGCAATGCTGTTCATGGATCGGACAGTGATGAAAATGCTTGTATTGAAGGAGCTTTCCATTTCGCCGGAACTGAGATATTCTCATCAGCAAACTGTTAAAAATACTGGGCGCATTATGATCATACACAATGCGCCTTTTTTTCACCGGACAATGATCTCATCGATAATGTTCGCCTGTACTTCTCTGTTTAAAGCACGCATTAAGCCTTCACGAATCATCAACAGTTCATTCCGAATAACCGACGAGCGTACTTTTACAAATAACTTCCGGTTACGAATATAAATATCTGTAGTAGCGTTAGCTACGGTTTTGCCTATCACTTTCTCCCACGAATTAACCAACTCATATTCTTTCAATCGGCCATCCAGATTACTTTCCTTAAGTACCTGTCGAATTAATTCATCTATTTTTTGAGTTTGGCTTCTTCTCATTTTATTTAACTTACTATGGCTCCTTTATCAATAATAAATAATTGGTATTCCTGTTCCATTCCCGAGAGTATTTCGTTCAAATGATCACGATTGGTATCAGAGATAAAAATCTGACCAAAACGATCTTCAGAAACCAATTTCACAATCTGTTCAACTCGCTGCGAATCCAGTTTATCGAAAATATCATCCAGCAAAAGAATAGGGTTAAATCCGGCAATTTGCTTGATAAAATCGAATTGGGCAAGTTTTAGAGCAATCAGGTAAGTCTTTTGTTGTCCCTGAGAACCCATTTTTTTGATAGGATATCCACCCAAAGTCAATTCCAAATCGTCTTTATGAATTCCAACCGTTGTATACTGGGTTACCTGATCTTTCCAACGGGCATTTATGAGAAGATCACGTAATGAGTTGTCATGTAAAAGTGATTTATAATCCAAATTTACAGTTTCATTCCCTAAGGAAATCATCTGATAATACTCCTGAAAAACAGGCATCAATTTATTCAAGAAATCCTTTCTCTTTTCATAAATAGAAGTTCCCAGCACTATCATTTGTTCGTCCCAAATACTAAGCGTGTCTTCATCAAATCTGCTTCCTGCCGCAAAATCTTTCAGCAATTTATTTCTTTGCTGCAAAACACGATTGTAACGAATTAAATCTTCCAGATATTTACGATCATATTGCGAAATTACACTATCCATATACCTGCGGCGTTCCTCACTACCATCTGTAATCAAACTAACATCTGCCGGAGAAACCATTACAATAGGCAATAAACCAATATGTTCCGAAAGTTTTTTATACTCCTTTTTATTCCTTTTAAAATTTTTCTTCTGCCCGCGCTTTACACCACAATATACCACCTCATTTAAATCTTTGCGTCGGTAAGTTCCTTCCAACACCATAAACTGTTCATTGTGATTTATATTTTGCTGGTCGCCAACAGAAAAGTATGATTTACAAAAGCTTAAATAATAAACAGCATCCAGCAAATTAGTTTTCCCCATCCCATTATTCCCAATAAAACAGTTGATTTTTGGTGAAAAATTCAATTCCAAATCAAGTATATTCTTATAATTTAAGAGAGATAATTTTTCCAGATGCATGTATGAATAGATTAGATGACTGTTGCAAAATTACTAAATTAAATCAATTTGGATTTACTTATTTAGTTCTATAACAATCTAAATTCCCATCTTCATTTTTTACTGAAAAAATGTCTGATATTTAGTAAAAAAAATTACATTTGCGTTAGAAAAAATAAACCTAATAATATTTGAGCATGTCAAAAAATAAAAACAATCAGGTATCTGAAGATAATTTTGAAAATTTAGAAGAAGCACTAAGCAAAACCGAACAATATATTGAGAAGAATCAGAAAAAACTGTCCACTATTGCTTTAGTTATAATCATTTTAGCAGTAGGAGTTTTTGCTTATCAAAAATACTACAAAGCTCCACTTAATGAGCGTGCTCAAAATCAGTTATTTCAGGCTCAAAGATATTTCGAGAAAGATTCATTTAACCTTGCATTAAACGGAGATGAAAATTACCCTGGGTTTCTGGATATTATTGATGAGTTTAACTCAACTCCAGCAGGAAATATTTCAAAATATTATGCCGGTGTTTCTTATTTAAGAATGGGTGAATTCCAAAATGCAATTGATTATTTAGAAAAATTCAGTTCTGATGATTTTTTACTTAGCGCTCTTGCAAAAGCTGCTATTGGTGATGCTTATATGGAATTAGGAGATACTAAAAAAGCCGCTTCAAATTATATGGATGCAAGTTCTTTTAATACAAATGATTTCACAACACCTATCTATTTGCAAAAAGCCGGACTTGCTTACGAAATGTTAGGTGAGTACAAAAAAGCACTAACAGCTTACGAAACTATCGAACAAGATTTTGCAAAATCGGCAGAAGCCCGTGACGTTGAAAAATACATCACAAGAGCTAAATCAATGATAAAATAAAACAAACTCAAAATATAAAAAAGGAGACTATTGATTAGTCTCCTTTTTTTTTGTTTTTTTTTTCTAAAATGCAAGCTGAGAAATATTACGATTTGCGACAAGAGAAAGCACTGACGATGGTTTACAGGCATAAATCAACATCTTCTCCTATCACAATTATTTACTCTTTAAACAGCCTTAAAAGAGATCCGATTAAATACACCTCTTAATATCTCCATCAGAAAATTTACAAAAGCAAAATTAGCTTAAATTCAATTTTCAGATCGTAATAAAACTGATCCTATTTCATAAAAAACCGACGACTCAAATTTCTAAGAGAATTATATTGAAAAAATATTTCATAGGAAATCAAACACTTACATAAATATTTCATTTTTTTTGAAAAAAAAACGCAGGCACCCCTTGTATTTTGTAGTAAAGCTCCTATATTTGCATCCGCAATCAAGAAACAAAGTTCTTTACATACATTGCATTTGGGGAGATACCAAAGTGGCCAACTGGGGCGGACTGTAACTCCGCTGACTTCGTCTTCGTAGGTTCGAATCCTGCTCTCCCCACTTTAAATTTTTAACCAAGGAACAAACGTGTTTCTTGCATGCGGGAATAGCTCAGTTGATAGAGCATCAGCCTTCCAAGCTGAGGGTCGCGAGTTTGAGTCTCGTTTCCCGCTCACTTTTTTTGAAATTATTATTGGGGAGATACCAAAGTGGCCAACTGGGGCGGACTGTAACTCCGCTGACTTCGTCTTCGTAGGTTCGAATCCTGCTCTCCCCACTTTAATTTTTTAATCAAGGAACAAACGTGTTTCTTGCATGCGGGAATAGCTCAGTTGATAGAGCATCAGCCTTCCAAGCTGAGGGTCGCGAGTTTGAGTCTCGTTTCCCGCTCAAATATTATTGGAGAGATGGCAGAGTGGTCGAATGCGGTAGTCTTGAAAACTATTGTGCGGCAACGTACCGGGGGTTCGAATCCCTCTCTCTCCGCCATGCAGAAATGCAATAGAAGGAAAAGCCTTGTAAACTTAACGTTTACAAGGCTTTATTCATTTAGTACCAACGCAATCAAACACCTAAAACAGCAATAAAAAGGTGTAGCATTCGGTGTAGATTGGAAAGCTTAATTTTGCTGCACCTCGAACAGGTGCTAATGCACTGCAATACACTATTTTGCTCCCTTCAAAAATCACTCGTTTGCTAGTTTTGACAAATCGTTTTAAAACATTCAAAAACCAGTGAAAATGAGACAAACTACTTCTATTTTATTTTTTGCAAGAAAAACTACTCAACTGAAAAATGGAGAATCTCCAATCTTCGTAAGAATCACTGTCGATGGTCAAAGATTAGATATCTCTTTGAAGAAAAGTATCGATTTGGACCTGCTACATTTGTTGGTACAATGGTTACGCCCGAAATTCTTATATTTAAATTATGGCAAAACATTATGAAACAGATTTTAAGTTGATGATCGTGAATCTACTTAAATCGGGACAAAGCGCACGGCAAGTATCTGAAGATTACGGATTAAACGCCAGTATGATTCGCAGGTGGCTTAGAGAAAATTTAAGCGCCAAAGAATCTTTTACAGGGAAAGGCAATATTTCACTAAGTCCGGAACAAAAAGAGATAGCCCAGTTAAGGGCAGAACTAAAAGAAACTAAATTAGAACGTGATATATTAAAAAAGGCGGTAAGCATCTTCTCCAAGAGCGACAATTAATATATGATTTTATGGATAAGCATAAAAAAACATATTCTGTTGGGAAGATGTGTAAGTATTTAAAAGTAAGCCGGAATTCTTATTACCACTGGAAGTCTGTTAAACTTGCTAAAAAGAAATACTCAAGAAGAACTGTTTTGGTAAATGAGATTAAAAGGATTTTTAAAGACAGTAGACAAACTTATGGAAGTCCTCGTATTCAGGCTGAATTGGAGAAGCTTGGATATAAGATATCCAGAGCTTATGTTGCCAGACTAATGAAGGCAGAAAACATTCGATTCAAGCCTAAAAAACGATTTGTTAATACAACTTACTCTAAGCATGATTATAAGATCGAAAAAAACACTCTAGATCGACAATTTAAAGTTGAACAGCTAGGTAAAGTATGGGTGTCTGACATTGCTTATATAAGAGTTAATGACAAGTGGATTTACCTAACAACAATGATTGATTTGGCGGACAGACAAGTTGTTGGTTGGTCATTAAGTAAGGATATGACATATGAAAACACGGTTCTTAAGGCATGGAATATTGCACGTAAGCGACGACAAATAATACATGGATTTATACTTCATTCAGATAGAGGCGTTCAATATGCCTGCAATAAAATAAGGGATCTTTTTATGGGTAATAATAAGATAAACAGAAGCATGGATATTCCGGATCATGTTGACCCCCTGAAATCCGGATCGGAAAACAAGGTTTTTCCTGCGTAGGGAGAAGTCAAAAAGAGTGACAATCCGGCGGATACTGACCCCTTAGCTGAAAAGCGATCAACAAAAATCCGGATCATGTTGACCCCTCTTTTCAAAATAACACAGGTTTTGGTTCTTTAGTGGCAGAAAGTAGATGACCACTAAAACGAATGCAGATGGCTGGAAAACCAAAACCTATGAGTCAGATCAAACAATTACTGCGCTTGCATCAGCAAGGAAGCCCAAAGAAAACCATAGCCAGGGATCTGGGTGTAAGCAAGAATACCGTGAAGGCGTACCTGGATAAACTATCCCGATTGAAAACGGATGTTGACAGCCTGTTGTTGCTGGATGATCCCGTATTGGAAGCCAGGTTTCATCCCGGTAATCCAGCCTATAAGGATGAACGCTTTGAGCATTTTAAGGGAAAACTGAATTACTTTACCAGTGAACTGAAACGTACCGGGGTTACCAGAAAGCTATTGTGGGAAGAGTACCGTCTGGAGTATGCCCAAGGCTACAGCCATACTCAGTTCTGCCATCACCTGTCACAACATTTGATTGCTTCCAAACCTTCAATGGTGTTGCAGCATCAGGCAGGCGAGAAGCTTTTTATTGACTTTGCCGGTAAAAAGCTAAATTATGTGGATGTGCAGACCGGAGAAGTAATCCACTGTCAGGTCTTTGTGGCCTGTTTGCCTTATTCAGACTATAGTTTTGCCATGGCCGTAAAGAGTCAAAGTGCTGGTGATTTTTTATACGCTCTGGGATGTAGTCTGGAATACTTTGGAGGAGTCCCTCAGGTACTGGTACCGGATAACCTGAAGGCGGCCATCGTAAAAGCCAGCAGGTATGAACCCGATGTTAACCGGGCAATGGAGGATTTTGCCAACCATTACGGCACCACTGTGATTCCTACACGGGCACGCAAACCAAAGGACAAGGCACTTGTTGAGAACCAGGTTCGGCTGATCTACACAAGGATTTATGCAAAAATACGGAACCTGCAGTTTTTTAGTCTGAAAGACCTGAATCAGGCCATCGGCCAGAAGAACCGCGAACACAACCAGACCCGTATGCAGCAGAAGCCTTACTGCCGTGAAGAGCGTTTTCTCGCCGATGAGAAGCATCTGCTCAGCAGCTTACCGGAACAGCCTTTCGAGCTAAAATACTACCGGACACTTAAGGCAGCCAAGAATAATCACGTCTACCTGAGTGAAGACAAACACTACTATAGTGTGCCATTCGCCTACATTGGAGTGAAGGTAAAGGTCATTTACACCCGCGCCATGGTTTACATTTATGCCAAAGGCAAACAGGTGGCTGTGCACATACAAAGCTACGGTAAGGGAACCTACAGTACCGACCGGGAACACTTGTGTTCCGCCCACAACCATTACCTGGACCGAAGTCTGGACATGCTACATTTGTTGGTACAATGGTTACGCCCGAAATTCTTATATTTAAATTATGGCGAAACATTATGAAACAGAATTTAAGTTGATGATTGTGAATCTACTTAAATCGGGACAAAGCGCGAAGCAAGTGTCTGAAGATTACGGATTAAACGACAGCATGATTCGAAGATGGCGAAGAGAAACATTAAGCAATAAAGAATCTTTCACAGGAAAAGGTAATATTTCTTTAAGTCCGGAACAGCAAGAGATATCCCAGTTAAGAGCAGAATTAAAAGAAACTAGATTAGAACGTGATATATTAAAAAAGGCGGTCAGCATCTTCTCCAAGAGCGACAATTGATCTATAATTTTATGGATAAGCATAAAAAGATATATCCTGTTGGGAAGATGTGTAAGCATTTAAAAGTAAGCCGGAATTCATATTACCACTGGAAGTCAATTAAACTTACCAAAAAGAAGTACTCAAGAAAAGCGATTCTGGTAAATGAGATTAAAAAGATATTTAAAGACAGTAGACAAACCTATGGAAGTCCGCGTATTCAGGTTGAATTGGAGAAGATTGGATATAAAATATCTAGAACTTATGTTGGTAAACTAATGAAGGCAGAAAACATTCGGTTCAAGCCTAAAAAGCGATTTATTAATACAACTTACTCTAAGCATGGTTATAAGATTGAAAAAAACACTCTTGACCGGCAATTTAAAGTTGAACAGCTAGGTAAAGTATGGGTATCTGACATTACTTATATTAGAGTTAATGACAAGTGGATTTACCTCACAACGATGATTGATTTGGCGGATAGACAAGTTGTTGGTTGGTCGTTAAGTAAAGATATGACCTATGAAAACACGGTTCTTAAGGCATGGAATATTGCACGTAAGCGAAGACAAATAATAGATGGATTTATTCTTCATTCGGATAGGGGCGTTCAATATGCCTGCAATAAAATAAGGGATATTTTTATGGATAATGATAAGATAAACAGAAGCATGAGCAGAAAGGGAAACTGTTGGGATAATGCCGTAGCTGAAAGCTTTTTTAAAACGATCAAGTCGGAAATGATATACCGAAACAAGTTTAAATCATTTACTCATGCATATAACCATGTATACGATTACATCGAAAATTGGTACAATGTTAAAAGAATACACTCTAGTTTGGGATATAAAACACCTTTAGAAAAAGAAATTGAATTAAGAGCTTATTATAAATTAGCGGCCTAATCTTTTTGTACCATATTTTGTTGCAATTCCAGTCCCGGGTACTATCTTCGAAAAGCTCAGACAGGCTGTCCTGAACTCCATGAGTTAATCAGTATGGTCTTTAAGCAGAATAAGCATCCCGAACAGCTGTACCGGACCTGTGACGGACTCTTGAACCTGCATAGAAAAACCAATCCGGAAAACTTCAGGAAAGCCTGTAAGGTGGCCTTGAAATACGAGATCTGTTCGTACAGGTTCTTGCTTAATGTGATCAATAACAAAACCTCAGACATGATAGATCAGATAAATAAACCGGCTTTACCCGAGCACCGGAATATCCGCGGAAAAGCCTATTACTCACAATCCACACTTAAATTGAATAGCTATGATGCAAATTGAAACCCAATTTAAACAATTACGACTGCATGGAATGAATCGAACCTGGATGGCTCTGCAGGAAACCAGAAGGCACCACGAACTCTCCCTGAGTGAAGGACTTGAAATACTACTTCAGGCTGAACAGCAGGACAGAGAGCAAAAGCGCTTCGAGCGACTGGAAAAGAATGCCCGTTTTCGTTATCAGGCATCTATCGAAGAGCTGAAGATGGAGGTTGCCAGAGGAGTAGATAGGACTCTGATTACAAGCTTGGCGACAGGCGATTACCTGTCGCGTGGTGAATCCGTACTAATCACAGGAGCCACTGGTTGCGGAAAAAGCTTTTTAGCTTCGGCACTTGGTCATCAGGCGTGTGTGCAGGGCTTTAAAGTTGCCTACTACAACACGCAAAAGCTGTTGCAGAAAACCAAAGTAGCCCGCTTCGAAGGAACCATATACAAGTTCTTTGAAAAGGTGGCCAAAACGGATCTGCTAATACTCGATGATTTTGGACTCTCTCATTTGGAACAGCAGCAACAGTTGGATCTGATGGAGATGATCGAGGACCGGCATGGAAAAGCCTCCACTATTATCGCCAGTCAATTGCCCGTGGCCAGCTGGTTCGACATCATTGGAGAGGAAACCATAGCCGATGCAATTCTGGACCGTCTGGTACACACCTCATACCGAATCGAATTAAAAGGAGAAAGTTTAAGAAAAAAACGGTAATATTGTCAGACCATCAAGTTCTTTGAACCTCAATTCTGTGAGGGGTCAGTATCACCCGGACAAGGGGTCAGCATCACCGGAATATGCAAAGCATGAGCAGAAAGGGAAATTGTTGGGATAATGCCGTAGCTGAAAGCTTTTTTAAAACCATTAAGTCGGAAATGATATACCGAAATGAGTTTAAATCGTTTACTCATGCATATAACCAAGTATACGATTATATTGAAAATTGGTACAATATTAAAAGAATACACTCTAGTTTGGGATATAAAACACCTTTAGAAAAAGAAATTGAATTAAGAGCATATTATAAATTGGCAGCCTAATCTTTTTTGTACCAAATTTTGTTGCAATTCCACATCCCTAATTGACCGAAGGGCGTAAGAAATGTCAAGCTTTTTGTTGGATTTTTATACTTCCCCCAAATAATTAGGATTAAAAATCCATCAAAACTTTGTACAAGCTTGACTTGTTGATGTAATCGCAATGTTCATGCGTGATAAACAGATGAAGGAGATACAGATGGAGGAAATATCTTTGTTTATCAGGGAGAAGGATTTCTCAACTAAAAAGCATTTGACTTAAAATCCTTATTCTATCACATCCATATAATTTTGCAGAACGGAAAAACAGTTTCGAAGCTCCTTTAAAAGCTGTTGAAATACCATCTGATCTGCCGCCAGCGGATGGTAGATCTGTTGGCTGTTGATGGCTTTAGAAACCTGATTGAGATTGAGGTCATAATCGAGCTTTTTGATAATGATCACAAACTCCCTACTAACCTCTACTTTTTTGATCTCTCTTCTTTTGACCAACTTGGCTCTGCAAAAATCACTCAGGTTTCGATAGCCTTCCTCCCTACATCTTTCCACAAGCAATTTCTTCTCTAATTTCGTCAGGCGAACCCTAACTCCATCTTCCAATTTATCATGTTCTTCTAATTTTGGTCTCATATCTATTCCTTTTTGTCTGTAGGACAATCAAGCTTTTCATCCTGGGATGAAAAGTCCCTGCCGGAAGGCACAAGAGTTTTTGTGGAACAAAAACACATCTTGCATGCCCCTCTTAACATTTTACACTCCCCTCTTTACATTTTATAAATTATCATTATTCACCAACAAATCAAAATCTAATAAAATTGTTTTTTTGAAGATCATAACAGGGAATATTACCTCAAAAATAATCCCACTTCAAACAAATATTTAAAGTGGGATTATTAATTAAAATCATTAAGAAACTTTTAAAATCAATTTAGTACACAAGGAATCTCAGTACTCGTCTTTCTTTTCCAACTATAATTACAACTGCATACACATTGTTTGGTCTAAATATGGATCTATTATTGAAATCGAATTGATAAACCGCATTATTATGTCCTTCATCTGTATCTATTTTAAGAGCTCTTTCTACATCATATATTTCCAAGCTCACGTCTGCTGTTTTGCTCAAGAGAAGCTTTAAATGGAAATCGCCCCTATTTGGATTAGGATATAATTTTGCCTCAGTTATATAAACTTGATCAGGCTGAATAAATCCTGCTTTCCGTTTAGTACTGTTGCTTTCAACCCTAACTTGCTTTTCCATATAGTCACTGCATTCATTTTTAAAAATGGACATGCCAATTGTGTGGTTTCCCGCTTCCAGTACTCTCAACCAAATTGATGCCTCTTCTCTATTCACCACTTCTAATCCGTCTGGAAAATGCCATTTTACCGAATCGGGTTGCTCCCATGAAATATCAACTGCAACAATAGTATCGCCAACAATGGCCTCAACAGGTATAATAAAATCAGCCACTACTTCATAATCAAGAAATGTTATTGCAAATTCGTGCTCTGCCTCACATCCTTTTTCTGTTGTTACAACCAATCGATAATCCCCTTCTTCATTGAGTTCTACCTCGTTGTTAACGCTAAATTGATTGCCTCCAAAAAACCACTTGCTTGAAGCTCCATCCACTCCAGAATTTACTGTTTCTGTTTGATTCCGGCATAACACATACTCGTAAGGCAATTCTATCTTAACGGGCACCGGTGCACTCAATTCGGCCTCTAAAGTTTTTTTACAGACATTTGCATCAGTAACCTCTATTTGCAAGTCCCCAGCTCCTAAATTAGGAAACCATCCGTTAATGTTTGATTTACCATTTAAATTATAGATATAGTCAGGACTTCCTCCAACAGCAGTCAACAGAATACTTCCATCATCAATTCCAACACAATTTGGAGATTGTAAACTACTCACATATAATTCCAATTCTTCCGGGCCCGTAATTTCATATTCTGCCTCTGCAAAACAATTGTTTGCATCACTAACAACGAGCGAATACTTCCCTTTTCCCAATTGCTTGATTTCTCTTGGATTTAAACTTTCGAGGCCTTTCCAAATCACATCATATGGCTCTGTTCCATTTGTTATATCAATAGATATTTCCCCATCTGTGGATTCATGACAACTCACTTCTTTCAAGTCTATCAAACTAATTTCAGGGCCACTCTTTTCTACTATTGAAAATGATTGTGAAGCTACACATGAGTTGGCATCAGTAACTTCAATTTTATAATTACCAGTTGCCAGAGTGTTTGGTTGTAATTTGTTAGCCGGATAAAAATCACCCCAATTGATATAATATTCCGGCGTACCTCCTGTTATTTCAATCTTCACAGAACCGTTACTACTGTTACAGGTACTATGTGTTAAATCTGACAATTCTACCTTAAGGTCTTCCGGTTCATCAATATCAATATATTGATTTTGAATATTACCCAACTTATCTTTTACAAAAACACGGTAATTTCCGGCTTTTAGATCCGTAAATTCATTCGATTTAGAAAAATCTACCGCATAATTAATTGCATAGGTATAAGGTGCAGTACCCCCAGTTGCGCTAACCCTTACACTACCACTTTCATCGTTAAAGCAAAGACAGTTACTCTTCTCTAATTCCATCAAAATTTCGTCAGGCTCTTCAATTACCACTTCTATTGAATCTTTTACTCCTTTACTATCTTTTACCCGTAGTTGGTACAATCCGGCTTTTAAATTTTCAAATTTACTGGTCACTAACCAAGCCCCCTGATTTAAAGAAAATTCATATCCCGGCCAAACGGCATAAGGCCATCCACCAACAGCTGAAACTTCCAACACTCCATCTTCAGCTCCATAATAACTGGTCTTAACAGGATTGGCAACAATAGTTAATTTACCTCCTGGCTCCATTACACCAGCCGTCTTCTTCAAACCATTCGCAACTCCAAACTCATTATTACCATAGGGACAATTGTTCTTATCCCAAACTTCAACAGTATACTCTCCAGCATAAAGCTCTTCAATTTTTTTAAACGTACCATTTGAGTATTTTTCACCTTTGTGATACCATTGGTATCGATAGTCTCCATTTCCACCACTAACTCTCGCCTGAACTGCTCCATCATTATTTCCAAAATCAGTAACGCCCATCACATCAAAATCGATGGCCATTTCGGCAGGTTGCTGTAATTCTTCCTCTTGTTTGTAGTAACAGCCTAAATCATCAGTTATTTCGAGAAGGTATTTGCCTTTGCCTAACCCATCCTGATTCCATTCCTTACCCGTTGTACCATTTCTAAAATCCTGCTCATCTTTAGAAATAATAAATGAGTAGTTTCCCGAAGCACTTGTTCCACCTAATACTTCACTCGTCCAAAATCCATCTTTTGCTTCGTAACATTCCGGAATAACAGAATTAAAACTTTCAATATGCAACCAATCTGCTTGCTCCAAATGTTGTTTATTTCGTTCTGTTATACAACCATTAACATCAGTTACCCTGATAATGTATTCCCCTGTCTCCCGTTGAATAAATGTTGCATTTGAGATCCCTCTAATTGAATCCAACCGATCTTTTGCTTCGGCAAGTGGCACCTTATTTAATAGAAAATCATAATAGCCTCCTGAATAATTTACACCTCCTATTGCCTGCACCTTTATTTCACCGTCTGTTCTTTTCGAAATATCCCCCATGTCCTTTGCGTGACATGTTGGTATTGTAAAAGCAACATCTGTAATTTGCAAAGAATCCGGTTTTACAAGCGTTACTATATTGCTAACAGAACACCCATTATCATCAGAAACTATATAGCTGTACATTCCGGCATCTAAATTTTTAAATGCAAGATTTTTCCCAGCAATAATATTTCCTAACTGATGATTTTCATGTTCATCTGATTGTACGATTTTATATTTGGATGCATTCGTAATTGGCAATCCGCCATAAGGAGTGATCTTAACTGAATCTTTTAAATAAGAACATCTGATTTCGAACCCGCCTTCGTAATGCGATGTTTCAATATCAAATTTAAGTACTGTTGGTTCGGTTAATACCGTATCCTTTACATACTCATAAGCTTTAAACTGATCAGTAATGCTTACTTGATATTTGCCTGCTGGTAAGTCGTTAAAAATTACCTGCTCATCACTTATGTCAGTAAAATCCTTCTCGATTCCCATTCCTTTTAAATGAATGCTGTAGGGAGAGATACCACCAAAGGCTTCTACTTTAATAGTATCTGTTGAGCCATGACAAGAAATTCCGAATCCATTGTGGTCAGACATATCTAAATTTGCACTTATAGGTTCTGGTTCTTTCAAGCTAATATTATCTGTAGCAAAACAGCTGTTACTAAATGCTCCTATTACCTTTACATGATAAATACCAGCAGGTAGATCTTCAAAAAATGTTTCATCATTGGATACTTTGGTTGCAATTAGAGTATTGCTTTCATCCAGTAATTCAAATTTATAAGGAGTTATTCCCCCTGTAGCCTTTGCCCAAATACTATCTGTACCATTAAAGCATTTGATGTTAAAATTGTCTGATTTATATGTATTATTTGATAGCTCCAAAGTTAATTTTGATGGTTCGATTAATATTGGATCGTAATTATATACACAATCATTCGCATCAATTATATTGAAAATTGGGTTTGTTCCTGAAATAATAAAATCAACAGAACTCCCGGAATTAGTAATTTTCTTTGATTCACCATCATATGTTATTTGATAGGGTGGAATTCCTCCTTCAACAGACACTTCTATACTTTGAGTTTCACCAAAACAAGTATAATTGAAATCCACTCCTGTTCTACGGTCTTCAAATGTTTCAATAAAATGACTAGAGATAATATTGGTTGGTTGATTTAATTGAAAAACACCTTGATCTGACGTACATCCACGACTATCTGTTGTTAAAATCGTATAGCTACCTGCACCCAAATTATTAGTTGGAATTAATAAATCTTCCGCAACATTATTTATCACCTGGAATAAATTTCCATTTTTATTTATTAGAACATCGTAATTTGCCGTTCCTCCATTTACCTTTATATTAGTTTTATCATTGAATCCAAAGCATCTAAAATCAGCAACACCTCCTTCTTTCAGTATATCTATACCTAACACATTCAACTGATTAATAATGAAATCGGGCTCCTTTAATTCTTTTTCCAATTGGTAATAGCAACCATTATCGTCTGAAATCTCCATTATATATTTGCCGGCTGCTAAATTGTTTCGGTTAAACGTACTTCCAGTACTGCCTCCTACACCATTTATTTCATAAGTATATTGACCCGTTGCAGTTGTTCCTCCCAGAATCTTACTTTCCCAGTGACCATCGCTGTAATCAAAACATGTGGGTTCAGTCACCATCATTTTACTTACATCCAATATTAATAAATCTGGTTGCCCAAGTTTTTTTTTGGTTTCTTCAACTTTACATCCATTCCCGTCTATTGTGATAAATTTATATTCTCCCTCCACAAGAGAATTAAATACTGGTGAATTTCCATTCACTTCAACTTTACTAACATCAGGTAAGACTCCATCCGATTGATAGATATTGGTTTTATAGCCGAGAGTTGCTCCTCCGCTAATCGTAAGCTCAATTTGTCCGTCTTCCTTTTTAGATTTATCTCCCATGTCGAATTCGTTACAAGATGGGATTTTAATAGCTCCAAAATTAATTGTTAGTTCTTTTGGTTTGGTTATATCTATCGATTCCTCAATAAAACAACCATTAAGATCACTAAGTTTATATGTATAAAATCCTTCTTCAAGATTATCAAATGTAGTTTTGCTAACATCTTCCTTTTTTACATCTGATTTCAAATCACATTTCTGAACTATTGTGTAAGTTGAACCAACTCCTCCATCAGGTTCTACATTAACATATCCCAATAAATCTGAACATTTTATTTGATAACCACCTTCATAAGTTGTTGTGGCAAGATCTAATGTTAAAGCTTCAGGTTCTATTAAATCTACTTTGCTGTTAAGCTTAATATTGTAATAATCTGTTAGAGTTAAATCATAAGTCCCGGCAGGTAATTCATTAATATACTTCTCTACACTAACTAAATTAGAAAATGACAAAGACACACCACCATTTACAGTTAAAGCATAAGGGGGAATCCCTCCCGTAGGCTTTACAGTAATTGCACCTTTTGAATCCTTACATGCAATATCATATCCATTTGTTTTATGGTATGTTATTGGCAACTCTAATTTGGCTGGTTCCCTCAATGTGATAGCTGAATTTGCTGTACAGGAAGCATACTTCCCATTAACAATAGCTTTATAGGTACCAGCAGTTACATTAAATGTATTCACACTCAAGTTAGAGGATCTATTCTCTACAAAATTCCAAACTCCACTTTTATCATCATATTTCTGAAAATTAATATTATATGGAGTAATCCCACCTTCAATAATTACATCCAACTTATCGGTACCTCCATTCTTTTTGATATGGTAAATTTCTCCCGTGCCAGAAGTAAATTTATTTGGAATTATCTCAACCGTCAACTTTTTCGGCTCTTTTAAAGTAAGATTAAAATCAGGCTCACATCCCAATGCATCTGTAATAATGATAATAGGTGCTGTACCTTGCACATCAAACTCAGCAACTCCTCCAGAATTACTTATACTCTTTTTGGCACCATCATAGCTTAACACATAAGGATTAATTCCTCCACTAACCCGAAGTTCAACTGTTTCATAATCTTCAAAACATTTGTAATTAAAACCTGAATAGTCTGCATACTTAGGAGTTACAACCAAAGATTCAGTCTGAATCAATTTAAATTCCTTTTCAACAATTAAAGGACAATTATTCGCATCAAACACTTTTAAAGTATAATCTCCAGCTTTTAATCCTCCTATTACAACTTCAGTCTCTTTGCTAATATTAGTTTCTGACTTTGGTGTTAACATTGGACCAATAAGAGTATACGAATAAGGAGGTGTTCCTCCCTTAATCATGAATTTCACTTCCCCGTCTTCTGCTCCATTACAACTAATATGAATTTCTTTACCAATTACCTTTTTCGTTCTTTCAAAATCATAAATTTCAACAGCTTCGTTTTGTTCAAATGTTCTTTCAATATTTGAAGAACACCCATGATTTTCTTTTACATAAAATACATGTTTGCCTGCATTCACATCAAAATCAATCAATTCATTCGAAATAGGTGAATTACTATCAATTTTCTTATCTAATTCAAATTGATAGGTGCCACTCCCCCCTTGTGCAGATACTTGAAAATTAGTAGTACCCCCAAAACAAGAAATTATTGGAAGATTTTCATTTGCGACAAAAAATTTAAACTCAGCATCTCTTGACAGGACAGCAATCCCTTGACCTATACAACCTGCAACATCTTCTATATACAAAGGGATATCCTTCCCTTTACCATAATCTGGCAATTCTAAAGTATTGGCTAAAACTCTGGGGCTGGTTCCAATATTTTCATTATTCAAACTATACTTATAGCCGCCAAGCCCACCTTTAGCGGTGATATTGTCTATAGCAACCACATATTGATCACATTTACCGTTGGAAATAAATAGGGCATTATTAATCAACTGAATTTCATTATTTTGAGCAATAGTAAAACTAATTGTATCATGCCCTACCATAAAACGATTTTGAACACCAACGTGCTTATTAAAAAAATCAGTTGTATCTACGGTAGTATTGATAAATAGATTATTTACAACAACTTCATATGTTCCTGCCTCTAAATCTTTTATTGTAATTTCTTTAGGTTGACCTAATACATCATCATCTAAACCTTTATGAATTGGACCTTGAACAAGGCTCTGCGAATCTTTGATGACTAGAATTCTATATCTATCTACTCCCTTACCAAGATCACCATCAACTTTAAAGGTTACTTCTCCATTACTTCCTCCTGCACAGGTAACTATTTTTTTATCCGAGTCTAAAATTGGCTGTATTTTTGGGAAATGAGGAAAAACATCTACTATTGCAATTGTTGCATAATCCAAACTTTTCAACGTAGCCTTCCCTGTTGTTTCTACATAACTGTATGCAACAAATTTGTAATTTTTAGTGAATCCATCAAATTCAGGTATATTGTAGGTAAGAGTTGAACTATTCGTTTTATTGGTATTTGATGTTTTATCCTTAGGATAATCCCATACAATTTCCTCTACATCTTCATAAATTTTAGCGAACTGCATACATTGCTCATCACAAGAACCATCTCCTATGGGTATTATCTCTTTTTGAAGAGAAGTAGATCTTTGAGCACTTAAATCCCCTCCAGAATTATCACAATCCATTATACAATCGTTGTATTTCGTCCAATCTGTCATTCCAGTTGGTTTGCTGTATGTTCTGGTTTTTCCATCAACATTCATCTGCCACTCGTATTTGATATTCCCTCCAAGATCCTGACTTGAAATAACAAGTTCACTATCCTCTTCCGTAATCCTAGAAATTATTTTCTCTATTGTAGGTGCAGGTGGCGTTATGGAATATTCTAATTCAACAGCCCAATTCGCCCCATCTCCTATTTTGGGACTTATTTTATGCCACCCGGGACTAGGATCATTTTTGATTATGTCCCATATATCCAATTCAATACTTCTATAGTAACGCTTTTTCCCACTATGCAAAGTAGTCTTACCTTGCCACTCCCATATTTCGAACTCGAAACTAACCTTATTGTTATTTATTCCAAAGTAGCTCTTCAAAGTAGTGTCAGTGTCCGATAGGTTATATTTACTTGAATGAATACTTATTGGCAATCCCATGTTTAATCCAGTCCAATCTTCCCAATCTGGGGGATTATCTGAACAAGTTCCGGTCACATATTTAGATTCGAAATAATCTCCAGTTCCATATTTCTTATTAATTCTTAACTTATTATCTGGGGTTCCATCCTTATTCTCATTAACCAATTTGGCTTCCAATCGACTTACAAAAATTTTTATCTCCACCTCCCCATTATACTTCAAGCCTTGCGCCTTTACCGAAAAGCTCCCCAATAAAAAAACAAGTATAAAAAACAGTAAAAATCTCAATTTCATAGTAATGGTTTTATGGATGATAAAATGATCTGGTATCTGAAAATAATTGTTTAGTAATGAATTTGCAGTAGTTCGGTAAAAGGAGATTTACCTCCATCTTTGTACACAGCCTGCAGTCGGTACCGATAGTGAGTATTTAGCTCTACATCAACATCTTTAAACTCCGATTTATTTTGAATAAGCCGATAGAATGTTAATTCTTTTCCCTCTGCAGCTTTATATATATTTATTTGAACAACATCTTTGTTTGTTGCTTTCCATGTAAGAAGCACATGTCCTTCATTTATTTTTGCCACTGCCTGTACTGCTTTTAATTCAGGACGGAATCCGTCATCGGCAATTTCAGCCTGCAGCCACTTTTCGGCGGGAGATTGGTTTTTTCCGGCATCTTCGGCAAGAATACAATACTGGTAAGCAATTCCTTTTTTAGGACTTTTATCCAAATAGGAACTTATGGAATCGGTACTAGAAAAACGAGCAATGGTATCACACACTACACTTTCTTTTGATTTTCGTATCAGTTTCTCGTATTTAGTATCCACGCTAAAGCTATGCACCCAACTTAAATATATTCCCTCATCGGTAATTTCGTAATTCGAAAATACAGGAGGTACAGGAGGAATGGTATCAGGCTTTTGAAGTAGCAAAGCCTCGCTCAATTCAGATTGATTAAAACGTTGATCGACAGCCGCTACCTTGTAATAAATTTTAGGGGTTAAATTGTACAAATCGATGGAGTCTATAAAAAAAGTATCGCGAGTATGAACTTTGGTGATCTGGCTAAATTCATCAATCATGAAATTGGATCGGAAAACACGGTATCCATTTATATCTTTCTCTTGCCCTGCATCCCAACTTAGGTGTACCAAACCAGTAGAATCGATTCGCCCCTGCAAGTTTACAGGAGCAGCCGGAGGAATACTGTCCTGAAGCTGCACCAGCAACGGCACCGAATAGAAGCTGTCGTCGTTTACTCCGGTTGCCTTAATTTTATAATAATTGGTGCTTAATGGTTCCATATCAACAAAAGACCGGGCTTTCCCATTCAACTCACCCGAAACATCCTTAAAATTTCCTGTTGATGAGCCAGCTCTCAGCACCTGCATATTCTTCACATATTGATCTCCGACAGAATCCAGTTTCCATCGAATTTCCACCTCTCCATTATCATTAATCTGCTGATCCAAGTCTTCATATCCTATTAGATACTGTGGCCTTCCCATTGCGCTAACCACTTCGGAATAAGGGCCTGTTTCGCCAAAAGCAGTGCGTCCATAAATTCGATATTGATATTCTTTCAACAATTCAGGTAAGGAATCGGGCTTCATCATATCCATAGGAATATCTCCATCATCGCCATAGGTAAGAACCATTGGCGATTCACTTATTGAGTGAAAAGAGTTTCCTCCATCATCCGATCGTTCCACCATATAAGCATTGTAAGTCGTTGATAATAGAAATTGATTCCATACAATTAATGCTCTTTTTCCATCTGCCTTAGCATGCAGTCCCAATGGTTTTTGCAAGGGTTGATAATCAGCCACTCCCGTATATACATAGCCCGTATCCACCTCAACAGTTAAATTTGTAGGATAAACCCGATACAAATACATTTCATTCTCCCTGATATCCGTATCGGTATAATTCAGGCCCATTGCCGCAGATACTCTGGCCGATTGATCGGCAGCAAACATGGCAAATGAAAACCGGTTCTCCTGTTCTCTGGTTTTATAAACCATCTGCATCATTGGATTTTGCTTTTCATCAATCATTTCGAACTCTTTGCCATAAAGAGCCTGAGCCGCTACGCAAAGCCAATCGTAATCGGCTGCAAGAGAATCCTGCATGGCATTTTCCCACCATGGCTCATTATTTGCTTTACATCCTTCCTGCAACAATTTGTATTCGGGCTGAGGCAATTGTTTCCCATCGCGATACAAAACAAACCGTTCCAAAGTATAGCCGTTTGTACTGGCCTGCTTCCAAAGAATATGATGGTTAGGAGCCCAACGCAGCAACACTTTATCTTTTTTGGGCGAAGCCAAAATTGCAACACCACGTTTAAACTCAGCATCGTTTTCCTGCGAAAAAGCATTGCTTATGCATAAGCTCAATAAAAATAGGGCTATAAGATGTTTCATTAGTTATTATATTTTAAACTATTCCTGTTTCTCTTCCCCGCTGCCGAAAGATTGCATCGTGTGGCTACTACCTTCATAACAGTCTTACCTCTTTACCTCTATCCCAAAAACTTTCGGAACCACCATGGAATACTTTCAAAACTGCTGCACAGAAACCCAAGTGAAAGATTCTTTATATATTTCTGCTGACACGAATTATAAAAGCGTGCCAGCAGTAATAATAATTTTGTTTTGATTTATGATCTTTTAATTACCACAATCAGAATAGTCCAAAATGTGTTGGGTTAAATCTCTCCATTTAATATCAGTGGTTTTTTGAATTAAGGCATCGCACCCACCCCAAAGTTTAGCAAATTCCTTATTGTATTTGCTTTTTTTGATTAGATGAGCAACATCTTCATCAGCTTTTTTCACATAGTATGATTTGGCAATGTTACCCGTTGCATTTATACCTGCAACACCAATTCCCATAGTGTGTTTTGCCATTGGGTCGTGAAACACTCTCACTTCATTACTAAACTCAGGATTTAGCAATTGTAACATCATTGTTCTCTCCTTCTTTTTTACCAACACCTGTGTATTTTCACAGTAAACATAGCCCTGGCGCAACAAGTCCTGATTCAACTTTTGATTGTTCCATTTTTTCATATCCTCCAAAAATGAAATTGCTTTACTCAATTTATCCAGGCCACTTGCCGGCAGATACATGTGTACAATAGCAGCAGGCTTCAATTTGTGTTTCTTTCCTATTTTGTCTTCGATTTTAATGTACTTTATTAACCCTTTTTTTCTATCAACATCTTTTATAATCCCTTCCAGTTCTGTTCCATCAACAAGAGTTAGGTAAGCCGTTTTCTTGTGCGAAAAAGTAAAAGATGGTGATAACAGCTGTTGTGCACTTACTTCTGCAATACAAAAAACTGTTAGGGCAATTAGTAAAAATTTTTTAATCATTTTTAAATTCTATTAAATGGTGTCTACTCTTATCGATTTTCGACATTCTCGTATTATTATTATTATTATTATTATTCAACTTAGCTTTTGGCTCCCGCAAAAAGATCTTTTTAAAATTTTACCACAAAGAACACAAAGCATAATTTCTAATTCATAACTGTCTTATTTTTCGGCTTTCCTATCCCTCATCTCTTACCCCTAAATGGACTTCGTCGATTTCCTCTTCGTTCCAATTCCCTGAAGGGGACTTTCCAAACCGCACCAGTAAGCCCCTTTAGGGGTTTGGGGTAATAGGGATAAAATTTATTATTACGACTCATATCAAAATTTACTCTAAACAGTTAATCTTTACTACTTAATTGCATTACCTACCCATGTCTTTCACAAAACACACAATACAATCTCACCTTCTAAAATCCTTCACAAACCACACGATACAATCGTGCGGGAGCGGGGGTTGCTTTCTTATTTCCTATTTCTTGTTCCTCATCTTATCTACCCCTAAATCCCCTGAAGGGGACTTTCCCAAACCGCACCAATAAGCCCCTTTAGGGGTTTGGGGTAATTAGGGATAAAATTTATAATTACGACTCATATCAAAATTTACTCTAAACAATTAATCATTAATACTTAATTGCATTACCTACCACATATCTCTCACAAACCACACGATGCAACCTCACCTTCTAAAATCCTTCACAAACCACACGATACAATCGTGCGGGAGCGGGGCGAGAGCAGAAAATACTATTGTTTAACTCTACTTAAATGTATATAACCACTAAACTTAAATATTAAATCAGGTGATTTTCCCATTTGAATCTGCACCACCCTTCCCCAATTAGAATTTTCAATTTTTTCAACATAAATAGGGCTATCACTTAAAGCTTTATATAGTACTTTTGATTTTCCATCAGGAGTTTCTCTTACATTGGTCCAGCCATCGCTATCTTGCACTCTTCCTTCTATTAAGATGCCACTCTCGTAGGGGTCTTCTATTTTTGTTTGATGAAAATAACCATCAAGATCTATTTTATATTCAATTCTTCGTAAAACTTTATCGGGAGTAGGATCGGTATCGCCTGGTTTAGGAAACCATTCATAAGAAGTAATCGTTGTGTCTTTTTCAAGAAACACTCTCCATGTTCCTCCACCATGAAAATTTATGGCTGATAACATCTGCTCGTCCGTTTTCCTAAACAAGTAAACTTCTTGACTTGAATTGTAATAATTTTCTTCGAAATTGAAATATTTGTAATATAGCACTAGCATTACAATATCATTATTAAAATCAACCCGTGCCAACGGAAGTAATGTATTCGGTTTAGAATCGGAATGAGAATCATAAATACCATGATAACCGCCATGATATTGTATATAACAGGTATCATTCACTCTTGTATGAGGAGCGCTTGTAGGGTATGGATAATCAATTGTCTGCTTTCTTACTCTTCCTGAATACTCTCCAAATATGCTTTTATTAGCCAGTTCTGGGTCTATAGACTTCCCTGTTTTTTCTCTAGTTTTAAAAATAGATGATAATTCACTCCATTCGTATTTTGGAAATAACTTTACGAATTCCTGAAATTCACTCTGTGCCGATAAATTATGCGAGCACAATAGCATTATTATTAATAATTTAGTTTTCATTGTTTTATGGTTTTGAAAAAATGCGATAATATTTTACCGTTGCACCTTTGGTTATATAATATTTTGTTGTTGTAGTTATTGTTTTTCCTTTAACTGTCTCGGTTTTGGTTTCCTCACGGGTATCGTATTCCCCTATATTTTTAATCGCTTTTCCCTTTAGCCAGTCTTCAAAAGATTCTTTTGAAACTATACCATCAACCTCATATTTAAATATTTTATCAGCTTTAATTTCTTCGTTACCTCCATTGCCTTGCTCAACCGATACATCAAACTCATTCCATGCAACTGGACAATCTTCTCCTTTTTGTCCAGAATCACTCATGTCGGCAGTATTCCTATCATAAGTGCTTGACGAATTTAATCCTTTAAATTCTCGTTTTGCCAAACTACTAACCGTACCATAAGGATCATCTATTACAACTTTGGTATCATTTATACTTTGAAGACGCACAATATGTCCTTTTTCATATGCAATAGACATTAATATACCATCTCCTGCACGTAAACGCTCATTTAAGTATTTTGTTAATTCTGGTTTGTTTTTAGATGAACCTGCGGCCTTTTCCACAACCTTTAAGCCATTATATTTGGCTAGCTTAGTCCATGTACTAGCCGAAGTACGATCACCAAATTTCTTTTCTTTTCTTATATGCTCTAGTAAGTCTTCAAAATCACCATTTTTTACATCATCAGAAATAGTCAGACCATCCTTTTCTGCTTTGGCAATATAGTCTTCTTTCGAAACACCTAACATCTCAAATCCCATAGCCAATGAGGTTACATTACATGTCCTATAAGGCGAATTAACATTGTCAACTTGGTTGTGATAAGCAACTTTGGTTTGTAACTCCTGATAATAATCTCCTCTTTTTGTTTCGTCCTTTTCCTTTTCTATCAAATTTCTAACATATGCAATTTGCGAAGCTGTTAAAACATCATATTCCAAAAATATTTCATCAATAGTTTTTCCGTCTAAAGATTCCATGTAAATACCTAAATATTTTAGCCACCTCTCTTTAATATCATTAATGGTGAAATTATCAGGTGGCATAACCTGAATCATCATAGAAGGTTTATTTTTATCTTTTTCATAAAAAGCAATCACAAGATACTTTGAAAATAAAGCATCATCGCAATAAATATGTTTAATATTTGTTTTACTTATCAAACTATCCAAATTATTTACCTGCCTTTTAGTTATAATATTTTCAAGTTTATGATTTGTTCCATCACCATAAATAGCTATTGGATATATATCATCTTTGATAGTATATTTTGCTAGATAAATATGTTTCTCTTTTAGAATTATTTTATCAATTTTCTTACCTGCTCCTGTTTTTTTAATTGCTGAAATAGCACACGTTTCTTTTAACACATCGGCTGAACTTTTGGCTCTTAAAGACCATTCATCGATCCATTTTTTATCCACATCAGTCCAGGTATCTGCATAATCATCAGTATAGGTCAGTGGCACACTTGCTATTGAATTCGTTATTGCACGGTCAATAAGTCCAAAATATGAATCTAAAGGGGGCGGTGCTGATTCTGCATATTTATTAACCAAGTCAAAAAGAAGAGTATATTGGCTATTAATAGGATTAATTGTGGCCGCATTCCCCTCTTCATCCTGCCCCCACAGCTCCACATCCCTCAAGTTGTGAATGTCGTCCCATTGGTATTTGCGCAGTTGTTGTCCGTCGGCATAGTCCATTAGGTTTTGGGTAGAGTTTTCGGGAATGGAAGGAAAATCCTGAAAAGGGTGACTTAGGCGGAATTCGCCGTGAGCGACCTCGTGAGAAATGGTTCGGCACAATGCCTTGCTGTTGTTGTAATGAATATTGGTAAACACAAAACCCCAAGGCCTCTTTTTAGGCATAAAACCCGCTTTGTTTGCAGTTTGTGCTTTATCAACCAAAAACACGTAGGTTTTGTGTTTGTCGTAATCACCGGAGCGTTTCAAGGCCTTAATCACCTTGTTCATTTCCTTGGTGTAATTGCTCAGCATTTTCGATTCGCCATCATCCAATCCCTGGCTCATGTCGTCGCTGTACTCAACCTGTACACCCGCATGCCGGCTCACTGTCCATCGCACATTGGCGGGGCTGTAAGTATCGTTCAAGTAGGTTTCGAGCTGTGCCCGTGGTATGCTTGTACTATTTCCATTAACCGGCACCAGAACCAGATTCTTTTCTATTTGATCGTAGCTGATTACGTTCAGTGCGCCTAAGAGTACCTTCTTCGTGTTTTTGGTGCTGTCGTCTTTTACATTGTAGTAGGCCGTAATTTGCTGCACATCTTCGTGAAAGCTGCCACGCAGGTTCAAGCTGAAAGCATCGCCCTGTTTTTGCGGTATAATTTCGGCTCCCATTGCATTCATAAAATGAACTCCCTCAGCATTGTAAAACAACTTATTACGACTCATATCAAAATTTACACTAAACAATTATTCATTAATACCAAATTGCATTACTTACCACATATCCTTCACAAACCACACGATGCAATCGTGCGGGAGCGGGGGGATTACTCTTCCTTTTCCCTTTGATCCTTTATGTACCCTCTAATGGCTCTTATGCCAAGCCAAAGCATAACAAAGGTTAAAAAAACAAAAACATATTCTTTACCAAATGATTCATCCAAATACTTAAGAAAGTGTTGTAATCCTTTACTTTTAGTACCAGTTCTTTCGTCATGGACACTTTCATCGTAAAAAAAACATGTCATAATTATTAATAATCCTGTTACTATGAATCCAAACAAGTTTTCTTGCCATGGTTTCCAGTCCTTATCCTTTTTGTTCTTGCTCATATTGTTTTATTGTATTATCCCCGCTCCCGCACGATTGCATCGTGTGGTTACTACATCACTACAACCACTCCTTCCAATGTTCCTTTATCACACAAGAAAACCTGTATGACTTAGAACGCGATACAATCGCGCACTAGCGGGGGGAAGCTAATCGTGCGGGAGCAGGGGGAATAAATATCAACCTAACTCTCTTCCGAATTATCTTTCATATTTTTAAGTATTCCTAATACAATTTTATAGACAAAAAACATTGCTATTAATCCAAAAAAACCATATACAAAAGTTGGACCACCAATTGAATCCAAATGCTGTACAATTGCTTTAAACACTCTAGCCCTAGTACTAACTTTAATGTCTCTATTTATATATCTTTCATAATCACGCAAAACTGAAATATACAATGAACCTAAAACAATTAAACCTATAACATAAAGCCAATACTCTCTATTTTTTTTGTTTTTCATTTCCTAAATTTTTTATTGTTAGTTTCAATGCATTACTAACAAATTGATTTGATACAGATTGAATATCCTTTGGTTTTATCCCTAATGAAATTAATTTATCATACACTGCTTTAGGGCTTTTCTTAAAAGTTTTTTCAAGCAAATTAAGATAATTAGTTTGACCAACTAAACCATGAGTGATAATCGCAATAATTATTTCATTTTCCATTATTTCAAGAGCAACTAAAGATGCTTCCTCAAATCCCTTATCGGATTCTTCATAAGCTCCCTTTAGTGCACCCCTAACTGATGATATTACGATATTCATTTTAGGATCTTTTATTAGAGAACTAGCACCACTCCAAACCACATCAGTCAGTTTTACATCAGTAAAATTTAATTTTACTTAAACTAATAGGTGCATAAACAATTTTGTACTCATTTATACTGGCAGGTACTACTACGGTAGGAAAATGCCACTCTTTAAAGTAAACCTGTTTCTCTTTGGCACGTTGTGCAAACAAACTGTTAGAGATAAATAGCGTTAAAATAATTAGTCTGAGTTTCATAGCTTTTATTTGATTTTTATTAGCAAATTCAATATTATTCAAAAAATTAGTTTAGTTTCTAATTCCAAATCCTTCTGATGTTTCATACAACAATATTTCCAATTTAATATCTTCCATAATCCATAGCCTCCACTGGAGTAGCTTAACGGTACTACTTCTTTTCTGTCCCTAAATCCCCTGAAGGAGACTTTCCAAACCGCACCAGTAAGCCCCTTTAGGGGTTTGGGGTAATAGGGATAAAATTTATTATTACGACTCATCTTAAAATTTACTCTAAACAGTTAATCATTAATACTTAATTGCATTAACTACCACATATCTTTCACAAACCACACGATACAATCATGCGGGAGCGGGGAGGCACATTAATCAGATATTATTAATCTTCCATTCTCAATCCGACAACCCTCTTTACATTGCAGAATATCTTTTGAGGTTGGGAAATAATTAAAAGGCAAGTTCCATTCAGGACACTTCAAGGAATATACAATTAAAATCGTATCTCCTACAACCAGCTGATTATAAATACTTTTACTGCAATTATATTTTGCACTTATACTTTTCCCTTCCACAATATATTTTATACTAATAGATTCCGAACTTTGAATGCTAGAATATCGCTTATACACAACAGCAACTTTAACAACTCCTCCATTCTCTTTAATCTCACTTATTGCAATATCATTTGATTTATTAAAAGAATAAAAGAATAAAGCCAACGAAATTACAATAGTCCAAAATATATTACTGTAATTAATTTTAAATAGCTTCAAAAATCTATTTAAAGAAATAGGGAAAGAAATAAAGGATATACCTAACAATAACAATACATACCATTTATTATTACATGGAAATAATATTCTGTAATAAATTAGCATTATGGCAGATATAATTATTAAAAAAGCATAACACAACTTAAGTGTTAAAGTTTTATTATTCATCTTTTATTATTTGCTTATTATACAATTGTAATTCATCTTCTGAAATATTAACTAGTATTCTGCATCAGCAATAACTTTGGTATATGTATCAATTACGATAACAGCCCCGCTCCCGCACGATTGCATCGTGTGGTTACTACATCACTACAATTACTCCATTCAATACCCCTTTATCTCCTCTATAATCTCTTGCGCTACTATATACATAATCTTCAGGATAAGAGACCAAACCTTCCTCAACTGGATTGTTATGGATGTAATTTATTTTCTCATCAAACACTTTATTACTCCACAACTCGATTGGTTTATTATCGTGTCTCCAAAATTGATACTTCTTAACGTTAGAAGATTTTGCTCCCGCTTTTAGGAATTGCTCTAACAACCACTCTTTCCTACTTTCTCTAGGATTATCTTTTATTGCCTCCACTATTGCCTTGCTCGTGAATCGCTTAAAATCACCTAAAAGAAATTCTGGCTTTTGACCATCTACACTTCTAAAAATTAAATGAACATGATTGGTCATGATACACCAAGCAAAAATATCCATCCCCTTATGCTTTTGACAATAATGCAAACTGTCAATTATTATGTCTTTGTATTCACTTCTGGTAAATACATCCAGCCATTCTACCACAACAAAACTTATAAAATAAACTCCCTCCGGATTGTAAAATTTATAATTACGACTCATCTTAAAATTTACACCAAACAGTTAATCAGTAATACCTAATTACATTACTTACCACATATCTTTCACAAACCACACGATACAATCGTGCGGGAGCGGGGGACAGCGGAAGAAATATCATTTCGAAACACTAACTCCTTTCTTTTGCAAATATCTTTGAACCTTTTCAGGAAGTACTTCAATTTTCATATATGTGACAAATTGCTGAGAACTACTGTAATAAATATTCATCATGGTTTTATCTCCTTCTTTGTAAATTTCCATCTCTCCACAGTCACGATCAAAACGTTCCCCTTCTTCAAAATCTTCAGCATCAATTTCAAAATAATACTTACCACTTTGCTTTAAACTGTCAATGCTTGGTATGTCACATACATTATAAAATCCATAATTCAAAGTATCTATTTCGACTACCTTGTTCGGATTATTCTCATACACCCAATAAACCAATAATTGTTTCCCTTTATAATAATGATAAATGGATGGCTCATCAATGTTTTGGAATAAACCACCCTCTAACTCAGCATTTTGGCTAACCAAATTAGAACTTAATGACAATATCATTAATCCCAGTACTATTTTTAACTTCATAACTATTTAATTTCTTTTTGTAATTTGTTGAAAATATCTTCTCTTTTTTCCCATTCCAAACCTTTAGAATTAATTTTGAGTGTCACCTTTCGTACACTGCCTTTATCTGCAACTTTGTTAATATTGTTAGTTTTCCAAAACCACATAGCTGATAGAATAAATATATCTTTGTTTTCATCAATTAGCTTGGGATTAGCGACAACATCCTTATAATTTTCTTTATAATTATCCTTTAACCATTTATCAAAAGCCACATAGGTTTTCTTCCATGTTAGTTGAATTGCTCCATGTCCACGATATTTATATCCATCTTCACTTATGCTATTTCCATTTCCTCCTTCACCTTGATAAACGTAACTAAATAATTTTTTAGTTAGAGCTTCTCTCTTAATAGGATTATCCTTAGAACATACAAAATCAAAAGGAACCTCAATACAACTAGTATCTGTAGAGTCACATTTAAGAGAAGTCCACGGCAATTTCTTAGATCCTTTCTTAAATGTATTTAAACTTGTATCATAATCCATATCGAATGGTGATTCTTTCCATGTCAAATTAAACCAAATCTTCCATCCTGATGTATTACCGCTTGTATAACAACCACTTTCTCCCTTCGAATCTTTGAACCCACCACTTTCATAGCCAGTCTGAGCTAAAAAATGAGACATTCTATCTTTTGTCGTTATTCCAAAATCTTTACTATAAGTATTTATTGTATTCACAATATCTTTAAGTATTACAGTATCTGTATCAGTAAAAACTTTAACTATTTGATCAACTTTAATTTTCAATTCTTTTATTTTACTTTCTTCCTCAAACTTCTCCTCTCCCTTCAAAACCTTAAAGGCAGTCAATAACTTTTTAAATTCATCATCATCGTCACTCATAAATTGAACTACCATTTCAACTTTTTCATCCTTGAAAAAGGCTAGAAGTAAATAATCTCCAATTTCAGCAACTTTAATTTGCTTATTAAGCTCTACATTATCGATTAATTCACAATAATCCTTCAATTGAGCTTTCTTTATTACAGACTTATCTTTATCACAATAAATTGCAAGATTATAATTTTCCTCCCCTATTTTAGCTTTCCCCAAATAGATTCCTTTTTCTGTAAGATTAAATTCAACTTCTTTATCGTTCTCACTTTCTTCTATTTTCTTTAAAATACGCTCGTACAAAAAACCCTTTTCATTCTCATCTAAAGTAGAAGCTCTTAAAGACCAACCGTCTATATTCTCAACTTCCTCTTTTTTCTCAGCCTTGGAATTAACTTCCAACTTCTTCATCAGGTCATCAAAATTTGTATAGATATTGTCATATATCTTCTTTCTCGAAATTAATTTAGTATAACTATCTGTTTGTAAGAAATACTCTTTTACTTTTTCCAATGTACATTCAGCCATACTCGCATTCCCCTCTTCATCCTGCCCATACAACTCCACATCCCTCAAGTTGTGAATGTCGTCCCACTGGTATTTGCGCAGTTGTTGTCCGTCGGCATAGTCCATTAGATTTTGAGTGGGATTTCCCAAAATAGAAGGAAAATCGTCGAAGGGGTGGCTTAGGCGGAATTCGCCGTGAGCTAGCTCGTGAGAAATGGTTCGGCACAATGCCTTGCTGTTGTTGTAATGAATATTGGTAAACACAAAACCCCAAGGCCTCTTTTTAGGCATAAAACCCGCTTTGCTGGTAGTTTGGGCTTTATCAACCAAAAACAGGTAGGTTTTGTGTTGGTCGTAATCACCAGAGCGTTTCAAGGCCTTAATCACCTTGTTCATTTCATTGGTGTAATTGCTCAACATTTTCGATTCGCCATCGTCCAATCCCTGGCTCATGTCGTCGCTGTATTCTACTTGCACGCCGGCATGCCGGCTCACTGTCCATCGCACATTGGCGGGGCTGTAAGTATCGTTCAAGTAGGTTTCGAGCTGTGCCTGTGGTATACTTGTAGCGTTTCCATTAACCGGCACCAGAACCAGATTCTTTTCTATTTGATCGTAGCTGATTACATTCAGTGCGCCTAAGAGTACTTTCTTCGTTTTTTTGGTGCTGTCGTCTTTTACATTGTAGTAGGCCGTAATTTGTTGTACATCTTCGTGAAAGCTGCCTCGCAGGTTCAAGCTAAAAGTACCGCCCTGTTTTTGTGGCGTAATTTCGGCTCCCATTGCATTCATAAAATGAACGGTGTCGGCCTTCATACCATCGCTTAGCTGCATTTCTACTTTCACCTCATCGTTGCCATTGCTGCCAATGCTTTTCCATGCTTTTAGGTAATACTGCTTGGTGGTATCGCCCAACTGCAGGCTTTGGTAGTAAGGCAGATAGGCTTTTTTCTCTTCCTCTGTCAATCCAATTTCGTGGCTGTCGAAACCATAGTGTTGATTGTCGTGAGCCAGAAAGAAAATGCCGTTAGCGGTAATCTGAAAATCGCCGCTGTTTACCTGATCGAGAATTTGGGCTACTTTATCGGCACCCTCTTTTACTAATTGAGCTCCTTCCTGATTCCCTACAGCCAACTGATCGCGCCCTTTTTCGATGGTTCTTTTGGCTTTTTCCAATTCATTATTCAGGCTGTTATTACCCATGTCTGTTTGCAGATTGCTGATCTCATCTACGATACTTTCGGCATCTGCTATGGCGTCATCAACACTGTCCCAAATATCGTTGTTGAAAAAATCGTCGGCCTGATCGCGAATATCGCTGCCCAGAGCATAAATATCCGAGCCAACCACACGTATTTCTCCGGCGGTTAGCTGGTAGCTTTCATTTACCTTAATATTATCGAAAACGGTTCGCAGTTCAATATTGCCCAACATGCCAATGCGCACCACACCGCTTCCGGTAAATGTACCTCTGCTGCCACTTGCCAGTTTCACGGTTACTTTAAAGCCTCCGGCATTAATTACATCTCCCGCAGTAAGCTGATTCAATGCCGGACTGCCGTCTATTTCAGGAATAGCAACACTTTGTCCGCACTCTACCTCGGCCTGCTCTTTCGAAAGGCTAAACTGACTGATTGGGGTAAACTCACTTTCGAGGGTTTCGCATTGTGCCTGCACTTTGTACTGATAGGCAGCGCCCGGTTTTAGCTGTTTCAGCTCAAAATCGGGCTGGTTCGACTGCTGGGAGTACCACTTCTCGCCTGCAACATCGCGAATTTGCACGGTAAACGAGCTGTGATTGCTTTGGGGTACAATACTCAGCTGCGCCGATCCGCCCAGGGCCGGATCTACATCAACAAATAAAGGTGGCTTGCATTCTTCGCCAAACACGAAGCTTACCACAGGCGAATAGCCTTCGTTTTTAAACATCTCTTTTTGCTGGCTGCTAAAGGCTCGTACCCGGCAGGCATATTGGCGTCCGGGCACCAGCATGGGGTATTGTGCATCGTAAACAAAAGATGTGTTGCGAAAAACGGTTTTCAGCAATGGCTCTTTGGAACGAATTGCCTCTTCGGCCGACTGATTTACAGGCCAGATTTCCACCATTGTAAATTCGTACTCTACATCTGCCAAGGCATTTTGTGAGTTCATGTGCCGTGGCAGCCAATTGAAAAAGATGGAGGCCGGATCGGTAGCCTTCAGCAGTTTGTTATTGGCTGGTGCAGTAATTACCGGTGGTTCGTTTAAGAGCATCCAAGCCATGCTGGTGGCCATGTTCGATACTTTTTCCTGTCGGCGGGCTTCAAATACTTCTACCGTAAACTTGTAAACGCCTTCGGGCAGGCGTCCGGTTTTCAGGAACTGCTTTTGGGTGATTCCCGAAAAATTCATGTGCTCGGGCGCCAAATACTCTTCCAAACGATCGCCGTACAACAGCTCGGGTGTACCTGCCTGAAGCAGAACGGGAGCTTTGGGAATAAAATCGTCTTTGGTAATCAGTTTAATGCCCTGTCCTTCGATGCTGATTCGCAATCGTACCGAAAGATCGGCGTGATTTAAATCTTTTAGCGTGAGATTGACCAATAGTTTTTGATTGCTCCCCTGATAATAATCGGCCAAATGTACCGAATAGGGTGGAATAAGCTGAACATTGCACTGTACCGGATAATGCTGCGCATTACTTGTACCTGCTGAAAACAACAGAACAATAAATAGTAAAAGAATGGAAACAATGTTCCGTGGTATTTGTTTATTCATAGTTCAATCAATAATTTCTGATCATTTTTTTTATTCCTTTTTGGACTCTCCTTCTTCCAAAACCGCACCTCTGCTCCCGCACGATTGCATCGTGTGTTACTACATCCGCTGCTCCTCATCTTTTCTACCCTTATCCCGAAAGGGGACTTTCAGGTAACAGCCATTACTTGCGACACGATGCAATCGTGCGGGAACAGGATCCTCATTTTTAATTCATAACTCCTAACTCATAGTTCTTAACTCCTAACAGTCTTACTTTCTTTACAAGTTTAAAAACACCACAAAACTCCTGTTCTTCAATCAGAGCAATCTATTCTACTAAGTTTTCCTTTTCTGCTTCTGTTTCATTTCCGGTAAGCGAGTGCGACAAACGTGCATTCGCAACACTTTTCGAAATGTGATTGTTTAGCTGATCGATTAAAATACTGATGGCAGGATTTTCGCTTGCAGTTTGCTGCAATTCAATCATGCTAAGCAGCGAACGGCATGCTTTCACCAATGGCTTTCGGGCATTAATTACCGAATGCGAACTGCTGTTGGATTGTACCACCTGTTCCTGCACCAAAGCTTTGTATGCCTGCTGATCTGCCTCCATTTCGGCAAACCACTCTTCGGCCTTAATCGTTGCAATGTGTGTTTTGTAAGGCTCTGCTTTTAAATCCATAATTAAATTGTCGAGCGCTGCCGATTCTTCGGCATTGGCCATACGATACAAATCGCCGCCATAGCGATGAATGACACGATTAATTTCTTGTGCGGCCATTTGTACGGCCTCCTGTTTGCGGTACATGCAAACCAAAACATATCCTTTAAAACCTAAAAAACGATCATCTCTTTCGTGATCGGCAGCATTTAATTTTGCCGTATAAGGATCTACTTTATCGTGCTGCAACACCGATTCGTAAATCTGAAACCGGGCTTTCACCATGTCTAAAAAGACTTTTAAGCCCAAATCCTCTGCCGGCGATTCCTCTATAATGCCAATACTATCTTTTACAAAGGTGAACAAGGCATTATGAGAAAATAAGTAATAAGAAACTTTATTCATATACTTCTATTTTAGCATTGTTACTATTGGCTTACCGCTTTTCTGCCTTAAAGGAAACAGAACAATTCAGCCTGCCGTTTTTTAAAGCAATTGCAATAAGCATTATCCTACTGGAAGCAAATACATTTGAGCTTCTCTATTTTAGTTTTTCAGCAGTACCGAATCACTTCTTTTTTTGAAAAATGACCTCTTTCGACGATTGAAACGATTCTTCAGCTGAAAAATCGTTTTACACGACGATCGAATCAAAAAATCAACGTAAAAAACGATTCGGCACATTGGCTTCGGCTACTTTTCAGCTGAAAAATCAGCCTGACTACCAATGAAAATAATTTTTCACCTGAAAAATTACTTTGCAAGGCCTTCAACTTGAAATTTTATGCCGGAAAATGGCCTTACCCATCAATCAAGATGATTTTTTAAGCCATAAAACGAGTCTGCACAATAAACAGGCAGGTTTTCCAAAATCGATCCACTCAAAACATTGTATTTACTCACATTTCGGGTTTTCCAATTCCGAACAAGAGTATCTTGTGTGTGTGTTTTCAAACTTGTCAAAGAACTTTTACAGGCTTTTTAACCTGTTGCTTATTTCTTACTATCTACTTCTCCTCTATCCCTGCACCCTTTTCTAAAGCCCCTTTTGGGGTAAGAGCCAAACTTACCACACGATGCAATGTGCGGAAGCGGGAGAAATTGCTTTATTCATCTTTTACACAGCGAACACATAAGCCATATTCTTTTTTATAACTATACTTTGACATATAAGCTTCTTCATATCTGCCATCAAATTGTCTCACCCAATATTCTTCATTTTCTGTTTTGGTATTTGACCAAAATGCAGTTCCCCACTGTGCTGTATAATACCCTACTCCAGTGCTGTTTATAGATCTTTTCCCTGCACCAAAAACATCAAATCCAGTTTCATTTGTACCTCCAAGACCGTAAGCATCGCTCCTAATTAGTTTACTTGCATCTATTGTTTTCCTACGTCCAGCTACTTCAACTTCGTCTTTATTCATTCCCATTTCCAATTCGAATTGTATCCATTCTTCATCGGTAGGCAAATGCCATCCCTCAGGACAGGATAACTGTGCTGCAACAAGATTGTAGAAGACAAAGCCTTGTTTATAATAATCTGTTTTCTTAGCTTCATTTACATCGGCTCCAGAATAATTTGAAACATAAGTATATGCCTGAAGTGGGTTGCCTTCCTTAATGGGATAGACCTTTGGTAAGTATCTTAGATTATCAACCATCCAGGTTTGAGAACCAATTTTTAACGTGCGATATACATTCCCGTCACGCTCATCGGTAAACGATCCATAAATTGTGGGGGTGGTGAACTCAACATCTTCGGTATATGTTGTTCCATTTTCATTGATTGCGTAGGCTTTTAAATGGTAATCTGTCTCCCACCTTAGGCCGTTTAAAGTAATGGTAAACTCTCCCTTTCCTTCTCCCATGACTTCTTTTTGCAAATATTTTTTTGTATCCACAAACCTGTCTTTACCTATTACAACACCATGCTCTGTTATATTGCAGCCACCATCGTATGTTACATTTACCTTACAAGTTGCTGTTCTTGAATCATACTCTAATAATTCTGCAGCTAATTTTGGCAGTTTGGACGCGATAGTTGTAAACTCAACTTGATTTCCATATGCTAATCCAACCTCATTTTTTGCATAAGCACGAACATAGTATTTTACTCCATCTTCAAGCTTATTCATAATCATTACATGATCATTTTCATACAGATTTTCATACCCATCAGGTCTAAAATAATCGTAAATTACAACACTGTCTTTTACAGTTGGATCAGGATTTTTCCCATAACAAACTCCGCAATCAATCATTTCTCCTCCTCCTGATTCAAAATCAAACACCAATGTGGCTGATGTTTCTGTAATATCTATTACATCTTTTGTAACAACAGTTGGAATCGTTGGATCATCACTTTTATCACACGATTGAACTGTTCCAATAAGACCTAACAGTAGTCCGAACAGTAAGTAGTTTAGTTTTCTTTTCATATTTTATTGCTTAAAATTTCATTACTCTCTTTTTTGTACCCCAAAAAAAACGCTGCCTGTAAACCTCTTTAGAGGTTTGGGGTATATCTAACCACAACGGCCATAATTCATAATTCATATCTCCTTTAGTCCATTAAATAAGGCACCACCAATTTGTTCGAATAAGTCTCCTTATTGATCCCAGGCAATACATAACGAATGATTACTTCGTATTTTCCACCGGTTTGAAAAGGAAAATGACTGTTCAACAGGTTACTCAAATTCTCTTTCTGAGGCGTTAATGATACTTTAGCTACCTTGTCTCTAAAATCTTTGAAATCGCCGTAAGCTACAGCTGCGATATTGTAATTCAGGTTAAAATATTGTGTTTGTACCTGCGGATCTTCTCCTGTATAATTGGTTTCTGTAATTAAAGGGTTGGTAATGTCCTGTGAGATTCCCACGGCAAAAACCGGAGGCGTTCCCAAAACATCTGGTTTGCGCCAATCTAAGGTGTATTTTCCGGCCAAAGGATATTCGCCATACATCAATGGATTCAAACCATTTTTAAACCAAGGGTTGTTTTGTCGAGCTTCGAACTGTATTAATGGTTTGTAATCGTCTCCCCCCTTCAATTCATTCTTACCAAACACTTCAGGAGAATTAAACATTACGTTTGCCTGGTAAACACCTGTATATACAGGCCATTCCCAACTCTGTCCGAATTGCAGTTTTTTGTATTTCTCTTTAAAAGTATTGTAGTTACTGCTTCTAAAGAAGTTCTCGTACACCTGCTTTTCTTCTACAGTAGTAATACTAGAGCCTTCTTTGGCTTTTTTATTATTTACAGTCGCATCCTCGTTCCCGCTTTTCTTAATTACAACATTAGCATCCATTTTACCGGCGCTAAATTTTGGAATGTTTACCAGTTCCTGTTTGTAAACAGAGTTGGTAGTTAATCCCTTTGGTATTTCAAAATTTACAGTTCGGTCGGTATAAGAAATATCGCCTAATAATGCACTTCCATCTTTTCGGGTCATTCTCATTTTCTGATCCCATTTATCGTCCGGCTTAAATAAATAGGGTTGTCCCTTTCTGAGTTTAATGTAACCCAACTTGTATTCGTCTTTAAAGAAATTGAATTGGTTCGATACCGGGTAAGAGTAGGCAATATTACGTGCCGGAATATAATCAGGAGCCACTCCGGTAGTAAAACTGCCCTTCTCTTCCTGAGTCTGACCTTTCATTTTTTTCCATACGCCACCAATTTTCTCTTCAAAACTCACCTTTACCTTGTAATCAATTTTCGATTCTGGAGGCAGTATATCTAAAGAGTTAAAAATAGCCACATCCTTATTTTCATTCCATTCTATTTCTCCTTCTATTGACTTTCCATCAGCCGTTAAACTCATCTCATCCAGTTTAACACGGAAAGTTTTTTCAATCTCATCCAAATCGACCATTTCGAACGGCTTTTCAATCTCCAGATTAAAAACAGTTTGAAAAGCGGTAAAAACATCTACTTCAGCTCTTCCGTTTTGAGGCGTAACATCCGAAATCACTTCCAGTTCGTCCAATACACTTCCTCCTACCAGTTCGCATTTATTGCCAATTTCCACTTCGAATTTGCAACGGCCTTTTACCAAACCACCCAAAACACTATAACGACCACCAACAATGCCTTTCATCCATAATGGATTTGGTAATTGCGCCTGAAGTAATGCGGCAGCACCTATGTGCAGAATGTGTATTCTTTTTCGTTTGTGAAATACTCTCACCTGAATGCCAATTTCTCCGTCGAGATAAGCGTAAGCCTGTCCGTTGGCATACCAGCCATCAATACCCGGCGATTTACCACTCCCCTTGCACCGCACTTCGTTACCATAATTCTTTAACATGATATCGAAACCGGCACCGGCATTAAAATAGCCGTAGAAAATAAGGAAATTCAGATTTCCGGTACTGATACTGACATTGGAGCCAAAAGCAAAGCCTTTCCCTGTTCCCAATGCATTAAAATCTCTCATGTAATCCAAGTCATCTGCACCCAGAATATCTGCAACTTCATCCGGAGGAGGCGGACTGCCCAGTATTTTTGTTCCCACCATAAAGTAGCTGCCTGTTTTTAGTATGCGCATGAGTTTGATGCCTACCCGGTCTTCGGGTGTTCCCATGTAGAAGTACCAATCTTTAGGATCGACATGCAATTCGGCCCAGCCTGCTCTTCCATTCGATCCTACCCCCTGAATAACTCCTCCCGGCACATTCATGAACAAATCGAATGTTCCGTGCAAACTTTTATTGGGAAAATCGTAGCTGACTTTTGCTTTTGCCGCCACCACAGATTTTCCGGCAATTTCACTTTCAGAGCCAAACATTTGCGTTTGAACATCCGATTGTCCCTTTAATCCCGGAATATTAACTGCATCTACCAAATTATTTAATCCTTTGTCCAGACTTTTAGACAACTTCATACAACTTGCCTGCATAGCATCAGTACCCGGAATATTTAAGGGAGATAAAAATTTCCCGTTTCCTTCAAATGAAATGTAATTCAATCCTCCATTGCTATTGAACGACATCTCGAAAATTGTTTCAACTGTTACTGCCGCTTTATCTGGTGAAGCCAGATCGGCTCTCGCTTTTAAACCAAGCCCGGCCTTTTTGTTTGGCACATAAACAATTCCGCTGGGAGTTGCCCCAATACTGCCTGCACCTAAAGCTGTTCCGCTATGCGACATTCTATTGTAAACACCACCACCAAAAGAGTAAATACTTAAACCTGGAAATACAGGAACACCACTCGGCAAAGTAAACATACCATCGGCATACCAATATCGATATCCTTCAACACTGCCAAAAAGCGCTGAAGCCTGCAAAGCAATTCCAGGTGTAAATTTGGCATCAACCATTCCTTTAAAACCGGATCCGTACAGAGGATCATTTTTGTACCATTGTGCAAAACCTTTTAATTGATAACTGCCCTGATTTACTTCAATACCCAGCTTGCCGATATCCAATCCTGCATACTTAAATTTTATTCGTTCAGGATCTTTTTCGGCCAAAATAATAGCTTCTGCAATCCCACTAAAACTACTGCTAACATTAACGGTCATGTCCAAACCCAAACCGTATTCATTCGTTTTTCGTTTCGTTAATGTAATTCTGTTGAGTTGAATCGGTAAGAAACCTAACTTTTTAGGTGCATCCTCTCGTCCTAAACTAAAACGATCTGCATCCAGAAAGGGTTCCCTGGTAGTCACCATTAGTCCTTCAAAAGAAATGTCTCCAATATTTAAAAGCTTCGTCTTTGGCACCATTGAACCATGCAATACCGCTTTAGGATGAAAGCGGTGATCTTCAACATCAACCTCTAAATATGATGAAGGTGCTAATTTCACATCAGCATTAAACAGCGGAAAATCCATATCTTCCTTTACTGTTGCTTTCACATAATATTTATCATCAGGTTGAATTAAACCATAATAGCCCAAATGATCTGTATCACCGGCAATTGGTATTAAAATATCACCATTGAACCATGCCTTTTGTAACTTATTGTACTTTAATCCCACTCCCAGAGTATCCAACGAATATGCCCAGCCACTCATGTCCCCTTCTTCCAAAGGAATTAAATTGGTTCCTCCGAATTCTCCTGTAAAGCCCATTTCATCAATAACAGCACTTCGCAAAAAGAGACTTATATTTTCCTCTTGATTTTTCTTGCGGTACTGACTTGGAATCTCAACATTTAAATCTTTTAAATAGAATCCCTGCCAAAGCGGACTATTTAATTCAGGCATTGAGGTAGATTGATAGCCTTTTGGGAAAACCATCCCTGAAGAATTTCGGGTATCACTAAAATCAAAAACTGCATTGCTAGCCTTAAACTTAAAATCGGTAAGACCTTTCACCTGAAAAGGATCCAAGCTCACATCAACAACAAAATCAGAAAATGTAGTAATACTGGTTTCGAAAGCTGCAGAAACCTTAGTCGTATTAATGGTATCGGCAGGCAATAGTACATCGCGGCTAAACTCAAGCTTTCCCTGCAAGCCCATTCCCCTGTATCCGTTGCAATCCCAATCAACAAAGGTTTTTTTATTCTCCCCTACAAATACCATTGTCATGTTCTTGTTAAGCGGAAAAGACTGATTCCCAATCAGCATCAATCGGGCATCGCCGGTAAATCCGCCACGGTTAAAGCCAATCCGGCTTCCGGCAAATCCAAGTTGTCTTTTTGCAAGAGGTACATCAATTAATGCTGAAGCACAAAGTTCGCCTCCTTTCGGAGTTAGAAATACGGAATCGATGCATATCGTAACTCCTCCCACTCCCATTGACTGATCTTTACCCAACGGCAAATCGAATGATTTTGATGAATTGATTAAGTCCTGGAGCTTACGTGATTCGGTTCTGATTTTTTTTGCGGTAGCAATCAATTTCGCCATTCGCTTAACATCCTTCGGATTAAGCAAAGATGCAGCCATCGAAGCTCCTTGCGATTGAACAGAATCCTCTTGAAAGAGTTTTATTTCATCAATATCATTTTCAACAGCAAAATGATTTGCAGAAAATCCAACTTTAAATACAGAAACAAGCAAAATCAGCAACATCAAATTTCGCAGCGATTGCCTCATCGTTGCCTTGCAAATTCCATCTTGAACTAATTTATTCTCTATTGAATCGAACTTCATTTTCTGCTGTTTGTTTAAAAACTGTAATTGTAACCCATACTAAGCGTGAACTCTGCATATTTTTTCTCTTCGTGCCTATTCATATAATTCATGCTGAGAGTAAAACTATGCTTCTTTACTGCATAAGAATTATTGCAGCGAATCACATAAATCCGATTTGCGAAATCGCCGTTCTGATAAGATCTGTTCCAGGATCCGCTCACCGAACTTCTCAAATTCTTTTTAAACCTTTTGGACAAACTCAGTGTTGGCCCAAGAGTTAAGGCGTCACCCGATTCCATATCGTTGTAATTCCCATTTATTGAGGAGGACAATGAAACTCCACTGTTTTTCCAACTAATACTATGCGTTATTCCGGTGCTGTAGAATTTATTTCCAGGCTTTTTATCCTGCCCTTCCTGTTTTTCCGAAGCCATTTGCACATTCAGATTAACATTTAAATTTTGTCTGGCATCTGCATTTTTCACATCACCCAAAACCTGCGACAGAGTAAGTGACATATTCTGAGAAACCTGGGTAAAATCGAGGGTATCATAAACCTGTTGCTGATTCACTTCGTTTATATCTTCGAAATCGGATCGGATATTCGTGAAAGAACTATAGTTTGAGTAGGATAAATTCAGATTCGTTTTGGCGCCTGTTTGTATTCCAACATTTACAGCTCCAACCACATTATTCATCCTTGATTTTTTCTCATTTTTCAGATCATTCCTTTGCAAACCGGCATTTGCAGAAATATTTAAGTGTCCCTTTAAAAACTGTTTGGCAGTTGTCACTGATATATTCTCCATATCATTGGTAAAATAATAGGCTCCCAATGTTTGGTACTCCGGATCAACCCTTTCGTACAACATCGACACAGAAAAATCCTGACTTTGATAGGATACATCAGTTTTGATAGCGGTATAAACAGAACTGGATGAGTTGGCGTTCATAATGCCATTGGTAAGTACGAATACACCGGTATTCTTTTCGCCCCTGTTTTCAAGTCTTTTATCCTGCGTCAGCATACTATTGGTATATTCAACACCAACAAATATTTTACTGAACAGATTTTTACGAACATTCACTCCCAATACCAGGTTTTCCATGGGTGTGATTTCGGTGTTGTCTGGAATGAGTTTTACTGAATTCTCATCATCCTTAGCCCCAAATGCAATAACACTCAAATCATCCCCCTTGTCTTTGTAATTTAGCTTTAAACCGTAACCCATCCTTTTGTAGGAGAACAATGTTTCCTTTTCCGTACCTACTGGTTCTTCCGCTTTCCGAAGCCTTCCAAACATAAGGCTGGCGCTTAGTTTTATTGGTGGAGTCAGCTCAAGCCCTACTCCTAAAAAACTATGTCCGCTTAAACTATAAGGCGAGAAACTCATGGCAGAATAACCCGCATGCAGCTTCACCCACTTGTAAGTTGGAGATATACCTATCTGGTTAAAACTAACTCCATGTGATAATTCTACATCCTGATTGGAATAGGTAAAATTTAAAGGAATTGACCACTGTTCAAACAGTGACAAATTCAAACTGCCCGTAGCATAAAACGTATGTGCGTCTCTGTTGCGCTTAACTCCTATTGCCGAATAATTAACATTATTGGCTGAGATACTACCCGAAACACCAATCTTTTTTGCATTGATTACTTGCTCAACATCCTGAGCACAAACAACAAGAAATGAACTCAACTGAATAAATAGGAAACACAAAATCCGGACAAATATCCGGGCTCCCTGATCTTTATTTCTACTCAAACTTATTATATGGTGAACCCCTTTATTCATTAACTTACCGATAAATAATAAATTTGATTCGTCTGTTCTTTAATCTTTCCTGACCATATGCGTTGGCTACAACTGGATTTGAGTTTCCTTCCCCAAAATAATCCACTCTGTTTCCTGCAATTCCATGCTGCTCGAAATAATCGGAAATAATTTCAGCCCTATGAACAGATACTTCCAGATTCTTCGCATCATTTACCATCATATCGGTAAAAACATGTATATGAACAATTGAGTTTTTATGCTTTTGCATCCGTTCAATCAAAGAGTCAATAAACTTCTTCAAACTCTTATCTATAATTTTGTGCTGATCAACGGTTGAATAATCCCAGTACTCATCATCCCAAACAAACTCCTCCTTCTTTTTGCGTACAAGTCCACTTGCATTTCTTATCTTATCAGAGAAGCCGGATTTCTTTTCCCGACTAAAATTCTTATTCAACGAAAGCATCACTTCATTGCTTGTCATGTAATTAGAATTTATTTTTGAAGATGTAATGGTACGGCCAACTCTTATTGAATAAAAAGATTGCGAAAACTCTAAAGCAAGAGCATAAACTTTGTCAACAACATACCGGGGAATTAAAGCAATACTTCCTTCCTTAAAAAAACCTCCCTTGGAATTCTTCCAATAATATCTCATATCCAAACCAAGATTTAACCACTCATTCTCATCCTGAAATCTCAAATCACCATCTACTAACAGACTTAATTCATTCCCTAATAAAAGATTGTACCCAAACTGAAGACCGTATTGATAAGAAAGCTTCTCTTTTTGATCGTTCCCTGAAGTGTAAACAGGTCTATTTAAATTGGCCAGTGAGGCACCAACAAAATAGTTAAGACTATTATTTCGATACATTTTTTCGAGTCGAATTCCGGAGTTCCATGAAGAATATCCATCCGATACATCCTGAAAATTTTCATTAATAGCTAAACTTGGACTAAAACCTTCCCCTAAAACATACTGACTCCCCGTTGTAAAACCATTGTTGTCAAAAAAACGCTGAAGCACATTCCAGGAAATACCCAAACCTAAATTTAATTGATCCGACACTTTCAACTTATAGGCCAATGAAACGGCAAAACTCTCTTCCTTCAGCAAATCATCAGACGATAAATCATCAGACATAAACGACACCCCTACAGCGCCCAAATGGCCTCGTTTCTTATCATTTAAAACCGGCAAAACACCAGTAACCAGAGAGGTCGTAAAAGCAGAACCTGATTTAATTTTCTGAATGCGATTGTAGAAACTTACTTTTGCGTACGGTAACCCGGCAATAGCTGAAGGATTGTATTGCAATGGAGATTCTGTATAGTTAACTAAGGGTATTTTTTGAGCCTTGAGGTGAAATGACACGACAATAAAAACCAATAAAATTATTTTCCCTCTCATTCTGGATTACTGTTTTATCTAATTCTCTAGCTCAGGAAATTAACCTTAACAGGTTGAAATTGCCTAAAACTAATAAATTTTATATGTTACATTATTCGGCCAACAATAATAAACACTAATATGTTAATACACAATATTTTTTGTTAATATTTATTAAATAACACTCAATTTTATCAGCCTTAAAATAAATATTCTAATTAACAAGTAAATTAATGTTTAAATTTAATTTTATGTTGAAATGAGTAAAAGATTATATCTTCATCAGCTTCGAAAACAATATATTTCACAGCTCTCCACGCAACAAAATAAATTGACACATAACTCTTAAAAATAAAGACATACTGACATTACAGAATCACCCAACATCATTTTACTCACTCTAAAAACCTTTTTAAAGTGAATATTTTAAACAGAAAAACCTCATTAAAATAAAACGCAACTATGATTAATTTAGATGCATTATAACAAACAAGAGAGTATAATATCCCAAAGTTTTTCTCCAATTTTATTTTATTTGTCTATATTCGAACATAATTTTCAAAACAAAATTATGAAATCAATTTTTAAGTTAATTACATGTGGTATTATTGTGTTATTTTTCTCAAACACCTCATTTACACAGGAGTTAAACAGAAAAGGGATACAATCCTTCTTTAAGGATGTAATATCAAATCCTGATTCATATCATAATACGCCAAGTGATTTTAGCACAAATAAGCTTGAAATCTTAAATGATTTAGAAGTATACAGAATTGATTCAATTGACGCAGTTCGAAAATACGCTTACCTTATTGCCAATAACCTAACTAAAAATGACACAAATTCTATCCTTAAACAGGATGTGGTTAATTTTCTGTTAAAAGGATTTAATGACTCAAACTCCGGCATCTGCGGTATTGTAAGCGATTTACTGAAAGATTACGCTAAAAAAAGCTATAACAATAAGGCCCGAAACAAAATTCTGGAATTACTCTACCTAACCCCCCCTTACTATCATGAACTAATCAGATTAGCTGGATATGTTAATCCTGACTCTACTCTAAAAAGCATTACAGAACTGCTGTTATCTGGAATTATCAAAAGCAATGAACCATACTGGGCAGCCAAACTGGCACTGGCAAGAATTGGAGATCATGCAGCAATGGAATTCTGTATGAAACAGATTAAGATGATGGAGGCAAATGATGATTTAGTTTATGATTACGTTCCTGATCTTATCTACACACATCAGAGAGAAGCTTTTGATTTTTTAATCGGGTTATTAAACAGCAATGAAAAAAACTGTGAGTCTTCCAATGCAGAATCGACAGAGATGATCGTATGCGGATACAGAATCATGGAGTATCTGGCTCCTGTAATAAAAGACTTTCCTCTTAAAATAAGTGATAGCGGAGATATAGACACGAATGATTATACCGAAGCTCTTCAAATATGCCGCGATTGGTTTTTACAACATCCTGACTACAAAATTATAAACGAAGAATACTAATTCTTCCCATTCCTGAATAGTAAAAAAATGAAAAAAATATTTTTAATCCCCATAGTTTGCCTTTGTTTTAATTTGTGTCTGGCTCAGTTTCAGGAGAAAGTTTTCACCAACATTCCCAATTTGAATAATAGTAAATGTGTTTGGGGCGACATCAATCACGATGGGCGCCAAGATTTAGTATTAATGGGCGAACAACCAGATAAATATGTAACCAGCATATATATCAATAACAATGATCACTTTTCTCAAATGATTGTTCCCGAATTAATACCTCTCAGCAATGGTTCTCTCTCCTTATTGGATTTTAACAATGACAACTACCTCGATTTATTTTATACCGGAATGGATACGGATGGTATTAAACACACTCTCCTGTTTAAAAATATCAACGGAAACTCATATGTAAAAATGGCAACATCATTCGAAAATGTCAACCTTAGCAGCCATACTTGGTTTGATTTTAACAATGATGGGTTTCTTGATCTGGTTTTGTCAGGTTTGAATGATAAAAATCAAATCATTACAAAAACATATATAAACAACAAAAATGAAAGCTTCTATTCACAAGAACACAATCTGGCAAGTATTTATTCAGGAAGTACAACATCAATTGATTACGACAAAGATGGATGGACAGATCTTCTAATCACAGGAAAATCGGAAGGCGCCCGCAGAATTTGTTATTTATATCGAAATGAAAAAGGCATTGCTTTCCATAAAGTAATAGAACTGGATGGTGTGACAGATGGAGATTCAAAATGGGGCGACATCAACAATGACGGATTCCCTGACCTTGTAATTGCTGGATATGATGGTGAAAACTATCAATCAAGAGTATACACAAACAATAAAGGAACTTTACAGTTTTCTCAAAACTTATCTGTTCCACTTGGTGGCTGCGATTTAGAATGGCTGGACTATGATGGTGATGAAGATTTAGATTTGATCAGCATAGGAGGAATTAACAATACAAGCCCAAAAACCGTGCTGTATACCAATGACAACGGTCTACTTTCTAATTCCAACATCGTATTTCCAAATGTTTTTGCAGGTTGCCTGGCCGTTACAGACTTTAATGGAGATGGTAAAGCTGATATATTCATTTCCGGCACGCAAATCCCAGAAGGTCCTAAATCTCTTTTCTATACTAATAATTTCAGTTTCTCATACGAAAAACCAGCCCCTCCAACCTTATTGAATTCAGTAACAAGTTATCCTAATGTATCTTTAAATTGGAACAAAGGCAGTGATAATATATCTACCCCAAGCAGTCTTCAATACAGATTAAAACTTGGAACCACAGCCGGCAGATCTGAATTCTATCCTTTTTATACTAATCTAACTACCGGTGAAAATTTATTGACTTCACAACATGAACTGTCAGACACAACTATCGAGTTAGCGAATCTCTCTGAAGGCAAATATTATTGGGCTTTACAAAGTGTAGACATTGCCGGCAATATTTCAGAATTATCTGATTTGCATCTGTTTTTCATTAATGCCCCAATAAGCTTAGGCGAAGATCTAAATGTTTGTCACGGCGAACAAATTCAACTATCAATTCCTGATGGCAATTACACCGCAAACTGGTATTCTAAAAGTAAAGGTGAAATTGCAAGCAATACGAACAAAATTTCTCTGTCAATTACCACTAATGATACCGTTTGGGTTAAATTGAACAAAAATTACGGAGGTGTTGTATACGACACAATTAATATTTTTTATCATGAAAACCCGATAATTGAATTAAATAATGAAACATACTCATGTTACGGTGAAAGTATAAGCTTACATCCCATAACAAATGGCACTATCCGGACATGGAAAACATTCCAAAACAAAATACTCAGTAATAATCTGAACTACAATGTACTTACTACCGAAAAAGATTCCTTGATTTTTGAAGTACAATCAGAATACGGTTGCGTTGCAAAAGATACAAGTTTTATATTTGTACACGAACTTCCTGTAATTGATTTAAAAGACAATTATTTTGCTTGTAAAAACCAACAAATCACAATTCAAACAAGTGACTACTATAAAACAGAATGGTTGAATCAAAATAAAAACTTACTATTTGAAAACACCAATAAATTCACTTATAAAGTCGACAAAGAATATGAATTTTATTTAAAAGTGGAAAATAAAGAGGGATGTTCATCAGAACAGAAATTTACACTCCATCCTTACTCCCTTCCATCAGCTTACGCTGGAAAAGACACCCTAATTTGCGAAGGTTCTGAAATTGAACTTGGACCGGATGTAATGGCCGAAGGTGGAAGATCACCATACAGATACATCTGGACTTCATCAAACAACAATTTCGTTTCCGAAGAAATGCACCCAAAGTTTAAGGCGCTTCAATCTACTGAATTTGCATTAAAAATTACTGACTCAAATGGCTGTGAAAATCGAGATACTACTGAATACAATATAAATCCGATTAGCAACATAGATGCAGGATTAGACAAATCGATCTGTGTTGGAGAATCATTAGAACTTGGCGGCAATCCTACAGCTCAAAATAGTCTTAGGGAGTATAAATATTTATGGATTCCTTCAACAGGACTTAACAATCCTAACATTGCCAACCCAACAGCAACGCCTTTGACAAGTACAGAATATCAATTAGTTGTTTCCACACACAATTGCGAAAACTTAACAGATAAGATAAAAGTCAACGTGCATCAAACACCAATCATCACAATAAAACCCGACACTATTGTGGGGGCTAAGCAAGAATTCAAGCTTTGGGCAAAAGGTGCAAACACTTATGAATGGACTCCGGAATTACCATTAAATGACCCTTCAAGCAATTCTCCAATAGCCAGCATTCCAGAAAATACAATATTCTCAGTAATTGGCTATTCTGAATTTGGCTGTCAGTCAGACCAGAAAAATATTAGCGTTCATGTAAACAACGAAATTTTCATCCCAACTTTATTCTCACCAAATAAAGATGGTAACAATGACAGATTCCTTGTGTACGGCACAGGGCTATCGAAATTAACAATTAGAATCTACAACAACTGGGGAAAAGTTGTTTATAGCAGCAATAACAATTCCGAAATTCAGAAAACAGGTTGGGACGGAAAAAACAACGGTAAAAATGTACCTGAAGGCAATTACATATGGGAATTGGAAGGAAGCTATTCTGATGGCCGATACTGGAAAAAAACGGGTACCATTTACTTAATGCGATAAAGAATGCAGTCCTAGAATAATATTTGGAGTATTATATAAAAACAAATTCGTCACCATTTTTTTATTAGAAGTCGAATTAAGTGAACTCTCAAGTGAACACTACATTTCAAACAGTAACAATACATTATAAATCAACCCTTTCAATATGGATGAGAAACTCCCTCTCTCTCCGCCATGCAGAAATGCAATAGAAGGAAAAGCCTTGTAAACTTAACGTTTACAAGGCTTTCTTCATTTAGTAACAAGGCAATTAAATACCTAAAACAACATTAAAAGGGTGTAGCATTCGGTGTAGATTGGAAAGCTTAATTTTGCTACACCGCGAACAGGTGCCAATACACTGCAATTTATCCTAATGAAAAATAAGCTATAGAAATATCTTTCTATTTGCTTCATCCAAAACTTCGTTTTCAAAACCATCAAGATATGTTTGCATTGTTTTTTCTGTCGTGTGACCCGGTCTTTCAAAGATAACTGCAATTGACACACCTGAGCACTTAGCAATGGTTCCCACTATCAACTCTCAGGTAAACACAAATAATCACACCAATATAAAAGACAATAAATCAATCGTTATTGTTCGCTTCCCTCCCACCTCTCTCCACAATTTAGGATTTATCCAAAAACAAAAGACTGTAAATTCAATGATTTACAGTCTTTTGTTTTACCTACTTTATAAACGATTCAATTCCTGTCATTAAACCATCGAGCTCAGCCAAGCCCTTTAATCTGCCGATTAACGGATAACCGGGATTGTACTGATGTTCGTAATCTGACAGTATTTTAATTCCGTGATCGGGACGAACCGGCATGCGCACATCTTCCCGTCCTTCGGCTATCCGGCGTTTCTGCTCTTTTAATAAAGCACTGATTATTTTTACCATATTCTGGCTTCCCGAGATATGGCCTGACTCATAAAAACTGCCATCTTCAAGCATCTGAGTATTACGCAAATGAACAAAATGAATGCGTTCCGAAAACCGCTCAATAATATGTGGCAAATCATTTTCCCTGCGTGCAGACAAAGAACCTGCACAAAAGGTAATGCCATTATTTACTGATTTATTTGCTTCAAAAAGCCACTCGTAATCCTCCTCTTGCCCGATAATTCGAGGAAGACCCAAAACAGGAAATGGAGGATCATCAGGATGAATAGCAAATCGGACTCCTGCTTCTTCAGCCACAGGGATAACGTCATCCAGAAACAACTTTAAGTTATTGCGCATCGAATTTTTATCATGCCCTTTATACTTTTCGATAAACTGCAGAAAAAGTGCTTTTGGATCCGTAACTGAACCATCAATCAAACCATCAATAAATCCTTGAGTAACTACAATAATGTTGTAAGCGAGCTCCTCTGCCTCCTCTTCCGACATTGATTCATATGCCTTGGTTGCTGCTGTCACAATCTCTTGTGGATAATCCTTATCGGCACCGGGTCTTTTTAGGATGTAGATATCGAAAGCCACAAAAGTGGGAAAATCAAAATACATGGATTCACCACCATTGGCCAGCTTGTAATGAAGATTGGTGCGGGCCCAATCGAGAACCGGCATGAAATTATAACAGATCGTATCGATTCCACACTCGCCCAAATTCCGAACAGATTTCTTATAATTTTCAATTAAACGGGGATAATCCTCCGAATGCAGTTTTATTCCTTCGGATACAGGTAAACTCTCTACCACACTCCATCGCATTCCTTTGGATTCTATCAATTCCTTCACTTTAAGAATCTCAGATTTTTCCCAAATTTCCCCGTTGGGGATGTGGTGTAAAGCGGTAATTACACCTTCAACTCCCATCTGAACCAACATATCCAGCGTAATTGGATCTTTAACACCAAACCAGCGCCAAGTTTTTTCTAATGCCATAATCTATGATTTATACACCACTGAATGAGCTAAAACCTCCATCAACAGGCAATATCACACCTGTGATAAAGGATGCTGCATCAGAGCATAAAAATTGAACTGCTCCATTTAATTCTTTAATATCCCCAAATCGTCCCATTGGCGTACGTGCCAATACTTTTTCACTTCTTTCGGTATATGAACCATCCGGGTTAATTAATACATTCCGGTTCTGATCTCCAATAAAGAAACCCGGAGCAATTGCATTTACACGAATTTTTTCGCTAAACTTCGTTGCCATTTCCATGGCCATCCATTGAGTGAAAATATTGATTCCCGTCTTAGCTACAGAATATCCTAAAACACGGGTAATTGCAGAATAAGTTGCCATTGATGAAATGGTTATTATACTACCTTCCCCTTGTTCAGACATTGCTTCGCCAAAAACAAGACTTGGATACACGGTTCCATTCATATTGAGGTTATTTACTTTCTCAAAGTCCTCAATTTTCATATCAAAAACAGTTTGTTGTTCGGTAAGTGTTGCTCCGGGCAAATTACCTCCGGCTGCATTTACTAAAATGTCAACCTTTCCCCATTTATTGATGATTGTTTCCCGAGCTTGTTTGAGCTCATCCATGCTTAAAACACTGGATACAAAACCAATGGCCTCGCCACCCAATTCTTCCAACTCCTTTACCCGGTTGTTTACATTTTCTTCCCGGATATCAAGTACGGCAACTTTTACCCCTGCATTAATTAAACTACGGGCAATACTTCCTCCTAATACGCCCCCTCCACCGGTTACTACGGCAACTTTTCCTTTAATTTCAAACATCGTCTAATTTATTTTTAACGTATATTATACGTTATCTAATTTGTATAAATTTTTTTAGCTATTTTCTTTTAATCGATATAAAAAAGCAGGACGCTGTTTTCCGCCGATTGTTTTTTCATTCAGTTTTTCAACCAGTCCCTGAGCCATTACTTTTTTTCTGAAATTTCTATTGTCAATTGTCTGCTGCAGAAATGTTTCATACAAGCACTGCATTTGATTGAGCGGAAATTTTTCAGGCAACAAATTCACTAAAATTGGTTTTCTCCAAATCTCTTCCTTTAACCACTTTAAAGAATAAGAAATCATAGCATTGTGGTCGAAAGGCAATTTTTTAATATGATTCGTTTTACTCCACTTGATTCTTTTTGCATGCGCTCCTGCTATCAATTCAAACTGTTCCGGTTTCACCAAAGCACAATATAATATTGAAACAACTCTGCGATCAGGATAACGATTGGTTTCGCCAAACAAGCCTACTTGTGATAAAAAGAGATTTGACATTCCCGTTAACTCCTTAAGCAACCTATGAGCCGCATCATCGATATTTTCATCGATACAAATATTTCCACCCGGAAGTGACCATTCATTAAATTCAGGCTCCTTATCTCTTTTTATTAATAAGACCTTCAATTCTCCATTCACGTAACCAAATATGGCACAGTCAATTGAAACATTTAATAATATCTCTCCCATTGAATAATTAGTTTACGTACAATATACGTATATTATTTAAATAATAACAACTACTTAATATAGAAAATGGTTGCCCGCGGAATAACGGACAACCATACTTTTATAAGCTTGAAATATTTAATAAAATTAACAGACTGTTACCTATTTAGCATCATACTCAAACCAGTCAAACTCAGCCTTATTTATAGACTCATAACCATTACTGCTGGTATAAAAACCAATCATAGGTCCGGTAAAATCGGTACCGCTCTGACTAGCATTTACAGTAGCATCCTGAATATCGCCAATAGGCTGAAGCGAAGTTTTATCCTTGCCAAAATAAAATTGATATTTTAATTTATTTGCTTTTAATCCCAAGATTAAATTGCCTGACTTAACACGCTCCATAGCAACCAACTTTTCATCACCTTCTTTTACGCGATAAAGTTTTACAACATTTTCACCATTCTCTGATGATTTCACTAATCTGAAATTACGTGCATTATTATAAACAGCAACAAAACCAGCTTCTTCGTTATCATTGGCGGGATTAAAATTCACTTTTGTAAAAGATTCAAAAGAAAATTCGCTGATTCGCTGTGCCAATAATGAAGGTTGCTCAAGTTTCGTCATCATTTGAGGACGAGTATCCAAAGTAATTTTGCCTTTTGAAATATCATACCATTTCTCATACGGTGTGCGCAGAAAAACCCATTTCAAAGCCAAATTATCATCATCAAATTCATCACGGACTGGATACGACTCAACAGGTGTCCAAGGCAAATTGGGCCTTTTTTCCTCGAAACGCACTTTACCAACTCCACGATTAAACAATGGCCAACCATCTTCAAACTCCATTGGTACAAGGTAAGTTTCGCGACCTAATAAATTTTTTCCCTTACACAAACGAACAGCTAACATCACAGCCCACCACTCATTATTTTGTGTTTGAATAATATCGCAATGCCCAACAGCAGAAATAGGATAATCGCGTCCCAAATTACGATGAGTTAATACCGGATTAATGTTTGAAGGTGTATACTTGCCATTAACTTTGTCACTTTCAAAAACCGTTATGGCATGATTGAAACTTGTTCCCCCTTCGGCGATCATCAGCAAGTACCGGCCATTTACTTTATAAAGGTGTGGCCCTTCGCCCCAAACTGCATTTGTGGCATGACCAAAAGTGGCCTGAACCGGCTCACCCAAAAGTTGTTTTGTCTCCAAATCAAGTTGTTGAATAAAAACTCCATTCTGACCTTCCCATTCACGTTTCCCTGAAATATTATGAGCTCCAACATACCAACAAGTTCCATCATCATCCCAAAAAAGAGTAGGATCTATTCCTGGTGTATTTAACCAAACAGGATCACTCCACGGCCCTGCAGGATCTTTTGCCGTAACGTAAAAATTACCTTTGCAACCTACACAAGTCGTTATCATATAAAATAAACCATCGTGATAACGCAGCGTAGGAGCAAAAATACCTCTAGATGCTCTCAATCCTTCATTCAGCTGCAACTGTTCAGGTCTGTCCAACACATGACCTATTTGTTTCCAATTTACCAAATCTTTACTATGGAAAATAGGTACTCCGGGAAACCATTCAAAGGAAGAATTGACCAAATAGTAATCATCACCTACCCGACAAATTGATGGATCGGGGTAAAATCCTCTTAAAATTGGGTTCTCGTAAGTTTTATTCGTTTCTGTGGTATTTTCTTGTGCTCTAAGTGCTGTAATTACGAGCAAAAATAATATCATCAGTGAAAATACATTCTTCTTCATCAGTTATGCTTTGGTGATTAAAATTCTCAACACGTATCAACTACCAAGTATCTGTTCTAAAAGGAGAAGCAGGCAAGCCTTCCTGATTAAACAGATTTGCTTTATTTGGATTGTCGGCCCAGGCATATCTGATTGCCTTAGGATTTTTCACCTGATCACTCCACACAATTATCTTGTTGCCAACAATTTTTGCTTTTGCCCAGACAAATTTCTTATCCTTCCCTGCTATTGCAAATTCTTTTAGCTCTCCATCTCCTTTCGCCAAAAGCCCGCTTCCTACATTTTCAAAAGAAAGAATTACCTTGTTTTTTTCAACCTTCATAGATTGATGCACTGGACCTGAATAAACAACATGATCGTCGCCATAAGCAATCTTTTTTGCCACAAGAAGTAATCTTTCACCTACATCCTTCTTATTAAGTGGATGAATATCGTTCCACTCTCCAATATCAATGGTTACAGCCATTCCTGTATTTGGAATTGACAATATTTTGAGCTGAGCTTCCCTTAACATCGCCCAATTACTTTCTGACGGCTGATCTTTAGGCGACATAAAATTAGGTAACTGAACACATAAAAAAGGAAAATCACCTTGCCCCCATTGCTTTCTCCAATTTTTAATAAGAGATGATAACAGATGTTCATACTCATTGGGGCGACCAGTATTAGACTCTCCCTGATACCATACCGCACCTTTAATTTTGTAGTTCAATAATGGAGCAATCATTGCATTGTATAAGCCTCCTGATTTCCATCTAATAAAAGTTGGTCCTTGTAAAGGCTCCATTGCCACTCCCAGTTTGTACTTCCATTCTCCTTTAAGATCTATTTGAAAATCATCGAATACGATTTGATATGGCTTACCGGCTACAAAACCACCTCTTCCACCATTACTGATCACACGAATCGAAATCGTATTTTTTCCTTCAACCAATATTCCTGCAGGAATAGTATATCGACGCGGTGGGTATTGGTAGCTGGTTGTTCCTATAAATTTTCCGTTTACAAAGACTGAATCAGCATCAATAATTCGCCCCATATTTAGTAAGCCCTCTTTGTTACAATATTCAGCAGGAATCTCAATTTCCTTTCGAAACCAAACAACGCCATTCACATTTCCCAACTTCCCATCAGCCCAATAACCAGGAATGGTCATACTACTCCAATCTGAAGTATTACTATCTTTAGCCCGCCAGTTTCCTTTCTGACCTTCGTCATTTACTGTTGATTTTTGATACCAATTATTACTTCTACGATTATCACTTTGCTCAATTGAATCAATTACAGCTTTATTTTTAAACTTCTTCAATTCGGCACTATAAGACGGAAACTCTTTAAGCGCCTCCTCACTTAACCAAGCTTGTGCCGGAGAGCCACCTAAACTACTGTTAATTATACCAATAGGAACATCATATTCTGAATTTAATTTATTGGCGAAAAAATAAGATACTGCTGAAATATTATTAATCGTGTTCTTATTAATATCTACCCAATTTCCATCCGGCAAATCATTTTTAACAGTGTTGAAATTGTATTTCTTTGGCACTTCAAAATATCTGATGTTTCTGTTATCAGCTTTTGCAATCTCTTCCTTGTAAAGAGGACTCACTCTTCGCATGGGCAATTCCATATTGGACTGACCTGAACAAACCCAAACATCACCAACTAAAATATTTTTAAGATGAATCGTATCGCTTGCGCAGATATTCATTGCATAAGGGCCACCGGCTTTCTGTGCAGGAAGCATAACAAACCATTCTCCCTTATCATCGGCAATGGTTTTATACAGAGAATCTCTGTAGTTAACTGATACCTTTTCATTCTTCGCACTCCAGCCCCAAATTTTGACATCCACATCACGCTGAAGCACCAATCCATTTGAGATCAGTTTAGGCAAACGCAACTGAGCTGACACCATAAAAGGCATCAAAAACAGACTGCCCAAAAGAATAAAAGAAAGAGCTTTTCGATTAAAATACATTCCGTAATTTTTTTTAACTATAATTTAAAAATTGAATTCTCTTGCCTTAAACAATCAGAACATATGCCTAATCGGCCATTCCATCAATTGTTTTAATAGAACCATCTTCATTGTATTCCAACTCTGTAACTTTCATGCTGCGAAGCCATGTTTTTCCTCCTGATGGCTTGGAATCGTGATGAAACAGGTACCATTTCCCCTTAAATTCGCAAATAGAATGGTGTGTAGTCCAGCCTACTACAGGTGTAAGGATTACTCCCTTGTAAGTAAAAGGGCCATAAGGTGAATCTCCAACAGCATAACAAAGCAAATGAGTATTTCCGGTTGAGTAAGAAAAATAATATTTGCCATTGTACTTATGCATCCACGATGCTTCGAAGAAGCGGCGATCATGATCTCCAGCTTTTAAAGGCTCTCCATTTTCATCTAAAATAACAAGGCTTTTAGGTTCTTCGGAAAATTCCAACAGATCATCTGACATTTTTACAACCCGAGCCGGTAATGAAGACTCATCATCGGCAGGTTCGGAACCACACTCCTGTGCTTTATTGTTTCGGTAACGTTGCAACTGTCCTCCCCAAAGACCACCAAAATACATATAATGCTGACCATCCTCATCTTCAAAAACGGCAGGATCGATGCTATAACTTCCAATAATAGGGTGCTTTTCAGGAACAAAAGGCCCTTCAGGCTTATCACTTACTGCAACACCGATGCGGAAAATATCTGTTTTATCTTTTACCGGAAAATACAAATAATACTTACCGTTCTTATGAGCAACATCAGTATCCCACATTTGACGACCGGCCCAAGGCACATCCTGCACATCCAAAACAACTCCATGATCAGTTACTTCACCATCTATATCATCCATTGAAAACACATGGTAATCTCGCATATCAAAATGATCGCCATTATCATTTTCAGGTATACCAGATTCGATATCGTGAGATGGATAAATATATAGCTTGCCGTTAAATACGTGTGCTGATGGATCTGCGGTATATAAACCATCAACTAAATACCTTGGGTTCTTCATTATTTTATTTTTTTCAAGCTCTTTTATCAAGCTTTATTCATATTATTAAATCGATAGAATAAGAGTATCAAATTCTTATTTAAATGACACTTTGGAATAAACTCTTTAACCGATTACAGATCTTCGTTAATTATTTTTTCAACAATTGGTTTTGCTTTATACTCTCTGTCAAACAAAAGAGGATAATCTGTACGTCCGTTAACAGGCCAATAATTGCGCCATGACTGAGCATCACTAACTCCCCAAAGGGTAACACGGCTAATTTTATTGCTATGTTTATAAAACAATCTGAAAAAATCCTGATAACGCTCTGTCATTTTTGTACTAATCGAATCAGGAAGTCCATTGGCGTATGGGTTTAACTCTTTCTTAAATTCAAAATTTAAAGCTATATCGGCTCCAGCATTCATATTTGGCATAGGAAGAACAGTCAAATCCAGCTCCGTAACCATCACTTGAACACCCAATTCAGAAAAAGCCACTATGCTTTTCTCAAAATCCTCAATCGTAGGATCATCCATTGAGATGTGCCCCTGCATGCCAATACCATCAATTCTTATTCCTTGTTCCTGCAATGATTTCACCATAGCCACAACCCCTTCTCTTTTCCCCTTTTTCGCCATCGAGTAATCATTGTAGTAAAGCTCAGCTTCCGGGTCGGCTTCATGCGCAAATTCAAATGCCAGCTTAACAAAGTCTGCACCAATTATTTCATAAAATTTGCTTTTGCGCCAGGTTCCATCATCCAAAATAGCTTCATTTACAACATCCCAGCCTTTTATAATTCCTTTATAACGACCTACCACTGTGTGTATATGACTTCTCATTCTTTCAATAAGAACATCTCTCGAAACATCATTTCCTTGCTTATCTACGAAAAGCCAATCTGGTGCCTGAGAATGCCAAATTAGAGTATGCCCCGTTATAAATAGCTTGTTATCAAGCCCAAACCTGACAAATTTATCCGCCATATCAAAATCAAACTCCCCTTCAACAGGTTGAACAACTTCACTTTTCATCACATTTTCAGCTACAACAGCATTAAAATGTTGTTTTATGATTTTTATGGCAGGGGTGTCAGCACCAACTATTTGGGCACTATTTAATGCTGTACCTATATAAAACCTATCGCCAACAGCCAATTTCAATGATACTGGCTTTACTTCTGTTTTTGAACAACTGCACAATACTCCAAGCAGTAAAAACGCCAAAAAACCGGGGTTGTATATTTTTTTAAATCGATTCATTAATTATAAGTTTACTAATTTGTATTTTATGCCAGACTAAGCAATAAATGTTTTTTTCTTAAGATCATCAAGTTCGATGCCTGAAAGACGATTCACCTACAAATCACTATCTAGGAACGCTTAAAATCAGTCATTAATCCTCGTCTTTTGCTCAATTCATCTTCAATCTCTACTTCCTTCTTTTTATCAATCTTGTAGAAGAATAAACATCCTATTGCAATAAAAAATGTAATAGTTGGAAATACGCTTAAAGAAAGTTTTATACCATTAATTGTTTCAGGACTTTGAACATCCAGCAGATGATTATACCCATAACTTGCTAAAATTCCCGCTACTAAAGCTCCACCAACGCTCAAACCTGCTTTTAAACCAAATATCATTGCTGAAAAAATAATTGCAGTTGCCCTACGGTTATTTTTACATTCGGAATAATCTGCAACATCGGCAATCATTGCCCACAACAGAGGTGTGGTAATTCCATAAAAGAAACCATGCAACAACTGACTTATAAATACCAAAGCTATAGATTCCGGAGAATAAAAGTAAAATAAAAGCAAACATAAAGTGGCAAGAAAAAGACTCACTCCAAATACATCTCTTTTGCCATATTTATCGGCCAGCCCCTTTGAAAACATAATCCCAATAATCATGAAAATGATTCCTCCGGCATTAAAAAGACTAAAACCTGATGTTGCAACATCTTCGGGCCACAAGAAGCCCACAAAGCCCATATTTGACAAAAGATTATTTAAACCACTAATAAAAGCATTAAAGCCAATATCATTTAAAAAAACTGCTAAATGTTGTTCACTTAAATAATTCTCGAAATAAAACACATACATACCGCCTTTCAGCGACAGCGTAATAAATACGAATACAGTAACAACAAGCATTACAATCCACGGCCTGTTTTTCATCAAATCTTTAACATCTTGTTTTACCGATGTTGTTTCTGTTTGAGTCGAAACCACACGTTCCTTTGTTGTTAAGAAAGTGATGATAAAAAAGACAATACCAACAAGTGCAAAAACTCCCATTACATTTTCAAAGCCTTTTGCCTTATCGCCGTCACCAAATATTAACACCAATGGCAATAATAAACCTTGAACTATGAATTGAGCTACCATTACTGCAGTAAAACGATATGATGAAATACTGTTGCGTTCTGCCATATTTCCGGTTAAAACGCCACTCAGAGCCGAGTAAGGTAAGTTATTGGCACTATAAAGTAGTACTAATAAGATATAAGTAATAAATGCGTATGCAATTTTACCTCCCGGACCAAACTGCGGCGTACTAAAAGCCAATAAGGCCATTAGCCCAAAAGGGATTGATGTCCAAAGAATCCATGGACGAAATTTCCCCCACCTTGTTTTGGTACGATCAGCAATAACACCCATTATCGGGTTAAAGCATGCTCCAATCATACCTCCCGAAAAAATAATTACGGAGGCTGTTCCTGCCGGAATCTTATACACATCGGTATAAAAGAAGGCTAAAAACGTCATCAACGTTTGAAAAATGAGGTTAGCCGCAAGGTCGCCTAAGCTGTAGCCAATCTTTTCAACTACCGATACTTTATCTGATTTTAATGTCATTTTGTAATATTTAATACTGACTTTATTATTCGATGTTATTTATTAAAAAAGTGGCTCCTTATAAACTTTAATTACTGTGAGAACCACCCAAACTGTTAACCAAAAATACTTGTATTGAAATAAACTCTCGTGATGCTGTGTTACACAAATTTGTTAGTTTGTTACATATTTTTCATTCCCGTTACATTTAATTTCATTTTGGTTACATCTTTGTTTTAACCATATGTTTTAAAAACAATAAATCAATGGTAAAAAAAAACCGCACACTAATTGTTACCAATAAAAAATACACCTTACTGTAGTAGTGTACTATCTTCCTTAAAAGTAATTTTGGGGTATTGAGCAGTAAGAAAAATCCACATTTTATTATACCAAATTAACATCAAAACAGGCCTTATAAAAAGTTTCTTTTCAGCTATATCTTCATTAAAAAAGTTACATCGTAACATGGCTGTGCTTTACTTTTTTGCCTCGATACAGCTAAAAATTAATTCATTTTATTTAAAGTCTGTTTTGAAATTAAATTGGTATTAAAGCACTGCACTTGATTCCTGTCTAAACAAACAGAAAACAACAGCGACCAGATATCTCCATCCTGACTTAAGAAACCTCTCCAATATTCAAACCTCTCCCATCAAACATAGAAAATGGGACAATATAAACTCCCCCATTCTTCTATTATTTTACCTCAAATCATTTTACTGATTTATATATTCACCTGTTCTATTTTATATCGTTTTTTCCACAATATCAGGATCTCGTTTTCACCTACAAAACTTTATATCCGATACTATTCTGCGAAAGGATATGCTCCAACAAATGGCAATTTAGGATTTACGGGACTTTGCAATAACTGATATACTTCTTCAGGTAATGATGTTGCTGCACCTTTCCCTTTAAAATCCGATAACAACTCATAATTGCCTAACAAAAGACTTTTAAATAATGGTCCGTTATAACGAGCTAAACCGATACTGCTTTTTGCATATTCCGGATGTTGCTTGTAAAAAGCTTCAGGATTACTATAATTTGCCTGACATTCGGCATTTTTAGTATCGCTCAGCCAAATATCAAGCTTAGCATCATTTTTACTCACATAAGCATTGTGATCTAAATATTTAAGGGCTGGCTCTTTTAGTTCTCCGCATAAAACATCGGGTTGCCAGATCAGCAAGAGTGGACCGTTGTATTTTTCATCTTTCACCATCAGATTATTCACAAACTCATGTCCGGTGCGTTCATCAACATCAGGTCCGGTGCTCGGATGCCAACCGAAATGATCTCCCTGAGCACTTCGCTCATTTCTTCCAAAACAAGCCAGACTATTAACAAACGTATTCTGATACACTTTTACATTATTGCTATTCAGAATCAGAATACCATGATCGCAATTCGTAAACACATTACCTGCACAAACGGCGCCCTTGGATATTTCAAAAAAGAATCCATTACGCGAAGGCCAAACACTATGTGGCTGAAAGTTATTGTTAGGGAATCCAACCCCCTCAACCCAATTGTTAATAAATCGACCATCAACATTACCAACATCATACCACACACCATTTGAATTTGGCAGATCAATTACAAGGTTATCATTAAACACAACCCGATTACTTTGATTAAATATTTTTACTGCTGCAGGAAAATAGCCAACCAGATTCTCAATATTATTACGTGTGAAAATATTCTTTTCGATTAAAGCATCATCGGAGCTAACCAAATATAAACCTTCAGTACTTGTATCGCTAATTTTACAATGCTTAAAGCTTATTTTATCGCCTATCAGATTCACACCAATTCGACCACAATAGCTCATGGTACAATTTTCTATAGTTGTACCAACAACATCATTACCATGTTCATAATCAACTGACAAACCTTCCGGATAATACCCCTCAACCTCGATAATCCGAAAAGGATATTGAGTAATTGTAATTCCTTTAATTACCGGTCCGATCCCATCAGATCCTTTGCCATGCACATCCTTTGTTGTTCGAACCAATCCGGTTGCAAAAGCAGTAATTTCCACCTCTTTATTTGTTGGATCGGTACCAATATAAACTTGTTGGGTTTCGTAATTAATAAAATATGTGTCTTCATTAACTTCTCCTTCCCAACCTACTGACTGCAGAAAACATCCATCAACAAAAACCAAGTCATCATTAAACCGATGTAAGGGAGTTATTTTTCCGTACACATCCTTTACCCACCAATCCTGAGGTTTGGATGGAAATAAATGTGACCATGAAGTACGCCACAACCCATTTTTTAATTTTTCCCATTCAGTTGCAACTAATGTCCCTTTTATTACAGCTTGTTCATCTTTATAGGGCTGCATTGTTATTCCCTGATTCAAGGTCAAATTGCCTGTACGGTAAATTCCGCCTCTCAAAACAATGGCATCACCCGTTTTCACCCTTTCAACAGCCGATTCAATATTGGTTGGCTCCGATAGCTTAAGTCCTTTTGCATCCTTACTCCCATCCGGAGACACATAATAGATGGTACCATCAACATTTGGTAAATCATAGCTTTTATGTATTGGACCATATGGTCCTCCCGAAGGCTGAGCCAATACTCTTTCTTGTTTTAAGAAAAAAAATAAAGATATAAATGATAAAAGAAGAATAAATTTATTTCCTGTAGTTTCCATAATCACTTTTATTTCTGAATTTTACTTGTACATTTTACACTCCGGAGGTCCCAAATAAGATGGTTTGAGTCCACCATTATCAATCATCAATTTTTGAAGCACAATTCCCGGATCAATCAACCAATATCTTACAATATGGGTTTCTGTATTATTCAGTTTGTGCTTTGACTTTCTTACTAATTTATTATCGGATACCGCTGTACACCACCATTCTGCGTAATTCCAATCCTTACCTATACAACCTTCATGCAGGTTAATAATCTGAGGTTCTTCATCATCTACAGATACCGCATATTTTAATCCGTCTTTATTCTTAAAATCCTGCGTTGGTGCCAAACACATAAAAAGAGTAATGGAATCATTTTTAGGTTTATTAAGCAATGTGAATGTATATTCCAAATGTGAATTGTCCTTACTAAACTCCTGATAACCTTTATTTACCGGCAATGATGTTACACCTCCTTTTGTGTTCCCCAAACCATTTATCACTTCCCAATCAAATCCCTGACTGGTACTGCTTGAATTAAAGTCTACAGCTTCAATGCTTACCACTCCGTTGTTCTCAATAAATCCTTGTAACTTCTTTTTATTCAGATCAATTTTATCTGCAATAACGCCTAGTTCAATCACCTGACCATTACCAGACACAAAAATTGTTCCTGCTGAATTGCCGACAGGAAGTTGATCCCAGTTAACAGAAACAAAATGCCGATCTTCCTCTTTTAGATTATTTTCTGTTTCACTGATTTTCAACCATTCAGGAGCTTCAATTTTATAATCTATTGCTCTTTTTCCAGTGTTGAAAAGCTCAAAATAAAATTCCTGCTGATTGATATTATCGAAATTTGAAAGATTCGCGGTAGAATCATGCTTTGTCCAAATTTTATCTTTCCCTTCAATCTTTATACAAAGTTGTCCTACTTCCGGTACTTTCAAATAGGTTATCTGAGGCATCGTATTACTGTCCGGCTGGTTCCAATAGGTATAACCAATATGCTGCTGTGCCATCATATGATTCCACTTACCATCAGCTAATTCAGTATGAAACTCAAGAGTAAGCAGTGAATCACGCTTAAAAAGTTCAACTACTTTATCAGCCATTAAGTTGGTTGCAGCTCTTTTTTCTTTAGCATATTGCTTATTTTTAGCCAAATACAAATACATTTCATTCAGATTGGCACAAATGCTTACTGGGAAATAAACCAATTGATAAAATGCATCCTTTTGATTCTTATCTATTATATCATATAGACTTTTAGCCTTTTGTGCTAAACGATTGTAATCCTCAACTACTTTTTCAAATTCCCGGTAATGAATCAAACTATAGGTATGATCGTCCAATAATTCAGGTGTGCGACGCCTGTTATATTTTGTATATAAATCCAGCAATTCAGCGATTTCTTCTGCATATTTTCCAGAGAATTGTTCTGATGCCCAATTCGTTGTATATTCTGATAATTCATTTACAGTAACCGACTCAGGATTCCATGCATAGTCGAAGAAAAATGAAATAGGTAACTCCATTGGTTTCAAGTCGCCAACATTCACAATCCAAATACGATCAACCCCGTGTTCATATGTTAATCTTAATTGTTCCCAAACCCGCGGTAATGAATTCGTATTGAGCCACTTGTAATTACGCGGACCTCCCACATAATCAAAATGATAATACATACCGTAACCTCCCGGACGTTCAGCAGCTTCTGGTTCCGGCAATACCCTAACATTTCCCCAGTTGTCATCACAAAACAATAGTGTAACATCATCAGGTACTTTCATACCTTTGTCGTAATATTCCTGAACTTCTTTGTATAAAGCCCAAACCTGCGGTGTTTCATTAGCTGGCTTCTGAGTTACCTCTTCTATAATTTTTCGTTGATTGGCAACAATATCTTCCAGTAGTTCGATGTTGGTTCCTTCTTCCATGGCTTCATCGCCATCTCCTCTCATAGCCAGAGTAACAACACTTTCCTTATTACCCATTCGTTCAATTCCCTCTTTCCAGAAAGCATCCAATTGGCTTTTGTTGCTCTTATAATTCCATGCTTTTCCACCGTATGGTTTCCATTCTGCATGCGCTCTCATCAATGGTTCATGATGTGATGTGCTCATTACAATTCCAAATTCATCTGCCAGCTGAGCATTTAAGGGATCGTCGCTATTAAAACTTGCCCACCACATAGCAGGCCACAAGAAGTTGCCTTTTAAGCGTAAAATCAATTCGAAAACATGCTCGTACATTTGATGATTGAATCCGCCGTAATTCTCAACTGCCCATCGTCCTAAAGCTGGTTCCTCATCGTTTAAAAAAATACCGCGATATTTAACTTTTGGCTCACCCAAATTATATCTGCCTGCTTTAATAAATACCTCGGAGTGCTTTTTTACAGGTACATCAGCCCAAAAATACCAAGGAGAAACTCCCATTTTACGGCTAATATCGAACATGCCGTAAATTGTGCCTCTTTTATCGCTCCCGGCAATCACTAAAGCTCTATCGACGTTTGGTAAAGGATTCTCAACTACTTCAATTAAACTATTATCCCATTTCCCCTTTACATCATTCACTTTCAACTTTCCTGATGCAATTAGATCCTCTATTATCTGACTTTTTCCAATTGTACCAATAATGATAATGGTACCTTGCGGCTTTTCGCCAATGTGTAAAGAATTGGTTACTCCTGTTACTTTTTCGATGTCTTTTTGAAATAATTCAGCGACTTTGATTACACCTGAATAGTCTTTATCGTCAATATATATGGGAGTGCCTTTTTGAGATTTTACTATCGGGAAATTGTTCTCATTTACTAAAAAAGACACAAATTTATTCTCACTTAATTCCTTACCTGTATCATTTTTACAAGAGATTATACTGAACAAGACAATCAACTCTAACACAATAAATCTTATCATATTGATTTTATTTGTTTTTATCATTAAACTGAAACACATTACCCCAGGCATCAGGGAATTAAATCCCTGTTAACAAACAGATGAAACGTCCATGTATAAAGCTTTCTACACACAGGGAGGTGATTATATGGTAAGTTCCATGGCCGTAAAATAAAAATTATAAACAGATGAAACTTTCGACAACTGACCCAATTGTTATAAAAAAAGTCAGCATCTGTAATTTCTAAAAAATTTCACTTATAAATCGGCCTTATTAATTTTGAAAAATTTAAATATTTAGAAATACGCAATCAATTGTCTCAATTCAAAAATATCGGATACTTCTGTAATATTACATTTCAATTCCGCAAATCTCTTTTAATTTTAAAACTGTCCGCAAGTTGAACCCACGGACAGTTTATTCTTACTAATTCTTACTAAATAAACGTATCAAACCTACTTTCTTTTCAAAAGGAATTGATGTCACCAACTCCAATTTACGAAAATGCAGTTTATCAATTATTAATATCCATTTTTACTCATAATATCCTGGATTCTGATAAGCTTCTTTTTCAGCCTCGCTCATTTCCATACCATCAAGCTGGCCTTGTGGAATAGGTCGAAGATAAAAATCAGGTGTTATATTCCGAGTTATGGTTTTAGGTGTGTGATCTGTAACTCCAGATCCGCAAATTTCATAACTGCCGGCGATTTCCGCCCATTTCTGTGTACGTACCAAATCGAACCAACGATACCCTTCACCAAAATATTCCCGTGAACGTTCAGCTAAAATATAGTTAATGTCTAAAGTAGTTGGAGTGGCAGCAATCATAGCAGCGCTGTTATCAACATCTTTAGCCACATTCCCATTATTATCAAAGCTCCACTTTCCTGCACGAGCACGGATAACTTTGATCAAATCTACAGCAGTTAACCCACCTTGAGTTGTTGCACCCTTTACGGCTGCTTCGGCTGCGATAAAATACAACTCCGAGAATTTATATATATTGAATGGACGAGTCGATGCAGCATTAGGTTGCCCCAAAGAAGTCCCATTGTCAGTACGATAAACACCAAGCTTCCAAAATCCCGGATACTTATATCTACTTATACCACTTGGATTCATAACAAAATCTGACCTTCCAGGTAATGTGCCGGCGCCAACATTACCACCTGTAGCTGCGTCAGTTCCCCAAACCAGAGCTGGATCGTCCTCGTTCAAGATTGTTAATACTGCATCACCAGGTACAATCGACATACCATTTGCATTAATTAAAGATGTTGCAGCGACTCCACCTTTTGGCCAGTTACCACGCCATACAGTAGTAAATGTTGCATCGTAACGCGAATCATTCGTTTTGTCGGCAAAGGTATTTTTAACAACACCGATAGTAGGAGCCATACGTGTCCATGGTCGACCCAAGTGTTGTTCTGCTTCTCGCTGAACAGAACTTACACCATCACTTCGAAGCACTGTATAATTCCAGGTCAACATCCAAACAGCAAAATTATCTGCACCACCGCCACCACCATAGGTAAGGCTGGATCCATTATAAAATTCGCTGTCCTCGGTATGATCAGCATATAACACACATTCTTTATTACGGTCATTTTTACCCACATTCAGATCATAAAATGTTGGCATTAAACCAAAAGGTCCTGGATCAGCAATCCCGTCTGTTGCCACATTATAAGCTTGTTGAAAATACCATGCAGCATCATGCCCGCTTGGGTCAATTCTATCACTTGCAGGATAAGTCGGAATATTGTTTGGGTTTTGCAACCACCATCCATAAGTCAAATAGGCTTTAGACAAACATATACGAGCAGCGGTTTTAGTCGCAGCTCCAGTTACCCGACCTGTTGCCGGCAAATCTTCAATGGCAGTTAACAAGTCAGGGAAAATAGCTTTGGTATAAACTTCAGGAACTGTGTTTCGCACAGAAGTTCTTGAGGCACTGGTGTTAAACTTTAGCTCTCCAGCACCTAAATCCAATGGAACTCCACCAAAAGTTTGTACCAATAAAAAATAATCAAATGCACGGAAGAACCTAGCCTCAGCAATAATTTCATCTGAAATACCAATAATCTCAGCATTCTCTATAATACCACTTGCAGTGTTTATATTAGAAAACGCGTTTCCCCATAAAACATTAGTATTGGCACCTGTTGCAGTAATCGACCCTACACCTGACATATCCATATCCTTAAAGTTACCATCAGCGCTTTGCGCATATGTAACTTCATCGGTTCCTGTCAGGCAAGAATTAAAATAGTATGCATTACCATAAATGTACCGCAGGTGTGCATACTGAGAGGTTATTCCTCCCAAAACACCTTTCTCGGTTTTAAAGTATTCAGGCGTATACTTACTACGTGGCTGTTCCTCTAATACATCGGTACACGCTATAAAGAACATGGTCATCAACATTGTTCCTATAAGAGGTTTTTTATAATTAAATTTCATAATTTTTAAATTTTTAAAATGTTAATTCGATGCCGATCACGTATTTACGAACTGAAGGAGTGTTATATCCCTGAGTAAGTATACGTTTCATGTTATCAGAATAGGCAACTGCCGCATTTTCGTTTCCGTAAGAGTTGGTTTCCGGATCTAAACCGGTTTCTCTAGTATAAGGCGAGAACAACACAAATGGATTCTGTACAGTAGCATAAAGTCTTAATTTATCAAAACCAGCAGCCTCAATAATTTTTTGGCTGAAATTGTAACCAAGAGATAGAGAACGTATTTTTACATAAGATGCATCAAAATAACCTAATGTACTGCCGTATTTAGGATTATCACCTGACTGACTACCTCCGGGAAGAGGATATTTGGCGCCAGTATTATCAGGCGTCCAATAATCAACATCTACATTACCCCTACGTCCGGTTAACATGTTAAGGTAACCTCCTGACGAGTATAATGTACTGATGAGAGTCCCGCCATGTTGAAAAGCTCCAACCAAACTAAAATCAAACCCTTTATACGCAACGCGAGTATTAAAACCACCCTGAAAATCAGGTTCAAGGTCCATTACCTGTAAATCTTCTGGTCCAATTTTTCTTGTAGGTATACCATTTTCATCGTAATCACCATAATACTGAACCTTTATCATACCTACATTTCCTCCAGGTTCATATGATTGAAGGTTTGCATCACCTTCCTGCCAAATTCCTATTCTTTTATAATCATAAACAACATTTATTGGATGTCCAACAAACCACCAGTTTCCTTCATCTCTAGTCTGTCCCGAAGCAAGAGAGGTTAATTTATTTTTATTGGAATAAAAATTAACACCAACATCCCATGTCCAACCGTTTACATCATCCAGAATCACACCGTTAAGAGAAAGCTCCAATCCTTTATTTTCTGTGGTCCCAATATTTTGAGTTACACTTGAAACTCCTGATGTAGGAGGTAAACCAACACCTAACAGAACATCTTCCGTTTTCGTAATATAGTACTCGATAGCACCACTCAATCGGTGATTCAAAAGCGCAAAATCCAAGCCATAATTCCAGGTTTTAGAAAATTCCCATCCTAAATCATTGTTAGGCAATTCTGTTACATAAGTTCCAGTAGAATAGGTAGTCCCATTATTATAGGGTCTGGTACTTAAAACACCTAGTGTAGCATATGGTTTTACAGATTGATTTGAAGTTTGTCCAAAACCAACCCGAAGTTTTAATGAATTTACTGCGGTGATATCAGACATAAAGGATTCGTTTGCGATATTCCAACCTACTGACAAAGCTGGGTATGTATGCCACTTATGTCCTTCTGCCAACCTTGAAGAAGCATCGGAACGTATTGTAGCACTAATCATATATCGATTATCATAGGAGTACATTGCACGTCCCATATAAGACATCAATCCACTTTTTTCATAATTCTGATACTCCGGATTAACAGTAATTTCTCCTGCAGCACGGCCCAGATTATAAAATTGAAAAGCATCTGCTGGAATATCCTTAGCAGAAACATTAGAGCTATTATACAACGTTTCCTCCACAGAATACAAACCTACAACATTAATAGAATGTTTACCGAACCTACGGTCGTAGGTTAAAAGATTTTGAACTACCCAATTAGTATTTCGCGAGTTACTGATTCCGGCTGTAGAAACAGTGGTTGCATTAGAACTGCCTATACCCTCTCCGGTATAATTTCCATCGTTGGTCGTGCGTAAATTACCGGCAAGACTAATTCTATACTTTAAGCCTTCTACACCAGGTATTTTTACTTCAGCAAACAAGGTGTTATAAGAAGCAAATGCCTTTTTCTCATCAATGTATCTATCGCCTAAAGCATTTACAATATCTTTTGTCTGATTCCAGCTTTCATCTAATGGCATCTTTATGGTTCTTTTCCAATTACCATCAGCATCATAAGGGTCCGCGATGGGAGACATACTTAAAACACCATACATACCCATTCCATTTTCACTCTTGGTATAATTATTATTTGTGCTAAAACCTATACGGAAATAACTACCTATTTCCTGATCAATAGAACCATGCAAAGTTAATCGGCTAAAATCCGTTCCTGGAGTTACAGCTTCTTCTTTGTAGAATCCAGTACTAAAGCTATAGCTTCCTTTTTCAGTACCACCTGTAAGCGCAATGTTATGATTGGTTACATTAGCGTTTCGATACCACAGATCCTGCCAATTTGTATTTACATCATCGGCTTCATCCACTCCATTTGTATACTTATTGGCTAATTTACGTAATTCAACAAATTTGGATCCCTCCATCATTGGGTAGTCAGAAAAAACAGTATTTATACCTTGATAACCATTATAGGTAACCTGAGCGCTTTTTCCTTTTTTCCCTGTTTTAGTGGTTACCATTATAACACCATTTGCACCACGCGAACCATAAATAGCTGTTGCAGAAGCATCCTTAAGAATATCAATAGTCTTAATATCAGTAGGGTTGATATCGCTGATAGATCCCGAAAATGGCATTCCATCAAGTACCACCAAGGGGTCGTTATTGGCTGTTAGCGATCGTGACCCGCGAATACGAATCTGCATTAGTGCACCGGGTTTACTTGAGGTTTGCTGCATATTCACACCCGCTATACGTCCCTGTAAAGCTTGCGAAATATTTGCAGATGGCACTTCCCGCATCACTTCACCCTTAATATTAGCAACGGAACCCGTTACAGCTTCTTTACGTTGGGTACCATAACCAACAACTACTACTTCATTAAGGCCCACAACGTCCTCTTTTAAAGTAACATTAATTGTCGTTTGATTATTAACACTCACAATCTCAGCTAAAAATCCAATGAACTGAAATTTCAACTGTGAATCTCCTGGCGCTTCCAAAGAATAGTTGCCATCTATATCCGTAATGGTTCCTTGGGTAGTTCCTACTATAGAAATGCTAACTCCTGGCAAGGGGACTCCCTTAACATCTTTAACTGTTCCTTGAAGCGATAAGCTTTGCGCCATTGCTCCAAAATGTACTGTTAGAAAGAGAAATAGCATAATAGCAATCACTTTCCTCTGTTGATAACACTTTTTCATAAATTTAGAAATTGATTAATAAAACAATTTAGTAGTTAGTAATCATTAATTATGGTGAGTCATTGAAAATTTAAGCTTCTTAAGATCTTCCAATTTATTTTTAGGCTGATCCAGTTTCGAAGGAATTGCTTTGTGGGAAAAAGTTTGAAAATAAAGTAGACACGCATCCCTCCACCATATAGCTTCTTTCAATTGTATTGCCAATTTATTTTGTACATCATTAAATCTATTTTTATCCACTTTTGATTGAAGGGAATTCCAGACATATTGAAAATACTCTACCTGTTCAACACCTGCATTGTATCTGAAACACAATTCAGTCCATAAATCTCTCCCATTATTTAATTCATAATCCCATGGTAAATGGTGAAACCATAACAAAAGTTCTTCCGGACAAAGTGCTGGATCATTATAAACTGATAGCAATGGTTCCGCATACTGACTTACAGCATTACTTCCACTTGATGATCGGTTAAATCCAATACCGATACTATCTGCCTTATGGTAATAAGTAGGCAGCCAATCTGGTCTTGCACCGGAAATCTCACACCAAGGCTCTGGACCGTGATGATGGTTCCATCCCATTAAATGATGTAATCCTAATGGTGTCATATAATTTACTGCCACTTCTCTGGATTCCATCATTACACATGACATTTGATTCAGAAAATCCGGATCGTGTGAAAAGGTTTGCATTAACCACTCCATTGCAATTTTCCTGGCAGATAATTGATGATTCCAGGCCAAACGACCAAAAGCATACCAATTGGCCTGAGCAAAATGATGTCCGCACCAATTACTGTCTAAACCAATATTCGCAACACCTGCAATGGCTTTTATCGAATCGTTGTAAATAGATCCGTCAGTAAGCCTTGATATTGTAGAGTTTCTTCCTTTTGCGTAAGTGTCTGAGTTTAAAAACTCCTTAAACAATGTTCCCAAATAAACCAAGTGGTCCGAAAAACCCAAATATTCTTGTGTAATCTGCAATTCCGGCATCAGGGTAGTGTGCTGCATTGTACCAAACAAAGGACTGAGTGGCTCTCGGGGCTGAAAGTCAACAGGGCCGTTTTTCACTTGAAGTATTACATTTTTGCGAAATTTCCCATCCAGAGGTTTAAATTCATCATAAGCTTGTTTAGCGCGATCGTTTCCGTTGGAATTGTAAACAAAGGCTCTCCACATTACAATCCCTCCATGTGGTTTTAAAGCGTCGGCAAGCATATTGGCACCATCAGCATGTGTTCTTCCAAAATCCTGAGGACCAGGCAGTCCTTCAGAGTTTGCTTTCACTAAAAAACCGCCAAAATCAGGAATTAATGAATAGATCTCATTGGCCTTCTCCTTCCACCAATTCTGTACTTCTTCTTTTAAAGGATCAGAATTCTCTAATCCGCCTAATGCACTTGGAGAGGAAAAATTAATAGACAAGTAAACTTTTATTCCGTATGGGCGAAAAGTATTTGCTAACACTTTTACTTTTTCCAGATATTCCGGTTTCAAAATATCAGGTTTCGCATTAACGTTATTCAATACAGTTCCATTAATACCTATTGATGCATTTGCCTTAGCATATTCCGCATATCGCGGACTGATCTTTTCCGGAAGCTCTTCCCATTGCCAAAGAGAATGACCTGCATAACCTCTTTCAACAGTTCCATCCAGATTATCCCAATGATTAAGAATTCTCCGTTGGTAGGAAGGTATTTCAACTATGTCAAAATTACTTTTTGCTATGTTATTCGTTTGCAGGAATCTTAAATAATGATACGTGCCATATAATGCTCCTAAATCTGTATTTGCAATAATTATGGTATTATTACCGGCAACTGTTCTTATGATATAACCATCATTTCCTAATGCAATTAATTCTTCATTCTTAAAGTAAACTGATAAATCTTTTTGATTGGATGTGCCAACACATAAAACATTTGAATTCAATTCGCTTATCTGCTTCACCTCCTTATTATACAATTTATCAAAACCATTTTTGAGTTCTTTATTAATGATAGCGAAGGTTGGAGATATTTGCGGCATATATATAAATGAAGGGCAAGCAAATTGTCCTTCATTGTTTGTTTCTGAATGTGTAAACCATAATGCAGAACCATCCAATTTATTTTGACTTGAAGCCCAATTTCCCAAAGTCATAAAACACAAAAAGATGATTAAGAAATATTTAGTAAGCATACTGACTGTTTTTTGGTTTATTAAGAATTAAATTCTGGTACTCTTTTATTTATTAATTTTCACTTTTTCAACTCAAGCTTTAATTAAGGCATAATAATACCATTCTTTATTTCAGGTGATAATTTCCATAGTATAAAGGTATGTATTGCATCTTTGCGACTAAAACACACTGGTTACAAACTATTTCCTATTAGTTACTGCCTATTACACATTTGTTACATTAACTTTCCTATTGGTTACATTGCTGCATTATCAGTAAATTACAGATGAAAAATTTCACGCACTTTAGTATTTTTTAATATTTTTAGACACTCTTAATGAAAACTGATAATATTATGCGTTTTAAAATATACTTTACCCTTCTTCTTATCCTGCTTTCAAACTTTATTTTTTCACAAAAAAAAAAATTATTTGACTATAATGAAGGATTGTCAAATAGTCTTATAAATCAGGTTTATCAGGATCATTTGGGTTTCTTATGGGTAGCTACTGAAGATGGATTAAATCAATTTGACGGAATAAAATTCAAGTCTCATACCAATAACATTAATCTCAGCAACACATTAAAAAATAATTTTGTAACTGCAGTAACCGAAGATCACAAGGGAAATTTATGGGTTGCACAAATTAATGGATTGCAAATATACAAACATGAAACTGAATCTTTTCAAGAAATAGAATTGGCTCTGTCGCATCAAAAAGATCATCTGTTTATATCTTCCATTATAACATCCTCAAATGGTGATGTTTGGTTAACAACAACGGGGCATGGATTAATTCGAATAGATAAAAACACCCAAAAACCAGATTATTGCGAAAAACTAAACGAACAATTAGGCAAGCATGATCTGGTAGATATTTTTGAAGACAAAGAAGGAATATTATGGATCGCTTCCAATCAAAGTTTAAATTCGTTTGATCCCGCAACTAAAAAAATTAAGAATTTTACTTTATCCAAACACAATCAAACATTCTTCTCAAACAAAGAAATATCATGCATCTGCGAAGGAGATCAGAACATTATTTATATCGGATTTTTAAACGGCGGATTAGCTCAAATAAATAAACAAACCGAAATTGTTAATCAAATAAACTCTGCAAATCAAAATGAAAATAATTTGCCGGTAAAAGAGATTCTTTTTGATTCAAAAAATCGTTTATGGGTTGGCACGGATGGTTTTGGCCTAAAGCTGTTAAACAAAGAATCAAATCAATTGGAAAACTACACCACCGTAAATGCCTCTTTCGACTTTTTAAAGAGTAAAATTCATTCTATTATCGAAGATAATGAGGGTAATATTTGGCTTGGTATTTTTCAAAAAGGCATTTATTTACTGCCTGTATCACAAGAAACATTTAAGACCTACGGATACAAAGCCTTTGATCAGAATAGTATCGGATCAAACTGTATAACAGCAATCGATGGAAATGAAAAAGAACTTTGGATTGCAACCGATGGAGATGGCCTGTACTATTTGGATCGATTAACTAAAAAAGTAAAACACATCCCGTTAAAAAATGAAAGCGGAAATTTCGTTGGAGAAAATATTTTAACCTTATACAATGATTCAAATGACTATCTATGGCTGGGCAGATACATAAATGGCCTTATCAGATATGATAAGAAAAATCGAACCTTTAAAACCTTTACATCTAAAAAGAATAACGCCTCGGGCAAAGCCTACAATAAAATCACATCAATTACAAAAAACAATCATGACCAATTGATTATAGGAACCTTAGGCGATGGAATATGCAGATTCGATACTCAAAAAGAACTATACTACGATGGACTCGATATTCCAGACTCATTAAATGAAAAAATCCCAAAATGGATACTTTGTGTTTATATCGATAAAGACCAAAATTTATGGATTGGAACCTATGTAGGACTCTTTCATGTAAACTTAAAAAGGAAATCATTAACTCAGTATTCGAAAGAAAATGGACTTCTAAAAAATAATACTGTAGACTGCATTCTTGCTGACAGCAAAAATAACATATGGATAGGCACCTACGAAGGCTTGGCGAAAATAAACACCAGCAATTCAACATCGGTATTTTATGATGTCAGCGATGGTTTGTGCAACAACGTGATATGCTCATTAATTAAAGATGAATACAACCAATTATGGATTGGCACACACAACGGTTTATCGCGGTTCAACCCTGAAGATGAAACTTTTACCAATTATTATTCTCATGACGGAATTCAGGCAAATGAATTTTCGAGAAACGCAGCTTTTAAGTCAGACAAACAGGAGCTGTTTTTCGGTGGCATAAATGGAATAACTCAAATCAGCAAAGACTATGCAACTATCAGCAGGGAAGTGAGAGATGTTATTCTGACTGAATTTTTAAGTTTCGATAAACCAGTGAAAATTGGTGACAAATCGGGTGAGCACGTAATATTAGATAAATCGATAGTGCTTGAAGATACGATTAGACTGCGCGAACAGGATAATGTATTTTCGATTGGATTTACTTCAACCGATTTTGCGAATCAAACAGCTGTTTCTTACGAATATATAATGGAAGGCTTTGATTTGAGCTGGAACGTAACAAACTCAACCAACAAAAGGGCTACCTACACCAATTTAAATCATGGAACCTATACTTTTTCGGTACGCGCCGTTGATAAAGAGAACCTCTCAACGCCAAGAAAACTTACCATTATCATCTATCCTCCCTGGTATAAAATGCTTTGGGCAAAAATTTTATGGACACTATTGATCGGCACGTTTTTCTATGGAATATTTCTGCTATACATGGAGAAAGTGAAACGCCTGCACGCCGAAAAGGTGAATGAAATGAAAATGCAGTTTTTCATCAATATATCACACGAAATTAAAACTCCCTTATCGCTAATATTAGATCCACTAGAAAAATTAATCAAACAAAATTTTGATGAGAAAAACTCAAGGCTGTTCTTTATAATGCAGCAAAACACCAATAGAATATACCGTTTGGTTAGTCAAATGATGGATGTGAGACGAATTGACAAAGGACAGATTCTTATAAAATTTCAACAAACAAACATCTACAGCTTTATTAAGGAGATAGCTCAATCTTTCGAACTGTTAGCCAACGATAAGAACATATCCTTCAGTATAACTACCAGCGATCCGGATATTGAGGTATGGATAGATCCTCTGAATTTTGAAAAGGTTATTTTCAACCTATTATCAAATGCCTTTAAATTTACACTTTCGGGAGGTGAGATTGAATTAAGTATCGCTAAAGAAATCATTGAAAAAGGAAATCATCAGCATGAACAGGTAAAAATTTCTGTAAGCGATACAGGTGTTGGAATTAAGGAAAGTGAAATTGAGCGAATTTTTGATCGCTTTTACCAAGTTTATTCGCCGGATACAAAACACTCAACAGGTACAGGCATCGGCTTGCATCTTTCCCGCTCTTTAGTCAGTTTACACAAAGGTAAACTTTTGGCGGAAAACCGTAACGACAGAACAGGAAGCCGATTCATCATTGCCCTTCCTCTCGGAAATGAGCATCTCTCCCCAAAAGATCTTATAACAGAAACAACAGCTCTTCCTGTGGCTGCAAATAAGTATACTCCGCAGGTATCCAAAGAAAACATCCAAATTCCCATTGATAAAAACGTAAAACGCAAAACCAATTACAAGGTAATGATTGTTGATGATGAAGTTGACATCAGAAACTATCTGTACAATGAATTATCTACTTATTATAAAGTAGTGGCGTGCGAAAATGGGAGAAAAGCTCATGAGATTTTATTGGATGAAAAACCAGATCTTATCCTTAGTGATATTATGATGCCGGAAATGGATGGAATCACTTTGTGTAAAAGAGTTAAAGCAAATATTTTAACGAACCATATTCCTGTTATTTTGCTTACTGCACTTTCTAAGGAAGAAAACGAAATAGAAGGCATTGAAACGGGTGCCGACATGTATTTGGTAAAACCTTTCAAAAGTGAATTTATCCTTAAGATGATTTCTAATATTTTAGAAAACCGGAAAAAAATATATAGCAAGTTACAGCCTAAGGCAGAACATGAAATAGAGAATATTGAAATAAAATCGCACGACGAAATATTGATGCAAAAAGTAATGGACATTATTAAAGATAACATCTCTAACAGTGAGTTAAATGTTGAGATGCTGGCCGATGGTGTTGGAATAAGCAGAGTACATATGCATCGAAAATTAAAAGAACTAACCAATCAATCGGCTCGTGATTTTATCAAAAACATTCGGATGAAACAGGCAGCCTATCTGCTTACAACAAGTAAAATTAACATCGGAGAAATCGGTTATGCGATTGGGTATTCCAATTTATCACATTTTTCAAAATCTTTTAAAGCTTATTATGGTGTGTCACCTAAAGAATATTCATCAAAGCAACACGAGAGTTGAAAAATCTTAATTCATTTTAATAAAATAAAAAAGATGAACCGTTGGGTTCATCTTTTTTGCTTTATAATACTGATTCAAATTAACTTAAAAATTTCTTTCTCAAATCTTCAACCTGCTCATCATTAATAGGAACCATTTTTCCTAACGGAGCACCGATCACTAGAGATTTAGCACTAAACTCAGCCACCTCAAGTCTGTCAAATGCCTGCATCATTGAAGCCCCGGTGACCAAAAATGAGTTGTTTGCAACCAAAACAGCAGGAACTGTATCGCAAATCATTTCGGGAATTGTAGTATTCCCTTGAAATTGTGTTTCAATTGGTAAATAAGGTACATCCTGTAAGAAAATCCAGCTTTCAGGAATTGTTCTTACATCAAATTTAACGCCTGTTGTACCGTAAGCCATTAAATAGGGAGACTGAGTAATAATGATTGTATTCACATTTGGATTTTGCTCATAAATCATCTGATGCAACTTGGTTGAACGGCTTGGTGTTTTGCCTTCCTCCGGTTTACCATCTTTAATCTGAACAATATCCTCAGTTTTAAGATCCCATCGGGCTGTTCCTGTTGGAGTAATCAAAAAATCGTTTCCTTCGGCACGCATCGAGATTGTTCCAAAAGAACTGATCATTAAATTTTGACGACAAGCACGGTGAACAAATTCAACAATCTCCGATCGAAGCGCTTTTTCGATGGTTGTATTTACCACATTGGTATTGCAGTCTTTAACTTCGGGCATTTGAGCTTCGTAGGCTTTAATTTGCTCATCGGTTAAGTAAGTTGGATTCCCAATTCCTTTGGCGTTAATGATGGTTTGACAGCAAAACTCCAAAGTTTCAAAACGAGTATAAGCATCCAGCATATCTGTACCACCCAAAACAGTACCGTGATTTTCCATGATTACGGCCATGTAATCGCTGCCAATAAATTGTTTCGCAATTACTGCTCCCAAAGCCTCACTGCCTGGCAACTCATATTCTGCATAACCTATTTTTCCGCATACTTTTTTAGCCTGAGGAATAATATTGGTATTTGGTACTTCGCGAACAATACTGAAAGAAACCAATGCCGGCGGATGCGCGTGAATTACTGCTTTTATTTCAGGACGAGCATCATATATTGCTTTGTGAAAAGGATATTCCGACGAAGGTTTGTGCTTGCCAACAATCGTTCCGTCTTTTTTCACACAAATAATATCATCTTCGGTCAATTTGCCTTTATCAATAGCCGATGGGGTTACCCACATGTCGCCATTTTCATCCATGATAGAGATATTCCCTCCTGATGTGGTGGTCATTCCATCTCTGTAAATTTTACCAATAACTTGTGTTAACTGAGTTTTTGGATGTAATAAATTCGGATTAAAATTTTTCATCATTCTATAAGTTAGTATCAAGACACAAGTATCGAGACACAAGATTTAAATAATTTCTTTTTAGTATGCTGCTTCGTAAATCTTAATGGTCTCTTCCAAGGAAACTTCTCTTGGGTTACCTCCAGTACAAACATCGGCCATTGCATTTTTCGCCATCGCTTTAAAGTCCTTCGGATCAACATTCAATTCTTTTAATCCTGCAGGAATACCAACATCTTTCGACAATTTTTTAATAGCATCAATAGCAGCTTTCTTCTTTTCATCTACCGACATGCCTGTTGTATCAGCACCCAAAGCTTCTGCTACCTTACCCAATTTTTCGCCACACACCTCGGCATTAAATTCTTCTACATATGGCAAAAGAATTGCATTACAAACACCATGAGGTAAATCGTACATTCCGCCCAGCTGGTGAGCCATAGAGTGTACATAGCCTAATCCACAATTTGAAAATGCCTGTCCGGCAATGAACTGTCCCCAAGCCATTTTAGTTCTTGCTTCGATGTTCTGTCCATCTTTTACTGCATCTCTTAAACTACTGCCGATTAGCTCTATCGACTTTAGTGCAAGCGTATCCGACCATTCAAAAGCACCCGCAGTTACGTAAGCTTCAATGGCGTGAGTTAAGGCATCCATTCCTGTTGCGGCTGTTAAAGAGGCAGGTTTATTCAACATTAACATACTATCGTTAACTGCAATATCCACCAAACAGTTTTTATCAACCATCACCATTTTTACTTTACGCTTTTCGTCGGTGATCACATAGTTGATCGTAATTTCACTTGCAGTACCAGCAGTTGTATTGATTGCGATTATTGGTAAAGATTTCTTTTTTGAAACATGAATTCCTTCATAATCTTCAATAGAACCACCATTGGTTGCTAAAATACCAACAGCTTTACCACAATCCTGAGGAGAACCACCGCCCAAGGTTATGATACAATCACATTTATTTTCTGTTAAAATAGCTAAACCTTCCTTTACGTTTTCGGTATTTGGATTTTGCTTTACACTACTATAAGTCACATAATCCAGGCCAGCTCCTTTTAGTACATCTTCCACTTTTTCTGCCACACCAATCTTCACCAAAATCTCATCTGTTACAAATAAAGCTTTTGTAAAACCTCTGGCGGCCAGTTCATCTTTTAATTCCAGTAAAGCATTTGGACCTACCAAACTTAAAGGTGGCAGGTAAATTCGTCTGCAAGTATTCATTTTTGTTTATTTTGAGATTGTTATGTTTTATTTTGACTCTAATTCAATTTTATTGGTCGTAAAACCCTCTAAATTTCCGGCAATTACCAGGGCCGCTCCAAGCGCACTTGCATTATCAATTTCAGAAGTGCGAACTTTTTTGTCCGTAAAATAATCAGTAAGAAGACTTACAAATATTCTATTTCGCGAAAAACCTCCTGATACGTAAATCGTTTTTGTTGTATCCCTTTTCGGAATAACAAGTTCTATAGAACGAACACACAAACGGGTTAATTCCATTACCAAGCGAGTGTATGCCTCATCATAATCTGCGAAAACAGATAAATCCACTTTTTCGAGTCCTTCACTGAATTTTTCAATTCCTTCGGGGAAAAACAATAAAGCTTTGCCGAATTTTAGATTGATGGAATTTACTGCATCTTCGCAATAATCGATATTTTGAAAATACTTATCACTTGCATTAAAATGATGATTGAGCCTGGCAATGCATGCTTCATGAAAATGCCCCATAAATAACCGGGATGACTTCACCTGTTGCTTTTCAGGAGTCAGAAAACACAAACAATCGTTCTTCAATTGTTCGCTTGTTAAAGGCTCATCGTTAAATGGATTCATGCTAATGCACCACGTTCCGGTGGAAACAAGAATAAAATCTTCTTTTGAATTGTGAAGATAAGGAACCAATGATGCGGAGCTATCGTGAATACCAACTCCTGTTTTAATTTCTTTCCCTTTAATCAAAGCAGGATAAACCTGATCGTTATTAACAGGTTTTGGCAATTTTAAGCCTTCCTTTTTTAGCCATGGGTGATATTGCATTTTATCAAAATCCCATAGAAAAGTGTGACAGCCAATAGAGGTTGGTTCGGAAGTGATCTGCCCTGTTAAAACCAAAGAAAGATATTGCGGAAAATGAAGTATATTCTCCACCTTTTCCCAAACATCTTGTTTTTCTTTTTTTAACCAAAGCACCTGAATTCCAGAATTTAAAAGCAATCCCAAAGCCGGGCTGGCCGTTTGACGGCAAAACTCATCCATTCCGCGGTATTCTTGAAATAAGGATTCCTGAATTTCAGGATTTACTTGCTTTAGGTAGTTGTAAATTGGCGTTACTAATTTACCTTCTTTGTTTAAAAAGGCAAGAGATGCACCATAGGTTGAGAAATTAATGGCCTGAATATCGAACTTTCCTTCCTCAACAAGAACACTCAAAGTATTCACCATCCAATTTTGAATCAATTGAATATCATCGCATTCAAAACCATCATCGTCAACTGTCGTCGAAAATTTCTCTTCGTATTGATAAACCAAATTAAACACCCGATCGAATAGAAGTATTTTTTTATTGGTTTTGCCAATATCAAAAACTGCGATTACTTTAGTATCCATCTATTGTAATTTTGATTCAATAAAAAAGCGAACCAGATGATGAAACAAATGTGTTTCATCATCCAGCTCCTTCTACTTATCTTTTAGATAAAACTTCTTTTTCGTAAGCTTGTATTTCTGCGATATAATCCTCGCTAACAGGTACTCCTTCTTGTAAACAGTAGTAATCCCAAACAGCACCAAATGGCTTTGTTTTCAACTCCTCAAAAAGTGCTAAACGTTCAAAATTCTGCCCGTTTTCTTCATATTTCACTAATGTAGAAGTAGGCTCCAACATAGCAATTATAAACGCTTTTTGTGCTGCACGTGTACCTACTACATAAGCACCAATACGATTGATAGAGGCGTCAAAAAAGTCAAGACCTACATTTACGCGACCGATAAAGTCGTTACGTACTATTTCAGAAGCAATCAACTGTACTTCTTCGTTTAGTGTTACCACGTGATCAGAATCCCAGCGAACAGGACGTGTCACGTGAAGTAATACTTCGTCTACAAACTGAAGGCACGAAGAAATCTTATCGCCTACAACCTCTGTTGGATGGAAGTGACCATTATCCAAACAAATCATTTTGTTGTTCTTGATAGCATATCCCAGGTAATAATCGTGTGAACCTACAGTCATAGACTCAGCACCTATACCAAATACTTTACTCTCAACAGCATCCTTCATGTATTCTTTTGGAAATTCTGCTGCGAAACCTTCATCAAGAGATTTAGTCAACTGTGAACGCATTCCGTTACGATCGACCGGGGTATCTTTAGAGCCATCAGGAATCCAGGTATTCAATACACAAGGGCTTTCCAGCTGTTTACCAACTTCAGCTGCAATTTCACGTGTACGCTTAAGGTGTTCTACCCAGAATTTACGTATTTCTTCATCTTTAGAAGATAAAGTAAATCCACTATCAGCCTTAGGGTGAGAGAAGAATGAACCATTAAAGTCCATACCAATACCTTGCTTTTTACACCAATCTATCCATCCTTGGAAATGCTTTACTTCAATAGCATCACGATCAGCAGCTCCACCAGAGAAGTCACCGTATAAAGCATGTACGTTTACGCGTTGCTTACCTGGCAGCAATGACATTACCTTTTCCAGATCAGCCATAATTTCAGTTACATTACGTGCTTTTCCAGGATAATTACCTGTAGCCTGAATACCTCCGGAAAGTTGACCGTCAGGATTCTCAGTACCCGATACATCATCAGTTTGCCAGCAGTGAAGACTGATTTTAATTTCATTGATTTTATTCAATACAGCTTCAGTATCAACACCTAAAGCAGCATACTGCTCCTTGGCCAACTCATAGGCCTTTTTAATCATTTCTTTATTTGCCATAACACGTATATATTCTAAATAAAATACTTCTTCTAATTCAACAGAAACAGGTGAATTATCTGAATTAATATTCTCTAAAACTTAAAAAAATGTCATTTACATTGCATTCCCCAAACCAACAATCACCACGGAAACAATAATAACGGCTATACCAATAGTTATCGTCCATTTGGTTTTAGGGGCTACTCCTTTCCATTCATTTCGGTAGATTCCCCACATATTCGCGGTTAGAATGATGGTGGACATATGAAGAATCCAGGAACTTGCACCATTCCCAAGTTTACTCTCGCCCATTCCGTAAAAGAAAAACTGAAGAAACCATGTGGTTCCGGCCAGTGCAGAAAACAAGATGTTATTCCGGATAGGTGTCGATTTATTTCCAAAATCTTTATATGACTTATTTTTTAAGCTTAAAATGGTAGTCCATATTAAATTGGTTGTTAAACCACCCCAAAGAATCACTACAAATGATACATTGTTTTGAAACAAGTGACTTGAACCTTCAAATAAATAATCGGGTAATAAGGCTGCCGATTCGGCCATGGTTTTGCCTGCTTCAATTCCAAAATTAAAGAATGAACTAAGGATACCAGATAAAATAGCAATCACTAAACCTTTCACCAAACTAAACTCTGCAACACTCTTTTTTTGATCCTCCTCGCTTAACTCACCTTCTTTCAACATTCCTGCATAACCACACAAGGCAATACCAATAAGACAAACTACTACTCCAACTAACACTAATTGTCCCCCTGAAGAGGCCAACATATCGGTAAAAGAAACTTTCCCTGCTGTTGGATTAATATTGTAATATATGGAAGGAACGATTGCGCCAAAAGCTGAACAAAACCCAAGAACTACCGAATTCCCTAATGACATGCCTAAATAACGAACACCTAAACCATAAGTAAGGCCGCCAATGCCCCAACAAAGGCCTAATGTAAATGTAAGAGCAAAAATCTGGGATGAACTGGCTAAAATAATATCAAAAAAGCCTGGGATCGTTAAATATGCTGCTATTGGTGGTACTATTAACCATGAGAATAAACCGCCAACAATCCAAAAGCTCTCCCATGCCCAGCCTTTTACTTTGTTAAAAGGCATGTAAAAACTACCTGATGCTACTCCACCTAATGAATGATAAATAATTCCTAATAACGCGTGCATATTTTCGGATTTAGTTTGATTTAATTGGTATTTTTGTTTTTGTTATATTCTGATAATATGAAACACAAATGTATATTGACACCTACATAATTTCAATACACAAACTGGCGTTTCATTTGCACTTTTTGGACCAATAATGGAAGATTTTTTCAAATATATTTCTGCAAGTGAAGAAGACAAGGATTGGGGGCTCTATTTAAATGTGGCCGGAAAATCAAAAGTACCCTCAGGAATCAGCTATCCCTCTGCAGAACATCCCAGTGGATATCACTTTTCATGGGCCAAAGGGCGCACTCTAAATGAATATCAGATTAACTACATTACAAAAGGAACAGGGATACTTGAAAATAAACGAGGAAAATTCGCAGTTAAGCCTGGTTCATTGTTAATTATCCGAAAAGGGGAATGGCATCGCTACAGACCTACCAAAAGTGAAGGATGGATTGAACATTACATTGGTTTTGACGGCATATTTGCCAACCATTTTTTACAGGAAAATCAAATTCTGCAAGGACAATCGGTTATCCATTGCGGTGTGCGTGAAGATTTTATTGATAATTACTACAAAATTTTCGAGCTGGTTCGAAACGAAGATCCGGGAAATCAGCACATTGCAGCCGGACTAGTGATTAAGTTATTAGGCTGTATAGTCGCTTGGGAAAAACAAAAAAACTTCTCTGGAAAACCTATTGAAAAGCTGATTCAGGAAGCTCGTTTTTACATGCGGGAACATATTGAACAAGAGGTCGATCTTCAAAAACTTGCCGAAGAGAATTGTATTGGCTACTCCTACTTCCGAAAAATGTTCAAAAAATACACGGGTATCTCTCCTCATCAATATCATTTGGATTTAAAAATCATGAGATCCAAAGAATTGATTCTAACAACGAATAAATCGATGAAAGAAATCAGTTACGAACTAGGCTTTCAATCTATTCATTATTTTAGCCGGATATTTAAGAAAAAAGTAGGACAAAATCCATCTGAACTGCGTGGAACCGTTACTAAATAGTTGAAAACAAAAAAGAGACGATCTATTTAAGACGTCTCTTTTCCTTTACTTAGATATACTAAAAGCTAAATCCATTGAGTATAGCAACTTAGTTTTTAATCCTTACATCTTTATTATTGCTAAGTTTTAACTTATTTTCCTTTACTCCCCGCACTTTAAAATCAGAAAACTTCCAGTTTCTTGCAAAGGATATATTCCCGGCATTATCTCCTTCGAAGCTAACATTCTTAAACTGAAAATTATCAATGGTACTTTCCTCTATTCCGGTTACCTTGATGCACGTTTGAGCATTAATGGCATGAATATTTTCAAAAAATACATTTTTGAATTTAGGCATGCCCTTTTCAGGTGGTACTACCCCTAATAATTTTTTCCAATGAATCGGTAACTCCTCATAATTATAACCTTCAGGCAATTTTGAATTGCTATAGGATGGATTCCAATTTAAGTTCACAACAAATGGATCTCTTACCCCATCCATTTGGATGTTATACATGTAAATATTTTCGATTGTACCTCCTCTTTGCGAAGTACTTTTAAATCGCAAACCATATTTAGTTCCTAAGCCTTTCATGTTGTATATCAGTACATTTCTGATACTTCCTGAAGTTTCGCTTCCACAAGTAAACAAACCATCGCCACGGCCGGCAATACAATCACGAATCACAATATATTCACACGGACGATTTACTTTTAAACCATCAGAATCCCGTCCTGCTTTTAAGCAAAAATTATCGTCGTTACAATTTACGTAACAATTCTGCACCAGAATTCTGCTTGATGAATCAATATCGACGCCATCGGTACTAGGTCCTTTTCCTTCAATGTTATTATTGATCGTCATGCCTTGAACGGTTACGTATTCCGAATACAAAATATGAACAGACCAGAAACCAGCTTGATACAATACAAAATCTTTCAGCGTTACATCTTTTGAATTCTCAATAATGATACCTCTTGGTCTTTTGCAATCGTAATCAACAACCCAACGCAAACCTTTCGGGTTATACTCGTCCCGCATGCTGTGATATTTGTCCCAAAATACTTTTCCTTTGCCATGAACAACACCATCACCAGTAATAGCCACATTATGCTGATCAATAATATTAATTAATCCTGCCGGCCAATCCATTTCAATACCCGCAACTCTTGTTGGAATTTCTTTATAGTCTTTAAGATCCTGACTTCCTGAAATCTGCACTCCTTTAGGAATTTCGAGAATTACGTTTGATTTTAAAAATATCGATCCTGTTAGGTAGATACCTGTTTTAAATCGAACAACACCACCTCCCAATTCAGCACATTTATCGATGCATGCCTGTATGGATTTGGTACACAATGTTACTCCATCTCCAACGGCTCCAAAATCAGAAGGATCGTAGATTACTCCTCTTGAAACTGGTTGCGTTCTAGCCCCTACATCAGTAATCCAATCGCACTTCGAAAGATCTAGCTCAAAATCCTGCCCCATACTTGAAATAGATATCATCAGGAATATTCCGATTAAACTAATTTGTTTCCAACTCATCTGTCTGTTTTTCTTATTAGTAATTGATTTTCTATTCTATTAATTTCAGTTCTTCAATTCAATTTTATCTTTTGGAAAACTGCCTGTTATTCCCTTAATCTGATTGATTTCTGTATTCCAAATTTCCAATCCTGTTTTCAAGTTCTCCGGATATGAAACATTCTCAAACTCTATGTTTGAAACATTTTCGACGATCATAGCTGGTCCCGAAAGTGACGAAATGAAAACATTTTTCAGGCTAATATTTTCTGATTCACAGAATTTAGCACCTAATTGAGACGACATATAAACATTCTCAATTTGAATACCGCTGATTTTCATTTCCGGCAGACCATTAAAAAACATAGCCCGTCGTGAATTTACAGATACAATATCCTTAAAATAAAGATTACGGAAACTTGGCGTTTCTTCATTTGCAAGAGGAATATTCGCTGACTCCCCATCAGATTTTTTGTCTCCTACGAGTTCAGCAGAAGGTGAATTTCCACCATAATATAAATTGAAAGAAAGCGCGTCAGTAACAATATTTTGCATGCTAATGTTTGAAACATATATGTTCTCAACAACACCGCCTCTTCCTCTTCTGCTTTTAAAACGCAATCCAACATCAGTACCTAAAAACGAGCAGTTACTTACTTTAATGTTTTTCACCCCGCCCGACATTTCACTACCAACAACAAAACCTCCGTGGCCTTTATACACAAAGCAATTATCAACAATCACATTTTCGGTCGGAATTCCACGTTTGCGTCCATCTTCATCTTTTCCCGATTTAATGCAGATACCATCATCCCCTACATCAAATTTACTGTTTACAATAATGGCATTTTCGCAGGACTCCAAATCAAGACCATCACCATTTTGAGCATAAGATGGGTTTCTAACGGTTACATTGTCAACAATTATATTTCTGCATAGTAGGGGATGAATATTCCAGCTGGGAGAGTTTGAAAAACAGACTCCCTGCAAAAGCACATTTTCACATTCGATCAAACTAATCATAACCGGACGCAGAAAATCTTTAATGGATTGCCATTCTTTCTCTGTCTTTACATTTCTTGGAACATTCATGTTGCTCACAGCATCACCTTTAAGTGATTTTTCACTGGGAAACCAATAATCACTCCTTTTATAAGCACCTCCTTTTGCTGTTATTTTTTTCCATTGACTTTCGGTTACTTTTTGTTTTTTTACCGGTCGCCAAGCATCTCCGGATCCATCGATACAACCTTGTCCTGTTATTGCAATATTTTTAAGATTCTTACCTGATACAGGCGATTGACAACGACGTGTATCGAGGCCCTCAAAACTGGTTTCCACCAATGGATAATCGTTAAAGTCCCGGCTAAACTGAATCAAAGCTCCTTTTTCAAGATGAAGATTAATATTGCTCTTCAGTTCAATTGGTCCTGTCAGCCATATTCCTTGAGGTACCAGCAAAGTTCCTCCACCTTTCTCAGCCAAATCATCAATGGCCTTTTTAAATGCCACTGTATTTTTGAATTGCCCGTTACCAATACCTCCAAAGGAGGTAATGTTTATTTCCCGATCGGGAAACTGCGGTGCATAAACGAAAGGCATGTTAAAAGGTAAATTTTCATATAAATATGAAAATTTATAAGACTCATTTTCTGCCTTTTCCGTACCTATGGAGCAACCCGCGAAAAAGATAAGCCAGATATATTTCGAAAATAATTTCATTTAGATTTTATTGTGTTTTTATTCCTGATTAAGGCATTACAGCCAAATTTTCCCATACCACATTCCAGGTTCCATCTTTGGGGAATCCAGGAGCAGTAATCGTATTGTTATCCCATCCTGCACACATCATTGCAACAGCAGTTAATAAGCCACCATTACCAGGCAGATAAACCCTTAAACGATCATCCTGATAATTATGACCATTAACTAAATAGGTGTTGGTTCGTTTGTCCATTAACAAAGCTTCCACTGCTTTTTCAGGTTCACCCAATCTGGCCGCGCACATCGCTGTCATTGGATAATCCCATCCCCATGTTTTGTCCCAATTCCATTTATCTAAAATCCAATTAAGGGTATTTTTCATATCATCCGGTCTTGCCAATTTGCATTGAGGCAAAATTCCCAAAGCACCCAATACGGCAGGATGATCGGAAGTAAAACGAATATCTTCGTATGTATCCAAGGCATCTTCTGCAGCCAGATACAAACCATCTTTTTCTGCTAGTGGCGATAATTTATTGATTATATCATCCCATTTTTCATTTCTTTTTTCGCCTAAGCGTTCGCGCCAATTTTGGGCAACTGATAAGGCATAATGCCAATAAGACAACTCGAATGGCGGATTAATAGTTTCTGCAGCCCGCAATGATTCCTGAGCAGGAATAATTCCTTTCAGAACATACCTGTCTCCCTTCTCATCATAAGTGGCAAACGAGGCCATAAATTCAGCTGTTGCATTCACCAGATCCTTGTACTTGGTAAGCACTTCTTCCGAAGGATGACTGCGGTATACCAGCTCGCTCATGTAAATAAAATGTGGTTGCTGCCAAATTAAAAACGAACCTACCGAAGAAGGTGCTTCAGTGGCCGAAGGATCGGTCATTTTCATCCAGCGAACTCCATCAAAGCCTTGTCGTTCGGCTATTTCTTTTGCTACTGGATAAGCTGTAGAATACCAATCCAGACTTCTCTCCAATAAATCAGTCCGGTTCCATAATGCAAATTGAACAGCATGCCACCAGTGCATTTCCAAATGAAATTTACCGAACCAACTGTTGTAGGTTAAACCTGTTTCCTGCGGAGGAATGGATCCGGCACATTGTATCGCCATTAAATATTGAGATAAAATTACGCGTCGTTCCAATTCGTTCGCTCGGTTATCAGTACATTTCGAAAAATCAATGGCACCACCATTTTCCCAAAATGATTGCCAATATTCCGATGATTTCACAAGAACATTGTCTAAAGAATCTGTATTATCAGGTTTCTCTTTCGAATAGGCACAGGTAAAAGAAAATTGATTACTGCTTGGCGATAAAACAAAATAATGAGGAGCTTTTTCATCCATCTGCGCCTTTCCTTCCCATTTAATTTTCACAAAATAACAGTCATTATCCAATGTTCGTTTCAACAGACAAAATCCATCACCTTGAGAAACGACCTCCGTTTTATGTTTTTCGGGGACATCCCAATTGCTGGCATCATCTGAATGGTTTCCTGTTGGGTAAGGAAATTTAAAATTGATTTTTAACTGAGCCTTACCAATAAGAGCTGATGATATTTGTGCCTGCACTTCATCTATAGATGGATGACAGGCTGTCTTCACCAAAACAGAATCAGAATCCAGTTTGAATTGACTAAGCAGCAGACCATCCCACAATTTCAATTCCTGATGAATATCAGTTACATCTTCAGGACTAACTGCACTTCCATCTTGATGACTTAATTCCAATCCGATATAGCCTAAATGTAAACGATGCGGATTTTCCCTGAACCAGTTGGCTGCATCATGAGCTCTTCCATGAGTTTTACTTTGTACGGCATACAACTCATCTTTTCCTCTAAAATTGTAGGTTTTTAAGGATTCTTCCGGCTTATAATTATTGGGATTAAGAAAACTATGCCATCCCCATTGCGATTGAGTTCCTAAAGGAACCCCGTTTTTATAGTTGTTTGGAAATGTCTGCAATCCTGTGGCATCTGCCGTAAAAGCAAAATTTCCATTCCCAACCGATAAAGAACTTAATTCGTCAATTTTGGTTACGACCGGATTATTTCGTGTTACCAGTTCGTACCGGTTTATTTTTTCAGGCACTTTATTTTGACAGGCGAATAAGGCCAAACAGGCGATTCCGATTGGTAAAAATGGTTTCATAACAGAAAAGATTCGATATAATTTAAGGATTAATTTTTGTCATTAACTTAAATAAAACACTTTGATTTAAGCGTAGTTATGGAATCTCAAATTTATATTAAGAAGCCAATGGATGGCATGAAGGATTGTACAAATCTATGGAATATTGTACTGGATATATAGTAGTCTAAATGACATCTCATTTTGTATTCAATAAATAATCAGGTTTATACGAGTTAATATTTTTTTAATCAGAAGAAGATATAACACTATTACAATAATTAGTGTTTTTAACTTCTTTTGGAATAAGGTATATTAGTACTTTTAACGAATTATTCCTCCAATTTAAAACTAAGGTTTATATTATATACATTTTTAATCCCAACATAATTTCAGATGAAATCAACAATCTTATCCATTGTATTATTTACAATGATCAGCTGTTCTGCAATAGGACAAAACCTTACCAATGCCAGCTTATTTCTTAGGAGCGACTCTGTTTACACCAATATGATTCAGGAAGAATCCGGTGACTTATACAAAACAATTGGACATCACGGACCTGCTGTTGAAAATGAATGGTTAGCACTTCGCTTGTATTTTAATAATAAAGCTACTTCGATTGATGTTTACAACAAACAAAAAAAAGGTCTCGAATTAAAAAATGCAAAATGGTATCCTTCCGAAAAAGAACAGAAAAAAGGTCTGGGTGCTGATTATTATAAAGTAGGATCTACAGTGGGACTTGGAGGTGTTCGCCTTTGGGATGGAGAAAATGTAGTGCTTTTAGCTCCTGTTTCGAATCGTATTGCCACGGTTAAAAAGGAAGCCACTTATTCTCAAATGGAAATGTTATCAAAAGATGTTCCATATAAAGGAAAAAAGATAGATGTATTGGTTCGTGTAACCGCTTACACCGGAATTCGGGAAATGAGAGTGGAAGCTTTTGCTTTAACAGATGAGGATGTTCAGTTTGTTACCGGAATTAACTACCACAGAGGGCAAAAAGTTGAAAAAGCCGATAATTATATGATTGCATGGGGTTATCATCCTGAAGATGTGGCCGCAGAAAAGATTCAAGTTGGAGCTGCAATAATGATTAATCCAGATGATTATCAGGACAGAAAAGATGATGGGAAACAACAACTTTACATCTCGAAACCGACAAAATACCTAAGCACGTGGGTAACATCCACTATTGAAAAAGATAAAAAAATGGGAACCTTTGAAAAATTTAAAGCATACGTTGGTAAAACTAAAAAATAAGCATGTAAGTAAGGGGCCGTAAAGCCCCTTACTTTTTCCTTACAACAAAAAAATTATCACTCCTGTTCAAGTATCGATTTTATTGTATCCGCCCAAATTTGATATCCTTTCTCTGTCGGATGACAATAATCTTGAGCCATTTCTCTTGTCAAAACTCCATCTGGACTTACCAATTTCGGACCAATATCTACTAATTTAATGCTATTTTTCTTTGCAAATTGCTCCAATTTGATATTGATTTTATTAATTAACTGTCGTCTCGGATGATCAGGTTTTTCTTCCCTTGGAAAAACAGACATTAAGATGATTTTAGCTCCAGGAACTTTGGATCGAACACATGAGTATACGGCCACAATCCCCTCCACAATTTCTTCAACCGTATTTGCCCGGGCATTAGATGTCTGACTGGTATTATTCGTACCGATATGAATGATTACAGTCCGGGGATGCAAACCATCCAATTCTCCATGATCCAAACGCCACAAAACATTCTGTGTGCGATCCCAGCCAAATCCCAAATTTAAAACCCGGTATTTGTTAAACAGATTGTTCCATGAAATAGGACCATTGGATTTTCGGGCTCTGCCATCAGCGTATTTTAAATCAGGTTTGCCTCCCCAAAAATGAGTGATCGAATTACCGATTAAAACAATTTCGGGATTGATTGAGTCTTTAATTGCCAGCACATCATTGTGTCTGTCCCACCAATTGTAACTGTCTTGTTCCAATTTTGAAACCGGTACGATAGCCGTATTGCTGTTAATTTCAGTATCCAATACCTTGTCGTTCATCAATTGCGACAACAATGGCTCCATTGATTGAGCCCACAATTTTGCTCCCAGAGGCGTAGGATGCAACCAGTCAGACATCAACTCATGCTTGATTGAACCATCCAAATTGAGAAACAGATGGTTTACATCACAATAGAATACATGCTTCCGGTCACTTAACTTAGAAATTAGATCGGCTGATCTGTCAAGAATGGCACGATGAGAAGTTGGATTGGGGCCATCGTAACTACCTGGAAATGGTCTCAAAAGCACAATCTTAGTTTCGGGCAAACGAGTTCTAATCTCTTTTACAATTGCTTCAATACCTCCTGCCACTTGCGATGCCGTATGCCGGGTAGGATAATGCTTTTCATCCACGTTGTTTGTGCCTACTTCGAGTATAATCGCCTTGGGAGATTGTCCATTAAGTATTCCCTTTTGAATATTCCATAAAATATTTTCGGTTCGGTACCCGCTAAAACCCAAATTTACAGCATTTCTTGGAGCAAAAAACTGATTCCACACCTCTTGGTATTGTGTCTTTTCAAAATTGTTAATGATCGAATTGCCCATCAATATCAAATCATATTTATTGTGTGCTATCAATTTCAGTTTTTCAGCCAAACGTCCCTTATTATAGCCCTCGGCAGGTATTGTTGCTGGATTCACATCAGTTTCAACTGACATTTTACTACATTCCATAGAGTTTTGAATGAAATGCTTCAATTGAAACTCTTCAGCTATTGGATTGATATTTTCTCCTGCCAAATAAGTACTGTCTTTTATCACTTTCAACACGGCTCGCCCATCATAACCAATCCATGTTTTGTAATAATCAATACACCTTGTTTTGTTTTCAACTTGATCGTTTTCATTTACCAGCAAAAACAAATCAGATTCTGGATTCGTGGGAGGCATAATTGTCGGATACACAGTACCAGTCATACATTTATCCATACCGGTTGGTGAAATCAGAATTAACTTTTCAGGTTGCTCGCCCTTATTCAATCTCCCGACTGCCTTTGCTGTAAGATTAGCTCCGGCAGAAAAACCAATAATAACCTTAGGGGAGTTGCTAAAACCAAGCTTCTCAAAATTATTTTTCAAATACTGACAGGCTGTCAATACATCATTCTCTGCCAAATTTTGAATGCAGGATTCTGTCCCGATGTGATAATCAAGTACTGCAACATCATACCCATTTTCAGTAAGAAAACGAGCTACCTTGATACCTTCCTGTTTGGTATATATGGAACTAAAATCGCCTCCGGGAACTACTAAAACCGTTCCTTTAGACATTTTTGTGCAGGTTCTAAAAATCCGGAACATCGGACTGTTCAGATGATGAATAATTCCATCCTTTTCAATTTTATTTCCTTGTAAGACTTTTTCACCTGATATCAATAAAAATTTAGAATTCTCTACATTCTGCCCTACTGCCTGAGCCATAATCACTTCTCCTACAAATAGCAGAACAATCAATAAAATAAAAATACCAAAGTCTGGAATAGAGTTATTTATATATTTTTTCATCGGTGAATTATTTAGTTGTATTTGAGCGTTTTACAAAAAACTCTGATCGAAAATCATGTGGTAGAAATGGATACACTCCTGTCTTTGGTATTTAAGATCTTTTGCAGTAAGGCATCCCCACAGGAATTATTAAAGCGTATTGTTTTCTCCAGTGAATCTCACATGAATACTATCCGCAAATACGCATCCCTTATAAAAAACCTGCAGCTTAACTTTAATCGCTTGATCTGCTGAATAATCTTTCGCCTTTAGAGTCAGCGACCTGTCTGAATTTATCTCTGCCTCGTTTACTGTCCAAATATACTTATCGTAATCGTAGCCGGCATCCAAAGTGTAAGTTTCCTGCGAGCATGTAATTGTATCAAGAATAATTCGTTGAGCTTCATGGTAACGTGCATTCATGCCATTGGCTTTTCCATCATTGGCTTTTCCCGATTTTGAACGAGCTCCTCTTTGAAGCCGGTATTCATTGTTCCAAAATTTCCCTAAATCAGATCCCAAATAAAAACCTGGTTGTGTAGGTTGATTGTAGCTTATGTTTTGATCAGCCACGCTAAGCCGGTAGATATGATCACTCAGCAAGGTGTGAAAACGATAAGGAGTGCTGTAATTGGTCATGTACAAACGAAGTTCTTTGTTATCTTTTGTTCGCACCAGAATTTCTTCACGCCAATCTCCCACAATGTCGGCTTGAAGACAAGGATTCCCTTTTGTCCAGTTGTTAGCGCTTAAGTCTTCACTTAAAGGGATAGGTAAATTTATTACACCATCCCCAGTCCATTTTGTGATGCCAACAAATTCGCGGCCAGTAACACTCGATCCATCCAGCAATTCACGGTTTAAATCACCATCCCACCAAATGCCCATATTAATTGACGGAGTGTTTTCAGTAATAAATTTTCCATTGGCTGTATAAACACCTCCTGAATGAGTTGTCCACAATTCACAGCCTTTAAATCTTGGATCAATATCAGCAGCCATAGCTCTTCCAACATCTTCGAAAGAAGGAATGCCCCAAATATACTCCCCTGTACAGGCATCACGTAATTCCGATCCGGCCTTAGTCGGAACGTGTTCATGACAATCCCAAACTTCCAGTCCCGGCCGTTCTATATCAATATCCGTTAAATGCAAAGCATCACCATGCCCCAGCTGTGTATTGTAACCACCTGTTCCATCTGCATTAATCAAACAAGCACCATAGGTAATTTCATCTTTACCATCTCCATTTACATCACCAATACTTAATTGATGATTTCCTTGTCCTTCGAAACTTTTGTATTCTCCATTGTTATCGGTTGTGCTAAAATGCCAGCGTTGCGTTAATTTCCCATCTCTGTAATCCCAGGCTTCCAGTACTGTTTTCTCGTAATAGCCTCTACATATTAGAATACTCGGACGCATTCCATCAAAATACCCCACTCCTCCTAAAAAACGATCCACACGATTGCCAGTTCTGTCACCAAAATCATTTGGAGCCCCTCTTGAAATGTAATTTGCTCTGGCCAGCTCTTTCCCTGTTGCCCCTTCTATAACGGAGAAAAACTCAGGGCCATGCATTATTTTTCCATAAGTCCGAGAAGCAGAATCCCTATCCACATAATCACGAACACCATCCTTATTTACGTCACCAATTACCTGTCCATCTCCAAATTGAGTTCCTTCTGCTGTTTTAACTGCAATTTCAGCTTTTCCATCCCCATCAAAATCGTATGCCATCATTTGAGTATAATGAGCACCTTGCCGGATATTAATTCCCAAATTAACGCGCCACAAAAATGTTCCGTCAAGTTTGTAAGCTTCCAGCAGCGGGCCTCCATTACACACACCGTTGTGCGAATTATCATGACCGCTATTTTCACGTTTTAGTACAATGTCCAATTCTCCGTCTCCATCCAAATCGGCCACAGTTGCATCGTTGGGACTGTATTGCCATAAACTGTCACCGGGAAATGCTTGTATTGGAATTGATAAGTATGGATGATCGGCCATTTGCGGCGTGAGTACATAAGAAGCCAGCATACGATGTGTTTCTGCATCTTTTAAAACATAGGTTGTTGATGTTTTTGTATTTGCTAAGCTATCTTTAATAAAGGTACTTGTGGCTATTGGAGTTTTATTAAGCTTACGCTCTTTTTCGTTATTATCGATACAGTAAACGTCAAATTGTGTTTCGGCTTTATCTTTTGGAAGAAATCTCCAGCTTACCGCTACAACTCCATTTCCCTGATGAATGGCAACTAATCCTCTCCCCAAATTTTCCTTTTGAATAGATGGTGCGTAATTTGGTCCTTTTACTATTTGGGAAGGTGTTTTTGTGCAACAGGATTGCAGCACACCACAAAGAATCAGAATAAGAATTTTATCTGCAAACGAACCTAATGAATTAAACATGTTGTATAAAATTATATTGCAACTGCTTACTAAAAGGCTGCAATGGTGTTTACGATTATTGAAATATTATTTTTAGTGAGCTTCGAATGGATTTTCTACCAAGTTGCCATCTACTCTTACGCGATCAACATCGCAATTTTTCACATCATCCAGCACAAATAAGGGACGTGCATCCTTTTGCTCAAAATAAAATCTGATATTCTCGAAAAATATGTTTTTAGCATGCCTCACATAAAAACCTGAGGCTGGAATTGTTCCAAACATCCAAGGTTCAGGATATGTTTTCTCACTTTCGGGAGGTACAATTTTCCCATCTTCTGCAGTACAGCCTCCTTTAAAATGAATGTTGATATTAGAGAATGAGATTTCTTCAACCTTGTGACCAGGCACACCACTTATGATATTTGAAAATTGCGAATCGGCATTGTAAACATTCACATTACTTATTTGAACTCTTCGCAGCTTTCCAACGGGAGTGCCTTTCGGACTGCGCTGACGTGCTCCCAAGCGAATGAAAAATGGAGAATTGCCCACATTTCTCATCGTAATATTCGAAACCACTACATCTTCGAGCCAACCTCCGTCAACAGCTTCAATGGCCAAACCTCTGCTTCGTTCGAAAATACAATTGGTAATAGCAATATTTTTAAAACCTCCACTTGACTCGGTTCCTAATTTAATACGTCCGGTATTTGAACCGTGATCAGGAGCTACAGCCTCGTCGGTTTCCCACTTCGCCGTCAATACAGATCCTTTATCGTAACCAGAAACAAAACAACCATTGACAGTAACGTTCTCGGTATCTTTAAAATATCCCAAAGCATAACTCGATTTTAGAACAATGGCATCGTCCCATGGGCAATTTACACTGCAATCGGTTATACGAACATTTTTACAACAATCAATATCAAACCCATCACGATTGGTGTCTACTTTAAGATTGAGTACGTGCAAATTATCTACTCCTGTTGCTAAAATGGCAAAATGACCGCAGTTTAGCATCGCTACATCCTTAACGGTAATGTTATGACACTCCTTAAACGACAATGCTTTATTTCCAACTCCGTGGAGCCGACTTTCTTCTCTGGTTAATCCCTCACCATATATTAATCCATTACCACAAATGGTTATGTCGTGCTCATTAACAGCCCAAAATAAGGAATTTTTCCAGTGGCTATGTCCAAAGTCCTGATATGGATTATCAAGATTAGGCTCAGCAATATCATAACCTTCCTTTTCGGAAGGGAAAGCCGCTAAAACAGTAGCACCGGATTCTATTAAAATGGTGATATTACTTTTTAATCGTATGGAATAACAAGCATATGTTCCGGCAGGAATATAAATAGTTCCTCCTCCATTTTGAACCGCCTCTTCAATAGCACTGTTAATGGCAGGAGAATCAACGGTTACACCATCTCCCTTAGCTCCAAAATCTTTAATATTATAAGTTTCGGCCTTTAAAGAGATACCGTATAGTAATGCTATAAGCAGGAATAATTGTCGCATATATTTTTTGTTTTTAATCTGGTGTCGATTTCATCCATTCTGTTTCTTTGTTTACCCTGTAACTTCCTTCTTCAAAAAGCTTTGGAAGCATAAAATAATTGTAGTCGGCCGTAGGATTCAGAAAATAGAAACAAAAATAGTAATTCTGTTCGTCCACCATTTTAAGATCAGCAGTCAACACTTGCGTCACAGTTTTCTTTCCGGATTTAAGCAATTGAATTGGATTCGCCTGTTCATTCGCATCTGCCAATCTCAATGTACCTCCAGGAGGTGTTAATCCTTCGATAATTTTAAGCTTACGGCTGTTTCCATAATAAAGAGTAAATGAATTCCCCTCAATACTAAAAACATTCTGGTAACAATCTTCGGGTAAAATAGCAGGAAGCCATCTGCTACTATCAACGTCTTTATTTGCAGCTCCTCCATAAGTCCATATCAGTTGCAAATCTTTAGGGAGATTTTCACCACATAGTTTCATTACAGCCCCTTTGCTGTCAGCCAAAGGACGAATTAAAAATTCAATAGCGCCCTTAACCAATATCTCATCTTTCAGAATGTATTTTTTTTCCTTTTCAGATGATTTCAGCTTTATGCTTTTAAACTCCGAAAACCACTTACTTGTACCTTGAGAAGCAACTCCAATTCGCAGTGTTCCTGCTAATTCTGGTGTAATTAGAGACCAATCCGGATTTTGAGCTTTAACAAAACCCAAACATAAAAAAGCCAGTAAAAAGGCGAATATTTTTTTCGACATCATAAATTGTTTAGTTTCCGTCTGGTTTTTGAATTTCAGCAAAAGGTGTTGGATACCATTTAAAATTCTTGAAATCGTCAGGCTTTGCAGGATTAAAATCCTTTACATCGTCTCTTAAATACTGCACCAAAGGCAAATGAATTTGTTTCATACCATACACAACACATTTTGCAATTTGATCAGCACCAAAAGGATTAAAGTGAGTGTTGTCTTTTAAAGGCGTATCCTGATTTGGGAAGGTATTGGCCGGATAATGAACAAATGCATTCACTGAATTTTCTATCCCCATGGCTTCATAAAGAGTGCGCGTATAAGAGTGCAAATCAATCAAAGAAATATTTTCTTCGGCGGCCAGTTCTCTCATCGAATCCGGGTAATCCATATGTGTGTCACCAATTTTCCCTTCCTCGTTAAAACTTCTGCGTTGAGTTGGGGTTACAAAAACAGGATTCGCTCCTTTTTCCCGAGCCGCAGCAATAAAATCTTTTAATCGATCCGTAAAATTCAAATATGCTCCTTTCCCCTCTCCTCTTTCCTTCTGATCATTATGACCAAATTCAACAAATATGTAATCACCAGGCTTAACCTGCGTTAATAATTTCTCTAATCTTCCTCTGGCAATAAAACCACTTGCAGTTTCTCCGGATTCGGCATAGTTAGCAAAACAAACATCATCACTAAAAAAAGAAGGGATGATCTGCCCCCAGGAACACCACGGCTCGTTTTCCTGATCAACAACAGTTGAATCTCCGCATAAAAAAACAGTAAGAGCAGAATCTGAAGGTGCTATTTCGATAGAAACAACCTGAGGAGACCCGCCGTTAAATTCAAAAGTCAGATTGCTATCCCAATTTAATTTGGTCTTTTCTCTTTCTTTGATTTTAACATTCCTTCCCGCTGTGATAATCGTATCTCTTTTATTGATATAGAAATAAACATCTTTAAATTCTCCTTTCTGAGTGAATATTCCGGTATAAAACATTCTTCTGGATTCCCCTCTGATCACGGTATGTCCTTCACTGATTTCAGATCCGACTCTCACATGTACTTTGTAATTTCCATCCGGTACATCTTTAAAAGTAACAAAACCGTTATTTGCTTTGCTTAAAGGATTCATGATCTTAAACTGGCTGTCTTTTTCACTACACGACTGAAATACCATGATTAAAACTACCACGATCATACATGCGGAGAGCTTCCTATTTACATTTCTAAAACTCATCTTAAAAAAGGATTATTTGAAATCTTGTAATTTATATACTTCTACCCCAGCTAACAGAAAACAGCCAATACCATAATCCTCAAAATCAGGCATACTGTCGTATAATACCGGCTGTCCGTCTTTAGGTTCTTTTCCAGTGCCCTGTACATAGCCTAAAAATCCATTTTCGTGAATGGCATCCTTCACAATCGCATTCCATGCTTTTGCAACAACAGGCAGATACTTTTCTTTTGACAACAGCCCATTATTGATTCCCCATGCCATACCATATATAAATAAAGAAGTACCTGTCACCTCTTTTCCACCATAATTTTCAGGATCGTGCAAACTCGCATTCCAAAATCCATCCTTTCTCTGGCATTTCACCAATGCCTTTGTCATGGACATAAAATCATTCACATAATCCTTATAATGCTTTTCATCTTTCGGTATTTCACTTAAAACTCTTACCAAAGCAGCATATACCCATCCGTTGCCTCTTGACCAATAACAATCTTCACCGTTTGGCTCTTTATAAGGAGGAACAAAATCCGCATCGCGCCACCACAAACCATCTTCCCTGTTATAAAGACCTCCTCCAATATCATTTCTGCTGCAGGCATACATATCCCACATTTTATCAAAATACTTAGCATCATTCATTGTGGTACCATACTTCGCAAAAACCGGCATTCCCATTTGGATAGCATCAATCCATGTCCAATCATCCTTTTGTGGTGTATTCACCAACATATCTAAATTTGCTTTTACCTTTCGAAGGTATTTTGCGTCATTAGATAATCGATACAAATCGATATAGGTTTGACCGGCACAATAATCATCTGCATTTCTGGTGGTTGTACCGTTTCTAAACCCCCACTTATGAAAATCGGACCATTGATAAGCATAATCATACAATTTTTCTTCCGGCAATATTGAATACAAGGACATTAATCCTTCATAATACACCCCTCTCGTCCAAATATTGCTTGGTCTTTCCCGCCCCACATTCGATGGTGCTTTATAATCACTGTATTTTTCCATGAAATAATCATTCACTTTAATTATTTCTTTCAAAGTTTGTTCATGATCTATCAATTTCTGCCCCAAAACCGGAGAATAATTCATCGATGTTGTGACAATCAGTAATATAAATTGCAACAAATACATTCTGCTCAATAATCCCATTCTATTTGATATTTAAGATATTTTTGCACCAAATATATTGCATCCCATTTCTGCAAAAAAGGAAAATTATACACATCCCTAGAAAATCATCCACAACACAAAAACCTTAAAATAAATACATGTTTTAGTACTATTTTCCATTTTTTGTCGTGTACGCCCACAGTATTTTTACAGCCATTGAACAAGCTGATTCGTAACTCAAGCTTCAATCTATGTTTAATCTATTAAAAAGTTTTTATGAACCTATTTAAATCAAGTGTTGTATGAATTTATTTAAATCAAGAAAGGAACAATTTAAAGTGTTTTTCATAACACTACTTACAGGTTGTTTTTTTATGGCTGGAAGCGTCAACGTTTGCGCACAGGAACAAACGATTTCCGTTACAGGTAGTGTTAAAGATCTAACAGGCCAGTCTATAATTGGAGCCACTATCGTAGAAAAAGGATCTGTTACAAATGGTACTATAACAGATATTGATGGAAATTACCAAATTAAAGTACCTAAAAACGCAACAATAACCGTAAGCTTTATTGGTTTCTCAACTCAGGAAGTACTTGTTGCTGGGAAGTCAGTAATTAATTTTGTAATCAGTGAAGAAACCACAAACCTTGATGAATTAATTGTAGTTGGTTACGGTGTACAAAAGAAGAGCGATGTAACAGGTGCTGTAACCAGGGTTAGTGCTGAAGACATTGTGGCAATGCCCGTTAAAGACGCTGTACAAGCCATGCAGGGAAAAACTGCCGGAGTTGACATTACGTCAAATCAAAGACCTGGTGAGACTGGAAGTATTACTATTAGAGGTATTCGATCATTAAATGCCAGCCAGAGTCCATTATACGTAGTAGATGGAATGGTTGTTCAAAGTGGAGGAATCGACAATATTAATCCAAGTGACATTGAAAGTATTGATATTCTAAAGGATGCTTCTGCTACAGCTATTTATGGATCAAGAGGTGCCAATGGTGTTATCTTAGTTACGACTAAAAAAGGTAAAGTAGGTGCTGTCAGTTTTAATTATTCCGGTTCAGTTACCATTGAAAAAATGTACGACGTAACTGAGATGATGGATGCCGCTGAATGGTTGGATTATGCCAGACTTGCAAAATACAACATGGGTAGTTATGCATCTGCTACACCTACATATGCTGCCGATTTATCCACTTGGGGATCTGTTGGAGCTACCTTCGCAAATATTGAAAAAGGATGGGTAAATGGAGCTTGGGATGCCAGTAAAGTAGGAAATTACAATTGGGGTGACCATGGTAAAAGAACTGCTGTTTCTACAGAACACACCATTAGTGCGTCAGGTGGTACAGAGAAGTTCAAGGGATATGGATCATTCGGATATTTACGTCAGGAAGGAACGCAACCCGATCAACTTTATCAACGATATACTGCTAAAACTAATTTTGAAGTATCGCCTACAAACTGGTTCAAGTTCGGAACAACTATGAATCTTAGCTATGGAGAACAAGACTATGGTTATAGCTTTACAAAATCAAGTACCGGTCCCGGGGATTACTATTCTGCGCTAAAATCCATGTTGCCATGGACGGTTCCTTATGATGAAAATGGAGACTATATCAGAAACCCTGCCGCAGGAGATGTTAATATTATTAACCCGATCAAAGAGTTGGATTATAACACAAATAATCGTCAATCATTGCGTGCAACCGGAAGTTTTTATTCTCAATTGGATTTTGGGAATATGTGGAAACCTTTAGATGGTTTAAGTTACCGCATTCAATTTGGTCCGGAATTTAATTACTATCGTTTAGGTGTTTTTAATGCTGCTGAAGGGATTAATGGAGATGGTAACAATACGGCCAAATATAATACCAATAATACACGTGCCTATACATTAGACAATTTATTGTATTATAATAAAACATTTTCAAACCTTCATAAAGTTGGTTTAACCGCAATGCAGTCTTTCTCAAAGTATCATTATGAAAATGGAGATATGAAAGCAACAGATGTTGCTTCAACTTCCGAATTATGGTACAACCTTGCATCAGGAGGCGATGCATATAGTCTTGGCACCGGTTTATCAGAGAAACAAATGGAGTCATATATGCTTAGGGGAAATTACACTTACAACGATAAATACATGTTGACTGCATCTATGCGTTGGGATGGTGCTTCTCAATTAGCTGCTGGAAACAAATGGGCAAGTTTCCCTTCTTTGGCGTTAGGTTGGCGTATTGATCAGGAAGATTTCATGAACAATGCTTCATGGATTGATGGATTAAAAGCCCGTTTTGGTTATGGTATAACAGGTAACGCTGCAATTAAGGCATATGATACAAAAGGTGGAGTTGCTTCTTTATACTATAATTGGGGTACTACATCATCTGAGTTAGGATATGTAGCATCTGATCCTTCAGTTAAATACCCTCCTAAAATGGCAAATACCGATCTTAGTTGGGAAAAAACAGGCCAATATAATGTTGGTATAGACTATGTTCTTTTTAACGGACGCTTAAGTGGTAGTGTTGATGCATATAAAACAAAAACCACCGACTTATTAATGATTATGTCGATTCCAAGTTTAACAGGTTATACTTCAACCTGGGCAAACATCGGTGAAACAAAAGGTTCGGGTATTGATTTGCAAATTAATACAGTTAATATAAAATCAAATGATTTTAGCTGGGAAACCAGTATCTCTTGGTCAAAAGATCAAAGCGAAATTTCAAAATTGAATAATGGAAAGACTGAAGATCTTAATAATGCTTGGTTTATAGGTGAAGACATCGGTGTTTATTACGACTATGTATATGATGGCATCTGGAAAACTTCCGAAGCTGCTGAAGCTGCAGTATATGGTCGTAAACCTGGTCAGATTAAAGTTAAAGACTTAAACAACGACGGTACTATTGATGCCAACGAGGATAGACAAATTGTTGGAAATAAACGCCCGGACTGGTCTGGAGGTATGACCAACACATTTAAATACAAGAATTTTGATTTATCATTCTTTATATACTCTCGTTGGGGAAATACTTTCAGAAGCGGAAAAGAAACATTAGATGGTCGCTTTGCAATGCGTAAAATCGATTATTGGGTCGCTGGAGAAAATGAAGATGCAGAATATTATTCTCCTGGTTCAAATGGAGAGGCTGCTGATACTTATGCCAGCTCTATGAATTATCAAGACGGATCTTTTGTAAAAATGCGTAACATCAGTTTAGGCTATAACTTCACCCCAAAACAGTTAAAAAAACTGGGAATCAGCAAACTTAAAGTATACGCTCAATGTATGAATCCATTTACAATCTATTCTAAATGTGATTATTTAGACACCGATCTTTCGGGTTATAACAACAATACAACATCAGTAGGTTCATCAACAACACTTAAAAGTTTCGTATTTGGTTTGAATCTTGGATTCTAATATTAAAAAAATTAATTATGAGAAATAATAAAATATTAATACTATTGGGGCTGATAAGTTTCTTAACTTTTTCTGTATCATCCTGCAAAGATGAGTTTCTGGACGAGGAGCTTACAACAACCCAAAGCACTCAGACGTTTGAAACACAAGAGGGGCTGGATCAACTGGTTATAGGAACATACCAGAAACTGAAATTTAAATTCAACTATACCTGGGGAATTAAAATGTTTAACGTAGGTGTAGATGAATTCACAGATGCAAATAACGCCATCCCCGACTACAACGGTTATAGTGCTGATTTAAACTCAGCAGAAGGCGGAAACAACAAGCCTGTGTGGCAAAACATGTATGCCGGTGTTGAATCAGCAAACACCATTATTCAAAATATGCCTCTTTATTACGATAAAGAAAATTCAAATTATAACACTCGATTAGGCGAAGGTTATTTTCTACGTGGCTATTTTTATTTAACTCTTACCACTCAATATGGAGGTGTGCCATTGAAATTAGAACCATCAACAGCGGTTGAAACTTATTTTACACGAGCCACAGAAGAAGAATGTTTTGCACAAATCATTGCAGATTTTAAGTCGGCATATGATTTATTACCTGCAAATCCAGAAGCAACTGGCCGCATATCAAAATATGCTGCAGCTCATTTTCTTGCAAAATCAAAATTAACACGTGCAAGTGAGTTGTATAATTCATGGAACTCAAGCTATATAAGCGCTGATTTAGATGATGTAATTAAATATGGAACAGAAGTCGTAACTGCACATCCTTTATGTACAAACTATGTACAATTATGGGATTATCAAGCTGCAAATGGTGCCAACGAACGTGTTTCTGAAGTCGTTTTGGCTGCTCAATTTTCTGACGATCAATCTACCTGGGGTAGATATGGAAATCAGATGCATCTTTATTACCCATCTGTTTATCAAGATATTTCCGGTACAAAAAGAGATATATCAGGGGGTCGTGAATTCTGTTATGCCCGAACTACTAATTATACCATGGATGTATTTGATCGTGTGAACGACTCAAGATTCTGGAAATCTTTTATTACTAGTTACGGATGTAACTCTACAGCAAATGCTCCGGAATGGACTGCCGATAATGCTATTTTAGGACCTGTAGGAACTGTAGCTGGAACAAAACGATTTGAAGGCGGAGATCTGGCTATTAAATACATTGTTAACAATGCTGGCGATACCAGATATAATCCTGTTACAAATGATGTAACCGGTGTTTTAAAAGATGGTGTTATGCAAAACACCCACACATTTGTTCGTTATTTTAATGGTGACGCACAAGATTGGATTGGGCAACATGGTAATGAAGGGTATTATGGTGTTCAGAAACGTTTTGTTGCATTATCGAAATTCCGCGATGGATACAGAGTTTCAATTGCATCTCAATTTGGAACCCGCGATGTCATTCTTGCCCGCTCTGCAGATGACGCTCTAATGGTTGCTGAAGCCTACATACGTAAAGGTGAGTCGGAATATGCCAATGCTATTATTTGGATTAATAAATTAAGAGACAGAGCCGCATTTTTAGATGGAGAAGATCGTGCTGTTCACATTGATGGAGGACAAGCCTATAAGAACAATAGCTATTGTAACGGTAAAGGTGGAGGATACTCTTCTGACGGTTCCGTTTATTACGATAAGAACACTTATTATGAATCAAATGGAGATCTGGCAGAAACAACTGCTTCCACAGTAAATGAATTGCATATCAACTCAGTAAGTGACATCTACAATTCTTCAGTAGATGCTCCAATTTATACAAAGCTTGAATGCTCGAGCAATGCAGAAAAAATGATGTGTTTCTTATTGAATGAGAGAACTCGTGAGCTTTGCGGAGAAACAGTACGTTGGGAAGATTTAGCCCGTACAAAAAGGCTCGAAGCCCGATTCAAGGCATTTAATGATGGTTGGGTAAGAGGCAACTCAACTTTTAATGCTGCGACTCACTATTATCGTCCAATTCCTCAATCATTTCTTGATGCCATTACCAATGAAAATGGGCAGGCATTAAGTTCGGAAGAGAAACAAGCAATGCAAAACCCAGGATACTAACAGATACTAAACTATAAAATCACTAATCCGGTTCAAACCTGTTCCGGTTTAGTGATTTTTTTTATTCTGATTATCACTAAAAACAATTTACAGCTAAACTCTTCCAAATAGCAATATGTACGATATTTAGTACTGTATTGATGAAAACATCTCCAGATATGGATGATTTGACATGAATACGGAAAAATATACATCTGTTACAATTTATTCATTTCTACTTTTGATGCAAGTAATAACAGATAACAGCCTATAAAATTTTCACGATGAAGCTCTCATTTAGTAATACACAACATCAGACTTTTTTTAAACGATTTTTAATTTTCACTTTCATAATTTCATTGTGTTCTCTCTCCTATGCTCAGGAGAAAAAGTCAGAACCCGGAAAAAACAATAAATCCGACGTTCGAATTAAAACGGAATTTAATGATGCAAACACACCTCTTCATCTTTTACAGGCTGATTACCCAATAAACTATCAGACTCCTTACAAAGATCAAATTGAAAATCAACTAAAAACGATTGTAAATTATCTGGAGAAAGTTACTCCTGCTAAAGTAATTGATTCAAAAAGTCAGAAAGTTATTACTAAGTATGAAAACATCGACAGATACAGTCAGTTAAAAAAAGGAGATTTCAGATTAACCTCATACGAATGGGGAGTTACTTATGCTGCCATGTTGCGCATGACTCAGGTGACTGATAATGAAACGTATTTGAATTATGCACGGAACCGCTTTGCATTTTTAGCAGAAACAACTCCTTATTTCAAAAAACAATTGGATGAAGTTGGAACGATTGATCCTTTGATGACAAAAGTTTTACAACCCAAAGCCTTAGATGATGCCGGTGCCATCTGTGCAGCAATGATCAAAACATCAACATTCGACAAAGCCTCTTCAAAATTAGATACTTTAATCGGTAACTACATCGATTATATCATGTACCACCAATATCGCTTAAAAGATGGAACATTTGCACGCAAACGTCCGCTGTACAATACCGTTTGGTTAGATGATATGTTCATGAGTATTCCCGCTTTACTGCAAATGGGAAAATACAGGCATGATGACAAATACACTCAGGAAGCCGTTAGACAAATAAAACTTTTCAAAAACAAACTATTTGTTGAAAACAAAGGTCTTTTTCGTCACGGATGGGCTGAAGGTTTAAAACCTGAACCAACATTTTTCTGGGCTCGGGCCAATGGCTGGGCTTTGCTAACCCTTTGCGAAGCTTTGGATGTTTTGCCTAAAGATAATGAAGATAGAAAATGGATCATGGATCTTTATCAACAGCAAATTAGTTCATTGGTTCAGTATCAATCCGGACAAGGTTTATGGCACCAATTAATAGATAAAAACGATTCTTACCTGGAAACTTCAGCAAGTGCAATTTACGTATTTGCAATTGCTCACGGTATCAATCAGGGATGGTTAAATGCACGAGTATACGGTCCTGTAGTTACTTTGGGATGGAATGCTCTTTCTCAAAAAATAAATCCGAAAGGACAAGTTGAAGGTACTTGTGTAGGAACAGGAATGGGATTTGATCCGGCATTCTATTATCATCGCCCAGCCAGTACTTTTGCCGCTCATGGATATGGACCAATGTTGCTCGCCGGTGCTGAGATGATCGAATTATGCAATCACTGGTTTCCTAAAATGAACGATAGTGCAATTCATTTTTACGGACAAACACTACCCTATTCGGAACCCATTTTTGAAGTTGGTGATCCAAGACATCCGCCATACAAAAAAGCAGGCAGCAGTCGTAAAGGAAAAAAACCGGTTGTGTTTGTAATTGGTGATTCTACAGTAAAAAATGGCCGAGACAAAGGTGATTTAGGACAATGGGGCTGGGCCAGCTTTTTCGATCGCTTTTTTGATACAACAAAAATTACAGTGGAAAACCATGCGTTAGGTGGTCGCAGCAGCAGAACATTCCTAACCGAAGGGTTGTGGCAAAATGTATTGGAAGGCTTACAGGAAGGAGATTACTTGTTTATTCAGTTCGGTCACAATGATGGCGGTTCCTTTGATACCGGACGCGCCCGGGCTTCTATCAAAGGAGCTGGTGAAGAATCAAAAACCTATACCATGGAAGCCACAGGCGGACCGGAAACGGTATATACATTTGGTCATTACATGCGCCATTATATCAAACAAGCTAAAGCTCATGGTGTAAAAGTAATTGCTTTGGCCCATACTCCACGAAACAACTGGGAAGATGATAAAATGGTGCGTGTAACGGATACCTACGCAAAATGGACAAAACAAGCCGCAGAAGACGAAGGCGTTTGCTATATCGATGCCAACGATCTTTGCGCAAAAGAATACGAAAAAATTGGTCAGGAGGCCACTAAACCCTACTATAAAGATAATGTACACACTTCTTATATTGGAGCGATAACGAACGGAAATACAATTGCCAAGGCCGTTTATAATCTGGAAAATTGCGACCTGAAAAAATATATGAAAAAAGAAGCCATAGACAATCCAACTAAAGTGGCATCAAAACCTTTGTACCGCGATCCTAAATTTGACGGAGCTGCAGATCCGGTTGTTGTATGGAATAAAAAAGAACAAAAATGGTTCATGCTCTATACCAACCGTAGAGCCAATCTGGAAAACACAAATGGAGTTGATTGGGTGCACGGAACACCTATTGGTATAGCCGAATCAGAAGATGGAGGACTAAACTGGAAATACCGGGCTGATGCAAACATAAATTATGGCGGCGACAGCACTACCTTTTGGGCTCCTGATGTAGCAGTACATGACGGAATCTATCACATGTACCTGACTGTTGTACCGGGAATTTTCAGCGATTGGAATCATCCCCGTCACATCATTCATTTAACCAGTAGTAACCTGATTGACTGGAAATTTGAATCTCAGCTAAATTTAGCTTCCGATAAAGTAATTGATGCTGAAGTTGTAAAATCTCCAAACGGAAAATGGAGAATGTACTACAACAATGAGAAAAATAATAAATCCATTTACTATGCTGAAAGCAACGATCTGTACAATTGGGAAGATAAAGGACTTGCTGTTGGAAATAAACGTGGTGAAGGCCCGGTTGTCTTCTTCTGGAAAAACCAATATTTCATGATTATTGATTCATGGGATGGATTATCTGTTTTCAGTTCCAAAAACATGCAAAACTGGCATCTTCAAAAGGAAAACATATTGGATAAACCCGGATGTTATGAAGATGATCAGGTAAAAGGTGGACATGCTGATGTCGTAATCAATAATGGCAGAGCTTACATTTTCTATTTTACTCATCCGGGAAGACTTGAAGGCATTAATGATGACAAGTATGAAACCAGAAGATCATCCATACAGGTGGGAGAATTAAAATTTGTAAATAACCAAATATCCTGTAATCGTAATTTACCGGTAGATATTAAATTAGTTAATCCTTAAGATCAATAAAATAATTCAGGAAGCTTTTCTGAGCACATTCAAATCAAGATCAAAAATCAGTAAAGACATGAAAATCAAAGCAATACTATTACTCACTATAAGCACATTCCTTTTGGTTTGCTGCTCACAAGAACCAAAAGACGTTCGTATATTTATATCAGGCGATTCTACAGCTCAAAGCTACGACACTACAAAAACAGTCATGAGAGGATGGGCACAGATGCTGCCCGATTTTTTCGATGAGCATGTAACTGTTGTTAACAAGGCAAAAGCAGGCAGAAGTACCAAAAGTTATTTGGCAGAAGGACGATGGAAAGAAGTCGTTGATTCCCTTCATCCAAATGATTATGTGATCATTCAATTTGGTCACAACGATGCTTCCTCAAAACCGGAAAGACATGCCTCCTACCCTGATTACAAAAGAAATCTGATTACTATGGTAAAGGAAGCACAAGCAAAAAAAGCCCGGCCAATTTTGGCCACTTCAATTGTGATGAGAACTTTTAAAGACAATGGCTTACTTGATGATCGGCTAAAAGGATATCCAGCCATTACCCGTCAATTGGCCGATTCTTTAAACATTCCTTTAATCGACACCTGGCTGAAATCAAGGGATTTAATTGTCATGATGGGCGACGAACCATCAAAAAAATTATACATGTGGATAGAAGCAGGCGTTGATTCAATCCGACCAAATGGTTCTCAGGATGATACACACCTGCAGGCTCCAGGAGCTGCAGCAGTAGCAGAAATAGTAGCGGCAGAAATCAAAAAACAAAACCTTAAAGACATCGCAAACCATGTTCTTATCCCTTAAAAGCATAGCTAGATTAGCAACACTATTTTTAATCCCTTTTCTAATTGTACGCTGCCAGCCGGATGCTCAATGGCCCGAAGAATCAGTGAACACGAAGCCGGGAGCCCGATGGTGGTGGATGGGCAGTGCTGTAGATGAAGCAAACCTGTCCCGAAATCTGGAATTATATTCAGAAGCCGGACTAGGTTCACTGGAGATCACACCAATTTACGGCGTTCAGGGAAACGATTCCAATGAGGTCGACTTCTTATCGAACAGATGGATGGAATTGTACGCTCATACCCAAAAGGAAGCTAAAAAACGGGGAATTAACATTGATATGAATACCGGAACTGGTTGGCCTTTTGGCGGACCTGATGTTGGGCTAAAAGATGCTGCCGGTTGTTTATTAATCAAGGAATTTTACTTATCCGATGGACATAAATTAGATCAACTAATTATTCCTGACGATAAAAAACAACAAGAAACAGCCAATCTGGCCAACTTAATGGCTTTTTCCGAAAATGGAGAAATAGTAGACCTAACGGAAAAGGTTAGTAATAAAAAACTTGATTGGAAAGCACCCGTTGGTAAATGGACATTAATTGCTCTTTTCGAGGGAAATACTTTTCAGCAGGTTAAAAGAGCGGCTCCTGGTGGCAAAGGTTTGGTTTTGAATCATTTTTCGAAAGAAAGTGTAGAGAAATACCTGAGTAAATTTACGAAAGCCTTTAACGAAAGCGGTGCACCTGTTCCCAATTACTTTTTTAACGATAGTTACGAAGTATATAATGCAGACTGGACTCCAGGATTTCTTGCTGAATTTGAACAAATGCAAGGCTATAAATTACAGGATTATCTTCCTCAATTTTTAGATACAGCACGAAACGAAACTACAGCAAGAATCGTTTCGGATTACAGAGAGACACTTTCGAAATTATTATTGGAAAACTTTACCAAGCCCTGGACTGAGTGGGCACACAAGCTGAATAGTAAAACCCGGAATCAGGCACACGGTTCGCCGGCTAACTTAATTGATATTTATGCTGCTGTTGATGTGCCCGAATGCGAAGGATTTGGATTATCCGACTTTCACATTAAAGGGCTGCGCAAAGATTCTTTAACACGTCATAACGACTCCGATTTTTCCATGTTAAAATACGCTTCATCAGCGGCTCATATTTCAGGAAAGAAATACACTTCTTCAGAAACATTTACATGGCTTACCGAGCATTTTCGCACCTCCTTCTCTCAGTGTAAACCCGATTTGGATTTGATGTTTGTTTCAGGCGTTAATCACGTTTACTTTCACGGCACTACCTATAGTCCGGCTGAGGCTGCCTGGCCGGGATGGAAATTTTATGCTTCGGTGGACATGAGTCCAACCAACCCATTGTGGCGCGATGCAAAACCCTTTTTTAAATATATCTCACGCGTACAATCGTTTTTACAAATGGGTAAACCCGATAATGATTTTCTGGTTTATTTACCTATTTACGATATGTGGCACAAAGTGGACGGTAAATTATTACAATTCGATATCCATAAAATGAAACAACGTGCTCCGGAATTTATTCATGTAGTCAACCAAATTAGTGACGCCGGCTATGATATGGACTATATTTCGGATTCATTCATTACAAGCACTGAATTTAAAAACGGACATCTCATTACATCGGGAGGAACTTCGTATAAAGCTTTAATTATACCTTCTGTAGATAAAATGCCGGCGGAGGTTATTAAAAAACTGATTGATCTGTCCAAACAAGGTGCACAAATTGTGTTCATGGGAAATTATCCTAAAGATGTTCCCGGATATGGAAATCTGGAAAACCGAAGAAAACAATTTCTTACTTTAAGTGATCAGCTGCCTGAAGTTGACTTTAACGAAACCACAGTAAGCTCATTTTCGAAAGGAAAAATCATTACCGGAACCGATTATGAAAATACACTTGCGGCTACCGGAGTTGTTGCTGAAGAATTTAAAACAAAAGCGGATCTTAAATACATTCGCAGGAAAAACAGCCAGGGGTATCATTATTTTGTTTCTGCACTTAAAGCTGAGGATACAGATAGCTGGATTGCTTTACCAACACTTGCAAAGGCTGTCGTATTTTTCAATCCGATCAATGGACAAAAAGGGAAAGCACAAATAAAACAAGTCGATGGCAAAACCAAAGTAAGATTGCAGTTAAAATCCGGAGAATCATTACTATTACAAACATTTTCGACGAAGGTTACAAGTGAAAACTGGCCTTATCTTAAAGAAACAGGAAATCCATTTGTACTGAACAACAACTGGAAAATATTCTTTAAAGAGAGTATTCCCGCTGTCACCGACACCTTTGCTATTCCAAAATTAGTTCCCTGGACCGATTTGAAGATTGATGAAGCAAAAGAGAATATGGGGACAGCGGTCTATTCAACAACATTTACGGTGAATAAAAAAACGGCTGAAGACTGGATTCTTAACTTAGGTGATGTGAGAGAAACGGCCAGAGTAAAACTGAACAATACCTATATTCAAACATTATGGTCGGTGCCATACGAGCTTTCTGTTGGCAAATACCTTAAAAACGGTCTTAATGCAATAGAAATAGAGGTAACAGGTTTACCAGCCAATCACATCGCAAGTTTAGATCAAAAAGGAGTTCAATGGCGTATTTTCAAGGAAATTAATCTGGTTGACCTTAACTATAAAAAAACAGGTTATGCGAATTGGAAAACAATGCCTGCCGGCTTAAACAGTGAAGTAAAATTAATACCCGTTAACTTTTCGAATTAAAAGTTCAGATACCCTATGAAGTCATTACAATTTATCATACTCCTACTTTGCGGATTTAGCGCATTGGGGCAGAATAATTCTTCAATCCCTAAATTTACCTGGATGGAAAATGCGGGCAGCCATACTTTTCCAGATCAGAAAACCGTGTTTCGTGTAGAAGATTACGGAGCCGTTGGAGATGCACTTGTTTTAAACACCAAAGCCATTCAAAAAGCACTTGATGAGGCTGAAGCTACCGGAGGAGGAACAGTAACGTTTAAACCCGGTGTTTATTTAACAGGATCGCTTTTTATCGGCAACAACGTTAATTTCAACATCCCCAAAGGAACCATGCTGACCGGGAGTCAGAATCTGGAAGATTACAAACAAATTGATACCCGTATTGCAGGCATTGAAATGAAATGGCCGGCTGCACTCATTAATATTATTGACAAAAAGAATGCTGCCATTACAGGAAATGGAACAATTCACGGCAAAGGAAAAGTGTTTTGGGACAAATACTGGAACATGCGCAAGGAATATGAACCCAAAGGACTTCGATGGATTGTAGATTACGATTGTGAAAGACCCCGGGGAATACTAATATCTGATTCTGAAAACATCACTATTGATGGAATAGTACTGTATCAGCCGGGCTTTTGGAGTCTTCATATTCTGTACTCGAAATACGTAACCGTTAATGATGTTACTATTAGTAACAATATTGAAGGACACGGACCTAGTACCGATGGTGTGGATATTGATTCCTCTTCGTTTATTTTGGTTCAAAACAGCAATATCAATTGCAATGATGATAACTTTTGTTTAAAAGCAGGACGCGACAGCGATGGTCTGCGGGTGAACCGACCTTGTGAATACATTGTGATACGAGATTGTTATGCAGGAATGGGAGCCGGACTTTTTACCATCGGGAGCGAAACATCCGGCAGCATCAGACATGTGGTTGCTTATAATTTAACAGCAGAAGGCACATCCTTTGGTTTGCGTTTTAAGAGTACGATTCAACGGGGAGGCAAAATCGAGGATATTCATTTGGCAAATATCACCATGAACAAGGTTAAATATCCTCTGTCTGTTGATTTAGACTGGAATCCTGCTTACAGCACTTCATTGCTTCCTGAAGAATATAGGGGAAAAACACTGCCCGAACATTGGAAAAAAATGTTGGCTGGTGTTGATCCTAAGGATGGGACGCCAAAATTTCAAAACATATCCTTCTCCAATATTAAAGCCACCGGAGCAAAACGCTGTATCAATGTGGTTGGAATTAAAAGCAGTACCATTGAAGATTTTAAATTCTGTGATGTAAGCATAGAAGGTAAAAATGCCGGAGTAATAAAACATGCAAAAAACTGGAAATGTGAACATCTTCAGATAAAATCAAACGATGCTTTATCTCTGGAAAATAACAAGAATATAGATTTGGAAAATAATTAGATTTATAAAGACAGCCAAAAGCAAAAATTATAATCATATGAAACGTCCATGTAAAAAGTCTTACACACAAGATGATGAGTGTAATTTGGGAGTTCCATATGGCAATAAAAAACAAATTTAGACACATGAAACATCAACTCATTACCTATTTACTTCTAGTAACCTGTTTCTGCGCAACGGGGCAGCAAACTGAACGGCAATATTTATCCGGAACTGGATTGGGAAATACAGTTATCTGGGATTTTTACTGCTCTGCTGGTCAAAACAGCCAAAAATGGAGTCAGATAGAAGTTCCTTCGCAATGGGAACTGCAGGGCTTTGGAGAATATACCTATGGCAGATGGTACAAGAAAAAGGGAGTTGAACCATCGAAAGAAACCGGCACCTACAAATACTCATTCAAAGTGCCAAAAAAATGGAGCGGACAACAAATCTCGATTGTTTTTGAAGGCGCCATGACAGATACTGAAGTATTCATTAACGGAGAAAAAGCCGGAGAGATGCACCAAGGCGGTTTTTATCGTTTTTCATACGATATTACCCATAAAATCACCACCGGAAAAAAGAATGATCTTAAGGTGATCATTCACAAACACTCGGCAAACAACAGCATCAACAACGCCGAAAGAAAAGCCGATTGGTGGACTTTCGGCGGCATCTACCGTCCGGTTTATTTAGAGGCAAAACCTCGAACAGCGATGAACCATGTGGCATTGGATGCAAAAGCCGACGGGAGTTTGAATGCTGACATTGATTTATCTGAAGAAATAAAATCAGGTAAAATTATTGCAACGATTGAACCCTTAACAGGAAAAGGTAAATTTGCATCCAAAACCATTCCATTGACTCTGAATGGCAAAAAACAACACATCAGCACAAAATGGGATGATGTTATCAGCTGGAATCCTGAGAATCCTCAACTTTACAAACTACACCTGAAATTAACCGACCAAAACAATAAAACCCTGCACGAATGGTGGTCAAGAATTGGTTTTAGAACGGTTGAATTCAGAGCAAAAGATGGTATTTATGTGAATGATACCAAAATTGTTATGAAAGGGATTAACCGTCACTCATTTCATCCTGATGGCGGACGTACTACCAACCGTGAAATCAGCAAAAGCGATGCTCTTTTATTAAAGGAAATGAACATCAACGCTGTTCGTTTTCACTATCCGCCCGATCAGCACTTTTTAGATATGTGTGATTCAATCGGTTTGTTTGTGGTCGATGAATTGGCCGGATGGCAAAACTGCTACGACACCGAAGTTGGATCAAAACTACAGAAAGAAATGCTGACCCGCGATGTAAATCACCCATGTATTGTATTGTGGAGCAATGGTAATGAAGGAGGTTGGAACTACGATCTCGATAAACATTTTGCAGATTACGATCCTCAGAACCGGCATGTAATCCATCCATGGGCCGACTTTAATGGAATTGATGCCCACCACTACCCTGCTTACTTAACAGGTGTTGCCCGATTGACCAACGGCTATAAAGTATTTATGCCAACTGAATTTATGCATGGAATGTATGATCAGGGACATGGTGCCGGTTTAGAAGATTTTTGGGACAACTGGACCTCTCACCCCTTGTTTGCAGGTGCATTTATGTGGGCTTTTAATGATTGTGCGGTGAAACGTACTGATAAAAACGGCATTCTGGACTCAGACGACTTTAGAGCTCCCGATGGTATTGTTGGCCCTTACCGGGAAAAAGAAGGCAGTGTATTCACTGTTCGCGAAGTTTGGGCTCCTATTCAATTCAAAAAACTATACATCACCCCTTCATTTAAGGGTAAATTTACCCTATCAAACAGATTCCTTTATACCAATTTAAAGGACTGTAAGATGACGTATCAACTGCATAAAATTAATTCTCCTTTAAAAGGATCCAAGAGAGAGCTTATAGGAAAAGGGATTGTTTCTCTTCCTGAAATAAATCCTGGCGAAACAGGTTTTGCCAAAATGGAATTACCCGCTAATTTCTTTGATGCAACGGTTTTAGAGATTGAAGCATTCGATCCTGCCGGGCATAAAATCTGCAACTGGAGCTGGCCTGTAAAATACGCCGGTGAATACTTCCAATTACAACATGCCGGTACAACCAAAGATGGAGATGTAAAGCTTACGGAAACTGACAGCATTACAACATTGGAAGCAAATGGAGTGTCCGTATCGTTCAATCAAAAAAACGGTCAGATTTTGCAGGTAAAAAACAAAAAAGGAATTGTTCCTTTTACCAATGGACCAGTGGCTGTAGGCATGAAAATTCAGTACAAAGAATGTTATGCCAAACAAAATGAACACAGCGCTCAGTTTGTAACAAAATATCTGGGAGGTATCGATTCTATTGTTTGGACAATGGATGCACAAGGACTATTAAATATGAATGCTGTGATGCTGAACAGAGCTGGCGGAGGCAAAGGTTTTGACGATGCATTTACCGACAACGAAATAAATAATTTTGGTTTAACCTTCTCGTACCCCGAAAAAATAGTTAAAGGAATGGAATGGTTTGGCCGTGGTCCTTACCGTGTTTGGAAAAACAGAATAAAAGGAACCAACTATAATCTTTGGCAAAAAGATTACAACAACACCATAACCGGAGAAAGTGAATATGGATTGACTTATCCTGAATTCAAAGGCTTTCATGCCAATTTATATTGGGCTGCCATACAGTCTGATGAGGCTCCATTTACGGTATATTCTGAAAGCGACGGCGTGTTCTTGCGAATGCTGACCCCCGAAGAACCCAAAGGAAGAATGGAAGGAAGACACACAATGCCAGCCTTCCCATCGGGAGATATATCCTTTTTATACGATATTCCGGCGATTCAATCTTTCAAACCAATATCCATGCAGGGGCCACACAGTCAGCCGGGAAATATCAGGATAAAAGTTGGTGACGAAGGAATCAGGATGATATTGGATTTTGATTTTAAAGAATAGCAGTCAATCCATTTTGTAATGCTATGAGGCTGTCTTATTAAAAGGCAGCCTCCTTTTTTTTTTATAGTTTCCCTTCGACAGTCATTGGTATAGTACCACGACTGTTGTTGGTGCAGTACTACGACGGTTACAGGTATAGTACCACGACGGTTGCGGTCGTGGCAAATACTCCCCCCTTCTTTCTCTACTCTTTATACACAAATAGTTGCAGTGCTCGTTTTTATGCACCATGCTTTTTCGGAATTTTTTAAATCGCTTTTGTTTTAACTCAACGCTTTAGTAAGACCGGGAAGTTGAGTCCCGATAGCTATCGGGGTTATTCGAAAATCGCCCGGCCACACTTAAGTGTGAGATAAATAAGGAAATTATTTTAAAAGTATCCTTGATTTTTTTTATTCGCGATTTTAATTTTTAGGGGTGTTCTTAGTCTCACATTGTTCGGCAGCTTCGTTTTTTAGATCAAGCAAAAAAATAAAGTCGGGTTTAGGCGGATAGCCCAATACAAAAAAGAACGACAGATCTGATGCAAAAACTGTAGTTCTGTCGCTTAATTTTACTGAAAAATAATTGATCCGTGCACGCTTAGATTCATATGCTGTAAAAGACTTGCTGCTTCCTGTTTCGCTCAGAGTTAATTCGTCTTAATTCGGAATTTCATAATAAGCAGGATAATCTTCCTTCTTAACCGCCAATTGATCGATCACAATACCTGTTTGATTTACAAGTAACTTTAATTGATGCTTGCCTGCCTTTTTTATTTCAAGCTTGCTCTTAACCGATACAAAGTTCCGCAATACATTTGTTTTCCATTCATTGCTGCGGCCTTTTGTATTTAACGGATAAACTTCAGGCACATTCTCATCTACCTGCACACTTAACTCATGCTTAAAATTGTTTGAATGAGTTGGCAAACATCTAATTTCAATTTCATACACTCCCGGCTGATCAATCTCAAACTCATATTCAACAAAGGGCAATTCTCCTTCAAAAGTATGAATTGATAACGGATAAAGGCTAATTGCATCATTACTGCAGCCTAAACCATCAATGCTTTGCCAGCTATATTCATCTCTCCCGCTGCAATTTGAATAATCCTTTGCCTGAATAAAAACAGGTTTGTTATTTAACTGATACTCTACTGTATCTTCTGCAACTGTTTCGGCACCAAAATCGGGCATTTCAAAAACCGGTAAATTTCGTGGGGCTGCATTCATCATTCCGTCCCATTTCCCCGAAAGCATGCCTTTGTTATAATAATTTGTTAATTTTTCAATTTTGCGGTAAGCATCCTTCGACCTGCTCTCATATATTGCTTTTTCATCTTTATCAGCAATGCAATCGGCCAGTTGTGCATACAAAAACTTGTGATTGATTAAAGCAGCACCTTTAACAGGATATTCAACCAATTGAAAAAAGGCATCCAGCAGATTTGCATTGACGGACTGTTTTACACGATCTACCTTATCAACCAATTGCTGATAATCATCAATTCGCCGCTGTAACTCATTATCATTGGCATCGATACTGAAGACTGACAAATGAGTTTTGGTAGTTGGTTCCGTTTGACTCCAGCCCATGAATTCGGGTTTACGCAAAAATGCCAAACGGTAATATTCCTGCATTACATCGGCAATACTGTCCGCATTTTCAACGCCAAAATCGCGTGCACAATACTCCCTTAAATGATCCTTAACGCCTGATGAATTGATACTGTTGATATCCCAGGCCAAATCAAGAAAAAATTCGGTGTTGTACTCTGCCGGTTTAATGTCACCTACGTTGGCAATCCATATGTTTTGTGCTCCGTTTTGATAGGCACGGGTCATTTCATACCAAATAAGTCCTGGCTGTGTTGTACTCAACCACAAATAATCGTGTGGTCTGCCCCAATAACTTAGGTGATAATACACTCCTGCACCACCAGAGCGTTTTTGTTCTTCCCCGCTGCTCATTCTGCGTATATAACCATAGTTATCATCGCACCACATCAAACTAATATCTTCAGGCACCTGCATTCCTGCATTGTATAAATCCAGAACTTCCTTATAAGGCACCAATACCTGCGGAATCTCTTCCACTGATTTCTCTAAAGTAGTCGCTAACATATCTCTCTGATCCATAATAATAGTATGCATCATTTCAACCATTTCTTCCTGACTCGATGCGCCTTCCATTTTAGAATCATGAATTCCCCTCATGCCCATTGAATACAGACATTCATTGCCCGCATTTTTTGTCTCTTTTACCCGATCCTGCCAATATTTCTGTACATTTTTACTATTGCTGAAATAATTAAACGCCCCGTTCTTTTCTTTGTCCCATTCCCTGACATTATTCCGAAGCATTGGTTCCGCATGGCTAGACCCCAGTACAATATGGTACTTCTCAGCCATTTCTTTATTGCCTTCGGCTGCAAAGAATGGTTTTGTGCAATGATGCATCGCCGGCCAAATGGTATTTGCCTTTAAACGCAGCAACAACTGAAAAATCTTTTCATAAGTTTTAGGCCCGATATCGCCGGTTTCCGGTTCAAATGTTTTTGCCGCCCAAGGCTGAAGTCCCCAGTCTTCATCGTTTAAAAAAATGCCCCTGAATTTCACCGATGGAGATTGCAGAATACCTTCCGAAGGCAAAGTCAGATTTACAACATCCCGTGGCAGCGGTTTTACATCAGCCCACCAATTCCATGGCGAAATACCAATGCGTTCGGCCATATCAAAAATTCCGTAAACCGTTCCCCGGATATCACTTCCAACAATAAATAATTTACCCTCCTTCTGTTTAATTAAAAACTGTTCCCAGACGGTATTCCCATCTCTCTCTTCAATTAATCTTTCCTTTTTTATGAATTCATCAGAATACAAACCAACGATGATCGAATTCCCACCCGTTTCTGTTTCGGGAAGTTCATTCACCTCCTTGATTATTAACTTTTTTCCTATGATACTTTCGATTGACTGAGCAACATCGGTAATTGCCCAGCGAAGTAAGGAATCGCATTCCCTGTTCACATAAATAGTTGTTGTTGAAGAAGAACTTGCAATTGTGCAGGAATCCGTTTTTTTTTGTTGACAGGATAGTACTGAAATCAGCAAAACTACCCCGCATAAAAATTTATTCATAAGGCATAAATTATAGTATCAAAAGATGTTCCGAAGATAATTCTCACCTTATGAATTTACCAGTAAAATTGTACACTAAGCATGTAATTTTAGCTGTCCTTTTTACTTTCCATATTTTGAAGGAGCACAACCGAACTGCGCCTTAAAACACTTACTAAAATAGAATGGATCTTCGATTCCAACCTGCCAGGAAACCTCAGATACATTGTATTTATCTTCAAGAATTAGCTCGGCAGCTCTCTTCATTCTTTTTATTTTAATCAATTCATTAGGCGAATACCCAGTGAGGCCTTTCACCTTTTTATAAAATATAGTTCGGGTTTGTCCTGCCAGTTCTGTAAACTCAGTTACTGTAAAGCTTGGTTCGGAAAGATGCTTATCAATAATTTCATTAATTAAATCGTAAAATGCCTGATCCTTATTTCCCTGACTTAACAATCCTTTCTTCACCTCAACATCAACAGAAAAACGTTTTTTAAGCCTCTCCCGCTGATCGATCAACGAATACACCCTGGATAGTAAATATTTAAAACTAAACGGTTTCATAATGTACTCATCGGCGCCACATTCACTTCCCTGCAGCTTAATGGTATCCGAGGACATGGCAGTCAATAAAATAATTGGAATGTGACTGGTTTCAAAATTGTCTTTTAGCCTTCGGGTTACTTCCAAGCCATCCATCTCCGGCATTTTCACATCACAAATTATCAATGTTGGATTCAATTCAATGGCTTTGTCCAATCCATCTTTGCCATCTGCAGCCAACTCAATATCAAAATGATGCTGTAATTCGTCTTTCAAATACTCCCTAATATCATAATTATCATCGATAACCAATATTTTCCATTGATGCGGATTCACTGGTCTTTGAATAACATGATCTTCATTGTGATCCGCCTGAACCACATCTTTATCACCGGCATCTACAACATCTAAAAATTTAACATCGCTGTACACTTCTTTTTTAGAAGGTAATTCAACCGTAAAAATAGAACCTCCCTCTGGATTTGGGCTGTATTTCACTTTGCCCTTGTGAGTTTCGGTGAATTCTTTAACCAACTCCAAACCAATTCCTGTTCCTTCTGCCGACGTATTCAGCTTCATAAAACGGCCAAAAAGAAACTCTCTTTTTTCCTTGGGAATACCAACTCCTGTATCAATCACACTTATTATACAATTCCCGCTATGAACATCCCTTGCTACCCTGCAGGTAATCTTTCCTTTTGCCGGAGTAAACTTAAAGGCATTGGAAAGAAGGTTAAACAATATTTTCTCAACTTTATTTCTATCAATATAAAAATCCCATTTCCCATTGATCCCTTCGAACTGGTATTCTATATTTTTTTGAAACGCAATTTCTTTAAAAGCATAGTAAGCATTACGGGTAAAATCTGAAATATCAGTCATTTCAAGATTTAGAGTCAATACATTGTTTTGTAGTTTGCGGAATTCCAATAGCTGATCAATCAATCGTGACATTTGAAGCGTATTGCGATTGAGCAGCTTTACATTTTTTGAGACTTCAGCAGGAAGTTCTTTTATATCATTCATTCTTTCAACAGCTCCTTTAATTAATGTAAGCGGCGTTCTGAATTCATGTGATATATTCGTGAAAAAGCGCAGTTTATAATCCGTTAACTGCTTTTCCATTTTAACAGCATTATTAAGCGAACTGATTCTTACTAAAAAACGAATAATTACAAATGCTATTCCCAGAATTATAAGAATGTACAAAGCTATTGCATAATTCGTTCTCCATACAGGAGGTAAAACAGTAATTTGAAAGGTTCTGATCTCATTATTCCATTCACCGTCAGCATTAGCTCCTTTTACCTTAAAAGTATAATTGCCATCAGGCATATTTTTATAAGTAGCCCAATTGTTACTGTTTGGAGAGCTCCAATATTGATCGTAGGGTTCTAAATTATATGAATATTTATTTCTGGAAGGATCCGTTATATCCAAACAGGCAAAATTAAGTGTAAAAGTATTTTGATCATGATTTAATACAATCTCATCCGTAATGCTAATCGATTTCGTAAGAGGCGATTCAGGCTGATCTGTTTCAATACGCTTATCATGTACATAAAAATCGGTTAACTGAACCAACGGAACTGTTTGATTAATAACAATACTTGCAGGATCCAGTACCAGTAAACCGTCTAAAGTACCCCATAACATTTCACCACTTTCTTTCAACAAACAAGAATTCTCGTTGTAAAAATTCCCATAGGTACTGTTTGAAAACTGATAAGTTAAAAAAGTATTCTTTGCCTTTTCAATATGTGCCAAACCACTTTCGGTACTCACCCAAAGAACACTATCCTTACTTTCCATAATAGAAGTAATAATATCTGACGGCAGTCCCTCCTTTTTTGTGTATTTTATGAAAGAACCCTGTTTGTCAGGGCTATCTGCATCAAACAGGTTCAATCCGCCTCCAGCTGTCCCAATCCACAATTCGCCTCTGCTATCTTCAAAAATCGCTTTTATGTCATTACAGTTTAAACCTTCCGGATGCCCTGAATTATAGGTGTAAATTGTATACGCATTCGGATTATTAACAAATTCCTTAGGGTGGAAACTTATCAGTCCTTCGTAACTACCTACCCAAATAAGCCCCTTTTTATCCTGAAATAAACATCTAACAAAACTGATATTTCCTTTGTTACTTAAATAATGATTAAAGCGAAAGGAACCTCTGGATTCCTCTACCAAATCAAGACCACCACCAAAAGATGCGATCCAAATTCTTTTCTCTGAGTCTTGTATGATATCAAATATGGAATTATAACACAAACTATGAGCTTTTCCTTCCTCCCTAACAAAATGGCGCTGCTGTTGATATGACTTTTTATCGTATATATACACCCCATTCCCTTTGGTTCCTACCCAAATGCGTCCTTTATCATCTTCAACTATGGTATACGGGTTGATGTTTTTCTCAATCAGCTCCTTATTTTTTAATTGATCATCATATATGTACAGGCTGCCATTTTTTGTACCCAACCATATCTTATTGTCTGAATCCTTAAAAATGACCTTTACATTGTTACTTGCAACAATAGATTCGGCCTTTTCGGGCTTAATATATTTCACATTGAATTTTTTCTTGCTAACCTTAATAATACCGGCATACTCACTGCCAATCCACAGGTTTCCAAAATGATCTTCATCAATAGATAATAAATAATCCGAAGCCGGGCTGTTTTCTACTTTATCGTACAAATAATTGGTTAATACATCATTCTCCGGATTGTATTGGTACAATCCATTTCCATAAGTGGTTACCCAGTAAATTCCTTCCGAATCAATTAAAATATTGTACCTCCCATCATCAATAACACTGGCAACCTCCGGTGATATCAACTGCATCTCTTTGGTTTTGCCGGTAGTGGGGTTGTAATAAATCATTCGTCCGGAATTGTCATACACCCAAACACCATTTCTGGCATCAACAATTATACGCGGTGCCGTTATAAAGGGATTTGAACTACCTAAAGGATTTTTAGAAAATACCCCGGTATTTATATCCACTTTATACAATCCTTTTTCCAGAGATGAAACAATCAAATAATCTTTATTCAGTTGCGCTATATCCCGAAGAGTACATCGCTCCGAAGATTTAAATGCTTCTAAAAACATATGTTTCTTCAGATCATAACGGCAAATCACATCATCAGACAAAAAGTAAACAATTGAATTTAATTGCATGGCCTTTCGAATAGCGCCAAGATTCTCCTGTTTGTTAAACTCATCTGTATTGCCGGATGAATCCATTTTATTTAATCCCAGATCACTGCCAATCCATACATTATTTAAAGAATCCGCAAACACAAAATTCACTTTATCTTCTGCTAATTTACTTGAATTTGATGCAGAATGAAAAGCTATTACAGGAACTCCTTTCGTATTTTTTTCAATTTTAACGCAACCACTATCGCCCCATAACCAAACCTCCCCTTTTCGGGTTTCCAAATAATCAGTAAATAAAAGTGGTACTATATTTCCTTCGTAATTAAATTCGATAAAACGTTCTAATTTGGGATTGTAGCAATTAAATGAGTTATCATAAGTTTTAATCCATAAAAAACCATCCTTGTCTTCATGAATACTTCGAATTCTTTGATCGGTAAGATTTTTGGGTTTTCCAGATTCTGGTTTGTATGTTATAAACCGGGTTCCATCATACCGCACCAAACCATCCAGAGTACCAACCCACAAAAAGCCCATATTATCAACAACAATGCTTCGGACAGTATTTTGAGGCAATCCGTCCTTGGTACTGATCTGAGTAAATAGCATGGATTCCTGGGCACATAGTATGGAAGAAATAAAAAGAGAAATTGTAAATAATCCAATGAAAATATTTTGCCTTTTATTCATTTTATAATCCCTTAAGAACATACCGTTTTCTTTGATTTAGCAGTAACTGTATAACAAAAATTAAAAATAGACAATTAAATAAAAATACCATCTAAAACGGCATTTTTTACAGGAGTTTGTATGATAATCCATGATTATAATTACCCTTACACTTATCTTGTAATAAATTTTTTACAACTCTATTTTCATGTTCAATTATCATTTCTTCAAACCAATCATCTGTCTTTTAATCCTACTATCCGGATGTTCTGCGAATCAAAAAGACGTTTACTTATTTTCCTATTTCAAAGACAATGGTCAGGATGGGCTTCATCTGGCCTATAGTTACGATGGCCATCATTGGGAAACATTAAAAAATGGCAACTCATTATTAAAACCAGTTATAGGTAAAGATCGCTTAATGCGTGACCCTAGTATTTGTCAAAGTCAGGATGGGATCTTCCATCTTGTTTGGACAACAGGATGGTGGGATCAAGGAATTGGGTATGCTTCTTCAAATGATTTAATTCATTGGTCGGAACAAAAAAACATCCCTGTAATGGAGCATTTAAAAGAAACCAGAAACACCTGGGCTCCCGAAGTATTTTTTGATGATGCATCCCATTTATTTTATATTGTTTGGGCATCGACAATTCCCGGACAATTCCCGGAAATTGAAACCACAAGCAATGAAAAAGGGCTAAATCACCGACTATATTTCACAACTACAACTGATTTTAAAACATTCTCTCCCACATCTCTTTTTTATGATCCTGGCTTTAGTGTTATTGATGGAGCCATTCTTAAAACCGATTCAACCTACATGATGGTTATTAAAAATGAAATGTCGGTTCCTAAAGAGAAAAATTTGCGCATTGTTTTCACAAAAAATATGGCCGATGGATTCCCAACAAAGGTTTCAGATAATATTTCGGGAGACACATGGGTTGAAGGTCCAACTCCATTAAAAATTGGGAAATACATTTATATCTACTTCGATAAATACAGAGACAAAAAATATGGTGCCATACGTTCACTTGATGGAATAAATTGGAAAGATATTTCAGAATCAATTGATTTTCCAAGAGGCATTCGACACGGCACTGCATTTAAAGTATCTGAAAAAACATTGCAAAATCTTCTGGACAATACTTCCAATAAATGAATTCCTGAATACCTACAACTAAAACTCCGTAAAAAATGAAACGATTAGCCTTTAAAATGCACCTCAATGAAGGTCAGAAAGAAGAATATAAAAAACGTCATAGTGAATTATGGCCAGAGCTTAAACAATTACTTAAAGAGGCTGGAATAAATGAATACTCCATTTTTATAGATGAAGAAACAAATACTTTATTTGCATTTCAAAAGCTAAACAGCAACGGAGGCTCTCAAGATTTAGGACAAACCGAAGTGGTAAAAAAATGGTGGAAATTTATGGCTGATATAATGAAAACCAATACTGACAATTCCCCTGTTTCAATCCCTTTAGAGGAAGTATTTTACCTGGAATAAAAACACTCCACAGTCTTAAAATTAGAAAATGAAAACCAAATTGAATATTTAAAATAAGTAATTTCAAAAAAAGTAAACAGAGCTCAAACTGTGATATCCGCCAATAAAAACCACATTTATAGCTATTTCCAAAAAACAATTGATGCCCTGTAAAAATCGCATGACTTCACTAAATCATTTTTCTTATAATATCTTTTGTAATCCGCTATTTTGTTTTACTTTTGTCCCGCACAATTATCCAAACAGATATTACTTGGAGGGATGACAGAGTGGCCGATTGTGCGTGCTTGGAAAGCACGTGTACCGCAAGGTACCGGGGGTTCGAATCCCTCTCTCTCCGCCATGCAAAAATGCAATAGAAGGAAAAGCCTTGTAAACTTAACGTTTACAAGGCTTTCTTCATTTAGTACCAACGCAATTCTACACCTAAAACAGCAATAAAAAGGTGTAGAATTCGGTGTAGATTTGAAAGCTTAATTTTGCTACACCGCGAACAGGTACTAATGCACTGCTATTCACTGTTTTGCTCTCTTCAAAAATCACTCGTTTGCTAGTTTTGACAAATCGTTTTAACACATTCAAAAACTAGTAAAAATGAGACAAACTACTTCTATTTTATTTTTTGCAAGAAAAACTACTCAACTGAAGAATGGAGAATCTCCAATCTTCGTAAGAATTACTGTCGATGGTCAAAGATTGGACATATCTCTTAAAAGAAGTATCGATTCTAATCTATGGGATGCGAATAAAGGAAAGTGTAAAGGCAACTCACTTAAGACAAAGGAAAACAATCGATACATTCATTACATGGATGAAAAACTCTTGAAAATCATTTCTGATCTTGAAATTCAAGAAGAGCTTACTTGTAAAAATATAAAAGCGAGCCTAAATCAGGAAAATGAAGATCTTAGTATTATAAGCATCTTCCAGAAACACAATGAGAGATGTGAAAAACGTATTGGAATAGATATGGCAGAAGGTACACTAGAGCGTTACAGAACCTGTTTGAAACACACTCAGGACTTCATTAAAATACAATACAACTCAAAAGATTTACCTCTCAACAAAATTAACCACCAATTTATTACAGATTTTGAACATTACTTTCGAACAGAACGGAAATGCTCAACCAATACCACATTTAAATACCTGAAGAATTTTAAGAAAATAACGAATTGGGCTCTTGCCAATGAATGGATGAGATCTGATCCTTTTGCAAAGATCAAGTTCAAAATGGAAAAGGTAGATAAAGAGTATTTAGATGATGAAGAATTGAATAAATTGATGGAGAAAAGCTTCGAAATCAAACGTCTTGAAATTATTAAAGATCTCTATCTGTTTTGTTGCTTTACAGGATTAGCTTTTTCAGATGTAAAATCTCTTAGTCAAGAACATATTGTAAAAGGTATAGATGGCAATCAATGGATTAAAAGTAAAAGGCGAAAAACTAAAGTCGAATTTGAAATTCCAATTTTTGATATTCCGAAATCAATTCTTAATAAATACAAAAATGATCCTATTTGTAAGATTCAGCAAAAGCTATTGCCTGTACCCAGCAACCAAAAAATGAATGCCTATTTAAAGGAAATAGCAGACCTATGTGGTATCAATAAAAACTTAAGCACCCATTCAGCCAGACATACATTTGCAACAACTGTTACCTTGGGCAATAACCTCAACATTAAGGCTATTTCGAAGATGATGGGACATACAAATACCCGCATGACAGAAAACTATGCCAGAGCCAGCGAAAAATTAATATCAAACGAGATGAATAAAATTGAAGGAATGTATCAATATGTCTAAGATCAAAAATCCCCGAGCAACATTACTGTTTTTCGGGGATTACAATTAATACTCTTGTATTCTATTCTACTTGTCCGTTTATTGTTTCCATAATTTCTCTGAAACTATTCAAACCCGATTCAATATTTTCAATAATCTCGTTCGCCAAAATATCAGGATCTGGCAGATTATCTAAATCCGTAAGGCTTTTGTCTTTTAACCAGAAGATATCCAAATTGGTTTTATCTCTTGATAGAATATCGGCATACTGGTATTTGCGCCAACGCCCTTCTTGGTTTTCTTCGCTCCAAGTCTCGCTTCGTTTATGTCGATTATCGGGATTATAGCACTTAATAAAGTCAGCTAAATCGGCCATAGTCATTTGCTTTTTCTTAAGCGTATGATGTATGTTGGTGCGATAATCGTAAATCCATACCTCTTTGGTTTGTGCTACTTTGCTTGCTGGCTTATTATCGAAGAACAACACGTTTGCTTTTACGCCATTTGCATAGAACAAGCCAGTTGGCAAACGCAGAATGGTGTGTAAGTCTGTTGTTAGCATCAATTGCTTGCGCACTTCTTCACCTGCTCCACCTTCAAATAACACATTATCGGGAAGAACAACAGCAGCTTCTCCCGTAATTTTTAGCTGCGTTTTTATATGCTGTAAGAAGTTTAATTGTTTGTTGGAAGTGGTTTCCCAAAAATCCTGACGATTATAGCTTAAATCTTCCTTTTCCACTTCGCCTTGTGCGTTGGTAATGGTCATGCTGCTTTTCTTGCCGAAGGGCGGATTAGCCAATACATAATCGTAACGACTACCATCATCGGAAATTAAAGCATCGTTCGATGAAATAAAGCTGTTGCCATCAATCTCGCCGATGTTGTGCAAATACATATTCATTAAACACATACGGCGTGTGTTGGCTACAATCTCGTTTCCGTGAAAAGTATTGTTTTTCAAAAACTCTTTCTCGTCACGATCGAGTTGGTTGTTAGCTACAATCCAATCGTAAGCAGCTAAAAAGAAACCACCTGTTCCACATGCTGGGTCCGAAATAGACTTCATGGGCTTAGGTTGAATACATGCAACCATCGTTTTAATTAAAGCACGAGGCGTAAAATACTGCCCTGCTCCCGACTTGGTATCTTCGGCATTTTTCTCTAACAAGCCTTCGTAAATCTTTCCTTTTATGTCAGCACCCATCATCGACCATTGCTCTTGGTCTATCATGTTAATAACACGCGAAAGCTTGGCAGGGTCTTGAATCTTGTTTTGGCTCTTGGTAAAAATCTGCCCTAACATGCCTTTTTCGGTACTTAAACTACGAAGCAATTGCGAATAGAACGATTCTAATTCTGCCCCTCGTTTGCTCGATAGGGTTTCCCAATCGCAAAGATCACCATCTGTTATCTCATTTCCTTCCACATCTTTTAAGCGTGGAAACTGTAAGCCTTTATTGTATGGTGGTTTGTTTAATTCATCTGTCATTTTTAAGAATAACAGATACGTAATTTGTTCCAGGTAATCGCCATAACCTACCCCATCATCACGCAAAACGCTGGCGAGATTCCATATTTTTGATATTATGCTTGAATCTGTCATTCTATAATAAATTTATTTTCAATATTTTTCTCACTTGACTTATATTCCCAATATTCAAGCTTAATATTTATTAGTTCTCTAATTCTATTAAAATAATCTTTGTCATTGCCCTGAAGTGAAGCAGGGCCAACAATAACCAACTTGGTACATTTAATTTCTGCATCAAGAAAAGCATACTCGAAAATTTGACCAAAAGCTTGTCTGATATTATTTAATGCTGAATTACTTGTTTTTATTTCAAACAATACATAGGTGTCAGACTCTTCCTTAAGTACAACATCTAAAATTGCACCACCTACACGAGTTTTTTCTACAGAAATATTGTTCTCACTATTACCTGCTGTAATTAGATAATCATATAAATCATCAGTTATTTCACCATGTCTTCTTTTTACCTTTGTATTTTTCTTTGAAGTAGATTTTGTATACTCCCCTGTATTTAATGCCTTTCCAGCTTGAAATTTGAATTTAGACTTTTCTTCAAACTCTTTCTGAATTGGTTCAATTAATTCTTCCTTTAAATAATATGCTTGAAACCTATTAAACTCGGCTCCATCAAGAAAGTCAACTGGTATAGGTTGTTGAAATAACTCAGCCATTTCCCATGAAAATTTTACATTGGGAAGCAATTGGTCTTGTCTGAAATGCTCAAAATCGGCATTAACCTCTTTGAGCTCTTCAAGCATGGCAGACTTGTAATTGGAAATTAAGTCCTTTATTTTATTCTCTTCGCCCTTAACACCCTCAATAATTTCAACATTGTAAAGGTTACCTACCAAACATCTTTGTTTATCTTCCCGAATGGTATACAGAGTTATTTGGTCAATAACTTCTACATCCGTAGAAAGATTATTTACACCTCTTATGTAGCCATACTGATACCCATCAATCCGAAACCTTTCGTTTAAAAGCCATTCTTCATGACCGTAGCCATATTGATTTTCATAGGCTATATTTGAATTGTTCTGATTCTTTTCACACCAAGTATGCCCCGAAGGAAATTCCCAATTGTTTGAGTTCCATGTAAGGCGCATTATTCTCTTATCGCTATAGGAAGGGTTTTGCAACCAACATTGGGTTGCTTTCCTTTTTATATGTTCTTTATGCACCCTAACAATTCCCTGCTGCAACTGATATTTAAATATTTCCTTCTGAGGTATTTCATAGAGCTCGACATTGTAATAAGAAATTTTGCCAAAATCACCAACATTAAATTTTGAAAGTGCGCTTACTAATGCTGGTTGTGAGTTAATTGGAATTGGTTTATCAATAATTTTAGCAAGTGCTTTAATGGAATGCCCCTCTCCAAGAAGAACAATATCTCCCACCATATATATTCCATTTGATTGGTGACCAATCACAATGTCTCTGCTCTTAATTTCGTTGTAAAAACTTGGCTGACCTGAACCCCAATTGCATCCAAGTTTCCAAAAGGTGATGTCAGTAAATATTCCTTGTTTATTAACCTCCATAACTATTTCTTTTTCTCCTTTTTAATTTTCTCCAACAATACACTGGCAGGCTCGTAATCTGCCTCTTGTTTGCATTGTTCAATTTCTGCTTTGCTTAATAGCTTGCCCTCAAAGGCTTTTTTAAGAATGCTTTGGCGAAGGGCTTCCGATTTTACTAATGCTTCGCTAATGTTTTGCTCTACCTTATCGCAAACCGATAAGCGGGATTCTATTTCGCGGACGATTTGCTGTTGTTCTTTTAAGGCAGGAAGGGGAATAGGGTAATTTGAAAGTTTTTGACCATTAATATTTGACTGATTTACTCCATCTGTTTTCACATGTGAACCATATACTTTTGCTGGGTGAGAATTTAGAAAGTTATTTAAATAGGAACTACAAAGTAATGAATCAATATGATTAACTCGAATTAAGTACCCTGCAAAGACCGCAGGTCTTTCACCTTTATATTCAACTGTTTTTCCAACATGTTCAGGACTATTTGTCCTATTAAAAAGAACATCACCTTTTTTTAGAATATATTGACTAATTTCATTTTTATCAACTGTATACTTTAAATCAGACCAATCCAATTTTCCACTTTGCATATTACCCATCCTTATCACTGGTATTTCTCCTTCGTCTAAAGATTTTGCACCAGAGCCGTACTCAACACCTGTGGTTAAATTACCTAAGCATAAAACAACCCAATTAGACGGTGAATTAATTCCTAATTCCGTTTCAGGAGAATTAAATTCTTTTATCGAATTTGGTTTTGCAGGTTTCTTCCCCTCCTTACCATTTTCCTCCCAAGTTTTAACCGCTTGTTTCCAATCTTCTAGTTGTTGCTCGTAGTGTTTTTGGCGTTCTTGTTTTATTTGTTCCAAAAGTTCTTCGGCCGTGGGTAGATTAATTTGTGTTTCTCTCCACTCTTTGGTTAACTCCCCCTCAAACGCCTTTTTAAGCACAGCCTGACGGTAAATTTTCAGTTGCTGTTGTGCTTTTTTAAGGTCGGCAATGCCATTGTCTAAATCGGAAAATAGGCTTTCTATTTTAGAGACGATGGTGCGTTGGATGGGAAGGGGGGGGATGCACACGGAATATGCGTAGATTTTTGCCCCTGAAATAACAGGTTGAGCTGTAGAATTTGATAATTTATTGAGATTTTCAAATTGTAACTTCAATCTCATAAACTGTAAATCCAAAAAAGGATGTTTAAAAGACACAACAAGGGCGTTGTCCGTGACCCAAGATTGAGATTTTGTTATATGAGTTACCCCACATCTAACACCGACTCTTCCTATAATAAGTTTTTTTTCATCAAAAAGGAATTCTGAATGGTAGCCAGTAACTCCATTTCCTCCATACACAGGATAACCAGAACCTGACATTTTTTTTGACGTTAAACCACTACCACTTGAAACGTTAAGTATATCACCTAATTCAACTTCTATCCAATCTTCTCTCATTATGCAGCTAATACCTCGTTCAATTCATTCATAATATCATTCATCTCTTTACCAAATAACTGGTACATTCTGCCTCGTCCGCCTTGTGCATCAAAAGGGGTGTAATCTAAGTCATCTATTTCAATATGATAGCTACTTACCACATGGTCTTTAATCATGCGTAGCCATTCCATTTGTTCTGGTGTAAAGCGGTTGTGTTGCCCCGTGTGTTGTTTAAATATCCAGTTTTGAAAATTCTCGTTAATGGTTTTGTCGAAAGGTTTTAGTTCATCGTCGATACCACACACACGGCGAATTAAAGAAACCAAAGCCGTTAATTCGTCTTTGGGCTGTTTGCTTTTTACTTTCTCAACCGCCACGTAAGCGTTCCACACATAATCGGGTGCCAGTAATGGTTTTTCCAATTTCAGCTTTTCCATCACCTCTTTTATCATTTTAAAAGTAATGTTACGACGATTGTAAGGCTGATTATAGAAAATACTCAAGGCTTGAATTTCGTCCTTGTGTTTTACCAGATATTCTGTAAAATCAGTAATGGTTTCGTTTGCTTTTTCGGTGGTAAAGCTGTCCCATTCCGATTTAATCACCGTATCGATATTTATATGGTCGATAATCTGCTCGTGTTCCCGGCGCACATTTTCGATGTATTCGTTCAGTTGTCCATTAAAGGTTCTTGCTGCCTGATGTATTAATTCTTGTTGCGCTTCTTTCTTGAAGTTTTCGATATCGGCAGGGCTTAAATCCGCTTTTGAAACGCCATTCGAGCTGTCTGCACAATGAGCTTCCATTTTTTCCTGTGCTTTCTTATCAATTTCATCTTGATCAAAAGCATTGATGAGCTCTTTTGTAATTTGTTTCAGATTTTTGCCTTTCGAATATTCCAGCAACTTTTGTTTTTCCTTTTCGGTAATCTGCTTTTCCAAACGAATTAAACGGTTTGCCAACGAAAGAAACAAATCTTCATCTTCGTGCCCCATAGTTACCGCGCCCAATAAATCTTTTAATACAATAGTTGGTTTGCGTTCCAGGGGTCGGCTGTCGGTTTTCTTCGATTTTGTTACACCAATTGCATCCACAATTACAAAGTGGGTTTTGCTATTTGCTGTTCGGGTCACCTGCATCAGTTTGTCCTTGTCGATGGTTCGGGTGCCACGTCCTTTCATCTGTTCAAAGTAGTTGACACTTTTCACATCGCGCATAAATAGCAATACCTCTAAAGGTTTTACATCGGTTCCTGTGGCAATCATATCTACCGTAACGGCAATGCGTGGGTAGTAAGAATTACGAAAGCGGTTCAATATCGATTTTGGATCTTCCTCCGTTTTATAAGTTACTTTTTTACAAAAATCGTTGCCCTCGTCGAATTCCTCACGTACAATTTTTATAATATCGTCGGCATGACTATCAGTTTTGGCAAATATGAGTGTTTTAGGTGTTTCGTATTCGCCGTTTTCATCCACACGATTAGGAAATATCTCGGTTTTTAAAGCACGCTTGTATTCTTTAATGATGTTTCTGATTTGACTCGGGTTCACCACCTTTTTATCCAAATCGTTTCGAGAATATTGGGTGTCTTCATCCTCCTGTTGCCAGCGTTTTTGTCGGGTGAGTTTATCGCGGCGGTCAACATACCAACCTGCTTTTATCACTTCTCCTTTTTTCGAAATATCCGTTTCGATACTGTACACATCGTAAGGCACATTCACACCATCGGTAACCGATTGCTCATAGGTGTACTCACTCACCACATTCTCGTTAAAGAAACCAAAAGTTCTTTTATCAGGTGTGGCGGTTAATCCAATCAAGAAGGCATCGAAATAATCCAACACCTGTTTCCAAAGGTTATAAATGGAACGGTGGCATTCGTCAATCACAATAAAGTCGAATTGCTCAATGGGCACTCCATTGGTATATTCAACAGGTATGGCTTTCTTTTTGTTCGCCTGTTGCTTTAGCCAAGTGTTGTCCTCAGGATTGTCCAGTTCTGCACTTTCATCCAGTTCTTCCCCCTTTAAAATAGAATACAGTCTTTGAATGGTGGAAATGCACACATGACTTTCAGATGCGATGTAACTAGATGATAATCGTTGCACATTGTACAATTCAGTAAATTTTCGATTATCATCGGTAGGCTGAAAGGTCATCAATTCCTGTTCTGCCTGTTCGCCAAGATTTTTGGTATCTACTAAAAACAGGATTCGTTTTGCACCGGCATGTTTTAGTAATCGATAGATAAAGGTTGCTGCAGTAAAGGTTTTCCCAGCACCCGTAGCCATTTGAATCAATGCTTTGGGGCGGTTGTTTTTAAATGATGTTTCCAGATTTTCAATAGCAACAATCTGAGCAGGGCGAAGCCCTGTCGGGTCTAAGTTGGGTATATCCTGTAATCTGCTTCGTAAACTTTTATCCTTTTTCAACCATTGGGAAATGGTATCGGGTTTGTGAAAACTAAATACATTTCTCCCTCTTGGTTTTGGGTCGCGGTAATCTGTAAATCGAGTGATAACGCCCGTGCTTTCATAAACAAATGGAAGAGGATCATTATTCAGATACTTTAACTTGGCATCGGCATAGCCTTTTGATTGGTCTTCGACAACGGTTAGGTGCTGTCCTTCCTCTTCTCGTTTCGCCTCTATAATACCAACAGGTTTGTGGTCAACAAATAATACATAGTCTGCTGGCCCAACATTCGTTTGATATTCTCTTACTGCAACACCATTGTTTGCCGATAAATCAACCTTGTTTTTCGATTGCACGAGCCAGTCAGCATCCACCAGCATTTGGTCGATGCGGTCTCTTGCAATCTGTTCAGGGTTTTGGTTGATATTATCTGTCATAAAATTTAATAATTGTTTTATCAATTAGTTGCACAAGATACAGTTTTCAGTTCTGCATCTTGTGTTGTGTAGGCAAAAAGTTGGCTCTTTGGTTTTTTTCATAAATTTGCCTAAATGTAATTAAAAACCCAATGTTCTATTTGTTCGGTTGCTTACCTCAATTGCCTTGAAAGGAAATAAATCCACTTATGTTTGACTAATTATATTATAAAAAGCTTTTAAACTTGCATACAGCGAGATGCGCTATATTTTTATTCATCTTCCCAAATTATCATATCTTCTTCAATCCAATCAGCAGCTCTAATAAATTTAAGTTTTACAGGCATTTGATCTTTTTTAAGATTATATTCATAATAGGTCTCCTCAATTTCATATTCAACAGCTTTAATTAGCTTAAGTTTCTCTTTAGCTGTTTTAGAGACAACTGCAACATTTTCATGTTCATGTTTCCATGCAATACTTGGGTATATGATAAAATCTGTATATGGTGTTGGATCATTTATATTACGAGGTGAAAGTATTTGATCAGAAAAGAAAGCACTATATAGGTACTCATATTTATGATTACTTTGTATTTCATCATCTTTTACAAACTCCGAAGCTAAAAAACCTAAAACTAAATCCATTATTTCAGCAAACAATGGATGATTTACTTTCATTGTGTTTTTAAATGCATTTGTAGCTTTTTCAACACCTTCATTAATAACGGAAGAATTTGAAATAGGATAGGAATTAAAAGGATTACCGGTAATATTTTGCCAAGTTGATATAATAATCCGTTCACCAACTTGAGGCTTTGTTTCTCTTAATGCAACATTTTCATAAAAGGATGCATAAAGTACAGTTCTGTCAGGAGAATTAGCTCTATTGTATACATTTTGTCTTTTTACTAATTCAAGAGGTGGAAATCCTAAGAATTTTGGATTTCTAACCTTCCTTTTTTCAATAAAATCATCTTTAATAATTGAGACCCTAAAAAGAAAATCGAAATGAATATCGTTAGAAATAGTCATGAAAAAATTAAAAACAACTTTAATATATTCCTTTAATTCTATGACTTGTTCGTCTGTTATAATTGACAAATCAATTCCTTTTAATTTTGGAAAAACTGATTTATAGAATTCTATAGATTCTTGTAATGTTGTTTTTTCATCTTCTGACAATTCTACTTCAGCAATACACTTAAGTATTGCCTTTTGTTCCGTTGTCATTTCTCCTTTATATTTCTTACTATCAGGTATTTTCGGCAAATTAAAAATCATATATTATGAGTTAAATGATGTAATGTCTCTTTCTAACGAAAAATATTCAACAAATATATTTGTTATTAGCTTAAGAAATCAATGTCGTGGTTTCGATTATCTTGAATTTCAGGTAATGTCAATCTGTCAAATAACCTAACCCAACTCGCTTAGATTCTTATATTTCTTCATTTTTTATGACAACTACCAAAATAAATGACCATCAAGTTTTACTTTTTAAACAGTCTGACGGTCTTGCTAAGTCTCTTGGGTGCTTTCAATGAGTTGCCTTATCAAACCTCAAGTAAGTAAGCCGACTAAATTTATATTTTGAGCAAGTCAAATTTACAAGGCTTGCTGGTGTTTAATAATTGCGCTAAACTTTCAAACTGCTCATCAACGCCCATGAAATTTACTTTTTTGTGGCTGTTTCACAACTCTAAAATTAAAGGAAAACATATAATAAGCTATTTCCACAAAAAATTAACTGTTTGATTTCCAGGCATAGCATTTTTTACAAATAGCAAAAAAACAGCTAATCATTCAATTTATTGGGTTGTGCAACGGTTACTTTTGTTGGCAACCGTTTTTAGTTTCTTTTCCAATTCCATTCCCCAGTATTTATCTTCTCTGGACTCTTATTTGAATGTCCCATCCAACGACCTTTTATCTCTTTGGAGTCTAATATTCGTAACTCAAATGCACCGTAATACCCCAGTTCATTCGTCTTATCACCCCATTTTCCGATAATATTATTACCCCTGATTTCTCCAAAGATGAAATATAACTCGTCATTCTTGATTCTATATTCAGCATAACAATATTTTCCAAATTGCTTTAAATGAAGTTCGCTCTGTCTAGTTTCCTCGGAAACATAATTTTCACTTACAGTATTATCCCACAATTGAATCCATTTTCCTGAAACTTTAAATGGTTTAGTTCTAAATAAAAATCGAACAGGAATCCAGTGGAAATACTTAACTAATTTAAGAGCTAAGTTCAAATCCAACATTGTCTTAAATATTATTCCTAAAACAAATGGTATTAATGGAGTCAATAATTGAGGTTCGATATTTATTTTCATTCTTGAATCATTTTTTTATTAGATTTTTGTGTATTTATTAATGGATGCCAACTTCTAAATAAAGACAATCGGCTTTATTCCGTTTATATTAAAATAGTATGTATTTATAGCGCAGTAATGTACACATATTATGATGGTAATCTTAATCATCATTTATAAAACAAGACTAAAAATCTTGCTAAAGTATTAATTCTAAACTAGAATTAATACTGTCAAATCTGCAACTTACTTTACACACATAAAATTAATTTTAAAGGGTTATTATCTAGTTTAATCAGATAAATTAACTAGTTATCGAGATAATGTAACTGGTTATTTAAATAGAAGAACTGGTTAATAAACCAGTTAAATAACTGGTTTATTTCAGCAATGATAGTCGCTACTACTTTTGACAGGTAGGAATTTCCTATTTTAAAAGCTTTCGCGTTTTCTTCTTATCAAAAATTCACTTTTTAGAAAGGTGTTGTATCCGAATTCCATGGCATTTAGCAAATGTCTTAGGAAAACTCATTATTGTGCACTAATATTCATATCTAATCTTCTAGTTTATCATGAACAGTTTCGATTATAGATAGAAACTTATTCACTTTTTCTTTTAATCCTTCCTCATCAATTTCAACTGCGAAATTTTTCTCTGTATAAATATTCAACTGTTTATAATTCCAATAAAATCTGATTCCTGGAAGAGTTTCATTAATTCTATTTTTATTGATTCTTTCAACTCCCTTATAGTATTGATTATTGCTAAATTCAAAATCTATTCTTCCATTAACAAGTAAGTTGATTCCCTTCCATGGAAAATCATTAATTCGTATATAATCGTTTAAAATGACTTCATGATTTTTATACTTTTCTGATAAAATCTCTTTCAAACTTGGTAAATGGAAGTTCCAATGTTCAGCATAATCAGGGTCAAGCTTCATTTTATTATTAGTTGAATTTCCTTGATCACTAAAGGCTTTTTTCACCTCTGATGAATTACGGATTGAATCAATTTCTTTTAGAGTATCATTATAAATCTCTAAATCCATATCTTTTTCGATCAACAACCCCATTTCACGATTGTTTCTTTCTGAAAATTCATATAAATTCATCGAAGTAATAATCATTGAATCTTCATTGTGATAACATTTTGCATGTAAATTCTCACAAAAATAGATTTCAATATTTTTAAAAGAAAAAAGATTCTTCTTCTCCTGAGGTGCTAACTCATTTTTACCATAAATTAAAGTTATTCGAACACCTTCCTTATCTGCATCCGATAATCTTTCAATTAAATTCCTACTTAACTTTAAATAGGGTGTAATTAATGTCAATGTGCTTTTTGAATTTATAATAATCTGCTCTATATAATATGAATTACCTACTGTAGTTAAAAATTTTGCCATTTTTCCTTCTCTATTAATCTAGGTTTTGTTTATTAATTACTAAACTAAATTTCAATAATTAACGAATTTAAGAACAATATTCAATAATTAATATTGTCAAGTTTGCCAATTTAATATTCACCTCATTTTTATTTGAAACCAGACCTTTTAAATATGTATTAACTTGATAGTATAACTGATTGTTTAAATAGTTGTCCTGTCAAAAATAGTAGTTCCAAAACAAATCATTTTAGTGGATATTCCCATTTTACTAATTAAATCAACCAACACAGAGAATAAAAAACTAATAATAGAGCAATCAGAAAGGTGTTTTAAACAGGTCTTAGCCCGGTTATTTATCTAGATAACCAGATCATCCAGATAGCAAAACAAATTATCTTAATGGAAACTCCCATTTTACCAGCAAAATCAGCTAACACAGAGAACCAAAAACTAATAATAGAGCAATAATAAAGGGGTTTTAAACAGGTCTTAGCCCGGTTTTTTATCTAGATAAATGATCATCCAGACAGAAAAACAAATTATCTTAATGGAAACTCCCATTTTACCAGCAAAATCAGCTAACACAGAGAACCAAAAACTAATAATAGTGCAATCAGAAAGGTGTTTTAAACAGGTCTTAGCCCGGTTTTTTATCTAGATAAATGATCATCCAGACAGAAAAACAAATTATCTTAATGGAAACTCCCATTTTACCAGCAAAATCAGTCAATACAGAGAATCAAAACCTAATCATTGAGCAATAATAAAGGGGTTTTAAGCAGGGCTTATCCCAGTCTTAGCCCGGTTTCTTACCTAGATAACTCGATTATCCAGTTAGTAAAACAAATTGACATAGTGGAAACTCTCATTTTGCCAATAAAATCAGTCAATACAGAGTATAAAATCGAATCATTGAGCAATGGTAAAGGGGTTTTAAGTATAATTAAACCTGTCTTAGCACGGTTTTTTATCTAGATAAATGATCATCCAGACAGAAAAACAAATCAATACAGTGTAAACTCCCATTTCACCAGTAAAATCAGCCTACACAGAGAATAAAAATCGAATCAGTAAGCAATGATAAAGGTGTTTTAAGCAGGGCTTATACCGGTCTTAGCCCGGTTTACGTATCTAGATAACCTGATCATCCATATTCTCAAATTTAAGAAAAATTGTGTTTTCTTCTTACCCTCTTACCCAACTTCCACAACTCACTCATTTGCAAAGCTTCTGGTAGGGTAAGATAAGTTTACTCTTCTTACCCAAAATCCATTTTTGAGAAAAACTGCAAGCATCCTCTTACCCAAGGGTAAGAGGAAAACTCACACCTTACCCTATGTAAAATACTGATTACTCATCGTTTAAACAGTCAGGGTAAGAGGGTAAGAAGAAAACGTGAAAAAACTAAATTTTTGAATCCAGATAATAACCATAAACTCCATTTAGTTTCTTCTTGGGAATATCAATCTGTTTTAAAGCTTTACCAATTTTCACAACATTCAGATAGTTAATATTCAACATCTGGCTAAGTTTCGTCTTGATATCGGTTGCAGTCCGAAACGAATTAGGATCTTCTGTTTCATCATGTGTAAAGTGTTTTTGAATTAACTGTCTTTCTTCCGATAGAATTTGAAATGCCTGATTTCTGCTTTCATTCTCGTTAATCTCGTCCAATGATAAATTACAGTCAAACTTGGTTTTCACAAGATGGTAAGCCTGAGCATAGACCAAATCAATATCAATCTTCTTCGAATATTCCCAATCTATTTTTTCAATCTCAAAACACAGCCAGCGAACAGATCCTGTTTCATCCATCAGAAACTCCATTTCATTGGTGGAACCAATAAAACTACATCTTCTGGGAATCACCGAAGCCTTTCGTTCATAGGGTAACCTATCGTTGATCTTTTCCTTTGAAAAGAGTGCCTTTAGACTATTGATATCTCTTCGTGAAAGGGTTGCCAATTCATCCAGATTGATCAGGATATTTGTTGCCAGAGCAATACGGCTGTCTTTATCAATCGATATGTTCTCGGAGATATAATCCCCCAAAGTTGGCGGACATAGAAACCTACAGAAAGTTGATTTCCCGCTGTTCTGCTTATCGTGAACAAATATTAAAGCTTGCTTGTTAAAAAATCTAGGATCAATTGCTGTTTTGATAACCCGAACCATCCACTTGCGAAAATGTAATTCAAAAGAAGCTTGATCGTTGGTGTGAACATATGAAGCTAGATTTCCGATATGATCAATCCCATCCCACTCCGGAAGATTGGAAAAATAACTTTCGAATGGATTGTAATCGGGTACAAAATCCGATTTTAAAAGAGCCAAAAGGTTTGCAATACTGATATTGATACCTTCTTTCTGCAATTCTATATAAAGTGAATTTTCACATAGTATCCGCCATTTAGAAGCTTCTTTCTTTCGAATCTCTATGTCAAGACTGATAATGTTATTTCTAAGCAAATAACGTTCATTCAGATATTCCTCTGTTAAGCTGAACTTATTTGCAATTGTTTTCTTAGGAGCTATTTCACTCTTCTTCTCAGTATTTTCAGTTGTCATATCCTGTTTTTTATCAGTACACCATGAGTTTTAGCTATCCAAAAAAGAGTTGCAAGAGTTATACCTCCACCCCTGCTTTTCAAACAATTTGAATATTGTTTATCGCACTTCTCACGATTATAATCAGGATTCAAACGGCTTATTCTGTGAAAGTAATTACGTCCTGTTTCTCCTAAGGACTCTGAAAGGCTAAACCCAATATTCCTCCAAGTTTCATAACCTTGAGTGATATCTATACTACATGATTCAATCAATTGTGTTAATTGTTCAACATTTGTGAGCAAGTCACCAACAATCGTAGTTGTTGGTGATTTGCAACGGACAGTTCGTGGTTTGTTGTTCGCCTCTAACCATGCATGTGGATTAAATGCCTTTTTCATGACTCAAATAGTTAGGGTTTATATAAACCTGAGGATCATATGGCAGAAAGCATGCACGTGCAAGGTCTTTTCCCGAAGCATCAACTTCTATTCGATAAGTTTGTTTCAAGTAATTGCTCACAGCCTTAAAATAGTTCTTGTGATCCATCAAGCTGATATCGATAGCAATCACCCATTTTAATCCATCACCCGATGGAGAACGGAACAAAAGAACCGTTTCCAAGCTCTCATCAGCTAGTAAGCTCTTTTTAACTCCATCCACATCCGGCAAATGATCAAAGTCCAACACCATCAAGCCTGAATGATGTTGAAAATATTTCTCACTCCTTTTAGTAAATACCCCTGAGAAACAGACATAGTTGAACTGGCTTGCTTTAAAGGCTCTGGCTTCTTCAATATCTTTGATTTGTCGTAAGGTCTGAGTTCGTTCAATATTCCAATGTCCTTTTATTAGCGTATAAGCATCTAGAACATTAATTGTCCTGTATGGCTTGGTATTAGATATGGGCTTTTTAAAGAAGCTAAACTCAGGTAACTTTATTTTCATCTGGTTATCTAGATATTCAGTATCTAGATAACCGTTTATTTTACCACTTAAATTTGGTGTCATATTATTTCATTTTTTAGAAAGATTAGGGCATAGTTATCCTGTTTGCAAAGCATTACCACTTCACAGCATATTAAGTCTATGCCATACAATCCGATTATTTTAAAGGAAAAGAAGATTCCTTTTAAGAAAGGTTTACCTAAAGGATTTCACGTAATGTTTGTTCAAATGAGCTTCGATATCTGAACTTTTATAGTAGATCTTAGAGCCAATTTGAGAAAAGGCTAAAGTACCGTTATCACGATAGGTCTGAAGTGTTCGTTTGCTGATAAGAAGTGTTTGACAAACTTCCTGATTGTCGAGCCATCTTTCTTCTAATGGATAAAAGTGTTTTCTACTTAATTTTTCAACAGCTTCTTCCATGCTTCTTAATTGCGAGTTTATCTTTAGAAAAGCATCACTGCTCATTGTTACTACTTCCATAATATTGAAATTTAGAGTTAATTAATAAAAATCAAATCTATCTGGCGCCGGTAGATCGTTTCGGTAGCAAACATAGGCAGGACAAAGCAAAAAAAAGGGTTGCAACTAACTTGTACAACCCTCAGTAAGCTCACTGATTATCTGCATGATAATTCACATATTTTTATTTAGTATTTATTCAACAATTGACGCAAACGAACCAATTTAGTCTCCCAAAATTCAATCGCTTCATTTTGCGGACTGTCAAAATTATTCTTTACCGATTTATAACTAATATCATCTTTTTGCTTTGAAGAAAAACTTGATGCTATTTGCTTGGATAATTTTGTGATATTATCAGTTTGTAAGATATTCTCATCGCAAAGCAATCGGAAAAACAGAGCCATTTGCGACACCGTTAAATTGGACTTAACCTTTCCAAAACCATTTGAACTGCTCATGCTATTCAATAAAGTGCTGTCGTAATTCTTTAGTTTGTCCTCAATAAATGCTATCAATTTATCCAAAGTAACATCAACCAAAGTCATAATATTCGACAAATGATGTTTTCTATAAGTAGGGCTGTCCTTTAAAGTGTAAAGTCGTTTTTTAAAAGCTATCAAAACCTCATATCGTTCTTTCTCATTCTTGCCGGATAAAGATTTGTTAAGATACTCAACACTATAAGCATAAGTCTCTGCGGATGCAATATTTGTCTCGATTAGAAAATTTAACACCTCCTCTTCTTGAACAAGATTATCTGTAGTGTCTAACAAACTATCTAACACCTTCAAGGGCTTTTGGATGAACGAATAAGTCCTATTAGAATCATACAAATTTATGTAAACCTGAGACTTTACATCTCTTACGAAATCTTGAAAAGACGTAAAATCCTTTACTATATCATCTTTTCCAATTTCTTTATCCTTTGGTTCACTTTGGACATCAGAAAGTGAATTAAGAGGAGAATCAGCATATTCGCTAGCTTCAAACATTACACTATCAAAAAGCACGTGATCATTTCCAAGCGAAAAACTTTTAAAGAATTCTTCACGCCATACCTCCACTTTCGTCTCATCAATACTCTTATATCTTAAAATTAAACTTTCGTCTTCTAAAATATCATTAAGAGATACAAATAACTTAACAGTAATAAATTTCAGCAAACCTACAACTCCCTCATAGGCAACAAGAAGATTCGCATAATAGTCATAGCTATCATAGTTTATTTGGAAAATTATTAAATCTTCGAGAGCAGATTTTAGACAACATTCAATTCTTGTTTTAAAACTTAACAGTCTCTTTGCCCTAAATTCAAACATAGATTGAACTGCTTCACGAGATTTACCTTGTCCTGCAATGTCAAAATATATTTTCTTGATTTTATCGAACTCATATTTTAACTTTTCACAAATATCTTTATTCAAAAATACTATAGAGATTTCATCTTCATTCTCAATTTTTTCATAAGTGTCGTAAAACAACCTCTCTAAATATTCAAATTCATCCCTCATAGTTTAGCCCCGAAAAAGACTGGAGTAAAATTTCAGATTTAAAACAGTTAAATTTAGGGTATGAAAAGACGTTGGACATTAGAAGAAAAACTAGCCATTTTAAGCGAGGCAGAAACTGGTAATGTTGTAGAAGTTTGTAGAAAGTACAATGTTAGTACAGGAGCTTTCTATAATTGGAAAAAGAAGTTCGATACTAAGGGAGAAGCTGGCTTAAGAGTTAAATATGATAACAGCAGTCCAGAGATGAAGAAAGCTGAGGAAGAGATTCGGATTCTACGCAAGCTTTTAGCAGACCGGGAAATAGAATTGGAAATTCAGAAAGAGCTTCTAAAAAAAAAGTTTGGAACAGACGATCCAAGAAAAATCTAGTAGATCGTTTCTTCGAAAAATATACTGCAAGTATCAAAGATTTGTTAAAGTATGTAGGACTCTCTGAGAGTAGTTATTACTATAAAGAGAAGTTAAATGGCAGAAAAGGTGTTTTGCCTAGCAAGCAAACCAAGCATAGTAACGATGGCCTGGTTGAAGAAAGGACTGTTGTAGAAGCTATAAAAGGCGTATTGGAGCATGAGTTTATTGATTGTGGTTATCGAATAATGACAAAGTATCTTCAGCGTAAGGGTTATAACATCAATCACAAGAAAGTGTACAGAATAATGAGTAATACAGGACTTTTAAAGCCTAATTCAAGAATTAAAAGAAGTGGTGGTGGGCGCAAGTTCGTAAGATTTAGGAAGGTTCACACAAGCCATCCTATGGAGTGTCTTGAAATGGATATCAAGATGATTTGGATTCCCAATATGGGAAAGAACGCTTATCTTTTATCGATAATTGATGTTCATACTAGAAAAATATTAGGTTATACTTTTGCATTCAATGTAAAGCAAAAAGAGGTGATTGAATTATTATCAACAATTGTCGATGAATATCCAACTCCAGAATCTCTGATAATCAGATCTGATAATGGAAGTCAGTTTATTGCTCGTAATGTGAGAGATTACATTCATTTAGTCGGGTTTGAACAAGAATTTACTCACGTGGCAACACCTGAAGAAAATGCGCATATTGAAGCATATCATGGTACTTTAAAGAGAGATATCTTTGACAGAGTCGATTATCGTACTTTCGGTGAAATACAGCAGATTATAAAAAGATATGTGCCATTCTATAATAGTGAAAGATTACATGGTTTACTTGGGAGAATTACTCCAAATGAAAAGTGGAAGCAGGATCAGCATTTAATTAAAAAGCTAGAGAAAATAGCTTAGTAATACTAAATTTTGACAGAGCCTAAATCGCTCTATAAAAATGAAAATTAAAAAATAGAATAAAACTCTAGGATATCAGGGGTCAAAACACCTCATACTATTCCTTTAAATTTTTATTAAGTTGACAAAACTAATAAAATGCGGTGCATTCTGAACATTTTTTATATCTTTGAATCACTCGCAAACGAGGACATTTTGATAAAAAGCAAAGCAATCAAGTAGTTACATAATTCGGTGTAGTGAAAAATTGTTTACAAGGCTAAAGCATTGTATTACAGCATACGAGATAGGGATGGTTCAAGATCCTCTCTCTCCGCATTTTAGGAATCATCCTAACCCAAAAGACTGTAAATCAATTGATTTACAGTCTTTTTTTTTATTTTTCACCTATTTATTTCATCTTATTTGCTAAAAGCATCCATAGCTTTTGTTGGATAACCAGCCTCATCAAAAGCTCCTTTTTGGTATTCTTTCCATCCATTGTAACATTGTGGTTCCCAATAAAAAACCCCTAAACAACTATCATTTAATTTGGTTCTTGTAATCAGATCTGAAAGAAAGTTATATGCTGCATCCTCCCCGTCCCAGTTCATGCCTGTCTCGCAAATCATGATCTCACAAGCATAACGGCTGACCATGTCATTTATATTGCTTATTAAATCGTCGTTCATGCTTTGCCAGGTATCCGACTCCGGGTACAAGGACATGCCAATCACATCCCACTTCCCGCCATTATTTTTCAAGCCATCAAACAACCATCTAAACTTTAAATTCTTATTTCCCTCCTGTACATGTACAATAACTTTTGCCTCCGGAAAAACAGCTTTTACAGCATCATATCCATAATTAGTAAGGCTTGCATACTGCTCCATATTTTCATCTGCTCTTCCATCACTCCAAAGCATACCATTGCCTGTTTCATTGCCTACCTGAACCCATTCCGGGGCAATTCCCCAGTTGTTAAGTGCAGTTAGGACTTCAGTGGTATGATCTTTTACAGCAAGGCACAAATCATCAAAAGACAGATCTTCCCAACTTGCCGGCTTGTTTTGTTTGGAAGGATCAGCCCAGGAATCGCTGTAGTGAAAATCAACCAAAATACGCATCCCCAAATCGTTGGCACGTTTGGCTTTAACCAACATATCGGTTTTATTACACCATCCGTCTGTTGGATTTACCCAAACCCGTAAGCGGATAGAATTCATCCCTAGACTTTTTAAAAGACTCATGCATTCCGTTTTGTTTCCTTCTGCATCATAAAATGAAATATCTTCACTCTCCATCTCTGTTAACCAGCTTACATCGGCACCTTTAGCAAAACCACTCATATCTTCTACCACAGGTTTCTCTGTTGAAGTCTTGTTGTCATCATTGTTGTCACATGAAACAAAAAGAAAAATAAAACTGAACAGCAATATTGTAATTTTTTGAATTTTCATTGTTGGAATATCCGTTTAGTTAAAAAACAGAGGTATTCTAATTTTTCTGAATTGTAAAAAAACAGAATACCTCATTTTCATTATTACTGCACTTCAAAAGAACAGGTATTGTGAATAAAATCTACAGTTATATTATATGTTCCGTTTGCCAGACTTTGAACCTCTGTCATGTTAGCCCCCAAATAACTCATAGAGTCAAAAGAACCTCCATAATAACGGTTCCATGACTGATCTAAATGAATGGCCATTCCATAAGGTGAATCTGCACTAATGATTGCTGTTCCGGTATATACTCCGGCAGATGCTTTCGTTAATACAACAGAGGTAAAGTCCCAAACATCATTTAATCCGGTAACATAAACCTCATCACCTAAAAACACATAGGTTTGATTTATAATATTGGCAATCAAGTCGTAAATTCCTGTTGCTATAGAAGCATCATCTGTAATGCCATTGGCTCCCAAACTTAAGTTTCCGCTTTCACCACCATAAAAATAATCCCATCCACCATTTAAATATAATTTAGCTCCATATTCGGAGGTGGCATTAATCGTTACACTGCCTGAGTAGACTCCATCAACCTCTTCAGCTGTCATCTGTACCAGACTCCAATCATCATTAAAGCCTGCATAACTTAAGCTGGTTACTTCGGTATGACTGTAAGTCAGGTTCTTCAAATCGGTCTGAATCAAATACAATCCCGGATCCGGAGCAGTAATATTATTGGCTCCCTGAAATTCCAATGTTCCTTCTGTATCGCCCATCTTGTAAACATCATTCCAATTGTCCTTTTCTAGAGACATATTATAGCCCCACAATGAATTCACATTTATCACCCCTGCAAATGTAGAATCCTCTTCGCTCAATAAACGCAGGTAGTTGTCGAATGTCCAGGATCCTGAAATGCCATCATCAACACCGGGAAGATACAAATACCCGCTAAGTGGTTTTACCTCTTCCGTTGCACCTGCTGTTATCTCATAATGCAGGTTGAGTGGATCCGACAAATAAAAAGTTAAAGTATAATCGCCGGCTGTTCCAAAAGTAATATCGCCGGCAGATGCAGTCAACATATCAAAGGTCAATCCACCATTGGCATCAGCAATAAAACCAATCTCTTTGCTAATAGCGGCATCATCATTCGTTGCAGTGGAGAAATTATAGAGTTTAGCATCAGAACAGCTGACTTTCACCACTGCATTATCTTTTGCGGTGCTTACTGACACATACCATTTCACTTCCGATTTTACAAAAGTCATTTCGGCACTTACATCACCGCTTACAGTCAGGTTAGGAATATAAGTTGCTGTCCATTCTTTTGATGATGTACTTGCTGTTGTATAGTAACATCCACCAAAACCCGGATACCAGAAATTCCACATGGAGCTTTCGTCCGAGGACATCAAAAATTCTTTACCATCAGCACCTTCATTGCCCCAAAGGCTTCCGTCTCCTTCTTTTAAGAACCAGTTACTCCAGGCAGTAGTTCCAATAAAACCAGAATATTCACCATCACTTTCAGGAGCATACAATACAAAACCTGTATCTGCTTTGTCTTTATCAAGCACAAAAGCTTTTGACATATCAATAGAATAGCTGGTGATGTTCACAGCAATCACATTACTGTAATAAGGATCTGTATTACCGCTATAAGCGAAATTGACTCTGAAATACATAGGAGTACTAACATCCGGAGTGTAAGCAAAATTCTTTGCCATAGTATTCAATTCACCTCCGGTAAAAGAGTAGATATTGCTCTCTGGCTTTATGGTTTGATATGTTTTAAAATCCTCAGAGGCAGAAATCTCAATTGCGGCAGATGGGATATTATCAGGCAGGCTCACAACCGTACTACTAATACTTAGCTCACTTTCATTCCAAGTTAAAGCCAGCATAGGTGCATCCTTGGTTTCCTGAGATAAAACAATATCAGATTCACTTGTTTGCAGCTTTGATGAAGTAAGCCCTGAAACGAAAATCTCGTCTCCGTCTTTTTCGCAGGCAGTAAATAATGCTGAGCAACTTACCGCCAGAAATATGATTAATTTCTTCATAACTTATTCTGTTTTTTAATAATCATCGTTAGATAAATTCGGATTTGCAGAAAGCTCGGCACTTGGAATTGGATAGATATTGTACTTATCATTCACAGCCTTTCCATCTTTAACCCCACCTTTCCATTGCCAGATGTATTTATTACCGGTAAAGCATCCAAACCGCACCAAATCTGTTCTGCGAACGCACTCCCAATAAAGCTCTCTGGCTCGTTCATCAAGAAAAAATTTGTATGGAATACCGTCGGAAGTTGCAATTAATTCACTTTCACTCACCGAAGCTGCATTTCTATGACTTCTTAAATCATTTACATAGCTTAATGCGGTAGCCATATCCTTCCCAGAACGAGCAGCAGACTCAGCATACATCAGGTAGGCATCAGCCAAACGAAACATTGGAAAATCGGTGTTTACTCCATCGCTGGTGGTATTGGTCGCCGGCTCTCCGGCATCGGTTAAATTGCTCCATTTTTGAACAAAGTAACCTCCGGTTCTATCATCTATGCCATTTTCCATATACTGATTTTGTCCTTCGGTATAAAACATAGCCCGGTTGTCATTCTCCAGATCAAAAAGTGCAGGAACTTCGCCTCTGATGCGAAACATACTCCAGGCAAGCGTACAACCTACTTCTGAGGCTACAGCACCATAATCCGTATCCACTTCCCCGCAAACCAAATAAGTAGTAGCTCCCCATGACAATACACTTGTTCCATCAACAACCAAGGGAAAAATTATTTCATTACCTCTACCTACACGCAAATGATTATCGGCATTAAACAATTTGCTGTAATCAGATTCCAAAGCATAACCTTCATCAATCACTTTTTGACTGTAAATCATGCACGAATCATATTTTGTTCCTGCCTCATATACCTCAGCATTCAGATACAATCTTGATAACAGCATCCAGGCGGCTGCCCGGGGTGCATGTCCGTATTCACAGGCATCTACATCATGCATGCCTTCGCTGCAATCTTTTAATTCGGTAACCAAAAAATCAAATAATTTAGGAGCTTTTATCTCTTCAGGCAATTTTGAACTACCAATTACCGATTCATCAGCAAAAGGAACATCGTGAAACAAGTCGATTGCGTGAGAGTAAGCCATGGCACGAAGAAACCTGGCTTCTTCACGATATGATTTGATTTCCGCCTGCTCCTCTTCGGTGAAAGCCGAAATTTTACTGTCAGAAGCATTTTTCAGAAACTCGTTGCAAAGTGATATCGAATAATAACATCTGTAATACATGTCGGCTACCCAAGGATCATTGGCATCCCAGCTCAGAAAGCTTAAATCACCAATATTATCACCTTCTATCCAGGTGGAGCCCAGTTCATCTGTTCCAGCCTCCTGAACATTAAAATAACAACGCATATAATCGTAACCATTATTACTGCTTAGATCTGCATCACCTCCTCCTTTTTCCTGACCGGCCGTAACAAATGAGGAATAACATTTAGCCAGTGCCGAAATATAATTAGCCGGATCCGAATAAACCGTTTTTGAGGTTTCTTCAACATTCGGATATTGATTTAATTCATCCGTGCAAGCGGTATGAAGTAAAACAACGGTTACCAGGAATATATTGATTAACTTTTTCATATGATTATAATTTGTTTTTTTTTGCCATATGGTCCCGAAAGCTTTCGGGATTACCCTGCTGGGATAATTATCCCCCTTTATGTCAAAAGCGCTTTGGCATGGACGTTTCATAATTTTAGTCTCAATTTTTCAGTGTGTTTAAAATTGCTTATTGCTTTCACCTTAGACTTACTTTAAAAATCGATGCCTAAGCTTAGCGAAAAAATTCTCGGACGAGGATAGAAAGACTGGTCTATCCCTCCTGAAATCTCCGGATCGACACCTGAATATTTAGTGATGGTGAATACATTTTGAACCATAGCTGTCATATTCAGATTAAACAAATTCTTTATGCTTCCAAAATTATATCCTAAGGAAATATTATCCATCTTAATAAAAGACGCATTTTCCACATAGTAATCAGACAAATACTGACGACTTTGGAAACCAGTTTCCAAATAGCTTTTATGAAGATTATTTAACTGATATGAATTATATGACATGGTTCCGTATGCCCCTGCATTCATTGACAGTCCATTGTATACATAATTATTAATACTGGAACGAAGACTGGTACTCAGATTCCATTTTTTATAGCGCAGCGATGTACTGAAACCTAAAATATAATCAGGCGATGGCGAGTGATAACGGTATAAATCGCCCGAATTAATAGTTCCATCATTGTTTAAATCAGCAAATGCACCTTCAATTGGTTTTCCTGTTTCGTCGTACAACTGATGGTATACGTAAAACATATTTGGGGCATAACCTTCCGTTAACACCTGAAAATAGTAGCTATCGATAGTTGATCCTACCGAAGTGTTCGAAATTTGTGTTCCTGGTATTATGGACAAGTTTTTAATAGTTTGCTTTTGCCAGCTGGCATTACAACTAAAATCCCAGGTCCAGTCTTCGTTATCAACAGGAGTAACATTAATCGATAACTCAACACCTTTACTATCCACATTGCCGACATTGGTTAATATTCTTTTATCGAAATTGGTTCCGGCAGGCGAAGGAACAGTAGCTAACAAATCTTCTGTTTTACGTGTATAATACTCAACAGATCCTGATAAACGATTGTTGAAAAATCCAAAATCAACGCCATAATTATAAGCTTTTGTCAACTCCCATTTTAAATCGGATACATAAGCTTCGGGGCGATAAGTATTAACCGTAGAATTACCAAAAATATACTGAGCACCATTTTGGCTGATCGTATAAACAGGTAAATAGCTGTAATTCCCTATTCCTTCCTGTTGTCCGGTGATTCCAAAGCTGGTTCTCAATTTCAAATTGCTTAAAAGATCGATTCCATCCAGAAAAGATTCTTCGGATAATCGCCAGGCCAGTGCAACAGATGGGAAAGTACCCCAACGGTTATCACTGCTAAAGCGGGAAGTTCCGTCCTGACGAACAGTAGCCGTTAACATGTATTTGTCCTGTAAAGAATAGTTCACCCTTCCGTAGTAAGAAATTAAAGCATGACGCTGATCATCGGCAGCTACCGAACTTTGCGATACACCAAGGGTATTCGTTTCCTCATAAGCATTGGTGGTACTCTTCCAAGTCTGATAATCGTACCCCAATGTTACATCAACCCTACTTTGTATGCTTTCAAATTCTTTTTTGTAGTTCAGATAAGTTGTAATTAATTTGTTCTCTTTTTTTTGAGGTCCATACGTATAATCACGTCCGTTTGTCACGTAATATTGAGCTGCATCTGCAGGGACATAGATTTCTCCTTCACCTTTTGCATAATCGTAACCTAAAGTTGCATGCAATCTAAGATCAGGAAGAAAATGAAGCTTGTAATCCATATCCAGATTTCCGATTACACGGCTCACCTCACTGGTTGATGAATACTGATTTAATACGCCTAATGGATTTAATACTGCTCCTGTTACCGGTTTTCCATTTTCGTCAATGGCCTCATTATAACCTCCGAAACCAGAATTTCCTGAGTAAACAGGAACGGTAGGGTTGTAGGTAGAAGCACCCCATATGGCTCCTGTATTGGCAAAGCTATTTTTATTATAGGATCCTTTCAGCCCCACATTCACCTTTAAGTGATCTTCAAAAAAAGATGGTGAAACAGAAAGATTTCCTGTGGTTCTTTGTGCATTATCCGTTTTTAAAATACCATCCTGATTGTAATAACCAGCCGAAAAACGATAAGGAACATTTGCCAAAGCTCCTGACAAACTTACATTGTTATCGGTTCCATAGGCAAGCTGAAATATCTGGTCATTCCAATCTGTTTCATTAGAACCCAACAAGGATCTTTGGGCATCACTGCCCTCACCCTGAACTACATTACGAAATTCTGCTGTTGATAACATATCAGCCAGTTTGGATTTAACCTGCAATGAGTTGGTTGAGTTAAAATTAACTCTGATCTTATCTTTAGAACCTTTTTTAGTTGTGATAATGATTACCCCATTTGATGCCCTGGAACCATAAATGGCCGTTGATGATGCATCCTTCAGTACGGTCATGCTTTCAATATCATTAGGATTAATCAGACTTAAAAAGTTATTGCTGTTCCCACTGATACCTCCCGCTTCAAGAGGCACCCCATCCAAAACAATTAATGGATCGTTGCTGGCATTTAAGGAAGCTCCGCCACGAATGCGAATAGAACTGCCCGATGTTGGAGAACCACTTCCTGAGAGAATCTGAACGCCGGAAACCTTTCCGTTAATTAACTGAGCAGGTGAACTTACAATGCCTTGATTAAAATCCTTGGATGAAACATTCGACACAGCTCCGGTTAAATCGCCTTTCTTTTGCTGACCGTAACCAATAACAACCACTTCATCCATATTCACCACATCAGATTGCAGCTTTATATTGTAATTAGCCCCGGGGCTGACCATTACTTCCTGACTTAAGTAACCGATAAATGAAAACACCAACACCTCCGATTGATTAGCCTCAATGGTAAAAGTACCATCGAACATGCTAACACTTCCCCTTTGAGTGCCTTTCACTATCACTGTCGTTCCAGGAACAGGCTCATTCGTTTTGGCATCTACAACCAAGCCATTGATTTGAGTTTGTTGAGCAAAAGCACCCAATCCACAGCACAAAAACAGAATGATTGAAACCAAACGTAGTTTAAAACTATTCTCCATGTCTTATTTTTATTAAAAGATTAACGAACTATTAGTTGTGAAAACCTTTGCACAAACAGGAAAAATCTCAATCCCCTTCATGCTATTTCCTATATAAAATGTGATTCCCTGAAAATCTTATTTTCTCAGCAAAATCCGACTAATGAATCAATGACAAACAAGATGATAAGCTCTTTTATATTGCTATAAAAAAATCCTTCCCGTAAAATCATTTTAGTAAGACAAACCTTAAAATGGAATTCCCGGTTTCCTGTTTTTCCATTTGCCGGTTTACCATTGGGGCAGCTTTAGGGATATGCTGTTCTGCATATCTTAAATTCCTGATTTTTCATAGATTTTGATTTTAAGAATTACTATTTTATCATTTGAAACACCGCAGAAGGATTGCATGCCTTCCTCTGCGATGCTTAACAAAACATTACTATTCCACACATACCTCCAGAGTTCCATCCTGTAAACCATCCGACACAGCAGTTACTTTGATACTACCCGGTAATTCTCCGGCCTTTACCAAAACAGTTGCTATTCCGGCTTCGGCATTAACAGGATTTGCTCCAATAATCTCTGCTTCTCCATCAATCATAAATTGGATACTATTTTCCGCCAAAGGAAGTCTATTGCCTTCTTTATCGACAACGGAAGCATATACAAACACAAGATCGTTACATGCACTTTCCAATTTTTTACCACTCTCATCCATCCATAATTTTAGAGCTGCGGGCCCGCCTGGTGTTTTCTGAACTGCTTCTGATACTACTTTGCCATCCACATATCCTTTTGCCACCAACTCTCCTGGTGTAAATGAGGTCAATCGAAAAGTAAACGGAGGATGATTTAAGCGGGTGCTGTTTTTATCCTGATCGGGTTTTTGTTTTCCTGCACTTTTGCCATTTACCAACAGCTCCACTTCCTCGCAATTGCTGTAAACCTTCACATCTAAAAAGGATGGATCATTGTAATAATTAGCAATTTCGACCATTGGTTCAGTAAATTGTTTCAATTCTGGCTCTCCAATATTTGTCTGACTTTTGTAAAAATAATAGGCGAATTTAGGCAGACGAAAAATATCCATGATTCCAGAAGATTCCAGATCCGGCGCATAGCCACGGTTGTAATCAAACATCAACCAGTTGGCATCACCTATCGCTTTCCCTTGAAGATTACTGTTGTGAGCCTCTTGATAATTCAAGGCTTGCTGCGCCAATCTTTTTTGACCGGCACTTCTTAACTGCCGGGAATTACGCTCCTCATCAGACAAATCCTGAAAGGCTTTTTGATTGAAACCGGCATTTTGAGCATAATATTCCCAATCGCCATATTCAGCAATAAAAAATGGCTTGTCCTTTTCATACTTATTCCAGTAATATGGAGGCTTAGCGTGTTGGCGTGCAGGATTAAAAACATCGTAAGCAAAATCTTTCCAACCACAGGTATAAACATCAGTTCCCGGAAATTCTTCATGAACTGCTTCGTGCGACTTCTCCATAAAATCCTGACTCATTGCCGATTCATTTAATGAAGATTCCCACAAAACCACAGAAGGATGATTACGATCAACCCGAACCATTTTACGTATATCTTGAATTGCATTTTTCTGAAACTCCTCATTCCCGAAAAACTGCCAGCCTGGAATAGCATCCATTACCAATATTCCCAATTCGTCGCAGGCATTTAAAAATGCCTGACTTTGCGGATAATGCGACAAGCGGACAATATTAAAACCTGCCATTTTAATTTTCCAGGCATCTCTGTAATTGGCATTATCAGAAATAGCATATCCAACATATGGATATTCCTGATGACGATTGGTTCCTCTTAAATACAAAGGCCTTCCATTTATTGTAAATCCCTCTTGTGCAGTAATGCTAAATGTTCTGATTCCTATTTTTACATCCTTGGTCTCCAACTCCTCTCCCTTCAATAATACTTTAATTCTGAGAGTATAAAGAAACGGAGAATCAGGCGACCAAAGTTTTGGTTGCTTCACTTCTATATCCGTGTTTACTTTTGCTGTAGAATTAGCTTTTAGCACTTGTTTTTGAGAGGAACTCACTATTGCAGCTTCACCCTCATCAATTAATTCCAACTGAACTTCCACTTCCTTTTCGGTGGCTAAATCGTTTTTCATATCCACCTGAACATGAACCTTAGCCGAGTCTTCACCAACATTACTATAAGTTACAAATACACCTCCTGCAGCAATGTGATCAACCTCCACCTCATTTGAAATGTGCAAAGGATTTTTCACCTCCAACCAAACATTTCGATAAATTCCGCTATAGGTATTGAAGTCGAGAACTTTTAATGATTTTCCCGGTGGCACTAAAGGATTGTCTTCATTATTCAATTTCACAAGCAGACAATTTTCAACTCCAAACTCAACATTTTTTGTAATGTCCACATAAAAAGGAAGATAACCGCCCAAGTTGGTATAAAGCAACTCCCCATTCATAAATACCTCCGCAACCTGCATGGCTCCTTCAAAATACAAAGCCAGATGTTTGCCGGATAAATCTTTGGACAGCGAAAAATATTTGCGGTAAAAACAAGTTCCCTGCCACTGATCTCCTTTAATAACCAAAGGTTCTATATTTGCAGTATGAGGTAAAGAAACTTTTTCCCATGAAAAATCCTTGTCTTTACGGATCATCAATTCATCAATTGGCACCTTTACATCTTTAACAAACTCCCATCCCTTATTAAACGAATTTCTTCCATTCACATACTCTCCCTTATGGTTCTGTCTGCACGACAAAAGTCCCACACAAAGAACCAACACAAATACTATTTTCAACATAAATCTAATCATCACCTTCAAATCTTATCCGATACTGTTACCTATTTCTTTTTGTTGTCATACGACATATAATCAATTCCTTTTGTAAGATTCCCCGAAGAATCGAAAAACGTTGCATTATCCCATGCAGAACCCTTTCCCCAAAGATCTTTCATATTAGAAGAAATCCACGCCGGCTCCCAATACATAACACCTTTTGCTCCGGCATCCATCATGTTTTTCGTCAAATCGATCAGGAACGAACGTTGCCCTTCCACACTGATTGGATATCCTTCCACAGCACTTTCTGCACCAAAAATATTGGTGTAGCTATCATTATCTTCAAGAGTATATGGATAAGCTGTTTCAAGAATCATCACATCCTTATTGATATCGGCACGTAAATTTTTAACCACATTGGGTAAGTCCGAAAAAGAAACCTCAGTATGCCAGTGTGGATAGTATGAAAACCCGGCCACATCAAAACCGGTAACACCTGCTTTATTAATAATTCCTTTGTACCAAAAATCCAGATTTTTTGGATCAGCTACATGAAGAGCAATAATGGTTGACTTTCCTGTTTTAGCATCAATATCTCTTACTGCCTGTATTCCTGCATTTAATACCTTTCCCAAACTAGTCCAATTATCATCACAAATGGATAGTTTTGGGAAATTCTCATTCGTATCAGTATGCATTAATCCACAATTGGTTTCATTGCCTATCTGTACCATTTCCGGCAGCAAATTCTCTTTGTACAACTCGTTCAAAACCGAATAAGTATATTGGTAAACAGAATCCGAAAGCACATTGATGTCCGTGATATTCTCCCAGGCCTTAGGTACCGTCTGATGTCCGGGATCTGCCCATGTGTCGGAATAATGGAAATCAAGATTAACAGCCATGCCTTGTGCTTTCGCTCTGCGGATGGATTTTTTCACATCAGCAAAACCACTATACAATGAGCTGTTTTCATTATAAACTCCATAAATCCAATCCGGATTATTCCAAATCCTGAGTCTCACCATATTGGCTCCATGTTCTTTAAATATCGAATAAACATCTTTCTGCTTCCCATCCTCTTTATATACCCCATCAAAATCTTCAATTTGATTTACATAGGAAAGATCTACTCCCATTACAAACCCGCTTACAGATTTTACTGCCAAATCAGAATCTTTACTTTCCTTATTTCCACCCTTGCTAACACAAGATTGGTTAATAAGTAGAATTAAAAAGAGTGCAAAGCTTTGCTTTATTACTTTCATGCTCATATGATATCTTAAACTTTTGAAATTACCTTTATAAATTGCTGCAATAAAAGTAAACAAGTATTTAACCCTACACTTTGTTAAGACGTACCAATCGTTGTTCAAATCTTACTTTTTGCACAAAAGACCTAAAGTCATCCAAGTCAATTATTTGATAAAAACTTTTACAATTAGTCCATTTCTTACCAAAACTTGCAGGTATCATACACGATAGCCATTCTTAGTAAAATTTCAATATATTTACGATTAACTTGTATCCAAACGATTTATTACAAAAGTTAATTTGCTGAAAGCATTCGTGGTATTTAATTTTTGATCAGTACAAATGGCAAATAATATTCCAGATAAAAAAGAGCCTAAAACACTGGTACAGCATATGCTGTTAAAACTAATAGCTGTATTCTTTTACGTGCTCCAATTTACACCGGCTTATGCCATTGAAGTACCCTCATTGTATTTTAGTAATTTAAGACAGGAAGACGGACTCCCGTCAAACATCACAAGTTCGGTAGTTCAGGATCAAAAGGAATTTATTTGGATCGGAACAGCAAATGGGGTGTGCAGGTACGATGGCTATACAACTATTGTATTTAAAAATGATGGCTCTCCAAATTCCCTGCCTACGAACAATATTAGTTCCTTACTAATAGACGGCGATACCCTATGGGTCGGAACCTGGAAAGGTTTGTGCAAAATAAATACCAAAACATTAGAAATAAGCAGAGTGAATCTGGGACCCGACGTTACCATTCGCTGTCTTTACAAATCGATGGATAACAAAATTTGGATTGGAACTTCAAATGGGCTTTTAGCTTACAGCAAAGAACTAAATAAGTTTGATTTTTTTAATGATACAAATAGTGAATTAAGCCACTCTACCATACGATGCTTTTATGAAACCAAAGACGGTTCCTTATGGATTGGAACCTATAATAAACTAAACCGCTTTAAAAACGGGAAATTTGAATCGTTTAATTTAAAAGGAGATTACAAACCTTACTTAAAAAATAATCTGATATTGGATATTTGTCCCTTTTCGGAAACAAACGACTCAATTCTTTATGTTGGTACGGAAACAGGACTCGCTGTGTTTAACACAAACAGTTTTAAACACCAATTGTATAACAGCTCAAATACCAGCATCAGTAACGAAGTTGTTAAATGTATCTATACAGATGAGGATAAATTATGGCTTGGAACAGATTTCGGTTTGTCAATTTTCGACATGAATCTGAAATGCATCAACACTTACTTCCACAATCCAATTATCAATCATAGCATTACCAACAACGTTGTGTGGGATATTTTTCGTGACAGCAGCAATACATTATGGTTCCTAACCTCCAATGGCATAAGCTTAATCAATAAAGAAAATCCATTTTTCAAACTTCATGAAGAATTCTATTCTGTAAACAATCAAAAGGCTGGAAATCAGATCAGAGACATTCTTGTGACAGAAGATGAAACCATGTATATGGCAACCATTCACGGTGTAATTATCCGCGATCCACACACCAATAAAAAAACTTATTTTACGGCTGACGCCAAAGACAATAAAAAATTATTACTTGATAATGCCTATGCCTTAGCCGAAGACCCTTATGGCTGCATATGGATTGGGACAGCAGGAGGAATTAACGTTTGGAATCCAAAGCTGCAGGTGATGAAATCGATCAGTGCAAACAAAAGCAATGGTTTAACCTCAAATTACATCAGCTCTTTTGCCATCAGCAAAGATGGTTCGGTATGGGTGAATGCCTGGGAAGGCGGTATTTTTAAACTAACCGGTAACATGCAAACCCTTGAGTCGATTCATTTTACAAAGGTGGAAGATTCTGCTCCTGATTTTATTTATGCCTGCAATGAAAACATATACTACAGCAAGGCAAACAAATTATGGACAATCAATAACAAGACCCTAGCAACTGAGCCTGTTCGTGAAATCAACAAATTCATTAATAATCAATCTGTTTCCTGCATGAACGCCTCAAAAGATGAATCGATTTGGATGGCGACAGAGAATCAATTGATTCATTACACACCTAAATTAGAAAGCATCGTCAGCTATCCGTTAAACAACCCTGTGATTGGTGACCCAATTAGTATTGAAACAGATCAGGAAAACAATATTTGGATGGCAGGATTGACTGCTGTAATCAAATATGAAGTTCGTACCGGAGCAATAATATCCATGCCTCTGAATCCGCATTACCCTTTAAAAAATTTCTATTCTCAATGCAGTGCAATCTCTACGTCTGGCAAGGTATATTTTGGAGGCGACAACGGTTACGTTGAAGCAAATACGAATACAGAAGATTTTCAACCGGCCTGTCCAAAATCCGTTATTTCTGCTATAAAAGTTAATAATGATCTGATTACGTCGCGCAATCATTCAAAATTATTAGAAAAAGACATTGCCTATACTGATAAAATAAGTCTAACATATTCAAACAATTCTCTGACATTTTTTTTCTCGACATTAAACTATTGGCTGCCCCAAAAGAGCCATTTCCGATACCGTCTCAACAACTTGGATACAGACTGGCACAGCACTCAAAACGTTAACTTTGCTGCCTATTCAAACCTAAAACCGGGAAATTACAATTTAGAAGTTGAAGCCATCAATTATGCCGGAATTCAAAGTAAAACAACTACCAAATTAGCTGTTGTAATTCAACCTCCTTTATGGTTAAGCAATCCTTTTATCGTTTTGTACCTGTTGCTGTGCATAACAGTAGTTTATTCTATTTTTAAACTATACGCCAAAAGACAAAAATTGAACAACCAATTGCGCATCGCCAATCTGGAAAAAAATCACTCGGAAGAGATCCTGAATACAAAACAACAATTTTTCACAAACATATCTCATGAATTCCGAACTCCCTTAAGTTTGATAACACCACCCATTCAACAGGTTCTAAAATCAGGTGCTCTGCAAGGGAAAAACCTTGAAATGCTGAAATTAGCTGAGAAAAATTCAAAACGTTTGTTGACACTCATCAACCAAATTCTAGATTTCAGAAAATTGGAAAGTCAAACCATCCCCTTATTAAAAAGACACATAGAATTAACAAGTTTCTGCGAGGAGATATTTGATTCTTTTAAAGATATGGCCTCACGCAACGAGGTAAATTACACATTAACCTGTGGTATTGCACCAGTCAATGTAATTCTTGATAAGGAAAAAATTGAGGCCATTCTATTCAATTTGCTAATCAATGCATTCAAACATACTCCCCCCGAAGGAAGCATTGAAATGTCGGTTGATATTGTGAACGATGAGAATCGGAACAAAATAAAAATATCGGTATCGGATACCGGATCTGGTATCCCTGCTGACGATATAAGTAAAATTTTTGACAACTTTTACCAATCAGAAAACAACCCAACCGACCAACAAGGAACCGGAATTGGTTTGTCCATGGCGAAACAATATGCCGGTTTGCATCAGGGAAATATATGCGTAAAAAGTAAAACTGGATTGGGAAGCACGTTTACATTTACTTTTCCGCTTGAAGAGGGAGAGCTGATTACAGCAGAACAACCCCAACAAACTAATACAGGCAGCCAAACTGCAATTCTGAAACAACTGCCACCGAACAAAGATCTAAAGCATATTTTAATTGTTGATGATAATCCTGATATTCTTGATTACATTGAAATGAATCTGGAAACTGATTACTGCATCCATAAAGCCAGTAATGGAAGTAAGGGTTTTGATTTGACTGTAGAAGTAAAGCCTGAAATAATTATTTCTGATATTATGATGCCTGTAATGGATGGTATTGAAATGTGTAAAAAAATAAAACAAAACACCTCAACAAAGCAGATTCCCATCATCCTGCTGACAGCAAAAACTCTGGATATACAAAAAACAGAAGGAATTGAAGTGGGTGCCAACATGTATATCACAAAACCATTCGACATCAATTACTTAAAAGCCTGCATCAACAATATTGTAAGCAGAAAAGAACAATTGCATGATTTTATAAAAAAGGAACTGCTGATTAATCCATTGGAAGAAAATAATCCAGACAGAAATCAGGATGAACAATTTTTGAAAAAGGTGATGGAATTTATCTCCGAGAACATCAGCAATCCTGATTTATCCGTTGAAATGATCAGCTCAAAAATGAACCTTAGCTCAACGCATTTATACCGCAAACTAAAAGCCATTACCAATCAATCAACCAAAGACATATTAAAAAACTACAGGCTTCAAAAGGCAGCCCAAATGATCAAAAACAACGAAGGTAACATTACCGAAATCATGTATAGTGTTGGATTCAACAGTCTCTCCGGTTTTTCAAAAAGCTTTAAAAGTATTTTTGGTGTTTCCCCCAGTGAATATGGAAAATTGGAATAAACCAAACAATTGACCTTTTTTTCAGCCTGAATCCGGGAAAGTTATTTCCTTCCTGCTTTTTAAATAAGCATGCCAACCAAAGGTTTTTATTTATTTTAAATAAAACACCCGCTACTTTACTGAAAAAGCTGCGGGTGCCATATAACTGAAAAATACTGAATCTAAATTTCTTATGCTTTCAAGATTTATTTTTTTATCTCGTAACAATCAGGAGCTTCTTTGTGCCACAAATTCTTCACGAAATAATCCCAGCGTTTCCGAATAAAATACTTATTGTAGTAAAGACTGCTGTGATCACATTCCGGAATCAACAGCAATTCAAAATCTTTATTGGCTTTTATTAAAGCATCTGCCATTCGCATAGATGAAGCCGCATTTACATTGTTGTCCATGTTTCCATGCGCCAACATTAATTTGCCTTGCAGTTGGTCAGCTAAAGACAAATTGGATTGCTCGTCGTAATGTTTCCCTGCGGGAAATCCCATGTACAATTCGGGCCACCATGCTTTGGCAATTCTATGATCGTGATTCCCTGCCGAAGAAACACCAACCTTGTAAAAATCCGGATGAGTCAATAAAGCATGAGCGGCATCGTATCCTCCGGCCGAATGACCATAGATTCCAACATTCTCGATATCGATATATGGATATTTAACCGCCATTTCCCTGATCGCTTTGATATGATCAGGAGCACCTATATCGCCAAGGTTTTTATAAGAGAAATCATGAAATTTTTTAGAACGGTAAGCAGAGCCCAAACCATCAACAGTCATTACAATAAAACCTATTTGTGCCAATGACACATCCATACTGTACAATGCCGAAGTAAATGATTTAGGTGTACGAATTGTTTGCGGACCGGAATAAGTACCATCTATTATCGGATACCTTTTTGTAGAATCCATCTTAAAAGGACGATAAATCACTCCATAAATGTCTGTTTTGTTATCTCTCGCTTTTACGGTATACATCTCCGGAGCTTTCCATCCCATTGCAAGAATATCGTCAATATCAAGCTGTGCAATATCCAAAACTTTATTTCCGTTTTTTGCATTTCGAATTAAAAAATGATTGGGCAAATCAACACGCGAATAATCATCGAAAACATATTTACCATTCGGACTTATTGAACAGGTATGGGTTGCATTTTCAGGACTTAGCAATTTCAATCCTGAACCATCAAGATTAATTGAATAAAGATATGTGTAATATGGATCACCTTTTTCTATTCCACAGGCAGTGAAATATATTTTCCCCTTTTTATCATCCACCTTACAGATTTCACGAACCACGTAATCCCCCTTGGTGATTTTATTTATTTGCCTGCCGGTTTCATAGTCGTACAGATACAACTGGTTCCAGCCTTCTTTCTCCGATGACCAAATAATATTGTTACTGGTTCTATTGATCCGGTACAAAAGCATATTTACATCCACATAGGTATCGGCGGTTTCAGAAATCACAGTTCTGGTTTTCCCTGTCTCAACATTTACATCGATTAATTCCCTTGTTTGATACCCTCTTTGGTAACGAATAATATAAGCATGTGTATCAGATTTCCATTCAAAGCCACCTTCTAAAAAGCTTGCATATTCCGGAAGGTCACATTCTATTTGCTTACCCGATTCGATATTAAAAATAACATACGAAGTTTTAGCAAGACATGTATCTCCTGCCAGGGCGCGTTCGTAAGAATATACTTCGCCCCGCAAGCCTTTTTCAGGAGCACTGTGATACATATATAAATTTTGAGCTTCTTTACGGTTAAACTTGCTGCAAATAAGATATTTTGAATCAGGAGACCAATACGCACTTATTCCGTATTCTACATCTTGCTTTTTGCTTTCATTTCGAACAAATTCCCATGGAATGGAATTGCCGTAACTAAGTGTTTCGCACCCATCTGTACTTAAGGGAACAATATTACTACCATCTTTATCTTTCAGATAGATATTATAATCCTTAATAAAAGCAATTTGTTTGTTGTTTGGAGCAGGCAACTCAGTTGTATTTCTTTTTTCGGGATTCGTTGCCGGTTTTAATTGATAGTTTCTCAAATTGATTGTAAAACAAGAAGTGTCTGCAGTAAACTTTAATGTATCTCTCCCTTTTAAACTAAGTCCTGTTAATTTTAAATCATACGCTTTGTATTCTTTATGCAAAAACTCAGTAACTTTTTCTGCCAATTTCGCATGATCAAACAAAGGCATTTTTTGTTTCTGTTTCACGTTCACCAAAAAGTACTCTTTCCCTTTTCTTGTTTTGGTTGAATACCATAATGAATCTCCCTTACCAATCCAGTTGGGTTGAATTCCCGTATTGTATATCTTACTCCGTGAATTATTATAAAGCCATTTTTCTGCTTCCTGATAGTCTTTCAAATCTCCTTGTGCAAATATATTTCCTGCACCAAGAAGTAAAAACATAATAATCGATATAGTTTGTATTTTCATGTATTTACTATTAGTATTTAGATACTGGTTGCTATTTTATTTGATGCCGGGAACACCTAATTTACTGCAATTTTTTCCAATTATTCCCGATATAAATTAACCGTAGAATGGCGGGACGGACTTTTTTCGAACTCAGGAAAATACCGCGCAACAATTTCATACAAATCCGGATCGTATTTTTTCATATCTTCCCGGGTGTTCACCCAGTTGTGTTTCCCATCAGGCACCTTAACTTCGGCATTTATATTAAACCAGTTCTGAACTCCTTCGGCCCAATATTCATATATATTGGTAGCAGCATACATTTTTTTGTATTTCCCTTTAGCAATGGCATTATCCAATTTTTCCTGCAGCAGATTATTAAATGTCGGATCAATTGGTGCAATTCCAATCAAATGAATTGCATGTGCAAATTCATGAATCAAAATATCCTCAGCATGGTATTTATCAATCTGATAAGCAAGCAGGTTCTCTTCAGCACAAGATGTTAACGGCAATTCCATATCGCCGCCAAGTCCCCGGGCTCTAAGATCCCAATTCAATGTAGTGTCCTGAGCCAAATGTGCATGTTCCGGAATATCTGTTGTTCCTTCGTAGCGAGCCATAATTGCAAGTCGGGCATTTTCTTTTACCATTTGCGTCAAGACTTTACCAGGCAAACTTTTAGTCATAAAATCGACAATATTACAAGCCACATAAAAAGCTGAATCAGGAACTTTATTGGAGCTCATGATATGAATTCCATTCACATTAACATACTTTTTATAGAATGAATTGAATTTAAAATCGGAAGGCGGAGATGTAATTGTAAATATTTTTTGCTCTGACTGATCCGTTTTTTTAATTTTTGCAGATGCCACATACAAAGGCATCAAAACTGCGATTAGAATAAGAATTTTTTTCATTTATAATGTTTTTTATTATTTATTTAACTTCGACAAGCGAACCAACAAGCTTCCATGAGGAGGAATTTCTTTAACAAGGTTTTCATCTGTTTTCCCGATGATTTTATGCTCCCACAAATCTTTTACCTTGTATACATTTCGATGAATACTAACATCTTTTGCAAAATACATCGTCTGTTTTTTCCAGTCGTAATTCAATTTCCAGGGTTCATTTGTTCGGTTTAAAAAACATACAGCCACTTCTCCTTCAGCAAGCGGTTTTGCCCAGATTTCATATTCGCCCATGTCCATAAATTTTCTGGCCTGGTGCCCATCTGAATCCTGATCAATTGCAATTACCTCCTCATTCATGAGAATTTCAGCTGTTGCCTTATCCAAATTTCGCAAATCGTTTCCTGCCATCAATGGTGCGGCTAACATGGCCCACATCGAAAAATGAGTTTTATTTTCATCTGCTGTCATACCTCCATTTCCCACTTCCAGCATATCAGGATCATTCCAATGTCCGGGACCTGCAAATTCAAATAAATCAGCTTGTTTATCAATGATGTCGAGTATACCAAGACCGCCCCAATCAAAAGTACATTGATAACAATCCCGAATATCGGCCGTAGTTCTCCACAAATGCCCAATTCCTTTTCCCCACTTCCAAGGCTCACTTTCGCCCCATTCACAAATCGAAAAGACAATCGGTCTTCCACTGGTTTTAAGAGCATCACTCATTGTTTTGTAAGCAGCTTCAGCTTTTTGTCCCTCATCGAAACACCAGTCGTATTTCAAATAATCTACGCCCCACGATGCATAAGTACGGGCATCCTGAAACTGATATCCACGGCTTCCCGGACGAGACTGACAGGTCATTGAACCAGCACAGGAGTAAATGCCAAATTTTAAGTCTTTGCTATGCACATAATCAACAAGTACTTTCATTCCTGATGGGAACCGTTCCGGATCGGCAATAATATTTCCAAGACTATCGCGGCCCACCTGCCAGCAATCATCAATTACTAAATACTCGTAACCAGCATTCCGCATTCCGCTTTCGGCCATTGCATCAGCCATTTCCATAATCAGACTTTCGCTTACATTACAGCCAAATTTATTCCAGCTGTTCCATCCCATTGGAGGCGTAAGCGCTAAGTCTTCAAATTTTTGACTGTATCCTTGAAATACCTGAAAAACAATCAAAATTAAAAAATACTTTCTTATCATTTTCAATATCTTTTCAGTCCGATGAAATTATTTATTTACAGATGAATCCCCTAAGTAAAAAAGATTATAAACCAACTTACAAGAAAATCGCAAAAACATTCTATGCTCGAAAGAACTTTAAAATGCTTTTGCGATATGTATTATATTCTAAAAATTATTAACCTCCGGTATACCCAGGATTTTGAACCAAATTTGAATTGGTATTCAGTTCTTCCAATCCAATTGGAAAAAGGATCGTATGTGCCCCTTGAGGTTCATGATTGTACCAGCTTTTTGTTTGGTATACACCAAATCGAATCATATCTGTTCTACGTCTGAATTCAGCCGCAAACTCCCAACCTAATTCATCTAAAAACCGACCATACAATACAGCAGACTGATCTCCAGGAGAATCGATTGTTCCATCTTCGGCCAATGTTCCATATTGAATGGTTGTATTTCCCAACAATTCAGCTCCGGTTACCTTAGCGTCTTCAATGTCATCAAAATCACGTGTTCTCACATCACTAACCAAAACTGCCGCTTCATCACTTTTTCCTGTGCGAAGTAAGCATTCTGCTTTCATAAGTAATACATCTGCGTATCTAAAATAAGGCAAATCATTACTCATGTTACTTTTACATCCAGCTTCAATTTCATATTTGCAAACACGATAACCTTCCTCAAATTCGCATCCATAAATACCAGGCATTTTGTTGACCAAAGTCATTACAACACTCCCATCAGTCGCATTGAGCTGATCACCATGTAACCATGTTGCATCAAATCGTTTGTCATTTGAATCATAACTATTGATAAACTGAGGATTTGCACTTGAGCCACCCCATGGTTGTGCTGTCATATTAAAAACATCACGATGCGCAGGCAACAACTGTTTCATGTGGGCGTTCCAACCAGTTCCATTTTTATTGTCATAAGGAACGGCAAAAACAATCTCATCAGAATCTTCATTATCAACTTTAAAAATATCCTTATAATTTGATTCAAGATCATATTTTTCACAAGAAATCACTTTGTTACAAGCAAGAATACATTTCTCCCATTCTGCAGTGCCACTATACACTTCTGCATTTAGATACATCCTTGCCAATAACTGATAAGCAGCCCATTTCGTGATACGTCCATATGTTGTCTGATCAACTACTTCGGTTAAATTTTCAATAACGTCTACATTGGTTAACTCATCAACAATAAATTTATAAACATCTGCTCTTGTCGACTGTACCGGCAACTCATCATTATAGGCAATAACAAGCGGAACGTTTCCATGAGTGTCACAAAGAATTGAATACCACAAAGCACGCAATGCACGCAGCTCTGCTAATACTTTTACTGCTTGCTCTTCTTCAATTGGAAGTGATCCACTTTGAATTTGAGACATCACCCGATTCACATTATTTATAGCCTCATAACAGGTCAGCCATGTATTTCGGCATTGCCATTGTTCATTATCCCATGTGTGAAAATGCATCCGCTTATAGGTTCCACCATCATCCCATCCATTCGGTCTGGTTGGAGTTATCATTATATCTCCTGGTTCTTCTTGAAGATCGAATAACCCCTGCCATCCCATAATATAACGAAGCGGGGTATAACCAGAGGCAATTAATGCTGTTACATCAGCTTCCGTTGCCGTAAAAGTTTCTTCCAATACTTCAGAATAAACTTCCTCATCCAATTTGACACAGCCTCCAAACAAAATTGCAAGCAATAAAATAAAACCAGTAAATGCCGGCTTTACATATATACGTTCTTTTTTATATATTAATTTCATGATTCCAAGTTTAAAAGGTTACGTTAACACCAAATGTAAATGTTCTTGTAGTAGGATATTTGTCCCGATCATCGTTACCCGGAGCTAAACCTGTTTGTTTCACCTCAGGATCTATCCCTTTATAACCCGTAAAAGTGTGTAAATTCAGTCCCGATACGTAAACCCTTAGATTTTTGAAAACATCTTTATTTTTAAGATTTACGGTGTAGCCCAAGGTAATGTTATCAATTTTCCAATAATCACCATTCTCAACATAATAACTCACATAACGCTGATCATCATTCAATACAGCTTTTCCATAAACTTTATCATAAGCAGAATTTAAGGTGTTGTATGCAATCTTTGGATTTTCATAAAACATCCGAGAAAAATTTAAAATTTGATAAGAAAATGCTCCCCTCATGTTGATGTTCAGATCGAAGTTTTTGTATCGAAAGCTATTGTTCCAGCTGGCGTAGTATTTTGGAATTCCATTCCCCAATACCTGACGATCATCTGTTGATGATTCTGTTGCTGAAATTCTTTCACCATTAGGTTTTTCTATTATCCAAATGCCATCGTCTGAGATATCGACACTCTTTAATCCATAGAAATTTCCTATTTCGCCCCCTATTTTAACAATATGAGTTGTTGTTTGAATAGGCTCGCCGGTATAACCATCTTCAGGATAGAAAAAATCATTTGTGGTTTTAAACTTGTCATTTGATAAAGAAACCAATTCATTTTTGTTGGTTGAAAAGGTCATATTAGCTTTCCACTCAAAGTTTGGTGTTTTAATAGGAGTCACATTAATCAAAGCTTCAAAACCTTGATTTTTAATTTCTCCCACATTTGTCATGATGCTGCCATAAAGGTATGGTGGTGTTGGAACGTCGTAATTCCATAAAGCATCTTTGGTTTTTCTGTTATAAAAATCAAAAGCTCCGCTAACTCTACCATTTAATAATCCAAAATCGAGTCCTACATTCATTTCCTCTTTTTTCTCCCAGCGTAAATCAGGATTATCATTTCTTGCAGGAACCAGCTTCCGCACCCACTCTTTATTTGAATAGAAATAATCACTATAATTTAAACTACTTAAAGAGTTATATGAATCGGCTACATTAGTACCGGTAACACCAAAACCGGCACGCAATTTTAAGTTATCAATCCAAGAAATTTCTTTGACAAAATCCTCTTCGGACATTCTCCAACCTAAAGAAACTCCTGGGAAATTTCCCCATTTATGGTCTTTCCCAAACTTAGAAGAACCTTCTCTACGAAGACTTGCCATTAATAAATACTTATTTGCAAAAGAATAACTTACACGCGAAAAGAAGGCAATCAGTTTATCGGAGTATTTATAACTATCCATACCCGCTTCTCCCTTGGTCAAACCACTTCCGATTTCCAGGTTATTATAGGTATACCCATCTGTTGGAAAGTATTTGTTGTTTGCCCAAAATCCTTCCGTCATGTTATCTTCATAATTATAACCAGCCAAAATAGAGAAACTATGATCTTCTGCCACAACTTTTTTATAGTTTACAGTTAACTCTGTATAGTTACCCAAATAATTTTCGGTACCACGGGAAGCAAAACCTTCTGACCCATATTTAGTCGTTGACACATGATTTTTAGTTTCATAATATCCGCGAATATTTGAATTGCTTTTTCTGGTGTACATTCCTTTAACGCTAAGTCCTTCAAAAGGATTGTAGGTTAAACTGGCCTTAAATCTCACATTACGATACTTATTTTCACCATCAGATTCTTTCAGGTATGCAACAGGATTATCGTAAAAATAAACATCGCGCTCGTACCAACTGCCATTTTCATTTTTAACTGGTTCGGTCGGGTTTCGAATTAATGCCTGCCTGTAAACGTATTTATTAAAACTATATCCATCTCCACCAGTCCAGTAATTTTGTTCGCTTATTATAGTCCCAATATCTGCAGTTAATTTACCATCAAACATGCTGTGGCTAACATCAATACGACCAGTATATTTTTCATTATCTGTTCTAATAAAAACACCTTGATTATTTTTGTAATTAATTGAGGCTGTTAAACTTGTGTTCTTGGATCCACCTCTAAATACGATATTATGCACATGACTAACTGCTTTTCTGGTTATTTCATCCAACCAATCTGTATTGGCTCCGTAATCAGCCAAATTGGCTCCTGTGAACGAATAACCTTCATTCCATTTTTCTCTTAGTTCTTCAGCATTCATGAAATCGAGCTTCCGGCTGATAGATGCAATTGAGACATAACCATCGTAGGAAATGGTAGGTTCCATACCTTTAGTGCTTCTTTTTGTTGCAATAATGATAACTCCATTTGTTCCCCGGGTACCATATATTGCCGAAGCCGATCCATCTTTTAATACATCGATAGATTCAATATCTTCCGGAGCAACAGATTCAAGGCTTCCCGGAACACCATCAACCAATACCAAAGGAGCTGAACTTCCAAGCAAAGACGAATTTCCACGCAACATGATTGCCGCGCCTTCAGTTGGATCTCCGGAAGGAGTTGCAATTGTAAGTCCTGCTACTTTTCCTTGAATCAATTGAGCTGCATCCTTTACTGCTCCTTTAATAAAGTCTTCAGACTTGACAGACGCAATTGCACTGGTAACATCACCCTTTTTAACACTCCCATAACCAATTGCAACAACTTCATCCAGTCCAAAAACATCCGGACTCATAACAATGCTCAATACCTGATCTGTATACTCAACCTTCTGATCTTTAAATCCAATAAAAGAGAAATGAATTACATCGCCAACAGATGCCTGAATCATAAATTTACCATCGATATCAGACACTGTACCAACAGTTGTTCCATCAATAAATACAGAAACACCTGGTAATGGAACTCCAGAATCATCGACGACAGAACCTTGAGCCAGTTTTTGGGAAAAAACCTGCCCCGACAAACACAAAAAAATCACTAAAACGAGTAAAAACCTTAAACAGCTATTTCTATTACCAAGCTGTTGAGGGGGAATGACAATTTTTTTCATAAATGTTATTTTTGGGTTAAAAAATATGACTCAAATCTGTCCATTCTTTAGGTTTTGGACTATCACTATTGTTTAAAAAAGTAACAAACATGTGTAAAAAATCATTTTATAAAAAAACTCCTTTCCCCAACAAAAAAACTGCAAATCTCAAAATTGAGATTTGCAGTTTTCAGAACTATTTACCATTAAAAACTAACTAAAATAATCTTTACCTGTCTTCTTATTGCTTAACAGTTCTAACTCCGAATACAGGTCCTGCCCTGTGCCCTTCGTGAGGTTTGAATGTAACCATCACTTTATCTTTAGTCATGCAAATATCATCAGGTAATTGGTATAAAATATCAATGAATTCACCCGGCTTTTTATCTGCAATATTTTCTGTCGCAAGTAATTTTCCGTCAATCAAGATATCAAATGTTTTAGCACCAGTATTTCCGCCCCAATATTCAACCGCCAAAGCCAATCGGTTTCCTTTCATCAATCCCATTTCAAAGGACATTACACCTCCTCTGTCAACAACACGGGATCTTTTGTTTTTTATCACATCAACGGATGATTTTTCACTTTGGAAATTATGATCCCGTTCCGGCTGCATTTCTCCTGGTTGGAAAAAGTCAACTGTCATTTCTTCCAATTTCTTTTTCTGTGCTTGTTTAGCTTGATATTCCTTTTGATATTTTGCCCATGATTCTTGGTTGAAAACATCAAAATACACAGAATACCTTACATCATGCACTTTATAAAATGGCTTCAAGACAAAATCATGCAAGTATCCAACCGAATCAGTTTTAAATGTATTTGCTTCTCCTTTTACAGCACTCAACCAATTCGATGGATCTCTATCTTCTGTCATAATAACAGGTACATACATTGCATCATTTGCTTTTGGATCATCTTCCGGCCCTAATTCCCCGGCCATCACCATAGGACCGTACATAACTGCAACACGGTTGCTGTCATCAGGCATGGTTTCCAGACGAAGTGTAAAAGGCATCTTGTATTCCAATACATCCCCTTTTTTCCACTTTCTTTCGATAGAAATAAAACTTTGCGGCTTTTGATCAACAGATATCTTTTCATTATTGATATAAATTTCCACACCATTTTCAGCCCATTTTGGGTAGCGCAGCTTAAGCGCAAATTTGCTTGGTTTTTCACAGTAAAACTCCAATTTTGTCCCTTGTTCTTCCGGAAATGCAGTTGTCTGTTTTACGATCAAACCTTTACTTTTCCAGTTTAATTGAGAACCAATAAATTGAGTCACATATAATTCATTATTGTTGTGAAAATAAATATTTGCTCCATATTTTGAATGATTCTCCATTCCTGTTCCTACACAACATGTAAACCAATACGGATCCTGATACACCTTATGACCTCCCATTTCCAGTGACAAATTATAGATAACCCGTCCATCTGCAGGGTGCTGAGAGGATAGAATGTGATTGAATAATGCTCTTTCATAAAAATCAGCGACTTCAGGAGCTGCTTCCCACTCAAAAAGATGACGGGACAGCTTCAACATATTGTACACATTACATGTTTCAGTTGTATTTTGGCTAAGGCGGTTGCGTAAATGATCCGATTCTCCAAAATACTCGTGATTGCAATTACCTCCGGTAACATAAGAATGATGATGAACAACCCGATCCCAGAAAAACTCAGCAGATTCTCTATCAGACAAAGCCCCTGTAAGCTCATAACGTCGGGCACAACCCACTAATTTGGGAATTTGTGTATTAGCATGTATTCCCGGCAAAACATCAACATGATGAGCCAAGGAATCAAGCACCTTTTTGTGATGAAACACCTTAGACAGCTGCAAATATTTCTCATTCTTCGTTAATCCATAAAGATCAACCAACGACTCATTAATTCCGCCATGCTCACAATCCAACATGTTTTGAATTTGTTTGTCGTTTAAGTCTTTTACAATAGTTGATAACCAATCAGCAAATTTAATATTGATTTGCAATGCCTTTTTATTTCCACATAAATTGTATGCGTCAGTCAAACCAGCCATTACTTTATGTTCGGTGTAATACGGCACCCAAATTCCATTCAAATCAAATCCTTTCGAACGTATATCTCCTTTTGCTACTTCTTCTTCAAGAATCCGCTTTCCGTCAGGGAAAGCACCTATGTATCCTTCTCCATCAGCATTCTGACAAACTTCCAGTTGATCTACAATGTAATTGACACGATCGAGAAAACGCTTATCATTTGTAGAATTATACATTAAAGCACAAGCACTTAGATAATGACCTAAGCTATGTCCGGCTATTGTATTTGCTTCCCAACCATCATAATGTTTTGCTTTAGGCTTTAAACCTGCTTCTATCCTGAATTTTGCCAATAATCTGTCAGGTTCATAATTCAACAAGCTCTGCACATTTAATTCCATGGCCTTTTCGAAAGGACCATCAAGTAATTTAACATCCTTTAGATCAAATGGCAGCACTTTAAATTCAACCACCTCAGGACCGTTCGTACTTATTCTATTTTCTTCAACACCTGAACAGGAAGCCAATCCAACTCCAAGACAAATTGAAAAGAATAAAACTCTATAATATTCGAATCTCATATTATAACAATTATATAGTTATCAATAAATTGCAATCTCAATTACTTTACTTTCCATTCCAGAATACCACCCGACTGTTCTTTTTGCAGTTGTGCCAAAATCCGCAGAGCTTTTGTTTTTACAGGCTTAAAATTCACAGTATTGTATTTATCAAGTTCCACTTTAAACTCATCACTGGTCTCAACAGGAACCCATTTCCCCTTGCTGTCTTTGTATAATAATGACCATTTTTCAGGCGCCTTATAATTACCATCGTAGTGATCCATATTAAGCCAATAAACCGAAGATTGAGACAATAAAACCGGCTCTTTAAATTCATAATCAACAGTCTCTTCCGATCCTTCTTTCTGCCACCAATAAAAATATGATTTATCTGTATCTCCAGAATTTTTAGGAGTAAACCCATCGTTTAAACCAGGTGTCCAACCTATTGATGCAAATGTCCTCGCTGAATCAGCAGGGGAATAACTTGGTTTTACAATAGCCGACTCCTCACCGGAAGGCAACCAAACCAACATATTTGCCGTTCCCCGATTGTTCCATGCATAATACGGAATGGCTTTAAGATTTGCAGCTTCAATTGTTTTTACTTCTCCCGATAGACTTACCCTGCTTGCTTTCATTGTAAGTGTTACCACTCCACCTAAAAGATTTTCTTCAAATTGAGAACTCACCTTTTCATCCGGCGATACAAACTCATCAAATAAATATGCATTACTGTTGTCTTTATCCTCGAAGCAATACACTATTGGACCACGTTGGTAAGCCAATTTGTTATGGTCATTAATTACTTTTTCGCTGGCTTTAATTCTGCGCACAGGCATCGGAAATTCAACTTCTATCTGATCACCCGCTACCCACTTTTCTCTCAGAATGGCATAACCATTCACCTCTTCCAGTGATTTTTTCTTTCCATTGATGGTAATCGTATAGATATCATTGTTAGTTTCAACAAAGTGATACAAATCAGATGGTACAGGTTGATTTTGTGCCCATCCCGGAATGCGAATTTTCAGACCAATACGTTCATTTGTCTTTTTATCAACTGAAATTGTAAGCTTACCACTCCAAGGGTATTGTGTTTTTTGTGTCAGACTTAAGGTGTCTTTTCCTACAGCAATGTCGGCATGACCGGCCGAAAATAGATTTACGTACACAGAATTTTCATCGGCTGCATAAACATAACCTGGTATGGAGGCCATAAACCGGGTAATGTTACCAGGACAACAGGCACATCCAAACCAAGGTGCACGATCGTGATTATGAACAGATTCAAGAGGATTGTCGTAGAAAAATTTATCGCCGCTTAAGGATACTCCCGAAATAACCCCGTTGTATAACACACGTTCAAGTACATCGTAGTATTTTGAATTTCCATCATTCAGAAACAAACGGTAGTTCCAGTAAACATTCGATATCGAAGCACAAGTCTCACAATAATCAGTCATGTTAGGCAATTCGTAATTCGGGCCAAAACCTTCACCTTGAGCACGGGAACCAATTCCACCAGTAATATATAACTTTTTTGAAACCACATTTTCCCATACCTGTTTGGTGGCTTCCATCAGTTGCTTGTCATGCATCAAAGAAGCTACATCTGTTACTCCTGAGTAGAGATATCCCAGACGAACAGCATGTCCCAATGCTTCATCCTGCTCCACAATTGGTTTGTGATCCTGACTGTATTCGTTTAATTTGTGACCGTCGGTACCCTTACCTGTTTCGTCGATAAAAAATCGTGCCAGTTTAAGGTATTTTTCATCATTTGTAACCCGATATAGTTTTACCAAGGCCATCTCCACAATCGGATGACCTGATGGGACTTTCTTTTGGCCTTCGCCCGGACCAAAAACCTGATTCACCAAATCAGCATTTTTAATCGCAATAGAAAGTAAGGAACGTTTGCCTGTTGCCTGATAATGAGCAATTGCTGCTTCGTAAAGGTGACCACAGTTATAAAGTTCATGGCTGTTTAAACGATCCCAACGTCCTTCTCCGTACCAGCCCTTTAAACGCTCACATTTGTTGGTTAAGCAAGTATAAAGGTAACCATCCTCTTCTTGTCCTGCGCCGATTAAAGTAATCAGGCTGTCCAAATAATGGTCTAATTTAGCATCGTACTCCACTGCAAGAGTATATGAAGCTCCTTCCAACACTTTGTAAACATCAGTATCATCAAATGGAAAATCACCTTGATGTTCTCCTTTAATCAAACCACCGGCAAGGGCAAAATTATCCATACGCCCGGTCTCTTCACACTTTTTAAATGCTGAAGGAATTGACACCGTTCTATTAATTTCAATTTTAGGAGCCCAAAACTGATCATTTAAATGAACAGATGTAAAAGGAACCGGTTTTAAATGTCCAACTGTTTCTTTCTCCTTTTCAGCACATGAACATGCAAGGAGACCAAACAACATTAGAAAGCTGTAATATCTTAATTTCATTATATATTTATATTAGTATGAAAATTCGGTATCGGAACTATTCCAATTCCCATTCGAAAATTCCTGACGCATTTTTTTCAGGCAACTTCACTTCAAGTTTTATTGCATTGGTCTTCACAGTTTTAAATGAAACTTTGCTGGGAACATCTTTTGTTACAGTGTAGGGTTCATTATTCTCAACAGGCATCCACTCACTGTCTTTATTTTTATAGTAAATTTTCCACTCTTTTGGTATGCGACAACCACCCCAAGGAGCATCATCATACCAATAAACGGTTGAACCACTTACTGTTTTCTCACCGTCAAATTCGTATGAAATCCATTCTGTTGTTCCTTCTTTAGGCCACCAATGGTAATAAGGTACAGCTTGAGCCTTACCATTTTTAGGGATGAGTTGGTCGTTAACCGCACTAATTGCTTTCACCAAATGCGAGGCATCAACTTTACTTTCCGAGGCAAGAGTGGGTTGTTGCATGGGACGACTGGTACTTAAATCGTTGGAAAGCCAAACTGTCATTTCACCACTTCCACGATGAGCCCATGCATAGTAAGGAATCATGTTCAATTGAACATCTTTTACTTCGATTTTACCTTGTTTGTTGTAATTAAGTACCTGAGCATCTGTATGAATCATGTTTATGCCATATAGCAAATCTTGTTTGTTTTCAACAGTAAATACCGGTTTTTGTGGAATAACAGCACTCAATACACTATAATCATTATCAGGCCACTCAGCGCAATAAACCACAGGACCGCACTCAACAGCAACTCTGCCCTGATCAGCCTCAACCAATGAATGAGCTTTTACAGTGCGCGCTTCCATATCGAAATGAACTTCAACTTTGTCGCCTTTACCCCAAGTGCGGCTGATGGAGAAATAACCATTTTCAAGTTGACTTGTAACAGGCTGCCCGTTTACTTTAACTGAATATGATAATTTTTTGTTATCAGTGAAAGTATATAAATCACTTGGTACTACTTGACCTAACACCCATCCCGGAATACGGATTTTAAGGTTGAAGTTTTGTTTCTTCTTTGGATTTACATCCAGATTGATATCACCAACCCAAGGATAATTGGTTGTTTGTTTCAATACTACCGGTTTTCCATCTACCTTAATTTCCGAATTATTCGACATGAACAGATTTACATACAAATCACTTTTATGCACTGCATAAATATATCCTGGAACAGAAGGAATAAACCGGCAAATATTTGACGGACAACAGGCACAGCCAAACCATGGCCGGCGTTGGTGCTGACCAATTGATTCAAGAGGATTTGGATAGAAAAAACCATCGCCTTCCAATGAAACACCACTAATCAACCCATTATAAAGAGTGCGTTCCAGTACATCGTAGTATTTTGATTCGCCATGAAGCAGAAATAGTCTGTAATTGAGATAAACATTTCCGATGGCAGCACAGGTTTCACAATACGCCGACATATTAGGCAACTGATAATTTTCACCAAAAGCCTCACCATGCCCTGTAGCACCAATACCTCCTGTGATGTATAATTTTTTGCCCACAATGTTTTCCCAAATTCTATCGATGGCGTTTACATAGGTAGTATCACCGGTAAGCGCAGCCACATCGGCCATGCCGGTATACATATAGGCAGCACGAACTGCATGCCCAACAGCTTCGTCCTGTTCCAAAACGGGTTTGTGCGACTGACTGTATTCACTTTTTATTGTGGTATACCCCCGCTTATCGAGCAGGAATTTTGCAAAGTCCAGATATTTCTGTTCTCCCGTTGCAACATATAGTTTTGATAAAGCCATTTCTGCAATCTGATGACCTGGAACTACTGTTACCTGTCCGGGTTTATCGCCAACTTCCCTTACGGCACAATCGGCATACTTTTTCGCGATATCTAAAAAATTTGTTTTCCCAGTTGCCTGATAATGTGCCAATGCACCCTCAACCATATGTCCCAGATTGTACAACTCATGACTAAGGTCTTCCTCTTTTTCCCAACGTTTGGTTCCTGCCCATTCATGCGGATGTGCAGGATTCATTGTACGGGAAGTGTATAAGTATCCATCTGCCTCCTGCGCAGCGGCCACAATTGTCAGCACACTGTCAATATATTTGTCTAATTTTTTATCCGGAAAAGTCTGCATTGAATAGCTTGCTCCTTCAATGGTTTTATACACATCGGTATCATCAAATGAAAAGCCTTCCACTTTAATCGTATCACTTGGATGTGCTGCCTTAATAAAGTTTTCATATCGACCCGTTTCTTCACACTTACTAAAAGCCAATGGAATAGTAACTTCACGACTTGCTTTCAGTCTTTGTCCCCAAAACGAATCTGTAACTTTTACTGAAGTAAAAGGAACAGGAGAAATGGGATATCCACCTGTTGTATTTTTTTCCTGAGCATTTGCAGCAAAACACAAAATGCAAAGTGCAAGTGTTAAAACTCTTTTAATTGTTGTCATTGTTATATCCTATTTTTTAAATATTACTATTTCAGAAATTAATTACTTTTCAAATGTAAAATTGTATCGAAATGCTCACATTAAGTTGTCGGTTTGTTCAAAATAATAGTACAAATGTTTTTAATTCTTCAATTACATCGATTTATCAAAGCTCTATTCACTCCATTCTCTAAATGAACTCAAATAAGAGTAAATATTTTCGCCTTTAATTTTACTGGATTTAACTTATTGCCGAAAAATAAACTGATTAATGAATATTATTTATCCGGAGATGTAATCTTCATTAATTCAATAATTTCCTGCACGGTTAATGCTCTGTTAAAAAGCTGGGAATTTGAAATATAACCTATATAATTCTCTGCGTATAAACCACTTGCGCCAATCAGAATATCACTGTTTTTAACAAATAGATTAATTGGTTGTTGAGTATTTAGAACACCATCAACATATACCGATTCAACCATTCCATCAAAGCTCAGTGCTATGTGATGCCATTTTGATGCTTCGGGGATTTCTTTATAGGCTAAATCAACAGATCCATCTCCATGAGCCACAGCTCCAAAATTACTTTTACCATACATTAATGCTGAATAGGAGCCTTGCAGCATATTTTCACGACTATTCCAGGTTATCAGGCATTCTCCATCTCCAATTTCAGGATTAAATACCCACGAAGACACAGTATACGATGAGTTCCAACTTAAACTGTTAGGAGCAGATTCACTTAATCTAAAATAGCTTTCTCCATCAAAAGAAATTGCTTTTACATTGTCGATATACTTTATTTTGGGAGTACCTTCTTTCATAAAGTATCCCGCTAAACTTCCTGAATTTTTGAAGGAATAATCAAAAGAATCCATTACGAAATTTTCGACGTCAAAATTCATTAATAAATGATCATCCGTTAAAACATTATTGGTAGAAGTTTTCGACAGCAAGGCCAATTCAGGAATTTCAAATAAATCAGGATAAACTTTTAGATTCCATATTGCAGGAAACAATCCTCCTTTTTCAGCCGCGGTTACCGTCAATTTAACATAGCGGGTATTTAATGCATTGTTATCATCAATCATTGGTGACCCACTTTGCCTGTTATTTGTTCTGTCTGAAAACAAGGACCAATTAATGCTGTCAGAAGAACATTCAATTCTATACTGATAATAAAAAGTTGAATACTCAAACTGAGTCATTACTCTGGCAACTTTCACTTTTTTACCCAAATCAACAACCAATGATTGAGGGTATGTACTTGATGCAGCCTTCCACATCGTTCCGTTATTATTATCTGTGGCATATTCAGGCAGATATTTATAATCAACTGGACTATTTGTATATTTTGTTGCCGGTGATTCCAAATGATAATAAGATGTAGCTGTTGTTTTGGCTTTAAAGGCCAAATCCTTTTCAGGGATCTGGTTTTTTCTCAAATAACCAATTCCTTTATGCGTCGGAATTACCGGAAGAATAGTACTGTCATTCAGGAAATCAAGTCTATCAGCGCAAACTTGTCTGAACTCACCACCAGTACTATGCGGATTATCATGACGATGATACAGGATATAATAATCGTCGCCATCTTTTAAAACCGAATGATGCCCGGGACTATCAATACTTCCGTCCTGATTTGTTTTCAGTATTGGAGAATTATCTCCGTAGTGAAAGGGACCTACCGGAGAATCAGAATAAGAGTAATGAACTGCATAGCTGCTCAACCTGCAATCACCTGACGAATACATCAGAATATACTTTCCATTGTGTTTTAGTAAATAAGCAGCTTCAAATACTTCAGGAATTTGAGTGATTGGAATTGATCCGCTTTCCAATATCGTACAATGATCTTTGGGATCAATTTTAGCCCATCCAAGTCCCCCGAAACTAGAACACCAAGTCCCAAAATAGGAATAGATTGATCCATCATCATCCAAAAAATACTGGGCATCCAAAGCTGGTAACCCCTTAATCGCTGTCCCCACAGGAATAACAGCCTGTCCATTTTTCAGACTTTTCCATGGACCGATTGGTGAATCAGAAACATAGGCATAAATATTACAGCCATGTTCACAATTACCCATAAAATAGTAATACTTTCCATCCTTCCCTTTCATCACATCAGGAGCCCAACAATTGGTTAAACCATCCGGTAACTCAATATCCATTTCGGTATTGTACCAATTCACAAAATCTTTACTTACCCAAACCTGTGGTTCTCCCGAAGCCAATTTAATTCCATCAGTAGTGGAATACAGATAGAAGGTATCTCCAAATTTTTTAATGGTTGGATCGGCAAAGTAGCCTGGTAGTAATGGGTTATCTATCCCCTGAATTTTATGTCCTGTTTCCTGTCCATTTAAGCAGAACGGAAATATCAATAGTAAAAGATACAAGCCTTTTTTGAGCATGACAATAAATTTTTATCATAAAAAACAAATACAAAAGAAATGATAATTCTCTTTTGGAAATAATTAGACAGGCGTAGCCAAATGGTTACGCCTGTCTGTATATTTTATTATATATATTACTTAATTGTAATATTCATTACAAAAGTAACCTGATATTGTGTACCATCCTTGGTGTAAACAAGTGCTTCCTTAACAGTATAAGTGTCACCTACTGCACTTTTCCCTGGATATTGTCCGATGTTCAATTCAAAACTACTTGAAGAAAACTCGGAAAATAATTTACTGTCATTCTCACTGTCCCAGCCGATTACACCACCAACACTATCGAACCAAAAACCATATCCGTTAGCTGTGGTCTCGTAATTTAGTGATCCGTCAGACTCAACAGCCGCGAAAGCAATTTTACCCTCCGAAGGCGTTTCTTTCGCACCAAGTATATTACTTGAAATGGCAGAAGGTTGCATTACAAAAGCCTGAGCCACCTTATTAATATCACCATTAGCATTAAGGTTTACAGTAGCTCCGGAATAATCATCAGCCGCAGCAAATGAAATATCATAGGTTAATGTCAAATCTTCGGGTGTAGCATTTGGATCAATAGTTATATTACCCAAAATATCAGTGTTGGAAAATTTCAACTTATAAGGCCACTGATCATCGTTGCTTTCTTTTTCGTCCCAAGGATGAGCTTCATAAGTAGACGGTGCTCCCAATACTACAAACCATAAATTTACACATCCTTCCGGCACAGTAAATTCAACCGATCCAGCTGTCTTCCTGTTCATTTCGCCATAAACACGCTGACCATTGTCTAGCAGAGCAACATACCCATAACGCCAACCTGCCCTTGTAAGGGAACTACTATTGTAATTTGTTGTAGTACCCGGAATTTCGCTATCAGTATATGTACCCGGATCTCCCGCAGCCAGTACCGAACCAGGTGTTAAAGCTGTAAAGCTTGTAGAAACCACAGTTCCAACCGTTGGTACATTTAATGGAATTACATTGTATCCAGTAGAACTGGGACATTTACTGTATGCCACCTGATAACTTCCATCGGTAAGTTGATAAAACTTATAGGTATGCTTACCAATATAGTTTTCGCCAAGCGAACGAAGAGCATCAAAATCCCAAGTTACAAACTTGGTCGCAGCCTCATACAATTCTGCGTTTAATCCATCCACAGTTAACCCGTTTATACGCATATAAGCTTGAATTGGATCTTCTGGTTCTTTAGCCTCACGCCATATTTTTCCGATCATGTCTTTCCCATGTTTTTCAACCCAGTAATAGTGAATAAAATAACTGGCATAACGATAGTTCTCATGCAAAACATGTCGGTGATAATTATCACAATACACTGGGTAATGATAGCCCTCAAAAATTTCTTCAGGATAACTTTGCATAGCCTGCCATTGGGCAGTTTGTTCCCAGAAGGCATTGCCTCCATTTCCCCCAAAACCATAACGTAATCCTGCACCGTTACTTAAATCACAAAAAACCTGATATTGAAAACTATGACCGATTTCATGTGCAATAACTGATCCCACAGGATGGACAGTGGCTGGATTTATCCACAATGCACCAATAACATCATCATAACCTGAGCCATACGCCATCCATTCTTCTGTATAAAACAGATAAATCTGCATTTTGTAGCTATCCAGATTAGATTTACCAACTCCTACTTCAGCAAACTTTAATGTGTTAATATTTAAATCGTAGAACGATTCCGCTTTCAAAAGCAAATCGTCAATATCTACACGATAAAATTCAGGAACACTGCTTGCATTTGGGTTAAGCCCAAAACCATCTTCCCAAAAAACGACGAAATGATCCGATTGTTTACTTCGGACAAACGACCATTTGCTATCACCCCGCAACATGTCGATATTTTTATGTTCTTCCGGCTTATAGAATCGATCATAATCCACTATGTCAGATTCTGTTAGTATTGTTACGGCAGAAGTAGTGTCGATAGCAGTTGTATCCACAGGGTTAGGTTCCGGAGGTATTATAGTAATATCGCTTTTACCACATCCAATAGTATAAACAGATGTCACAATAACTAACAATGCAAGAAAAAAGAAGTTGGATAAGCCGGGAAATCCCGACTTATCCAATTTTATATATAATTTATTTTTTTTCATTTATAAGTTATTCTACGTTATAAGTTATATTAAGAGCAACAGTCGCTCCATTGTAAACAGCTATCAATTTTGTACTTACAGTATCTCCAGAAACAGCATTATCAGGATGATTACCTCCATACAGATATAGTTCGGTTTCGTTATGTCCAATACTTAAATAAATCAAACCTTCGGCCCATTCACCTGTTGTTCCGTCAGCCTTAATCCAATAACCTGGTACATCTGAAGTGTAGGTAGGATCAGTATCACTTACTGCACCCTCATATAGTTTCAGTTCGCCGGAAATGATGGCCTGATAAATCTCATAAGTCGTCTTTTTGAATGCATTGCGCAATATTTCTTTAACATCATATTGTACACTTGCATAATCGTCACTGTAAGCTTTACCCAGCTCAACATCCACTACAACGTCTTCCGGATCACCAGCAGGAGCAGTTTCAGGATCCTCATAAGCAATTACATTAACCGTAACATTCAACATCACAATTTTACTATTGGCAAGCAAGCCGTATTTAATAACAAATGTCTGTCCTGCTGTTAAATGTCCTGGATATTGTCCAAGACTAATTTTGTCAGCAGAAAAATCGCCATAATCACTATATACACTCGCATTATCACCATATTCTCCTACAAAACCATTCATATCGTACCAAAAACCATTCCCGGTAACAATTTCCTGATTATAAGAACCATCTTCATTGACTCCAACAAAACCAACCTCATCCATTGAACTTACTCCCAAATCAATTAACGCCTGAGTCAGATTAAACTGAAGCGAATCAGGATCATAACTGCTTTTAGGAATGATATTAATAGCAAGATCCTGAGTACTAACCACAGTTGCGCTTAATTTTCCTGGTGCAGCAGCATTAATTGTAATAACAACTGCCACACGTTGTTCATTGTATTTTAAACATTCAATAATTTTAATTGTCTGTCCATCGGTTAAATGTCCTGGGTACTGCCCCACATTGAAAACACTGGTTTCAGTATCAAATTCAGCAAAAACCATGGCGTTCTCACCCCATTCTGAAAGATCACCATTAGCATCCCACCAATGTCCCCACGGAGCATTTGTATTTGTCATACCTCCAGCATCTGCATGTGTGGTACCTTCAATAGCAAAACCCTTAATTTCGAGAGCTCCGCTTTCACCATTAATACCAGCTAGAACTTCCTCTTCCGAAATACCAAAAAGTTCAGCAATTTTATCAATTTCTACGGCTACGGCGGCACCATCATATAATGATTTACTCGTGGTTATTTCTACAGAATATTCAAGTACCAAATCTGCATTGATCTTCTCTTTCTGAGCTTGCAGAATTGAATCCTGACGCGCTATTTCAGCTATTTCATCAGCAGTCATCTCATGTACACTGCTAAAATCTTCATTATCACCACAACTAAACAATCCTGCAATCAGCATGGACAGAATAATATATATATGTATTTTTTTCATCTGTGTATAATTTATTTTACGATACTTACTGCCTGTTGCTTAACTCTAAATTCACATAATTTACGGCAAACAACAGGCAACTAAATTCATCACTTTATTCGAAAAACTTTAGTATCCTTCATTTTGAATAAGAGAAATATTCGCATCTATAGCCGATTTAGGAATCGGAAAATAGTTCCAGTGAGTCTCTGCAGTCGCATCTTTACAAAACCACGATTTACCATTAAAGACATTTCTGCCATCTGCCATCTTGAATCGGATAAGATCCTGGCGACGATGATGTTCACCGACAAACTCCCAGCCTAGATCATCAAGCAATCCACCTAACTCAATGTCGGCTCCACCTTCGCTTGTTGTTACATAAGTATCCCAGTTAGCAAAACCTTCGCTGGTATATTCGCGATGTCCGTAATCGTAAATACTACCTCCTTTTAATTGAGCAATAGTACGTGTAGCTTTCGCCGCCGACTCCAACGAACGCGTACGTATATCTGTAATCAAATCCGCTGCAATTTGTTCGTCGCGTCCAAGACGCAACAGACATTCTGCTTTTATAAACATTGCATCAGCCAAACGGAAAAAAGGTACGTCGTCGCCCCCGGTTCCACCGTCGCCAGCCACAATTTCATATTTAACAAAACGGTAACCTTCTTGTTGATAAGCACCAGGGTTATCAATAGAGTGAACTTGCTGAGAATAATTCAAAACGCCCTGACCAGCCCAATCATCAGTGCTGAAAGCAATTGGGTCACCCGATTGAGGTATTGTGTTACCCGATGCATCTTCAGTTGCCTGGTATTGTATACCACCAGCCCATGTGTAAGCCAAACGATTATCACCGTCTTCGTAACTTTCAATAAATTGAGGAACTGCACAACTACCATTCCAAGGAGAACCATCGAATCCGTATGCCGCAGCACCTGCCCCTACCAAACATTTATTAACTAAATAATTATGACTCGCATTTTTCTTATCAAGAGGAAGGGCAAAAATTACTTCCGGTGAAGTAGAGATATCCTCTTTAAAATTATCCAGATAGTTCGTCGCAAGCGTATATCCACCATTACTGATAATATCTTCTACTTCAGTTAGAGCTTTGTCATAATATGTATCATCATTTGTTTCAAAATATACATTGTGATTCAAGTACAACTTTGCCAATACCATATCAGCTGCATATCTATTTGGATAGCCATGTACTTTGGCTGTTCCCAGATCGTCCTTAATGGCCTCCAATTCACTCACACAAAAATCGTAAATAACGTCAGCAGTAACCTGCTCCGGCAAATATCCCGCTTCAAATTCCTGAGTTGTTTCCAAAGGTACATTTCTAAAGGCATCAAGTAATACATAGTAGTTGAGTGCACGTAAAAAACGCATTTGTGCCTGTTCCGAACCTGTATCCGGTAATACATCCAAAGTTTTATTGGCGTATCCTATACCAACATAGGCATAATGCCACAAACCTTCTGAATGTCCCTGACCCGAATTCCAGCTATGTTTGTGCATATTAACATACAAGTCTCCCCAGCCAACACCAATACGTTTGGGTGTCATATAAGTATCGCTGCACTCCTCATTGAAGTCAAAATAGCCATTCCATCCCCAATACAAAAATCGAAACTGGGCATAAGCTTCTCCCATCATAGATCCTACGACTTCGGAATCGGTTACATCAACAGTTTCATCAGTAAGTTTATCATAAACACTTTCGTCCAAATCAGTGCATGCTCCTGATATCAATAAAGAGCTTACAGCAAGACTAATAAATATATATTTAATGAGTTTCATAATTCTCAAATTTTAAAAGTTAACAGAAAGTCCAATTGTGTATGAACGTACAGTAGGATACTTATCACGACCATCAATACCTGGAGCTAAGAAATTGTTATCAACTTCCGGATCCAGACCGGAATAACCTGTGATACAGAAAAGGTTTTGACCCGACACATAAACACGGAAGTCATTCACATAACTTTTCGCTTTAGCTGAAAGAGGAATGGTATAACCCAAAGTTACATTAGATAGTTTTACAAAATCACCATTTTCAATATGATCGCTCCATACACCTTGCGACATAGAATTGGCCAAGCCTACCTGCAACTGACTACCTGTTTCGGGATTAATAACCGCTACACCGGCAGCATCAACTGCACCATACAAATTGGCCGCCGACTTTAAACGATTGTAGGCTATAGAGTTATTTTCATAAAAACTACGCTGAGAATTCAGAATCTGATATCCAAACTGACCGGTAAACTGAAGATTAAGGTCGAAACCTTTGTAACGGAAAGTATTGCTCCATCCGGCATAAATTTGCGGTAGACCATTTCCCAAACGCTGACGGTTTTTTTCTTCGTTGTATTTGGTGTCAAATTCCTTAACACTCCAAGTGTCATCATCATTCTTCACTTGAACCAGCACAACACCGTCCTTACTTACTCCAACAGATCTTAATCCCCAGAAATCACCCAGACGATGACCTATCTCCATTGCATGAGTTGCTACAGAAATTGGATCACCAACCCCTCCAACTTCAGAAAAATTATCAGTTTCGTACAAATCATTTGATAAACTCAAGAGCTTATTCTCATTATGAGAAAGAGTTAGGGTGGAATTCCATTCAAATTCGCTTGTCTTAACAGGAATCGCATTCACCATTACCTCAATACCATTATTACGCATTTGACCAACGTTAGCTGTAGTATTATCATACATATTAGGAGGCACAGGAACAGCGTAATCATAAAGTAAATCAACCGTTTTCTTTGTGTACACATCAATAGCTCCACTCAATCGTGAATCAAGAACAGCCCAGTCTAAACCTATATTCCATTCGCTGGTTTTTTCCCATTTAAGATCGGGATTCGGATTTTGAGCTACTTTCAATGAAGGTGTCCACTTACCATCTATACTTAAATGTTTACCATATGCGTCATAGTCAAATGTGGTAAGAGACATGTAAGATTCATTTGGAATAACACCTGTTACTCCATAACCCGTGCGTAGTTTTAAATTAGTTAACCACCAAACGGATTCCATGAAATTTTCGTTACTAATTGTCCATCCTAATGATGCTGCCGGGAAATTACCCCATTTATTATTTTCACCAAATTTTGACGAACCTTCACGACGAAAACTTACCATTGCATTAAAACGATTGTCATAACCATAAGTTGCACGTCCGAAAAAACCAACTAATTTATTGTCATTCTTATCAGAAGACATGCCTGCCACATGATCTTCATCTGACAGATAAGTACCTTGTCCTAAATTATTATACAAATAAGATTCTGAAGGAAAATTAGAGTTTGATGCGCTAAATCCATCGTGAACGTTATATAAATAGCTATAACCCACAATTGCACTTATACGACTCTTTTCAATTGAAAAATCGTAGCCGGTAGTAAGTTCCAGATTATCACTAACATCATTACCTGATGATTTTGAAGCAGAACCTTTTATACCACCTGTAGCCTGAGTATAATACTGGCTGGTGTAGTATGTTTCACCAGTTGTTTCTCTTTCTTTTTTTGACAACATCAAATTGGTTTTCCAGCCTTTAATCGGCTCAAAAGTGATATTACCGGTTACACGCGCATATTTAGTACGGGTATCTCCAATCATTTCATTTTGAATGGCAACCGGATTAAAATATTGAAAACGACTAAATTCTTCAAAATAAGTGCCATCTTCATTGTAAACAGGTGAGGAAGGATTACGTATCAAAGCCTGACGATACACGTAATTATTGTTATTATTTGTGTTCTTATGAGTCGTGTAAAGTACATTAATATTGAACTTCAGCATGTCATTCATCGCATATTGACTAAAATCCAGCTGGGCTTTAATGTCATTACTATCACTCTTACGCATGATCCCTTCTTCATCCGAAAACGTAATACTAGCAGCGTATGTAGAAGATTTAGTACCACCTGTCAAACTCAGCGAATGATTTTGCGTATAGCCTGCTTTTCTGCTAACAGCCTCCAACCAGTCTGTGTCATAACCTCCATATTCGAAATTAGTGCGACCATAAATAATATCATTAGTGTCCATAAAATCGAGAGTCTTGTACCATTCTGATAATGAGACATAAGCAGAATAAGTCGCAGTTGCCTGAGAATCGCGTTTACCCGATTTCGTGCTAATAATAATTACCCCATTGGCACCACGCGTTCCATAAATAGCTGCAGCCGATGCATCTTTTAAAACGTCGATTGAAGCAATATTTTCGGGTGCTACCGTAGTTAACGATCCCTCAATTCCATCAACCAATACAAGTGGTTGAACACTACCTTTAATCGTAGTAATACCACGAAGCATTATGCTTGATGTAGCATTCGGATCACCTGAAGATTTAGTAATGCTCAAACCGGCAATTTTTCCTTTTACAAGTTCGGCGGCATCACCAATTTTACCAACAATAAAATCTTCTGATTTTACGCTGGTTATAGCACTAGTTACATCTCCTTTTCGCTGGGTTCCATAACCAATTGCCACAACCTCTTCCAAACCAATAAAATCAGCTTCCAAGCGTACTTCTTGCATTGGCATTTCTTTTACTACATTAATATCATAAGTTTTATATCCAATAAAAGATATACTTACAATATCACCCACTTTTGCATCAAGATTAAAATATCCTTCAGAGTTAGTAATGGTACCAATTGTTGTACTTTTAATAAGAACAGTAACTCCAGGTAAAGGAGAACCTATTTCATCTAAAACAATTCCTTCAACTTTTTCCTGGGCTAAGCCAATAGTTGAGGAACAAAACACAACACTTAGAAATAATAAAAACATCAACTGATAATGTTTTAAATTACTTCTACTCTTTTGTTCTAGTTTTTTTCTCATACGTTTCTAATTTTATAAATAGATTTAGGATCATTTTGATATTTCAAAGATGTATTTACAATGACAAAAGTGCATGCACGTATGTTGAAATAACATATACAAATGTGTAACCGAAAGTAATACAACAACAAACACTGCTGAATATCAATTTATTGACCAATAAAACTATGGCTTTCGAGATATTATAAATGGAAGATAAATGTCTGACAAAGACAAAAGATGAAAATTCATTGAAATCGATTCCGAAAAAAAACGAAATTATGCAGTTCAAACTTCAATTGAGAAAAAAATCAATAATAAAAACTCAGAATTTTAATAATACAGGAAGTCTCTTGTCAAAAAATAAGGAAAATGAAAACTAAATCTCAAAATAATCACGTGGAGATTTCCCGAAAAATTCTTTAAATCTCCGGCTAAAATAGGCTGGATTGGAAAATCCTGTTCGATAAGCTGCCTCGGAGATATTACATTTCCCATCAGAAATTAATTTCACAGCCTCTCTTAACCGGACAGTACGAACAAATTCAGTTGCCGAACAATCCGTTATTCTTTTCAATTTAATATGCAAAAGAGATCTGCTAATCCCCATTTTCTTTGTGATAAAAGAAACATCCATTGATGATTGATCCAAATTTTCAATAATAAGAGATGTGAGACTCTGAACAAACTCACGATCCGATTCAGAATGTGTTATGTCAGCAGGTGCAATAAAAGCATCTTTCTTAAATCGCTCAATAACATTCCTTCTGGTATTTAGGATATTACAAATATTCTGACTTAATATCTGTGGGTAAAAAGGTTTCTCAATAAATAAATCGGCCCCTGTTTTTAGGCCGATGTATTCATTATTCGTTCCTCCTTTTGCTGTTAAAAGAATAACAGGAATATGCGATGTTTCAATATTTGTTTTTATCCTTTTCGTTAGCTCCAAACCGTCAATTCCGGGCATCATAACATCACTAATAATAAGTTCGGGAGAACATTCAGCAATTCGGGCCAACCCCTCTTCACCTCTTGAAGCCGTTGTTACATTATACTCTTCCTGAAGACTTTCACGAATAAATTCAAGTAATTCCAGGTTATCATCAATGACCAAAATGGACGGCGAATTTTTTATTTGTTCCGATTTATCTGCCAAAGCATAGCTCTTATGATCTTTTTCCATTTCAATATCCTCAAGAATACTTTTCCTGCCACAACAGTCTGTCAATTCATCATCAGAGTAATCCGACTTGGATACGGGTAATGAAATTGTAAATTTAGTTCCCTCCTGAAGTTTACTTTCTACAACTATGCTTCCTTTATGAAGATTGACCAATCCCTTTACAAATGCCAGGCCAATTCCAGATCCCGAATAAACTTTGTCTTTATCTTCTGCTTGGAAATACCTGTCAAAAATTTTATCCAGCTTATCGGATTCTATCCCATGTCCCGTATCCAGAACCGACAAAACAAGAGTCTGTTTCAATTCTTTATCTAAACAAATTTCGTTTTGTACTTTTCCGGTCAGTCTGATTGAATCGCCCTTGTCTGTAAAGTTGAAAGCATTGGATAATAAATTAACAAGCACCTTTTCCATTTTAGAATAATCAAACCACACTTCAGAATCAGAACCTTCTGTCTCAAGGATAAGATCAACACCTTTCATTTCAGCTGTAGTCGAAAATGATTCCTTCAAATCTTGTAAAAGAGTATTAATACTGTTTTTGCTAACCTGCAATGTTTCTTTTCCCCGCTCTACCTTTCTAAAATCAAGCAGTTCATTTACAAGCCGCAATAATCTTTTTACATTTTTTTCAATTCCTATAAATTTCTGTTTTACCGAAAAACTAATATTCTCATTTTCAATCATATTTGAAAGAGGACCAATAATTAGTGATAAAGGAGTTCTGAATTCATGTGAAATATTTGTAAAAAATTCAAGTTTTGCCTGATTCAATTCCACAGCATATTCTTTCTCGCGTCTTTCTAAATTAGCAATAGCCTTAGATTTTTGAATTCGCGAACCAACAAGATAAATACCTATAAATATGAGACAAACAATAAAAAAGTAAATTAGATAACCCCATATCGACAGATAAAATGGCGGTTTAATATGAATATTAATTGATCGTTGATGATCGCCCCATTCCGATTTATCGGTAGAAGCCTTAACATGAAGAGTATAATTTCCCGGACTAAGATTGGTATAGGTAGCAAACCCCCTATTTCCAACGTAATTCCATGATTTATCGAAATTCTCAAGGTAATAAGCATACTGACACTTACCTTGATTTTCATAGTTTAGTGCAGTATAACCTATCGTAAAAACATTTTCTTTATATTTTAAGTTGATTTCAGATGATCTGTTCAGTGATTTTTTAAGTGGTGAATTAACACCAGGAACCACAACCTTATTGAATAGCTGCATTTCGGTAAACACTACATCCAGAGGTTTAGATTTAACTTCTTCTCCCGATTCATAAAATGAAACCATCCCATTATTTCCACCAAAATATATATTTCCCCGACTATCCTTATACGAAGCTCTGTAATTGAATTGTTCAAAAGGGATGCCTGAATCAAGATCAAATAAAATATATTTCTTTGTTTCAGGATTAAATTTAACCAAGCCCTTATCACTACTGGCCCAAAAATCACCATTTTCTTCTTCTTCCAAACCAAAAATCCACGAAACAGGAAACCCGTTATCTTTATTGAATCGAACCACTTTATCATTCGCTTCATAGTAATAACAAAGTGCCTCATAAGAATCGCCAATCCAAACCCGTCTTTTTGAATCTATTTTCACAAAATTTATTCCTTTCATAAAAGGAATCTTATCAAACTTTGACAGCGTTTGGTCCTGCACCTTGTAACGATACACACCCGTAAATGATGAAAGCCAGATGTATTCACCGGCATCACACATATATTCGATTTGTACCCCTTCAAGTATATCCTTAAAAAAAGGAGATATCGACTTGCTTATTGTATTAAAAACAGCAATACCACTGCTTGTTGAGATATAGATCAGATTTCCCTTTTTCAAAAAATGATAAATATTATCGGAGGGTAATAATGGGTGATTTTTTGTTGTTATGTATTCAAACCGACCTGTTTTAGTATTTAAAATATTAATCCCATGGGTATAGGTTCCAATCCATAATCTTTCGGGGGATTCAAAAATCAGACAATGCAGATTATTAAAATTCAAGCCATTTCCTTCTGCACAACTTTGGAATTCCGTTATCTCTCCAGTTGAAATATTCATTTTATTCAGCCCCATATCTTCAAGACCAATCCACAAATCTCCTTTCTGATCTTCAACCAAACAACTAACTACATTACCTGATAAATCTCTTTTACCGGTTCCGGCCTTCCATTTCTTAAAAAACCTTGAATTAGAACACCATAAATTTATCCCCCCAAAATAGGATCCAAACCAAATATTTCCACTACTGTCCTTAAAAGCATTGTATATCGGATTGGTATTGATTCCATCAGGATTGGTCAAATCAAATTGTTGATAGATAAATTTCTCTGTGGCTGGTGACCATACACACAATCCGTTTTCGGTCCCCATCCAAACCCTTCCAATAGAATCTTCAGCCAAACAATGCACCATATTGTGCAATATATGGCGCGAACCTTTTTGTTCTTCTGAAAAATGAATGTACTGCCCATTCTCAATATTAATCCGGCAAATACCGGTATTAGAGGTTGCCAGCCAGATCTTATTGCTGCTATCTAAAAAAAATCCCAAAAAGGATTCTCCTTTCGCCTCTGGGGGCAAGTCTATCCCCTTCACAAATCTCTTATCCAGATCAATAACATATATGATCGAATTCTCTGTTAAAGCAACAATTTTATTGTTTTTTTCCCTAACATCAACAATTTTCGTATCCTTAGGTAAGACCGCAAATTTAATTTTATCTTCCAGATTTATACATTGACCTCTTTCACCGTCAAAATATTTTAATTGCTGCTGAACACATAACCATGCACCTCCTTCAGTTGGAACAATAATCTCCAGCCCCTTTATTTCATTTAATGGTTCATAGGACTTAAAATATTCATTGTTAAAATCAAATTGATAAAACTTTCCTTTAATTGTTCTACACACTAAAATTGTATCACACAATACAAAAACTTTATCACTCTGTATATCGGAATACTTACCATCATCAACACATTGGAAATTCTCAAATTTATTTCCATCAAACCGACATACAGAACTTCTTGTTGCCGCCCAGATAAAACCATCCTGATCTTGTGTTATACTCTTCACATATGATGATGGCAATCCATCCACATTTGTATAATGAACAAATTTTAAGAAATCATTATCCGCTTGAGCTAAATTTCCCAAAGTTGAGCAAACGAAAGCAAAAACAATTAAAATCATTCTATTCATACAAATAAATATTATTTTAATAAAAGCCCTAACACCCCACATAACTACTTAAACACAAGACTTTAAATCAGAATTTAAAGGTACTAAATACGTTTTAAAACATCGTAACTTTCCTGAATCTTTTACCCTCTGTTTCTAATATAGATATATTCTTTCTACAGCGGGAAATAAAACACCTATATAAGTTTGGTACACATTTGTTGTAGTTGTGAATTTGAATTTTTATTTACTTTACATAGAATCTAATCAAGCTTATTTGAAAATATAAACATGGAAAGAATACAAAAAACACTTCGGCTATTAGAAGAACAGAATATTGATGCTTTACTGGTTACCTCCGAATCAAATGTTACCTATTTATCGGGTTTCACAGGAGATTCATCACGCTTGCTCATAGCAAATCAATCTTGTTATCTGATAACTGACCCCAGATATACTGAACAGGCCAAAAATGAATGCCATAAGGATATAACTGTATTTGAGTGGATTAACGACAAGAGATACAATTCTTTAACTTATGATTTTCTCATTAAATCCTTATTCATTCAAAGAATTGGGTTTGAAAGCAATCATATCACATTTCAGGAATATTCTGAAATTAATGGTGAAAAAGTTCCTACTCAAAATTTAGTAGAACAGATTCGCATTATAAAATCCAAAGATGAAATTGAAAATCTGAGAAAAGCCAGCCAAATTTCCGATAAGGCACTTGAAAACACACTCTCTTCAATAAAAGAAGGAGTTATGGAAATTGATATCGTTGCTGAACTTGAATACAACCTTAAAAAGTGCGGCGCAGATAATCTTTCTTTTGAAACAATGGTTTTGTCAGGAAAAAGAACTTCCCTGTTACATGGGAAACCAGGTAAAAAACGTGTCGGAAATGGTGATTTAATCCTGTTCGATTTTGGAGCTTTATACAATGGCTATCATGCAGATATAAGCCGAAGTTTTGTTCTGGGACAAGCAAACGATCAGCAAAAAGAAATTTACGATTGTATAAATAATGCCGGCAAACTAGCCATCAATTCAATAAAAGACGGAGTTGAGGGAAAAGAAATTGCTGAGATGGTCCGAAAACAAATACCCTCTAAATATTTAGAATATTATTATCCGGGAATTGGTCATGGAGTTGGATTAGACATACATGAACCCCCTTTTATCAGAGACGATGCATCATTTACATTTCAATCGGGCATGGTGATCACAATGGAACCTGGAATCTATATCCCCGAATGGGGTGGCTTGCGTATCGAAGACTCTCTATTGGTAACAAAGGATGGATGCGAACCTCTCAATTTATTCGAACGAAATTTAATTGAATTGTGAACTAATTCACTCTTACAAGTATAAAAAATAGGCTGAATCAGTAACAGATTCAGCCTATTTTCACTATACTAACTAAAAACTATTTACTTGAAAATTTATAGATACAAATTGAATAATACTCTTCGCCAGGCTCAACTGTCACATCAGGGAAGTTTGCCTGATTTGGGCTATCTGGGAAATGTTGTGTTTCCAAACAGAATGCAGTTCTGAAATCATATTTCTTATTCCCTTTACCAACAACTCCATCTAAAAAATTACCACCGTAAAACTGAATTCCAGGTTCAATGGTATAAACTTCAAGAATTCTTCCCGATGACGGCTCAACAACTTTTGCCGCTAAAGTCAGCTTTTCGTCTGATTTATTCAACACCCAATTGTGGTCGTAACCTTTACCATAGGTTAACTGCGTTTCATCATTATCAACCCGTTCACCAATAGCGGTTAAATTGTTAAAATCGAATGCTGTCCCTTTAACAGATGCAATTTCACCAGTTGGAATTAAACCAGCATCCACAGGAGTATAAGAATCAGCATTGATCATTAACTGATGATCGTTAATTGTTCCTTCTCCTGCTCCTTTAAGGTTAAAATAAGTATGATTGGTAAGATTTAGAACTGTAAGCTTATCTGTTGTTCCAAAATATTCGATTTTTAATTCGTTATCATCTGTGAACTGATATTTTACTTTTACATCAACATTACCAGGGTATCCTCCATCCATATCAGTTGAATGCAGGCTAAACTCCAAAGTTTGCTTATCAATTTGATTCACATCCCAAATTTGTCGGTAAAAACCATTTGATCCACCATGCAAATGATTCTCTCCATTGTTTGCTTCAAGCTGATATTCTATTCCATCCAGAGAGAATTTAGCCTGACCAATTCGGTTTCCATAACGACCTATTGTTCCCCCAAAAAAATATTCTTTTTTATCTATAAAATCCTTTCCTGTTCCATATCCAACAGCAACATCAGCAAAATTTCCGTTTTTATCCGGCACCCATAAACTTACAACTCTGGCTCCTAAATTTGTTAACTGACAAACCAGACCATTCTTATTCGTTAAAGTGAAAAGTTCAACCTTCTTTCCATTGTAATCACAAGAAAAATCTGTTTCAGAAATCAATTCCTTTTTTTGCGGCTTCTGACAACTCATCATAACAGGAATAATTACAATACATAACACATTTAATAGTTTCATAATATTTAGTTTATTGTTATCAATTTCTTCTAATTGTATAAATCCCGAAAAGATCAATATTAATCGATTCTAAATTCACCACTAATTTTTAAATGAAGCTTGCAGAAACTCCGAAATGTTACAAAAAAACCGAGGGAATGGAACTTAACATTTCCCCCCTCGGTTTCCCGCTAACTAATCTAACTAATTTGTCCTATTGTTTCAACTATTTTATCTTTTCCAAACAATACCTGCTCGGTGAAAGTTCCTAATTTTACATACTTTTCGTAAATCTCCAGATACTTTTTAGCGTGATCCGGATTAGGTATGTATTCCATATCAAAACCTTGCCCCATTGCTTTTTGAGCTTCTCCTACTGTTTTGTATACTCCGGCAGCAACAGCTGCAAACATTGCTGCACCGCAAGCACATGTTTGCTCGGTACGCGCAATTTTTATCGGCATATTCAATACATCTGCTAAAGTCTGCATCACAAAAGGTGACTTCTTGGCTACTCCACCTAAACCAATAATTCCTTTAATCTCAACACCTTCACGAACAAATCGATCGACAATAGCTTTTGACCCAAAAGCAGTTGCTTCCACCAATGCTCTAAAAATACGAGGCGCCGAAGAACCCAAAGTTAAACCAGCAATAGAACCTGTTACCTCCTGACTTGCATCTGGAGTGCGTCGTCCGTTCATCCAATCAACAGCCACAATTGTAGATTCTTCAATTGAAATTTTTTCAGCTTCTTTACTTAACTCCGGAATAATCTTCGAGATAGCTTCCTCAATCAATTTTTCACGGGTTTCCTCATCAATCAAAGTCGTTTTTGAAAGGATATTTTCGATTGGCCAGGCAACAACATTTTTAAACCATGCATACAAATCACCAAAAGCTGATTGTCCTGCTTCCAACCCAACATAACCTGGAATTACCGAACCATCTACTTGTCCGCAAATACCAGGAATTAATTTATCGCCAATCTGATCGTAAGAAGCGATCATGATATCGCAGGTTGAAGTTCCTATTGCCCGTGCCAATACGTTTGGAGTTACCTCACCCCCAACAGCACCCATGTGGCAATCAAATGCTCCAACTCCAACAGCTACATCGGTGCTTATACCCAAACGCTCAGCCCATTCAGGAGAAATTTTCCCTACCGAAACATCACTCGTATAAGTTTCTTCATATAACTGATCTCGGTAACCTTTTAACAAGGGATCGAGACTGGTCAAAAATTCCTCCGGAGGCAATCCGTTCCATGACTCATGCCACATCGCTTTATGACCTGCTGAACAGCGACTGCGCACCACTTCTGTTGGCTTCAGTTTTCCTGTTAATACCGCCGACATCCAATCACAATGTTCTATCCATGAAACAGCTTTATCCCGTATGGATTCATCTTCACGCAATACGTGCAGCATTTTTGCCCATACCCATTCCGAAGAATAAATTCCACCTTCATATTGAGAATAATCAACATCCCATTTTTTCACCAATTCGTTAATCTCAGCAGCTTCCTTAACCGCAGTATGATCCTTCCACAACACAAACATTGCATTCGGATTTTCAGCATATTCAGGCAATAAAGCCAAAGGGGTGCCATTCTCATCCGTCAACACAGGAGTACTTCCTGTTGTATCAAATGAAAGCCCCACCAGACTTCCGGCAACCCCTTTTGGCGATTTTTCCAGAGCATCTTTAATCAGATACTCCATAACTTCTATATAATCCAATGGATGCTGGCGATATTGATTCTTTACAGGATCACAATACATCCCTTCCATCCATCGGGGATAATTCATAACCGACGATGCAATTTCTTCTCCGGTAGCAACATCTACAACAACAGCCCTTCCTGAATCTGAACCATAATCAAGACCTATTACATATTTCTTTGCACTCATAAACTGTATTTTTAATCATTAAATCAAAGCAGTTTTACCTACTGACCGTAATATGAATCTTTACCATGTTTGCGACTAAAATGCTTATCAGTCAGAAGAGAATTCATTGAGGCATTTGGCTGAATGGTTTTTGCAATGAAAGCCATTTTGGCCAGCTCCTCTAAAACAACACTATTGTGAACAGCATCATTTGCATTTTTCCCCCAGGTAAACGGACCATGATTTTTAACAATCACACCAGGAACATGCATCGGATTCAATTCTTTAAATGCTTCAATTATTACGGTGCCTGTTTCTTTTTCATAAGCTCCCTTTACCTCAGCTTCATTCATATCACGTGTACAAGGAATCTGTCCGTTAAAATAATCAGCATGAGTGGTTCCTAGTATTGGAATCCCAATTCCTGCTTGTGACCATCCGGTTGCATAAGTTGAATGAGTATGAACAATTCCGCCTATCTCTTTAAAACTTTTATACAGCTCAAGATGAGTAGGCGTATCTGACGAAGGACGTAATTTGCCTTCTACAACATTCCCGTCCAAATCAACCACAACCATGTCTTCACTCTTCATTTCGGAATAGGAAACACCACTTGGTTTTATTACAACCAAACCATTTTCCCGGTCAATAGCGCTTACATTTCCCCATGTAAAAAGTACCAATCCATATTGCACCAATTCAAGATTGGCTTTAAAAACCTCTTCTTTTAACTTATTTAAGTCCATTATTCGAATTTTAAAAATTGCCTGATAGTTTTTAACCTTACCATATTTAACTCAACTACCAGGCAATTTAATTCACACCTATTATATTATTTTACCAGAAATAAGCATATAATGCAACAATAATTAACACAATACCCATTGCAACGAACAAAAAGGTTCTATCTGTCTGAAACAACTCAGGCTCATAGGAATAAGCTTTACTATCTTGTTTTTTAGACTTCGCATTGGTAAACATGATAATAGCCAGAAAAGCCATCATAAATGTCATCATAAAAATGGAATGAAAACCAAGATGAGTCAGACTCATACCAAACCAATCTGTTCCCCAAACAAAACCTGAAACTAATGTTAAAGCAGTTAATCCAATGAAGACTTTAGCACCTTTTAATTGTTTTTGGCGGTTTCCTTCTGATATTTCTTCAGCCTTAACCTGATGACTATCTGTCAGAACCAGAACTACAGCCATTGTAATCAATACCATACAAACATAGCCCATGCGAATAATAAAAGGCAAATCAGGTAAAGCCATCTTCATAAGAATACCTACTGGCAAAGTTGCTATGGTTGTCCAAAGCGCAGCACGATTCGTAGCACGCTTCCAAAGAATTCCCATTCCAAATACCACCACTACACCAGGATAAATAAAACCGGTATATTCCTGAATATATTGGAACGCCTGATCTAAGCCTCCCAATAAAGGTTTAGCCGCAACCATTGCAATAATCAATGCAACTGCAGCCGAAATACGACCGACTAGAACCATTGTCTTTTCAGAAGCCGCTTTGTTAATATGGCTTTTATAAATATCGAGTGTGAAAATAGTTGAAGTAGAGTTTAACATTGATGCCAATGACGAAACCACAGCAGCAACTAATGCAGCAAAAGCCAAGCCTCTGATGCCTTCAGGAGCAAAATTACGAAGTAACCACGGATAAGCCTGATCCGGCTTATCAATTGCTCCGGATAAACCATCAACAACACCATTTAAATCTGGATGATTAAACATCACATAAGCAGTAATTCCAGGGATGATTACAATAATCGGAATCAGGATTTTTAAGTATCCGGCAAAAAGAAGACCTCGTTTAGCCTCTTTTAAATTTTTAGCAGCCAATCCTTTTTGAATAATATACTGGTTGAATCCCCAGTAGCCTATATTGGTAAGCCACATAGCTCCAAAAATAACAGCAAGTCCTGGAAGATCTTTAAAGGTATTTGCATCTAATTTCTCATTAATAATCATGTTAAAATGGAGATCACCTGGTACTTCACGAACTTTATCAAGTACCAAAAGAAAACCATCGATTGCGGAACCATCCGCTCCAGCAACAGCATCCAATGCAAACCATGCAGTAATTAAACCTCCGCCAACAAGAAAAACAACTTGTATTACATCGGTCCATGCCACAGCTTTAAGTCCACCATATATTGAATATACTCCTGCAAAAATAAGTAAACTTGGTACTCCATACTCCATTGGAACACCCAAAATCTGATCCATTGCCAATGCTCCTAACCAAGCTACAGAAGTAAGATTTACAAAAACATAAACCAACAACCAAAAGAACGAAAAGAAGAAACTAACACCTTCGCCATATCTTTCCTTAGCAAACTGAGGCATTGTATAAATCTTTTTATCAATCATTTGCGGCAATAAAAACTTTGCTACCAATATAAGCGTAATAGCCGCAATCCATTCATATGCCGCAATTCCCAAACCAACAGCAAAACCAGAACCCGACATTCCAATAAAGTGTTCTGCAGAAATATTTGCTGCAATTAATGAAGCTCCAATTGCCCACCATGAAAGTGTTCCTCCCGCTAAAAAATAGTCTTTTGCGCTTTCTTCTTCCCCACTTTTTGATCGGGAAAGCCACAAACCCAATGCAACAATCAGTATCGCATAAGCGATAAAAATGGCATAGTCAATGGTCGTAAAACCTGCATTCATAATTATTCGTTTTATTAAATACTCTCAGTAATATACCGAGAGCATTTTGAATGAGTATTGTTTAGTTGATCTTTAATATTTTCTACAATCCTTTCGCCAAATGGTAGTATAAATCATTCCATTTTAGCTCTTTCTTAAAATCTGAAATTGTTGTTATGTTTTCAATTGTTACAAATTCAACACCAACCATTTCAGCAAAGTCTTCAAGACATTCTTTGTTTAATGCCATACTAAAACTAGTGTGATGAGCACCACCGGCAAGAATCCACGCAGCAGCACCAATTTCCAGATTTGGTTGTGGAACCCATAGGGCACGGGCAACAGGAAGTTTTGGTAATGCTTTAGGTGTAATAACTGTCACAGGATTAACAATCATTCGCATACGTCCTCCCATATCAACAAGAGTTGCATTTATTCCTTCCCCTTCAGGCACATCGAATACAAAACGGGCAGGAGCATCTTTTCCTCCAATTCCCAATGGATGAACTTCGATACTTGGAGTTTCTTTAGCAATTGAAGGACAAATCTCAAGCATGTGTGCACTTAACACTGAAGGACAAGCGGGATCAAGATGGTAAGTATAATCTTCCATAAAAGAACATCCGCCTTTCATACCTGCCGACATTACTTTCATGATTCGTACCAAAGCAGATTGTTTCCAGTCACCTTCAGCTCCAAAACCGTAACCTTGTTCCATTAATCGTTGAGAAGCCAACCCAGGAAGTTGTTTCAAACCATGCAAGTCTTCAAAATTGGTCGTGAAAGCCTTATATCCATTTGCATCCAGGAATTTCTTCATTCCCAATTCAATCTTAGCCTGATAACGAATGTTTGAATTTGTTTTATCTTCTAATTTGTATTCAGCAGCATAAACATCCATTAAAGAATCAATTTCTTGCTCTGTTATCGAATCCATACTAACAACAAGATCACCAACCCCGTGATAATTTACTTGCCAGCCCAATATTTTCTGAGCTTCAACCTTATCGCCTTCTGTTACGGCAACATGACGCATATTATCGCCAAAACGACAAATTTTTAAATTTTTAGATTCATTATATCCAACAGCAGATCTTGTCCAGCTTCCTAAGGTTTTGCGAACTTTTTCATCTTTCCAATGACCTACAATCACCTTACGATTTAATCGCAATCGTGTGCAGATAAATCCAAACTCACGGCCACCATGTGCTGATTGATTCAAATTCATGAAATCCATATCAATCTCACTCCATGGAATATCTCTGTTGTACTGAGTATGTAAATGTGCAAATGGTTTGCTCAATATACTTAAACCTTGTATCCACATTTTAGATGGCGAAAAAGTATGCATCCATGTAATCAATCCAATACAGTTGTTGTCTGTATTTGCCTCAAGACAACAATTATAAATTTCTTCAGGGGTTGTTAATACCGATTTAAAAACAATTTTTACAGGAATTGCTTCAGATGCATTAAGCCCTTCAGCAATTTCTTCTGAATTTGTTTTTACTTGTTTTAACGTCTTAGGACCGTATAAGTGTTGACTTCCGGTCACAAACCAAATCTCTTTTTCTTTTAGCTCTTTCATTTTATTCTTATAGTATTTTATACTTTTTTAGTAAACACAATTAATCATCACGTTAATAACAATAAGATGTACCAACAAATTAAAATAGTTATTTTACTAGTACTTTCTACTTTTATATAGAATAAAAAAAAGCAATTTTGCTTTTTTTTTTATTTTTTAAAACTTCACAACTCTATCAAATGTCTTTTCCACATCTCCTTGAAGCGCCCGATAATAATATGCCCCTTTCTTGGATTCTGTAGTATTTTTAATATTTAATTTTTCCAGTCGTCCTAATGACAAAACCTTTTTTCTAAAATTCCCCGGATCAAACTCTCTCTGAAAAATTGCTTGATATAGATTCCGTAATTGCAGAAGTGTAAACATCTCTGAAAGCAATTCTTCTCCTATTAAATCAAAACTCGCTTTTTTCTGAAGTCTGTCCAATGCCTCGTGAACCATATTTTCATGATCAAAAATCAAAGTAGGAAGCTTACTTATTGGCCACCAATGAGCTCCATTCTCTCGAACCAAATCCGTATCGTACTTATCAATTCGAATTAATGCATAGTATGCTAAAGAAATTACCCGTGTCCCCTCTTCTCTGGTTGGCTCAGAAAATGACTGAACCTGTTCCAAATAAATATCACTCAAGCCTGTAGTTTTCTTTAATACCCTACGAGCTGCCATATCAGCAGATTCATCTTCCTGAACAAATCCCCCCAGTAGAGACCAACTTCCCATCGCCGGCTCAAATCCTCTGGGATAAAGTAATAACCTAAGCTCCCCTTCATGGTATCCAAAGATTACACAATCGACAGCAACATGATATTTAGGATGTTTATATTGTGGATTCATAATATTAATTTTCTCCTCAAATATATAAAGTATTTTTGACTTTTATTATTTTCTTGTGAAAAAAAATAAATTTCCGACGAAATTTACAAAAAAATAATATTAAACTCTTATGCAATAACAAGCATTAATTTATTTTAAGGTTAATTTATTCCTATCGGAATCAACAATAAATGATACGAATCACAAATTATTGGTTTTGCGCATTCAAAGAATGTAAGTATACTTGTACAAATACCACATTTTGATAGTTCGATACACTCTTAATTTAAAATTATAAAAATACAGTATATCATGCGGCGATGTATTTTTTTCAGTTTCTTTATCCTTCTTAGTTTTTGCAGCAATACACTTATTGGAGAAACTCAAAAATCGCCAATTTCGCATATTCGTTTCCATTACTTAAATAACAACAACGGATTAGCGCAAAACACAGTAGATTGTATCTTACAAGACAGCCGGGGATTTATGTGGTTTGGAACATGGAACGGACTTTGCCGTTACGATGGTTACACTTTTACGACCTATAACAAAACCAAGGATCTTAGCGGTATTCCTGACAACTTTATTCAATCGATGAGTGAAGACAGCAAAGGAAATATCTGGATTGGAACAAAAAATGGATTAAGTAGATTCCTTTTTAATGAGAATCGCTTTTCGTTGCCTGAAAACATAAAGTCGAATCTAAACGGACACTCCATACCTCATATATCAATTGATAAACAAAATAAGATCTGGGTAGCGACAGAAGATGATGGAGTTTGGCTTATTGAGGAAGATAAAACAGACTCATATTCAGCTAAGAAGATTACTGAAATTGTTTTGCCAAACCAACACATCAGTCACATTTTAATTCATGAAAAAATCATTTTAATTGGAACCGAGAACGGTTTGGTAATTGTTGACAAGATAAATTTCCAAAACGATACCACATTAAACAAACTAATTAAATCTGTAGCAAACCTTGTTGTAAATTGCATTTTTGTTGATACAAAAGAAAATGTTTGGATCGGAACCTCTAATGGCTTATATCAATATGAGCCAGACAATAAACAAATCTATTTTTACACGCATCAGCCACAGAATTCATCTGGTTTAAACCACATAGCAATTACAGAAATTGTTGAAGACAATTCAGGCACAATTATCGTTGGTACTTTGGCCGGACTAAACTTTTTTGATCCAAGTTCGCACTCTTTTTATCATTTAGGTGATGATTTCAAAGAAGATCAAAAATTAAACAACCCTTTCATTAATTCATTACTAGCTGATAAACAGGGGAATATATGGATAGGTACCGATAAAGGAGGTGTTAATTTTTACAACATTTATCAAAAACCTTTTTATTCTATCACTCACACTCCATTAAACCCTAAAAGCATAAGTCACAATACAATCAATTCTATTTTAAGTGAAAAAAACATTCTTTGGATAGGAACCGCCGGTGGTGGTTTAAACAGAATCGTTAATAATGGAGAAAATGTTGACCATTTTAATCTTAGCGATTCACCTCAAGAACAAATCGGCGCGAACTTTATAACTTCCATATATAGAAACAGCAGTACACAACTTTGGTTAGGTACATGGGGAGACGGTTTAAAAAGACTAAAATCAGTAATCACCAAAAACATTGATACCTATCGTAACAATTTTGAAGTTTCGAACAGCCTTTGTTCGAATTTCGTTTCCTCAATAACAGAATTGGATAAAGACCAGTTGCTGATTGGAACATTAAAAGGACTCGATTTATTCAATATCAAGCTGAACACCTTTACCCATCTCGATGAGAAAATGAAACTGTCTGCACATCTCGAAGTTGGATGTATTTTAAATGATCAGCAAAATAAGGTTTGGATAGGTACCCGTAATGGATTATTCCGCATTCCAAAAGATGAATTAAATCAACTTGATAAAAAAACAAGCATTAAATATGACGCCTTTTTCAATCAGCAGGATAACCCATTCTCTCTTCCTGGAAATTACATCATTTCCTTGTTTGAATCGAAAGACGGTACCATATGGATTGGTACCTACGGAAATGGAATCTGTAAATACACTATTGATAATAACGGTAAGTTTCAATTTATAACTTACAATGACCAAAATGGCTTGTGCAATAATGTAACTTATGCCATAGAAGAGGACAAACAAGGCAATTTATGGATCAGTACGGACAATGGTCTTTCAAAATTTAATCCGAAAACTGAATCTTTTCAAAATTATTTTGTAAAAGATGGACTTTTAAGTAACCAATTTTATTGGTCAGCATCAGCTGCTGATGAAAATGGTAAACTTTATTTTGGGGGAATAGCTGGATTAAACTATTTTATGCCGGAAAATGTTGAATCATACCATGAAGCATCAAAACCGGTTTTTACTGAATTTTCAGTATTCAACAGGCCTGTTGAAATTGGACAAGAATATCATTCCAATGTAATTTTAAATAAATCCATATCTGAAACAAACTCAATTGAACTCTCCTACAAAGACGCAGTTTTCTCGATAGAATTCTCAGCTCTTGATTATTTTTTACCGGAAAAAATAAAATATTCATACCAAATGGAAGGTGTTGATAAGGATTGGGTTAATGTTCCATCAAGCAGAAGATTTGCCAATTACACAAATCTTTCGGGAGGAGAATACAAATTCATGGTTAAAGCCTCTAACAGCGATGGTATGTGGTCAGACAAGATTGCAGAATTAAAAATAAAAGTTCATCCACCTTTTTGGCAAACAATGTGGTTTCAATTTACACTCCTGATTGCAATCGTTTTAATAATAATCAGCTACATTCAATACAGAACACGTTTTTTAAAAGAGCAAAAAAGGAAGTTAGAGAATCAGGTACTGGAACGAACTGAAAAAATAGAAGAACAAAAAGACAAACTAAGACATCAGGCTGAGCATTTGCAGCAAACAAATCAGGAATTAGCGGACAGACAGCTGTTAATCGGCGGACAAAAACTTGAACTTGAAATTCAAAATAAAAAGATTGCCCAACAGCGCGACAAGATGATTGAATTAAACAAGGAAGTGAAACAGGTCAACCAACTTCGATTGCGTTTTTTCACGAATATCTCACACGAATTTAGAACTCCCCTTACGCTAATTATTGATCCTCTGGAACAATTAATGAAAAAATTAAACGATGATCAAAACACAATCAGCACTTTAAAAATTATTGACCGAAATGCCAAACGACTGCTTCATCTGATCAACCGACTTATTTATTTCCGGCAAATCGAAAACGAAAAAATGGATCTGCTTGTGAGTAAAGGCAATTTAAATGAGTTCTTACATGATATTTTTGAATCATTTGAAAATTTGGCTCAACACATGCAAATGAAGTACCATTTTGAAGCACAGCAAACAAATTCAGAAACATGGTTTGATGCAGAAAAACTAGAAAATATTTTTTACAATTTGCTATCCAATGCTTTTAAATACACACCTGAAAATGGTGAAATTACAATGAAAGTTAAATTTGTAGAGAATGATGCTGATAATATTTTCCCTGCACCTTATGCATACATTGAAGTTACTGATAACGGAAAAGGCATTGCAAAGGAACATCTGCCATTTATTTTTGAACGGTTTTACCATGTAGAATCCGAAAGAGAATTAGACAAGAATAACTCTGGTATTGGCTTAGCTTTAACCTCTGAGATTATTAAAATATTACACGGTAAAATTCAAGTTCAAAGTGAAATCAAAAAAGGAAGTTGTTTTCAAGTCTATTTGCCATATACAACCGATCGTTATAACGAAAAAGATTTAGACCGCAACAACACTCAGGCTGAGGTGAAATTAAAAGCCCGTGTTGATACATTAGTTCATAACATGGTCAATCCAGAATCAAACTTAGGATATGAAAACACTGGAAAACAGGACAAATCAAAACCATTGGTACTGATTGTTGAAGACAATTTTGATTTGCGTACCTTTCTAATGCAAACCTTAAAAGAGGACTATAGAATACTGGGAGCCGAAAATGGTAACATTGGCTTTAAGATGGCTAAAAAGCATTCTCCAGATTTAGTCATCTCTGATGTGATGATGCCGGTACTTAGTGGCATTGAGCTGTGTAAATGTATGAAAAAGGAGATTCAGACAAGCCATATTCCCATTATCCTGTTAACAGCAAAGAATATGGTTGAAAACTGGGTTGAAGGCCTTGAAACCGGTGCCGATGATTACATTTCAAAACCTTTCAATCTGCAACTGTTACAGATTAGAATGAAAAATCTGATTGAAAGCAGAATGAAATTAAAACGAATGTTCAATTCGTCGCAAAACATTTCTGCGGAAAACATTACATCAAACCCTGTTGATGAAGAATTCATCAATAAAGTATATCGAATACTGGAAAAAAACTACACCAATCCCGACTTCACAATCAATCAGTTTGCCAGCGAAATGTTTGTAAGCAGCAGTTTGTTATACAAAAAATTGAAAGCAATAACAGACTTAAACATTACCAATTTTATAAACGCATTCAAATTAAAAAAAGCGATGGAGTTGATACAGGAAAACAAACTCCCAATTTCTGATATTGCATTTGCCGTTGGATTCAATGACCCAAAATATTTTAGCAGAGTATTCCGCAAACATTATGGAATGAGCCCCTCCGACTTTACACATAACTCTCTCAAAGACAGCAAATAATCTACACTTTCCAATAAGCATACTTCTTCATTTTCCGAAATCATCCACCCCAATTGTGTAATTGTCCACCTCTTTGAAGAGCTATCGACTTACATTGCAAACGTTATAAACGATAAGTAACATTTAATTTCTATTCTATGAAAAAAATATTTTTAGGCGGATTTTTGTTCTGCTTCCTGATTCTTTCAGGAGTAAGTCAAGCTCAAATTACCGTTAAAGGTGTTGTTTATGAAACTACCGGCAATACAACACTCCCAGGAGTTAATGTTGTTCAAAAAGGAACAACAAATGGAACAATAACGGATATTAACGGAAACTATTCCCTAACCATTCAAGATCCAAATGCAAGTTTAATTTATTCCTTTGTTGGATATTTATCACAGGAAATTCCAATAAATAATCAAACATCAATCAATGTTACCTTACAAGAAGATATATCAAAGCTTGATGAAGTTGTTGTTATTGGATATGGCACACAAAAAAAATCGGATTTAACAGGTGCTGTTAGTGTTATTGATACCGATGATGCTAAAAAAACAGTGACTTATGATGTAGCCAAAATGCTGCAGGGGCAAGCTCCTGGAGTTACCGTTCAATCTTCGGGTGAGCCTGGAGGATCGGTGAATATTAAAATCCGAGGCATTACTTCTTTTAATAATAACAACCCATTATTTGTAATCGATGGAATGATTGTTGACAATCCTAATGATTTCGCTCCCGGCGATATCGAATCAATGCAAGTACTAAAAGATGCTTCTTCCGCTGCCATTTATGGTGTGAGAGGTGCGAATGGTGTTGTAATCATCACCACAAAAAAAGGAGTTCAAAATGGAGATTTAAAAATGAAACTCAAATCTCTTTTCGGCATACAGAATGTTGCCAAGAAAATTTCACTTACCGACAGAGAAGGATACCAAAAAATTACCAATGCTGCTTACTTGAATTCAGGACAAGCGATACTTCCAGGTAACGATCCTGCCAGCGAGTATTATATTGACAATGTAAATACCGACTGGCAGGATGCAGCTTTCAAAACAGGTATCATCCAGAATCATACAATATCATTCAACGGAGGTTCTGAAAATTTCGGTTACAATTTTAATACAGATTATTACAAAAACTCAAGTTATATAGATACTCCTCAGGATTATGAACGAATCTCAACCAGCTTAAATTTGAATGGAAAAAAAGGCAAATTTAAATATGGTGCTAAACTTGGGTATACAAAATCAGATAAAGAAAGTTTTAACGAATACAATGTAGGTACCTCATCGGTAATAAACCTGCTTCAATCGATCCCAACAATGCCTGTTTATGACGAAAACAGACTAGGTGGCTATGGAGGTACTGATAACCTGACTCAAAAAGCAATCACTTTAAATGTGATTGGTTTCAACAACCTAATTGATAATGAAGCTGAAAGAAACAGATTTATTGGTAATATCTGGGGTGAGATTGAAATTGTAAAAGGCTTAAAATATAAAATTAGCGCCAGTGCTGATCAACTGGATACTCACACAAGATATTTTGTGCCTCCAAGTGATTTAGGATGGTATTATATTACTACAAATTCGGAATCTTCGCTTGACATTAACGATAGCCGTAAAACCTTTACTTCGCTGGACAACCTGCTTACTTACAACATTGAAATAAACAAACATAAGTTGGATGCACTTGTAGGATGGGTTCAGGAAAAAACAAATTATTACAATCACTGGTCAAGAGGAGTTGGATTTGAAGACAATGAAATCAGTCATTTGGAATATGCTGACGACACCTCTACAGGTGAATACGAAAGTACAATAACAGGCATATCCTATTTAAGCAGAATTAACTACAATTTTGATAACAAATACTTTTTAACAGCAAATTACAGACAAGACAAAACTTCTCTTTTTGCCAAGCAAAATAATACAGGAGATTACTTCTCTGTTTCCGGAGCCTGGAAATTGCACAACGAAAGTTTTATCACTCTTCCACAGTGGATGAATACTGCGAAATTAAGAGGAGGTTATGGTACGTTGGGAAACAATACTGCAGGAGTATATGCCTACACTCCTACAACCAATAGTTTTGCAAGCTATCTTTTTGGAAATACATTAGCTCCAGGTACAATTGTTGTTGATGCAACGGATCCTAATCTTAAATGGGAAGATACTGAAACTGTAAATGCAGCAGTAGAATTAGGAATGTTTGATAACAAACTACAGTTTACGGCTGAATATTACGAGAAAAAATCAACAGACCTGTTAGCCAGAGTTCCGCTACCTCTTTCTACCGGAACAATTAGCAACGATTGGTCATCATCAGTTATGACAAATGCAGCGGCAGTAAAAAACACAGGCTTTGAATTCTTATTGAGTTATACCAACTCCTCAAAAGAGTTTAAGTACAATATTTCGGCAAATGTTGGAACACTAAAAAACAGAGTATTAAAAATAGGAACAGATGATACTCCAATTAATGGAACCAACTCAAGAACCGAAGTAGGACGGTCTATTGGTGAACTTTATGTGTACGAAACAGAAGGTCTTTTTCAGAGTCAGGCGGATGTTGATTCACATGCCACTCAACCGGGTGCTGTTGCAGGTGATGTTAAGTTTAAAGATGTAAATAAAGATGGTTTAATTACCGATGAAGACAGAACTTACCAAGGCGTTTCAATTCCTAAAATTAGCTACGGTTTAAACTTAAGCGGATCTTACAAAAACTGGGAGTTCTCAATGTTCTGGCAAGGTAGTGCAGGTAATAAAATCTACAATGGAACTTACAACAGTTTGATGATTGGCGGACTTGTAAATCATCATACAGACATGTTGAATTACTGGACTCCAACCAATACAAATACAAACATTCCACGTCCTGATCAATTGGAAACCAATCAAAATGCAAGAGCATCTGACCGATTTATCCAGAACGGAAACTATATCAAATTACAAAATGCACAGTTGGCCTATAATATTCCATTAAAAGCAAATAATATAGTGGAACATGCAAAAGTTTATGTTTCAGGACAAAACTTGTTGACTATTAGTAAATACAAAGGATATGATCCTGATTTTATGAGTGATGGATTATTCTCCAGAGGTTTCGATTACGGGTCTTTTCCAAATCCAAGAACTTTTATTTTAGGTGTAGAGATTGACTTTTAAAATGCTTAAATAAAACAGAAATAAAATGAGATATAAAAATATTTACAGTATAGCTATTTTGTTTGCGCTGACCAGTTTGGTTTCAAGTTGTGTTAGTGAGGACGATTTAGTACAGATAGATCCAAATGTTGATACGGAAGAAGCATTTTGGAAGACAGATAACGATGCACTTAAAGGAATTAATTCGGTGTATGGCAGTATGCTAATAGATGGCAGTTACATGAGAAGCACTCCTATGATGCTGGATTTAAAGGATGATGCAACCAGAAGTAACAGCCCTTGGACCGCAATGTCCGTTATCGGCAAATTCAACTCGAGTATTGCAAATCCAGATATTTACAGTTGGGCGTATCGTGATTTTTATCAGGGAATTTACCGCGCAAATCAGGTATTGGATAATGTGCCGTCCATAGAAATGGAAGACAGCAATTTAAAAGACCGTGTTCTGGGGCAGGCTTATTTTCTAAGAGGCTTGTATTTTTTCCACATGGTAAACATGTTTAAAAATGTTCCTTTGCCATTATCCAACAGTGAATTATATCACCAACAAAAAACAAATGAAGAGGGCTGGGCTCAGGTAATTTCTGATTTAGAAATGGCTGCCGGTTTATTGCCTGTTTCCTACGATGATGTATCCGGACTGGACGCAGGACAAATAGGAAGAGCAACAAAAGGTGCAGCTTTGGCCTATATAGGAAAAGCACAATTATTTACAAAAGACTTCGAATCTGCAAAAGTGACATTTAAGAAAGTTATTGATCTGAAAGTGTACTCTTTAGTTGCTGATTACCGTGATAATTTCACCGTAACAAACGAAAACAATTCAGAATCTGTATTTGAAGTACAATTTAGCAGAGAAGCTGGCGGTGTAGATCTAAGCTGGGGAGGAACGCCGGCACCTGGTTGGGGAAGAACCTCAGGAAGAGCAATTACATATGGTGCTGCGGGCTTTGGATATGCAGATTTACAACCTACCTGGGCATTGTTTAATGAATACAGAGAAGAATTAACTGTTGATGGAGAAGTTGATCCGCGGTTAGACGCAACAATATTCTACAATAAAAATGCTTACGACGGTGTTGGAATGTCATTATACGGTCAGGATTTCGCAACATTTTATGCAGCTAACGAATCCAATCTAAATGATTTATACTGCAGAAAGTATGAAAATTCTGATGGTGATTTTGCAAACGAGTATGATTGGAGATCTGGAATTAACGAACGCATCATGCGTTATGCAGATGTGCTGTTAATGTATGCGGAATGTTTAAACGAGACCGGAGCCACCAATGATGCCTATCAGTACATACAGATGGTGAGGGATCGTGTAAACCTGCCTGATTTAGCAACCGTTAAACCAAACATGACACAGGCTGAAATGAGAGAGCAAATTGCCCATGAACGGTTTTTAGAACTTTCTTTGGAAGGACACCGTTTTGATGACATCCGCCGTTGGGGATGGTTAAAAGATGCATCCAAATTAGCCTGGCTAAAATCAAGGGATACTGAATTCAACACCTACACTCCTGGCCGCGAATATTTCCCAATCCCTCAATCCGAAATGGATACAAACAAGGGAATGGTACAGAATGATGGCTACTAAGCCTATTCAGACCTAATTTTGAGGATGTCCGCTTCTTGTGGACATCCCCCTTATTTAATCATCTAAAACAATCAGATCACGAAGAATACTTTGGTATTTCTGACCCTATAGATCTGTTTTGGTGATGAAATCATCAAATTCAAGCCCTACAATAAAGGACAAAAAGCAGCATTAATAGAGTTATTTAGAACAGAAATTGTAATCCTAAGTAACTCTGATTTTATAAAAAACAGATGATGAGATTTATTTCTTCAGCAGCCTTCGTGATTTTTCTAATGACTGCAGGCTGTTCCAGTAATGACAATATTATTGATCCCGAAGAACCGGATCCGGTAGTAGAAAATCCTCCCGCGGATGATTTTTCCGGTCCTGAATATGCTGATGATTATTCAGCCATATCAGGTTGGGACAATCGGACTTCCTGGAATTTAGCCAATGTTCATGACCCTTCTGTAGTATATGATGGAGAGTATTATTATATGTACGGAACGGATGCTTCCTATGGAAATGCACACGAAGGTCATGGACATTTTCTTTATCGCAGATCAAAGGATTTGGTTGACTGGGAATTTCGTGGAATGGCAATGACCGAAACTCCTTCGTGGGTAAAAGACACACTCAACAGCATGAGAACTCTGGCAGGGCTTGATATTATAGACTCTCCTATTTATGGACACTGGGCTCCGGTTGTTCGGAAAGTTGGAAACAAGTACCGAATGTATTACAGCATTGTAATTGACAATTACATTGAATCAGGAAAAGCCAATACTCCTGCAAACTTTGATGGTTCCTGGACAGAACATGCTTTTATCGGTCTTATGGAATCGGATGACTTAAGCAGTAACACCTGGGTGGATAAAGGAATGGTAGTTAGTTCTGTTTCAGACAGAGAAAACAACTGGTCGCGTTCGAATACAAGCGACTGGAACGCCTATTTTAAATGGAATGCAATAGATCCAACTTTTATTATTACCCCGGAAGGAAATCACTGGCTGATTTACGGTTCGTGGCATTCAGGCATTGTCGCATTACAAGTGAATCCAGACACAGGAAAACCCGATAATCTGTCATCAATTGAAGACTACGGAACTCTTATTGCACGCCGTCAAAACAGCGAACTTAATCGTTGGCAGGCACAGGAAGGTCCTGAAATTATTTACAATGAAAAAACAGGATTCTATTATCTGTTTCTGGCTTACGATGAGCTATCGGTTGCCTACAATACCAGAGTATGCCGATCAACAAGTATCACAGGTCCATATCTTGGCATTGATGGAACAAATATTACTGAAGGAGGCGAATGCTGGCCCATGTTAACACACCCGTACAAGTTCAACAATCATTCAGGCTGGGTAGGAATTTCACACTGTGCTGTTTTCAAAAACGAAGAAACAAACGAATGGTTCTACAGTTCGCAGGCCCGTTTGCCTGCCAATACAAATGGAAACGCCTACAGCAATGCCATTATGATGGGGAATATTCGAAAAATTGCATGGACAGAAGATGGCTGGCCGGTTGTTATGCCTGAACGTTATGCAGGTGTGCCACAACCAAGCATCAGCGAAAGCGATTTAACAGGTACGTGGGAAAACATATCAATGAATTACGAATATAAGGTTCAGCAAAAATCATCTCAACTGATTCTCTCGTCCAACATGACGGCATCCGGCGCATTAAGTGGTACATGGTCTTACGATCAGGATAAAAAGATTCTTACTATAGGTGAGTTACATCTCAATCTGGAAAAAGCTTGGGACTGGGAAGCATCACCCCGAACAACAACCTTTACCTACTCAGGCTTAACAGCCGGAGGAAGACCTGTTTGGGGTAAAAAAACAACAAAATAATAGTTACAAAATCTGTATTACAATGCAAAAATCATCTATAAAAATTAGTGAGATGCTTGTGAAATTGTTCTTTTTTTCAAGTTTATTATTGTTCACTCAAATATCTGTTGGGCAAAATAAAATTTCCGTTCACGATCCGGTAATGATCCGTGAGAATGATACGTTCTATTTATTTAGTACCGGATGGGGAATCAATGTTTGGTCCTCAACGGATATGAAAAACTGGACAGATGAGAAACCTGTATTTGACAATCCTCCAAAATGGGCTGTTGAAGCTGTTGATGGTTTTAAAGGTCATATTTGGGCTCCGGACATTTCATTTTACAAAGGACAGTATTACTTATTCTATTCCGTTTCCGCATTTGGTAAAAACACCTCATGCATTGGCTTGGCAACCAACAAAACACTAAACGCAAACGATCCTGATTTTAAATGGGTTGATCATGGCAAAATCATCCAATCTTTTCCAAACAAAACAAATTGGAATGCCATTGATCCCAATTTAATTGTAGATGAACAAGGACAGGCATTCCTAAGTTTTGGTTCTTTTTGGGATGGAATCAAATTGGTGAAACTTTCCGATGATGCAATGTCGGTAGATGATGATTTAACGGAAATTCCAACCATAGCCTCTCGTAAAGAAGATTCCCGTTTACCCAATCCTCCGGCAATCGACAACAATCCTGTCGATGCAGGAGGAAATGCCATAGAAGCTCCCTTTATTTTTAAAAAAGACGGGTACTACTACCTTTTCGCATCTATTGATTATTGCTGCAAAGGTGTAAACAGCAACTATAAAATGATTGTTGGCCGGTCAAAGAATGTAAATGGCCCCTATTTGGATAGAGACAACAAACCAATGAACACAGGAGGTGGTACCATTCTTTTATCAGGAAATAAGGATTGGTACGGACTTGGACACAATGCAACTGTAAGTTTTGATGGAACCGACTATTTAGTTTTCCATGCTTACGATGCTTCTGATAATGGCAATCCGAAGCTCTCAATCAAAGAAATTAACTGGGATAAAGATCAGTGGCCAATCGTTAAATTATAAAATACAAAATAAAACTGTAAATATGAAGATTATAAAATCAAAAAAATATGCAATTGCTGTTCTAAGCTCGCTGACAATTCTGGTGGGTACACAAACATTATCAGCACAAAATGCACGCATCAAAATTGATGTAGACCGAACCATTGGTGAGGTAGACAAAAATATCTATGGGAATTTCGTAGAACATTTGGGTCGTTGTGTATACGGAGGTATTTACGAAGAAAATTCTCCTCTTTCCGATGAAAACGGAATTCGTTTGGATGTACTGGATGCTGTAAAAGAGCTGAATGTCTCGATTACCCGTTACCCGGGAGGAAACTTCGTATCCAATTACAATTGGAAAGATGGCATTGGTCCAAAAGATGATCGTCCTGCCAGAATGGAATTGGCTTGGTCGCGTTTGGAAAGCAACCGCTTTGGAACGGATGAATTTATGGCTTATGCCAAAAGAATGGGAACAGAACCCTATTTTTCTGTAAACATGGGAACAGGAACAATAAAGGAAGCCCAGGAATGGGTAGAGTATTGCAACGTTAAAAGCGGTCCCTATTATGCCGAACTCCGGAAAAAAAATGGTCACGAAGATCCATACAACATTAAATACTGGAGTCTGGGAAACGAAATGGATGGATTTTGGCAGATGGGTCATCTAAATGCCGAAGATTACAGCAAAAAAGCAAGAGAAGCAGCCAAATTGATGAAACTAACATCTCCGGAAATTAAGCTGATAGCAGCCGGTTCGTCAAACTACCGTCCCAATGCAGATCCCAACGAATGGAACGAAAAAGTACTTCACGAATTGCGTGATGTAATTGATTATTTAGCCTTGCATATGTATGTTGGTAATGTTGAAAACAATTATTACAATTTCGTTTCCTCTCCTTTAGTTCTGGAAGAACGAACCCGTGTTGTAAAAGGTTTGATTGACCGCGAAATGCAAAATGCAGACCGCGGAAACCGCCCGCCAATTTATATTGCCTGGGATGAATACAATATTTGGTATCGTGCCCGCGGAGAAGAAACCATGGCAGGTACCAAAGCTCTCGAAGAACGCTACAATTTAGAAGATGCACTGGTAATTTCAGGCTTTTTAAATGCATTTATCCGTAATGCTGATATCGTGAAAATGGCGAATATGGCACAACTTGTGAACGTTATTGCGCCTATATTCACATCCGAAAAAGGAATGTTTAAGCAAACCATCTTCTATCCTATTCAGTTATTTGCCAACAATGTAAAAGGAACCTCTCTGGATGTTCATGTTGATTGTGAGACATATGACACGGGCAAATTTTTCATAGGATTGGGTGAATCAACAACCATTCAAAAAGACGTTCCATTTTTAGATGTTTCGGCCACCTATAACAACGGCGAAGTAATTGTTTGCGTGATGAACCGTAATAAAGACAAGGCAATTACAACAGATTTACTTTGTCAGGAAGGAATTTTTGACGGCGAATTTGAGGTGTACGAAATAAATGGTCCCGACATTAAATCTGAAAATGACTTCGGAAAAACAAGCGTGGAGACAAAGAAAAAGTCTTCTTTAAAAGTGAAGAAAAGTGATAAAATCACTTACGATTTTCCGGCACATTCTTTTACCATGATAAAAGGCTCTATAGTGAAGTAAATACATTTGCTCAATGTTTATAGTTAGAGATGAGAATTAGAACCAATTCTCATCTCTTTTTTTTTGTAATTCCTGTAACGAATTCATATTCCTTTATCTTTTCGGCAATCGTAATCCCCTACTATCCATAAAATTGAGATAAAGCAACAAGCCATTTTACAGAAGTGATTTCCACAACTTCGTACATAATGAGAATCACCTAATCTTTCATTCACTACAATATCCATTCAACAAAAAAGGGTGCTGTCACAATTGTGACAGCACCCTTTTGGTATATGGAACTAATTCTATTTTAATTGTATCAAAACAACTGACTTAGCAGGCAAATCAATGCTAAGTTTTCCATTTTTTGGTTTTTTTACCTCAAACGAATTAATCTTCACTATTTCATCTTTGCCAAAATCATTACAATCATTCATATTTTTGCTCGTAATAATCTGTCCGGCTGCACTTTTAAATTCTTGTCCGGCCAGTGTCAGATCGATACTTTCCTTCTTGTTTGGATTTAAATTACAAAAAGTAACAGACACAACACCATCTTTAGTTGAAGCCGATGCATTTACTGCAGGAATTGACTTCCCGTTAAACTCGTAGTTTTCACATTTCAAATCTGTAGGAATCAAAGTAGCATCCTGATGCACACTGTACATTTTAAACACATAATAAGTAGGCGTTAATACCATTTCATCCTCTTTGGTTAAAATAACCGATTGCAGCACATTAACCGCTTGTGCGATATTAGCCATAGCAACACGATCGGCATTATTATTAAAAAGATTCAGATTAATTCCGGCAACCAATGCATCACGAAGTGTATTTTGCTGATACAAAAATCCTGGATTTGTACCAGGTTCAACATTAAACCAGTTTCCCCACTCATCTACAATCAATCCAATTTTTTTCTCAGGATCGTATTTGTCCATTATTTTTGAATGTTCCTGAATCAGAGTTTCCATATTCAGGGTATTTTTTAAATCAGCGAACCAACCGCTTTCGTCAAAATCAGTAGCTGATCCTTTATCTTCCCAGCTTGTTGTAAATGTATAACTATGAAGCGAAACACCTTGAACCAAATGGCGGTGGCGGGTTGTTTTCTTCATCAATACATCCATCCAATTGTAATCATCAACATTAGGACCACCGGCAATGCGGTACAAATCACCACCACAATACGAAGCAAATCGATTGTACAAATCAGCATAGTACTCCGGGGTCATGTTACCACCACAGCCCCAGTTTTCGTTTCCAATTCCCCAGTACTTAACATCCCAAGGCTCTTCCTGTCCGTTTTTCTTCCTTAAATCAGTCATCGGACTCCTATTTTTTGAGGTAACATATTCAACCCATTCCGAGGCTTCCTGAACTGTACCCGATCCCACATTTAAATTGATATATGGCACTGCTTTAATCAATTTACAAAAATCAAGAAATTCATGAGTTCCGAAACTATTATCCTCAGTAACTCCTCCCCAATGGATATTTACCATAGAAGGCCTTTGCTGCTTAGGTCCTATGCCATCTTTCCAGTGATATGTGTCAGCAAAACAACCACCAGGCCAACGCAACAGGGGAATCTTCATATCTAAAAGCGCACCAACAACATCCTCTCTAAATCCCTTTACATTTGGAATTTGAGAATCTTCTCCAACATAAATACCACCATAAATGCAGCGCCCCAAATGCTCAGCAAAATGCCCGTAGATTTCTTTGTTAATTTTTGTTTTTGCAAGATCGGTATGAACCGTCATTGTATTTTGCCCAATCGCACTAAAGCTGATTAAGAAAAAAAGAAGAATTGAATAAATTGTGTGTTTTTTCATCCGAAAAATATTTAATTAGATATTGGTTTACAACTTTTTAAAAAAAATATAAAATACTGTGAATTAGATAATTTAACTAACATTTACGTCATTTACCAACTCATTTTCATTAGTCATAAAATGCACATAAATATAATAAAAGTATTTTAGACTTTTTAATTGAAAGCTGTAAAAAAAAATATTTCCACTATTAATAACGTAGCTTACCAACACTTGAGAAAAAAAACGCCTGCTCTGATTGCCTCCCTGTTATTTCTTCCTGCCAATAAAAAACACCTGAATTACCGGATTATATTAAACCGGCGCAACATCACTCTTCTCCCCAAATATAGACTACAATCTAACAGAAACAATAAAAAACAACACACCCAATTGCAATAGTTTTTTATTAACACCTTTAGTATCTCTATAAAAATGAATATATTAGATATGTAAAAATTACAATCACAACACGAAACAAATTAATATGAACGATATTTTTAGATACACTACTCCAATTACGTATTGGTTATTAGTGCTAATTTGGTCTTACATCCTTGTATTTTACGCTAAAAAAATAAGAACGATTGATCAATCTGATAAATTATTAAAATTACTTCTTATTGTTTTGTCGATTGATGCTTTTCGAACTCTTTTCGAAAGCATTTATTTTGGTGCCTGGTATACATCTCTTTCCGAACTTCTTCCCATTGAGATTTTCAATTTTTTAGCTCAACCCAAAGTTGTGTTTATACCCAAATTTTTGAATCTTATAACAGCCGTTTTAATTTTTATCATTCTAATTAAAAAATGGTTGTCGGCAGAAATAAAAACAAAGCAGAAGAGCAAAGATTTAATTGCAGAACAATCGGAAGAATTAACCGAAAAATACCAGGAACTTTTACTGGCTAAGGAAAAAGCCATACAAAGTGAAAAGTTTACACAAATGCTTTTTAATGAGTCTCCAATAGGCTTGGTTTTAGCAAAACTTACCGGCGAATTGGTAGAAGTTAATGAAGCATATGCAAATATCATAGGCTACACTATTGAAGAAACTTTGCAATTAACCTATTGGGATATTACTCCTGAAAAATATGCCAATCAAGAAAAACTTCAATTGGATTCGCTAAACAAAACCAGAGAATATGGCCCCTACGAAAAAGAATACATTCATAAATCCGGAAAATTAATTCCCATTCGATTGCAGGGGAAAATGATTAAAAAAGACGATCAGGAACTTATATGGTCGAGTGTTGAAGATATTACCGATAAGAAAATTGCAGAAACCCTTCTTCAGGAACAAAATGAAGAATATCTGGTTTTGAATGAAGAATATCAAGCCCAAAATGAAGAATTATTATCAGCTATAGAAACAGCTGAAAAAAGTGAAACACGGTTTAAAGCTCTCCATAATGCTTCCTTTGGGGGAATTGCCATACACGACAAGGGAATAATTTTAGACTGCAATCAGGGACTTGCTGCCATAACCGGCTACTCTACTGAAGAGCTAATTGGAATGAATGGATTGTTGCTGATCGCTGAGCAGGAACGTGAGCATGTTATGGAAAATATATTAAGCGAATACGAAAACCCGTATTATAGCGTTGGCTTGCGGAAAAATGAAGATGAATATCCGATAAGATTAGAAGCCCGCCAAATTCCATATGGGGGAGAAAATGTTCGGGTTGTAGAATTTAGGGACATTACAGATCATAAAAAAACCGAACAAGAACTTAATGCTGCAAAAGAAAAAGCAGAAGAAAGCAATCGGTTAAAAACAGAATTCATCAATAATATGTCGCATGAAATCCGAACACCAATGAATGGGATTCTCGGATTTTCAGATTTATTAAATGAGCGGAACATTACAGATAAAAAACGAAAACATTACATCCAAATAATTCAAAACAGCGGAAATCAGTTAATGCACATTATCGATGATATTCTTGAAATATCAGAACTGGGGACAAAACAAATTAAACCGCAGATCGAGGAAGTTTGTTTGAATGATCTGCTATTAGATCTGTTTGCCATATATGATATAAAAGCAAAACAAAATCAAACTCCTCTGTATCTTCAAAAGGGACTTTCGGATGACGAAAGCACTCTGCTTTCTGATCCTTACAAACTGAATAAGATTATCAGCAATTTGCTGGATAATGCATTAAAATTCACACACAACGGATTGATTGAAATGGGATACACCCTTCAGAACAATAACATTATAATGTATGTGAAAGACACCGGCATTGGAATTCATTTCGAAAAACAAGAACTCATTTTTGAGCGTTTCTCGCAGGAAGAAAAAGAATTATCTCAAACCGTTGGTGGTTTAGGCCTTGGTTTATCAATTGCAAAAGAAAACGCGGAACTGATAAATGGTAAAATCACCCTGGAATCGGAAAAAGGAAAAGGATCAACATTTTATCTGAGCATTCCTTATCTGACGACAAAACCAAAAAATGAAATAAATAGTAATTCGAATGGTCAAAACTCAAATTTAAACGAAGCAAAACGTCATACTATTTTGGTTGTGGAAGACGAAGAAGTAAATTTCATATTTTTGGAGATTCTCCTATCAGAATTCGACAACAAATTAAAAATCATTCACGCAAAAAATGGAAAAGATGCAATTGACCTTTATCAAAAAAACGAAAACATCGATTTAATACTTATGGACATGAAAATGCCTGTAATGAATGGTATTGATGCCACAATAGAAATCAGAAAATTTAATCAGTCCATTCCAATTATTGCACAAACAGCATATTCATCCAGGAAAGACAAGGATGAAGCCATTGCTGCAGGCTGTAACGATTTTATCTCGAAACCAATAAAAAAAGAAAAATTGCTTGCCATCACCAATAGCTATTTAATGCAATAAAGGCGATTGCCCAACGAATACAAAATGTAATTTAAAGATACAAAAGGACGCCTACTGCGTCCTTTTGATATATATTCAGTACTGATGTTCTTGCGGTCCTTAATTCCTCCGAAAAAAAACTTTCAAGATTGACTGCCTTTAAGCCCCAGCGGGCTTTTTTTTCATTTCCCCTTCCTTTATCATAAATCTTACATTTTAAAAAGCCAAGAACATTTAACAGGATATATTCCCATTCATTTTACTTAGTTTCAAAACCGTTTTTGGAGTTTATTTTCGGAACAAAAATGTGAACCATTGGCAGGTCATCAACCGGACAACTTTAACGAGACAACTGAAAGAGAAAGCCAATGGAACCTTTTCCATACAAAACTAACTGTTTAATTATGAATCATCAAAGCTCTTTTTTTTCTTAGAGCAAGTGAAATTACCTACCGAACCTGTTAATGAAGTAATTGCCAAAGCTTAAAAATTGGCTGTTGAGACAATAAAAAACATCGTAGTGCTCGAACAACCGGGCTGAGAAAATATTGATCATTGTGAAGTTATTGATCAAATTATATTTAAAGAGAGAACTCCCCACCGACTTGAATGCAGCGAGGGGGAGTTTTAATTATTAGTTTAAAAAGACATTCAATCAGCATTCATTCCTTGAATTCCTTGCTGCATTTGGGTCATCATTTCTTTAAAAGAACTTCTCCCGAACCCAACAGCCTCGGCAGGTAAAATAAATTTTTCGGCAGGAGGAGTGGTTTTAGTCATCCGGGTAATTGCCTGCACCTCCATTTTAGCTCCTTCCATGGCATCGAGCTGAAAGGTTCGTACCTCAACGGGTATTTTCCCGGCAACCAGCTCCCATTCGTCCTGCTCCTGCTCATCCATCGAAGGAAAAATTTCAGCTAATTTCTCAGACATGCTTTTTGCTTTTTTAGCCAAACCCATACTATCGTCCGAGGCCCAGATTACCATTAGCTCCCGATCGTCTTCCAATAAATATTCACTGCACCTTTGTCCGTACTTAATCATCTCCCGGCCGGTTGCTGTAATTTGTTTGGTGGTTTTTAGCCGTCCCTTTTCAGTTTTCATTGTCATTTTCGCCTGTTCCTGCATTTCGGGTGGCAGCTGAGACATCATTTTTTGCATTGCTGCATCGGCATCTTTCTGAATGTCTGCCATGTCTCCATTCGACATCTCGTATATCTTTTTCTGCGACCAAAGAATGTAGTAAATAATACCCTTGTCATGGTTTACTATCACGGTGGTTTTTCCTTCCTCCTGTGAGGAAGATTCCACCGCAAAATTATCGCCGTCGATATAAATTGTCGATGCAATCGTCTCAATATCCCCATATTCTCTCTGAGCAGCATCTTTTAATTTACGGTCAGAAAGCTGAAGAAAAAAACGGGCCTCATCGGCAACATCATCAAACTCCATATCCGCCGGAACCAATTCGTAGTTAATGGGGATCTCATATTCTATCTGTTCGATAATGTACTGCGCCTTCAATTTAATGCTAAACACGCACACCAAACCCATCAGTAAAATCATTTTCAACTTACTCATACCAACCTCCTTTGTATTAATTTTACAATACTTTTTTTTCCTGATGAAGGATAAAACAGATTCTGAAATCCTTCTCATCAGACCTATAAAATTAATTCTTATTCACTGGCAAAACAAAAAAATAAGTTGGTCAAAAAACTGATTTATAACAAACTAAAAGTAAGATTTACGGCACTCATAAAAAATGATGTTGCTTATGTTCGGCGACCTTTTACCTGCAGATGTTACAAAGCCTATTTCTCTTAAGTCAATCTGACATTTATACCGGATCTCAAACGTCAATCTGACATTTTCACCGAATCGAAAACGACAAAATGTCAAGCAAAAAAGCTTTAAAACAGCAGGAAATCCCATCAAAATAAATACACTCCAAACATCTAGTTTTCTTACCTTTACAAAACTGACACACTCTTTACCTTTCCTATTTTGGCATCTGTTTTGATCGCATTGTATTGAATCGCGGTTCGAATACTTTTACAAGTATGTACTATTTATTTTATGATTTGGTAACTGTAAAATTAGGAGGATTTATCATGACACTAGTAAAAAGAAATTCAGACAGTTTCTTTCCATCTCTATTCGACAATTTCTTCTCCAGAGACTGGATGGATTGGAACAATTCGAACTTTTCGGACACCAACACTACATTGCCTGCAGTAAATGTTCGCGAAAACGATAATGAATACATTATTGAAGTGGCGGCTCCAGGAATGAAAAAGAATGATTTCAATGTAAGTGTAGACAACAATCAGCTTAATATTTCTTCGGAACGAAAAGAAGAAAAGGAAAGCAAGGATGAAAAATTCTCACGAAGAGAGTTTTGTTATCAGTCGTTTCACAGATCATTCCAATTACCTATTGATTTGGTTAACGGGGATAAAATTTCAGCCAAGTACAATGATGGAATTCTTAACATTCGTTTACCCAAAAAGGAAGAGGCAAAACCAAAACCTTCAAGAATGATTTCCATTACTTAATTAACAGATGGGCAGGTTAACCCCTGCCCATAAAAAACATTTTTATATCTGGCAAACAAATAATATTTCTTGAGAAAAATAATAAGCGAAAAATCGAATTTTATAAAAACAACTAAAAATGAAAAAATTTAGCTTACTATTATTATCAGCTGCAATAGGAAGTGCACTTACGATAGGAAGCTTTTTGCTGTTGCCGGGAAATGAAAGAACATTTAAAATAGAACATGTTACCGACACTCCTGTTATTGGTGCAAATTATACCGTAACTAAAGATGGTGTGCTTACCCCCTTGCAGTTCACCGATGTTTCAAAAAAAGTGATGGATGCGGTTGTTCACATTAAATCGACACGCATGCAAAATATGCAGCAATCAAAGGAAATCCCCTCTCCTTTCAGGGATTTTTTTGAGGACGACAGACTCAAAGATTTTTTCGGTCCCTATTTTCATTTTAATCCAGGAGAGCAGGAAAATACTCCGTGGGCACGAATCGGTTCAGGCTCGGGCGTAATTATCAATTCGGATGGTTATATTGTTACCAACAACCATATGGTTGAAGGTGCTGATGATATTGAGGTAAGTCTGCACGATAACAGAGTGTATAAAGCAAAAGTAATTGGTACGGATCCCACAACCGATTTGGCCTTAATTCAAATTAAAGAGAAAAATTTGGTTTACATTCCTTTTGTTGATTCCGATAAAATTGAAGTTGGCGAATGGGTGCTTGCCGTAGGAAATCCCTTTAATTTGAATTCGACCGTTACAGCCGGAATTGTGAGTGCCAAAGGCCGTAATATCAACATTCTGCAAGGTTCGAATGCCATCGAATCCTTCATCCAGACCGATGCGGCCATCAATCCCGGCAACAGTGGAGGTGCACTTGTCGACCTTAGAGGCGGCCTGGTTGGCATCAACACAGCTATTGCCAGCCCAACAGGAGCTTATTCGGGCTATGGTTTTGCCATTCCTTCGAACATTGTTAGTAAGGTGGTTGAAGACCTTATGAGCTTTGGATTTGTGCAACGTGGTTATTTGGGCATTGTTATCAGAAATGTTGATGGCAATTTGGCAAAAGAAAAAGATTTAGACCTTAGCGAGGGTGTTTATGTTGACAGCCTTCCAAGCAACAGTGCAGCCGCCGATGCTGGCATCAAAAAAGGCGATGTTATTGTAAAAGTTGACAATGCCGGCGTGAAAACAACGGCAGAACTACTCGAAACAGTTGGACGACACCGTCCGGGCGACAAACTAAACCTTCATATCAACCGAAACGGAAAAGTAAAAAATTTTACCGTTACCCTAAGAAATGCAAAAGGAGAAGCAAATCTTAGCAAAAAAGAGACTGATCAGGTTTTGGTTCGATTGGGAATAGAACTGGAAGAACTTAGTGCAAAGGAGGCAAAAAAGCTTGATGTACCAGGAGGATTGCGCGTTCGTAAGATCAATTCAGGACTGATTCAGCGTCAAACCTCTCTCAAAGAAGGTTTTATTATTCTTCAGGTTGATGGCAAAAGCATTCGTAGCATCAATGAATTCGAGAACTACCTAAACCGTAAAGGTGGAGGAATCATGCTATCGGGCATTTATGAAAATTACCCCGGTAGGTACTACTATGCCTTTGGATTGGAGTAAATTCCAAAACTTAAGCAATGGAATAATATTAAAATGTTTTCAGCTATGTTAGAACATCAAAAATTTGTTTTACAATCGGTTTCAGATCAGGAACATTTATTTCGAAAGGAGCTTCTGAAATCATTTGAATGGTTAAACGAAAAGGAATTGTATGGGTTGTTTAATTGGTTAAAAAGTAATTCCTATTTTTCTCACAAAGATTGTGTTAAGCAGGCTTTTAGTCATTTTTTAATCAAAGAAGGGGCTTAAGGACAATACGAAACTTGTAAAAAGCAAAGATAAAGAGGCTGCATTGCGTTAGATGCAGCCTCTTTATCTGTATCAGATATTTTATGCACAAAAAAAAAGAATCAACCGGTAACAATAATGCCGCAAGCAAAGGATTTTAACATCCAATAATTGCGGCATTACACCCTAACATTTATAAAAGCGGGCGACCAAAAAGGCCGTCCTTCACATGATTCTCATCAATTTACTTTTGCCATAATTTCATAGTAGCTTCCACATCCAATGCTTCGGCAAGAATAGAAATAGGATGCTCGACCTTTTTGGTGGTCGACATCTCAATTTGCCACTTACAGGTTTCGCAATCGGTAGCTACAAAATCGATATCCGAGCTCTCTATCTGATCAAAAAGCGGTTTCCCTACTCCCTGTGATGTTTTGTAATTTTCTTTCTTAAACCCGTAAGTTCCGGCAATACCGCAGCATCGTGATTCAAGCGGCACAAAATCGATTCCCGGAATCATTTTAAGCAACGCAGTGGAATAAATAGACCAGCCAAGCTTCTCCATATGACAGGGTGTATGATAAGCAATACGTTTCCTGTAATCCTTTTTGAATGCAAGCTTAAGTTTTCCCAAATCAATTAATCGGAACAGGAATCTAGTAGCCAACTCGCTTTCATCACGAATTTCGTCATTCTTCACCCCCAACAAATGCGGATATTCATCACGAATGGTGAATATACATGTTGAAGATGTAGATATTACCGGCATATTCTTGTCTACAATCGATTTTTTAAAGGCTTCGACATTATGACGTGCCTGTTTTGCTGCTTGTTTGATAAGACCATTAGAAATTAAAGCTACCCCGCAACATTTTTCTTTTTCGAGCAAATGAACACCATAACCGGCCGCATTCATAATCTTAATCAGATCTTTACCTTGCTGAGGGAAATTATAATTTACATAACAGCCATGAAAGTAGCTAACATGTTTTTTGAAATCGTTCTGCTTTGCGGCTGCATATCTTCGATACCAGGTTTCGAACCTCATCCCTGCATATTTAGGAAAAATTCGGTGGTGATCTATTTTTAAAACCCCATCCATAATGAATCGAACAGGTTTTAAAGCAACTATTGGATTTACAATGGGTGCAAATGTGCTTGCCATAGTACCTACAATATCAGTATTTGCAAGAATCATATCCCTAACTTTTGGACTTTTCCTGCTGTGTTTGATGCGTGCCATCTGGATGATATCTCCAATTTTCACTCCGTGCGGGCAAGCTACTTCACAGCGTTTGCAGTTAAGGCATAATTTCAATGACTCATCGTAAAAATTTTGATCCTTTAAGCGCAGGCGTTCTCCATCAGGGCCTGACTGCTTTGGTCCAGGATAATCTGGATTCACTTCCAGAACGGGACAATAAACAGTACAAATCGTACACTTCACACACTGTTCAAAATTATTATCACTTATATTTAATGGTTCAATTATTTCCTTTTTCATCGTCCCCTTATTTTAAAATTTGCTCAGCTACATGCAGCGAAGTCAGTAAACTGATACCTGCTCCACTGCCTTCCTTAAGAGCATTAGCTCCTCCTAATACCGAACCTGCTACATATAAATTCTCTATTGGTTTGCCATTTATTAATGCGCGGAAACCGCTGTCGGTTTTAACCCCATAATGCATATACGGCTGATCGTTAAAGAACTTCTCATCGAGCCATTTTTCACTATCGGTATCTCCATCAATATCAAGCCCCAAAATAGGCTCATATAACTTATCGCGGGTCGCCACAATACCTTTACTGTAGAAGCTTCCACTGGCCAAAACAAATTGATCAGCTTCCAGTTTAATATCTCCATGATTATTGGTCTGAACAGCAACCAGTCGGTTATTCACGAAAGTGCCTTCTTCCACATTATCACCAAGGAAATAAGTTCCACCTAATTCTTCAAATCTTTTTCGCAGCAATATCTGACTTCGTATCCCCGGAACCGATGGAGGTATGGCCGGAAGCAATACCAATGGCTTATTTATTCTTGATTTTAGATCTGTAACAACATTTTTATTGAACAATCCAAATACTGCTGGCAGAATCACAACTTCAAACCCCTCACTTAACAAATTTACCTTTTGAGCAAATTCGTTCAATGCCTCTTCTCCCTGATCGAATACTTTCGCAATATTTGTAGATCGCATTTCACTCGGATTGCGGCGGATTGCTTCAAATTCCTTCATTGCAAAATTTTTAATTTGCGCATCCACGTCAAATTTCTTAAGTCCATCTTGAACAAACAAGCTGTGAAAATCAAGAAACCCACTAAAATTTAGGATGACTGCTTTTTTCCAGGGGAATGCATCCTTTTGTTCGAAACGAGTGAAATCGTCTAAGGTCAACCAGGTTGGTTTCATTATTCCCATTGGTGTCAGCACAAAATGATTTTGGTCTGCCTCACCCAAAAACTTCAATCCGGCACGATTCAAAAACTGAGGTACTTCAACAACCAAACGAGAGATATTTTCAATTCCAAGCCTTTGGTATGGATGTGTATCCGGCAATGTTGTTATCGCATCCAACGGATTATTCACCTCTATTCCATCCAGCTTTCCAAGCAAATCAAATGAACCTGAAAAAAAATGAATCGCACTCTGACCCGATGAAACAATTGCACATTTTTTCCCTTGCTCCGCCAGTTTAATTCCGCATGTGAGCCCACTCAACCCACCTCCTATAATAATGTTATCGAATTTCATAGTAATCCTTGCTTAATTGTTATCAGGTTTCAAACCATATATGCCTTCGTAAATCCATGAAGTAAACTGAATCTCATTAATTCCCTCTCCCCAGGTAATCGGCAGCATTCCTTTCCATCTTTCCTGAAGAAATCTAGCCAAATCATCTTTTGCTTTGCCCGGTTTTTCTGAAGACTCACAAAGAAGTCCGGCCGAACGGCAAGCACACAATTCTCCCTGACAAGTTCCCATACCAACACGGGTACGGCGTCGCAAGTCCTTCAGATTTTTCACATGCAACTCATTAATCGCATATCTTACCTCGGCTACTGATACACCTTCACACTCACAAACCAATGAGTCTTCGTAGTCGTCTCCATTTGAAATATTCTTCGCAAGTGTACCATGACGATCCTTCGCCGACTTTTGGGAGATATTAGCCCCTGTATAAACTTTTTCCGTAGCAATGCTTAGCGGATGTTCACTCTTTTCTGCACCTGGCAATACCTTATCGGCTGTTTCACATTGCTTGACAACAGCCAGTTTTTTACAGATTAAATCAGTCGCTTCTTCAGCCATTAAACGGTATGTCATTAGCTTGCCGCCAGTAATCGTGATAAAACCGGAAAGCCCGTCCCGTTCCTGATGATCCAACAAAACAATTCCACGACTAATATTTCTTCCGGTTGGATCATTGTCTGCGGCAACTAAAGGACGCACACCTGCATAGGCACGCAGAATACGAGTAGCAGCCAATGATGGAGAAAGTTTCACGCCCTCACGAATCAATACATCTACATCCTTTCTGGATACATACATATTATCAATTTGGTCGTATGGAATTCTTTCCGATGTAGTCCCAATCAGACAAATTGTGTCTCCCGGTACCAAAATGTCAGCATTAGATGGTTTTCGACATCTGTTAATTACCATTTTATTAACGCGGTGTCCAAAAATAAGTAAGGAACCTTTTGCAGGAAACATATTGATATTGACACCGGCCAAATTAGCAATATGATGCCCCCAAATACCTCCGGCATTCACTATTATTTTGCCGTAACAGGTTACATTTTCTTTTGTTTCATGATTGAACAACTCCACACCTACAGCCCGATCCTGTTCTTTCACAATACCTTTCACCTCATGTCGTGTTAAAAGAACCGCTCCATGAATACTGGCATCCAGGGCATTTGACATTGTAAGGCGAAAAGGATCCACAGAACCATCAGGTACTTTCACAGCACCAATCAAATCAGGATTGACCGATGGTTCAATGCGGCGGGCAAAATCAGGATCAAGAATTTCAGTCCCGATTCCGGCAGTTTTACAGGCATCTACAAATTGTGATTGAAAAGCGATGTCATCTTCCGGCAGGGTAATAAATAATCCATCATTCTCTTCCACACAATGGTTTGCAATACGACGCAGAATCATATTCTCTTTTATACATTCTGCTGCTGACTCATGATCCGTTACGGCATATCGTGCCCCGCTATGCAACAAGCCATGATTCCGTCCTGTAGCACCTGTGGCAAAATCATGACGTTCAACAAGCAAAACACTTAGCCCACGCATTGCACAATCCCTTGCTGTTCCTGCTCCGGTAGCTCCACCTCCTATGATTATCACATCGTACTCTTTGGATATATTCTTGTTCATGATGAATTCTATTTTTTTGACATCTTCCTTTTTTCAATTGTGTGTTGCTGAATAAAATCTTTTACTCCAGATCTTTTATAAGTCCGGCTGTTTTTATTTCAGACGAACAACAATTACTGATTCGCACATGGCAAATATAAATATTTTACCTAGTATTACAAAGTACATACCATTTAAATGTATTCTGTATTGTAAAGGCTTCATTATAACCATATAATAACATTGCAAAAACAATCACTAGTAAAAGCACCAATCATCAACTAAGAAATAATTTGAGGATAATCACAAAAAAAAGGGGCTTTATCAAATCTGATAAAGCCTCTTCTCAATTTATACTTATTTTATACTTTCTCTACCTTTTTTATTCCGCGTCGGTTAAAAATAATCCGGTAACGACGGTAACTTGTTTGGTTATCAAGTTTAAAGCGGAATATCATATTAACAAAGTATACCTTTTCGCCGGATATTTTTTCAAATTCCTCGTCTTTTAAATAGTAAAGCGGTATTTCAGGATTATCCATTTTCTTAATAAAGTTCGATACATTAAATCGAATAATATCAACCACTCCTGTAATGTTGTAATCTCCGTAGGAATTATCTAATGCCACCCTGTCAAGGCGAAGAAGTTTGCGATAAAAAATAATTTTCTCACCAACACCCCGGCTTTCTACATCAACAATCCGAGACCGGTCGCGGTGTTTCATTACCCGCAAGGGAACGGTATCTTCCCGAACAAAATCGAAACTCTCTTTGCACCAACCAATTTCCTCATCTCCTTTTACACGAATAACGGTTTTATGATCGAAAAAACGCTTGTTAATCTTTCCCACCAGATAAAGCCGGCTAAGGTCTTTAATTCTATCTTTAAGCATATAAATAATTACCAAGGAAATAAACAAAGGCATGGTAAAGGTTCCCAGGCTTTTCTGAAAAAGAAAGGTAAGTGCCGCTCCAAAAATCATAGCCAATCCTGCCGCCAGACTATACAATACCTGCATGGCCAAAACCCCCTCCTTTTTCTTTCGGGAGTTCAGCAACAGCTGACCTTCGAAATATTTCTTAAAGGCACCTCTCCGGTGCACCAACCAACGATTTTTATCCTGTGCCTTCTCCTCAACTACCAAATACCCTTTGCTTCTTTTGTAGGCTATTTCTTCTCTAACCAGGCTCAGAATCTCATTTTTACTAAGCTCAAAATCCGAATGGTGCATTTTTTGTAATCCCCGATGCAAATAGAAAGAATGCTGCTCAAACTGATTGCTCATGAACTCATCACCAAACAAATAGTAATCAAACATTTCCTTTTGAATCGTTGGTACATTCACAATTCTGCGTAAGTCGCGGTAATGTCTTCCAATTTTCCGAACATTCGAAATGTATTCATCAACAAGGTACTGACGATCATCAGCCAATTCGCTTTGAAGAATATGCTGAATTTCTCTGCGAAGCGCCGATCGGGTAATAATATGAAACATCCGAATGTGGTACTCATAATTCGCCTCATTTTTAGAATTGGGTTCGTTGGCCAGTTTATGAAAGGCTTCCTCAAGATACTGAAAAACAGAATGATCGCCCAAAGCAATATCCCTCAACAAATAGGTAGGTGTAATCAAACGAATATTAGAATTAAATATATTTGGTTTTTCAAATCGTGTAAATTTTCTTGAACGAATCGTGTAAATTCTGCATAATTCACAAAATGAAAATTTCAACAGAATGACGTACTTTCGAATGTAACTTAGGGTACATGTGCACTTTTATGAACCTATGCCATTCAAGGAGGGATCTTCATTGCACTGAAGGTATTCTACTCTAATCTAATAACACCGACAACAATAGCAATGCCGGTTATTTCTTTCATTGGTATATCGAAAGGCTCATAGTCTTTATTGTCCGATACAGCAAGCATACAGCTCTTAATTTCGCTTTTCTTTAGCCGTTTAATCAATATACCCTGCTCTGCTGTTGCAATAACATGTACTTTATTCCATTGTATAAAATTGCTTTCTTTAATAATTCGGCAGGCTACAACGTCACCACTATTGTATTTGGGGTACATACTACTACCGCAAACCTCAATCATAAAGTCGATCTTACGGTCTTTAAACTTCGGGATTACATAGTAATCCTTTACATCTTGTTCTGCAATTGAAAACTCACCATTGCCAAAACCGGCAATTGCATTGACTGAAACAAATGGGATGGGGAGAACATTAAAGGTTTTTACTTTTTCATATTCCTGACCATCCTCGTTTACAAATTCATACTTCCTCTTATTACCTTCATTAATCGTCGTGTTACCGGCAACAACATCAGCTATGTTTTGCATCCCTTGTCCGGTAAGTAACCAATCCTTGCTTAAGTGTTCACATTTTGAAAACAATAAGTCATAATCAATACTTCCACGCTTTTTCCAATTAGAAAGCGTAGACTTACTTACCTCTAAAAACCTTGACAATTCTGCATCTGAGCCAATTTTTAGAGCTTCTTTTAAGCGAATAAGAATTTCGTCTATCTCTAGATTAGTTTTCAATTAGTGAACTTTTATAGGTAAAATGTTTGTTCGTTTACAATTTGTAAACTATATTTGTCGTGTATTCATTACAAAACTATAATTAAAATGGATAGCGAACAAATAATTAATCAAGAAGCTTACGAATTGGGTAAGCAAATAACAGGCTCCGATAGGGTCCTAATACAGACAAACTTAGGGATTACAGAAAGCACTGTAAACGTTGTGTTGTCTGGAAAAAGACGTGCCATAAGAGGGAAAGCCAAAGAGGTAATCGAGATGGCTAAAAAAATAGCCAAGATAAACGACGCGAAAGCTGATCTCTTTTAACATGCCTACCTACAACGATAACATACTATGCACTACTCGCGATGAACTTGTAGCTTGTGGAATTTCCGCAAGCTACATTAATCGTGCACTTGCAGGTCAACGCAAGGGTGAAGTATATTGTTGGGAACATCACAAGCAAGGCAAGCAAGTGTACATACACTACCACAGCCTTAAAGAAAAGTACCAAGTTTTAATCAAAGCGGTACATTGTAACAAGCTCGAACCAGAGATTTATCTAAAGCAAGAGCAAGTTGAAAAAGCAACTGCCGTATTTGAAAATCTAGCAGATCAGGTTTCTCTTTTAGTTTCTTCTAATCCTGAAGAGATTAAATACTTAACCGAAACAAAGCTTTACACACCTTCAGAAGTACACCAGTTGGCACGTGCGGCTGCTTGGCTTCGTTTGATCAATGAATACGACGTTAAAAAGGCTAGAAAACTTGGTTTTAAATCTGTAAACGATTTTCGTAGTGAAGTGTTTAAACGCTGTTTAAATGAACAAACTTCAAGCCCGGCTCTCATTCGATTTAAAAAGACTTTAATTACCAACGTACGCACGCTTGTTAAGAATGCAGTAGAGTACAAAAACAACGGCATAACAAGCTTAATACATGGTGGCGTAGGCAATGTAAATCGTGAGAAAACAGACACGGTAATGCATGCCAAGCTGGTTAAGTTAGCCAGTGAGCCTGTAAAGTATAGTTGGGAAGATGTAGCCATGATGTACAACGATTGGGCATTAGCCAACGCCAAGCCACAAATTACAACATCAACGGTTAAGTCCTATTTAAACACACCTAAGATCAAAAAGGTGTGGTTCTATGCCCGACATGGGAAACATGCAGCTGATAATGAAATACAATCGCTTATTAATCGTAAAACGCCAAGTTTCCCTGATGCATTGTGGTCTATTGATGGTACATCGATGCAGCTTTATTACGTAGGTGTTGATGGCAAAATAAAATCTGACCTATACGTTTACTTTATTACCGATGCTTGCACAAGTGCAATTATAGGCATATCAATAGCATTTGCCGAAACTTCAGGTATGGTTACCGAAGCTTTACGCAATGCTGTTGATACATACAAATACAAGCCGTATCAGTTGCAGTACGATAACAGTTCTGCCAACGTATCAGTTGCCGTTAAAAATCTAATGAGCAACATGAGCCGGGTACATTTCCCTTGTGAACCATACAAAGGCCGCTCAAAGTATGTTGAGTCCATTATCGGTCACTTTCAACAGCGCGTATTACGCCACTATTCTAACTTTAAGGGTGGTAACATTGATGTTAAATCTCTAAACTCACAGGCTAATCCCGAATTACTGGCATGGCTCCGCAAAAATCCTGAAGCATTGCCTGATCGTAACGGTGTTATTGAAATGTTGCACGATGCAGTCGCTAAATGGAACGCCAGAGGCGAAAAACGTGACAGTTTTGGACGTTTTGTGGGACAAAGTAAGATTGAACGTTACACCACCATACAACACGAACAACGTGCTGAGTTGAACTATTTCGACCGCATAAGCATGTTTATGGTTGAGCAACGATTGCCTTACCCTTACGGGACCAACGGTATTGTTATAGATGTGAAAGGCGAAGAGCATCATTTCATAGTGCCTGATAGCGACAATGTGGGTGACTTCATGTTTGCCAACGATAACCTGGGCGAAAAATTCAAGGTTAAAATAGACCGCGACAATCCAGATATGATCGCATTGTACCGCGATGGAATATTTATCGATTTTGCCTACAACAAGGAACGTTATGCCGCTTGTGTTGCAGATTCTCAACCGGGCGAAACTGCCAGAAGAGTTCAATTCAAGCAAAAGCAGGTTGAATGGGGCGAAGAGTACTCTAAACGTGAGCTTGAAAAGCAAATGATCAAGCTGGGCGAAATGCAGGCCACAGGTACCGAAGGTTTCGGTTGGTACGATACTTCTAAATACAATCAAAACAGACGTGAGGCTGCATTGGAAGATGCGCAAAACGGAATGGGCGACGGCTTAACCGACAAGCAACGCAGGATATTAAGAATTGGAAAATAAAAAAGGCGCACCGCCAACCACAGCAATGCGCCAATATATCACTAACAAAGTAGTAATAACAATCAAAGCAAAAGTATGAAAAAGTACAGCTTAGAACAAAAAAAAGACCTGCGTAATAAAATTATTGCGTTGCAAGAAGCTTCAGGACTGTCAGGTAACAACTTTGCGACACAGCGTTTAGGCTTCTCTAACGGCTCCAAATTCAGCCACATCCGTAACAATTGGGACAAAAACGGAATGGTCGGAAACGACACTTGGGAAGTGATCGAAAAGCACATCGAGAAAAACGAAGGTTACAAAGGTGTAGCTACTGCCAATCTTCAAAAAGTGTGGCAAACATGCGAGCGTGCTTACATGCTTAAAAAGCCAATGGCTGTTGTTGGTGAAGGTGGTATGGGTAAAACCTTTGCGGTTGAGAAATACAAAGAATACATCGAGGCACAGCAACGCTTTCAGGTGGTTCATTTCGATGCTTCGGAAACAAAAACAACCAAACAGTTTTTGATTGGTCTGTTAGAAGCCTTGGAAATTTACAAGCCCGGAACCATAGCCTCCCAACTTCGCATGCTTCGCAAACATGTAATTAAAAAGGACATGCTTTTGATTATCGACGAAGTAAGCAGTCTGAAAAATCACCATGTGGTAATTATTAAGGATGTGATGACTGCCTTAAAAGATAAGTGTGGCATTGTATTTACCGGTACACCATACTTCATCAACAACCTGAACAAAGGAGCCATAAAAGACCGACACTTATTCTCTGAAACACGCGACCGCCTGTTTATGCTTCCTGAGCAACTGGATAAACCTACACCAGCTGAGGCCTTAGAAGTTTTTAAAGCCAATGGCGTTACCGATCCTGAAGTACTTGAAATTGTAATGGGTAGCAAGCCTGAATTTAGAAAGCATAGCTGGTTGGCAAAACAAAGCTACCGTGGCATCAAAGATTGCTTAGACATGTTGGCAATGTCGGAAATGCCGGCTATCGATTTTAATAACATTCAATTGTAATTGATATGAAAAGAATTATGGGAGGTCACAGTACAGCTATAACTGCAATTTGCGAAGACTGCAAAGGTGATGGAATTCTTAATCACAACACATGCAAAACCTGTGAAGGAACCGGCATGGTTAAAGTAAGAAGGGAAGTATTCACAAGCATTACAATTAAGCCACATATACCAAAACAATTAGAAGAGAAACTCTTAACACTTCAACAATGAACAGAGAAGAACGATTCAAATTGAAACGGCAAATTGCGCAGTATAACAAGAAGCGCGACGAGCTGGATGCTTGGTTGCGACCGAAGCGTGTAAACCATCCGGATTTTGAAAACAAAATCAGGGAACGAAACAATTTAATTTTTAAAATATCAAATCTGGAGGCGCATATGCAACCTACAAAACGCACCGCAATGGGTATTTGTCGCATTCCATCTCCGGAAACTAACAGATTTAAAACATTTTAATATCAAAATTATGGGAAGTACAATTATGACAGCCGAACAAAGGCTGCAATTAGAAGAGTTAAAAAAACTTGAATCTCAAGAAAAAGAGCGTACAAAAGAAGATCGCCAAACTCTTAAAGAAATGACCGACGAATCGGTTAAAGATGCTTTTGCTATCCTACTGCAATTGAGCAAAAACATTAAAGAAGCTAAGACAATTGTGTACAGCAAATTTGCCGATATCATTGAGCTAAAAAAACAGGTGTATCAAACCAGCGATGAACAGTTTTCTCACACATTTACCACAAAAGACAGTAAACTGCGCATTATGGTAGGTTATCATGTTGTGGACAGCTTCGACGACAGTCACACTGCCGGTGTTGATGGTGTTAACGAATACCTTAACAGTATGGGTACCGACGACGACAGCAAATGGCTGGTAAAAACCATTAAGAAATACATTTCCCGAAATACCAAAGGCGAACTAAACGCCAAAAAGGTAATGGAACTAATGCAACTGGCAAACGAGCGTGGCGATCAGCTGTTGATTGATAAGGTGCAGATTATTGTAGACGCTTACACGCCTATTAAAACCAAGCTTTTCATTATGGCGAAATACCGCGATGACAAGCAAAATGAATGGAAAACGCTTCCTCTCGGAATTACTGAAGCCAACATGGATTAACAAAACAGGCACGCGATGATCATTCGCGTGCCACCTAACACCAACCACATGAAAACAAAAGAAGAGATTACAGCAAATGTGAAAACTTTTATTACCGATTTAAGAATAGCAATAGACCAGGATAATATTAGAAACATTGTTCAATTAGTGGGTGATGTTGAAAACAACCCATCAATTGATTTACGTGCTCTGGATAACGACTTGCTTAAACAGTTTGACAAGATTACCAGAGGAGCTTACAATTTAATTTAATAGCAATCAAACATGGATACAATTTATTTGATCAAAGCTCGTGTTCAAATCACAAGCAAAAATCCTTATGTAAGTTATAAGCCACTTCCTGTAAAAGGTTTGTTCTTTCCCAAAGGCAAAAAAAAACGACATGCCGATATAGAAGAACAATGCAGGGAGCATGTTGTTTGCAATCTGCAAAACGATCACCCTGATCTCTCTTTCAACATCAGCAGTATTAAGATCGAATCTTTCTCGTACGGCTTTGTAATTAACGAAAAGAAAAACTCCTGAACGGTTCAAGAGTGGTTCGATTCCACTCTCAGGAACAAACCTATGGTTCTAATATTGGAGCCATTTAAACACCACTTAAACATGGAAGCAGTAAAACAAAAACGCCGGTACTTCCACCAGTTGTTAATTCGTCTGGGTGAAGAACGGCATAAAGGAATAATTGTAGAGTCAGAGTTTGGAGTGACATCTACAAGTCAATTAAATGAGGAACAGGTTGACAGACTGATAAGAGCCGCCGAAAGCCGTTTAAGCCGCCAAAGCAGACTGTTAAAGGAATCAAGGTCTAAAGAACAAAAGCATCTTAAAAATTGGCGCAACAAATGTCTCCTGGTACTTAACGAGCGTGGCATAGTTGCAACACCAAAAGACTGGAGCGCAATTAATAATGAATTATCGAAAAAGCAATACCAATGGGTAATGCCCGATAACGGAATTATTAACCGGAAAGGCTTGTTTGCATTCCGCACGGTTGACGACCTAAAAATTCTATTTAAACAGCTTTGCGCGATTCGCGATAACGAAAAGAAAGCTGCAATAAAGATTAAAGATTTAACACTTAAAAATTAATATATGATACTTCATTACAGTTTAACGGTATTTTTTACACAACTGATATTTATTGGTTGCCGAACATGGAATGTGCAGGCCGTTTCAAAAAACCACATCCCTCAAGCTTTAATCAGTGGCGTATTTGTCAACCTATCTTGGTTGGTAAGCATTGCCATTGGAGCCGTAAGTATGTTCGAAATAATCAACAATTTCAAATGGGAGTTTCTCCCTATTGTAGTTTGTTCGGTTGCCGGTGGCACAATTGGCAGTTACATAGCCATGCGAGCAAAACGCAGGTAGCGAAACACAATTAGTAATAACAATCAAATTAATACTAGTATGAAACCACGCATTATCAACATTAACACGCTTAAAAACAAAAAGTACGACGAGCTCGACTTAGGCAAATACTACAACGATCTATTTGGAGTAATCGAAAGCCGTACAAGCTTTTTCATGTACGGCACAAGTGGCTCCGGAAAATCGGTTTTTGTCATTCAGTTGGCAAACTTCTTTTGTGATACGTTCAATAGCAAAGGGCTGTACTGTTCGCACGAAGAAGCTTTAAAGAAGAGTTTTCGCGACCGGTCAAACAACTTCAATATCGAAAGCAAGAAGTTGTACATCGGCGAAAATATCGATTTCGACACCCTAACGCTGAAAATTCAGCGCAACTACTACCGACTGGTAATTATCGATAGTGTGCAGTACATGCGCTTCACTTACGAGCAATTGCAGGAGCTAACAAAAACTTTTGCCAAGCGCAAGTTTATACCTGTATTGGTAAGCTTTGGCACAGCCTATAAAAAACCAGCTTGCGACGTTAAAATTATGCATGCCTGCGATGTTAAAATGTTTTTCGACAAAGGGGTAGCAACTATCGACAGTCGCTACCTGTCAGCAACTAAGAAGGTGCGCCTGTTCACTCCGGAAACAACAGCAATCGTTCAAACATCATTATTCTAATCACCTTAAAAAACCACAAATATGCTTATAGGAGTAGCAGTAGACAAACACAAAGAAAAAGCTTATAAAAAAGCAATAGAAGCGGCAGGCTTTGCAATAGATTCAGTTGAACAAGGAGATGGGTTCAGACTAATAACAGTCAGAACCGATGAAGAAGGTAAATCTACACTTTCGAAGCTGCTGAAGAAACTTGAATTGAAGCATTCATTACGCAATAGAATGAATTAGAAAACTATGTATAGACCAACAATGAAATCAAATTGCAGTGGTGGAGGCTTTTCTGATTTAGGTTTCTTAATGGCAGGTATTGAAATTATTCAATCCCTTGAAATCGATTTGAATTGCGTTAAGACACTTACTGCTAACTTCGCTCATAAGATATTACATACCGATATCCGCAACGAAACAGTTTTATCTCAAGATAAATCAGATATTATTGCAGCAACATATCCTTGCACTAAATATTCAACAATAGCAGATATCCATGGCACTAGAACGGGAGACGATTTGTTTTTACATGTGTTCCGTCACATTGCAATTGAGCAGCCTGAAATGTACATTATTGAGAATGTTCCGGGAATGAAGAAATTTCCTGTAGTAATGGAAGCCATGACAAAGCTTCCCAATTATTACATTAACGTTTTCTGCCCACTTGATGCTTTGAATTGGTTGCCTCAAAAAAGAGAAAGGTTAATACTGATAGGCACAAAGAGAAGGTTTAACATTGCTCCGCCAACCAGTACAAAAAGAATTCTTCTTTCTGATATCATTGACGAAATTCCTGATATGAAAGTACCTGATTACGTTGTATCAAGGATAAACGGTAAATACAGAGACAAGCCAATAATAAGCGATCCCAATGATAAAGATGCCTATGCACCAACATGCGTGGCTCATTATTCAAAAGACCGTGGTACAAGATTGGTAGTAGACAAATCTCATCCTTTAGGAGTTCGACCTTATTCTGTAAGAGAATGGGCAAGACTTCAAGGCATTCCAGATTCATACATATTGCCAGCTTCAGACAGTGAAGCTTATAAGCAAATAGGAAATGGAGTTCCGGTACATATGGCTGAATGGATAGGCCAACAAGCAATTAAATATTTCAATTAATCCTTTTAAATTATAAGATATGACAAGCCAAAGAGAAGTAGAAAGACTATATGAAAAGCTGATGCACGATGTTGCAACAAAAGAGTTTTACACAGATATTGATCTAGCCAATAAGGTTAACTGCTATGTGTGCGAGGAATGTCAACACATAACCAAAACAAAGGACGTTGATCCGGGAGTGACTCCTTTCATGTTTACATGTGAAGTGTGCAAAGCAACAGCAACAAGTACTTTCTATACTGATATTGCTCAAGACTGCAAGCCTACAATTGAATGGTACCGACCAAGCTTGAAAGAAACTTTGAAGCTTAGAAAAGATCAGGGTACATTAGATCACGTATTACGCGGTGGTCTTATAGATCGAAAGTGTAAAGAAGCAAAAACAAGCGAAAAACAATTGGTTTTCGTACTGGAGTTAAATGATACGAAAGCTATTTATTTAGACCTTGACTGTCTTTGTGATGCATTAAAAATGGAATGGGAAAGCAGACCTGATTCTGATATCATTGAAGAAGAGTTTAAGGTTTATGGCAAAATGATGACTGCAAAAGAAATTGACGAGTTGCCGGAATTCGATGGATTTTAAATAGGTAAACGTAAAACTATATCCTCTCACCAAGGCGCTACCTACAGCGCCTTTTTTTCTCCCCACTTTTCATTACTTTTAGATTTAAAACAAAACATCATGAAAAGACTAATTTTATTAATCCTATTTGCATCGGTAACATTGCTGGCATCTTCCCAGTGCGATTGTTCCGCCAACATTCCAAAAACAAAAATAAGCAACTTGTACGGTCAAACCGTTACTGTTATTGAGCTTAATGAGTTGTATCCAGATCCGGAATGGAAAAACAATTTGACCGATACGGCAATTATTGGCAGGCAGTACACATTTGTAAAGGCTGAGAAAGACAGTAAACGCCCACAAATTTGGGTAGAGCTTAGCAATACTGAAGAAACGATTTATTACCGTTTGACAAGCTCGAACATGCGGTACCCACCCATATTGGTAAATGCTTATTTCGAGAAACAAAAGCAACTGTACCAAAACCAAAAGCTCCGGCTTAAAATGGATAACGAGTACACCACCACGTCCGGACAAAACAAACTTTACAACACAAGCAATCTATTTACTTGTGCCGGCACAAAATTGTTGAAAAATGGCACTGAGCTTGTGCCATCCTACATACTTACAGTGGCCACCGATACCATAAACGTACCACTTACCAGCTTCGAAAACAATCGTTCTAACACCATCGACCGCTTTATTAAGCAATGATTTAAACAGCATTTAAACATGAGTACACCTTTATTAATTGCCACCTTTATCATCTTTTGCGTTGTAATGATCATTCGAAAGACCAAAAGCCAAAAGATTAATGAACCCAAAGCCGATCCGTTTGAAATAATGCAAATAGGTGCTCGCGGAGTTCAGTTACTTGAGAGTCTCTCCATAATTTCAACAACTCGAAAATTGGATACACTAAGTGGTCGGATTGCTTATATTTTGGAGTTCTATCCCTCTTTCGTGGCCTTGAGTATGTTTCCAAATCAGTATATGAAAGAAGCTCAAAAAACTCGAAGCGAATACGAAAAACGCTACCCAAACAGACCAATCAACAACAAAGCATTGTATTTATTACTTACTCCTGATATGGATAACATGGGAGAATACATGGCTAGTTGTATTGTGCTTAGCTATAGCGAGTTCATTAAAGATGAAATGGCACACATAGAAAAGTTGAAGCGGAATAGTGCCATAAACAAACGCATAGAAAACATTATTAAGCTTGGTGATGATTTTAAAAGCCTGTTCGAAACACACAACATACCAGACACAGGACAATTGGAAGCTATTGATAAAATGAAAGAATTATTCAACAAAAAAGCAGCTGTATAGCTGCTTTTTTGTTGTTGTAACACTTCCTCTACACCCTCACATCTGGAAAAGCATCAATTACTTTATGCTCTCCCGTTTCTTTGTCTATTTCTTCCACGGTAACGTGAAGTGAAACAATAGCGGCACCTATTGCAATGCACTCGCTTATTTGATCTTCTATAGGCAGTGCAGATTCATATTTGTTCCACCGCACAGTGAAATACTCCTGTACGGCCAGCACTTGTGCGCTTGGCCCGAATCGTTCTTTTATTTTCTCTATCATGATTGTTAAGTAAATGAGTAATATCTTTTTCCTTTGTTCTGGAATGCTTTAATTTTTGTTTTGAATGGTAACTGATCCTTGTAATCCTGACACTGTTTAATTAACACATTACTACCAGTAAAACAGACGTATTTTTTATCATCTCCTTCTACTTTAAACTGCATCGACAAATAATCTCCAGTATTGTGTTTACTGTCTTTTACTCTGAAATCGGAAATGTAAATCTCCGTATTTATTATATCCTCCATTCGCTTTTTTTCACCCTCAAGAGCGAATGAAACCTGCGCGAAATCTGAAAAACTATGCATATCAAAATACTTTTTTGTTAGATTGTAGCTATTGGCGTGTTTAAACCACCCCCAATATGCTGAGAATGCCTGTTTAGTGGCAGTTTTGTTTATTCTCGCCTTGAAATTTTTAACGATATTCTTTCTTACTAATGTATGGGTGTGAAAGAAGCGGTATCCTAAAAAGTCAATCCCTCTTATATTTACAGGAAATACTTGATAATTGGATTTAACATCTAATTTCAAAATCGATAATTCTGTTCTTATTTGATCAAGACAATCCCAAAGAAACGCCTTACTATCGTGCAGTAATACCATATCATCACAATACCTAAAATAGTGCTTCACCCCCAATTTTTCTTTCACAAAATGATCGAGATAACTTAAATACACGTTTCCGAACCACTGACTTAGATAGTTGCCAATTGGTACTCCCGGAGCTGAATCGATAATTTCAGACATGAGGTTTAGTGTTTTCTCACACTTTATTTTCTTTTTGATGATCTGCTTTAATACTTCATGATCAATGGACGGATAGTATTTTCTAACATCTATTTTCAGGCAGTACTTTGGTTTGTGAATCATAGCCTCTTTCATGCGCTGAACCCCTGCATGAATTCCTCTTCCGGGAATAGTTGAGAATGTGTCATAAATAAACAGATTCATCCAGATTGGCTGACAGACTTGTACAATGCAGTGATGAATGATTCTGTCTGGAAAAAAAGGAAGCTTGAATATTTCCCTCACCTTATTTCCACTCTGTTTTTCAAACACTTCGTAAGGACTGTTCTTAAAAGTCTCATTTTTCAACATCTCATGAATCTGACCTAGATAGAGTTTGGTATTAGCCTCAATCTTTTTTACTTCACTGTAGGATCTCTTTCCTTTTTTAGCGTTGCGAAACGCCAATTCAATATTTTCATAGCTGTATATTTTACTGTGTAAATTCCCTATTCTTTTCATTCTGCTTGTACTTACAGAGCTTTCATTTTACTTACCAGCACTGATTTGATACTATTTTGTTTTTTGCCAAGAGGCAAGGTTTTTGCGCCGTTAGGTATATTTTCAAGCTTAGCTGCGCCCCGATATTCGCATTACGATTAGCTGATGAATTGTTGACATTCAAATTGAACAGACCCGCATTCGACCCATTGTTCAGATTGCCACCTACCAGAGCAACACGCTTAACGCAAAAACCCGTTTTATCATTTTAAAAATCCGACGTTTAGCGGCCTCCGTTTATTCGTTCCGCAAGCAGAGCCGCGCCCCGACATTCGCATCACGACTAGCCGAAGAATAGCTGACAGTCAAATAGAACAGACCCGCAATCGACCCATCGTTCAGACTGCCACCCACCAGAGCAACACACCAACCAGAAGCCTGATAATAATAATCACAGAGCCAGGAATAAGCATCCCCTCCAACTGTCTTTGGTAAGGGCAATAAATGATTTTGCACATCTTTTTGATAGCCATTTGTATTAGGCATTAACCCAACCATTTCGTAACCACTTATAGAATCATCGGCCAGGGATGCTAAATCATCAGTCGCGTACGCAACGAATTCGTTAACATTTAACCCGTCGATGAATTTCCAAATGTGGCCAAATGGATTTTCAATACCCCGATACGAATTTGAATGAAAGGTTCGTTCAATGCCTGCACCTCCAAAATCAGCTACATTTACCAACATTTGCCCACTTTTATTCCCAAAGAAATTCATTGTGCCTGCTGGAATAACCGGGTTATAGGAATTATATGCACTCCACTCGGCACTAGATGCGGTTGTTGCACCTTCGCCTAATCCTCCTTGTCTGAATCCATTAACATCCAAAGCATAATTGATTTCGGATTGAGAATTAAAGGTTGCATATTCGATTACAAATAACATGCTTAACATATAATGTTCATATGCTGTTTGTTGATGCCATTTCGCACCTCTGGCTGTTGCCGCAATCCTTACTTCGTTCCTGGTTACGTTTGTGACTGGCTTTCCACAAAGAGTCTTGCCAGTGCCATCCCAACTACTCGTGTTATTTCCGCCACGGTAATCAGGATCGGTATTGATCAATGAACACAGCTTATTGGTACTCCTTTGTAAGGTAGCTTCATAGGCTGAAATATAGAATTTCTTTATTTTCTTGTAGCCGGCAATTGGGCGGTCGCTAATCTTATACCGATGCCTTGTACCATCCAATTCATGATTGTAATAAAATTCAGGAACCTCTGCCATTACCTGACCATGTGACCCATCCAATACAGAGGGTGTCCCATCGGCTTTTTTCGTGGAATCATCTGCATCCAAATAATAATGAACAGTTCCATTATCCCAGAGCAGACAGCGTTTTATTTTACTTTGTATAGGCAGTGTTCTATGATACCCCAAATTGCCTATCCTTTTGCAATCCGGCAAGCTGGATGAAGAATCCCATTCAACACCGTACCAATCGAGATTAAGCCCATTACTGTTGGGGTGTTGAATTTCTGTGAAATTCCAAACCTGTACATCTTCAGGTTTTGTGTTTTGAGAATCCGGAAGATAGGCCACAGCCAGAACGATGCTATATTCATCTTCTTTTTTCTGATACCCATCAGGCATCATTCCTCTGTTAAATATCTCTAAATTAGGAGCAAGATCTTGTTGAGTGCTTCCGTAACCGAAAATGTATCCGTCAGGATATGCAGGGGATACAGTTAATCGTAGTACTGCATACTTACAGCCATATGTAAGCTGATATCCATACAACCAACTTACGTCAATACTCTTTTTCGTTCCTCCATCATCATGAATATATACAAGTTCCTGATTGCTTCCTCTTCTGGTGCCATCTTCATTCAGTAACTCCCAGCGAACATAGTCAGATGTTGTTGAATTTGGATTTTCTTCAACAAACACATTGAATGCTAATTTTGTTAATGGCACTAAACCAAAATTCATAAATCCTGAAGCAAGACCTTGAAGTGCATTTAAACTGTAGCCATCAGAATATAAATTACGACCAGGCTCAAGATGTTCAAATTTGTAAAACCCATTTAGTTGATCATGATCAAGATCTGCCTCGCTATGTGGCAACCCATCCACAATATCCTTTAAAGCTTTAACTAGAGAAGCTGCAACAGGCTTATTTGGTTCGTCGATGTATTGAGTTACCAAATCTGCGAATTTAATGTATTGCGATAGCGACACATCAATAGACTCCTGTTCAGCAATTTTCACAAATGTTTGTGTCGACTGGTTGAATCGGTAAATCGCCCATCCGGCATATACAGTTGCATCTGTAGTTGCATCGGTTACAATTACCGACTCGCCGTTTTCCAAATTGGCTATATCGGCATCTCTGGAGGCAATATCTGCATACTCCTTAGATGCATTTGTGATGCCTATGATAAGGTTATATACCTTCTCTAAACTGTTGCCGGCTTCGGGCACGTTTCCGTTAATGATTTGTATATAATTGTACAGATCTGCCGCGGTGCCTTCGTACGTGTCCCTATCCAACTTTGTAGCCATATCAATTCCCTCCAGTTTCTGCTTGAGTAGTGTTGTAAAATCCTCAACTGACAACTGTTTACCATCCACTTTGTCAACCTTGTTGGCAATAGCGGTAGTAACCGTACTCTCAAGGTTGCTGAATTCTTCTGTTGTTGCTGCGTTAGCCAACATATCATCCAACCCCTGAATCGAAGTGGTTGGAATTTGTTCGTCTTTGTGCCAGTAGCTGTCCATCCATGCCCAGAACTGTTCCTGTACTGGTTTTAGTTTGTTTTTAAACCAGTTTTTTAGTGTTGTTTTATCCGTTGTTGCCATAATTGTTAACCTTTAAACATGATGTAAGCCAATGCGTAATATTTGGGGCGGATATCAATGGTTGCCCCGTCACCTATTGAACCGGTATTACCCGTAATCGATACTGTCTTGGCCACCACACCTGCAGAAATGTTGTCGTTATGGCTCAATGTGTTGTTGTTACTTGCAATGTAATCGGCCAGTTGCGTGTCGCTCAATTGCAAAGATCCTGCGCCGTGGCTGTGAGATGGCAACTGGGCACTTGACAGTGCTATGGAATCATTACCTCCATTGGCTCCAGGATCGTATGCGCCACCGGCACCAACAATGAATCGGCCTCTCAAATCAGGTGTGTCGTTAGTCCCGTCGCATAAGCTCCAGCCACGAGGCAGTGAAGCCAGATTACCACTCCACATGCTGATCAGGCCACGCGGTACAATTGCCCGTTGTACGCGTATAAAATTAGTCCACGCATACGATGTTGATGCGATCCCGAATGTAGCGTAGCGAACCTTTTCAACTTCCTTACTGGAACCATCCTCAAATGGCAGTTCCGTAATGTCTTCTTTAATGATTACCTGTGCGCCCGTACCACCTTTAAAGGCTAGCACTTCTCCGTTAATGTATACCACGCCGTCACTCACGGTTGATCCTGTTACCGCACAGCCTTTCAGTATTGAAAGGTCACCTGCCAGTTCGCCCATGGCATTCAGTAGATCGTAAGCATCCTGCATAAAGGCCAGAACGTTTGTGTCGAGCGGGAAACCTCCCGTGTTAGAAAAATTCAATTTGTTCATACCTGTACTATTTTATAGCGTTTAGAGGCCAACCGATAGAAATCAATCAAGGCCTGCATTCTGTATTGGTCGTAGATTCCTGCGGGTACTTCAACTATAAAGTCAACCCCCGTGTCGGCATAATCGGCACGGTCGCGCAAGAAGATTGTGCCAATAAATTCCGGTTTCTCTTCGCCGCGTGTATAGATGTAGTTTCGGTTGTATTGATTCCCGTCGATGATTCTGATCCGGCGCGCTTCAATATCAAAGCTGTCATTCAACGCTGCGCGCAGGTAACACACCTGACTGTTGTGGTTCAACTTGTACAAATCGGCTGTCCTTTTAACTGTAAACCGATAGTGCATCGATGCAAGAGGAGTAACCATAGCCCTGAGAAATGCCACATTCTCTGACTTGCGTAAATCTATTGGTAGAAGCAGTATTATTAGCTTCTTTATGTCGATATCGAACACTTTAGACATAGTTTATATCGCTTAAGGTTTCGGGTTCAGTATCATTATCTAGGTTTACATAGAAGTACCCGGATATCGGTATTGTGCTGATGTTTATATCACTCCAATCACCATAGTTGTCGGCGTCAATCCATGCTGTTCGTGCTAAATCTAAGCTAAGGTCGCTTACACCATCGGCTGTTTGCAGTTTATCAACTAAAGACTGTAGAGAAAGCTTACCATTGAATGGCAGTTCTTTCATGAATGTCTGAATAGCTTCGTTTACAGGGTAATTGGCATTAATAAGGTGCATGCCGTTCGCATCCAACACCAGCGGGTCGCGAACAATCCGTAGCGACAGCTTCAGTCGGTCTGGCAGGTAGTTAATCACGGTTACCCGCACGCCGGCATCCTTTACTTCGGCCATATATCCGATGAATGCAGAGAACTGCTCTGTTGTAACCGGGGTTAGTTCGCCAGAACCGGCCTCTGTGGCTATCTTCACAATCAGCCGGCTTTCTACTTCTGATTCAACAACAGCAGAATACTTGACAATCTTGGCAGTTTCAACCTGTTCGTCAGTGTAGCCGGTGTTATCAAACTCGTCAGAGTCTTCAAGTAAATCGAACCCGTATTGAAACGCCACGGCTTTATTTCGATACCAACGCGCCGTGTGGGGCATTAGGGTTTCCAGTGTTTCATCAACCTCTGCCTTATGTAGGTCAAACAGCGTTTCCAATACCCATGCCGACACAGCGACGATGTAGAAGAATATGCTCTCCAGGGAAACTTTTGAGAACTGTTGGTCGAATGTCTTACTTTCATCCAGCCCATAAGTCTCAATTATCGTGGCGTCGGCTATAAATGCCTCTGTCATTTCGCTTTTTATTTCTGAAATCATTCGTGCCATATCATTGTATTACAAAGTCTACATTAATTGCCCAGTAACTAATCCCCTCCAATTCGGCAGCTACTAATTGATCATCGGCTGTGAAGGCGGTGGCCGGAACAATATTCTTTGCCTCGTAATATGCTTTTATATCAGAATTTTTTACATCAACCAGATTTACACTTTCACCTGGCATCAAATCATCTGTAATTGACAGGCCGTTTTTAACAGCCAGATCAATGGCTGCAAGAACAGATCCTGATTTCTGAATCGCAATATCTAACAAACTCTGTCTCCTACTTACTCTCACACTTGCCATAATTGCCGTTTAAATAGTGTTTAAATTAAATTATCTATCCATCTGCGCCCGTTTACATGTTGTAAACTATTTTATAAGCTTGTAACGCCTTAAAATGAAATAGCCAAAAACCAATACACCTAACACCAATAAAATGATAACCCAATTGATAATACCAGGTGTTTTCACTTTGATTTTTGATTTCGAATCGATCTTCTCTGAGCCATCAGATTTTAAATTTGTATTATCGGTAAGCTCAGCTTGTACATCAGTATTCGAGCTTGAATCGCGAGCACTCTGTGTTTGCGTTTTGTCTGTTTTATCTCGGGTAATTGTTCGTTCGGTTATTCGCGTGGTGTATTGCTGTCCGGATGTATCAGGCTTGCTAAGTTCCCTAACAACTTCAGTCACTACGGAGTTTTCCTCAACGTCGTTCTGCGTTTCCACAACTTCATTAACGATTACAGTAACTGTGCCATCAATGGTTTCTTTCACATCGCGTTTTTCCTCTGTTTGCACATCACGATCAATCTTGGTGTTTACTTTTGTAGTTTTGCAACCAAACAGGAAAAAGGCTATCAGTATTACTATTCCAAATCTGTTTTTCATGTCAATTTGTTTTTGTCTGGAGCTGGTTCTAAATCAACTCCAGTTGTGTTTTCAACTCGTTTATTTATGTAGGTTTTCAATATTTCGAAGATTCGGCCACCGGTTAGATCAAACATGTTTTCAGCAAAACTCCAAAGGAAAAAGCCCGATATTAACCAAGCTGCAATATTGTAACTGGCTATTGTTTTTTGATTCATTTCTTTGTCCATAGCATAAAGCAATGCTACAAACACAGTAACACCAATTGCACGACCGATGGCAACAAATACCTTTTTCATGCAAAATTTCTCTTTGCGCTTTATCAGTGATGCCATGATGCCTGCAATCAGATCGAACGCAATAATGATCCACATGACATGTACGGCGCCTTTTATTTCAGCGAGATAAGCCAAAACAGCCAATGCAATGCCGGCGATCGTATTTCCTATGTGAGTGCTAAACCAGTTCATTACTACTGTAATTGTTGATTAATACCAATTTCCTTTAACCACGCCTGCACATCGAATGAAGGACATGCTTTACCAGCATTCAAGTGATGGTGACCAATAATTTTCACATCCGGATGCTGAGCATGAAAAGCCTTCACATCAACTTCCATTGCTTTCTTTTGCGCTGTGGTTCTTGTGTCGCCACCTTTGCCACCAACATAAACCCAATGTATTGAAACGCTGTTAAATCCAAACGCTCCGTTGGTAACTTCCCAGCTATCAACAAAACTATCGTTGTTGTTTGGCACAAGTTCCTCTATTTCCCCATTCAAATGGAACATAGCTTGGTAGCCGACTTGTCTCCATCCGCGTCCCTTTGGCTTTGGATCTGTATGCCAGCGTCTAATATCATCGGCAGAAACGTTGCGCCCGGCAGGAGTGTCGGTGCAATGAATCACTAGGTATTTTAATTTTCTCATGATTCCTTGGTTTTAATGATTGTTGTAATTTGTTCTTTGTACTCGTTATAATTGATGCCTGCACGTGTCAGGTGCTGGCGCATTACTTGCTCTATTTGACTTTTGCTCTGTTTTCCACGGATGAATTTTGTTAGTCCGGCTCCCAGTAAAGGATCTTCTTTCAGCTCGCCCTGACTCATTCCCAAAACCAAAGCCACACATTGGTTGGTGTTGTCATCAACCACCAAAGCGCCAGTTATTAAACCATTGCTATCGCGCTTTGGCTTAATCATTAAACTGTAATTTGTATCTAATAAAATGCCTTTCATCATCACTTAGCTTATGGTTCCATTGCCCGTATTTATTGTTTGTCCGGTTTGTGCCGTTGCTGTTCCGGTTGTACTTACAGTAATTCCAGAAGCAACGGTTACCGTAGCACTCTTAACAAAAATATCGATCGCATCGGCCAGCTCGTTGGCAACCTTTTGCCGCAGGGTGTCCGGGTCGGTTTCGCCGTTTGCTTCCGGCGACACCCCGTCAAAAATGCTCTTAAACTGATCTGCTAATACCTGTTTATCCAGCGCCATTAGTTCATTATTTTAGTTAATCTCTTTTTAACATCCTCTAATGCGGTTATATTGGGTGTTGTTCCAACTACTACCACTATCTTTTGAATCTCTGCTATCAAATCAGAAAGTACGCTCAGCAAATCTTCTGAATCACGCTCTATACGACACCCTTCAGTGCTAACCGTAAGAACTGTGCTTCCTGATCTCAAATAAACTTCTTCAATATCATCAGCATAAATCAGGATGGATGTAGCTTCATCACCCTCTACAATAGCAATTAAGCAATCGCAGTCAACAACCGGTTTTACGGCCGTAGTCCCAACTCCCAACAGCACATCAAAAAACTCCAGACCATCACCATCCGTCGCTGTCATGGTTTGTGCTTCCCAATCAATTTCAGTAGGCGTTACCCAACGCATTGTGGCTTTCACTGTCCCGTTTAAATGTTGTTTAAACAGCTGTCCAAAATTGTCTAGTTCGTCTTTTAAATTCATACAGCTGCTTTATTTCCTAGTTTACAACTCTGGGTATATCCTGGAGGTGTAACTGTTTTGGTTACTGCATCCACATAGTACACACCATCCTTTTCAGGATAAAGCGTACTTTTTAAATTCATCTTACTACCATGCTCAATGCGTGGAACTCCAAACAGTGTTATGTCACCATCTAAGCCCGGCTGTTTAGCATCGCGATACATTTTTTCAGCTTCGCGTTTTAGCTCAGTTTCGGTAATCTCAATACCGCTTATTTCTTTCTTCAGGCGTTTGCCTGCATTTTTATCCCCAACTTCAACAATCAGCTTTTTACCTTTCTTCCGAATCAGGCTCATAATTACCAGTGTATCTTCAATTGCCTTTTGTTTTAAACTTTCACCGGCTGTTAACTCCAGTTGAATATCAACAGCATCCTCTTCGAGTTGACTTCTACCCATGGCGTGAAGCTCTTTATTTTTAAACCAGGAATAAATGCCTTGCTTTTGCAGATCTTCTAAAATCTGACTTGGTGAAACCTTCGAGTAGCGCACATTTCCAAGCTTGGTGTCGTCACAAACAATTGAGTAACCCGGTGCAATTTCCTGTAATAGTTGCTTTAATTTGCAGTCTTTAATACTCACACTTATTGTGTTGCGTTTCAGCTTGTACATTTCATCCTCACAACTTATAAGTAAGGGAATGCCAGCCGGAACAGTTTTTACATATCCGGTAAACTCAAGCACCAAATTGCCATCGTAGCCTAACCATATCTCTAACGGATCACCTTCCCGGAACCACTCGCTTACTTTCATTCTATCGAAATCGCGAACCTTACGGGGCAATACAATTTCGGCAGTGTCAGTTAAGCTTTTCCACGAGCTTTCAATCTTCACCTCACTAAAGCGACGCACTTTAAATCCCTGCCTGCCTTCGTGAGCTGGGAGTATAATTTCTCCATATAGTGCGTAGGTCGTCATAAAATATCAGTTAATAGTAAATCTTCGTCGCTAATGGCCTGTATAGTGTATTGCATCATATTTGGCCTGCCTTGTATTGGATCAAAACTGCAATCTTCAGTAACAATTCGCGAAATGTTGCGGTTTGCAAAAATCTGCCCCTCCACTTCAATACTTCCAGCCGTTTCATGAAAGCGTTGTATGGCTTCCATTTGTTCCTCAACAGACTGTTGAGCTGAAGGATTGTATTTGTCAGGAATGATTATCCCGCTTATGCTTATATCCCAATCAGCTAAACCATAAATTTCTTTCACAGTACCTGCACCGCCAATTGTTTCTGTTTTCTTAACCACCTTGGCACGTTTAAAACTTACCAATGAGGCGAGAGGCATTAGCAAATCAGAATACTGCTCTTCTGATAATTTGCCATTTTGCCCGAACGTTAGGTGTCGGCCGCCTTTAAACCAAAATGCGCCCCAGGTCTTTTGTCCAAATCTCACAGGTGCATTGTCATACTCCGGGCTTGCAACTTCAATTTCCACATTGGGAAATGAAGTGGATTGTGTTGGTTTCTCGTTTAGCTCCGGAGTAAATACCGGAGTTGAAACACCAAACACATCCTGTAGCAGACCGCTTACAAAACTCATGTCAATTGACTTATATATGACGTTTTTTATTCCCATACCTATGCGCCTGCAACGACCATTCCGTCGCTTAATTTTGTATTGATAGCTCTTACCACTTTAGCGGCAATAGCCTCTATTTCGCTTTGTGTAGTGTTTGCACCCACATTAAAAATATTCTTCACTTCAATTTTCTGACTGATATTTTTGATTCCACCGCCACCGGAACCTGAGCCACTTAAACCGCTTTTCTTTGTTCCTCCGGTTAAGGTGCCGCTTTTGCCTAATTGTCCGGGAGTAATAATTGGAGAAACACCACCTGCCGGCATTGCTCCAGCTGGTTTTGGTGAGTCGTTTGGCGTAAGTTCTGGTGTTAAGTCTTCAGGATTGTCTTCAGGATGATCACGCCTGTAACTGTCTACTCCTTTTTGAGAGCCCTCTTCATATGCACCGGCAATATCTTTGAATAAGCCCTTTATAAATCTAATCGGCGCAGCCAGTTTATCAATTATCTTATCAATAATTCCACCAACAAAATCAAGTACCCATTCAAAAGCAGTTTTTACAGGTTTTAGGAAATTATCAAATAAGAATGTGCCAATAAGCTTGAATCCTTCCCACATCACATTAACACCATCCCAAATACTTGTAGCAACCCATTTCCAAACATTATAGAAGGCAGTAAAAACAGGCTCAATAACATTAGTCCAAATATTACTTATAAATGAACCAATACCGCCAAAAACACGCTTAACAACCTCCCATACACCTGTTACAACACCACGGAAAGTTTCAGAATTTTCCCATAAGTAAGCGCCTAAAGCAATCAGTCCGGCCACAATAGCTGCAATCCATCCAAGAATAGGTATATTCATAATAGCCACACTGGTAACCCGTGCGGCGGTAGTGATCATACCCAAGCCGGTAGAAGCAATTGCACTGCCGGCAGACACAATTGAGCCAATCACCGGCATTGTTTTAAGGGTATTAAAAAGAAGTAATACACCTTTATGTGCATTAGCCATATTCGCAAACACCGAAACAGTACCGGCAAGTCCTGTAACCAGAGGTGTTATTTTACTGGTTACACCAAACATACCAATGGCAATATCGTTAAGCCACGTCTTCATGCGTGACATTCGCTCGTTATAGCCGCCCATTATGACGTTTGCCTGCTCGGTAGCTGTATTGGTGTTTATTATTTTACCCTCCAGTTCCTCAATAAATTGGATATTATCAAGAATGGCATTAACCGAGTTTTGATTTTCTACACCAAAGATCTGTGCAATAAGAGTATTGTCAGCCTGTGCTTTTTGCAGCTCTTTCAATCTGTCAATGAACGGAACGGTTTTATCAGAAATCAAATCGTAGTTAATGCCGAGGGCTGTAATTTTCTCAAGGGCTTCTTTGGGAATTACATCAGCCCCGGCCATTTTTCCCAACATATTACGAAATCCGACGCCAGCTTCACTGCCATAAATAGTAGCCCGTCCCATGGCCTGAATAACGGCATTGGTAGTTGCAAAACTTACATTTGCAGAATCGGCAGACTTACCGGCTTGTTTTATGCTTTGACTAATAAAAGGAACCTCGGCGGAGCCTTCTTTTGCAGAAGCCGCCATGATATTCATTTGCTCAGTCATCAACCGAGCCATTTCCATCGGGTCTTTAATATCAGAACCAAACTGTAGAACAGATCCGGTAAGCGCATTCATAGCACCTACTGCATCGCCTTTCATCGTTTTACTGAGTGTTGCAATGTCGGTACCCATTAAATCCAACGCATCCTGATTGTCTGCTATTCCTGGCCCCAATTTGGAAAGAACACCTTTGTAACTCTCCAGCATTCCGGAAGCATCAACGCCAAATATCTTAGCAGTTTTGCGTCCTTTTTTTCCCATGTCTTCAAGGTCATCTCCTACAACTCCGGTAATTGCGGATAAATCCATTAACTGAGCATTAAACGCTGCGCCGGGAGCGTTTACTTTTTCAAACTCACGGGCAATATTTTGAACCGCGTCGTTAATGGCAAACAAATCAATGGCCGACATTTCTTTCAGCTTTTTGCCACTTTCATCAGCTTTTTTACCAACACCCTCAACACCACTGGCCGCCTTTTCCGAGGAGCCGGTAATGTTTTTCATCGGGCTGGTAATTTTATCTACCAATTCAAGTATCCACTGAGTTGTTGTCGACATCGCCTAATAGTTCAGCAAGAGCGGCAAGAATAGCCGTCTTCATGTTTTGATGTTGTAATTTATTGAGATATAAAAAGTCTGCGTAGGTCTTACACCATTCGTCGTCATCCAATTTGTCAGGGTCGATATTAAAAGTGTTCTGTATTAAAATATCGCCCTGACGTATGAAATCTTCGTCTTTTACTTTGTGCTTTTCTACGCTCTCGATAAAAAACTTTTAGCAGGGGTAAGGAAAGTTTCTAGTCGCTTAAAGACACTGGCGAAAACTACACCATCTTCTAAAGCTTCTAAATCACCACCAACTACAAGATTCTTTATAGATTTCTCCATCAACTCGTCTACTTTTCTTTTAGATGCCAATTCACTAAGCATGCGAGTTAACCCCCTGTCAGGTCGCCTTACAATAAACTGATATTGCTCAGCCTCCTCAATTTCCTCTCCAGTAAACTTTGGTAGTGAATCAATGATTTTCTTTTTATCATCGTATTTCACAAGCTCCACCAATTCTTTTAATGGCTCTAAACGCTGTTCAATACCAATCTCTTTGTTACAAACAATATCGATATCAATTCCTAGTATCCTCAAGTTGGCTTTGTCTTGTTGAGTCAATTCGTCGATGTCGTAAATTGCAGGTTCAACAGTTACGGTAATCAACTTAACTCGCTTATACTTCAGCTTCATGTCGTTGATTATTTCTTGAGTGATATTTGTACTTAAAATTATTGGTGCAGCCATGGCCACATAAGCACGATCATGCATCAATTGACTAGCTTTCTCAGCGACAAATTCAATATGGACAGGTTCAACAGCCTGAACGGTTACAATTGCAACCAATAGGGCAATAAGCCCGAAAATTACTTTTAATTTCATCTTTTTAAATGGTGTTTAAATGGTTAAATATTCCAGTTAATTTTCCCTAAAACCAGTAAATCTGCTTTATAGGCTATTGTTTTGTCGCCTTGTTTTACAGCGACACCACGACCTTTTAGTTTCGCGGTAAATACGTCTTTCATCTTAAAGCCGTCGTACTCATATTCCACCACAATCGGGAAAGGCACTATTTCGGCAATGCTCATTCCCGGAGGCAAAGAGCGCTGTAATCCGTTCCACTCTTCAACATACATGGAAATAGAGGCTTTAGCCTCGTAATTGCCCTCACCATAACCCACCGGAAATGCACCGGCACCTCGTACAACATCAATGTCAATATTGTCATTGTATTCCACCTCAGTAATGGCTTCTAAGTCGCGTCCGAGCATGTTTACAGTAATGGAATTCCACCCTGCCATTTTCCCGAACTTATTAATTATGCTGCTTGCTTTTGCCATGTTATTATAGATTATTCGTTAAGCCTAAATCAACATCAAACTCATGTACAATGCGTCCAACTACTAATTTCGATTTCACTTTCAAAGGTGAATCTTCTGAAATAGCTTGAGCGGGATTAACGTACACGTCTGACTCTTCAATATTACCGGCTGATACCATTACTTGCAAAGCTTCTTTCACTGAGCTTTCAACACCGCTTACCCATGTGCTTTTCAGATAGCCTGTAGCTATATCTGTCGGTACTTTTGAACGAATTCGTGGGATTAGCGTATTGCGTATAATCCGCGCAGCCTTGTTCCAAATACAATTGTAATTGAAGTAAGCGTAATCGCTGTCTTTACTTACAGCTCCGGGACATCCGTTCAGATAATAACCTGAGTAGTTGGTAAAACCACCTACATACATCCAGCCTTTTGCAGTCAGGCTTTTTTGTTCAGGTTCAGTTAGCGTTTCGAATCCCGTACCATCGCTTAAGGCAGAGGTTAGCCAGTAACCTAAATTAGGATCGCTTAAGCTGTAATTTTCTTCACCCCGGCGGTTGCGTGGCTTTTCTTCGATATCAACAGAGCCCAAATCTTCATGAATCTTACGAACACCAACAGATCCTAAAACAATACCAATAGCGGCACGCTTGGCATATTCGGCTTTTAATACTGAAACAGCAGGATCTTGTCCGGCCATATAATGAATATTCCGGGCCGAAAGTGCTCGTAAATCAGGGTAATCAGCAACAGCCAAAGCTACAGCACCACCAACACCTTCAACAAAAATGCCATCAATGTACAAGTACTCCTGTTCAAATGAAGTAACCAGGCTTTGTAAAGCCACAGCATCTACTTCAGCGTTTGCAACCAGTGTTGAAATACCGGAAAGACCTAATACGTTTACATTATCAATGCCACGAATAGCGGCCTTAAGAGAATCATCGGCTACCAAATCGGCAACTGTTTTAGTAACTTCTACCATTATAAGGTGAAAATTCATTTCAGGCGCAAGCCTAAACATTTCCGATAAATTATAATGTAGTAACTCTTTGTTTGTATCGTCTGTGCTGGCTGTTATACCTAAGTCTTCAGCAGTGGTTATGTCCAAAAGCTCGTAAGCTTTATTATAGACTGTGTCTGCTGGCTTGGTAGCCCCGGCAATGATACAAACAACACGGTCAGTCCCGGAATTTCTGCCAAGATTGCCGTTTGATCTGTTTATTGTAGCTCCCTTAAAACTCATTATTCAGCAGTTTTAAGAGATTCCAATTTAGCTTCAGCAGCATCTAAAACCGTTTTGCGCTTCTCGCCTGATTTTTCTGCCTCAGCAATTGCAATTACAACATCCACATCGGTAGCAGCGTCAATGTCAGCTATCAAGTCTTCAGCTGTTTTTTGATCTTTAGCACCTTCACCACTCTTCTTTTGTGAATCTTTTCCAGATTTACCTTCAGAGCCTTTACCAGACTTGTCGTCTGTTTTTTCTTTGGCATTTTTACCTGCTTTACTCTTCTCACTCTTTTCAGAAGTAGCAACATCATCGCGGGTAAATTCAGTAATTGCCAACTTTTTGCCATAACGATTTTTAACACTGTGATTCTTCACAGCCAAATCGTTTTCATCAGTGATAAATGCCGTACCATCTGAAGTAACAGCTACATTTTCAGCACTTCTATAACGACCAAAAATATCTTTGGCAATGGCTGTCAGTTCCTCTTTGCTTTTAATTTTCAATTTCATTGTGAAAATTTTTAAGGTGAAGCCCTGCCAAACGACAGGGCTGTATTCTAAACATTTGCGCTCACAATCGCACCAAAACCGTAATCTTCTACACGGTCAACCAAACCGTAGGTTTGAGTACGGAACACGCTTTTAGGATCTGCCGACTCAGTATCCTGAGTTTCCGGCTTATACAAAGCTTTTACCTTTTCGATATGCTTAACTGTGTTTCCTCCGTAGAAGAAAAGAGAACCATACTGATCACCAACACCAAGCGCAGCGCCTTTTGCTAACTTGTTACCATCTCCGGCATAAGCTACAGCGGCATTATTTTCATAGAAATTAAAGCCCATTACAGACTTAACCTTACCGGTAATTGGGTCGAAAAAGATTTGCTTATTCGCGAAGTAAGCCGCGCTATCTCTGTCAATAATCAGATCGGTTTGGTGTTGACTATTAAGAACAATGTTCAAATCGTTCATGTTTGGCAAATTCAAAGCCTTAACAACTTCGAGATATTGTACCAGATCAATAAAAGTCATACGCTTACGACCATTACCATCATTACCCCCGGTAGTTCTCACAACTGGCATTTCTGCTACAGTGTTATCATCCGGTGCAAGCTTCCAAATAACGTGATCCCGATAACCCAACTTAAACGCTTCTGTGTGCTTTTGACGTATAACAGAACGTTTATCGTAAGCCAATGAGCGCATTTCAGCGTCATCAACTTCGGTAGGGTCAGTATCGTACTTTTCCCACTCAACAAATACCTTTTTACCAGTCATTTTCTTTGCGGTAAAGTCTGAAGTGTTATCAACGTAGAATCCTACGTTGTTAATCAGCTTATTAAAACGGATACCATCCGCTGTAATAGCTGCTTTAGGCGCACTTTTTAGAGCTGCTAAAAAGTCGTCATTATAGTTTTTAAACTCCTGCAATAACTGAGGAGATACATATTGGTTTAGCCAGTTACCATCTGTTATAGTTGCCATAAAAAAATCCTCCTATTTCTATTTATTACGTTTCATCCAGTCAGCGAACAACTTGTCGTAAGCTTCTGGGTTGTTATCCTGCAAAGCTTCCAATGTTTCAGGAGCTTCGTCTTGAAGCTCTTCAAAAGTTTTACCTTCGTAAGTAGCTCCTTTACCATCAGCCCCGGCTTTAATGTCAGCCGATAATGGTTTTTCAACACCTTGCACGCCGTCTAGCAATGCTTTAGTGCCTTCAAAATCCTTATCGAATTGCGCCTGCCACTGCGGACGTGCATCGGCCGTAATGCGTTTTCCTTTTTCGGCAGCATCTAGCTCGGCCTTAATTTTAGATGCTTTTTCTTCCTTCTCTTTTTGCTCTTGTTTTGCTTTCAGAGAATCGTAATCCGCAGCCTTTTGAGCGTTTGCCTGCAAGCGTGCGTTTACCTGCTCTTCAGTAGAATTTGCATCCATACCGATAGCAATTGCTGTTGCTTTCAAATCCATGTCATTTTCTTTAGGTGTTTGAGTAATATGCTCCATTGCTATGGCGATTGGCGAACCACTGTCTTTAATAGCCGTAGCTGTTTCTTTGTCAATCTTTATTGGGTCTTTTACTTTTGAAACAAATCCCCACTCCTCAGCCTGATCAGCGGTCATCCAAAAATCACCGGCTTCCCATTTGGCTTTAAATTCCTTTTCCGGTTTTTTGAGTACAGATTTGTAAGAATCGTAATATGTAGTGGTCATGTTTTTCACCAAAGCGAGGTAATTCTCAATTTCGGTTTCATTTCCATACACACCACCCATAGGTTTGTGAATCATGAACTGACCGTTTTTAGCCTGTTCGAAAGATGTTGCATTAACAGCTATATAGCTTCCGGCACTAGCTACTATTGCTCCACCGTCCCCGGTGTAACTCCCAAACATTTCAACTAAGATGTTTACAATCTCGTTTGCCTGAAAACAATCGCCTCCAACGCTCATTATATAAACATGGCATTTTGTAATGCCGGAATCTTTCAAATCCTGACATTTGGTGCGCATATCCATCGCGTTGTTCTTATTCCATTCGGATATTGACCCGATAATATCCACACGACCTACTTCATCTTTCGCATAGACACTTATTAGCAATTTCTTACTCATAATTTCTTGAATTGTGTGTCACAAAGTTTTGTTAAAATATTTACAATGTGAAAACACGTTTTCATAATGAAAACATATGTATGTGCATGTGCCTATACATCTGATAATCACAAAATATTTAGTGTGCATAAAAAGACGTTTTTTCAATGCAACATATTCAAGCAAACTTTGTAGTGTATTAATTGTATGTAAATGGGAAAGACAAAAAGAAAACCAAGGAAGCCTCAACTTCCAAAAATTGAATACACGAAACTTCGGCGTGCGGCTTTCGAGTATATTGTTGTGCAAGGTTTGGAGCAAAAAGAGGTAGCGGCCCGCTTAAATTTAACAGAAGCTACTATCAGCTCCTGGGCTAATAACGATCCCGAAGGAAAATGGAGAGATATCCGGGAAGCAAGAATGCAATGTCAATCCACCGAAACTGACAATCTGCGAAAGCTGATCAACCTGCTCAGTAAGCAACGCTTAGATTTGGAGGCCTTTATTAATGATGCCATGCATGCAGGTGACTCAAAAGAAGAGGCTCTTTATCGTCATCAAGCCAGTTCCATAAGCGACCAAATAAGCAAACTTAACAAAGTATTGGTAACGCTTGATAACAGCAGTTACACGCTGGGTGTTTTTATCGATGTAATGGATGAGATCTTTAATTCTCTGCGCATGCACGACGAAGAGCTATGGGAAAAAACCATTGAATTCCAAAGCACGATAATACGCAAAAAAACACAGGAGATAGGGTAATGAAATTAAAACTTTCCATTATAGTAAAACTGTATTGTTACAACAAGCTTGTAAAACTCATGAACGAGATAAAAGAATACGTCTCAGACCGGGATAGTGTCGAAATGCTTGATTACTACGAAGCTGTTTACCACAATAAAATAGTCTTTTTATTAAGAGATAAATACAAAAATTTCTAATGGCAACATCAAGAGCAAAGGCTGATAAAATAAAGGCGGAAAAGTACCTGAAGAAACTCGACATTGTTAGAAAAAGCAATGACGTGAATCCTTTTGAAAGCAAGCAAGATCAGCAGGAACGCATTCGCCATGCTCAAGATAATGTATTGTACATGGTGCAAACATATCTTCCTCATTATGCAACTGCTGACAGTGCGAAATTTCAGATCGATGCTGCTGAAGAAATTGCTATGGAGATGGTTATATTTATTTTTCTTGAATGGTTTCGGGGTGCAGCAAAGTCTGTCTGGGCAAATGTTATCATTCCTCTTTGGTTGTGGATGCGGGGAGAAGATATGTTTTTCTGCTTGATGAGTGATAGTAAAGATCGTGCAGAGGATCTTATCGCAGATGTTCAGGCAGAATTGGCAGGAAATCCACTTTTAATTCACGATTTTGGAAAACAAGAATGCAAAGGTTCTTGGGAGTATGGCGATTTTGCAACTATCGACCAGCGATTCATTGGCAAATCATTTGGTATTAAAAAGAAAGTTCGTGGAGTGCGTATCAAGCACCGCCGACCAACCCTCTGGGTGATAGATGATCTGGAAACTCCGGACACCATTTCCAACCACAAACGCATGCGTAAGCAAGCTGATAGTATTGAGCGTGATATAATTCCAACCATGACTGGAAACATACGACGTTTGATTTATGCAAACAACCGCTTTGCGCGTGTAATGACGCAAACCATATTACAGGAGCGACACCCATCTTGGAGGGTTAGACAGGTAAAAGGCTACAATAAAACAAATCATCAACCGGCTTGGCCTGCCATGTACACCAAAGAATATTACCAGCAAATGGAGCGAGATATGGGAATCGTTGCAGCCTATGCTGAATTTTTGCATGAAACGAAGTTAGAGGGCAGTATATTTTCCGAAGATCAAATACAATGGGCTAAACTTCCACCTCTCGAAGAGTTTAAAATGATCATTTCTCATTGGGATATTGCTTACACAGACAATGAAACAAGTGACTATAATGCCATAAGGGTTTGGGGTTTGCATGGCCGTAATTTTTGGCTAATTGATTGCTATGTAAAACAATCAAAAATGAAAATTGCAGCTAATTGGAACTGCTGCTTTAAAAAGCAACTACCAAAGGGTATTAACTACATAGGACAATTTGAAAGTCAGTTTTGGAATGGTGAGGTTGAGCGTTCTATCAGTGAGGCTGAAGATGAAAACAATATAGACTTGAATTTGATGGAAATAAAAACTCCGATGTCCAAGAAAATTCAGCGCTTAATAACAATGCAACCATATTACCAAAATAGCCGCATATACTACAATGAAGCATTAAAAAGCCATGCTGACACACAGGTTGGTATTATGCAACTATGCGCTATTGAAGAGGGAATGTCAGAACACGACGACAGTCCCGATGCAGACCAACAGGCTATTTCTGCTTTAGATAAATATTGCACTCCCGGACGTAGACGTAACACTGGAGAAAAGAGTTACAGATCCGGTAAAATGAAACAAAAATACAATATGCCATGAAGTACATTAACAAAGAAGACCTTATTGCAGTAATTCAGGAACGGCTAATGTTCGAAAGTGTAGCCATGAGTCCGGGAGTTGAATTGGACAACAACGAATTGCTTAATAACATCGAGCAAAAGGCAATCGATTTTGCCATATCCTATATTTCCGGCAAATACGATACTGAAGTAATTTTTAAAGAAGAGACTCCAGTTCGAAATGGTGTATTAGTGCAAGTCATTGCAAGCATCGTGGTTTACCGATCAGTACGACGCAATGCAGCACGTAAAGTTCCGGAGGATTACATACAGCTTTACAGCGATGCAAAAAAGGACTTGGAACGAATCCAGAGCGGAGCCATGAACCTGATCAACTGTCCTAAATTAACCAGTATCGACGGCACAAGTGCAAGTCCGGTTTACGGCAACAACACAAACGATAACTTTTTTATTTAAACACTATTTAAATGGGTAAGAAAATTGGAATAATCGGACACATCGGCAATGCTGTTGAGACTGTAATTTTAAGTCGGGTTAAAAACAACTCTCTATATAACGAATATCACAAACGCTCCGAGAAGGGGGCGCCGTGGAAACGGCAGGCGCAAACAATGGAAAAAAAAGAGATTGAAGATCTCACTAAATCCATTATGTCTGCAACCGATCCGGAAAACCCACGCCGTGGAGAGTTGATGCGTTTTTATAAAAGCATGAATACCGATTTGCACTTAGGTAGTTGCGTTGACAACCGTATTTTACCAATTCAGTGTGCAAAGTACAACCTTGTAGATAAGGATGGAAACGCCGATGAAGAAGCAAAGCGCTTACTTGAGAAACCTTGGTTTTTAGAGCTTGCCAGATTGGTTGTAAAATCAACATTTGAGGGCACCACACTTATCGAATTATTCGAATTGAATGAAAAAGGGGAGATTAAAGAGGTAATAGAAATACCACAGGGAAACTTTTTGGCACACAAAGGAATTATTGTAAACGAAGAGTGGGACGAAAATGGAGTCTCCTATAAAGAAGGCAAATACAGTAACTACTACGTGCAGATTGGTAATGACTGGAGTTTAGGTTTATATGCACAAATAGGACTTATTGTTATCGCTAAAAAACTAGGCTTAGGATCGTGGCTTTCTTATATCGATAAGTTTGGTGTGCCACCTGTTTTTGCCATAACCGAGAGAATGGACACAACGCGTCGTGATGAGCTGTACGACATGCTTGTTAATTTTCGAATGAATCACTTTGCAGTATTGCAGGGATCTGAGAAGATCGAAATTCCAAATAACTACAATGTAGATGCCTATAAAAGTTTCTCATCACTTAACGAATATGCAGACAGTCTGATGAGTAAACGCTTACTCGGAGGCACAGGAACTACAGACGAAAAAAGTTATGTAGGATCTGCTGAAGTCCACGAAAGACTTTTAGTCTACAGAAATAAAGTAGACAAGTTGTTGTTTAGATACTATTTCAATGAAGAGATAAAACCGAGACTGATAAAACTATCTTCTGTTTATGCACCATTTGAAAACCTAAGTTTTGAGTACGATGAAAAAGAATCTTTAACATTAACTGGAATATTAAAAGCGATTAAGGATCTTTCACAGCATTATGAATTCGATCTTGAGGAACTTGTAAAAGTAACAGGATTACCGATCACAAAGCTTAAGGCTGCTGTTGATAAAACAACAACCGAAACAACCAGTCAAAAAAAAAATCCTGACGCAAACGGACAAAGAGTAGTTTCACCACAGGCGCAGACTGAGGTTTACGAACTATTTGCTGCTACATGGGATAAGGCAATTGACAGACTGGCCAATGATATCTACGACGGTAAGGTGAAAACCACCGACTTGGATAAGGATTTGGTATTGAAGAATTACGCAGCCTTTAATAAGGAAGCCCAAAAAGCGTGGGGTAAAGGTTACTACGATGAGAGTATAACCCGACAGTTCCGGGAAAACATTTTGCAATTTGCAGGTGCAAAAGCCCACGACTTAATGAAGCAACTGGATGGTTTAAACACTGGCAAAACCAAAAAAGAGGACTTTATTAATCAGGCAAAAGGCATTGTAAACAAGCATAATGAACAGTGGCTAAGTACAGAAGCAAAGTTCGCAGGTGATTGTGTTAGTTCTGCCCAGGAATATGCTTCTTATATAAAGGATGTTGATATTTATCAGAACATGAAATACCGAACCATGGGTGATGGTGAGGTGAGAAACAGTCATGCAGCTAATGAAGGTTTAATTATTCCGGTTAATGAAGTAACGGCACTTGCTCCATTTGATTACGGTTGCCGTTGTTGGTGGGAACAAACCACCGAAAAACCTACTAGTGGTAAAACAATTAAAGGCGTTAAATTTTCCAACAACCCTTACAAAACTGGCAAGGTCTTCAACGAGGAACAAAGTTATTTTCAAAACATTGTTGATAAAAAGCGTGGAATCATTCGCGATAATACTGAGCTAATGAAACAACACATGCCATATCAAACAATCACGGTTGATGAGCAAACAGTGCATGTAAACGACTTTTACGACTTATCTGATGGAACTGCAAACATTAAGGCTGCAAAAAAACTAGCGGTAGAATTAGAGCAGGATATCTACATTTTGCCACACATCGAAAACAGTGCTAAACTTCACCGTAAAAACCCTGAAATGGCTATTGGAAAAACAAGTTATACAGCCGATTTAAAAACCTTTAACCCGGATGTTGCTTCAAGTACTCGTAAATTTGTAGCCAATGGCGTAAATACTGCCAATAAACAAGGATGTAAAGCGGTTGTTTTAGATATCTCGAAAGCTCCTGAAGCTGACTGCTTAAAGATAGCAGCAACCAAGCTCAGAGGAGAGTTAAATGGAATTGGGAAAGCCAATATTAAAAAGGTTGTTGTCATTAAGGATAACATGGTAATAATAGTTACACGCAAGCAATTGGCTCAAAAGAATTATCAGAAGTATTTCGAAGTAGAATAAAATAACAAAAGGTGAATGCCGGAAACATTCACCTTTTGGGCTGAGATTGGACTCGTCCGCTCTCACTACAAATATACAACTTTCTATGGCAAACAAAAATAAAGTGCCCGAATTTCAAAAAATGGCTGTTGAACTCAAAAAGAATGCCTCTCGTTATGCAGGTTCTGAGTCGGTTAAGTTCTTTAAAGAAAGCTTTGTTAAAGGTGGTTTTACAGATACAGGCTTTGAAAAGTGGACACAATCCAGCAATCCAATGGCAGGCAAACGAACCATGTACAACAAAGGCCGCTTAATGCGATCAATCAAAAAACTTTCAGCTTCACTTAGTAAAGTTGTAGTTGTTGCTGATTCTGAATATGCAGACATCCACAACAAAGGCGGTCACATTGTTGTTACTGCTAAAATGAAAAAGTACTTCTGGGCTAAATTCTACGAGCTTAGCGGTAATGTATCAGTAAACAAAAAGGGAGCGGTATCACTAAACAAGCGTAATGTTTCGCTGGGTAAGAAAGCAATGTTTTGCAAAGCCATGGCCTTAAAGCCTGTTGGCTCTAAAATCAAAATACCTAAACATCAATTTATGGGTAACAGTCAAACCATGATGATAGACTTTGACAAGTGGTTTGGTGATACCATTAAATTTCAAATAGAAAAACAGTGGAATAATCCCACTATAAATATAGATTTAAAGAGTGTTTAAATACCATTTAAATAGCATCAGTTATGGAAGCATGGACAGACCTTTATCAAGAAATTGCAGAACGCATTAACGAAAAATTGCCAGACATTCAATGGGTGGATCTTTGGCACGAGCAAATAAGTTATCTAACTGAGGAGTTACCATTCCCTACGCCAGCCGTGTTTATTAGTTTCAATACCAATGAGTGTAGAGATTTATCTCAGCTCATTCAGGAATGCGACACACAGGTAGACTTGTATTTCTTTTTCGAAACCTTCAGCGACACTTACATAGGATCTTACAATCAAGCCAGCGCAATTGACTATTTACGCACACTTACAGATTTACACACCGCTTTCCATGGCACAAGTGGCGAAACCTTTCAAACCATGCGTCGGGTAGATATGAGAAGAGAAGAATCTGGTGGAGCAGGAAACATGTACCGTATTTCATTTGTCTGTAACGTAGAAGATGCAAGCGCACAAATTGAAAGCGATAAAAAGACTGTTAATGAAATTGAGTTGTCTGATGAAGCTTACGTGCGTCCACCAACCACCGACGCTGATGACTTCTTTGTTGTACCTAAAAAGTAGGCTTAAAAAAAAAGTGCGAGCCAACCAAGCTCGCACTAATCATTCACTTTTAAACCTTACTATTCAACATGCTTTTAATTGTTTCTTACTTAAAACCAAAGCACCATCAACCAGTTGGTCGTAGTAATCTTTGTTTTCCTTTGTGTAGAAGATAATATTGTAAATGTAGTCTACACTTAAAAAGAAATAATCCTCTGATAGAGTACGTAAAACGTCATCCATACGTAAGCGTTGAACATCGTATAGTTTATAAAATGTCTCAACGATACGTTTGTCTCTTTTATTTTTCAGTTGGGTATTTCGCATTTGTGTGTAGGTTTTATACAAATATATATACGATATTCATCTTTTAAGAATAAAAAACTGTAACCTATTTTGTACACTTTTTTGTAATGCATTGCCACCTTTTCAACATTTAAACACAAAAAAACGACCATGCAGATTTAACCGCATAGTCGTTTTCCTAATTTCCTCTAAGTCCAATTATATCAAAGGTTACAACATTCCTTAAATGTATTTAATCAGTGCTTGTATAATTCAATCCTAATTCAATCAATATTCAATGCTTTGCGCGATTTGTTATTACCTTAAAACCTCTTAAAAAAGCCCACAACTCCCACCACCAAAAGGATTCACACGATTTAACGCAACTTTAATTTTTTGCCCGATTGGTAATACCCCTTATATAAAATCGTTGTAAAAGTCCTCTTTTGTATAGGTAGACGAATTAATATCCAAACCACTAGGTATAAAAAGCCAGGTTTTTATGGAAAACTCACTCACCTTTCGATCTTTACGAGGCTCATACCCCAATTTAATCTCTACAGAAAATTTATCATGAACTCTTACAATTTCATTTATCATACGCGCTTTTATTTTGTTTTTATGAATTAATGTAATGAATAAAACCAAAGGTACTTATTTCCCAATCATCTTTAACAGGATAAACAGTCAATTTTAGATAGAAATTGAAAGATATCGTTTGCATTTAATACATCTATTTTTCACTTGCCCATATTTCCATTTTATTTAACAAACCAAGACTATTTATATTGTTTATTAACACAATAATAACGATTTTTAGTAGTGTTTTTGAAGTTTCTATTTTACACATCGTTTTCTTTTATACTCGAGGAAACTATCTGTTTTTCCTAGAATAGACACTACTGAAGCAGTAAGTTAAATTAAGTCTGATATAAAAATACAACACATTCCAGTTATCACTCTCACTGCTGGCGCGATGATTGAAGGTAAAGCTGCAATCTTGAAACTGATTGTAATAATTAGATAGCGGAGTTGGTTGGCAGTTTAAGATGCTATCTAAAATTGAAAACTTCTTTATTTAATCCTATGAAAAAGATTCTAGCTATCGACGACAATAACGATAATTTAACAGTTTACCGAACGATACACAAAAAGTGCTATTCCACTTGTTCATTCGTAACATGCGCGTCAGGTTTAGACGGAATCGAAATGGCAAAAAAAGAACAGCCTGACGCTATTATTCTAGATATTATGATGTCGGGGATGGATGGTTTTGAAACGTGTGAAAAATTAAAAGAAGAAGCTGAAACAAAACACATTCCAATCATTCTGATTAATTCCATAAGTGGCGATAAAAAGAGCAAGATTAAAGGATTAAAAATGGGAGCAAATGCAGTTCTTTCAACACCAATTGAAGAAGAAGAATTAATCGCGCAGTTGAATGTTATGCTTCGTATTAAAGATGCGGAAGATAAATTGAGAAAGGAAAACAAAGAGCTAAACGCGTACATTGAAATTAAAATGTCCGAATTGGAAGAAAGCAACCGTAAGATGGAAACCTTGCTTGATAATCTTCCTGGTTTTGTATACCGATGTGCAAACAACAAAGATTGGAAAATGGAGTATGTCAGCGAGGGATGCAAGGATATCACCGGTTACACAGCCAAAGATTTAATGGACGAAAAGAAAATTAATTTCAATCAAATTATTCTACCTAAGTACCAGGACTTTTTATGGGAAAAATGGCAGAAAACCTTAGAGCGTAAAGAAGCATTCTTAGAAGAATATCCCATTCGAAATAAAAATGGCGAAATTCATTGGATTTGGGAACGTGGCCGTGGTGTGTTCGAAGGAGATCGTTTGATATCCCTGGAAGGCTTTATTACGGATATTACCAAACGAAAAAATGCCGAAAAATCAAATAAAATAAATGAAGAAAAATTTCAAAATATCTTTGAAAGAGCTCCTCTTGGCATAGCTTTGGTGAATTCTAACGACGGAATGTTTTTTCGTGTGAATTCCAAATATTGCGAGATTACTGGATACTCCAAAAAGCAATTGTCTAAAATCAATTGGAAATCAATAACACATCCTGATGACATAGAGCAAGATTTGCATCAAATGAAATCATTAATGGCAGGCACCATTACAAATTATACCATTGAAAAAAGATTGATACAACCAAAGGGGTACTGCAGGTGGATTAAGCTAACTGTAGCAAAAGTTGATTTTGAAACGGAAGGGAAACCATGTCATTTGGCCATGATCGAAGATATTACGCAAAGAAAAAATCTTACCGAAGCTTTAATTGCAGCCAAGGAAGATGCTGAAAAAAGTGACCGGATAAAATCGACTTTTTTAGCAAGTATGTCGCATGAATTGAGAACTCCACTAAATGCAGTAATCGGATTTTCGGAACTTATTAATGAGAATTCAAACATGAAAAATATTCTTAATTTTAATAAAATAATAAACAAGAGCGGTAATAACTTATTAGCTCTTATTGAAGATCTTTTTGATATCTCTTTAATAGAAACAGGCGATATTAGAATTGAGAATGAACCATTTTCAATCCAATCCATGCTGGATGAAGTGCAATTCATCATTAAAAATGAGCGGCTAATTTTGGGAAAAGAAGAGATTAAGCTCAAAATGAACACTAATCAGGGAAACATTTACCCCATCTTAAATTCAGATCAAAATAGAATTAAACAGGTTTTACTTAACCTTTTAAAAAATGCTCTAAAATTCACCAATTCGGGAAGCGTTGAATTTGGCTGTTATGCATATATCCAGAATCAAATTCCAATGCTGAAATTTTATGTTACTGATTCTGGAATTGGCATTCCAGCTGATAAACAGGAATTAATTTTCGAAGTATTTAGACAGGTCGATGAATCTCAAACCAGAACATATGGCGGAACCGGCTTAGGATTAACCATATGCAAACGATTAATTAATTTATTAGGTGGTGAAATATGGGTTGAATCTGAAATAGGAAAAGGAGCATCCTTCTTTTTTACAATTCCTGTTTATTTGGAAGATGCAAAACAAATTCATACCAATGGCACTTTTCAGCAAAAACTCAATCTGAAAGGAAAAACAATTCTTATTGCCGAAGACGACGATTCAAGTTATTCATACTTGGCAGAAATACTTGGCAAAGAAAACGCCAAATGCATTCGGGCTAAAAATGGCAGAGAGGCTGTAGATTATTGCAAAAAGATAGAAAAAATTGATTTACTGTTAATGGATATCAATATGCCTGTAATGAATGGATACGAAGCCACAAAACTAATAAAAAATATAAAACCGGAACTTCCAATTATTGCACAAACAGCATATGCAATGTCTGGTGATCGGGAAAAGATATTATCCACCGGCTGCGACCTCTATCTTTCAAAACCGGTAGGAAAAAACACACTATTGGATGCAATCAATAAATGTCTCAACAAAAATAACCAGCTAACTACAGTCCAATAATGAAAAAATAAATTTTATTTTTACTATTCTCCGTTTTGATTCCTTCCCTCAATCTGAAATCAATATTATTTATACCTGTTATAAATAAGCTTTTTTGATAAAAAAGAACCAACATCCTAAAAGGCCGAAAAACAGACCAACTTAGTGTACTTTATACAACCTCTGCCGCATACGATTTCGAAAAAGACATAAATCATTTTTTGATTTTTCTAAAAAAGGATTTACATTAGCATCAAATATAGTTAGTGTTGCTTTAACACTTAATTAAAAAAATAAGATATAACCCCCAACTATAAAGATGCCAGGCAGACCACTTAACGATTACATATCTGTAGATTGCGTAATATTCGGATACAATGGACAAGAACTTCAAGTTCTACTTGTAGATAGAACACTTACTAATAATTCTACAGGACAGCCCGAATTTACAGATTTAACATTAACAGGAAATCACATCTATGAAGATGAAACCATTGAGCAGGCAGCTTATCGTGTCTTATTTGACTTAACAGGTTTAAAAAATGTATTCCTTGATCAATTCAAAACATTTGCACATCCCGACAGATTAAAAAAGGAGAACGACAGAAGATGGTTAATTCACGATGGCAGAGACCCTGATAAAAGAATTGTATCAATTGGATATTTTGCCCTTCTGGCAACACAGAATATTACTTTAGAGTGGAAAGGCAGAAATGTGAAATGGGTTCCTGTATCAGAAGTTGGAGAACTGGCATTCGATCACAATCAAATTCTGGAGGAAGCTTTAATTGCGTTACGAAATAAAATTAAGCAAGAACCAATCGGTTTTGAATTGCTTCCTGAAAAATTTAGTCTGACACAGCTACAAAACATATACGAGGTGATATTAAGCACTGAGTTGGACAAGAGAAATTTCAGAAAAAAAATTGCCCGCATGAAATATTTGATTCCTACGGATGAAAAACAAACAGGAGTTGCTCATAAACCAGCACGCCTTTATGTATTCAGCAGAGAGGTTTATGAAAAAACAAAAAAGGAATTATTTGATTTCACAGTCTAAAAAATAAAAATGTCAGATTCTACTAAAATATCTTTTAAAGAAAAACTTGGTTACGCTCTTGGCGATGGTGCTGCCAATATAGCCTGGAGAGGTGTAGCAACTTTTCTATTCATATTCTACACTGATGTTTTTGGGATAAATCCAGCTGCTGTAGGTTTACTAATGTTAATTGCCCGTCTTTCAGATGGCATTAGCGATGTTCTAATGGGAATTGCCGGCGATAGAACAAATACGAAGTATGGTAAGTTTCGACCTTGGATATTGTTTACAGCAATACCATTAGGCGTAATTCTTTCTCTTCTTTTCACTGCTCCAAATCTAGGTCCTACGGGCAAAATAATATATGCCTATACAACTTATATCATTTTCACATTAGTTTATACCGCCAACAATATTCCTTACGGCGCATTAATGGCGGTAATGACAGGTGATGACAAAGAGAGAACAAGTATTGGATCGTACAGAATGGTGGGGGCTTTTGCCGGCGGAATGCTCGTACAAGGAGCTTTACTCTATTTGGTTGCACATTTTGGAAATATCAATCCAACGATTAGTGTAAACGAGTTGGCTTCCGATAGATTTCAGGTAACTGTCTCTGCTCCTTCTGATGTAGAAAATGTAAACATTAAAACAAAAGATGGCATTGCAAACTTTATCTGGGAAAACAATAACAATCCGACTAATTCTCCTACTACAGGAAAGAGTTTCTCAATGGAAGCCAACAAAACTTATTCGTTCATTGTTTCAGGCGAACAAAATCTAAGCAGTGAAAAAATTGTTATTATCGACCAAAAAAGTGGATATAGTTATTCCATTTATGTGATGTCTGCCTTTTTAGTCCTTTTCATGTTTATCACTTTCTGGACTACGAAAGAAAGAGTTCACCCCCCCAAAGAGCAGCAAAGCGATCTTTGGAGAGATTTAAGAGATTTGATCCGTAACAAACCTTGGTTAGTCTTATTAACAATCGGATTGTTGTTCAGCATCTACAATTCAATTAAGCAGGGAATCGTAGTAATTTACTTTACTCATTATTTACACAATCAGATTTTAGCTGCATCTTTTATGGTTGCATTAATGTTTGCTTCTATTGCCGGCGCAATGATTACTGCACCCTTAAGCAAGAAATTAGGAAAGAAAAAGCTGTTCATCTACGCATTAATTTTCTCAGGAGTAGTGAATGCATCAATCATATTTTGCGGCCCGGGCGACATCATTGCAATCTTTATTTTGGGTATTGTATCAGAGTTTTCTGCAGCAATATTTCCAACCCTATTTTTTGCTATGCTTGGCGATGCCGCTGATTATTCTGAATTCAAAAATGGCCGGCGCGCTACCGGCCTAATCTATTCGGCAGGTTCATTTGCCACCAAATTTGGTGGTGGTATAGCAGGTGCAATAATCGGTTTTATTTTGGCTGCTTTTCATTACAACGGACAAGATTATTCTGCCATTCAGGGAGCAATTCCAGGAATTACAATGTTGATGAGTTGGGTACCCGCGATCATTGCCATTTTAGGTGCAATTTTCATGACAATATATCCATTGAATCAAACGAAAATGAATGAAATAACTCTCGAACTTGCAGACAGAAGAACAAGAGAAAAAAATTAGAATATATAAGTATAATTTGGTGCCAACAACACCTAAAAGAGTAAACAATTTAATATTAGTATTATGAAGTACGGTTTCTTTGATGATGCCAACAAGGAGTATGTTATTACCTCACCAAAAACTCCATTTCCATGGATTAATTACCTTGGAAATAAAGATTTTTTTGGGTTAATATCAAACACAGCGGGAGGATATACTTTTTATAAAGACGCGAAATTTAGAAGATTAACCAGATATCGTTACAATAACGTTCCTGTAGACATGGGCGGACGTTATTACTATATAAAAGATGAGGAGTGCACATGGAACCCCGGCTTTAAACCAACTCAAACAGAACTGGATAAATATGAATGCCGTCATGGCCTTAGTTATACCCGTTTTTTAAGTAGTAAAAATGGACTTTCTTCAAATTTACTTTGCTTCATCCCACTCGACTATATGGGAGAAGTGCACCTTTTGAAACTGAAAAACGAATCAGACAAAGTAAAAAAAGTAAAACTATTCTCATTTGCTGAATGGTGTTTGTGGAATGCTGAAGATGACATGACCAACTTTCAACGTAACCTGTCAACTGGTGAAGTAGAAGTTGAAGGATCTGCTCTTTATCACAAAACAGAATACAAAGAGAGAAGAAATCATTACGCATTCTTTTCTGTAAATTCTGATATTAATGGTTTTGATACCGATCGTGAAAGCTTTATTGGTATGCACAATGGATTCGACAAACCTCAGGCAATTGAAAATGGCAAAGCCAGCAACAGCATTGCTCACGGATGGTCGCCAGTTGCATCGCATTATATCGAAGTAGAATTACAACCAGATGAAGAAAAGGAATTTGTTTTCATTTTAGGATATGTAGAGAACAAAGACGAAGACAAATGGGCATCTAAAGGAGTTATCAATAAGACGAAAGCCAAAGCGATGATGGCTCAGTTCGATACAACAGAGAAAGTAAATGCTGCTTTCGCAGATTTAGAAAACTATTGGTCTAAACTACTTGATAAATTTAATCTGGAAAGTAAAGAACCCGAGCTAAACAGAATGGTTAGCATCTGGAATCAGTACCAGTGCATGGTTACCTTTAACATGTCGAGAAGCGCAAGTTTCTTCGAAAGCGGAATTGGCCGCGGTATGGGATTCCGTGATTCCAATCAGGATATCATTGGTTTCGTTCATCAGATACCAGCAGAGGCAAGACAACGGATTTTAGACATTGCTGCCACCCAATTTGAGGACGGCGGATGTTATCACCAATACCAACCATTAACAAAAATGGGAAATCATGCCCTAGGAGGGGATTTTAATGATGATCCTTTATGGTTAATCTTATCAGTAACATGTTACATCAAAGAAACAGGTGATTTCAGTATTCTGGATGAAATGGTTCCTTTCGATAATGATGAGTCGAAAGCACAGTCTTTATTCCATCACTTAAAAGTATCGTTCGATCACGTTGTCAATAACTTAGGCCCTCATCAATTGCCTTTAATCGGTCGTGCCGATTGGAATGATTGTTTGAACCTGAACTGCTTCTCAACAAATCCAAACGAATCGTTTCAAACAACAGGAAATAAAAAAGGACGGACTGCCGAATCGGTTATGATTGCTGGATTATTCGTAGTGTATGGAAAAGAATTCATTAAACTTTGCGAACGAATTGGCAATACCATAGAAGCTGATAAAGCCAAAGTGCATGTTGAAGCAATGACTCAAACAATTAAAGATCATGCCTGGGATGGAGAATGGTTTTTAAGAGCGTACGATTACTACGGCAAAAAAGTGGGATCGGAAGAAAACGAAGAAGGTAAAATTTTTATTGAATCGCAAGGTTGGTGTACCATGGCCGAAATTGGCCGTGAGGAAGGTTTGATGGAAAAGGCTCTTGATAGCGTTAAGGAACGTTTGGATACTCCTTTTGGAATTGTCTTAAACAATCCGGCCTTCACCGAATATAAAATTGAATATGGTGAAATCTCAACTTATCCTGCCGGATATAAAGAAAACGCAGGTATTTTCTGCCACAACAATCCATGGATAATTATTGGGGAAACCCTTTTAGGTCGAGGAGATCGGGCCTGGGAATATTTTCGTAAGATTTGCCCAGCCTATTTGGAAGAAATCAGCGAATTACACAAGGTAGAACCCTATGTATACTGCCAAATGGTAGCCGGAAAAGATGCTTTTAAACCAGGCGAAGGAAAAAACAGCTGGCTGACCGGAACTGCATCGTGGAATTTCTATGCCATCTCTCAATACATTTTGGGTATTCAACCAGATTACGATGGCTTAAAAATTGATCCTTGTGTCCCAAAAGAATGGAAAGAATACACCGTAACCCGTCAATTTCGTGGAGTAAGTTATGAAATTAAAATCTTAAATCCTGATGGGAAAAACAAAGGGGTAAAATCAATTGAAATTGATGGAACATCAGTGAATGGCAACATGATTCCAATTTTAAAATCAGGAACTCATAGAATAACGGTTATTATAGGATAACAATACACAGAGATGAAGATCAAGAACTATAAAATGTACGCATACCTGCTTTCTGTATTATTTACAGCATCCGCTTGTACCCAAAAATTGGATGAGCCTGTTCCGGCAAACGAGCAGCTCATACTTACCAATCAAGTTGGATATGAGAACAATGCTCCTAAAAAAGCAATGCTCAGAACAAGTGCCGATCTGTTTCAAATTAAAAACAGCAATGGTAAAACCATACTTGAAAAAGCCACTGGTTCGAAACAATATTGTTCATTTTCCGGCGATACGGTTCAATCCATCGATTTTTCAGAGTTAACGGATAAGGGAGAGTATTATATTGTAGTAAATGACAGCATCATCTCAAACAAAATCATCATAACAGAAAGACCTTATGCAGAGCTTTCAAAAGCTTCGCTTAAGTCTTTCTATATGAATCGCTCGGGAATGAAAATTGACAGTTTGTTTGGAAGAATTTGGGCTCGCCCTGAAGGTCATCCCGATACAATTGTTTATTATCACTCTTCTGCTGCAGATAAAAATCATCCTGAAAACAGCATTGTTTCATCCCCTAAAGGATGGTACGATGCCGGAGATTACAACAAATACATCGTTAACAGCAGCATATCAACCTACACTTTACTATTTGCTTACAATTCCTTTCTGGAATACTTCAATGAAGTAAACTTGAACATTCCGGAATCAAATAACGAAATTCCTGATATTTTGGACGAAGCATTGTACAATCTGAGATGGATGATGACAATGCAGGATTCTTTTGATGGTGGAGTTTATCACAAACTAACCACCAAAAACTTCGAAGGTTTTGTAATGCCAAACGATGCCATAAACAAGAGATATTTGGTCCAAAAAAGTACGGCAGCAACTCTCGATTTTGCTGCAACAATGGCTTATGCTTCCCGTCTATTCTCCAATTTTAATTCAAGCTTACCTGGTTTGGCTGATTCTTGTTTAATTCAATCAGAAAAAGCATGGAATTGGGCGATTAAAAACCCCAATCTATTATATGAACAAGCATCAGATATTAATACAGGAGCCTACGACGATATTAATTTAAGTGATGAGTGGTATTGGGCATCTGCCGAATTATATCTGGCAACATCCAACAATGAGTATAATCAACATCACAAAAACGATGATATTAATATTACAACTCCAGGATGGCGGGATGTAAATACCTTAGGCGTAATTTCATTACTAACTTCTGATATGAAAGGTGAATACTCCGAATTGCAAAATGTTTTTTTAAAGAACATCGATCAACTAATTGAGATTGAAAACAATTCACCATATAGAATCGCTATTGAGAAATACGAATGGGGAAGTAATTCAGAATTTGCCAATCAAGGAATGATGAAATTACTTGCATACCAAATAACAAAGAATTCCAAATACCTGAACTCAGCAAGAGAGAGTTTAGACTATTTGCTTGGCCGAAATGCAACTGCTTATTGCTTTGTGACAGGGTTTGGTTCTTTGAATCCAATGAATATTCATCATAGACCATCTGCTGCCGATTCTGTTCAGGAACCTGTACCTGGTTTTTTGGTTGGTGGTCCAAATTTAGTTGTTCCCAACGATTGTGGTTCTGATGTGATTAGATCCTCATATCCTGCTAAATCCTATGCTGATGAGCAATGTAGTTATTCAACAAATGAAATTGCCATTAACTGGAATGCCCCTCTTGTTTATTTAACCTCAGGAATCGATGCTTATGAAAAAGGTACTAATGAAGAATAAAAAAATGCCGGAAAGATTAGTTGGTCCTCTCCTTCCGACAAAGAATTCATTTTACTAATACGCCAATGAATCGGCGCAAATTTATAAAAAAAATAGGAATTAGAAGAACTCTAATTGACTGATAAACAATAATAAAACAACTGTTCGCAAAAGACAATAATTTTATTTACTCTTTATGAATATCGAAAACGATATATATCTGATTTTCAATAATCATACATAAACTTTAAAATCTAAAACAAACACATATGAAAAAAAACAAAGATTAAAAATTGTTTGTATCAAACCCCATATAGGATGTGTTGGTCCTCTCCATTTGGGAAATAAATAGTAACCATAATACGCTAATGAATCAATTTAATTTTATGAAAAAATCTGAAAATTTTAATGCTTCTACACATTGCCTTAAAACTGGGAAGCAAAACAACAGCAGATGGCTTTTGAGGTCATCAATGATACTACTGATGGTACTTTGCAATGTAGCCATCACATTTGGTCAAAGTCCTGACAAGGAAATTACCGGTAAAGTAACTGACTCCTACGGTTTTGGAATACCTGGTGTTAATATTTCCTTAAAGGCTACAACAATAGGAACAGTTTCCGATATAGACGGTAATTATTCTATTGCTGCAAATTCCGAAAACGTTATCGTATTCAGTTTCATTGGATACACAACTCAAGAAATTTTAGTTGGTGATCAAACAACAATTAATGTTGTTATGACTGAAGATGCACTAAGTGTAGACGAAGTTGTAGTTATTGGCTATGGTGTTCAAAAGAAAGCTCTGAATACAGGATCTATTTCCAGTGTGAAGGGCGAAGAGCTTCAGAATACTCCGGCATCAAGAGCCGATCAGGCTATTCAAGGACGTACAGCTGGTGTATCTGTATTATCAAATTCAGGTTCTCCGGGTGCAGGAACAAACATTCGTATTCGTGGTGTTAACTCAAACGGTAATTCAAATCCTTTGTTTATTGTAGATGGTATGAAAACCGGAGACATCAATAACATTGACCCAGGTGATATTGAATCATTTGATGTTTTGAAAGATGCTGCCTCTGCAGCCATCTATGGTACCGAAGGTGCTAATGGTGTTATCATCATTACAACCAAATCCGGAAAAATAGGAGAAGCTAAAATCTCTTATGATTTTCAATACGGTCTTCAAAGTTCAAGAAGTGATTTGGAATTGATGAATGCCAGCGAGTATCAACAATGGATGCAGGAATCAGGTGCTGGAGCTGTTACTCTTAACGGAACTGATACAGACTGGCTGGATGAAGTTTTCGAAGTTGCACCAATGCAAAAACACCACCTAAGCTACACCGGAGGAACCGAAAAGTCAACCTACATGATGTCTGGTTCTTACTTCTCACAAAACGGTATTGTAGGTGATGACAAAGCAAAATATGAACGTATTACCGCTCGGGTAAATGCCAAAAGTAATCTTAAAGAATGGCTGGAAGTTGGAAACAACTTTAGTTTTTCGCACTCAAAACAGAAATATATTGGAGAAGACGACGAGTACAGAAGTGTTGTAAACAATGCGCTTTTGATTGATCCTCTTACTCCGATCACCTACGATGGAACACCTGCTAACGTTCAGGCTTTATTAGATGGTGGCAATACCATTCTAAAAAACAATAAAGGACGTTATTATGGACTGGCTCAATATGTAACAGGCGAGACAGCCAACCCTCTTGCAATGTTGCAAACTTATCACAACACCATTACTCAGGATAAAGTTCTGGGAATGGCCTATGCAACAGTTAAACCAATTAAAGGTTTATCCTTCACAACTCGCGTTGGAATCGATTTAACTTATCAAACACAACACTCATGGGCACCAACTTATTATTTCTCCAGTGAAAGCCAAAACTCAGCAACTTCGGTTGATGATGAAATTAACAAGTGGTACACCTGGTTGTGGGAGAACTTCGCAACCTATAATAAAAAAGTAGGTGATCACGACTTTACTCTTTTAGCCGGTTATTCTGCTGAAGAGAATCAAGAGCCCAATTATACAATGCACTCCGGACCACTAATTGCTGAAGGTGACCAGTATGCCTATCAGGAGCATACAACATCTAATGAATTTGACAGAACAGGTGGTGGATACGTAAACCATACAATGACGTCATATTTCGGTCGTTTATCTTACAATTATCTCAACAGATATATGATGGAATTATCACTTCGCCGTGATGCGGCTGATGCATTTCCTACGACTGATAAATCTGCTGTTTTCTCTGCAGCGTCAGTAGGATGGATTGTATCTGAAGAAGATTTCTTTGACATCAAAGGTATTGATTACTTGAAATTAAGAGGCAGTTGGGGACAAAACGGTAGTCGATCAAATCTTCCAGGAAATGAAGATCGTGAATTCTGGGTATTCTCAGGAATACAATACCCTGGTACTGATGACGTTTACCAACCCGGTGCAGAAATCGACAAATTAACCAACCCGAATTTAAAGTGGGAGACCACAGAACAACTTGATCTTGGTTTGGATTTGAGATCTTTGAATGGAAAACTTTCCTTTACAATGGACTACTACAACAAGAAAACAAAAGATTTGATTTTTGTTAAGCAAGGACCATTATCTGTCGGGAACGAATTTCCTTTTGCAAATGCAGGAACTGTTACCAATAAAGGATTTGATTTCGAATTAGGATATCGAAATAACGATAATGAATTTAAGTACAGCGTTAATTTAAATCTATCAACACAAGATAACGAAGTGACCAAACAAGCAGGATCTCCAATAGTCGGGGATAATCTTAGAGGTCATGATTTAACCTGGTTTGAAAAAGGGTACCCAATCTGGTATTTCAAAGGATACAAAACCAATGGTATCGATAAAACTACCGGAGCCCCTATTGTAGTTGATGTAAACAAGGATGGTGAAATTTCTGCTGCCGATCAGACTTACATTGGCGATCCACATGCAGACTTTTTGTATGGTGCTACTTTTAATGCTCAGTACAAAGGATTTGACTTTAACCTTTTCATACAAGGATCTGAAGGAAATGATGTATTTATGGGTTGGTTCCGTTCCGACAGACCTTTCTCTAACAAACCAAAGTTCATGTATGATAACAGATGGACTCCTACTCACACCAATGCCAGCAGACCGGCTGCTGACAATACAAGCGACTATGTTTATCGTAGTGACTTAATGGTATCTGATGGTTCATACATGCGTATCAAACAAATTCAATTGGGTTATACACTTCCAAAATCGACAACTCAGAAAGCTGGTATCGATCGTGCCCGTGTGTTTGTTTCTTTGGATGATTTCTTCACTTTCACAGATTATGAAGGTTTAGATCCTGAAGCTGGTAGTTCAGAAGTTACAAGACAAGGTGTTGACCGGGGAATCTATCCAATCTCTGGAAAAGTGATTTTTGGTTTATCTGTTAATTTTTAATCAATATTTAGTTTTAAAATGTACCGAGATTAAATAAAACGAACAGTCTGGGCTAAAAGTCTAATTCCGTTCATTTTATCGGGGTAACATAAATCATACAAATATGAAATATTTAAAAATATTCAAATATATTTTGGGAATCGCCATTGCAATTTCCAGTTCTTCCTGCAACGAAGATAAATTTCTCGAGATAGATCCAACAGGTCGTGTAACCAGTGACAATTTCTTAAATACCGATAGTGAAGTTAAACTGGCAATTGTTGGAGTATACAACGCAATACAAAACAACTTCTCCAACGGTAGTTGGGCAAGCGTCTATTTTGTAAAAAATCTACCCGCAGACGACTGTCTAGCAGGTTCCTCGGAAGGTGACCAATCGGGTTACCAAAATATTGATGACTTTGCCATTCAAACAGATAATGATAAAATTAAATTAATCTGGTCTAACTTTTACAAAACCATTAGTTCAACCAATACCATTATTAATCAGGTAGAACCAGATACTGATGGTAAAAAAGAGATGATTGCAGAAGCAAAAGCATTAAGAGCTTATTGCTACTTCGAATTGGTAACCATGTTTGGTGGCGTTCCTCTTATGACGGTAAATCCTGTAAGCGAGGTTGATTATCATTTACCAAGAGCATCCGTTGCTGATATTTATACTCAAATAGAAAAAGATTTTACCGAAGCAATTCCAGATCTTCCATTAAAGAGTGAATACAGCCCCGCAGATCGTTATCGCTTTTCAAAAGGAACTGCACAAGCCTACTATGGAAAAGCTCTTCTTTACCAAAAGAAATATGGTGATGCAGCAACTCAACTTGCTTTGGTAATTAGCAGTTTGGAATACGATTTAGAACCAGATTTTGCCGATGTGTGGACAAAAGAAACTGAATTCGGACAGGAGTCATTGTTTGAAGTATCCTACACTGCTCAAGAATCTTACGATTGGGGCAACTTCCCTTGGGGAGGGGGCAACGAAAATAACATCGAAGCCCAGTTACAAGGTCCAAGAGATGCGGTATTCGATTTTTCAAATTCTACTCTTGATATTGTTAATGGCTGGGGTTTCAACTCTCCGTCAGCAAAAATTGGTCAGGCATTTGTTGATGCCGGAGATACTGAACGAGGAAATGCAACCGTATTATCAGCAGCTGATTTTCAAGCAACCGGTGGTGTTATCAAAAACCCAAGTGCACACGACTACGAAGGATACATGCGTTTAAAGTATGTTACAAGACCTTCTGAAACCAGCACTGATGGTGTTCCTGAGCTGAATTACACAATCAACTGGCGTTTAATGCGATATGCTGATGTGTTACTTATGGCGGCCGAAGCCTATCATTTCTCAACCAATGATCCTCAGGCTCTTATCGAATTAAACAAAGTTAGATATCGTGCTGGTTTAACAGACATTACTGCTTCTGATGATATTTTTCAGGCAATTGTTAAAGAAAGACAATTGGAATTGGCTTTTGAAGGCAGTAGATATTGGGATTTAGTTCGTTGGGATCTTGCAGTTCAAGAATTGGGTAGTTTAGGATATACAGCGAACAAACACGAGTTGTTTCCTATACCTCAAAGTGAAATAATCGCAAATAATTCGATTGACGACACAGATCAAAACCCTGGATATTAATATATTATTATATCAAATTTGAATCATAGAGAAGACTACCCTTATTTTTAGGGTAGTCTTTTACTAGTTCATTAGAACATAGAAAAAAAGACAATGAAAAGATTTATCCCCATTATAGCAATTGCCTTAACAGCATGCTCGCAACCAAACAAGAACGAGAAAACCAATTTTACTAAAGGGTTTATTGCTGAAGGAAAAACGGCAACTGTAATTACTACTGCCAAGGATACAGATCTTAGATTAACTAAAACAGGACAAGTAGAATTTATTAAAACCAAACAAGCTCAGGAAACTGAAAATTCTGTTTTTGTTAATCCAAACAATACATTTCAAACATTTATCGGAATAGGTGGAGCCATTACCGATGCATCTGCCGAAGTATTTGCAAAACTTTCAGAAGAAAAACAAAAAGAACTGATTACAGCCTACTATGGCAAAAAAGGAAATGCTTATTCCTTAATTCGTACGTCTATTCACAGCTGCGATTTTAGTAGCGGCAGCTTCACATATATCGAAGAAGGAGACAAAAATTTAGAAACCTTCTCAATTGATCACGACAGACAATATCGTTTGCCAATGATTAAACAAGCAATTGCAAAAGCCGGAGGTTCCATTCTATTTTATGCAAGTCCATGGAGCCCGCCAGCATTCATGAAAGACAATAACAACATGCTTCAGGGAGGTAAATTGCTTCCTGAATATTACGATATCTGGGCCAGATACTACGCCAAATTCATTAATGCATACGAAAAGGAAGGCATTCCTGTTTGGGGAATAACAATCCAAAACGAACCCATGGCGGTTCAACGCTGGGAATCTTGCATTTACACTGCAGAAGAAGAAAGAGATTTCCTAAAAAACCATTTAGGTCCAATATTAGAACAAGAAGGACTTGGTGATAAAAATATTGTAGTTTGGGATCACAACAGAGATTTAATCACACACAGGGCAAATACCATTTTCGATGATCCTGAAGCAGCCAAGTATGCCTGGGGAACCGGTTTTCATTGGTATGAAACCTGGAGAGGCGGCGAACCTATGTTCGACAACGTACAGAAAATACAAGAAGCCTATCCAGATAAAAAACTACTTTTTACCGAAGGTTGTAACGAAGCTTTTGATGCTGCAAAATATCAGTATTGGCCAAATGCAGAACGATATGGTCGTTCAATAATTAATGACTTTAATCGGGGAACCGTTGGTTGGACTGACTGGAACATTCTATTGGATGAAACCGGAGGTCCAAATCATGTTGGAAATTTATGTTTCTCCCCTATTCATGCAGATACTAGAACAGACAGCTTAATTTACACCCCATCGTATTACTACTTGGGACATTTCTCAAAATATATCCTCCCGGGAGCAAAAAGGGTAAGTACTGTTACAAGTTCCAGCTTTCTTCAAAGCACGTCATTTATAAACGAAGATGGTAAAATGGCAACAATTGTGATGAACAGCACTGAAAAAACTATGAGTTACAAATTATATATTGGAACCAATATTGCAACATCAATTGAAATTCCGGCAAGAGCCATACAAACCATTATATTTTAATCAAATAAAATTCCATATAAAATACTACAATAATGATTAAAAAAGTAAATCTGGTCATCATCTCATTACTTGTGCTTTTATCCTGTAATCAAGAGAAAAACCCCCAATCTAAAGAAGATGAATTTGTGTCTGACCTTCTTGGTAAAATGACTCTTTCTGAGAAAATAGGACAATTAAACCAACACACAAGCCGATGGGAAATGACAGGACCTGCTCCAAAAAATAATAACTCTCAGGATCAACTGGAACAAATAAAGAACGGTAAAGTTGGTGCCATGCTAAATGTTACAGGAGCAGATGCTACTCTTAATGCCCAAAAATTAGCCGTTGAAAACAGCCGCTTAGGCATTCCTATGATTTTTGGATACGATGTAATTCACGGTTATCAAACCATGTTCCCAATTCCTTTAGCTGAAGCCTCTTCCTGGGATCCTGAAATCGTTAAACTATCAGCACAAGTTGCTGCGAAAGAAGCTTCTGCTGCCGGTTTACAATGGACTTTTGCCCCCATGATGGATGTGGGTAGAGATGCACGTTGGGGAAGAGTAATGGAAGGTTGCGGAGAAGATCCTTATTTAGCAAGTGTTTTATCTGTAGCTCGTATTAAAGGATTTCAAGGAACTGATTTATCGGCAAACAATACCATTGCTGCCTGTGCAAAACACTTTGCCGGTTATGGATTCTCCGAGTCAGGAAGAGATTACAATACTGTTGATATTGGATCCTATACACTTCACAATATTGTTTTACCACCCTTTAAAGCAGTAGCTGAAGCTGGTGTTTCTACTTTTATGAATTCATTCAATATTATAAATGGAACGCCCTCTACAGCAAACCCATATCTGCAACGCAACTTACTAAAAAACAAATGGAATTTTAAAGGATTTGTTGTTTCCGACTGGGGAAGCATTGAAGAAATATCAAATCACGGAGCTGCCGAAAATCTAAAAGAGGCTGGCCTGCTTGCAATTAAAGCAGGTTCGGATATGGACATGGAGTCCAATGCCTACAGCAAATATCTTAACGAACTTATAGATGAAGGCAAAGTAGATGAAAAGTTGATTGATGATGCAGTTAAACGCATTTTAAAAATTAAGTACAAACTAGGCTTGTTCAATGATCCATATCAATACTCTAATATTGAACGTGAAAAAAAAGAAATCTACAGCAAAGAAAATAGGGCTGCTTCCCGAAACGTAGCCCGTCACTCAATGGTACTTCTTAAAAATAAGGCTCAGTTACTTCCTTTATCTAAACAAATAAAGTCGATTGCCCTTATTGGCCCGTTGGCCGACAGTAAGGATATCCCTCTGGGAAGTTGGAGAGCAAAAGCTATTAAAAACTCGGCAGTATCCCTACTGGAAGGAATTCAATCAGCCGTGTCTGCAAAAACGAAAATAAACTACAGTAAAGGCTGTAATCTGACGATTGGAGATAGAAGTTTTCTTCAGGAGCTCTCTTATGAACAAAATGACAAATCAGGATTTCAGGATGCAATAAAAGCGGCACAGAATTCAGAAGTCGTAATTATGGCTCTTGGCGAAGATTGCTGGCAATCCGGCGAAGGCAGAAGTCAAACAGACATTCGTTTAAAAGGACAGCAACTGGACTTATTTAATGCTGTTAAAAAAGTAAACAGGAAAGTTGTAGTCGTATTAATGAATGGCCGGCCTCTTGCCATTCCCGAAATAGCTGAAAATGCAGATGCTATTCTGGAAACGTGGTTTGGTGGCTCCGAAGCTGGAAATGCAATTGCAGATGTTCTTTTTGGAGATTACAATCCTTCAGGTAAATTAACCATGTCTTTTCCAAGAAATGTTGGCCAATGTCCGATTTATTACAATCACATGAATACAGGCAGACCCACTTCAACAAATAATGTATTTTGGTCACACTATACCGACTCCCCAAATACACCATTGTATCCATTCGGTTATGGCCTAAGCTACACCTCATTTGCCTATGGGGAAGCAACAATCAATTCCGATGAGATAAAAAGGAATGAATCCATTGAGATTAAAATCTCACTTGCCAATACAGGAAAATATGAAGGTGAAGAAGTTGTTCAGCTATACATTCAGGATCCTAAAGCAACCTATGCTCGTCCGGTTAAAGAATTAAAAAAATTCAAAAAAATCAGTCTAGAACCAGGCGAAAACACGCAGGTATCATTCACATTAAAACCTGAAGACTTAGGATATTATTCCCCAGAAGGAGAATTCCTAATCGAATTGGGAGAATATCACATTTATGTTGGAAGTAATTCACAGGAAATCCAGCAAGTTAATTTTACACTTATAGGTTAGTTAGATTAGTTGGTTTCAAAAAGACGGAAAACGATCTTGTTTTTCGTCTTTTTCTGTAAAAACAAACATCCTTAGGCAAATTATAACAATAGATTTTCAAAAGTTTAATTTTCAATAAAAATTATACACCTTATAATTAAGCTATTGTGAAATATAAATTGTTAAAGACATTTAAATTCAACTTTTGCATTTCTTTTCCTTAGTTTTTTTACGTATTTTCAATCTAGAAAGATTAATCATTTGTGGCTTAAAAAGCCATTGTCGCGCGAACAACAGGAACCGGTTCATATTTAACAGAATATTAACTTGTGCAATAAGACGCACATTAAAATATAGGAGGAATTGTGATGAACATGAAAATGCAATCCGTAGGTTTTAAGGCAGATAGCAAATTAGAAGCTTTTATCAACCAAAAATTTAAAAAACTTGAGAAGTTGGAAAGTACAATTACAGGATATGATGTTATACTAAATGTTGACAAATCAAGTACAAAAGAGAATAAAGTTGTTGAGGTGAAAATTAAAGTTCCTGGAAGTGAGCTTTTTGCAAAAAAGAAAAGCTCAAGCTTTGAAGAAGCCGCCGATTTGGTTGCAGAAGCCTTACGAACTCAAATATTAAAATATAAAGAGGTAAAAGCCAATAAATAAAATATCATCCCTCTGCTAATGCAGAGGGTTTTCTTTTTTCCCTTCCTTACTTTCATTCCATCTCCAAATAATTATTAACGAAACAATAAAACCATTAATACGAGATTATTTTTCTACTTTTGATTTTTAAAAACGGAGATATTATGCTTGTGCTTTCTAAAAACAAAACAAATATTGATTTTGAAAAAACATTCAAAGAATTTTATTCTCCATTGTGCAATTTTGCCTACTCCTTCCTTCCTGACCATGATTTATGTGAAGATCTAGTGCAGGATGTTTTCTTGAAAATATGGGATAAATCACCTGATATTACCTCTTCTATATCCTCTTATTTATATCGGGCCGTTAAAAACTCCTGCTTGGACCATATGAAAAAAAGTTATAAGCAATCCATTATCCCAATTGAAGAAATTGAAGATCCTATTGACTCCCCTAATGAATTAAACCGCGAAAAAGACCTGACAGCTTTGAATATAAAAATTGAAAAAGCAGTCAATTCACTCCCTCCCAAATGCAAAGAAGTTTTCTTACTGCGTAGAAATTTTCAATTATCATATGATGAAATTTCAAATGAATTGAATATCTCAAAAAAAACCATTGAAAACCATATGAATTCTGCAATTAAAAAATTAAGAACTCAATTAAGTAAATCCGATTTCCTAATTTATTTTTTCTTTTTAGAAAAAAAATAAAAAAAATCACTTTTCAACTAGGGGTAAAATGCTTAGTCATTGTCTTACCAATAGAGTTCAAACAAAACACCTTACTTTTTGTAGAAACTCAAACAACTAAAATTGCAATTTTTTTGTTTCGAATGCCAATAATATCATGCGCCATGAAGGTAAACACCGAAGTATTAACCGACTATTTAAATGAAAAATGTGACGAGAAAACAAAGCAAAAGCTAGAAATATGGCTGGATAAAGATCCTGATAATCAGAAGTATTTTAATGAGCTAAAGATATATTGGGATGCAAAAGAATCCAGATCTAAAAAAATCGAATTCGATTCAGAAACAGGATTTCAAAATTTATTAGCAAAAAAATCAAAAAGAAAATCACAACATCTAAAAAGAACACTTCGGTATGCAGCCCTTATAGCCACTCTCATTTCAACTAGTTTGTTCGGATATCTTTTTATTTCTCCTGAAAATTCAAATATAATTGTTTCGAACATGGAGCAAACTGAGAAAACCCTGGTACTTCCTGATGGTACATCCATTGTTCTTGCAGAAGGTTCCAGAATTGAATATCCAGATCATTTTTCAAAGAGTGAAAGACTGGTTACCTTAAAAGGAGAAGCTTTTTTTAATGTTGCCAAAAACAAAGAAAAACCTTTTGTTATTTTATCTGGGCAAACCCGAACAATGGTTGTTGGTACGTCTTTTAGAATAAAAGAAGATATTGACAGAACAACGATAAAAGTTCGAACTGGAATTGTGGAGTTTATGGAAAAAGGAAATCCAAAAAATAAAACCAGATTACTGAAAGGTGATTGTGCGCAATTTGTAAACAATCAAAAAGTGGTTCTAAAAAGAGGTTCTGAATCCAATAAAATTGATTTTACGGTAAAACTATTAAAGTATAACAACGAGAAACTAGAAGTAGTTTGCAAAGATTTATGCGAACTCTTTAACACCACAATTCAGATCCAAAATATATCAAAATCTCAACTTTCGCTTTCTGCGGTATTTGAGGATCAAAATCTGGAAAGCATAATAAAATCTCTTTGCTTTACACTTAATCTCAAACCCGAACAAAAAGAAAATATAATCCTACTAAAGTAAATTAATAAATGAAGCACATCATTCTTACCCTTAGCTGCATAATAATGTTGCTGGGGAGTACAAATCTATTGTCACAAGATAGGATCAATAATATTATAAAAACAGAAAAGAATTCCTATACATTTAATGAATTAATGAACCTGATAAAAACTCAATCCGGATACAATTACACGTATCCAACAGACAGTGAGCTCAGTCAGAAAACTATTCATTTGGGTAAAAAGGAATATGCACTGGATCTTCTGCTTGACAAAATATCTCTTCAATTGCAACTTAAATACAGAATAATTGAGAAGCAGATATCATTTAAAATCATACAAAAAAAAACAGTAACCATTAGTGGATATATTCGTGATAAAAAAACGGGTGAAGACATAATTGGAGCCGCATGCTGCATTAAGGAATTAGCAAATGGAACAGTTAGCAATATGTACGGGTTTTATTCGCTGAGTATCCCTTCCGGGAAATACACGATTAGTTATTCGTTTTTAGGTAATAAAACAGAAGAATCTATTATCGAAATTGAAGAAAACAAAGTTCTTTCAGTTGAATTGGAAAGTGAAAGTCAGCAAATTAGCGAAGTTGTGGTAACAGGAGAAGGTGCCGCCAAAAACATCAATCGCAATGAAATGAGTGTTGTAAAACTTCCTGTTTCAACAGTAAAAAAACTTCCTGCACTGATGGGAGAAGTTGATTTAATAAAAGCCATTCAAATGCTTCCCGGTGTAAAACCTGCCGCCGAAGGAACAACCGGATTTAGTGTTAGAGGGGGAAATCCTGATCAGAATCTAATTCTTTTGGATGAAGCCCCTGTTTACAATGCCTCTCACCTTTTAGGATTTTTCTCCATTTTTAATAACGATGCTATCAGCGATTTAAAGCTATATAAAGGAGATATCCCTGCTGGAATTGGAGGCAGACTATCCTCCTTTTTAGACATCAGAATGAAAAATGGAAATTCGAAAAAATTCTCAGGAAATGGTGGAATTGGAACAATTTCGTCTCGCTTAACTTTGGAAGGCCCAATTGGTGAAAATGAAAAAACTTCATTTATTCTTAGTGGACGAAGAAGTTATTTGGATTTATTTCTTCGTCTTTCTTCTAATGAAGATGTAAATGACAACATTGTGTATTTTTACGATTTAAATGCGAAAGTAAACCATAAATTCGATGATAAAAACCGCTTATTTATTTCAACATACTTTGGTAAAGACAAATTCAAAAGCAATGAAAACCAGCTCTCTTTTGGAAATCAAACTTTAACCCTCAGATGGAACCACCTTTACTCCAACAAACTTTTTTCCAACACAACACTACTTTGGAGTAAATACAATTATGACCTGTCTGATAGCGGAGGGGCTAATGCCTTTGAATGGAAATCTAAACTTGAAGATTTATCAGTTAAACAAGATTTTAATTTCTTCTTAAATCCAAATAATACAATCAAATTTGGAGGAATATTCACCTATCACAAATTTGAACCAGGTTATGCCCATGGTGTTGGCGAAGAATCATTTATTTCGGAATATAAGGTAAACGATTCAAATGCATTCGAGGAAGCCTTATATATTTCCAACGAACAAAAAATAGGCAGTCTATTAACTCTAAAATACGGATTGCGATTTTCAATGTTCAATAATGTAGGAAGTGGTACCATTTACGATTTTGATGATAACTATCAAGTTGTCGATTCTACAGTTTATAAACCGGGAAAAATCTTCAATACTTATTCGAACTGGGAACCAAGGGCCGGACTCCTATATTCACTAAATGACGTTTCATCGGTTAAAATGAGTTACTCGAGAACCGTACAATATATGCAACTTGCACAAAATTCTTCAGGAGGAATGCCTTTAGATGTTTGGTTCCCCTCCTCGCCTAATGTCAAGCCTCAAAAGTCAGATCAATATGCCATTGGATACTTCCGAAATTTTAGAGATAATACGATTGAATCATCAGTAGAACTCTATTATAAGAAAATGAAGAACAGTGTTGATTTTAAAGATTTTGCCAACTTACTTCTCAATAAAGAATTGGAAGGCGAATTACGATTCGGCTCAACTGAGGCTTATGGTTTTGAATTCATGACTCAACTTAACCTGAATCGCTTACAAGGCTGGTTTGGATATACTTATGCACGTACAAAACGTACTGTTACTGGAATTAATGAAGGCAGATCGTATCGTTCGCCATATGATGTGCCACATGATTTTAAGGCCTCTGTTAGTTATCAATTAACGCCAAGAACGAGTATTTCAGCCAATTTTGCATATTCTACCGGAAAACCCATCACTTTTCCAACAGGCAGAGCGGAATATCAAGGTGCATTTATAAAAATATATTCAGATAGAAATTCCTACCGTTTGCCGGATTATCATCGCATGGATTTAGCTTTAACGGTTAAGAATAAGAAAAAAACAAATAGAAAATGGGAAGGTGAATGGAACTTTTCCTTATACAATGCCTACGGAAGAAAAAATCCATGGATTGTAAACTTTATTCAGGATGAAAATGATCCTAAAAAGATTTATGCTGAAAAAACTTATCTGTTCACTTTTGTCCCATCGGTAACCTATAATTTCAAATTTTAAAAGCATGAAACAACTCATATATTTCATCTCATCTATTTTAATTTTAAGCTCCTGCACAGAGAAAATGGATGTGGAGTTAGACAGTACCTATACCCGCTTATCAGTTGAAGCCAAAGTAACAAATGATTTTAAAAAGCATTTTGTAAAGCTAAGTGAATCAAGTGATGTATTCTATAACCAAAAAGCAATACCTGTCACAAATGCAACTATAAAAGTCAGCGATGGAACATCCGACTTTATGTATGAAGAAACCAGTCCTGGCTTTTATGAAAGTAGTAATGAATTTTCCGGTATTTCAGGAAAAACATACTTCCTGTCTGTCTCAAATATTGATATCGATCACGATGGAGAAACGGAAAATTATGAAGCTCGATCATTTATGCCATTTCCCCACAAAATAGATTCAATAGAAATGAATTACGATGAGAAGCACATTGATGAAGAAGGCGACAAAAAGGAATATTGGCTTCTATCCTTATATCTGAAAGATAATATCGAGAGTGAAGATTATTACGGTTTTGCCTGCCAAATTAATAATGTTTTAGTTCACGATACCATAACCGAAGTTGTTATAGCTGAGGATACTTTTTTTAATGGAGAAAATTCAAAAGGAGTGGAAGTTGGTTTCTTTGATCAGGAAAAACCCGACGAGATAATTCATGCTAATGATCTGATTACTTTAGAAACATATGCCATGACAGAAGATTATTTTGACTTTGTAAATGAACTTCAATTTATGGATATGGAACAAATACCTTTGTTTTCCGGTCCGCCTGCCAACATACGAAGTAATATCACAAATGGTGCTGTTGGCTATTTTGCAGTTTATTCCATAACCCGCAGTTCCATCACGGTTAAAATTTAACAACAAATTTAAGAGGGTGTCCGAAAAATTCAATTCTATCTTCATTCTAAGTTTGTCGAAGAATCTTAATGCTTAATTAACAAATATTTCGACCTCACTCAACAAACATTCCTAAGTGAAACTTTACTTTTCGGATACCCTCTTTCTTTTTTATTCTTTAAATCCGATCTCTTTGTGTGAACCATCGCAAAATGGCTTGCTTTTGGATGCACCGCAACGACAAAAATAGCAAGCATTCGCCATTACTTTTCTCTGTCCATCTGAACCAACAAGAGTTATAGGTCCTTCCATCATAATCGGACCATCTTTAAATACTTCCACTTTGTGCCCGGCTTCAATTGCTTTAATCGGACCTTTTTCACCATCTTCCGGATCGGGACTATTCATATAAAAGGAAAGTGCTCTTGACGGGCATTTTTGCACCTGCCTAATGATCTCTTCAGTACCAGCTCCTTTTGCTTTAACCCAAGGTCTTGTTCCCGGCTGAAAAACATCTGGCAACCCTTTAGAACAAACACCGGAATGAATACATAAATCTGATTCGTACACTACCGTAACCACTCCATTGGAATATTCCTTTTTCGATTTTATCATAGCTCATTATTTTTGGTATTTTCTACTTCTCCCGTTAATTTACTACATTTTCACGAATATTATTAAATTATTTTTCGATGAATAAAATCACTCCCTCATTAGCAATCATCTCATTCTGAAACCCCTGCAAAACAAGAGGCAAATTTAACATGTCAAAAAATAAATCAAGACTAAAAAAGGACTTGCACATCAAAAAAAATATCCTACTTTTGTCGCAGACTTTTCGGAAAAACATTTTTGGAAAGGCTAATTACAGACGGGTGTAGCTCAGTTGGTAGAGCACTGGTCTCCAAAACCAGGTGTCGGGAGTTCGAGTCTCTCCACCCGTGCAGGAACCTTCCTAATTATTTAGGAAGGTTTTTTTATTTTATAAAAAAAAGCGACCATTTCTGATCGCTTTTACTTTTTATAAGTTATCCTTTAAGTAATACTTTTCATTTGCATCCATCTCTACAATTCCATCTCGCAATTTATAGTTTGGAATCACTCTTTTTGATTTTTCCGAATGAAATCTTTTTTTCTTCTCTTTTTGGGGCTGAACTGATCTAATAGTTTTCGACATAACTTTAAATTTAAAAAAAAACTAAGTGTACACTATCATTTATTTTCTACGCAAGTAATAAAAAAAAGTGACAAAAAAAATGATGAGCCAATTAATTGACTCATCATTCAGTATTAGAGTGGTAACCAATTTTTCAGACAAAAGTTACAGCAACTCCATATCTATTTGATAGATATATCAAATTATGATTTATTTTATGCCTTTTTCGATCACTTCTTTCGTTTCTGTATCGAAAATTAAAAGTCCCTCGTTTTTATCATTTAATTGTCCAACTAATTTTCCTTCTTCATTCCATATCGAAGTTTTTCCAGCACATTCATATCCACCTGATTGTCCAATATAATTAGCCATAAACACAGTCATTTTAAACTCTTTTGCAATTTCAGACAGCTTTTTAATATCGTCTTTAATACCATTAATAGAGTTCAATACGCTTGCAATATAAATGTTCGCATGATTTTTATGCGCAGTTTCTGAGTGTTCAGGAATTGATAATTCATAACAAATTGCAGGTGCTACAACATTTCCACCTTCAAAATTCAAATAAATTTGCTTCTGTCCTGAAGTAAAAACATCTATTTCAGTTGGATATAAATATTGCTTTGAATAAGTAAACCGTTCTTTATTTGATTGAAAAATCACCATACTTATGAAAGTATCATCATTTTCTTTAGTTGGTAATCCAACTCCAATCACTATTTTATTCAAGTCAGAAATTTCCTGAAATACATCAAGTCTTGTGTCGTCTTGTGTCGTGGCTAAGATCTTTGCTAATTTCGGTTCATAACCTGTCAACGACAATTCTGGAAAAATCATTATATCAGCATTTTCATGGACAGCAATTTCTAAAAATCTTTTGTGCTGATCAATATTTTTTTCAATGTCACCTTTTATCGGATTTGTTTGCCCTATACAAATTCTCATACTTAAGTTTCTATCTCGAAGTTCAAAGACCAATAACTACCTGCTATATTGAATCTTATAGTAATTGCATGTCATACAATTTTTTATAAGTGCCATTTTTTTCAATAAGCTCTTCATGTTTGCCCCGCTCTACAATTTCTCCCTCATGAAAAACACAAATCAAATCGGCATTTTTAACTGTCGACAAGCGGTGAGCGATTACAATTGAAGTGCGATTTTGCATTAATTTATCCAAAGCATCCTGTACCAATCGCTCTGATTCTGTATCTAAAGCCGAAGTAGCTTCATCCAAAATCATAATAGGAGGATTTTTAAGAACTGCTCTGGCAATACTCAATCTCTGCCGCTGACCACCGGAAAGTTTACCGCCACGATCTCCAATATTAGTATAATAACCATCTTCAGTTGCTGTAATAAAATCATGAGCATTAGCAATTTTTGCTGCCGCTTCCACTTCTTCCAGTGTGGCATTTTCTACACCAAAAGCAATATTATTGAAAATAGTATCATTAAACAAAATGGATTCCTGATTCACATTTCCCATCAAGTTTCTCAAATCCTTCATTTTATAATCCCGAATATCAGTACCATCCACAAAAATACCACCTTTGTTTACATCGTAAAACCGTGGTAATAAATCCGCAAATGTAGTTTTACCTGACCCTGATTGACCGACCAATGCTACTGTTTTCCCTTTTGGTATAGTAACACTAACCTCTTTCAAAACATTACGTTCTCCATTGTAGGAAAAAGATACATCCCTGTATTCAATTAATTCCTGAAAAACGCCAACACTTTTTGCGTTCTCCTTTTCTGTAATTGTCGATTTGGCATCCAATAATTGATCGATACGATCCATTGCTGCCAATCCCTTTTGAATACTATAAGCAGCCTTTGAAAATTGCTTTGCAGGGTTAATCACAGAATAAAACATAGCCAAATAGGCAATAAAGGCAGACGCATTCAAATTACCTGTACCATTAAGAATTAATCGTCCTCCGTACCATAAAACAATTACAATCACCATCGTTCCCAAAAGTTCACTTAAAGGATGAGCCAGAACGTAACGTCTCATCATGCTATTCATGATCTTTCGGTAATCATTACTCTCAACCATAAACCGATCGTTCATTTTATCCTCAGCATTGAATGCTTTGATGATCCGAAGGCCGGATAAAGTTTCTTCAATCGTAGAAAGAATATCACCCATTTTATCCTGTCCCGACCGTGAACTTTTCTTCAAATTCCGGCCAACTCTGCCTATTATAAACCCAGCTATAGGTAGTAATATAAAAACAAAAAGAGTAAGTTGAGGGCTCATAATAATCATTCCTACAAGGTAGACCATAATAATAACCGGGTTCTTAAAAAACATGTCTATTGAACTCATAATAGAATTTTCAACCTCAGCTACATCACCTGTTGAACGGGACATAATATCACCTTTCTTTTCATCTGTAAAATAAGGCAATGGCAAATTCACAATCTTACTATAGATAATCTGACGCATATCACGCACTACGCCATTTCGAATGCTTACACTATGATAAGATCCTAAAAATGCAAAAGCAACCTTAAACAAAACAATAACCAAAAGAACAAGCCCAACAAACATCAGGGAAGCATCGGCACCATAATTCTGAGTCAATAAATAAGTATAATAGTAGAAATTATTAGTTAAGGCATCTGTAGTAAACTCCCATGCAACTTTTTCTGTTACAGGGTCTCCTGAAATACCAAATATGATATTCAGTACCGGAATCATTACTCCAAATGAAAATGCACCAAACAAAGCAGATAGCAAGTTATAAAAAAACATCATTCCCAAATCCAATCGATAAGGAGGCAAGAATCGTTTAAGAACCTTAATAAAATTTTTCATCAAGTAATTAGTGTGTAAAAATTATCTATAAGCTGTAAAAAAATAAGGCTGTAAAAGTACAACTCTTACAGCCTATTTACAAAGTATTAACAAGATTTAATATTTTAGATTCCAGTATAATTACCTGGACTAATCGCCTTTAATTCAACCTTTAAGCTGTCGTCAACATCAAGAGTATCGATAAACTCAGCAATACTTTCCTTTGTGATGTGACTATTGGTACGGGTTAAAGCTTTTAATGCTTCGTAAGGATTTGGATATCCTTCGCGGCGAAGAATGGTTTGAACTGCCTCGGCAACAACCGCCCAGTTCGCATCCAAATCGGCCTGAAACGCTTCTTTCGAAATAATCAATTTATCCAAACCTTTTAATAAAGATTTAAAGGCAATAATAGTATGAGCAAAAGGAACTCCGATGTTTCTTAAAACAGTAGAATCTGTTAAATCGCGTTGCAATCTGGATATTGGTAATTTTGCCGATAAATGCTCAAAAGTGGCATTTGCCAATCCAAGATTTCCTTCCGAATTTTCAAAATCGATTGGGTTAACCTTATGAGGCATAGCCGATGATCCTACTTCACCCTCTTTAATTTTTTGTTTGAAATAATTCATGGATACATAAGTCCAAAAATCACGATTCAAATCAATCAAAACGGTATTAATTCGTTTTAGATTATCGAAAATAGCTCCCATATTGTCATAATTGGAAATCTGCGTAGTGAATTCCTCACGTTCCAATTTCAAAATATCATTTACAAAATGGTTCCCAAATTCTTTCCAGTCGGTTTTAGGATATGCTACATGATGAGCATTAAAGTTACCGGTAGCCCCACCAAATTTAGCCGAACATGGAACACTTTTCAAGAGATCCAACTGCTTCTTTAAACGATATACGTATACCTGAATTTCTTTTCCCAAACGAGTTGGAGATGCCGGCTGACCATGAGTACGGGCCAACATTGAAATTTCTTTCCAATCATCAGAAAAACTGTCCAGTTTATTAATCAATTCGTCTAAAAGAGGATAATATACATCATGCACAGCATCGCGCAATGAATACGGTGTTGCTGTATTATTAATATCCTGAGAAGTTAATCCGAAGTGAATAAACTCTTTGTATTTATGAAGATTTAAAGCATCAAATTTTTCCTTAATAAAGTACTCAACAGCTTTAACATCATGATTTGTTACGCTTTCAATATCTTTAACTTTTTGCGCATCTTCAACTGTAAAATCGAGATATAAACTACGCAAATCTGCAAATAAATCCTTATCGAAATCTTTTAATTGCGGAAGAGGAACCTCACATAAAGCAATAAAATATTCTACTTCTACCAAAACTCTGTATCGCACCAAAGCATATTCCGAAAAATACTCTCCTAAAACGTCTACCTTATCACGGTAACGTCCGTCAATAGGCGAAATTGCTGTCAAACTCTGCATTTCAAAAAAATTAAATGTCTATAATGGTTATTTAGATGCCCAAAGGTAATTAAAAGCGATGAGTCCCGAAAGCTTTCTGAGGATGATCTGCAATAAGAAAGCATTATCTAATCAAACATTGAACCTCATATTTCGCATTTTATAGATAAATGTTATTTTTGTTATGCCACTTAACTTAAGAAAGAATCGATGAAATTCATTAAAGATTTTAGCTTTGGCTTACGAACTTACACTGAAGCCATTCAATATATTTTCAGAAAACAATTGGCTTGGTTTTTTATATTCCCAATTCTTCTCAATATCATTTTATTTTGGGTTGGCTGGGATTTTATTGGCGATTTGGCCCAGCAATTGCAAACCTACCTTGAAGGCTGGTTGGACTTGGAAAATGCTGAGTTTTGGGGGTCCGGTTTCTTAAAAGCAACTCTTGGCGGATTTATTTGGGTGATATTCAAATTATTATTCTTTTTGATATTCGCCTACTTTGGTGGCTACATCATCCTCATCATTATGTCACCTGTATTCTCTTATTTATCAGAGCGAACAGAAAAAATAAAAACAGGAAATGACTATCCGTTTGAAATAAAACAATTTTTAAAGGACATTGTACGCGGTATTTTTATTGCTGTTCGAAACTTGCTAATAGAACTGGCTTTAACAATACTCATGTTTATTTTAAGTTTTATTCCGATAATAGGTTGGATTGCCGCCATATTCTTGTTTTTTATTTCGGCGTATTTCTACGGATTTTCATTTCTTGATTATGCAATTGAACGCAAAAAAATGAGCATTGCACAAAGCGTTCAATTCATGAGAGAAAACAAAGGAATTGTTATTGCTAATGGTTTTATTTTTTCACTCTGCTTGATTGTTCCATTTTGCGGCGTTTCTTTTTCAAGTTTTGCCGCTATTATTTCAGTTGTTGCCGGAACTTTAGCAGTAAATGAAATATGGGATGATAACAAATACCCAAACAAAAAACCAAACAAAATTTAAACTTAATTGCTATCTTTCATATAAGTTCAAATTCCTTCTGTGAATTGTTAGGCTTAGGTTTTGAACACAATCGAACACCGTAAAAAATACAAACATGAATAACATTCATCGCTTTCTCACTATCATTTTTTCTTTATCACTGACTTTCCAGCTCATTGCAAATCAGCCTACTGACAGTATTCCTGAAATTAATACGACTCAGGTTTACAAGTTTGATATTAAACGGGAAATTGGGCCTGCTGCGTGGAGACAGACAAAGGATGCACTTCAGGAAGCGGTTGAATGGAATGCTGATATCATTCTTATTCACATGAACACCTACGGCGGCATGGTGATTCATGCAGATTCAATTCGAACAGCAATCTTAAACAGTAAAATCCCTGTATATGTTTTTATTGATAACAATGCAGCATCTGCCGGAGCTCTTATTTCGATTGCCTGCGATAGTATTTACATGAGAACCGGAGCCAATATTGGAGCCGCAACTGTCGTAAATCAAACTGGTGAGGCAATGCCCGATAAATATCAATCCTACATGCGATCGACAATGCGCGCAACAGCCGAATCGCATGGAAAGGACACGCTGATCCAAAAAGGTGATACGATCTACAAATGGCGAAGAGATCCGTTAATTGCTGAAGCCATGGTTGATCCGCGTACTTATATTGAAAATGTGATTGACACTGGAAAAGTATTAACCTTCACACCCGATGAAGCAATTAAAAACGGATACTGCGAAGGAATTGCAAATAGTGTGGAAGAAGTCCTCTCTAAAGCTGGAATAAAAGAATATACGATTAAAAAGTATGAGCCAACGGGAATTGAAAAAATGATTGATTTCATGATTAATCCCATTCTACAAGGCATTTTAATCATGATTATTATTGGAGGAATTTATTTTGAATTACAAACTCCGGGAATCGGATTCCCGATACTGGCATCTGCGATTGCAGCGGTTCTCTACTTTTCTCCCCTGTATCTGGAAGGAATGGCCGAAAACTGGGAAATTCTGTTATTTGCTGCTGGTGTCATCCTCCTCACCTTGGAAATATTTGTCATCCCAGGCTTTGGAGTTGCTGGTATTTCAGGAGTCATCCTTATCATTACCGGTCTCGCTTTAAGTTTGGTTGACAATGTTGCTTTTGAGTTTGAGCCCCGTCACATTAGAGCTTTGCTCGGTGCAATTATGCTGGTTGTTTTTTCGATGCTTATCTCCATTGTGGGATCAATTTATGCGAGCAAAAGACTATTTGCCACCAATTCATTCTTAGGACATTTAGCTCTTGGTACGGTAGAAAAACAGGAAGATGGTTACGTTGGTGTAGATATGCAAGCCAAATCATTAATAGGGAAAACAGGAACCGTTCTTAGCGTTCTTCGTCCTTCGGGCAAGGTGTTTATCGAAAACCAAATTTACGATGCTAAATCGGAGGACGGTTTTATAGACAAAGACACACTTATAGAAGTAATCCGTTTTGAAACCGGTCAGGTATATGTTATAAAAAAAGAAGATGATGAACTCAATCAATCTTAGGGATTACAAATCAAATGATTACCATTCTATTCTTAAATTATGGAAAATAACCGATTTGGGAGGTGAAGATAGGGGCGACAATGCAGAAACAATTGAGATAAGCTTATTGCATGGAGGCAAATTCTGGGTTCTTGAAGATTCTAAAAACCAAAAACTGATTGGCTCTTGTTGGGTTACCAATGATTCCAGACGATTGTATCTGCATCATTTGGGAATTCATCCTGAACATCAACAAAAAGGATACGGGAAACTTCTCACAGGAACAGCATTAGCGCATGCTAAAAGTTTAAATATGCAAATTAAATTGGAGGTTCATCATTCAAACAAAACAGCGCTAAACATTTATAAAAAACTAGGATTTAAATTCCTTAAAGGATACGAAGTAATGATTAAACGAAAGCATTAAAAATAAAATCACGCATAACACTCTTTAAAATAGACTGATTTGACTTCTGTTTTTAGTATTTCAGGAATTAAAAGAGTAAAATTGCAACAAAATCAGTAATATATTTTTTAGAAAACTATGACTTTAATTTCACCTAAGGGGTTAATCGACTTCTCCCTTCTTGAAAAGATTACCAAGAAACCTAAACTGTTTGCAAAAGACGATGGGAATTTTTGGCAAGACCCATACGTTTCGGAGCATCTGCTAAATGCTCATCTTGACGATGAATCGGATCAGGGCTCCAGAAAATATCAGGACATTGTGCAATCAGTACTTTGGTTGAGCGAATACCTGAAACTTCCGGAAGATAGTAAATTACTTGATTTGGGCTGTGGCCCAGGATTGTATAGTGAAAATTTCTATGGACAGGGTTTTGCTGTAACCGGAATTGATTTCTCGCAAAGTTCCATCGATTATGCGAAAGAACAAGCAGAAGAATTTAACTATCGGATTAAATACATTTGCCAAGACTATATGGAAATGGATTACAAAGAAGAATTCGATGTAATTACACTCATTTACGGTGATTTATGTGTTTTATCTCATGATGACAGAACCTTACTTCTGCAAAAAGTAAAAAAAGCGTTAAAACCCAGAGGTTATTTAATTTTTGATGTATTCACAAAGCATTATTTCGAAAACGAAGAACCTGAGCAATCGTGGTATATTAGCAAAGAAGACGGATTTTGGAGTGAGGAAGAACATCTTTTGCTTCAATCTCATTACAAATACAAAAAAGATAAGGTTAGACTGGATAAATACACGATGATTTTAAAAAACGGCGAAATCCGGACTCATAACTTATGGAAGCATTATTTTTCGTTGGAACGCGCCATCACAATGATGAGAGAAAGTGGGTTTAGTGTGAAAGACTATTGGTCGGATCTGCAAGGAAACCCTTTCGAGGAAAACAGTCGCTGGATTGGAATGGCAGTTCAAAAAACATGATGATTTAAATAAAAAAACTCCGTCAGAAAATTAATTCTGCCGGAGTTTAATAAATAAACTGGTGAGTTTATTAATCTTTATACATCTTATCAATAAGATGTTTGTATTTTTCCTGAATTACTTTTCGTTTCAATTTCAACGTTGAAGTTATCTCTCCAGCCTCGATTGAAAACTCTTTCGGTAATAAAGTAAATTTTTTAATCTTCTCAAAACGCGAGAATTCTTTTTGCATTTCCTCAAATCGTTTTTCAAAAAACTCAATAATTTGAGAGTTCCCGAGTAGCTCTTCTATGGTTTCAAATCCAATATTATTCTGTATGGCATATTTTTGCAAAGGTTCTATTGCCGGAACTGCCAAAGCAGTTACATATTGTCTGCAATCACCAATTACGGCTATCTGCTCTATAAACTGATCGTTAACCAGGGTTTTTTCCAATTTTTGGGGAGCAACATATTTCCCTCCCGAAGTTTTCATCAAATCTTTAATGCGATCGGTAATGGTTACAGCTCCGTTTTCATCAATAATCCCTGCGTCACCAGTACAAAACCACCCATCTTTTATTACCTCGGCGGTGGCTTCAGGTTTCTTGTAATAACCACGCATAACTCCAGGTCCTTTTACTAAGATTTCATCGTTATCACCAATTTTAATCTCGGTTCCAACAATTATCCGACCTGTTGTGTTAAAATCGATATTCTTATCACCATACAAACATACCGTTGCCATGGTTTCGGTTAAGCCATATCCCATTTTTACATTTAAACCAGTAGCATGAAAATATTCAATAATATTTGAATCTAACGGAGCTCCGCCACATGGCATAAAATTAATCCTGCCACCAAATATATCACGAAGTTTACTCAACACTAATTTATCAGCAAGCTTGTGCTTGAAATTCAAACCGGCAGGAACTTTCTTCTCAAATAGGAGGTGTTCATTATAATATTTACCACCAATTTTAATCGCCCAATTCATTAAAGATCTCTTTACAGCTGAGGCTCCTTTACTTTTCTCCTGAATGGCCGCATAAATCTTCTCGTAAATTCTTGGAACTGTACACATTAGAGTAGGTTTCACTTCTTTCATCGCATCTCCAATTTTTTTAGGATCAAGATTGAAATAAATTTCTATCCCACGATGAAAACAGAAGAAACACCAAATTCGTTCATAAACATGGCTTAAAGGCAAAAAACTAAGAGAAACATCTTTATCAGATACATTCAATTCCTTATCATGTGAGACCAGTACACTTGAAATATTATTGTGATCGATCATTACTCCCTTTGGTTCTCCTGTTGTTCCTGAAGTATATATCAAGGTAGCAAGATCATCTAATTCTGCTCTTCCAAATCGTTCTTCAAAAGCAGCACCATTCATTGCATTCTTTCCGTAAATCAAGAATTCATCCCAATGCATTGATCTTTCAAAGTCTGTCAAAACAATATTCTTATCGAAAGCGACCACCATCTTTACATGCGGAACCGTCTTAATTAATTCCATTACACGATCGTACTGTTCTTGTTCTCCAACAAAAACAACCTGTGCTTCAGAATCTTCGATTATATATTTTGCCTCTGAAGTTGAATTCGTAGGATAAATAGGAACGGTTACTCCGCGAATACTCATGATTGCCAAATCTGCGGTAATCCATTCCGGCATATTTTGTGAAAAGATAGCAACCATTTGCTTTTCTTCAACGCCTATCTTTATTAAAGCTTTTGATATTTGTCGAATGTCTAATCCAAATTTAGTCCAGGCTACACCAACCCATTCCCCACTTTTTTCATCCTTATAGTGCATAGCAATTCGATCTGAATATTTTTCAATACGATCTCGAATTAATTTGCCCCAATGTTGATATTCCATAAAAGTTATTTAGTTGTGATATTGGCGCAAAGATAGTGATGTTTCCTTACTATTAAAAGGTTTTCGAAAGCAAAGCCAATAAGCTAAAGTGTTAAATATCATAGAAATAGAACATTCCTCAAACAAAACATCATCAAAGTAGTTACCTCTCAACAGGTTATAAGAAAACGACCGTAAACATAAGTGTTCCGGTCGTTCCATATATTTAAATAAAGAAATAATACAGTATTTTACTTAGCGAATGCTAAAATCCATCATTTTCTCCCCTTCCAGCTCAGCAATCAAATGATCGCCGATTTTAACCGGACCCACACCTTCCGGTGTTCCTGTATATATCAGATCTCCGATTTTCAGCGTGAAATATTGTGACAAATACGAGATCAGATAATCAATTGAAAAAATCATATTTGAAGTATTACCTGTCTGCACCCGATTCCCATTGATATCCAAATGGAAATTCAACTGATTAACATCCCTGAACTTATCTTTCGATATAAATTTACTGATTGGCGCAGCACCATCAAATGCCTTTGCTTTTTCCCATGGCAAGCCTTTCTTTTTACATTCAGCTTGAATATCCCGGGCGGTAAAATCAATGCCCAAACCGATTTCATCATAATACCGATGAGCAAATTCTAAAGGTATATTCTTACCTACTCTACAAATTTTCACCACCACTTCCACCTCATGGTGAATGTCTTTGGAAAAGTCAGGGTAATAAAAATCATTATTGTTTTTTAAAAGTGCAGAATCGGGCATCGAAAACACCACAGGCTCTTCAGGAACCGGATTATTAAGCTCCTTAGCATGATTTTCGTAATTTCTTCCTATTGCTAAAATTTTCATCAATAATCTATTACTTATTAAACCCTCTCAATTTAATCTCTGTAAGTACTTTTTTGGTGTACAATGGAAAATCACTATTCATTACCCAACCATAATAACCTGGTTGATCAGCCAATACTTTTTCCACAGCCACACCTTTGTTTTTTCCAAAATTAAAGGTTTCAATCCCTTTTTCATCTTTAATAATAAAACCGGCAAAATCAACATTGTTATTCTGCGATGAATATTTTGACAAATAATCAATGTCATTTTCAAGATTGTCGTACTTGTCTAACTGTGATTTTAAAACTTCATACGTCGCTTTTGTATCTGCCTCGGCACCGTGCGCTCCTTCTAGTTCTTTATCGCAATAAAATTTATAGGCTGCAACAAGTGTGCGCTGTTCCATTTTATGAAAAATAGTCTGTACATCCACAAACTTTCTTTTTTTCATGTCAAAATCAATATCTGCACGCAAGAACTCCTCTGCCAACAAAGGAAAATCAAATCGGTTGGAATTGTATCCTGCCAAATCGCACCCCTCTAAATATTTTGCAATGGTTTTACCTACTTCTTTAAACAATGGCTCATCTTTCACGTCCTCATCAGTTATGCCATGAATAGCACTTGACTGCGCAGGAATTGGCATTCCGGGATTTACCCGAAAGGTTTTCACCTCCTCATCACCATTGGGATTCACTTTTACAATACACATTTCTACAATACGATCTTTCGCAACATTAATTCCTGTTGTTTCAAGATCGATAAAGGCAATTGGATTCTTTAAATTCAGATTCATGGGATTCTTATGAAATTTAGCTTATACAACAAAAATATAAAACCCAACAGAACTTTACGTTCTGTTGGGTTATTTTATTTTGTAATCATGCAGATCTTTGCTTAGGCATTAATCATCATTGGCATTAACAACATCAACACATCCTCGTCAGCATTATCATTGTCGTAAGGCAGAAAGATACCTGCTCTTGTTGGATCGGATAATTCGACCATAACGTTTGAGGAAGAAATATTGGACAAAATCTCTAAAAGAAATACCGATTTAAATCCGATTTCCAAATCCTGTCCTTCATACTGGCATTGCAATCTTTCCCTTGCTGATATTGAAAAATCAATATCCTGAGCAGATACAACCAGTTCATTTGCTTTCAATTCAAATTTAATTAGATTACTTGCCGGATTTGAAAATACGGAAACCCGTCTTAATGTATTATATAGTTCAACTCTATCAATCGTTAATTTATTAGGATTCGTTTTAGGAATAACCGAATTGTAACTTGGATAATTTCCTTCAACCAAACGACAAATCAACTTGTAATTAGACAAAGTAAAAAAGGCATTTTTCTCATCAAACTCTACTCGAACAGGATTTGTTTCTTTCGGAAGAATATTACGCAATAGCGATGCTGGTTTCTTTGGCAAAATAAACGATGATTCAACCTCAGATCTTCCGTCTAATCTTTTGTAACGAACTAATTTATGAGCATCAGAAGCTACAAAAGTAAGATCATTATTTCCCAATTCAACAAAAATCCCATTCATCACCGGACGAAGTTCATCATCAGCTGTTGCAAATAATGTTTTATTGATCCCTGTTAACAAAACAGAACTTTCAACTGAAATATTCACCAAATTAGTTTCCTGTTTTACAGGAAGTTTTGGAAAATCTTCTCCATTCTGACCAACAATACTAAACACCCCGTTTTCGGAAGTAATTTTTACTGCCAAAGAAGTTAGATCGATATCGAATGTAAGTGGTTGCTCTGGAAATTCTTTTAAAGTATCAGTCAAAATTTTAGCTGGAAAAGCAATTACCCCTTCGCCTACCGAAGTCTCTAATGGAATTGTAGTAATTAAGGTAGATTCTAAATCCGAAGCAGTAGCTACCAATTGATCATTTTTTAATTCAAACAAAAAATTGTCGAGAATTGGTAAGGTATTCTTACTACTGATAACACGACTAATTGCCTGTAAATGACTTAACAATTCTGTACTTGATACTACAAATTTCATTTGCATAATATTTAAAAATTAACCAAAAATTCAAAATCAGGAACCCTTACACAAGAAATATTCAATTGCGGCAAAGGGCAAATAACAAGTGGTGAATATACAAATTTATTAAGGAATCCTGACAATCTTCATTCAAAAAACAAAGCTGGCTCCAGTAAATAAAACCAGTATTTAATTGAATGGATGTTATTTACCATTAAAACACATTATTCATCACAATAAAAATCATAAAAATAAAACTCAGAATGAAAGAAGACCTTCTTAAACTTTATTTTAGAGGCGACAAAAATAGTATTTCTAAACAATATTTGAATCACCCGATGATGCAAATTTTCGTTTTCTGACATAGAAACGAACAAGCCCAAAAACAAGAAGTAGAATTAGAGGTAGTAACACATTCACAAGCTGCCAAAACAATCTTTCCGATCTAATTTTGGTTTTGTTCAGCATTCTTAATTTCACTTCCCTTGACCGTAATTGCATCCATCCGTTATCATCACACAAATAATCAACACAGTTAAGTAAAAAATTTCTATTGCCATATGTTGACTTACTATATCTGTCGTATCCCAAAGCTTCAATCTGGCGATTATTTCCCACTCCTCTTACCCTGTTCTTAATTACATCACCATCCGATATTACAATCATTTTAGTTGGAACACTTTCCGGTTTAAAATCATTTTTATTGATTCCGTTCCAGATTCTATTCTGAAAAACAGATGGAAATATCCCCTCTAATAAAACAGCAATATTTTTTGATCCGGCAGGAAAGTCGGATGCCTCCATTTTTTGATTTACAATATTCAGGCTAATTGGTTTGGGAACTTTTTCAAGCCTTGTATACTCCGAGCTAGCCAATAAAACCTGCTTTTTTATTTGTTTATTATCACCAACAAAATCAATCGAATTTGCAAACTCAGCTTTTATCACATTTAATTTTCGTGTGATTGGATGAGAATCGGGAGCAACTAAAAGTGGCGAATAATACCAAGGTGCCGGCGTAAATTTGGCCGGCTGACCAGGTAAAGCTGTTTGCACAGGAATCAGCTGACTCTGAACATCCATTACCAAATCAGGATTAATTCTCACACCATATCTAAACAATTGGTCTTCCATATTTAATGGCTGAAAAAAGGCCATTGTACTCTCCTTTGTCACCAAACTATCCATCGAAGCAATCACCTCATCAACCAACCACATCACGCGTCCGCCATTCATCACGTACTGATCGATCTGATATTTATCTTCTTCGGAAAACTCCTGGCGCGGTTGTGCAATTACCAAAGCAGAATATTGATTTTTTTGAGTATTCAAAGCCTGAGCATGAATTCTTTTCACTTCGTAACGCTGCAGAAGAGAAGCAGTAAAATCAGCCACTTCATACTCTCCCAATTCACCATGGCCGGTAAGAAATGCTATTTCTTTTGGCATATTATTCTGCAGCATTCGAATGGCCGAGGTCAGTTCGAACTCCAACTCCTCAATGGAATGATTTAAATTTTGGTCTGAAGATAAACCAGCCACACTTTTTAACAAATGAACACTAGTCTCCTTCTCTCTGTCATGAACAATAATTCCAGGAACCACCAACTTCTGATTTAAGCTGCCGTCAGTGGTTTTCTCCTGCAGATTAATTGGCTTCAAGCCTCTACTCACCAATTGATCAAGAAATTCTTTTCGTTTTTTCGGATTAGAAACATCATTAGGATTGATCAAAGAATACGATATATTAACATTGGAGTAAGACGAAAACTCATCAATCATTTCCAGGCAGGCCTTTTGAAGTTTTGTGAATCCATAAGGTAAATCTCCAGAAAGGTACACTTCAAAATATAAGTCTTTCTCTAAATGAGACACTAATTCCTTGGTATTATCCGATAAAGAATATCGTTTTTCGGAAGTCAAATCCCAACGAAAAAAATAAACTTGTAAAACTTGAATAACAATCACTATAACCAATACCGATATCAGCAGTTGAAAAAGGTCTTTTAATTTTCTATTTCGTACCATACCTAAATCCATTTACCATTTTCTACTCTTAAGAACTGTCCGTGTCAGCAAAAGAAAAGCCATTATAACTCCAATAAAATACAGCAAGTCCCGGGAATCAACAATTCCTCTTGAAATGGATTTATAATGCTCATTGATTCCCATGGAAGCAATCACATTCTGCAAATACTGCATACTGCTGATCTCCCCTAAATAATCGAAACCAATGTAAAACACAAAACAAAACACCAATGCCAATAAAAAAGCTACAATCTGATTATCTGTTAAAGAGCTTGCAAATACACCTATCGAAACATAAACTCCTGCCAATAAGAACAGGCCAATAAAAGATCCCCAAAATGCTCCGGAATCAATACTCCCCACCGGACTGCCCAAATAATAAACAGAGCAATAATAAACCAGACTGAACAGTAAAGAAAATGTGACAACAGTAAGTCCTGCAAAATACTTTGCCAATACAATTCCCATATCAGATATTGGTCGAGTCATTAAAAGTTCAATTGTTCCCTGCTTTTTCTCCTCTGCAAATAGCCGCATGCATACTGCCGGTATCAAAAACAAATAAATCCAGGGAGCCATTTCAAAAAGAACATCTAAATTCGCATATCCTGAATCCAAAGGATTTGAATTGCCCGGAAAAACCCAAACAAATAATCCTGTTGCAATTAAAAATATGGAAAGAATTAAATACCCGGAAATTGAACTGAAAAAAGTCCTGATTTCTTTGCTAAGCAGTGGCAACATATATTTACGTTCTGGTTAAAAATTCTTATTCTACAAATTTGCAAAATTATTCCAGTTGAAAAAACTCTTTGCGAAATCAATTTAACTTACATAAATTTGATCCGTGATTACAAAATTCAATTGAAAACGATACTTTTTCGGATAAATTCTAAGTTAACATTTTAACAATGAGCTTTGATGAAATCAATACCATAAAATGAAAAACTACTTTCTCCTTTTTATATTTTTTCTTTTCTGTAAAACTGCATTTACCCAGAAAAAAAACAACAAGGACATATTCACAACTACTATTCAATATCATTACGGCGTGGTTATGCCTCATCATAAATCCATCAGCTATTTAATAAATGATCAAATTTCTGCCGTAGAATTAAATATGGGTTACATACCATCAAATGAAAAGAACTGGGCTAAGTTGTACAAACAACCTGAAGTTGGCCTTGGATTGTATCATGGCAGTTTGGGTAACGATAAGGTATTGGGAAATGTAACCGCTATTTTTCCATACATAAACTTCCCCCTATCGCGAGGTAATAAATGGGAAATGAACACACAATTAGGAATTGGACTTGGTTATACAAAAAAACACTTCGATCCGGTTAAAAACTACACAAACCTGGCCATCGGCACCAAATTCAATGCTTTTTTTAAATTAGTTGCTCAGGGAAGCTATTCAATCAATTCTAAATGGGGAATTAATGCGGGACTTGGATTCAATCACATTTCAAATGGTGCAATTAGTGCTCCCAACAAGGGACTAAATATTTTAACAAGTAATTTTGGGGTAAAGTACTATTGGAATGAAAAAAGCCGAAAATCATTCACCCCGGCAGTAATAGAAGAGAAATTGCCCAATGAATTTGTATTGATTTGGGGCAATGGAATTAAGCAGGCTTCGGAGAAAGATCATCATAAATATTACACATCCAGCTTAACAGGGAATTATTCTTTCGGAATTAATGCAAAACAAAAAATAGGCTTTGGAATTGATTTATTTTACAATAAAGCAGCCAACAGAGGAAAATGGGATTTTGAACCTGAGACGGACTTTGAAAATCGTTTTAGTCAAGCAATTTTTATTTCTCATGATCTTGTTATAGAGAAATTTAGTATCATTGCCAACATCGGCGTTTACACCTATTATAAAACTGAACCTGAGAAACCTATTTATACGCGACTTGGCATTCGTTACATACTCAATAAGCATTTAATAACCAGTTTGAGCTTAAAAGCACATATGGGAAAAGCCGATTATATAGAATGGGGAATCGGGTATCGAATCAAAAAAGACAAAAGTGAAAAATAAAATTTACGTATTCGTTTTATTACTTCTCACACTAACATCTTGTGAAACCCTAAATCCCTTTGAGGATGAAGGAGAGTACATGGTAAAAAGGATTGATCTGCCTGAGATTTCCAGTATTAAAAATCTCAACACATTCAAAATAACATTAGTGAAAGATGAAGAAGAATTTCTTCTGTTAAAAGGTGGTAAGAACATTATTTCAAAAGCGTCTGTTGTTATAAACGATCAAAACCTTACTATTGATCATTCTCATAAAAACAATCTTAAAATTTTTGATTTAATCGAAGCTGAAATTCATTTAAAAGAATTCAAACTAATTACAGCAGATGCTCCGGCTTCTTTTTCCAGCGAAGGAGTATTAAGTGGAAATCGATTGGATATCGACATCACTTCAAAAAGTGAATTGATAGAAATGAAGCTGGATTTAAAGTATGATTTCCTCGATTTTCATTCTTTTGGAACGGCAGCAGGAGGATATGAATTTAAAGGCATTTGCCCAACTTCAAATTATGTATTGAACGGCATTATCAGCATTAAAGCTTCTGAGTTACAAAGCAAAAAAGTAAATCTGGCACAAAATGGAATTGGCGAAGCGCATGTTTGGGCCGAAAACGAACTAAACGTGACCATTTACAGCAGTGGAGACATGTATTACAAAGGAAATCCTGCTGTTACAATCAGTCGGATACAAGTTAACAACCAAAGTCCAACTGCTAAGGTATTGCCGGAATAGCATGCTACAATTTGTCAGCTTTTCTACCGCTGCAGATCTTCGTAAATCATTTTAGCAAAACGTGCTGATGCTCCTGCGCCACCTAATTTTTCGTTTAACAGCTGATAATTGTAAAGCATCTGAATACGATACTCTTTATCGAAAAGAATTTTATTTAATTCCTGGGTAATCATCTCTTTATTGCAAGTATGCTGAATCAGCTCTTTTACAATTAAGCGGTCCATAATTAAATTCACGAGAGAAATGTACTTCACCTTCAAGAATCGCTTCCCGATTGCAAACAACAGTTTTCCCCCTCCGGTAAGATAACAAACTACCTGCGGGATACGAAGCAATGCCGTTTCCAAAGTTGCCGTTCCCGAAGTAACAACAGCTGCCTGCGCCTGCTGCAACAAATCGTAGGTTTGTCCATAAACGAATTGTACATTTTGATCTCCTGTTACAGAAGCATAAAATTCTGCATCAATTGATGGAGCTGCTGCAACTACAAACTGATGATCAGGAAAAGAATCTACACATTTTAACATTACTGGCAACAACCGTTCAATTTCCTGCTTGCGGGATCCTGCAAGTAAAGCAATAATCGGCTTCTCGCTCAGTTTGTTTCTTTTAATAAAATCGGGAAAACCTTCCCCTTTATTCGGTCGGTTCTCAAGAGCATCCAACAGTGGATTTCCACCAAAACTCACCTCAAAATTGTGTTTCTGATAAAATTCTGTTTCGAAAGGAAAAATGGTAAACATCCGGTCAACATAGGCTTTAATCTTCTTCACCCGGGATTCTTTCCAAGCCCAGATTTTAGGCGAAATGTAGTAATGAACACGAATCCCATGCTTTTTGGCAAATTTTGCCATACGCAGATTAAAACCTGGGTAATCAACCAAAATCAAAACATCAGGCTGAAATTCCAACAAATCTTTTTCACAAAGAGAAAAATTGGCTTTTATCTTGCCTAAATTCCTCACCACAGTCAAAAAACCCATAAAAGCGGTTTCCCGATAATGCTTTACCAGTTCACCTCCCTGTGCGAGCATTAAATCACCTCCCCAAAATCGAAATTCAGCTTTAGGATCCTGAATTTTCAATTCTTTCATTAAGTTCGATGCGTGGAGATCTCCTGACGCTTCCCCTGTGATGATATAGTATTTCATTTTATAATTAGATTTGAGAGGTGAGTTTTGGGAAATGAGATAATTTACACATGACTTTCTCATATCTCATGTCTATTATCTTATATCTATATAAATTACATTCCAAACCGAAAAACCATAATCGCCAAAGAATATAATATTGTTGCCAACAACACTCCTCTGGCAGCCTTCAACAAATCTGTTTTTATAAAAAGGAAAAAGAAAACAATATTTCCAAAATACACTCCAAGTGCCAATACCTTAGTATAAATTTTATGAACCAATAAGCTGTCGATAAATGTTTCTAAGCTCATCTCGGATTGGAATCTGACAGAAAAAACAAGAAAAATAGACAGAATAGGAACCAAAATCCCAACAATCAATCCAATAGTGGTTGAATTAATCCTAGACTTCATAATTCCATTTTTTTAAATCCTCTAATAAAGCATGTGCTGTCATGTCAATTTGAGTAGGAACCACAGACGCAAATCCATTTTTAATGGCCCACTCGTCGGTTTCCTCATTATGAGGTTCTGCATTTTTAAAATGTCCGGTCAACCAGTAATAGTCTCCTCCAAAAGGATCCTGTCTATGATCAAATTCTTCATTCCACCTGCCGACAGCCTGGCGGCATACGCGAATGCCTTTGATCTCATCTTTAGGGAAATTCACATTCAAACAAACACCGGATGCTAATCCATTCTGCAGCAGGTTTGCAAATATTTTACGCCCGTACTTAACAGATTGAGTAAAATCAGCATCAGCATCAAATACATTCAAGGAAAAACCAATAGACGGAATGCCATTTATGCAACCTTCAATAGCAGCACCCATAGTGCCGGAATATAAAACACTTACTGATGTATTTGCACCATGATTAATCCCGGAAACCAAAAAATCAGGTTTTCTTGGCAAAATCTTATTCAATGCAAGCTTAACACAATCAACAGGAGTTCCTTTACAACTATAAATATGAAGGTTCTCCTCATCCCGAACTTTTTTAATTCGAATAGGAATCTCAACGGTGATGGAATTCGATTTACCGGAATTTGTCCGATTTGGCGCTACCACATAAATATCGCCAAAATCTTTAACCATAGCCACCAAAGCCTTTATTCCTTTGGCATTAAGACCATCGTCATTCGTTACAAGTATGATTGGTTTCACTTTCAGTTCGCTCATATATTTATTTTGATAATTCTACAAATATATTCGAATTCGGGGCAATAATCAATTTCCTGGAACGATAAATCCATTTAACCACAGAGAAACGGAGAAGGCACTGAGGAAAAACTCCGTAAACCTCGATGTGCTTACCGGTTAATTTTCTGATGGATTCAGACTCCTTTTTTCTTAGTGCTGCCTGGTGCTGTACTTTCTGTCTCTTTGCGGTTAATTCATTTTCTAAAAGCTTGCCAATTTTAAGCATCTATCCTACTTGTTACTTGGAGGTAAAATTTCTACTTTTGTAAGCTTGTAGAATAAGGTGAAGCAAATACATCACTTTATCCATAAATTTGAATACTATCTGATAAAATACACATACAATGAAGGTATCGTACAAATGGCTTAAAGATTACATTGATATTGATCTTACGCCTGCTGAAATGGATGACATTCTAACTCAAATTGGTTTGGAAGTTGGTGGAATCGAAAAAATTCAATCCATTAAAGGTGGTTTGGAAGGTTTGGTTATTGGTGAAGTGAAAACCTGTATTCCCCATCCAAATTCGGATCATTTGAGCATAACAAGTGTTGATGTGAATGGCGAAGAATTATTACCAATTGTTTGTGGTGCTGCTAATGTAGCCGCAGGACAAAAAGTAGTAGTAGCTACCGTTGGAACTGTTTTGTATGATGGAGACGAAAGCTTTACCATTAAAAAATCGAAGATCAGGGGCGAAGTTTCCTTGGGTATGATTTGTGCCGAAGACGAAATTGGTGTTGGTACTGGTCACGAAGGAATTATGGTTCTTCCTGCCGAAGCTGTAGTTGGAACTGCTGCTGCAACCTATTTCAATGTGGAAGACGATATTGCCATTGAAATTGACCTGACTCCTAACCGTATTGATGGTGCATCGCACATTGGTGTAGCCAGAGATTTGGCCGCTTATTTAAAACAACAAAAAGAAATCGAATATAAAATGCCTTCGGTTGAAGCTTTTACTGTTGAAAACAACAATACTCCAATTGAGGTTGTTGTTGAAAACCAAAAAGCCTGTCACCGTTACTCTGGTGTTTGTGTGAGTGGTATCACCATAGCTGAATCGCCGGAATGGCTGCAGAACCGCTTGAAAGCAATTGGCTTAAAACCAATCAATAACGTGGTGGACATCACCAATTTCGTATTGTTTGAAACAGGTCAGCCATTGCATGCTTTCGATTACTCGAAGATAGCAGGAAATAAAGTAATCGTAAAAACCTTAGCTGGCGGCACTCAATTCACTACTCTTGACGAAACAAAAAGAGAATTGAACGAAAACGACTTAATGATTTGCAACGCTGAAGAGCCAATGTGTATCGCGGGTGTATTCGGAGGATTAAAATCAGGTGTTAGTGCAGCAACGACTTCTGTATTTCTTGAAAGTGCTTATTTCGATTCAGTATCTGTTCGTAAAACGGCTCGTCGTCATGGCTTAAATACCGATGCTTCTTTCCGTTTTGAACGGGGAACCGATCCCAACAATACCATTTATGCTATGAAACGTGCAGCTCTTTTAATTAAAGAGATTGCAGGCGGCAGCATTTCATCTGAAGTGATTGATATTTATCCAAACCCGGTTGCCGATTTTAAAGTTGAGGTAAGCGTTGATCGTATCGAGCGTTTAATCGGCAAAAAAATTGGAAAGGAAACTATCAAAAATATTTTAACTGCTCTTGAAATTGGTATCGAAAAAGAAGATGGTGATGCATTAAACCTTTTGGTGCCTCCATACAGAGTAGATGTAAAACGTGAAGCTGATATTGTAGAAGAAGTACTGCGCATTTATGGTTTCAACAATGTTGAAGTTCCCGGTAAAGTAAATGCATCATTAAGCTACGCTCCAAAACCAGATGAGCACAAGTTAAGAAATACCATTGCTGATCTGTTGTCGTATGCTGGTTTCAACGAGATCATGAACAATTCGCTAACCAAAGCTTCTTACTATGAAGGATTGGAAAGCCTGAAGATTGAAAATACCGTTCGTATTTTCAACCCGCTTAGTTCCGATTTAAATGCCATGCGCCAGAGCCTCCTGTTTGGTGGCCTGGAATGTGTCGCTTACAATATCAACCGCCGAAATTCAGATTTAAAATTCTATGAGTTTGGTAAATCGTACCAGCACTTTAAGAATGAAGAAAACGAAAATCCGGTTGACAATTATTTCGAAAAAGAACACCTAAGTGTTTTTATGTGCGGAAATAAAACAGCGGCAAACTGGAATCTGAAAGAAGAACCTACCAACTTCTTCCATATGAAAGCTTTCACTGAAAATGTGCTGAAACGTTTGGGATTCCAGATCGAAAAATTAAGAATTACCGAAACCGAAAACGACCAGTTTACCGAAGGCTTAAGCTACGGTGTTAAGAAAAAGGTATTGGTAGAAGTTGGAATGGTAAGTGGCAAGATTCTAAAAGCAATGGACATTGATGTTCCTGTTTACTATGCTGATTTCGATTGGGAAACTTTAATTGGAGAAGCTTCTAAAAACAAAGTTGCTTACACCGAGATTCCTAAGTATCCTGCCGTTAAACGCGATTTGGCTTTACTTATCGACAAGGCAACCAGCTTTGCTGAAATTAAGACTATCGCTTTCAATTGTGAAAAGAGCATGCTGAAATCTGTATCTCTGTTTGATATTTATGAAGGCGAAAAACTAGGTGCTGACAAAAAATCATACGCAGTGAGTTTCATTCTTCAGGACACTGAAAAAACATTGGAAGACAAGCAAATTGATAAAATTATGCAGAAACTGATTAAGAGCTACGAAAAACAATTGGGAGCTCAAATCAGATAAGCTGACACCCATATTTATAGAGCCGGTTTCCTTCTGGGGAACCGGTTTTTTTTTGTCCCCAACTCCACGGCCAATCCTAAAATAAAAACATTACAATATAAATATCCTCATAGGACTCACAAGAACCAAACATGGCTCATCTCAAAAAGTTCCCTCCATTGGAAAATAGGAGTATCAAACCCACTTTAACATTTGCTTAACTATTTACATTTAATACCTGTGGGTATTTTTATTATTTTGCAATTCGATTATTCATAAAATACAGGAAGATGTCAATAGTGAGTTTTGGAGAATATATAGAGGGAATCGATTACAAAGTTTTAAACGAGAGAGAAGTTCGGGCAAGTGCAGGTATCCTATTCATAATGGGATTAGTTGCTGTTGTTGCCGGAGTATTTTTTCAAAATTATACGCCAATTCCTTACGTTTCTGGATTTATGATGCTAAGCTTCCTGATAAGCGTGTTTATTAATCCAAAATACGCTCCATCAAATGCTATAGCCCGATTAATCGTGATCAAACAAGAACCAATATACATTGGTGCCGTGCAAAAAAGATTTGCATGGAGTTTAGGATTGGCCATTTCATCGGTCGTATTCTTTTTATCAATTCCTTTGCAAAGCGACCCAACAATTTTTGAATCGGTTTGCATGCTTTGCCTGCTCTGCATGCTTTTAATGTTTGTTGAAACCGCATTTGGTATTTGTGTTGGCTGTCAGCTTTATTTTCTGGCCGTTAAACTAAAATTGATGAAACAACCGGATGTAAAACCGAACTGCATGGGCAATTCCTGCGAAGTGCAAACTGCAGAATAAATACAAATTAAACGACGATAGAAAGCCGGTCTTCTTAAATAGGAAACCGGTTTTTTTATCGTGCGAAATTTACTGGTAACTCTTAATGGAACTACAACATTTAACTGGTAGAACACGTTTATCTATTTCCTGAATATTTTTAAAGTTTTCCTGCGGCGCCGAACAATAAACTTGTGGCGGAACACTATAGACTTGTGCCGGAAAACCTTAAAGTTACGCCGAAACACTTCAAAGTTATGCCGGAAAACCTTAGAATTACGCCGGAACGCTTCAAAGTTGTGGCGGAACACGATAGACTTACGACGGAAAACCTCAGGATTATACCGACAAAACAGAGGCTTGTTTGGAAATTATTCGAATTTAAAAACAGGCAAACATAAATTATTTGCCAAAATTAAAATCCATCCTCCAAACTACCACAATTCCAATATAGTTGGGCTCGCACCACTGAGTTTTCATCATTTCTAAAATGTATTATTAAATGAGACCCAACCTGCAGTCGGCTTGCATTGTTGAAATTCCTGACAAAATAAAATATTTCGCCCCACTGGAGTTTTACTGTATGCTAATCATTTTCTACATATTATAGTACTGTGACAAAAAAAAACAACAGATAAACATTAATTTTTCCCATCAAAATTTTGCTCTTTTAAAATTTCCCTTTACCTTCGTTTCGTAGTTTTACGAAATACGAAACATATGGAAGTAAAAGAGTTCTATTCCACCGATGAAAAACAATTGGCCCGATTTGCCAAAGCCTTGTCGCATCCTGTGCGCATTTATATTTGCGATTTACTTTCGAAACAAACCTGCTGCTACAGCGGCGATTTGGCAGAGGAAGTTCCCATTGCCAGATCAACCCTTTCTCAGCATTTAAAAGAACTAAAAAATGCAGGTTTAATTCAGGGCGAAATTACCCCTCCTAAAATTAAATACTGCCTAAACAAAGAGAATTGGGCAATGGCCCAAAAATTATTTAAAGAATTTTTCAAGTAGTAGATGTGAGATACCAGATATGAGATTTCAGACTCAATCTCCTCTCACACTCTCTTCAAAGCAAATTACTATGAACACAAACAAAACATTATTATGGAAATTAAAGTATTAGGTCCGGGCTGCAAAAAATGCGGTACATTAGCCGAAGCAGCAAAAAAAGCAGTAGAAGAATTAGCAATTGAAGCCAACATCACGAAAGTGGATGATATGGTAAAGATTCTATCTTATGGTGTGATGTCGACTCCTGCCCTTGTTATTAACGAAAAAGTAGTGGTGAGCGGAAAAGTGCCTTCAGTATCTGAAATCAAAGAGTTTATTCAAAACGCATAAACATTTCTCAAATGAAAAATCTAGCACTTTACAGTCTATTGGCAATTGGTATTAGCTTTGCGTCTTGTCAATCGAATACAAAAAAAGAAACTGCAAAAGCAGAAACCAAAGTTGCCTGCACTAATGATTGCAGTAAATGTGAAAAATCTGCAGAAAGTAAATTAACCACGCAAAACGTTGAAAACGCAGGCATCTATTATTTTCATGGCGACAGAAAATGCAAAACCTGCAAAGCTGTAGGCGAAAAAGCAAAGGAGATTGCAGAAAAAATGAATGTAAAATTCTTCGATATTAATCTGGATGAAGAAGGAAATGAAGCTTTGGCTAAAGAATTTCAGGCATCGGGCTCTTCCCTTTTCATTAAGCACAGCAAATCAGGTGAAATTGAAGATTTAACAACTTTTGCATTCCGCACTGCTATTAACGACACCAAAGCTTACGTTGAAAAACTGGAATCTACCTTAAAAGCCGATATGTAATTTCTATTCAATATTGACTTGATTGAAGAAATATTGATGACACACGGCAATATAAATTGTGATGTGATTAAGATATATTGCCGTTTTTATTTTCAGAAACAATTGCAAAATGGAATATTTAGATCAACTTTTATCCCAAAGCAACTTACCTGTTCTTTCAGCATTCCTACTTGGCCTTATGACTGCAATTAGTCCATGTCCTTTGGCCACAAATATTACTGCAACAGCATACATTAGTAAGGATTTAGGGAACAGAAAAAAGATTTTTATAAGTGGACTGATTTACACACTCGGCAGAGCAGTTAGCTACACCGTTTTGGGTATCATTTTGTATTTTGGAGCCAGTAAATTTGACATATCCTCATTTTTCAATACCTATGGTGAGCGGTTATTGGGACCGATTTTAATTTTTGTTGGAATATTTATGCTCGATATAATTTCGATCAATTTTCTAGGAGTTGGAAAACTAACGAATAAAATTAACGGTGAAAAAATTAAAGGAAGCTACTGGGGAGCATTGCTCTTAGGTATTGTTTTTGCACTGGCGTTCTGCCCTTATAGCGGCATTTTGTACTTCGGAATGTTAATTCCTTTAAGCATTTCTCAACCCGATGGATTGTTTCTCCCAATAGTTTATGCCATTGCAACCGGTCTTCCGGTTATAATAATTGCTTATCTGCTTGCTTTCACACTATCGGGTGTAGGCAGTTTTTACAACAAGGTTAAAAGTTTCGAGTATTGGTTTAGAAAAGTGGCTGCTGTCATTTTCATTCTATCCGGTCTTTATTTCACCTATATCTTTTTTATTGCTTAAAGGCTATCAATCACTATGATTAAATCAATACAAATCACAAATAGAAAGCAACTTCTTCTGGCTTTTCTTTTACTTCCCGTATGGTATTTATTGTATGCCAATCTGCAAAATATATCCGATTTTTTAATCGATACCGTTTTTCAGATGCAAAAAGGCACGCACCTTTCAGAAACCTTGCGCTTCTTTATTTTCGAAGTTCCTAAGGTTCTGCTGTTATTGGTACTAATCATTTTTGGTGTAGGTATTATCCGCAGCTATTTCTCACCTGAAAAAACCAGAAACGCTTTGGCTGGAAAATCCACTTTCATGGGAAATATTCTGGCAGCATTGCTTGGTGTCCTGACTCCTTTCTGCTCTTGTTCTGCAATTCCTTTATTTTTAGGATTTGTGGAGGCAGGCGTACCTTTAGGTGTTACTTTTAGTTTCCTGATTGCAGCTCCGATGGTAAATGAAATCGCACTTATTATGCTGGTTGGTTTATTTGGATGGAAAACTGCAATTATCTACACACTAACAGGTTTATTGATCGCGGTTTTTGCCGGCTATCTAATAGGAGTTTTAAAGCTTGAAAAATATATACAAGCCTGGGTTTTTGAAGTAAAAACAGGACAAACAAGTACAGATGAAACCAAAATGAACTTTTCGCATCGTATTAAGGTTGGTTTGGATACAGTTAAAGAAATTGTCGGTAAAATTTGGCTCTACATAGTTATTGGTGTTGCAATTGGCGCGGCGGCGCATGGTTACGTTCCTGAAGATTACATGGCTGCACTAATGGGAAAATCAGCATGGTACTCAGTCCCTTTGTCCATTCTTATCGGCATTCCTATGTATTCAAATGCGGCAGGTATCATTCCTATTGTGAGCGTTTTAATCGAAAAAGGAGCTTCGCTGGGAACCGCACTCGCCTTTATGATGTCGGTAATTGGTTTGTCCTTACCCGAAATTATTATCCTTAAAAAGGTATTAAAAATGCCTTTGATATTGGCATTTGTAGGAATAGTTGCTGCAGGAATTCTTTGTGTCGGATTTATTTTTAATTTTATCTATTAAGGGATGAACAATTTGTCTTGCAAACTGTTTTAGGAATAGTTATATGCAACATATCAAATCAGATCAAAATTATTCAGACCCTATCGTACTTTTCGATGGGGTTTGCAATTTATGTACTACTTCCGTTCGATTTTTACTTGCCTGTAACAGAAAAGAAAATCTTCATTTTGCATCACTTCAGTCTGACTTTGCCAGAGATTTACTGGTTCAATACAAACTTACCAATGAAGAACTTAGCACCATAATCTTCATCGAAAACAAGCAAATTTACACAAAAAGCTCCGCCGTTTTAGAACTAACGAAACACTTAATTTATCCTTGGAGAGCATTGTACTTCTTTAAGTTCGTACCAAGAATAATTACCGATTGGGTATACAATCTAATTTCAAGAAACCGATACAATTGGTTTGGTAAAAAAAACCAATGTATGATTCCAAAACCAAAGTGGAAACATCGGTTTTTCTGAGTAATTAAAACTCTTAAAGCATAAAAAAACCGGAATCCACAAAGGACTCCGGCTAAATATCTTACTGTCAGAATTAGTCTCCAAAACAGATACCAACACCTTTTGCTGTTTTAATCAAATTTGATTTTGGATCAACAAGGTTTTGTTTTCCAATAGCTTCTGGAAGAGGAACTCCAACAACCTCAGGATGACGATATGCCACCATTTGTCCAAATTTTCCCTCTAACACCATCTCGAATGCCTTAACACCAAATTGAGTTGCCAAAACACGATCGTAAGCCAAAGGAATACCACCACGCTGCAAGTGACCCAATACGGTAGTACGAATATCCGCTTCAATGCCAGCAGCTTTCAATTCAACCAACAAACGATCAGCAGCACCACTTAGTTTCAAATTTGGGTTTCCAATTTCAGTACTTTCAGCAGCCAAAGCAGAACCGCCTTTAGGCATAGCTCCTTCAGCAACAACGATAATACCAAAACCTTTTCCCTTTAAGAAACGAGTATCTAATTTTTCCTTTACTTTTTTGATATCGTAAGGAAGCTCAGGAATTAAACAAGCTTCTGCTCCACCGGCAATAGCAGCACTTAAAGCAATCCATCCCGCATCACGACCCATAGCTTCCAAAATAAAAACACGGTTATGAGATGCAGCAGTAGTTTTTAACTTATCAACAGCTTCCGTACAAATCTGCACTGCGGTTTGGTAACCGAAAGTAAAATCGGTTGCCGAAAGGTCGTTATCGATGGTTTTAGGAACCCCAATAATGTTCAATCCTTTTTCGTAAAGAGCTTGTGAAATTTTTTGAGAACCATCACCACCAATACTTATTACTGCATCTATTCCTAAATATTGCAGTTTACGAATCATTTCGTCTGAACGATCGGCAGACCCCCAAGAACCATCTTTATTTTTTACAGGCCAAGCAAATGGACCCCCCTTTGTGGTAGTTCCAATTATTGTACCACCTTGGTAGTGGATTCCTTTTACGGCAGCATCATCTAATATTTTTATCTCAGTTGGTTCTTTCAATATTCCATCGAAAGACTGAATACTTCCTACTACTTCCCAATCTTTTTCCTGTGCTGCACGTTTCACAACGGCGCGAATCACAGCATTCAACCCCGGGCAATCACCACCACCGGTTGCAACTAATACTCTTTTCATAATTGTCAATTTAATATATTTCAATCAATTTGCTTGGCTAGCTCGGCTAAAGTAAAAATATTTTTTCAATCTCGAACAAACAATTTCACAATCAGTGAATTGCAATCGATTTCGGGTCATTTTTTATAATGAATTTGAATTATTAATTTTAAGCTAATCTACAAAGTTAGAAATTAGAAGTCTGTATTAGAAATACATGCACTAAAAAAACTTGATTTAAACTATTATTCTTTGCAACAATGGAAATTTTAATTGAAAAATCAGATCTAACCAAATTACAAGTTGATGCCATTGTAAATGCAGCTAATGAGAGCCTGCTTGGCGGAGGTGGTGTTGACGGGGCTATTCATCGAGCAGCAGGACCTGAATTATTACGAGAATGTAAAAAATTAAATGGTTGTCCAACCGGTGAAGCAAAAGTAACCAAAGCTTACCAACTTCCGTCGAAGCATGTTATTCATACCGTTGGGCCAATTTGGAAAGGAGGAAATCACAATGAAAAACAACTCCTTCAAAATTGCTACAAGAACAGCATTAAATTGGCCGACAATCTAAATTTAAAAAGCATTGCATTTCCAAATATCAGCACTGGAGTTTATGGTTTTCCAAAAAAAGACGCCGCCGAGATAGCAATTAAAACAATTCAGGAAGAAGCGAAACAACTAAAATCCATTCGCAAAATTATATTTTGCATTTTCGATGATGAAAACCTTAGCATTTATAAAAGTTTACTTTAAATGGATATATCCTCCTCTACTATTTCAGAATAGGTCCAAAATTTGTATTTGCCCCAATTCATCATTTGAACATGGCCTTTTTCCTCTAAAAAATTAATGACATTTTGAGATTTTAATGTTAAATCGCAATAAAAAATCAGCTTAGTTCCCAAAGGTATTTCGGCATATCTATTTTCAATTTCATCAAAAGGATAATTAATAGCAGTTGGAATGTGCCCCAATAGAAAATATTCTTCCTCCCGGGTATCTACTATCCAAATATTATCAACAGGACTTTGAGTTAAAGCAAATAGTTCTTCTGGTTTGCTGTATTTTTTTAATTCTTCTCCATCAACCGAGACATAGCCTGTATAATTAGGAATATGAATAAAATACCAATAAATTCCAAAGCCTATCGCAACAATTGAAACAATAAATAAAAGCATATCCATATAAATATCATTTTTGTAAAAAAGCACCCCTGTATTTACAGTAAAGCAAAAAAAAAATCTCCCAGAAGGAGATTCTAAATTATTTTAGCAAAAAAAAATTAACGTTTCATAGTTGCTATAAATGTGTCTTCATCCAAAAAGAAATCCAAGGCATCATTAATAGAGGGAACAATTACATCCACATGATCAATCACATCTTTATGAATGCCTTCGCCCTGCAATGTAGCAATAGAAACAACTGACTGCACAAACAGCCCAATATCAATTCGAGCATTACCAATTGCAGCAACCTTGTTACTTCCTAATGAAAGCAATATATCTTCTTTTTCTCTCGAGTTATTGGCTTCGTAGTAGGTAATTCCTGTAGAATCAGATAATTCACGTGCATTTCCTCTTTGATCAGAAGAAATCATTACAACATTTACACCAAAGGATTGTAAACGCTGTATTCTTTCGATCACACCAGTAACAATTTCACCCCTTACTGTTAATGTTCCATTCGAATCAACAACTAAAGTGTCAATCTCGATTCTTCCAACACCAGGTACTCTATAAATTAAACTCATCGATTTATACTTTAAATTTAGCTCAGAAAATTAGTATTTTTTACAGTAAGTAAAAAAGGTTTTAAAACATCTTTTATATTGATAAAAAAAATAATCGCCAGAAATTATCCTCCTAAAAGCGATAGCTGATTCCCACCTCAAGATTTTCTTTGAACTGTACTTTTGAGCCTGTGTCATCATCTGATATCAAATGAGTTGACAATTTTGTAGATATGTATTGATTAATTGGCATTAATAATGTTAATTCCCAGTTAACATCTACATTTTTAGGTTTCATGGTGTAATTGGAATATAGTGTTAATTTATTTTCTAAAATCAAATCGCCCCAAAATTTTGTCTTATGAAATACATTAACATAGGAACCAACCTCCTTTTTTACTTTCTTATCTTCATCGATACCAAAAACTGTTTGATCAATTAGACTTGTATCCCGAACAATGGTATATTTAGCGGCAATTGGCGATAATAAAATGGAAAAATCCTTTTTGGGCTTATAATCCATACCAACCGAAGCGATTATATAGGCAGGAGCAAAAAAGGATGATTTCAATATTCTTTCAGCATTATTTGGATACACATAACCTCTAACAGCCTGCGTCTTTAAATTAAAGAGTGCTGAATAGTACCACTTTTTTACAGCTTTCTGTCCATATTTAGTGTTGAATTCTATTCTATCCTCATTTTTGCGAAAGCCATTATCCCCTGATTTTAGAAGACCATACTTAACATCCAATTTATTTTCCCAACTATGATTCCCATAATTATAATTCACAAAACCAGTGGTGGTAAATATGGTTGCAATTGAACTTTCACCTCCTCCGGCCCAGCTATCACTTACATGACCTTGATTAAATGACAAACCGATGGTTGCACCTAATTTCCATTTTTGAGAATAGCGTTTATACTTACTTAATTTAGCTAAACTATACTGATCGCTAGAAATTTTCTCTTCCAATTTCACTCTTGTTCCTCTCATTTTTGATTTTTGAACTGATTGCTGGTATACATCATCATCAACAAGAATGCGAACCGATCGATCTTTGGTATTCTGAACCCATATCCCAATAGAATCTCTTCTGTTTTTCTTCAACCAAAATCGTTTAAAATCTTGTTTCCCATTATTAATCCAGAATTTAATTGAATCATTCTGATAATTTTTCACGCCTAATAGTACTGAATCTCTGCTAATTTCCCGAATCCATTGATGAACCGGATCATTTTCGACATATTCAAATAATTCTTCCAAAGCATGAGCCTTCCAAGAATCATCTGTATCCAACTCTTCAGGTTTTAATAATTCAGGCTGGTAACTCAACACCTTTTCCAACTCCATTTGTTTTTTCACTTTTCGGAGTGCCACTTCAGTCTTTCGTGTTTCAATGTATTTCTTCAGGTAGTAAACCATATCCCGAATACTGTCATTTTTAACGTATTGCAATAAAGTATTCACTGCATCCTGAACAGAATCGGTCTGATGTTTCTTTTTTAAATAATTCATATCCAATTCACGAACTACAAATCGAAACCCCACATTGTCTATATGATGCAAAGGATCAACAAGTAAGTCTAAAACTGTATCATTGGAACAATACTTGATTGAATCAGCCTTATTTTGCTTGAGTTGATAAACAGATTTATCCAATTTTATTTTGTCAGGAAAAACAAAATCTCTCTTAACATTTCGTTGAGAAAAAGAAACTAATGACTGAAGCAGAATTAGCAAAACACACAAAACTCGAATCATAGGGCAATGATCTTTACTTCTTTAAATAGTTAAATGGCTAATGGAAAATCTTATTGAATAAGAAAAATGCCAACTAAATACGGCACATGCAAATTTGTTGAAATTATTTCTTTATAAAAAAAATAATGCTGGTCATTTAAGTTAAAAATTGTGAGTTTTTGAAACTCCAACAAAGGGCTCCAAGAAACAAACGTTTGCATTAAATATCCTATTCTCCTTTTTATTCCGCAGAATTTATTCTATTTTTGGCGAAAGTAGAAAATCAGAAACTATGGAAACAAAATACCAACTTCCAAAACTGACACACAAGGTCTACCTTAACATTAAAAACAGAGACGAGTTTCACTTCTAGATTCGCTCGGGGCATCCTGCCTCAAATTTTTACGTATACATTTACAAAAAGCACATAATTGATATGGGAGAATTATATCCTATAGATAATTACACGGCCATACACCACAATAATATAAACAAAGAAACATTATGAAATTACCATTCGCAGAATCATATAAAATCAAGATGGTTGAAACCATCAAAAGAAGCACTCGTGCAGAAAGAGAACAATGGCTTAAAGAAGCTAATTACAACCTTTTTAATCTAAAGAGTGATCAGGTATTTATTGACTTGCTTACCGATTCAGGTACAGGAGCAATGAGTGATAAACAATGGTCGGCAATGATGTTGGGAGATGAAAGTTATGCTGGTGCACGCTCCTACTACAAAATGAAAGAAGCTGTTAAAAACATCATGGGATTCGATCATTTCCTGCCTACTCACCAAGGCCGGGCTGCTGAAAATGTATTGTTCTCAGTATTGGTTAAAGAAGGAAATATTGTTCCGGGAAACTCACATTTTGACACAACAAAAGGACATATTGAATTCAGAAAAGCAAAAGCTGTTGATTGTACAATTGATGAAGCTTTTGACACAGTAATCGATCACCCTTTCAAAGGAAACCTTGACCTTGTTAAACTTGAATCAGTTCTTTCTACTTATCCAAAAGAACAAATACCAATGATTATTGTGACTGTTACCTGCAATACTTCGGGTGGTCAGCCTGTTTCAATGGCTAATATAAAAGCCGTTAAAGAATTGGCGGCTAAATATGAAATTCCTGTGTGTTTTGACTCTGCTCGTTTTGCCGAAAATGCTTACTTCATTAAAACCCGTGAAGAAGGATATCAAGATAAAACAATTAAAGAAATTGTTAAAGAAATGTATTCTTATGCCGACATGGCAACGATGAGTTCCAAAAAAGATGCGATTGTAAACATGGGTGGATTCATCGGGATGAAAGATGAAAACCTTTGGAAACAAGCATCTACCTACAACATCATGTTTGAAGGATATGTTACCTACGGAGGTATGTCGGGACGTGATATGAATGCACTGGCACAAGGTCTTGATGAAGGAACTGAATTTGAATATCTTGAAACCCGTATTAAACAAGTAGAATATTTAGGCCGCAGATTAGAGGAATTTGGTGTTCCGTTTCAAAAACCAATAGGAGGCCATGCAATTTTTGTTGATGCCAAAAAGATATTAGCTCACATACCAAAAGAAGAGTATCAAGCACAAACTTTAGGTTGTGAATTGTATTTAGAAGCTGGAATCCGCGGTGTTGAAATTGGTACAATTTTAGCCGATAGAGATCCTGAAACGAGAGAAAACCGTTATCCGGCTTTGGAGTTGCTGCGCCTGGCAATTCCCAGAAGAACCTATACCAACAACCATATGGATGTTGTTGCGGTTGCTCTAAAAAATGTTTATGATCGAAGAAATGAAATTAAACATGGGTTTAAAATTATTGACGAAGCCCCAATTATGAGACATTTCACTGTTCAACTACAAAAAATCGACTAATAAAAAATCAGAAAATACATCATCAGTAAAATGCTTCCTTCGGGAAGCTTTTTTTTTGGTCTAAATAAAGAATTCTATCCTTAATGATTTTTTATTTTTTCGTGACTTTAAAATTGCTTATTTTTAATTACGTATTAGAAAGATCAGATTATCAGACAACAAAAGAAAAACCCACAACATTTAAATAAAGAAAAAAAGAAGCAAACCCTAATATCCAAACCTATGACTACAATTGACTTAAAATTAACTCTTCAATTAAAAGAGAATGAATTTTTTAAGGTAGGCGAACACATTTTCACCAAAAACGAAAATCTTAAACCGCTTGAAAATCAATTACATTTTTGTGGTTCATGTGCTATCGAAGTATTCAAGGAGTACGAAAGTTCTCTAACCATGGAAATCATGGATCGTTGGTCAAAATTGACGAAAGCCCTAAATCAATCAACCTCTTGTTGTGCTGTTTGGGATGATCGAAAAATTATAAAAGAATTGGTCGACAACAATGAGCATTCTGTTTCCTGGTATGTTAAAAACTGCAGAATTTGTTAGCTGCAGAAATAAAATTATCCTGAGGCTGTCTCAAACACAAACTTTTTTTTTATTCAATATAGAGAAACATCAGTATATCTAAGAATCGACCCTCCCTATTTTGAGTCAGCCTCTGCTATAAAATGCAATAATACACCGCAATAAAGTGAGAAACACTACCTGAAAAAACAAATAAATGCCATATAAAATGATTGAATGGCAACTTTCTCCAAACATAAAAAGCCACACCCAACATATAAAAAATACCGCCTGCAATTATCCACTGCAAACACAAAGCAGGCAGAGATGAACTAAACGCAGAGAAATTAAAAAACAGAATCCAACCCATAAATATGTATAACATGAGAGAAATCCAACGATATCTTCCTAATAAAAATATTTTATAAAATATTCCAACAACCACCAATCCCCACAAAATCATCAAATAGAGTCTACCAACCTGATTATTTAAATAAATAACAAGAAAAGGCGTGTAAGTTCCTGCAATCATAAAGAAAATACTAATATGATCGAACTTTCGAAATAATTTACGATTTGGACTTCCAGCCATATAATGATAAACAGTTGATGAAGCATATAGTAAATTAAATGCGACAACAAAGAGCATGCATGATGTAAATCCGTAAATATTCTGCGTTTTGTAAGCTATACTTAACAACCATACTCCTGCAGGAATACCAAACAGCAAGCCCAGTCCATGAGAAAGCCAGTTTGCAAACTCATGAATTGCCTCTTTATCGGATGAAAATCTTTTCTTCTCCTCCTTGGTCCAACTCACAAGCAATAAAATCCATTTCATCTGTTTACAATTTTTTGATTAAGGTCAGATGGAACTTACCATGCTGGAATAATCATCCCCTGTATGTCAAAATCACCTTAGCATGGACGTTTCATCTGTTTATATTTTTTATTTTATGGTCATATGAAACTCCCAAATTACACTCATTCTTCCTGAATGTAACACTTTTTACCTGATCGTTTCATATTGCCCAATTTAAATATCCGATTCTTACATCCTTTTTGGAAGGAAAATCAAATTTCAGTAAAAGATTCGATGTAGCAAAATTAATAATACCTCAATTTACAATCATTTAAAATAGATTGGGAAGTGCCATATTAATTGAAGTTTTTGTCGATGAACACATTTAGAATAATACTTACCATTAAAATTTCTTTCTTCCAGCACAGTCTATCTATTTTCATATTTATATATTAGAACTTCTAAACATCTTAATAACTACAAATAATACTATGAAGAAAATAATCCTAATTCTGATTTGCTTTGCCTGGATACAGATTAGCAATGCACAAGAAAATAAAATGTCTCCTTTCTTTAAGGTTGGAACCTCACAAACGGATATCATTTCACTGGTTTCAAGCATAAAACAAAATCTTAAAGCAAACCAATTTACCGTATTGGGCGAATACCAACCTGGCGTAAACCAAGAACTTTACGTTATTTGCTTTTCCCGAAATGATCTAAGCCAATTGTGCCTAAAATCAGAAGACAGAGGCGCTTTGGCCAGTATTCTTAAAATTGGTTTGGTAAAAAAAGGAGAAAGCACTACAGTAAGTATAGTTAACCCAGACTATGTTTTTTGCGCCTATTTAAGTAACTACGAAACAGATAAACCTTTGCTTTCCAAGATTACTTCTGATGTTAAAAAATCACTATCAACAATAGGTGATGAGTTCGCTCCATTTGGCGGAGAAGTGAAAGAAAGCTCACTAAAAAAGTATCATTACAAAATGATGATGCCATATTTTAGTGATCCTGTTGTTTTAAATGAATTCGAATCATTCGAAGCCGGACTAGAAACTATCCGTAAAAATTTAAAAGCTCGAAAAGGAAATGCTGATTTAATTTACGAACAAATATTTGAAGACAAAAACATAGCCGTATTTGGAATCGGTTTATTAGACTCTGAAGATGGAGAAAAACAATTTCTTCCAATAATTGGAGAAGATCATGTCGCAGCTATGCCTTATGAAATTATCCTGGAAGGAAAAGAGGCAAGTATGCTGCATGGTAAATATCGTTTTGCCTTGTACTGGCCAGAACTAACTATGGGAACATTTATGAAAATAATGAGTACCCCTGGGGATGTAGAAGATTTTATGAAAGCAATAACCGAGTAAATACAACTATCGATTGTAAAGCCTGCAGAAAATTGTGCAGGCTTTTCTTATTGAATTTCATATCATTTTTTGATACCTTGCCGCGCTTGAAAACAAACAAATTCATTAAAGCAAAATTATGCACAAAACAATCTCAATCATATTAATTAGTTTCCTATTTGCTTCTTGCGCAGAGTTGCAGCCTTTCATAGATCAGTATGAATTCTCACAGCCAAAACCTTTATCCAGCAACGAAGTCAGCTCTGGATTAAAAGAAGCATTAAAAATTGGTAGTAAGAATGCATCGAACCTGTTATCCTTACAGGATGGTTTCTACAAAGACGAGTTGATTAAAATACTACTGCCTCCAGAGGCACAAAGCATTACTAAAAACATTAATTTGATACCTGGAGGTGCAGAATTAGTAGATAAGGTAGTTCTTAGACTTAATCGCGCAGCTGAAGATGCGGTTTCTGAAGCGGCACCGATATTTGTTTCAGCAATTACCGAAATGACAATTGCCGATGCGTTTGCCATACTTAAAGGAGAGAACAATGCTGCAACCACATATCTTCAAAATAAAACTCAAAGTAAATTAAAAGATCTGTTTATGCCCAAAGTAAAGGCTTCCTTAGATAAAAAGCTGGTTGCTAATTTATCTACGAATGAATCGTGGAGTTTATTAACGAAAAATTACAATGCTGCAGCAGGAAGTTTTGCCGGAAAGTTAGCCCGTTTAGAGCCAATAAATACCAAGCTCGATGCATATGTGACCGAAAAAGCTCTTAATGCTTTATTTCTTAAAGTTGCAGATGAAGAAAAGTTAATCAGAAAAGACCCTTTAAAAAGGGTTAATGACCTCTTAAAAAGAGTATTTAGTGAGCTGGATAAGTAAAATAATCTATTCTCATTACTAAAACAAGACTAAATTCGTTTAGACATACCCTCCAAACACAATCATTACACTCTCTATTTCAACTAATTACAACACGAGAATGAGTCTTTCTTCAAATATTTATCAATTTTATACTCCAAATTAAAACTATTCTGCACTTAGTTAGGATAGCGTAAAAGTTTAATATATCTTTGCAATGTTTAAAAGTCTAAAAGGAGATTTATTCTCCACCAATAATTTCAATATCATTCGTTACTATTTGTTTCTTTTAGAATAAAAATAATAAGTTTGTTACTGCTAATTACTAAATTTGAGTCTTTAAACGTTTAATTTATTATTTTTAAAAAACATTACAATGGAAGGAACAGTAAAATTCTTTAACGAATCTAAAGGTTTTGGATTCATTAAGCCAGACGATTCAAGTGAAGACATCTTTGTACATTCAACAGGTCTTATTGACGAAATTCGTGAAAACGATAAAGTTGAGTACGATTCAGAACGTGGAAAAAAAGGTATGAATGCCGTTAACGTAAGAGTTATCGACTAATTCGTATTACTTTTATACAAAATAAAAAACCATCCAACAGGGTGGTTTTTTTTGTTTATAAATCAGCAAATAAAACCCGACAGTTTTTTTTCAAATATCAGCTTTAAATTTCCAACCTATAAAATTAACTTCAAGAACAAATACCTCCTCCTTTTCAGATCTGCTCACTCCTTCTCCCAAAGAATCGCCATAGACAAAACTGTTAAAATTCAACCAAACAAAATCCATAATCACCTCACAAAAAGCATCATTATAGAACTCAAAACTTTGTTCTTTATTTTTGGATTGAAAAATTGTTTTTTTTATATTTGTTTAGTTCGAAAGTCTTATTAAATAATAATTTCAATACCATTCATTACTATTCATTCCATTTAGGAATAAAAATAATAGAACTGTTACTGGCAATTAAATAAGAATATAGACTTTAAACAAACATCTTATTATTAAAAAAACATTACAATGGAAGGAACAGTAAAATTCTTTAACGAATCTAAAGGTTTTGGATTCATTAAACCAGCAGATTCAAGTGAAGACATCTTCGTACACTCATCGGGTCTTATAGACGAAATTCGTGAAAACGATAAAGTTGAGTACGATATGGAAAAAGGAAGAAAAGGTATGAATGCAGTAAACGTAAGAGTAATCGACTAGTTCATATTACTTTCATACAAAATAAAAAACCACCCCAAAAGGGTGGTTTTTTATTTCTTAAAATTGTAACAACCGAAAAGGTTATCTATTTTTTAACTAAAGTAACATTTACAGCATTCATCCCTTTAGGACCACGCTCAGTTTCAAAGTTAACTTTATCATTTTCACTTACAGAATCTACAAGACCATTGATATGAACAAAAATACTCTCCTTGGTTTCTAAATCCTTGATAAAACCATATCCTTTACTAGTATTGAAAAAAGATACAACACCCTCTCTTAAAGGTTGTTCAAAATTACCATCATCACTATTCCTTGCACCAAGAACAATATCTTCTTCGTTGATCTCTTTCTTCTTTTTAGTTGGATCTGGTGGAGTGTCACTCAAATTGCCAAACTCATCTGTGTAGGCAAGCATTTCTTCGAAAGTACGACCTGGATTGGATTTACGTTCCTCTTTACGCGCTTCTTTTTCTTTTCTTTTCTGGAGTTTTTGCTTCTCTTTCTCTTTTTTGTTGTAAGTTTCTTTTGGTCTTGCCATAGCTTTTTTAAGATTCGAAATTCATTATAATCCTTCAAAAATTAAATACGATAATTAATACTTCTATCTGATCATTTCTTAAAGGTTCTGCAATGTACGGAATTATTCTCAACAAATTGCTAATTATTTATCCTCAAGGGTATAATATGCACCTGAATATGACAAATTTAAGCTGTATTTCCAATCATTTCTTTCATATGAAAAATCAAATTTGTGAGATTTAAACTCCTATTTGCAAAATCCACTCAGGAAAATTATCTTTCCTGTCTTCGAAACAAATAGATTGATTATGGAATTACTGTCAGAAAGATTATGCTTACAAAGAATTCAAAATAAACATGCTAAAGAAATATTCGATTATCGTTCAGATGTAAAAACCAATCAATACCAAGGCTGGATTCCGAAAAACATTGATGATGTTTATGATTTCATCAACAATAGGGTTTCCAAAAGCATCAATCAGATTGACACGTGGTATCAATTGGTAATTATCTGTAGAGAAGATCAGAAAGTGATTGGTGACATTGGAATTCATTTTTTAGATGCAGACGAAAAACAAGTCGAACTTGGTTGTACCCTGGCAAAATCTTATCATGGAAAAGGCTTTGCAAACGAAGCTTTGTCAGAAGTAATTAAATTTCTTTTTACTCATTTAAACAAACATCGTATTACTGCTTCGGTTGATCCTGCAAACATAAAATCGATAGCAATGCTAGAACATTTAGGTTTTCGAAAAGAAGCTCATTTTGTAAAAAGTATCCTTATTAATGATGAATGGGTTGACGATGTAATTTATGCAGTTCTTAAAAACGAGTGGATAAATAAAACCTGAAAAAATCAACAATTATTCCTATTCCAAAACTTTTAGCTTTTTATTGAACACCCAGTTTTCGTATTGATTTTCACCCATTTCGAAAAAGCACTTTCCTGCCACCAAATAATTGCGGCAATGATAAAAATCAAGAGCATTTTGGTTTTGGTAATAAGCTGTGAGCCATAAACCCGAACCATTATTCTTTTCCACCTCCTCTTCAGCATGGACCAAAAGTCTGGAACCTATTCCCTGTCCATGAAAATGTCTTGACACATATAGTACCGACAGCTCCGGATCTGTAATATCTTTTATCGGACAAGAAGTATCATAATCCAGTTGGGAGCACGCAATTAAACACGAATCCTTCTCAACTAAAAATATTTTTTTGTTCGGATTCAGAAGTAAGGCTTCAGTTTTTTCTTTGGTGATTTCAGAAGCTAAATATTCTGCATATTCATTATTGATCCCTCCCGTAGCATAGGTGTCCAGCCAAACTTGAATTTTAAGCATCACAATACTAATAGCATCTGAAATTTCGGCTTTACGAATAATAAAATCAGTAATCATATCGCTATAATTATATTTTAATGAGATGCTGCAAGGACAAAATCACGTAGATCAGAAACTAAAATCTCTTCAATTTCACGAAACTTATCTTTTGGAGTTTTAGTAAACAGCATCCCAAAAATAGAGTACATTTTATAATCAATTTTACGTAATTCCAGTGGATTACAAAATTGCGCCAGTAATTTTTTATAATCAAAATGTGTAATTTGACCAGATGGTATTTTAGTCGAATTATCTAAAATGATCAAAGAATAAATCTCATCATCCATTTCTTTTAAGATCAGATCCCAATCGGGCTTTATATTGCTTAAAAAACAATGATATGAATTTAATTTAGTTGCCAAATAAGTCAAATCTGCCGTAGTACACCAGCCACCAAACCTCATTGGGTTCACTTCAATCGGTATTAGTTTACCCATTTCGTCCACACGAACTTCGATGTGAACAGGAAAATTTTTCAATTCAACTTGTTCCCCAAGCTCCTGCACAAACTGCTTGAATTGTGGGATATATGCCCGAATCAATTCTTTTGAGGTGCAATAAACACGATCACTAACATCCTTTTCGGAAGCAAAAAGGTGCTTTAACACTCCCAACACAACCGCTTCGCCGTTCTCATCAAAATAGGCATCGAAAGCAAACTCATCACCAGCAATTACCTCCTCGATTAAAAAGGAAGATGCGTTTACCACCTCGATAGGAAATAAAGCCTGAGCATCAGTAAATTCCTCACAAATCAATTGCTTCACCCTTAACCAATCATCCTCATTTACAACCTTATGAACACCCAAACTTAAAAAACCTACTGCCGGCTTAATTATAAACGGCATTGGTAATTCTGCGGGTTGAATTTCATCCAAATCCTTAAATAATACCTCCTTAAAAAAGAAATCAGGATACATCCCCTGAATCAATTTCCGGAATTCAATTTTATTTTTAAATACATTAATGTACTGCGGTAGTTTGGTAAAACTTAAATGGTTTACAACCCAATTGATAGAATTCTCTGAATTGGTATAAATACGGCTATTCGTATTATCTCTAAAATGTTGAACAATCTGTTCTGAACTAATCAATAAAAGCTCTCCCTTTTCAGTAACATTACCTGTATCCAGGGTTGGGAAATTATATTTTACAATGGTCTCTTTAAGAAACTTGGAAACGTATGGTTTATCTAATAAAATCATGCAACAGCTGTGTTAATTGTTTGGTTGGGTTTTTAATCCCAAACAAAGCTACGAAATAAGTTCGTGGAAATCCTCTTTTGTAAAAGGACCGGAAAATGGTATCACTTTGGATGATTAATTCTAATTCGTACCTTTTGAGCTCTAAAATCATTAATCTGCATATCTGTGAAAAACAAAATACTGATTACCTACTCTATTCCTAAAGAAGGACTTACCGAATTGGAAACTCATTTTGAATTGATTTATCCTGAAAAGGAATCCTTCACAAAAAAGGAATTAATTGAACTCATCCCGGACTGTATTGGTTTGCTATCTATTTTTAATCGAGAAATATCGGCGGATATAATAAAAGCTGGAAAAAAACTAAAAATTATCAGTAATTACGGTGTTGGCTTTAATAATATCGATTTAAATGCAGCAAATGAACAAAGAATTATTGTTTGCAATACTCCTGAAGCTGTTTGTGAACCAACTGCTGAATTGTGCATGGGGCTCATGTTATCACTGAGCAGACAAATTTCGGCATGCAATTATGAATTAAAAACAAATCCGGAATTTGAATGGGGAGTGATGAAAAATTTAGGAAGCACACTTCGAGGAAAAACATTAGGCATTATAGGGATGGGCAATATTGGTAAATCGGTTGCCGAAAAGGCAATGGTTTTTGGTATGAGTATCGCTTATCACAACAGAAAACCCATTTCTGAGCTTAAATGGAAAAATGCAGTTTATATGAATTTACCGGATCTACTTGAAAAATCAGATGTAATTTCCCTACACTGCCCCTTAACTCCCGAAACACATCATTTATTAAACGAAAAGAAGTTCATGAAGATGAAAAAAACGGCCTTTCTAATTAATACGTCCCGAGGTGCAGTTGTTAATGAAGAAGACTTGGCCAGAGCTTTGGAACAAGGTGAGATTGCCGGTGCCGGACTGGATGTTTTCGAGAATGAACCCATTATTCATCCAAAATTATTAAAGCAGAAAACAGCTCTTGTAGTACCGCATATTGGCACTGCCACAATCGAAACCAGAATTGAAATGGGCAGAGAAGCCAGTCAGAACATCATCGGCTATCTAAAAAATGGAATTACAAAAAACAGGGTTAATCAGGCTTTTTTTTAAAGCTTTTACCGATCTTTATCTGTAGTTAAGCAATAAATACAATCCAACATATGCTTTTAGCCATTGACATAGGAAATTCAAATGTGGTTTGCGGTTTATCCAGCAACAATCATTGGGCAGAACAATTTAGAATTCACACTGTTGCCAACAAAACATCCGATGAGTATGAAGTCATTTACAGAACATTACTAGCGAGCCGGAATATTGATTTAAAAGAAATTGACCGGGTAGTTCTGAGCAGCGTTGTTCCCTCCCTGATACTTCCTATTCGTGAGATGATTCGTAAACTGTTCAATCAGGAAGCTTTGGTTCTTGGTCCGGAATTGTATCCGCGCTTGGATATTGGAATAAGCAATCCTTATGAAATAGGAACGGATTTAGTTGCCAATGCCGTTGCTGCTCACAACAAATATTCGGGCAATTGCATCGTTGTAGATTTTGGTACTGCTCTAACTTTTACTGTAATAAAAGCAGATGGAAATTTGCTGGGTGTGACAATTGCTCCCGGACTTAAAACTGCCATGGCATCGCTTTCTCAAAAGACAGCTCAATTGCCAAATGTCGATCTGGTGGTTCCACCTTCCTGCATTGGGAAAAATACTGTTCATGCCATGCAAGCTGGTATTATATTAGGATACAAAGGTTTGGTTGAATCACTTCTGACGGAAATGAAAAAAGAAATGGAAGGAAAAACTACTGTAATTGCTACCGGTGGTCTGGCTCCTGTGATGCTTCCCATTCTAAATATTTTCGATCATCATGAGCCAATGTTAACCCTCGACGGGCTTAAAATCATTGGAAATAAATTTTACAAATAAAACAATTCTCAACAGAATATGCCATTAGAAATAGAACGAAAGTTCCTGATAAAATCAAATTTATTGGATCTCCCACAAGAAGGAAAAAAACTTATTCAAGGATACATTTGGAGTGATCCGGATAAAAGTTTACGAATTAGAATTGCGGGAGATCAGTCTTTTTTAACCATCAAGACCGGCAATAATCCTTTGAGCAGATCTGAATTTGAATACAAGATTCCGATGAAAGATGCTCAGGATCTTTTAGTTCTTTGTGATTCGAAGATTGAAAAAACCCGATTTGTGATTTCTCAAAATAATTTATTCTGGGAAATAGATGTATTTGAAGGCGACAATAAGGGTTTAATTGTAGCCGAAATTGAGCTTAAATCCGAAAATGAAAACTTTGAACTACCACAATGGATTGATCGGGAAGTCACAAATGAAAGTAAATATTTAAATGTAGAACTAATAAAACATCCCTTTTCCAAATGGTGAAAAAGGCAAGCTTTTGAATTCAGGATCAGCTTTTTCGTCTTTAATTATTGACTTATATATTTGCTCCTGTATTTTAGTTCTCACATCCATTTCCATCAGTTTGGTATTCGACTCATCAGGGCAAATTCGGTTCGACAGAAAAATATAAAGCAAATTATACTTTGGATCAATCCAAATCATGGTTCCAGTAAAACCAGTATGACCATAACTTAAATCGGAAGCCTCACTGCATGTTGGTCCTCCCCTTTCGTCAGTATCATAAAAAGGTTTATCAAATCCAATTCCTCTTCTATTTTCAGAATCTGGGTAGGCCCGTGCAGTAAATCGATTCATCGTTTCAGCACTTATGTAGGTTTCACCGCCATAAGTTCCTTCCTGAAGATACATCTGTGCTAATTTTGCCAGATCACCTGCATTTCCAAACATTCCTGCATGTCCAGAAACGCCTCCAAGCATTGCTGCTGTTGGATCGTGCACATAAGCTTTAAGCCATTGTTTTCGAAAAAACTTATCATCTTGTGTTGGCACAATTCGATCGGCACTAAAACGTTTCAACGGATGATACCCCAGACTGGAGGCTCCAAGCATATCGTACAAATGTCTTTTCACATAGCTTTCCAAACACTCGCCCGAAATCTCCTTAACCATTTCTCCCATCATTATAAAACCAAGATCGCTGTATTTATAACCATTTGATTCTCTATATTCTGTTGCCAATATCTGATTGATTATTGTATCGTGATAACCTTTACGAATAAACAGGTTATTCGCAATCTGAACCGGGTACTCCTCTGAATTTTGATTGGAAAAAATTCCCTTTCTAAATCTATAATTTCGATCCAGATACAATTTATCAGCCATTTTTAGGCTGTAACGTTTCGAATAAGTACGACTAAACAAATCACCATCGAAACTTGCCGAATCAACAGCCTCCCAATGGAATGGCTTGTAACTCAACAATCTTGATTCGTGAGCTAAAATTTTCTTTAAAATAAGAGTATCCTTATTTGTGCCTTTGGCTTTTGAAAAATATTCTCCCAATGCGTGATCCACATTAATCCACCCTTCATCACATAACTGCATTAGTGCCGGAAGTGTAGCCGTAATCTTTGTTAGTGATGCTAAATCGTAAATGTCAGGATTACGAACCTCAACATTGTCATTGTAAGTATGATGACCGTATGATTTGTGAAATACAACTTTCCCCTTTCTAGCTATCAGGATTTGACAGCCCGGGCTTGCTTTTTTTTTGATTGCATCATTTACAATTGAATCAATGACATTCAATTTAAGAGTATTTAATCCTGCTTGTTCGGGCAAAGAAAAACCCAGACGATTGTGTTGGGTTTCAAAACCCGTTCCAACTGGAAAGTGTCCATTAACTGTAACCGGTAATCGTCCCTGAGAGGCCAAACCTCCAAAAATAATTTGCGCAGAAGCCATCTGAGTTTCTATATTGTCCTCATACGAGACCAAAATCCCTTTTAACCGATCAGTCCCTTCGTATAAATCCAAACCATAAGGATTTGCAAACAAATCAAAAACCACTTTTTTACTTTTTGAAAGCTCAGAAAGAAACTCAATGGTTTGACTTGTAATTCCAAATTTCTTTGATGCCCGAAGATCACTATCATGCTTACTTACAATCACCAAATTGTATTTATCAAGCTTTTTCAATAATTGATAATAACTTTCGATCGAAGCGTTTTTCCCGATCTGGAAAAAATCTATATCTGAATACCTGCTAAGATATTCCTGAAATCTGTTCCGGATGGGGACACCCATGGCAACAGAGGCAATTTTTAGGGTATCCAACCGTTTTAACGGCAATAATTGATCATCATTTTTCACTAAAGTAATTGCTTTTTCAGCCAACCTCCGTCTTAAAATAAATCCTTGCTGTGTATTTAATCCAGACCAAAGTTTATTCTGATCAATTGGTTTGTACTTATTCAAAATGAGCCAATGTTTTGCCTTTAAAACCTTTAAACACTTCCGGTTGATATCATCCCAGGAAATCTCCCCTCTTTTCAGAGCCAACTTAATCTCCTTTATAGCTATTGCAACATCTTCAGTAAAAAGAAGAACATCATTGCCGGCAATCAATGCCTTAGCATCAACAACTCCTTTTGGATAAAATTTACGAACTCCCTGCATATTTAACGCATCCGTAAATATCAAACCGTTAAAACCCATTTCGTCTTTTAGCAATTGAGAAACGATAGGCCGGGAAAGTGTCGCCACCTTTTGCAGAGAATCAAGTGCCGGCACATTTAGATGAGAAACCATAATTCCCCCTAAACCATTATTTATTAAAGAACGAAATGGAAACAATTCAATAGAATCAATTCTTTCAATAGGATAATCTACCAAAGGAAGATCAAAATGTGAATCTGTTTCAGTATCTCCATGACCCGGAAAATGTTTGCCTACAGCAATAATTCCTGATTTCTGCATTCCTGAAGCAAAAGCATAGGATTTGTTGGTTACATTGCAGCGATCCTCGCCGAAAGAACGGCTATTTATTACTGGATTTTTCGGATTATTATTCACATCCATTACAGGTGAAAAATTCACATGAACACCAAGCCTGTTACACTCCTTACCAATCTGTTTCCCCAGCTGAAAAATCAATTCATTATCCTGAATTGCCCCCAGCATAATTTGCCTTGGATAACTTATTGTTTGTTTTAACCTGGCTCCCAATCCAATTTCTGCATCCATTCCAATCCAAAGAGGAACTTTTGCCATACCTTGATACTTATTTGTTAACTCGGCTTGCTTCCCCGGTTCTCCTTGAAAAAATATAATTCCTCCAATTTGATATTTGCTCACTAAGCCGGCAATTCGCTCCGACTCTTCATTGCCTTTATTGGAGTATGCTGCAATCATAAACAATTGAGCGATTCTCTCTTCATCACTTAAAGTCGACAGAATGGAATCTGCCCAGATATTGGGTTGAGACAATCTATCAACTAACCTATCTTCCTCCAAAGAAATATTTTGTGCCGAGACAAAAAAATTATTTCCAAGTAAAATAAGAATAATAAACAATCTGTTCAGAGAATATATATGTGTCATAAAAATCTTTCTTTGGCAATAAAACTGTGTAGTGTAACAAAATTAGACATACCTCGTCAATTAACGGAATGATTCATCACTTAAAATGAAAGATTGATAAATTATTTAGGAGAGAATAAGTATAATAAAATAAAAAAGGGGCCAAGCCCCTCTTTTAATTACTAACAACTAAAACCATACTTAAAACTTAAAAAGAATTGAAACTAATCAAGTCAAATATGAAAATTGAAGGAGTTTAAACCTTCACTACACAAGTAAAAATATCGTAATAGGGGTAATAAAGCAAGTGTCAAATGTGCCATTTTCTTTATTGTGAACATAACTATGAAGACTTATTTATCTGATTACCCGCAAACAATGGTTTACAAATTAATTACAAGGGAAACTATTCGTTTTGAAAAATCAATAAAAAGGATTAAATTAAAAATTGAGATCAAACCTGATAGTATGTTCAATTTAAACAACCCTTTATGAAAAAAATCGTCCTTATTCTACTGTCCTTGACTTTCAGTTCATTCATGATTGCCCAACAGACTGAAAAAATCAATTTATTTCTGGATGATGATGGAAATGTTAGTTTGGAAACAAAATATCTGCAAACAGCAACAATAAGCCAACAATTTCAAAATTGGATTTCCTCATTTCCTGAAAATGTAAATGGTGAGATCATATCCATTAATTCAAATTCAAGAGAATTTTGTTACAAAGGTTGTGTTCCTATTTTTTTAAGCGAAAAACCTTCCGTTTTCCAGACTGAAATGCATTTCACACTTTCAATTCACAGTGAGGAAAACCAAATAATTGCTGCCATTAAAGACATCTACTATCAATCCTATCCAGAGTATGGAAAACAAGGAACTCCGTCTATAATTTCTTATCCTAAAGATTGGTACTCTAAAGCAAAATTGCGCAAAAAAACAGGGAAACTACCTTGGCTAAATAGATTAGTTAAAGAAAACACTATTTCTAAATCTGAAGAATTATTGGCTAGTGGAGATGAGTTTTTCAAATAATTAAATTGTTTTACCTGAAGTTGCTTTTCTTTTGATTGGCATCTCTACGTAAACTTTTAATCACCTCAATGATTTCATTTGAGGCTAAATCGATTTCAGTTTTAGTGGTATATCGGCCAACAGAAAGGCGAATTGTGCCCATTGCATATTCCAAAGGAACTTTCATCGCATCCAATGTAGCTGAAACACTTACACAATCAGTATGACATGCTGCACCTGCTGATGCTGCCACATTTTTCAACCGATTTAAAATCTGATGTACCTGCAGGTTTTTGAATGACACACTTAAGGTATTTGGCAAACAAAAATCGACACTTCCATTAAACTGAACATCTGAAAGTTGAGACAAGTTCCTACGTAAAATCCGAATCAAATTCATTTCATGTCTCATTCGTTTGTCTTCCTCCTCCATGGCCAATTCGGCTGCTTTTCCTAAACCAACAATTTCCAATACATTTTCGGTTCCCGCCCGCAAATTCCGTTCATGATCTGCACCATGGATCAATTTCTGCAATTTAATTCCCTTTCGAATATACAAAGCACCAATTCCCTTCGGCCCATAGAATTTATGACCTGCAAGAGTCAGTAAATCAACACCCAATTCCTGAACATTAACAGGCACTTTACCAACTGCCTGAGCACAATCAGAATGGACAATGATGTTGTTCTGCTTCGCCAATTCCGCAATTTCAGAAATAGGCTGTAAAGTTCCCACCTCATTATTTGCATACATAACCGAAATCAAAATGGTTTCAGGTCGAATGGCATTTTTCACATCTGACAATTGTACACGTCCTGTTCCATCAACCGGCAAATAGGTAACTTCAAAACCTTGTGTCTCCAAGAATTTACAAACCTCCGTAACTGCCGGATGCTCGATAGAAGAAGTGATAATATGTCTGCCTTTATCTTGATTAGCAAATACATACCCTTTTAATGCATAATTATTCGACTCAGAACCACCACTGGTGAATATCAATTCGTCAGAATCACAATTCAGCAATGAAGCTACTTGTTTTCTTGCCTTATCAACTGCCTCTTTGCATTGCCGCCCATAAAAATGAGAACTCGACGGATTGCCAAAAAAACCTTTTAAGTAAGGGATCATGGCATCAGCAACTTCCGGTGCGACAGGTGTAGTGGCATTGTAATCAAGATATATTGGTTTCATTTGCTGGTTATTATTTATTGATTTTCAACAACTTTAAATTCAGTTCTTCTATTTAAACTTCGGCCCTCTTCCGTCTCATTATCTGCAATAGGATACAAAGCACCATATCCTTTAAAGCTTAATCGTGTTTCATCTATTCCTTTTATAATTAAATAATCGCAAACCGCCTTTGCCCGGTTATTGGATAGCTTCAAATTGTAATTTTCAGTTCCGGTGTCATCGGTATGACCGGCAATTTCAATTTTTAATTTAGGATAAGTTAACAACAAATTATACAAACGAGTCAATTCAATTTCAGATTTCGACAAAATATCCCAGGAGTCGATATCAAAAAACACATTCCTAAGCACAATTTCTTTTCCTTTTTCAATCCGATCCAAATGAATATTTAACTGTTGCGGATTCAGTTTTTCCTGATCATTCAACATTTCAAAATGCTTTGAATAAAAAAGATAATCATCGGCCTCAGCAGAAAAAATATATTCTCTATCCGAAGGCAAACAAAGCAAATAGCTTCCATCTGTCTGATCTGATTTAATCTGAGTAATTGTATCATTACTCATCAAATCAATCAATAAAAGCGAAGCTGCCACGGGATTTTTGGATTTAGCATCCAGCACATTCCCTTTTAACCATGACACAGACTGAGGCTGCAGATTGCCAGGCATCACAAAACTAAAAATATCCTTCCCTTTGCCTTTTAAGCGATTTGAAGAAAAATAAGCCTTATTTCCTTTTGCATTAATCACCAATCCAATTTCATCGTTAAATGTATTTATTGGGTAACCTAAATTTTCAGGATCACTCCATTTCCCATCGCTATCCCGTTCAGTCTTAAACAAATCATATCCACCCATTCCAGTCAAACCATCCGAAGAAAAAACCAAATACTGATTTCCTGCGTGAATAAACGGCGACATTTCATTATCTGTTGTATTAATAGAAAGGTTCGCCGGCTGTGTCCATCTTTGCTTTCCATCTTTCAGAGTTTCAATCAATCTGGAATGCCAAATGTCCATTTTTCCTTTTCCTGATTTTCGATTGCTCACAAAATACAATTCCCGTCCGTCAGCACATATACTTGGCTGAGCTTCCCAATCTTTTGAATTAATTGGTTTCCCAACATTTATCGGTTCCGACCATACATTTCCCTCCTTAACGGAATAATAAATATCGCATCGGCCATATCCGCCGGCCCGATCGCAAGCCGTAAAATACATGTATTTACCATCTGCCGTAATACTTTGTGCCCCTTCGTTTTTTTCCGTATTAATAACTAAGGATAATGGTTCCGCCGGCATCCATAAGCTATCGTTTCGTTGAGATGCATAAAAATCTTCCTGTCTTTTGATTTTTACCTCCGCGCCCTCTTTTTCCCCTGATAACAATCGGGTAAATACCAGCAATTTCTCATCGGCAGTAAGGCTGGGCCAATACTCATCAAATTCGGAATTCACATTCCCACCAAGGTTTACCGGTTTAAAATCGACTGGGTTTGCAATCGACTTAATCGCAAACCGGCATGTTTCCAATCTTTTTTGCGCCAAAATCTGATTTCTGCCTGAATTGTTTGGGAGAGCCAGAAAATCTTGATATTTCGTTAATGCCTTTTGATATTCACCCATCTTCAGGTAAGCATTCCCCAGATTAAAATGCACATTTGAAAAAAAATCGCCATCAATATTTATTGCACCCAGATAGGCTTCAATTTCGAGTTCAGTCTTGCCCATTTCGTGCAAAACATCAGCTTTAAAAAGCCATGCTTCAATAAAATCGGGGCTTTGTTCAATTGCACCATCTAAATATTTCAGAGCTTCAGAATTATCCATCTGCCGATAAGCCTCCGAAGCCATCTCATAATTTTTGATGGCTTTTTTTGACTTGATGCTGTATTTTTTTTGTGCATTGGAAGCAAATCCAATCAACAAGCAAAACATTAGTATAATAACTGATCGATACATTTTATTGATATTTTTCCATTCCAAAAGTACAAAATGAGCCACAACTTATCGATGGCAAATTTCGGCATACACACAAGTTCGGCAAATATCTTTGTTTTCCACCTGCGAAAAAGGAATATCCTGATTAAAAATCTCTTCCAGTAATTCTTGTAAGCCTTCAACAAATTCGGCTTTAAATATTCCGTAATCACCAACACGAACGGCATTTCCGCGTCCTTCTTTTTGTGCTAAAGTACAATCAAATCCATCATTAAAAAACTCTTTCAGACTGTATATTCCAGGTGAAATGGGCAGGCCTGGATTGTATTTCCCATCATAAAACAAACAATAAAGTAAAGTCTGAAATGCAGCTTTATTGTTATTCTTTCCTTCCTTTTCGAAAAGAGAAGCAATATCCTTAAAAGTTAAATCAGCCTTGCCGGTTTTGTAATCTAAAATTCGAATGGTATCTCCCAATTGGTCAACCCGATCAATCAACCCGCTAATATTTACAAATCGGTTAGCCTGCTCCCCTATTGGCAGTTGAATATTATATTTTTCTTCTAGTGAAACGACTTCAAAAGGCGCAAATTTCTGATCCAAAATCAATATCCGGTCAATGAACTTCTTCAAAATATCAAAAACAAGCAAATTCCTTCCTCCAATCTCCATTGGCTGATCATTTTTCAGCTGAAAGTAGATGCTTCGAAAAGCATCCTTTAAAACCTGATCCAGTAAAACTTTGTTTTTCCGCAAGCCCTCCAAATCTTCTTTCCGAATTGTTTTGCCACTAAAAGGCTTGTACAATTCTTCCAAAACCGAGTGAAACAAATTACCAAAAGTTGGCGGATCAATCTCTTCCAAAACCACATCGGGTTCTTTTAAACCAGCTAAATATTTAAAATAAAAGCTCAGACTGCAATTCATATAAGTATTTAAGGCCGACGGCGAAAAACTCTTTATCCCATCACCACAATACCCGCTTAGGTAGGTTTGAATTCGCTCGTTTTTAGCCACGCTAATCGGCTTGGTTTCCTGCAAAGAAATATTGTAGGACGGACTGTTCTCAACAATCTCAAAATCTGATTCGTATTTCAGCTGATACAAAAAACGACTCATTTCACCAGTGCGAATCCCGTCACTTTGAGTGCTGTACAACAATTTAAGATCTTCAACACGCTGAATCAACCGGTAAAAATAGTAAGCGAAAATCGCATCCTGATGGTCGATTGTCGGCATTCCAAAGCCTTTACGCAAATGATAGGGAACAAAAGAATTTGCAGCTCCTGTTTTAGGCAATTTCCCTTCGTTCATCGAAAGAACGACAATCTTTTTGAAATCGAGCAATCGTGTTTCCAAAATTCCCATTACCTGCAAACCTGCCAAAGGTTCTCCTTCGAATGGAATACTCAGACTTTGTATCATTTTATCCAGAATCTTATAAAAAGTATCCTGCTTTAAGTCAATTTTGTGTTGATTCAATAGAGAATTCAGTCGTTTTATGGCCAAAAACAAATGATAGATGTATTCCTGTTCAATTTTATCCACTAAAGTTTTTTCCTCATCAGTGGTTTCTAATTTCTGATAAATCCCCTGAAGCAATTCCAGCAGATATATTGAAAATTGCCCGACACTGCTAACCGGCGAAAAAAGTCTTTCCAATACCGGATCACCCTTAATCAACCTTTGTGGAACTTCAATTCTATTGGTTGTGAGAATATCCTGTGTTATGGAATGTGCCAGTTCAGGATTCACAGAATTCAAATATTGGTGGTTCAAAAGAGCCAATACCTGTTTGTGATGAAACGATACATCGTCATTGGACTTTTTCACACTCTTTTGCAAATCGATCACCAAACGCAGCAAACTGGCAACAGGTGTATTTTTGGCAGGATATCCCATGGTCACATTCACATTCTTTGCAATTTTAGGAATGGAATGCAATACCGGAAGAAGTAAATCCTCATCAGCCAAAACAATAGCAGTTTCCTCTAAGGCATCCTGTGAATTCCTGCAGAATTCTTCAACCACAGCATGAGCGTATTTTGCCTGCCCTACTTCCGACGAAAGCGAAACAAATTCAACCTTTGTTTGATTATTTTTTATATTATCAAAACGAATATTGGATTTTGGCGCCGGAAACCGTTTGATATTTTCGCGTAGGAACAAACCTGCTTCATGGTAAGGATTCTGGAGATAGGATTCATCGTAATCCCAATAAAAATCTGCTTTATCCTGCTTTTTCAATTCATCAAACAAATTTTGTTCGCAACGGTTTAATGCATTAAAACCTATGAAAATAATTCTATCTTCTTTGATTTCAATCTCCCCCGATTCAAGCTTATCCACCAATTTTCGGGAAGCCATTCCCTCATAAGCCAATCCTTCTGCTTCCAATTGATTTCTAAAATCGGAATAAATAGGATGCAGATTTTCCCAAAGCTTCACAAACTCCTTCTGGTGCTCTGAATACTTCTCGGGACGAAAAGAACTCCAAAACGACTGAATGGCTGCTATCTGTTCTTCCGTTAAGTAATCAAACAGGTTATCAATCTCTTTTTCTTCCGCTAAATTCTGAAACAAATGCTTTGCATTCACCCGGTACTTGTCCAAATCGTCGAAATCGCCCAAAAGCATTTCTCCCCAATGGTAAAACTCATCGAAACTTTCCGAGACATCCATTTTTTGAATGTAAATTTTATACAATCGGAAAAGCAAACCCAGATTATCCTCGGTCTGCAACTGAGAATGAGTTTTAAAAAAATCATTAATAGTCAAAATCCTGGGTGCCCAAACTGGTTGTTCAATCAGTTCATTTAAATACTTTGAAAAAAATAAACCTGCACGGCGATTTGGAAATACCAACATGCAATTGGATAAATTACTGCCATATTTTTCGTACAGCTCGCTGGTCAATTCGCGTAAGAATGAGTTCATTGTTTAAGTAAGATTTGAGATGAAAGATGTGAGATTATTGCCGCAAGTAGGAAAATACAATCTCGATATTCGGAGACCCGTGCATCCCATTGGGATTCAAACCTGGTTTTCCTTCCGGGATATCCACACCTAATTTTTTGTAATATTCAACCCAAAACGGAAGAAAATTTCCCGTTTTAGAGTCTTTAAAAGTCATTGGATTTAATTGAAATACTTCGATTGAATCCTGGGTATCTGAAAATATTTCATAAATCAGTTCAGAGCAATAGTAAGTTGAGTCTCCCATGATGTAAATATCATCGTATGGTTTTCCGATTAACTGTTTCCCTGCATCAAGCGCTTTATTAATTAATGCACTAAATTCAGGTTTTAGCCTTCCCACCTCAACTTTTGGTTTTTGGTCAGCAGTAGTGCTTCGCTTCAAAAAAATATTGAGTTTGGTGTAGGTAACTCCTTTTGAGATCGCTTCCAAAACCAAGGTGTCACCATTCGAATTCACATCAACAATCCCAACATGCGAAAAGCTCAAATGTTCTTCTCCGCCAGTTACTGATTCTATCGCATCTGAAATTGAATCAGAATCGAGATCCTGAAAAAGAAGATCACCTTTTTCGAGAGCAAACCGAGGTTTTTTTTGTAAATTATGACAGGCTGTGAATTGAGCACCAAGCACTAAAGCAACCAAAATACGAAGAAAATACATCTATGAGATTTTACATGTTTACCTTAAAAAAACTAAAGTAATCCGAACGGGCATCAAATAAAAGAATTGTGCTGTTTATTTTCAGTAATGTTAAGCCAAAACATCTTATAGAAAAACTCTATATGGATATCTGTAAAAAAAATGATCTTTTTATCTTTTATTCGTTTTTGATATCATCATAAGCTTTAAAAATTAATACATTTGTTTAAGTTACAACGATAATAAGACTAAGTACAACGAATAATTATATGGATAAATTTAGCTTTTTGGGCAATAGCGAAATCGAATACATCGACCAACTTTACCAATCCTATAAAAATGATCCTGAATCTGTTGAAGAAAGCTGGAGACGATTTTTTCAGGGATTTGATTTTGCAACAGCCAAATTCCCAATTAAGGAACAAGCGGCCAACGAAAATATTCCTGCCACAAATTCGATGAGCAAAGAATTCAACGTTATGAATTTAATACAAGCCTATCGGCAGCGTGGACATCTTTTTACCAAAACAAATCCGGTTCGAACCCGTCGAAAATATTTTCCAACACTCGACATTGAAAACTTCGATTTATCAGAATCGGATTTGGAAACTGTTTTCCACGCTGGAACTGAAATAGGTTTAGGTGCTTCCAAATTAAAAGATATTGTTTCCCATCTGCAGGAAACTTATTGCAAATCAGTAGGTGCAGAATATGTTTTTGTTCGCCATCCTCAAATGATGAAATGGCTGCAAAACAAGATGGAAGGCACTAAAAACACGCCGAATTTTAACGACGAGCAACGCAAACACATCTACTATCATTTAAAGCTTGCCGTTGGTTTCGAAAACTATATCCATAAAAAATTTGTCGGTCAAAAACGCTTTTCCCTTGAAGGAACAGAAACCTTGATTCCTGCTTTGGATGCCATGATTGAACGTGGTGCTGAACTTGGTGTTCAGGAATTCATTTTCGGGATGGCTCACCGGGGAAGATTAAATGTATTAGCCAATATCTTAGAGAAACCTTACGCCAATATTTTCAAAGAATTTATGGGCGAAGAGTTCGAAGAAGACATTGCTTTGGGTGATGTAAAATATCACTTGGGATATGGAAATACGGTAAAAACAGATGATGAAAGTAAAGTAAAGCTCCATTTAGCGCCAAACCCTTCCCATTTGGAAACTGTTGGTGCAGTTGTTGAAGGAATTTCACGCTCGAAAATTGATAACGACTACGCCGGCGATCAGGACAAATTGGTTCCTGTTGTAATTCATGGAGATGCGGCTATTGCAGCCCAGGGAATTGTATACGAAACAATTCAAATGTCGCAGTTAACCGGATATAAAACCGGAGGTACCATCCATTTGGTCATCAATAATCAGGTAGGTTTCACAACCAATTACCTGGATGCCCGATCCAGTACTTACTGTACCGATGTTGCAAAGGTTACCCGTTCTCCTGTATTTCATGTAAATGGTGATGATGTGGAAGCTTTGATTTTCACGATCAAGCTGGCTATGGAATACCGTCAGGAATTTAACTCTGATGTTTTTATAGATATTCTTTCGTATCGAAAATTTGGTCATAACGAAGGTGATGAACCCCGTTTCACGCAACCAATTTTGTACAAAGAAATCGCCAAGCATAAAAATCCAAGAGATATTTATGCCGATTTCCTTATTGGAAAAGGAATTTATACCAAAGAAGAAATTGCAACAATTAATTCCGATTACAACAAACTTTTAGATAAAGATTTTGAATTATCGAAAACATTTAAAAAAGTAATTATACAGCCTTTTCTAGAGGATTATTACAGCAACATCCGATATTCAACAAAGGAAGATTTTGAATCTTCTCCTAAAACAGGAGTTGCAAAAACAACTTTGCTTGAGCTGGCCGAAAACATTACCAATTTGCCCGGTGATCTTACTTTCTTCAAAAAGATTGGAAAGTTAATGGCTGATCGCAAAAACATGGTCAAAAATGATGAATTGGATTGGGCCATGGGAGAACTTCTTGCCTATGCCAGTCTGCTGGAAGAAGGAAACAGTGTTCGTGTAAGCGGACAGGATTCAGAAAGAGGTACATTTTCGCACCGACATGCGGCTTTAGTAATTGATAACTCAGACGAGAAATATTTCCCGTTAAAAAATATCAGCGGTAAACAGGCTCCTTTTCACATTTACAACTCTTCGCTTAGCGAATATGGCGTGCTTGGATTTGAATACGGATACGCTTTGGCACATCCTTCCGGTCTAACCATTTGGGAAGCTCAGTTCGGTGATTTCCACAATGTAGCTCAGGCGGTTATCGACCAATACATTAGTGCTGCAGAAGACAAATGGGGAATTAAAAATGGTTTGGTAATGTATTTGCCTCATGGATATGAAGGTCAGGGAGCAGAGCATTCGAGTGCAAGAATGGAGCGATTCCTTACGCTTTGTGCCAACAACAACATGCAGATTACCAATCCAACAACACCAGCCAACTTGTTTCATATGCTTCGCAGACAAGTAAAGCGTGATATACGGGTTCCGTTGATTTGCTTTACACCAAAAAGCTTACTTCGTCATGCAAAATGTGTTTCGAAAATTGAAGATATGGCCATAGGTCAGTTTCAGGAAGTGATTGACGACAACAATATAATTGCTGAGGAAGTTCGCCGTGTTGTTTTCTGTTCCGGAAAGATCTATTACGATTTACTGGCCCGGAAAGAAGAATTATTTGCTCAGGATATTGCTCTGATTCGAATGGAACAGCTGTATCCATTCCCTGATAAACAAGTTGATCAAATTTTAAATCGATATCCAAATGCCCTTCTTCATTTGTGGGTTCAGGAAGAACCTGAAAATATGGGAGCCTGGCAGTTTGTCAACTACAAATTTAAAAACAAAGAGGTTAAATTGGTTCCTGTAGCACGCCAGGCCAGTGGTAGTCCTGCAACCGGATTGACTAAAATTCATTTGGCAGGGCAAAATGAAATAATAAATAAAGTATTTCGAAAATGCAATTGCGATCGAAAACTGAAATATTGCGGATTGCAATGTGTGGAAGGCAGCTCTCATGCAGACATCCTCGTTCAGCACGAATATTTCGAAGAAAAGAAAAGTAAGTTAATCATGTAAGAATAGATGTGAGAGTTGAGATAAGAGAGTTCAGACAAAAAACTCATTCACCTAATTCACAAAATCAAAAACAATGATCGAAATTAAAATACCTAGTCCCGGAGAATCCATTTCCGAAGTAGAAATAGCCAACTGGTTTGTGTCAGATGGTGACATCGTTGAAAAGGATCAGGAAATTGCAGAAATTGAGTCGGATAAAGCCACTCTGACTCTTATTGCAGATGAAGGTGGTAAAATTCAGATTATGGCGCAGGAAGGCGACACAGTTGCTGTTGGATCGGTTGCCTGCAGCATAGACACAAGTTTTGCCGGAGAAGCATCTGCTTCCTCTGCTCCTAAAGAGGCTAAAAAAGAAGCTCCTGCTGAAAAGACAGCTCCAGTAGTTGTGGCCGAATCCAAAACAATCAATTCTGACAACTACAAAGAGGTTAAGATTTCTCCCGTTGCGAAAAAACTGATGGAAGAAAATCACCTTTCGGTGGATGATGTTATTGCAGGCATTCAGAGATTGTCGAAAAAAGACATTCAGGCAGTGGTCGACAATGCAGGCACTCAGGCAGCAATTCCAGCACAAAGCAAAAGCATTTCGAGAGAAGCGAAACGCACAAAAATGACCAACCTTCGGAAGAAGTTGGCAGCTCGTTTGGTTGCTGTTAAGAATGAAACGGCCATGCTGACTACTTTTAATGAAGTAGACATGACTGCGGTAATGGCATTGCGAAGCAAGTATCAAAAGAAATTTGTGGAAACCCACGGCATCAAACTGGGCTTTATGTCCTTCTTTACCAAGGCTGCTTCGGAGGCTTTACAACTTCATCCTGCCGTAAATTCGATGATGGATGGTGAGGAGATTGTTACTCCTGAATATGCAGATATTGCTATTGCGGTGCAAACACCAAAAGGATTGATGGTTCCGGTTATCCGCAACACCGAAACCTTAGGTTTAGCCGATATAGAAAAGGAATTGATGAATTTAGCCAACAAGGCACGTTCGGGTAAAATTAGTCTGGATGAAATGACTGGCGGCACTTTTACCATTACCAATGGCGGTGTGTTTGGTTCGCTGTTAAGTACTCCAATTATCAATCCGCCTCAATCGGGTATTTTGGGCATGCACAATATTGTTGAGCGGCCAGTTGCTGTAAACGGTAAGGTAGAAATTCGTCCCATGATGTACATCGCCCTATCCTACGATCACCGGGTGATTGATGGGAAAGATTCGGTCGGATTTTTAGTGAAGATTAAAGAAATGATTGAGAATCCTCAAAAAATGATGTTCACAGGCAAAGACCCGGATTCATTGTTATTGGAAATATAATCTCCCGATTGCAATCTCTCAAAACAAAATCCATACAAAAGGTGTCCGAAAAGTTCAGGTGTATTGTCATCTTAAGCGTGTCGAAGAATCTTTATTTTTGAATAACAGATGTTTCAACTTCGCTCAACATGACCTTTCCAAATGAAACTTTACTTTTCGGATACCTCTTTGCATTTCGCAAAAAACTCTGCCATCCTAATCCGATCAGGAATTGAACATTCATTCTAAAATAGCTTTCAGCCCTGGAATCATTGTATCAACTTCCTTTTTTAACACAACAAATCATGTTTAAAACATTAAAGAATATTGACAAGAAGGGGTACGAGCCCCAATACGGTGGATTGGATATATTCAAATACATTGGTCCCGGTTTATTGGTGACTGTCGGCTTCATTGATCCGGGCAACTGGGCTTCGAACCTTGCTGCGGGAGCAGACTATGGTTATGCGCTGTTGTGGATGGTGAGTCTTTCTACCATCATGTTGATATTTCTGCAGCACAATGTAGCACATCTGGGGATTGCAACAGGACTCTGTCTCTCAGAAGCTACCATGATTTATATCAAACCAACTTATTCAAAGTTGATTCTTTCATCGGCTATGCTGGCTTCTGTTTCAACCTCCCTGGCCGAAATACTGGGAGGAGCTATCGCCTTAAACATGCTGTTTGATTTGCCCATACGGGCCGGAGCTTTGCTGGTCACTATATTTGTACTAATTATGCTGTATACCAATGCATACCGAATGATCGAAAAATGGATTATTGCATTTGTATCGGTTATTGGCCTGTCGTTTTTTTATGAACTGTCGCTGGTAGATATTGACTGGAACAGTGCCATGACAGGCTGGGTAACTCCAAGCTTCCCGAAAGGTTCGATGATTGTAATCATGAGCGTTTTAGGAGCGGTTGTAATGCCACACAACCTGTTTCTTCATTCCGAAATTATTCAAAGCCGGCAATGGAACCTAAAAGACGACAAAATCATAAAAAAGCAGTTGAAATTTGAGTTTCTGGATACCTTTATCTCGATGATTATAGGCTGGGCAATAAACAGTGCTATGATTTTATTGGCGGCAGCCACCTTTTTTAAAACAAAAACTCCGGTCACCGAACTCGAACAGGCAAATCATTTATTGGCGCCTCTTTTGGGTGAGCACGCCGCTGTAGTTTTTGCTGTAGCTCTTTTATTTGCAGGACTGGCATCCACCATTACATCAGGAATGGCTGCAGGATCAATATTTGCAGGTATGTTTAAAGAACCCTACGATATTAAAGACAATCATTCCCGCCTGGGCGTGGCTCTTTCTCTGCTGCTTGCATTGGCAATTATCTATTTTATATCCAATCCTTTTCAGGGATTAATTATTTCGCAGATGATATTGAGTATTCAATTGCCGTTCACCATTTTTGCGCAGGTGTACCTAACCTCTTCGTCGAAAGTAATGGGCAAATACAAAAACTCGAACCTATCGAAATACACCCTTTATACCATGGGAGGCATCATCACAATACTGAATATTGCGCTTTTTATCAGCTTTCTGTAAATACAAAAGAGCGATGATTGTAGTGATCATCGCTCTTTCTTTTTTATATTCTAAAACATTGCCCTTTCATCGGTTCACTCTTCCTAACAAAACGCCGACGGCGATTAAAACCGCCCTTAGCTTTTGGAAACCTGCTGGATACTGTGGTGAAATACACGTTCAATTCCAGAAATAATTGTCATCATATTCGATGACATCAAATTTCCGCATAAAATCGTCTACCTCTTCTTTGTAACTCGCTGAGTGATGATGTTCTTTCTGTCGCTCAATATACTTTTCAACAGTTTTTACCGCCGAGCTGCTAACCGAAAATGCCCCGTAACCAATTTGCCAGGTAAATTCCTCCACACCATTTACCTTCATCCACTTCGAGCTCTCCTTCTTTACCTCTTCCACAACTTTAGCAAGAGCATAATTTTTTGATAATCGGAATAAGATATGAATGTGATCGGGAACAGAATTTATTTTTAAGGCCGGACTCTCCACTTTTTTAAGAATACCTGCGATGTAGGCATGCAGTCTGGCCTCCAGATGTTCCGACAGTAGTGCTTGTCTTCCTTTTGTTCCGAATGTTAGGTGAACATAGAGTTGTGATAGTGATTGTCCCATTTTATTTATCTTTTATCTTGGGACGATGTCCCAAGTTATGGTGTATCAGCCCTTCAGGCTGATGATTGACTGCTTCGGTATATCAGGGACGAGCCCCATGTAATCCTAGGGACGATGTCCCTAGTTATGGTGTATCAGCCCTTCAGGCTGATGAATAAAACAGGCTGAAGGCCTGACAGATCATAGAATGGGGCATCGTCCCATGATTCCCCGCGTTTGAAAATAACAGCCTGAAGGGCTGACAGAAAAAAACAATAAAAAAACCACCCCAAACGGAGTAGTTTTTCATTTCATTCATTCAACCGATTTACTCCTGAGTAGGTATCTCCTCCTCCACTGTTTTAGCCGCACGGGCAACAATCACAGCATTGTATTTTTCAATGATACTATTGCTATGTTTAATCATATCGGTATAAGTTCCGACTTCGCCAATGGTAGCATATGCGTTAACACGATTGCTCAGCACCCGGTACGCTTCCGTAATTTCCTTGCGCAGATCAACCAGTTTTATTTCTGATGATTCGGCATCTTCTTTAGCACGACTCATATAATCGGAATTGAATTGTGTATTTCCGCTTCCCAATTCACTCACCCAATCGCTAAGGCCTAATTTATTGATGGCAGCAACATACACTTCATTTCTTTTCCATTCTTCAAGAATAGAATTGATGGTAGCCGTTTCGCCCTGATAATTTTGCTTGCCTATGCCCGATCCATACTTCTTTAAGCATGCAGCAAGTACATTGGCAGCATTCTTTGTTTCTGCGTCGAAATGAAAAGTATATGCATCGATTAAAGACTGGATGCCAAGAATCGCATTGTCGCGGCGGGCATCATCCACCTGCAGGGTTTTTGTAATGACACTCCCCTTATCGGGTTTGTACAATACAAACATTGTTGCCAACAAAGCCGATAGCTCATTGGTCTGGGTCTTTAGCTTAAGCGCTTCAAGATCACTCCCGCTTATAATTTCCAGAAAATTGGTAATAAACTGAATGAATTCGTTGTGACGCAAGCTCGTCAAATGAATAGAATCGAACATAAATACTAATTTTAATTTAACATCGAAGTATTGAAGTTATCATTTTTTTAAGATAAACAAAAGAAAATCTATTTTTTTTAACAATCTCACAGTCTACCATATGTAAGCAATAAGCCTGATACTTATCAATCCGAATAAAAACCAATACCGAAGTAGTACAGCACAAAAACAGGGCGAAAGCTTAGTTCTGCGGGCAACAAAGAATCTCCAACTTGAGAAAGCTTCCTGCTGAGGGCAGGAAACTTTCTCAAGCATTTTTTTTCTTCCTGCCGTGGGCAGGAAGCTTTCTCAAGCTTGTGGAAACCTCCCGACATGAGCAGGAAGCTTTCACCGGCATGTGGCATTCTGAAACTCTGTGAATGGTACGAATTGTGCCTTGAGGAGCTCCCTTTTTGTTCCCGAATTCGGGATCAATACAATATCAGTCATAACCTTAGCATGAACTTGTTGATCCAAGTCTTTTTGAATCCATCGGATTCTAATGTTTATAGATATATATTCTGCAAATGAATACGACTCCTTCGGAGCCGAACTCTTATTAATAGGGTGTTTGTCTATAAACATACAATCCCGATGGGATTGACATCTTTGTATTTTGAGGGTCTCACTTTTTGTTCCCGGATTATCCGGGATCAATACAATATAAGTCATAGCCTGAGCATGAACTTGTTGATCCAAGTCTTTTTGAATCCATCGGATTCTAATGTTTATAGATATATATTCTGCAAATGAATACGACTCCTTCGGAGTCGAACTCTTATTAATAGGGTGTTTGTCTATAAACATACAATCCCGATGGGATTAACATCTTTGTATTTTGAGGGTCTCACTTTTTGTTCCCGGATTATCCGGGATCAATACAATATCAGTCATAACCTTAGCATGAACTTGTTGATCCAAGTCTTTTTGAATCCATCGGATTCTAATGTTTATAGATATATATTCTGCAAATGAATACGACTCCTTCGGAGCCGAACTCTTATTAATAGGGTGTTTGTCTATAAACATACAATCCCGATGGGATTGACACCATCTGATTCTAAGGGTCTCACTTTTTTCATTCCGTTTCTCAGAATCAGTAAATAACATACGACTAGTAAGAGCATGACCGCGCAGAAATAGTTGCAGGCCTTTATTGTTTTTCAGGCTGAAGGCCTGACACATCTGAGCTTGGGGCAACGCCCCGAGAAATTAGCGACATGATGAATATTGGTTGATTAATGCTCCCATACCCGCATCGGCGGGTTAAGGATTGCAGTGGAAACCCCGCAGGTTTGCCTGAGGTACGAAGGCTAGCCGAGGAGTTGCAACGGAAAGCCTGACCTGAAAGGGAACCCCCAAATAATTAATAATGGGGAATTAATAATTGGTAATGAAACAGGTAGGATCATGCCATGGCGTGACCGGGAAAATACCTGACCCAAAGGGGAACCCCAAAATAATTAATAATTGGGAATTACTAATGGGTAATGGCGTGACCGAAATCCCCTGAAAATGCAATACCGAAACCGAAAATACGACGGAAAATAATTGGGAATTAATAAGGTATAATGAAACAGGTAGGGTAATGCCATGGCGTGACCGAAAATCACGCATAAAAAAAACACATCAAACAAAACGCTGACGGGTTTCTGCAATAAAAAAGACCTGTCAGATTTTGGAAACCTGACAGGTCTATATAAAATATCATTGATACGAATTAGATTTTAGCGTTAACCATGGCTACAATCTCGTTTTCGAGAGCAATGGCCTTGTCAACAATTGCCTGTCCTTTGGCAATGATGTCGGCAGCCCAGGCTTTGTCCTGCAAGTCGGCTGCATTAATTTTCACATTCATGAAAGCACCCAAAACTCCCGAACGGGCCGCCAATGCGCCAACACCGGCATCGGTTACCGAATTAGGATTCCCGATTTCGGCCATTGCTTTGGCAACGTCCATCGATCCCAAACACAGCTCCATGGTTTGAAAAGGAACCATGGTTGCAAATTTGGTGGCTTCTTCCATGGCCTCGTTGCGGGCCGCTTTCTCGGCATCGGTTCCTTTAGGCAAACGAACGGCATCCATAATTTTGTTGAAGGCGTTGGTGTCCTCATCAACCAGATGAACCAGCTTGCTGTGGTAGGATTTGCCTTGCTCGGCCCAATCGGAAAATTCTTCCCAACGATCATCCCATCCCGGCTTGTGAGCCGAAAGGTTGGCAACCATTGAACCCAATGCGGCACCCATAGCACCCATGTAGGCAGAAATTGATCCGCCGCCCGGAGCCATCGATTCGGAAGCTGTTTCGTTTACAAAATCGGTTAAACTTAAGTCAACCAATTTCTTCTGATCTTTGTCTTCGAGGATGTACTCGATAATTTTTTTGTCGGCATCGAATGGATACAACTCATCCAATCCAAGCGATTTAACTGCGATTTTAATGATTTCGCGGTCGGCAATACCGGTTGAACGTTCCTGCATGCGAAGGTAATGTTTACCGGCATCCAACATGGCTTTTAAGGGCACAACACCAACCAACTCCGATCCGGTAACACGAATACCACGAGCCTGAGCCTTGGCGCAAACCTCGTCGAATGCTTTGTGAATAGAGGTTACCGTAAGGTCGGTCATGTTCATGGAAATCTGAGCAACACCAAATTCTTCGATAAACCATCCGATTGCCTTAGTGGCTTTAAGGGTTCCAGGAATCATTACCGGATTTCCTTTTTCATCGGTCACTATTTTTCCTGTTGCCGGATTTCCTTCACGCAAGGTACGTCCACGCTCGCGAACATCGAATGCGATGGCATTGGCACGACGGGTTGAGGTGGTATTTAAGTTGAAATTGTAAGCAATTAGAAAATTACGCGCTCCAACAGCAGTTACTCCGCTTTTTGCAACTGCAGGTGTAAATTCGGCAGGTCCGAAATCGGGTTTCCACTGCTCGGTGCCAATTCTGTCTTTAACCGCTTCGTACTCGCCTGCACGGCAAACTGCTAAATTTTTACGTTCTGGTGTGCGTGCTGCATTTTCGTAACAATAAACAGGAACACCTGCCTCTTCGCCAATGCGTTTTGCCAACTTGTGTGCGTACTCAACAGTCTCTTCCATACTGATGTTGGCAACTGGTACCAAGGGACAAACATCGGTAGCTCCAAAACGAGGATGAGCACCCGAGTGCTTACTCATATCGATTAACTCGGCTGCTTTTTTTACAGCCCGAAAGGCTGCTTCGCAAACCTCATCGGGCGTACCCACCATAGTTACTACGGTACGGTTAGTTGCTTTCCCAGGATCAACGTCGATTAAACGTACGCCTTCAACAGATTCAATTTCGTTGGTAATCTGCTTAATGATATTCATGTCGTTCCCTTCAGAAAAATTAGGAACACATTCGATTAGTTTTTTCATTGTTGTGATAGATATTAGACATGAGATGTGAGAAATAAGATGTGAGAAACGAGAAAACTCAATTCTTCCCCAACAAGCTCCTTAATCATAACTCTCTGTCTGGTTGTTACTGTTCGTTGTTTTTACTATTTTATTCTTGTCACCTCATCCCCCAACCCCTTCTCCTAAAGACGAAGGGGGGCTTCTCTTCATTTTTGTATTAGAGCCGGTTTGTTGCTCTGTTCCCTCTCCTTCAGGAGAGGCTTAGGGTGAGGTGTTTATATTTAAATCTGTTATATGAAAATTGAGATATTTTCTCTCTCATATCTCCAATCTCATTTCTCACATCTATTTCTACAACACCTTCCCGCGTAAAATCACGACATCAATCAGGTTGCTTCCGTAGGCATAGGGCATGTACTCCACCGAAGGAATTTCTTTGGTGATGTAAACATTAGCAATTTTCCCTTTGGCAATACTTCCCAATTCATCCTCAACGCCCATGGCATAAGCCGAATTTAGGGTAGTTGCATTAATAGCCTCCTGTGGCAGCATTTTATAATTGATACAGGCCAGCGACATAATAAACTTCATATTTCCCGATGGCGACGATCCCGGGTTAAAATCAGATGCCAAAGCAATTGGCAATCCTGCATCCATCATTTTGCGAACGGGTGAGCACACCATGTTTAAGAAAAATGCCGCTCCGGGCAATACTGTAGGCATGGTTTCCGATCCTTTTAAAGCTTCAATTTCGGCATCGCCAACAAACTCTAAATGATCCACCGAAAGGGCATTGTACTTCACTCCTACTTGAATTCCGCCTGAATAATCCAGTTCATTGGCATGAATTTTAGCCCGCATACCATGCTTCATTCCTGCATTTAAAATCCGATCGGTTTCCTCAACAGTAAAAAATCCTTTGTCGCAAAACACATCAATATAATCTGCCAGATCTTCCGCCGCAACCATGGGTATCATCTCATTAATCACCATATCAACATACTCAGCTTGCCGGCCTTTGTATTCATCAGGCACGGCATGTGCTCCCAAAAAACTCGATTTAATAGTCAATGGCGTTGATTCCTTTAAGCGCTTAATTACACGAAGCATTTTCAATTCATCGGCAAGCGTTAAGCCATAACCACTTTTAATTTCAACAGCTCCGGTTCCCAAACTAATAATCTCGTGAATTCGCTCCATGGCCGATTCGTACAACTCCTCTTCCGTTGCTTCGTGCATCAATTTGGCCGAATTCAAAATTCCTCCGCCACGCTTGGCAATCTCTTCGTACGATAAACCTCTAATTTTATCGGAATATTCAATTTCACGACTTCCCGCATACACCAAATGAGTATGCGAATCGCAAAAACTAGGAAAAACCATTCTTCCCGTAGCGTCATACTCCTCAATGCAATCAAAACCTTCCTTATCATCAAAGTCAGGAATGTCTTCCATCTTACCAAAATCAGTAATTCTATCGCCTTCAATCAGCAAGTAGGCATCATCAATGCAATTCAAATTGGCCATATCGGTTCCGGCAACCCATTTACGAGCTTCCGTATCAACCTGAACTAATGTTTTTATATTACTTATTAACAACTTCATGTTATAGATATTTGATATTAAATGTGAGACATGAGAAATCCCCATTCTCTATATTTTCTTAACTCAATATTTCTTTCCGGGCGTTTCCCTCCTTGGGTCGGGTCAGGCTTTTCACTTCTACCCCTCGTTCTTCCCCACAAAATCCCCCACAACTCGGGGTATCAGTTTCAATCCTTAACGCACTCTATCATTAATCAGTGGCTCAACTTTCAACGACTGCTTTTCACAATCCAAAAAGTTGGGATATCACAATGCAAATATTAGGGAAAAATGGGCAATTTGCAAACCTTTTCGATATGCTTTTAAAATAAATTCAAAGCTTCCATTCTCTTCATATTTTTCTATTTTTACACATTCATATTACAAGAACTATCAAAACTTACAACAAACCTACAAATCATGTTTAAAAAGATACCGCATACTTATGTTATTGTATTCGCTATAGTCGTTCTATCAGCCATTCTCACCTGGCTAATTCCGGGCGGAGAATTCGAACGAACTACTGTTAATGTAAATGGAACCAATCGGGAGGTTATCGTACAGAATTCCTACCAGCAAATCGAAAGTCAAGGTCAATCTTGGGAGGTTTTCTCTTCTTTTTTCAAAGGTTTTGTCGACAAAGCCGACATTATCATGTTCATTCTGGTTATTGGTGGTGCCTTCTGGATCATGAATGCGAGCAAATCAATCGATATTGGAATTTACTCCTTTCTAGAATTTACCAAGAAGCTGGAGAAGAATAAACTGATCCGAAAAATCGGAGTCAACAACATAATTATCACGCTAATCATGCTAATATTCAGCATTTTTGGTGCCACCTTCGGCATGAGTGAGGAAACCATTGCCTTTACCATCATATTTGTACCCATGGCCATTAAAATGGGATACGATTCTATTGTAGGTGTAGCCATCTGCTTTGTTGCCGCCGGACTCGGTTTCGCCGGAGCACTTTTAAACCCATTTACAATTGGAATAGCGCAAGGCTTATCGAATTTACCCTTGTTCTCAGGCATTGAATACCGCTTGTTCTGTTGGGTAGTAATTAATTTTATCGGTTTTGCTTTCATCTTACGATACGCTGCCAAGGTTCGCAAAAATCCCACAAAATCATTGGTTTACACCGATGATGAATACTGGAGAAAGCATCACGACACCGATATGGAGGCTATTGAATATTACACGCCTAAATCGGCATGGCTAACCTATATCGTTCTCTTGGTTTCCATGATTGGCTTTTCCTACTATTATCCTGTCAGCACACTCAAAATCGGAAACTCTGAAAGTACTTTTATGGTGCTGCCAATTATCACTGCTCTTTTTGCTGTTTCAGGGATTCTGTCTCTGCGTAAATCGGTTCACTTCTACATTCTTAACCTACTTCTGTTCACGATTATTTTTCTTATTGTAGGCGTAATGGGATACGGCTGGTACATCATGGAAATTGCCACCCTATTCTTTGCCATGGGAATCTTTTCAGGCATTGCTTTCAATAACACAGCCAACGAAATAACCCATCTGTTTTTGGATGGTGCCCGCGATATTCTTTCTGCTGCAATGATTGTTGGATTGGCGGGTGGAATACTAATCGTTCTGGAAGAGGGTCACATCATCGATTCCATCCTTTACTACATCTCTCAATCGATGAACGATTTTGGAAAAATGGCCTCGGTAAGCATGATGTATCTGATTCAAAACATCATCAACATCATCATTCCATCCGGTTCGGCCAAGGCAGCTCTTACCATGCCAATGATGTCGCAATTCTCCGATTTAATTGGTGTATCACGTCAGGCAACCGTAATGGCTTTTCAGTTTGGTGATGGATTTACCAATATGATTACGCCAACCTCCGGTGTTTTGATCGGTGTGTTGGGTGTTGCCAAAATTCCTTACGACAAATGGGTAAAATGGATCGGCGGTTTTATGGCAATCCTGATTTTATTGGGATTATTACTACTAATCCCAACTGTTACAATGGAACTGAATGGGTTTTAACCGCAAAATTATTCAGGCATAAATAAGGGCCTCAATTTTGAATTGAGGCCCTTTAAAATTTAAATGTCCGTCCTGAGATATCCTTTCATTAAAAGCAATATAAAAAAACTAATTATATAAGCTCTATTTAGCATACCCTGGGTTCTGAACCATATTAGGATTAGCATCAATTTCATCCTGTGGAATCGGCCAACGTCTTTTATTATCTGTTATCGGTAAATCCAACAATGCCCAATGTGAACTACTTGTTCTGGTCACATTAAGTCCTCGTCTATTCAAATCGAACCAACGAAATCCTTCACCCCATAATTCTTTTCTTCTCTCAAGCAATACTTCATTAATTAGTGTTTCTCCTGTGCTGGTTGACTTAACTGCTGTTGCATCTGCTCTACTTTGAATTGCAAATAATGCGTCCTGAGCCGCTGTTTCATGACCGGCACCTAATTCCGCTTCTGCTTCTGCTTCAATCAAATACATTTCAGATGCACGCATTAAAACTTGATCCATAACCCAACCACTTACATGTTCAAATTTTAATGACACATGTCCTCCTGAATAAACACCATCATCAATTTGTTGTAAACGAGTATCATCTGCTCCAAATAATGCACGAAAATCAACATCAATTCTAAAAGAATTATACCCCAATGTTCTTAGTGCATCATAAAATGAAGCAACATGCAGGTAACCATTATTATCATCAGCAACGGAACGCAAAGACCACATCCATTCCGAATTACTATCATCCTGAAAACCTTCCAGTAATTGATCTGCTGTCATTAATGAATAACCATCACGTGCCTCTTTCGCCCATTTTGATGCGTTTGCCCAATCCTCCATATTAAGATATGCACGAGCCAATAATCCTTTTGCTGCGGCAGTTGTTAATCTATAACTTTCTGATGCAACAAGATTCTCTGCAGCATAAGTCAAATCACTAATAATTTGAGTATATACTTCCTGAACTGTAGAACGAGAAGGTCCCGGATCGGACGGCAATACTGGTTCAAGAATCAGAGGAACTCCTAAGGCGGAAGGATCTACAGCATATGGCATCGCATATGCCTGAATCATATTAAGATATGAATATCCCCGAAGACCTCTGGATTCTGCAATTAATTGAACTTTTGAAGCCTCATCCATATCAACAGCTTCCAATCCATTTATAACAAGGTTCACATTGGTTATCACCTTATAAGCATACGCCCAAACATCCTCACAATAATACATTGTTGGTAGCTCTGTATAAGCATATGTTTCTACATGCCTTCCGTAATTACCAGAACTTTTCACAAACACATCCTCACCTTTTACATCTCCTTCCATTATAAAATATGGCAGATAATATGAGTATTGCATTTGATCATATGCACCAATAAGAACAGCATTTACTTTAGCTGGGGTCGACATTGCATCACTTGCCTCAATCGACTCGGATGGAGTCAGTTCGAGAAAATCCTCTCCGCAAGAAGCAAACAGGAGTGTCAATAGTAATAATAATAATATTCTATTTTTCATGTCTTCAATTTTTTCAATTAATACTTACAATCCTAATTTCACTCCAAATGAAAAAGTCTTAATATTTGGCATGTTATTATTTGATGTTCCAGCGATACTTTGTTCTGGATCAATTCCCTTATGATTTTGCCATGTCCAAATATTATCTCCTTGTACATATAATCTGAGACTTGAAAGCTTATAGCGCTCAAGGAATTGCTTAGGCACATCATATCCTAGAGTTATATTCCTCAATCTAACAAATGAGTTATCGTGCAAAAACCTTGTCGATCTTTCATGAAATTGAAAAGAGTTATTCACTTCAAATCGAGGAATATCAGTGATGTCACCTGGTTTTTTCCAAGCTTTGTCAATCACCTTTGTTAATAACTGAGTTCCTGGTGAAGATCCCATATGTAATAGATCAGCCTCAGTATAATCAAGAATCTTACCTCCCATACTAAAATATAGCATAAAAGAAAGATCAAAACCTTTATATTCGAAATTATTTCTTAGACCCGCAGTAAAATCTGGCAAAGCAGATCCTGATTTAAATTTAGTTGCTTTCGAATAAACTTTCGTAGTAGTAATCTCTTTCGTAGTTTCATCCTCTACATACCAAGTTGGAGATCCATCAGTGGCATCAACTCCTGCAAATTTTTGAATATAGAATTGGTAGCGATCACTTCCTTCCTCCCAGATTTTGGAACCATCAATAACCTTTTCCTCAGGTAAACTTTTAATCTTATTCTTGTTTGCTGAAAAATTTAAACTAGTTGTCCAAGAAAAAATACTGTTCCTCATATTTTCGCTTGATAGTTCAATTTCAATACCTTTATTTTCAATTTCTGCAATATTAGTTTTTACAGTAGGAACACCAGTCGTAAATGATAACTTTTGATCATACAACAGACCATCAGAAATTTTGCTATAATATTCAACAGTACCACTAACACGATTAAATAAACGAAATTCTGCTGCAATATCCCATGCTGTAAGTTTCTCCCATTTTAAATTTGGGTTTGCCATTTGAGTGAAGGCTATACCAGCATTACCACCATAATTTTCACCATAATCAAAAAGAGCCATAGCAATGTATCGTTCATATACACGAACTGCATCGCTACCATTAATACCATAACTTGCTCTAATTTTCAAATCATCGACCCATTGCAAATTCGACATAAAGTCCTCTTGCGACATTCTCCATGATCCTGCAACAGACCAAAAATTTCCCCACTTGTTATCAGATCCAAAAATGGAGGATCCATCACGTCGGAAACTAGCACTAAAATAGTATTTACCGGCATAATCGTAATTTAAACGAGAAAAATAGGAACTTAAAGCTTTTTCTCTAAAATAAGAAAGTGCTGTAACAGGCTGTGCAGTAGCTACTAATTCATCCGTTCCAGGAAAAACAAAGTCTGTTGCTTCAGCATTTAGTAATTCATACTTAGTCTCTGTTGCTTCCTGACCTAACAATAAACCCACTGTGTGAATCTCATTGAACGTCTTGGACCAATTAAGTGTATTAGTAATAGATTTTGTAGTTTCAACAATACTATAACGATCTCCCCTACCATTTACAGACTTTCCATTACCATGTTCCGGATTATAAAATCTATTTTCTTTTAAATCAGATCTATCGTAAGACACTTGAGTCTTTAAATTAAAATCCTTTAAAAATTTCAATTCAGCGAATGATGAAGATAATACTCTAAAAGTTTCACTTGTATATTTATCCAAACTTCTTAACGCTACTGGATTGAAATCCAATTGAACCGCATTTTCATAGTTATACTCATCAGTTTTCACTCCATCTTCCCAAACATATAATGGATACACTGAAGATACATAATCTGCAAATTTGACAGGACTAGCACCACCACCAGCACCCGGAGGTGTTTTCTGCTCTGTAATAGAGATCGTATTGTTCATTCCAACTTTAAAAAAATCTGTTACATCATTGGAAACATTTAACTTTGTTGAAAGTCGCTCAAAACTAGAACCAATTGCAATTCCTTCTTGATTCAAATATCCCGCAGACAAATAAAATTTAGTTTTGTCATTACCTCCGGTAGCGCTAATATTATATTCTTCAGATTTAGCAATTCGATAAACCTCATCTCTCCAATCTGTATCATATAATAGCTTTGCATTTGGGTCTAATTGTCCATTTGCTCCATAAGGATTATCAATATTATATGGATTTATTGTAGCTCCACTAGTGCTAAAATCACTAATAACAGAAGCATTAGCAGCTGTAGCATCCCCGCCATTTTCAGCATAGTAATAATCAAAAAATGTTTTATAATACTGCCCTGCATTCATTATTTTATGCTGATCAACCGCCATATCAGAAAAGCCATATTTTGCAGAGAAGTTAACTTTGGTCTTTCCAGACAATCCTTGTTTCGTTGTAATCAATATAACACCATTAGCTGCACGTGAACCATATAATGCAGAAGCTGATGCATCTTTCAGGATAGTTATATTCTCTATATCCGAAGGATTTAAAGAGGAAAGTGGGCTCGCAGAGGTTCCATAATTAGTCGCATCAGCAACTTGGCTATAATTTTCCGAATTAATTGCAACGCCATCAATTATATATAAAGGAGTAGCAACACCATTAATAGAACCAATACCACGAATTCTAACAGTTGTTGCAGATCCTGGCTGACCAGAAGTACTAACGACCTGCACCCCTGCTGTACTTCCCTGAAGAGCTTCTTCGAAACTCGTTGCAGAAGATTTTAAAATATCGTCACCTTTAACTGTTGCTGCCGAACCAGTAAAACTAGATTTCTTGGATACTCCATAAGCTACAACCATAACCTCATCCATTCCTATTGCTTCGGCTTGCATAATTACATTAATCACGGTCTGATTTCCAACAGAAATTTCCTGTGGTGTCATCCCTACAAAGCTAAACAATAAAACATCTGAAGATTGAGCATTTAAGGTATACTTACCGTCAATATCGGTACTTGTTCCTGACGTGGTTCCTTTAATAACCACGGAGACTCCAGGCATCCCCATGCCATCATCAGCACTGGTTACCGTACCCGAAATTTGTTTTGTTTGTGCATTAACTATTTGGAAAGTTAACATGAATACACAAACAATAAATGCCAGTTTTTTCATAAAAGAAATTTTTAGTTAGTAAAAATACATGTGGTTAACGGAGATTAATTTAACAAATTTTAACGATCCTACGAAACTTTTTATACTTGTTAAATACTACCAATCAACGTAATACAATAAACCAACTAACTAAAACAATAATGATAATTAACAGTACAAATATTTAAAAATATATATATCCTTATATTATAAAGATATTCCATATTTTCATAATAAAAATATTTACAAAAACAATTAATTACTATAAAAACTTATCTGATTTAAAAATATTATAAATTACTCCTCACATAACTACCTTATGATCAAATCAAAACACATTAAACACTTACTTTCTTAACAAAGAAACACATACTGTATCTTCTTCTTCCACTTATTTTATCTGCTTTTAAGTGTACAACAAAGAATTTGAATAATTTACAAGCTCTTGTTACTCCATCTATATTAACTTTACTCTTGAGAAATTAATAATCGATGGAGGGTTCTCGTTAGAAAAACGTAAATACTAATCTTATCAAACTTCATAAAACAATTACCTCACCTTATTTTGACAAACCATAAATGACATGTTATTCTTAAATATTCTCCAATAAATTCATAATAAAGACGCATTTAAACGGATTGAGTCCGGTAAAAAATACCGAACTCAATCACATAATTTTCTATATCCGTTCTATTTTTGGGAACCTCAGATATCATGAACTCTCTCTTTAGACAGTTTATAATGATATTTACTCCCCCTCAGAAATTGCTTCAACCGGACATACTTCTGCGCAGGCAGCACAATCAATACAAGTGTCTGGATCGATAACATAAATATCTCCTTCCGAAATTGCATCTACCGGACATTCATTTATACAAGAACCACAAGCAGTACAGTCATCTGAAATAATATAAGCCATAATGTTATTATTTAAATTAAAAATCATTTAATCAACTCAATTTGATTAAATTTACCACTTGCCATTTCTTAAAACAAGATGTAAATATCTCAGTGCCTTATTTAGATTCATTCCAAACAATTTGCTATATTTAAGCCATAATATATCAATCTAAAAAACATACTATATATGGAATTTGAATTTAATACCGTTGCGATCGCATTTGGAATGACCCTATTTGCTGGTCTTGCTACGGGAATAGGCAGTGCAATTGCCTTCTTCGCCAAACGTACAAATACTAAATTTCTGGCACTTTCCTTAGGATTTTCTGCTGGTGTAATGATTTACGTATCACTTGTAGAAATATTCCAAAAAGCAAAAGATGCACTAATTCTTGATCATGGTGAGGTTACCGGCACCTGGTATACCGTCATCTCATTTTTTGGTGGAATATTGTTTATTGCAGTTATCGATAAAATGATCCCTTCTTTCGAGAATCCTCATGAAGTTCGAAAAATTGAAGATTTGGCAAATGGAAAAGTTATTGATAAAAAATTAATGCGAATGGGAATGTTTTCTGCACTTGCAATTGGAATTCACAATTTCCCGGAAGGATTGGCAACATTTGCAGCCGCATTAGCAGACCCAACGATTGCAATACCAATTGCTGTTGCGATAGCGATACACAATATTCCAGAAGGAATCGCGGTATCGGTACCTATCTATTATGCTACCGGAAGCAGAAAAAAAGCATTTCTATATTCTTTTCTATCAGGTTTAGCTGAGCCTGTTGGAGCATTAATCGGTTTTATTTTAATTTATTCATTTCTAGGATTAAACAACACTGTTTTCGGGGTGTTGTTTGGAGGTGTTGCCGGAATTATGGTTTTTATTTCTTTAGATGAACTGTTACCTACAGCTGAAGAATATGGAGAACATCACATTGCAATTTACGGCTTAATTGCTGGAATGGCGATTATGGCATTAAGCTTACTCCTATTCTTATAACCAGACATTAAAAGCCTCAGGTCGAGGCTTTTTCGTTTTTCTTTTCTTCCTTCTCAAAATATTTACAATACTCTTTAATTCCGCACGCTTTGCATTTCGGTTTTCGTGCTACACACACATACCTACCATGCAGTATTAACCAATGATGAGCCGTTGCAATATATTTATCAGGAATAAACTTCACCAATTGTTTTTCTGTTTCCAAAGGTGTTTTCGAATTTGTAGTTAAACCAATCCTTTCAGAAACCCTAAAAACATGTGTATCTACAGCCATAGCCGGCTTATCGTAAACTACCGAAGCAATCACGTTTGCCGTTTTCCTGCCAACTCCTGGTAATTTCTGCAGTTTATTGATATCATCGGGAACAATCTCTTTATAATCAGTCACCAACATTTTCGCCATCCCCAGCAAGTGTTTCGCTTTATTATTTGGATAAGAGCAAGAACGTATTAAATCGAAAATATCATCTTGACTTGCATGAGATAATTCGAAAGCTGTAGGATATTTGTCAAATAAAAACGGAGTCATCATATTAACTCTTTTATCGGTGCATTGAGCAGACAAGATAACAGCAACTAATAATTCATATGGATTTGAATAATTCAACTCTGTTTCTGCAGCCGGCATATTTTCTTTAAACCATAATATTATCTTCTCAAATCTATCTTTCTTTCGCATAGCTAATTTATCCTTTCTGATCAATATTCGATTTGTAAATCCATCATGCCTATTTTCAAATTAAGTTTTTCAAATAAAAATGACGTTTATCCATCTTTGGATCATACGAATTTAATAAAGTCAAAGAATTAACCCCTCTTTGTTATTGAAAATTCTGCAATTGCGTGAAATTTAATGAATCTTCCTGCAAAACAAAAAAACATCAAACCACATATCATCACAAGGCCTAACTACACCTGTCATCATTCCCAAACAGCACAATAAATACACGAACAATCATAAAATTTACACTAATGTGAAATAAATCACATTTCAACACCCTCAATTAGTTTTACATATAACCATTTTATCGTAAATTCATACCAACTTAAAACTGCAGCAAGGTATTAGACTGATACTCTTGATATTTTTACTGTTTCAATAAAACTACAAAACCATTATTACAAACTTTTAACAATTTACTTATGAAAAAGAATTTAACAAGAATTACCCTACTCTCTGTATTTACATTGAGTTTCCTGTTTTTAACACCTTCGTGTACCAACAATGACGATTCCATTGCAAATCAAGAACAAATTCAGGATGAAGATATCATCATAAACTCGGGTTATTTGCCACTACCTGTTGAGCAATACAATAAAATACCTAGTGCAAAACAAATCAGCACAACTAAATCGTATCCACTTTCTGTAAATCTTTCCTGCCCTCCAATTCTTAGTCAAGGTGGCGAAGGATCCTGCGTTTCCTGGGGAGTTGGGTATGCTGGAAGAAGTATTAGCTGGCAAGCTTTATATGGTGGTTCATACAACTACAGTGTGAATATTTTCAGTCCGGAATACATTTACAATCAAATTAAAGTTACTGACTGTGCCAGTGGTTCATACGTAACTGACGGACTGGACTTGGTTGTAGACCAAGGAGTTTGCGTTTGGAACGATATGCCATACACCGATGTTTCCTGCGATGTATATCCAGACAATTACCAAGTATTGCAAGCCGCAAATTACAAGGCAGCAAGCTATAATACAGTGCCTAAAACAATAGACGCATTCAAAGACCAACTTGCTGCAGGCAAACCAATTGTTGTTGGCGGACCTGTTTATCGTCAGTTTTACTATTTGGGTTATAATGAAATACAAACCAAAACAGTTAAAAATTACGGCGGACATTGTTATTGTGTTGTTGGTTACGACGATAGTAAAAATGCTTTTCTTGTTATGAACTCATGGGGAACAAACTGGGGAACCAATGGATTTGGATGGGTTTCTTACAGCATAATGACCAAAGTATGGTCTGAAGCATATGTATTAAATGAATTATAAAAATTAAAATTGTAGTAATTGAAACAGAACTAGTTATAATCCTGCTATATACAAATAGCAGGATTTTTTTTATGCCCAATTCACTTGCACAGGAGCTTGTATAGTCAACAAACTCCTGTGCAAGTGAATTCTAATTCAATAACAGATTAGTAATGTGTCAGTACTTATTTGTAAATTTGAACTCCAAAAATTAAGAACAGATTAAATGATATCATATTTACAGGTTGAAAACCTTAGCAAAAGTTACGGAGACCTTACTCTATTTGAAAATATTAGTTTCGGAATTGGACAAGGACATAAAATTGCACTGATTGCAAAAAACGGTACCGGAAAAACTACTCTTTTAAATATTATCTCAGGACTGGACAGTCAGGATAGTGGAGACATCAGCTTTCGCAGTGATTTAAAAACAGCATATCTGGAACAAAATCCTGACCTGAACAACAGCAATACTGTCCTTAATGAAGTTTTTAATTCCACAGACTCTGTACTTTCTGTAATTCGTGACTACGAACGAATAATCAATGAAAATGATCAGGAAGCAATGACAGATATCATTGAAAAAATGGATCAATTCAAGGCCTGGGATTACGAAAACAAGGTAAAACAAATCTTATCCAAACTAAAAATCACCAATTTCGATCAAATTATTGGTGAGCTTTCCGGGGGACAAAAAAAAAGAGTTGGATTGGCTAAAGTTCTAATTACTGATCCTGACTTCTTGATTCTTGATGAACCGACCAACCACTTAGATCTGGAAATGATAGAATGGCTTGAGGAATACCTTAACAAATCGAAAGGTACATTATTGATGGTTACTCACGATAGATATTTTCTGGATCGCGTTTGTAATGAAATTATCGAAATGGAGTCTAATAGTCTCTTCACCTATAAAGGCAACTATTCCTACTATTTGGAAAAAAGAGCAGAGCGAATCGAAAATCTAAACGCCGAGGTTGGCAAAGCTCAAAAACTGATGAAAACTGAGCAGGAATGGATACGAAGAATGCCACAAGCGAGGGGAACAAAAGCCAAATACAGAGTTGATGCCTTTGAGGATATCAAGAAAAAAGCAAGCTCTGGATTTAAAGAAACAAAAATGGATTTAGATATTAAATCCGCAAGGTTGGGAAATAAAATTCTGGAACTGGATCGTCTATACAAAAGCTATGGTGATTTAAAAATACTAGAGGATTTCAGCTATAAATTTCAAAGAGAAGAAAAAATAGGAATCGTAGGCAAAAATGGTACAGGAAAATCAACATTCCTAAACATGATTACCCGCAATATTAAAGCCGATTCTGGTTCTATTGAAATCGGAGAAACAGTAGTTTACGGCTACTACAAGCAAGATGGAATTACAATTAACGAGAATGAAAGAATCATTGACGTAATAAAAGAAATTGCAGAATCCATTGATTTAGGCAACGGAAAAGTGATGTCGGCCTCTCAATTTCTGGAATACTTTCTTTTTCCAACTAAAACTCAGTACAATCAGGTTTCGAAACTAAGCGGCGGTGAAAAACGACGATTGTATCTGATGACAGTCTTGATGAAAAACCCGAATTTCTTAATCTTGGATGAGCCCACCAATGATCTGGACATCATGACCTTGAATGTTTTGGAAGATTATTTACTTAGCTTTTCCGGATGTCTGATCATCGTATCTCACGACAGATACTTTATGGATAAAGTTGTGGATCAATTATTTGTATTTGAAGGCGATGGAATTATCAGAAATTTCCCCGGAAATTACACTATTTATCGTGATTCTCAAGTGCAGCAAGAAAAGGAAATTAAAAAAACAGAAAAATTAGCAACACCTAAAAAAGAAAAACCAAAATCGGAACCAACAAAAAAATTATCTTTTAACGAAAAAAGAGAATTTGAGCAATTGGAAGTTGACATTGAAACTCTAACAACAGAAAAAGAAGAAATTGAAATTGCGATGAGTTCCGGAAGTCTGTCAAACGATGAATTGATGGAAAAAGCGGGTCGCATTGAAAAAGTAATTGAATTAATTGACGAAAAAGAATTCAGATGGTTAGAATTAAGCGAACGGGCTTAAATTTCAATATTGAATTTAAATAGCTGAGCTATTTTGCTCTAGACTGAATTGAATGAAAGATTTCACCCAAGGAAACATTACCAGACTCATACTGAATTTCACCTTACCAATGTTGTTGGGAAATGTGTTTCAGCAGCTCTATAATATTGTAGACAGTATTATTGTTGGAAAGGTTTTGGGAAAAGAAGCCCTTGCATCTGTAGGTGCATCATTTCCGATTATATTCACGCTTATAGCATTACTAATTGGAATAGGTTCCGGCTTTTCTATTGTTATATCACAATTTTACGGAGCAAAAGACATCAATAGAGTGAAAAGAGCTATTGATACCATGTATATTTTTTTATTCGGCACTGGTATTTTCATCTCTATACTTGGAATCTATTTTAGTGAACATCTTTTTCTTTTACTACAACTGCCTATCGAATTAATACCTCAGGCAACAAGCTATTTAAATGTCTACATGGCCGGAATGATCATGTTTTTTGGTTTTAGTGGTACCAGTTCTATTCTTCGCGGACTTGGTGATTCCAAAACACCGCTATACTTTTTAATACTGGCCTCCATCTTTAATATTATATTCGATTTATTATTTGTTATGGTATTTAAGTGGGGAATCGCGGGAGCAGCCTGGGCTACAGTTATTGCTCAAAGTGGTGCATTTATTTCCGCTATCATTTACTTAAACCGAAGCCATAGCATCATTAAATTTTCACTTTTCAAATTGGTTTTTGATAAAGACATATTTATTAAAAGTTTAAAAATTGGTATCCCTTCAGGTCTTCAACACACGTTTGTCGCACTGGGAATGATGGCCTTACTGGGAATTGTAAATACTTTTGGAACTGATGTTATTGCAGCCTATACTGCCGCTGGTAGAATCGACTCTTTAGCTATGATGCCGGCAATGAATTTTTCACAGGCAGTAGCTGCATTTGTAGGCCAGAATTTAGGAGCCAATAAAATTGACCGGGTTCGACAAGGATTTAAAGTTACATTCATCATGTCGAATATATTTTGCCTAATGATGACTGCTATCATAATTCTATTTGGAAGTCACTTAATGAAACTATTTACTACCGATACAAACGTAATTGCCATTGGTGAAAAATACTTAATCATAGTGAGTTCTTTCTATCTTCTTTTCTCTACAATGTTCACCACAAATGGAGTATTAAGAGGTGCAGGTGACACACTAATACCAATGTTTATTACACTCTTTTCCCTTTGGATCATTCGCATTCCCGGTGCCTATTTTCTGTCTTCAAAAATTGGAGAAACAGGAATTTGGTGGTCCATCCCCCTTGGTTGGTCAATGGGAACAATATTCTCATATCTTTACTACCGAACCGGCCGGTGGAAAAAAAAATCAATTGTATCACATCAGGAATACTCATAAACAGAATCTTATCTGCGAATAATTAAATAGAATTAATAATTAATCAACTTCGAGCTTCTAAAGGATTTGATTGGTAAATCCACTTCAAACCCTTACCTTTGCCGAAATAAATAGCCCAAATATGTTAATATCGATGACAGGCTTTGGTAAAGCCATTCTTGAACTGGAAAACAAAAAGGTTTCAATCGAAATCAAATCCCTAAACAGTAAACAACTAGATATCAATACCCGAATACCAAACCTTTACAAAGAAAAGGATTTGGTGATAAGGAATGAGATTAAAAATAAGCTGGAACGAGGAAAAGTAGAACTTTCCATTTTCATTGAAAGTGTTGGTACTGACAAAGAAACAAAAATCAACAAACCTATTGTTGAAGCGTACTACAAGCAATTAAATGAGCTGGCTCAGGATCTTGGAATCGCAATAGACAAAGAGCCTATTTTGCAAACCATAGTGAAGTTGCCGGATGCTCTTAAAGTAGAATATCAAGAGCTTGACGAAGAAGAATGGAACCTGATTTTTGAAGGATTTAAAACTGCCCTTGCAGGAATTATGGATTTCCGTAATCAAGAAGGGAATGCACTTCAGGAAGATATTTTTGCCAGAATAGCAAATATCGAGAATCTTTTGACTCAAGTTCCTCAATATGAAAATGACCGAATTGAAACGGTTCGTACCCGAATTAATGATAATCTTAAAGATTTTGTTGAAAAACAAAATGTAGATAAAAACCGTTTCGAACAGGAAATCATTTACTATCTTGAAAAATTAGATATTACAGAAGAAAAAGTTCGTTTGGCTAACCATTGCAAATATTTCATAGAAACATCGAATGCAGGCAACTCTGAGGGCAAAAAACTAGGTTTTATTGCTCAGGAAATTGGACGTGAGATCAACACACTGGGTTCAAAAGCCAATGATTCCAACATCCAAAAAATTGTAATTGACATGAAAGATGAATTGGAAAAAATAAAGGAACAACTTTTAAACGTCTTGTAATTATTACAATAAATCATATTTTAGCGTAGGGTTAGTCACTCTGCGCTTTTTTATAATACTAATCTCTCTAACGCAATATCAAATGTCTGGTAAATTATTCATATTTTCCGCTCCAAGTGGATCTGGAAAAACAACAATAGTTCAACATCTGTTAAAACAGAATTTCAAATTAGAATTCTCAATATCGGCCACCAGCAGAGCCAAAAGAGCCAATGAAACAGACGGTAAAGACTATCACTTTTTATCTGTTGAAGAATTCAAAACAAGAATCGAAAATGATGAATTTCTTGAATGGGAAGAAGTTTATGAAGGTTGCTTTTACGGAACTCTTAAAAGTGAGGTTGACAAGATTAGAAAAAAAGGTAAAAACGTAATATTTGATGTTGATGTTGTGGGTGGAACAAATATCAAGAAATTTTACAAACATGAAGCATTAGCTATTTTTATTCAACCTCCGTCAATTACTGAATTGGAGAACAGATTGCGTAACAGAAATACTGATTCGGATGAAGTAATTGCCAAACGAGTTGAAAAGTTTAAATTTGAATTAGCTTTCTCCGATCAATTTGATAAAGTAATTGTTAACGATAAGCTGGAAGATGCTTTCGCTGAAGCTGAAGCTGCTATACACGATTTTCTTAGTAAATAAGCATATTACATCAGAGAGGATGAAAATAGGATTGTTTTTCGGATCATTTAATCCAATACATATTGGACATCTTGCTATTGCTAACTACATGGCAGAATACACCGATATGGAACAAATTTGGTTTGTGGTTAGTCCTCACAATCCTTTCAAGAGTAAAAACAGTCTTTTAGCCGACTACCATCGTCTTGAATTGGTAAATAGAGCCATTGAACGGTATCCCAATTTAAAGGCTTCAAATATTGAATTTGGAATGCCTCAGCCTTCTTTTACCATCGACACTCTAACCTATTTACAAGAAAAGAATCCATCTCATCAATTTTGCCTGATTATCGGATCGGATAATTTAAAAAACTTCCCAAAATGGAAGAATCATGAATTAATTCTAAAGAATCATGATATATTTATCTATCCTCGTCCTAATTTCAATAGTGAAGATATTACCTTAAACGGCAATATTCACACTGTAAATGCTCCCTTAATAGAAATCTCTTCAAGTTTTATCCGTGAAGCTATAAAAGAGAAAAAAAACATTCCTTATTTCATGCCCGAAAAGGCTTACAATTACCTGAAAGAGATGCACTTTTACGAAAAGCTATAAAATGAAAAAAGGCTGGTCCCCACCAGCCTTTTATCTAACCCAAAATGATTTCCAATACGAAGTTTTAACCCTAAAACCATATACTATTCATAAGGAAATTCCGATACGATCATCATGCCTAACCACTACACTCCCGAATCGGAGTGCAAAGGTAAATATTAATTTAAGACTACAAAGGGATTTTAAATTAAAACTTCAGTTATTTTTATCTCATTTTATAAAAGAAAATAACACTTCCATACATCCCCTTTATCAAATAATATTTCAACCAAAACAAAGATTTTTTTATTTCGAAAGCAAATCATCAGAACACAACGAATAAATAATTGCATGCCAGTTAATTACAACCTACTACTTAGTGTTTTAAAAATAAAAAAGGAGAATCCCGCTTGAAATTCTCCCTTGATTATACCTGATGTTAATATTGTTGTATTTTCTTTTATATTGTATGAACTGTCTCAACAGAATCGCTACCCTTTTGAATCGCTTCAATATTTAAAGGTATTAATTTATGATGACGCTCCGGCAAAGACTTCTCCAAACCTTTTTTAACATTTTCCAATAATACAATTGGTTTTACTTTTAGGAAGCCTCCCATAATAATCATGTTAAAAGTTTGAGGATTGCCCATTTCTGCAGCAAGAGCAGCTCCGGGAATTCTATAAATATTAATATCTTTTCTTTCCGGATGATGCGTAATACCATTTGGATCATATAATAAAGTTCCTCCTGGTTTAACCTCATCCACAAACTTATCCATTGATTGCTGATTAAGAATGATTGCGGTATCAAACTTTTTCAAAACAGGTGAACTAATTCTATCGTCGCTTAAGATTACAGTTACATTAGCAGTTCCGCCACGCATTTCCGGTCCGTAAGAAGGCATCCAAGACACCTCCTGATTTTGCATGATTCCTGAATAAGCGAGAATTTTACCCATTGAAAGTACACCTTGACCACCAAATCCTGCAATTATTATTTCTTCTGTCATTTTTTTACAGTTTAATTGATTAAAATGGATTTTTACTCATCCTTTAATGTACCCAATGGATAGTAAGGAAACATGTTTTCTTTCATCCACTCGTTAGATTTAGCAGGAGAAAGTTTCCATCCGGAACTACAAGTACCTACAATCTCGATGAAAGATAATCCTTTATTTTCTCTTGTATTTTCAAAAGCCTTCATAGCAGCTTTCTTCAACTTTCTTACCGCTCCAGGAGTTTCTGCTGATTGACGGGTTACAAAGCGTGTACCTGGTAACATGGCAATCATTTCAGTAATTTTCATTGGAAATCCTGTTACCTTACAATCACGTCCGTAAGGAGTCGTTGCAGTAACCTGACCTTCCAATGTAGTTGGAGCCATTTGACCACCAGTCATACCATAAATCGCATTATTTACGAAAAACACCACGATATTTTCACCTCTGTTACACGCGTGAATAATCTCAGCACAACCAATGGAAGCTAGATCACCGTCACCCTGATAAGTGAAAACATATTTCTCCGGCATCAAACGGGAAGTTGCTGTTGCCAATGCAGGAGCACGGCCATGAGCGGCTTGCTGCCAATCGATATCAATATAGTTGTAGGCTAAAACAGAACATCCAACAGGCGAAACACCAATTGTTTTATCCTGAATCCCCATCTCGTCAATAACCTCTGCAATTACTTTATGAATTACTCCGTGAGTACATCCAGGACAGTAGTGCATTTCATTATCCAAAAGAACACTGGTTTTACCATAAACCAGATTCTCTTTGCTAATTATTTTGTTGATTTCAGTCGTTGCTGTCATAACTTATTTTCCTAAAATTTTTTGTTCCAATGCTTCAACTACTTCCTCTGGTGTAGGAATGATTCCACCATAACGTCCAAAATGCTCAACAGGCACTTTACCATTAACGGCAAGACGAACATCCTCAACCATTTGGCCTGCGCTCATCTCAACGGATAAAATTCCTTTCACATCCTTCAACATTTCCTGAATCGCTTTGGTAGGATACGGGAAGAGGGTAATCGGACGTAACAATCCAACCTTAATTCCTTTTTCACGAGCTTGCTCTACTGCTTTTTGGCAGATACGGGCACTAGATCCATAAGCAACAAAAAGATATTCTGCATCATCACATGCAATCTTTTCGAATCTCACTTCATTTTCTTCCATTGCGCGATATTTCGCCTGCAATTTATGATTGAATATTTCCTGTTTAGCAGAATCCAAGTCAAGAGAAGTAGAGATATTACGTTCGCGATCGGCAGGTTTACCAACAGTAGCCCATGATCCTGAAATTTCTTTTATTTCCTCAGCAGTCCATCGTGGTTTGAAATCTGACAATTCAACTTTTTCCATCATCTGACCAATAACACCATCAGATAAAATCATTGCCGGATTTAAATATTTAAAGGCCAATTTAAACGAAAGATCTACAAAATCGTTCATTTCCTGCACAGATGCGGGAGCCAATACAATTAATTTATAATCACCATGACCTCCACCTTTTACGGCCTGAAAATAATCTGACTGAGCCGGCTGAATAGTACCTAAACCTGGTCCGCCCCGAACGATATTAACAATCAAAGCAGGCAATTCGGCACCTGCCAAATAGGTAATTCCTTCTGCTTTTAAACTAATACCCGGACTTGATGAAGAAGTCATTACTTTTTTTCCGCATGAAGCTCCACCATAAACCATATTGATGGCTGCAACTTCACTTTCGGCTTGTAGAACCACCATCCCTGTTTCCTCCAGGGGTCTGCGGATCATTAGGGTTTCCATTATTTCGGATTGAGGAGTAATCGGGTAACCAAAATACCCATCACATCCACAGCGAATCGCGGCTTCAGCAATAACCTCATTTCCTTTCATTAAACGAACGTCTCCCATTACAAATATTTTTATAAATTTTTCAGATTTAGAATAAGTTAGCTTAGTCTAGCTTGCTTTTACTCTGTAAACAGTAATTACAGTGTCCGGACAAACCAAACCACAACTTGAACAACCAATACATGCATCAGCATTGGCCATATGTGCATAATGATAACCTTTGCCATTCACGTCGCGCGCAAGTTCAATAACCTTTGTAGGGCAGGCTACAACACATAAGCCACAACCTTTACATTTTTCGGTATCAACAACAATAGCGCCTTTGAATTTTGCCATAGCGTATTTAGAATTAAGAATTACATTTTATTTTACTTGATAAAGGTAACAAATCAAAAGTACTTTTCATTGTTTTGCTTTCGATTCATTAGGATTTTGCGAAATTTACAATCAGTCTAAATAAATATCGCAATTTGAAGTAACAATTTATATGTTTTCGCCACTCGCAGCTTACAAATTGAAACCTGACATAAGCAACGTTATTGTTACAAGAATCAATTCTCTAACATTTAAATATACATCAAAAAAAAAGTTTCATGAATACAAATCCATAAAACTTTAAGTGCTGTTATTTTGAAGTTTTAATCTGTACTTCGCACAAATTACTATCTATCAAACAAATATATTCTCCTTATTATCATCATTAGCACCAATTTGTTAAGCCAATATCTGATGGTGTTTATGAAACTCTTTTAACCGAGACTCCAATACCTTAAACTGTTTTCGGGAAACTTGCGAAACACAAGCCCTAAGTCCTTCTTTTAAACTACCTGTTTCATTCAAACAAATTGCTGAAATACCATAATACAATAGTTTTTTATTTAAATCAGGCCCGGATAAACCCGGGTAAGTAACGGTAAAATAAAATCCATCAGCCAAAGGCAAATCAATATCCCCCTCATACACCAACTCAAAGCCATTTTCTAAAAATAACTTTTTCATGATTTTGGCTCTCTCTCCATACTCCTTAACCTCTTCAATAAAATTGAATTTGCCTTCGTTAGCTGCTTTTAACATTGCTCGTAAAGCATATTGTGCAGAATGAGAAGTTCCTGATGATAAAGTATAGATAATTCTATAAATAAGAGTATAACCAAATTCATCAGCCCCAAAGCGTGGTTTTAAATTTTCGAAACGCGTGTGAAATAATTTATTTGAAATGCACAGCAATCCAATACGCTGACCGGCATAACTAAATGCTTTTGAACTGGAAATCATCAACACATAATTGTCGGTATAATTAGCAACACTTGGCTGATAAGGAGCAACGCCGGGCTGACTAAGGTCGGTTCGGAAATCCATAGCAAAGTAGGCCAAATCTTCCATAACAATTGTGTCATACTTGTTCGCCAACTCTCCTATTATTTGCAACTCATCCTCATTAAAACAAATCCATGCCGGATTGTTTGGGTTCGAATAGATAATACCCGCGATATTTCCTTTTACCAAAAACTCTTCCAGTTTTGCTTTCAACTTATCTCCCCGATAATTGAATACATCGAAAGATTCATATTTCTGATTCATTACCTCTAACTGAGTTTTTTGAACCGGAAATCCTGGATCAATAAATAATATGGTGTCTTTTTTAGCATCACAATTACCTATGGTCATAAATGCAGCATAACCACCTTGCATTGAACCTACTGTCGGAACAATACCTTCAGGTGCAATATCAACATTCATGAAATTCTTCACAAATTTTGATGCTTCCTCTTTTAAAGCTCTTACTCCTTCCAACATAGGGTAAGCAGAAGCAACGCCATCTTCCAAAGCTTGTTTCTCTGCTTCGATTCCAACTTTTGCCGGTTTTAGCCCCGGAACCCCCATCTCCATACGTATGAACTTCTCGCCACTTTCTTCTTCAATCATATTAACAACACGAACCACATCACGAATTGTGGCATCCTCCATTTTATGAATCTCACACAAAGCAAGTTTTTGATCAACAATTTGAGAGTTTATTGGGGTTTTCATCATTTTTGGTTTAAGTATTTTATTAAAAATTAGTGTAATTTTTGACCATTGCAATTTTACGAAAATTCATTACAATTTAAAACTAATAACAATGTTATAATTACAATTCACACAAAGTAATCGTTGTCGAAATGCTGAATCGTCACAACCAACAAAAAAAAAGGCTGATCGGTAAACCGTCAGCCCAAATATCTATATCCATTTAATTATTTAAATTCAGGAAGAATTAATTTCACCCAATTCTCTACTCTTTCTTCGGTTAAATCATCTTCAAAATCTTCATCCAAAGGTAAACCAACAAATTTGTCCTCTCTAAAAGCTCTAGAATCACCAAATTCATATCCTTCATCGCTTACCTGTCCTACAATTTCGGCTCCGGTTAATATGATACTGTCAGCCAAATCGCCCATTGAATCAACGAAAAAATCTGCATAAGCAATATGATCACCCAAACCAAAAAGAGCCACTTTTTTCCCCTTTAAATCTAATCCATTCAATTTAGGAAAGAAAATATCCCAATCGTTTCCTGAATTATCCGAAGACCAATTGTGTTTACCAAGAGTCGAAATCCCCATAATAATATTGGAATACTGAGCTACATCTTTAGCCTCACAATCCTTAACCTTATGAACAACAATTCTATCAGAACCTATTTTTTCAGCAAGCAGTTTAGCTACTCTTTCTACATTTCCACCTTCCGGGCCATAAAACAATCCAATTTTACTCATAGGATACAGTGTTTAGTGATATCAATTTTGTTTGTGTGTTTAACGTTCTTACAAAGTTAAAATTATTTGGAACTTTTCAAACTTGCAATGGCAAGTAAAACCCCTAAAACGATCCCCAATAAGGCCGCAAACAAAACCTGAAAATCAGGAGGTAATAAAAAGGTAATTGTATGGGCAGGAATCCAAAAAAAAGGAATGGTTTTTTTAAAGACAAAATTCCACTGAACATCCCAATTAAGATTGATGAAAATTCTGGAAATCTGAATTGGTCTCATAAATCCTGATAATGTTCCTCCATTATCAAGAATATGCGTGTCGGTAATTTTATGAAGTGTCATCATAACCGGTGCATAGATTAAATTAAGACAAGCAGAAGTTGCAAATGCCACCAATAATTTTACCAGAGAAAAATAGCCTTTCATTGCATCAACAGCTCCTTGAACACCCAAATAGGATAAAAAAATTGGCGTTCCTGTTGCAAAAATTACAAAAGCCAATTTAATGGTCAACCCTAAAAATCCCCAAACTATTGCTCGTGGTAATATTCCAAATCCGGTTTGATAATAATTCCCTGTTCTTAGTCTAAGTCCTATAAGTTCACCTAATGTTGCCAAAACTGCAAATTTCACAAAACTGGTCATCATTCCATGCGCCTTATTAAAGTCGATATAGAAATCAAAAACGCTTTGGAAAATAAAAAACGGCAAAAACAAAAGAATGAAGCCAAAGGCAAAAATAATATCCTGTCTTTTCATGTATCGTTTTATTCTAAACGAATAGCATGAGAAATTCCCATGCTATCCATACTATTTATCTGTTTGTTCTGAGTATTTACTCCATCCTTTGAAAAAACCTTCCTTTACTCCATTCCATTTCACAGCAATTCCTAATAACAGGATTATCACAAAACTGATCATCAACTTCTCATTTAAACTTAGATCTTTCAACTTTCTCATCACAAAATTATAAGTTTTTATTCCGAATAAATCCGGGATTATTTTTCAATTCGAATACGTGCATCAACCGCAACTACGGCCTCTTTATTTCCTAAAAGAGGGTTTAAATCCATTTCGAAAATTTCAGGAGCAACTTTCATTAAAGCTGCTACCCTAGTAATTGCATCAGCAAATTTATCTTCATTAACGGGTTCCTGTCCTCTTACTCCTTTAATGATTCCATAAGATTTTAATCCTTGAATCATATCATGAGCTTCTTGTTTAGCAATTGGTGCCAATGAAGCTTTCACATCTTTTAAAACTTCGATAAAGATACCTCCTAAACCACACAACACCATGTGTCCGAATTTTTCTTCACGTTTTGCACCGATAAACACTTCGGTACCCTTTAGCATCTGTGCCAGCATAACGGCATAAGTATCTTTAATCTGCATCATTCTTCTGAATTCCGAACGAACAGTTTCTTCGTCTTTCACATTCAAGGTTACACCGCCAACATCCGATTTATGAACGGGGCCAACAACCTTCATCACTAAAGGGAAACCAATTTCTTTTGCCATAGCTGCAATTTCATCTTCAGTATCGGCAACACCTTCTTTGGCTCTGTTAATTCCTGCAGCATCCAATAAATTATGCAACTGTTCGGGACTCAAATAACCATTTTCAGCTTCATCAATAATCGTACGAATAGCAAGCTTATCAATTTCCGGTATTACAATTTCTTCTGCCTGAGGTTTTGGCGTATTATAAACCTTAGCCAATGCGTCACCAAATACTACTTCATCAGGAAAATTAATTCGTCCTTTAGCAAGAAAATGCTCAATTTCATCTTTAACATTAACTATCGAAGGTAGAATTGGATAGATTGGCTTTTTACACTGCTTCATTTTCTCGTGCAAAAGATCGTAAACATCATACACTGGAAATAACCCAGGGCTGCCAAATATTACGGCCATTGCATCAACATTATCAAAGTCGTTTTCACAAGCATCAATAATATCTCCTAATTGCTGAGCGGTTCCTGTTGCCAGAAAATCAATAGGATTAGCCACCGATGATCCAGCATATAGTTTTTCAAGCAAAGCTTCAGCTTTTGCCCCATCGATATGAGGAACATCCAATCCATTGTTCGAAAGTGAGTCTGTTAACATCACTGCCGGTCCTCCTGCATGAGTTATCACAGCAATATTTTTCCCTCTTAACTCAGGGTGCATAAAAATTGAGGCAACCGTTGCCAACTCATCTCTCCCCTTGCAACGAACAATACCTGCTTTTTTAAACAAGGCATCAACCGCAACATCCGGACTGGCCAGGGCACCGGTATGCGAAGAAGCTGCCCGACTTCCTGCCTCCGAACTACCCGATTTAATTGCTGCAATTTTACAACCTTTACGGATTAAAGAAGAAGCATGCTTTAAAAGCATGGCAGGCTTATCGATGTTCTCGATATATAATAATTTAACCTTACTGCTGGTTTCAGGATTAAAACTCTCGTCCATGTATTTAAGAATCTCTTCAACACCCATTTGTGCGGAGTTTCCTACAGAATATACACTTGAGAAAGACAATCCTTTTGGAACACCAGATTCCATAATGAAAACTGCGGTTGCGCCAGAACCTGATATAAAGTCACATCCTTTGGAATCTAAACTTGGAATAGGCGTTGTAAAAACACCGTTATAATTAGAATTTAATACACCAACACAATTTGGGCCTATTAACGAACCACCTACCGAATTAACAATCTCTACGATTTCCTTTTCCAATTTCTCGCCTTCTTCATTTTCTTCACTAAATCCGGCTGAAAGAATAATAAAAGCTCTCGTATTTTTTTCTTCAGCAAGAAATTTAATGGTTGAAGGACAAAATTTAGCAGCAATAGCTATAATTGCTAAATCTGCCTGTGGCAAATCTTTCAAATCTTTGTATGACGCAACTCCCTGAACCTCGTCCATTTTAGGATTTGAAACATAAAGATCACCTTTAAAATTACCATCAATTAAATTTTTTAAGACCTTACCTCCTGGTTTTTGTACATCATCGGAACCTCCAACAACTACAATACTTTTAGGGTTAAGTAACTGTTCGTTTATCATGTTTTGTTGTTTAGTATTTTGCTATTTTTCGACAAATATAATAATAATCTATTCCCAAAAGAGCGATTTAGCCAACAAACTGTAAGCAAAAACAAACGTTAACGTAAAATGCTGTTAATCCATCAATTTTCCCCAATCATTTTTTTATCAATGATTTACCGAATCTGTAAATTCGGAGTTTACTATGCAAATATCCATTTTGTATCCAAGGGTACAGAAAGCTAAAATTTTATCTGTAATTTTGTTTCTGAATTAAAAGCAACTAATTCCAAATGACGAAAAGTATTGAGCAGATCTTGCAGCAGGATCAATTCACAAAAGACGATATTATTCGATTATTACAGTCGAAAAATGAAGATGAAAAAGCATTATTTGTGAAATCATCAGAAACAAAACTAAAATATGTTGGAAGAAATGTGCACTTCCGTGGATTGGTTGAATTCTCAAATATCTGTAAAAAAGATTGCCTTTATTGTGGAATCCGCGCAAGCAACAGTGCAGTAAACAGGTATGATATAGCAGATGAAGAAATCCTAAAAGCAGCAAAATTTGCTTACGAAAATAAGTATGGTTCTTTAGTCTTACAATCGGGTGAAAGATCGGATCAAAAATTTATTGATCGGATTGAGAACTTATTAAAAGAGATTAAAAAAGTTAGTAATAATGAACTCGGTATTACCATCTCGATAGGAGAACAAACAAAAGAAACCTATCAAAAATGGTTTGATGCTGGTGCTCACCGTTATTTATTGCGCATTGAATCGAGCAATAAAGAGCTCTACAATAAAATCCACCCTAACAACGAAGAACATTCGCACGAAACAAGGTTGAAATGTCTAAAATATCTTCAGGAAATTGGCTATCAAACCGGAACCGGAGTGATGATTGGAATTCCTTTTCAGACTTACGATGATTTAGCCAACGATCTGCTTTTTATGCAAAAGTTTGATATCGACATGGTTGGCATGGGACCATTTATTGAACACGATCAAACCCCAATGTATCAGTACAAAGATCAATTAATGAGCCTGAATGATAGATTCAGACTTACACTAAAAATGATTGCTGTACTTAGAATCATGATGAAGGATATTAATATAGCTTCGGCCACTGCCCTGCAGGCTATTGATCCGCTGGGAAGAGAAAAAGCACTGCGAATTGGAGCCAATATTATTATGCCCAATATTACACCAACCACCGAAAGAGCAAACTATTTACTTTATCAAAACAAGCCTTGCATTGATGAAGGTGCGGATGATTGCACCAACTGCATGGAAGCCAGAATTAATATGGCAGATGGAGTTATAGGCTACGGAGAATGGGGAGATTCACAACATTTTCGAAAGCGACAAAACAAATAAAAGCGGCCTAAGTCGCTTTTTTTTTTGCTCAAGAAAAACCAACAACTTACATACTCAGTTCCTGATTTTAAGCCTTTACTACCTCAAAAAAAAATTGTATCTTAACTAAGTTTCACCACATCGAAAATAAGGATACATGAGGTACTCTATTACAATTTTAATTTCCTTTTTTCTGACTTTGATCCCTAATAATCCTAGTCAAGCTCAACAATATAGTTTTAAGAATTATTCCCTTGAAGAAGGCCTGCCTCAATCTGAGGTATTCAGTTTAATTCAGGATAAAAAAGGAAACCTTTGGATGGGGACAAACGGAGGAGGAATATCCCGGTTTAATGGCAAAGAATTTTTCTCCTACAACAAAACTCATGGTCTTGCCGACAACAATATAAGAGCATTGCTACAAGACTCAAAAAACAATTTATGGATAGGAACCAGTATCGGAATTTCCCTTTTTAATGGCATCTCGTTCCGTAACTACAATCAAAAAGACAGTCTTCCAAACGCAATTTACTTTCAAATACTTGAAGACAACAAAGGCAGAATATGGGCCCTTGGAGCCGATCAAAACAACAGATTTTTAATGCAATACAACAATGGGCATTTCTCTGATTTTGGAGATAAGCACCCCGAATTAAATCAAAACAATCAGGTTTTATCCATTTTCATGGATAATGAAAAAACTTTATTCATCACAACCAGAAATGGGCTTTACACTTATATAGATGAAAAACTTTCCAGATCTGACTATAACAATCTGCCTGAATTTGCTGATCAAATTATTATTCCTGTACTTCAGGATGCGAGTAATCAGATTTGGTTTCGAAATTTCATTCCTGGATATGGCAACAAAATTTACAGAATTGAAAATAAAAAACCAATCCAAATTAAATTACCTGATGAAATATTCCCCTTAAACATTGGAAATATGATGCTTGATTCAAATCAAATATTATGGGTGAGTGTTGGCGGAACCGGCGTTGTTTTGGTTGATGGGGAGAATGTAAAAATAATAGATGGCAGTCGGGGCTTAATTAATCCATTTATCAATACTATTGTTGAAGATAATTCAGGAAATATCTGGCTTACAACCAATGGAAATGGTTTGATAAAGTATGGCGATAACAAATTTCTTTCTCTCGACTTTGTTAATGATGTTGGAGGCAATATAGTCAGAGCAATTTTTCAAGATTCTAAAAAAAATTACTGGTTTAGTATTGCCGGCAAAGGAGTCGTTCAATTCAGAAACAACCACAAAGAAACTTTTACTCCGCAAGACAATCCCGGTCTGCTAAACATTAGGGATTTTCATGAACTTCCCAACGGAAAATTATTAATGGCAGGCTTCAATGGCATATTTGAGTTTAACGGTTCTTCATTTAAAGAAGTTTCAGAACGCTATGGTCTTCCTATTGGTACCGGAGTAATTGACATTTTAAGTGTTGATGATGAATTATGGCTTACAACGCAAGGAATGGGTGTTATTCACATCGATAAAAATAAAAAGAGAACTCAGATTTCGAATCAGAGTCATGGATTAAAGGTTGATTTTATCACCAGTGTTTATGTAGATTCCAAAAAGCGGGCCTGGTTTTGTCATTTTCAGGGCTTATCGATGTATGATGGAGAAAAAGTAGTCAATTTTGATGAAACCAATGGCCTGAATTACAAATGGGTAATGCAGGTAACAGAAGATTCTTTGGGACGAATTTGGGCTGCCACATTTAGTGGCGGCATCAATATCTGGGACGGTACAAACTGGACTTACCTTACTTCTGACGAAGGTTTAAGTTCTAATATTGTTTACTCGATTCTTACTGATGAAGAGGGCTCTGTTTGGGCTGGTGTTCAAAACGGTGTGGATAAAATAAAGTATAGTAAATCAGGAGAAATATCTTCGATAAGAAACTACAACAAATTTGATGGATTTATTGGCATTGAAAATAATGGTGGCTGCAACTACATTGATTCGAATAAAAATCTATGGTTTGGAACCATTAACGGAGCAATGATGTTTAATCCGAGCAAAGATCACATCAACCCAACTCCACCTACCATTCAACTTACTGATATCAAACTGTTTTTCAAGAAAGTGAATTGGATTGACGAAAAGTACAGCAAATGCGTTTCTGGTGTGAATCCATGGTTCCCTCTACCAAAGGATTTAAAACTTACTCACGATATGAATCATCTAAGTTTTAATTTTGAAGCCCTCAGCTACAAAGCTCCTGAAAAAGTAAAATATCAATGGAAATTGGAAGGTTTGGATCAGCAATGGTCACCAATCAGCTCAAAAAATGAAGCTGTCTATTCTCGAATTCCTCCGGGAGATTACACTTTTAAAGTCAAGGCATCAAACAGTGATGGCATATGGACTCCAAGAGCCTACGAATACAAATTCTCAATAAGTCCACCATGGTGGAACACCTGGTGGGCTAGAAGTATTGCTCTGCTAATTATTGGATTATCCTTTTATCTGATCGTTAGAGTCAGAATTCAAAACATTCAGCAAAAAAAGAGAGAGCTTGAAAAATTGGTTACTGAAAAAACAAAAGAAATCAGCCTTCAGAATTCAGAAATTGAGTCACAAAATAAAATTTTACAAAAACAGAAAAATGAAATTCTGAAGCAAACACAACAGCTTCAAAAATCCTACATGAACCTTATCCATTTGAACGACATCGGAAAAGCTGTTACCTCAAGTTTATCTGTTGAGAAAATAATCGACACCGTTTACGAGTCGGTAAATGAATTAATGGACGCCTCAATTTTTGGTATCGGCATTTATCAAAAAGACAACAACTGTCTTATTTTTCCACGAATTAAAGAAGCAGGCAAAGATCTTAATTCTATTGAATTTGCTCTTGAAGATGACACCCGTCTGGCTGTTTATTGTTTTAAGAATGACAAAGAATTATTTATCTCAGATCTTAAAAAGGAATACAGCAAATACATTACTAAAATTATACCAATCGAAAAAACCGGCACTCCGCAATCAGTTATTTATTTGCCTTTAAAAATAAAAAACAAAATTACAGGAGTTATTACTGTTCAAAGTTTTGCTAAAAATGCATTTCAGGAATATCATCTTTCCTTGCTGCAAAATATTGCTGTATATGCGAGCATCGCAATTGAAAATGCTCAATCGTATCGAAACATCGAAATTCAAAGCAGAAGATTGCAAGAAGCCAACAAAGAAGTTAAAATCAAAAAAGAGGAAATTGAACAAAAAAACAATGAACTCACAGAGCTAAATAATGAGAAGAATCACTTGATTGGAATCATAGCTCATGATTTAAAAAATCCTTTGACATCTACCATTTCAATCACAGAATATTTAAAATCACAAATGGAGGAAAACAATCATCCGGAAAATTTAGAGAATGTTAATTTTATGCTGAAAGCCCTTCAACGCATGAATAACATGATTACTAAAATACTTGACATAGGAATGATTGAATCAAAAAACATCAATTTACAACTGGAAAAAACGAATCTTAAAAAATTAATAGAAGCTGTAAATTTCAACTTTAAAGATCATCTTAAAAGAAAACAGTTAACACTAAAGCTTGATGTTTATGATGCCTATGCCATGGTAGACCGAAACTACATGACTCAGGTTTATGAAAACTTAATTTCGAATGCGATTAAATTTTCTCCCTCTAATAAAAATATAAATATCCGAATTTGGGAAGAGGGACAAATGGTAAGATCAGTTATAAGCGATGAAGGACCGGGAATTCCCATTGAAGATCAGAAAAAACTATTTGGAAAATTCCAGATTTTAAGTGCAAAACCAACTGCAGGAGAGAAATCAACTGGTCTGGGATTATCCATTGTGAAAAAATATATTGAAGCTATGAAAGGAAAAGTTTGGTGTGAGAGTGAACCCGGAAAAGGTGCACATTTCTTTATAGAACTTAAAAAAGCAATGTAAAAAAAAGTTCGGCAATGCCGAACTTTTTTTTTAATCTCTACGATTCAAACATCATATGCTGAATTTCCACTCCTTCAATCATATAAATTTCTTTTTCGAATCGTTCCATTTCTTTTTCTGATCCAATCACCTGAATCAACAGCAACCCTTGAGGATGACTCTTCCGATGTTCCACATCGAATAAACCCAAGCGGGTTTTAATAGAATCTGCGTATTGAACAAGAATTTTCTGTACACAACCATCTTCTTTTTCCTTGTCGCGGATAAGAATACCAAATATCCAAATAGCTGATGTTTCCATATGAGCGAATTTAGAGTTATCAGACGGACTAGTAGTAAGTTACAAAAAACATCTCATCTCCAAAAATCAAAATTCACTTTAAATTGCTAATAATAAAGATCACGCTCACCCTGCTTTACCATCTCCAAGCGTTTGTGTAAATCCTCGGTTTTCTGAAAATCTTTTAATTCATTAATCTTCACTTCGATTAAATCATATCCCTTCTTTTTCATCTCTGGTGTGGCGTAATCCTCCAAATACTCAGCTAAAGTTAGAATCGCATTTTGAGAACAAAACCGTTTTATAAAACCAGGAACCGAAAACTCCATAAAATGCTCTCCCGTTCTACCTTTCCTGTAACAGGCCGTACAGAATGAAGGCAAATACTTTTTCTCCAGAAGCTCATCAATCACTTCCGATAAACTACGGGGATCTCCAATTTCGAATTGTTCCTGTTCTAATTTTTGCTCTTTTGCATTATCTTCGGAATATCCACCCAATTGAATATTAGTACCTGCATCAATCTGAGAAACACCAAGCTTAATTACCTCTTCCCTGATTTCCTTTGACTCTCTGGCTGTAAGAATCATTCCAGTATAAGGAACTGCCAGTCTAAGAATCGCAACAAGTCTAACAAAATCCTTGTCGCTAACTTCAAATTCAGGATCAATATTAGAATCGGAAGCTGCTTTAATTCGTGGGAAAGAGATCGTGTGTGGTCCAACATTATAACAAGCCTCGAAATGATTCACATGACGAATCAAACCCAACACTTCATATTTCCAATCATACAAACCAAACAATGCTCCAATACCAACATCATCGATTAATGCCTCCTGCGCTCTGTCAAGACCAGTTAAGCGCCAATCAAAATCTCTCTTTTTGCCACTTAAGTGATATTTAGCATATGCCTCACGGTGGTATGTTTCCTGAAAAATCTGATAGGTTCCAATTCCTGATTCCTTAACAACTTTAAATCCTTCAATATCAAGAGGGGCCGCATTGATGTTAACTCTTCGGATCTCACCATTACCCGATTTCACATCATAAACTGTTTTTACTGAATCAGCAATAAAATCAGCATCATACATTGGGTGTTCACCATAAACAAGAATCAGTCTTTTTTGACCAGAATCCTCCAAAGCCTTAACTTCCGCTTTAATTTGCCCGTGTGTAAGGGTTGTCCTTTTTTGTTTGATATTTGAGGCTCTAAAACCACAATATGTACAATTGTTTACACACTTATTCCCAATATACAAAGGAGCAAAAATAACGATACGGTCACCATATACCTTTTCCTTAAGTGTTCTTGCTCCAGCTTTAATCTCTTCGATTAATTTTTCATCTTCAACCTTTAACAAAACGGCAGTCTCCTGCAAGCTTAATCGATTCTTATCCAATGATTTTTGAATAATCCGACGAACATTTTCTTCGGTTGGCTGGGCTTCTTCCAAAATCTCCCAAATTTCAGATTCATCAATAAAAGGTTTCATCCTTTCATCTTTAACCCGATACTCCTGAGGTTTGTAGATCATTTTCATGTTTTGCGCTGTATATTCACGAAAAACGGGTAGTACATACAACCCAATATTCTCATGTATTTTGTTAGTTTTCAGAGCAAAATTAAACATTATTATTTTGATTCAATAATAATTTAGAGTTTAAGATTTATTCTATTCTTATTCTCAATCCATAAAAAAACCCAAGGTCGTTAATACCTTGGGTTGTTATAGAATAACACTAAATATTCTTATTGATACTTCCGCTTTAAGAACCAAGTTTCAAACAAACTCATTTCAATCGTAACCCGACCATAATCTTCTCTTACGTTATTATTATCGGCTGTTCCCATTTGTCCAAACTCAAAAGAAAGGTTTATTGCCCCTTTATTTTGTGCCATTGGAATTCCAAGCCCAAAACTCACCCCTTTTGATTTAATACGATCAATATCATTAACAATATATCCTGTATCATAAAATGCCCCAAATCTATAAGTAAGTTTCTTCAAAAATTTGGTAGCATAACCATCATTAGCGATGTAATTCATACCTACACTATATCGGTTTCGATCAGCTAATGCGCTTGATTTTTTAAATATCTTTGTTTCACTCCATTTTTCATGCAAATAATCGGCACCAAGCCACAATTGCTTATTTTTAGTAAATCCCAGACCAAAACCATAAGTCATCGGGACATCAAAAGAACCTTTATTAAGAACATCATTATCAATTACATTTCCAGAACCAGAATTTGAAACATTCTCTTTCTTTTTAGCTGCAACCTGAACTTTTGGTTGAAACTTTGCTCCAATAGTAATTTCCCAATCCTTAGTAAATGAATCCTGATACTGCATACCAATATTACCATATATGCCCTTTGATATCAATTTCTCAACAGTAATATTATAAGTATTACCAATCGTAATTGTTTCGTTCGCCGAATTATTTCCAAATAAGTATATTGCATTTACCCCCAAGGATAATTTTTTGGTTAATGCAATACCATTACTTATAACGAATTGATTTAAACCTCCCGAACCAGAAAGTATTCTTTGATAATAATCCGAACTGCCATTTACCTTTTCAAGTGATGAAATATTATATCCCATACTTGTATAAGGAACCAATGATACTGCTGATGCAATCTTATGTGAAACTCGAAAACCTAAAGAAACACCACTTAGATTATTATCATAAAGAACATCAGAATTTCCACTTTGATTTAAATTAGATATTTTTGAAGAAACACCAACATTAAAAATAAACTTCAAACTATCAATAGCAGTTAGTGCCGCTGGGTTATCAACAGATAAATAACTGCGATTTCTAAATGACAGACTGGTTCCGCCAAATCCGGAAGCCTGACCAAAACCAACCTGATTCAATTCTCCAAGACCATAATAAGAATATGGAGATGAGGTATTATTTTGAGCAAAACAAACATGAACTCCACTAACTAACACCAATAATATCGATAAATATAAGTTTTTCATACTGACACTAAATAGTTTGTTATTTTTGCACTGCATAAGTTGTTCTTAATTTTATTTTGAAACGTGAATTAGGATCATTATTAATCACCATTCTATTAACAAATCCATTATCAAACTGACTTGTCAACTTAATCATGAGTCCTTCGTCATCTTCCATTCCATTAGCTAATACGTTCCCCACATAATTGGTTAGATCAAAAGACAAGGGAGTATCTTCAGGATTTTCATAATTCACATAGTAAATAGATGTTAATTGACTATTTCTCGAATTTAGAATTGCAGAGACTAATCTATTCTTTTTATCTGTTTCATAAATCTCGAAATTCAATCCATATAACGGGTACAATTCTTTTTGATCTGTTCCCTCTAATGGATATAGAAGTAATTCTGCTTTTAATAAAGAAACAGCATCACCTTGCTGACCTAACAATTCTAAATATGGAATTTTCAACTTGGTATATATCCCTGTTCCCCCCTGAATAAAGGATAAATTATTTGTTTGTTCTGAAGGTATATCAATCTCACTCTCGACCAAACCACTTAGGCCTGCACCTAGCTGGTTCGTATTTGTTCTATCTGCCTTGTAATTTGTAAAAGATAAAGTTTTACTTATCGTAAAATCCCGATGTCTCTCAACACCTCCTCCGGTACTACTTCCAACAACCCTATAATACAATCGAATATTCATACTATCTGTCTGGAAATTCAAAATTGCAGCATTATCATCTTCCCCGGGAACCAGAGAAATTCCCTCAAACCTTTCTTCCCATTTTGTTGCATCTGAAGTAAATCCATCAGATTTAATTGCTTCTCCAAGAATCTCATAACCAAGCTCATCATTCAATCGAATCCTAAAATCATGATAATTTGCTGAACCAACTTCTATTTTCCGCTTAGGACGAGCCTTAAATGTTCTTGTTCCCAAAACTTCCGAATCAATATTTAAACTATAAATATTGTAATACGCTGATGTGTCCGAATTTAGTTCAATATGATTTGTCACTCTATGCACATTAATCGTTTGGGTTTGGGTCGTATCACCCCAAAAAAGACCTTTACTGTAAGCTACTAAAACAATTGAATCCAATTTAGCCTTGTCAGTTGTATCCAAACTAAAAACAGTTCCCAATTCAACTTTTGAATAGGCAGTTGCCTTCATGCTTCCTAAGTATTCATCAACATAACGTCCTACAGAAACACTTCCTAACGAAGAAGTCTGAATTGAATCCATAATAACTGTTGAGCTTTGTATTGTAAAAGTATCTACCATATTGATTACTGTAGAACTTTCAATTAGATTTTCACCAAGCTCATGTATTTCAAATCCCTCCGAATTACATCCTATAATAAGAACCGAAAGAATTATAATTAAGGAAAATAATCTATTCATATTTTTTTAAAATTCTGGTTAAAAAAGTTCCTCAAATAAAAACAAAATTAAGATAGTAAAGAACTTTTATAGATGTCTTATATTGATTTTCCTGACAAATGTAATTAAAATATCGACAAAGTCGATCCCTGAAAACAATAGTTAAATTTTCTAAATTATTTATCAGTTTTTAGTCATACAAAACTAATAATATTGTTTTTTGTTTATATTTGTCCTTTAGTAGAATTTAGAACAAGGATTATTTACTTTAATTAATCCTATGCAAATTCATATTTTAGAATGGAATTTTTAAATGCCTATTCAAGATATTAACATTGAAAAAATAAATAACAAATGAGAAAAGTACTATCATTAGGGATTATTGCTACCCTCTTTCTATTTGCAAGTTGTAGTAGTGGAGATGATCTTATGGGAAACTGGGTTAAGAAAGATGATTTCTCTGGTGTACCTAGAAGTAACGCCGTTACATTTACTATTGGAAACTATGCATACGTAGGTTGCGGATACGATGGTGAAGATAGATTAAACAGCTTCAAAAAATTTGATCTGACAAATGAAACCTGGACAAGCGTTCCAACTCCTGATGCTCTATTCAAAGTACGTCAGAATGCAGTTGCTTTTTCTGCTAATGGAAAAGGTTATGTAGGAACAGGCTTTGACGGTGATTACACTCGTTATGCTGATTTTTGGGAATTTGACCCAGCTACTGAAACCTGGACTGAAATTGCTGCTTTCCCAGGTGGTGTTAGAGAAGGTTCTGTTGCTTTTAGCACTGCAACGTATGGCGTTGTTGGTGCTGGTTATGGAGATCTTGATGGTGCAGATAAAAAATACCTAAATGATTATTATAAATTTGATGGTACCAATTGGACTTCAATGGGGACTCATGGTAACAAAGTAAAAGAAGCCAGTTCTTTTGTTATTGGTGGCTATGCTTACATTTGTCTGGGACTCGAAAACAGCGGCGCTCAACAAGACGAAATTTATAAATTTGACATTGCATCAGAAGAATGGGCCACAGATGAAGGTCAAATTAAAAAACTTGACGAAGATAACGACAATGAAGATGTTATGAGGTCAAGCGCTGTAACCTTTGTAATTAACAACAAAGCATATATTGCAACTGGTATGTATGGCAGTAGTCTAAAAAGAGATGTTTGGGAATACAATCCTGCAACTGACAAATGGGATGAAAAAGAAAATTTAGAACTTGAAGTATATTCACGAATAAATGCAGTTGCTTTTTCTAACGCTGAAGGAACAAAAGGATATATTGCAACGGGTAGTTCTGGAACCAGCTATCTTGATGACACTTGGGAATTTCAACCAAATGTAGAAGAAGACGAAGACGATAATTAATAGTTATATAATAACTTACAAAAGGCTGATTCGTTAAGATTCAGCCTTTTTCATTTAGATATTTTTTATGATTAAAAAAAAATACTTTTTTATAATAGTCCTATTGATTGGGATTTTATTCGTTTCTGTTTACCTCTTCACTGGCAAAACGAAACCGGCATATACCATACAAACCTATCAAATTGAAGAAGGCTGGGGGTATCGTATTTTAAAGAATAATAAAGCAATCATCAACCAATACAGAATTCCTGCAATTCAAGAAAAACATACTTTCCCTTCTGAAGAATCAGCAAGAATTGTTGGTGAAAAGGTTCTCGAAAAAATACAACTTAATAAAATGCCATCCATCTCTATTGATGATCTTATGGATTTGATGGTAGTCGATTCCCTGCAACAACCTTTAATTTTGAATGACCATATACATTAACACTATTTAACGTATATGGTTAAATAGTGTTAAGTTCATCCCTTTCCCGGCAAAAGCTACTATATTAGCAGCTATGATAATAGAAAGTATTATTCTTGACCGTGACTTACCTCATATTGAATCCCTTAAAAAATATGGAGAAAGCATTCCCTACCTAAACATCAAAGCTTGTTTTTCAGATTTAAATCAAGCTAAAACTTATATCAACGAGAATAAAACAGATCTAATTTTTATGGATCTGGAATTTGCTCAACAACAAAAAATTGATTGGAGTGAATTCAACATCCAAAAACCGGAGGTTATTATAAGTATGAGATGTGCCTCATATAAATATAAGGATCATTACCTTAGTGCTTTTGAATACATTATGAAACCTGTTTCATTTGAAAAATTCATTCAGATTTTAAACAATATTTACATCCAAAAACAAGGCAAAACTGAACATCCAAAACCTGAAATTAAGAAGAATGATTTTTTCTTTGTTAAGAATAACTCGTTGATAGAGAAAGTGAAATTTAATGAGGTATTATTCTTTAAAGGAATGAAGGACTATATATGGATTCAGACTATTAACAAGAAAATTATCACTCTGCAAACCATGAAAAACCTGAGTATTTATCTACCTGCAGATAGATTTCTAAGAATTCACAAATCCTATATTGTATCATTGGAGCATATCGACATCATAGATAAAAACAGAGTCGTTATTGGTCAGGAAAGAATTCCTATTGGTGATACTTTCCGTTCTTCCTTCTTCAAAAGTTTAAAAGAGCAGGAACTAATTTGGGATTAATAAAAAAGCCTCCGGTCAATGGCCGGAGGCTTCAAATTAGAATCCGGTTCTATTTTTGATATTCTTTAATAATATCAGCTACATCCCCTGCTGAAACACGTCCGTAGACACGTTCTCCGATAGTAACAACCGGAGCTAGTCCGCAAGCTCCCACGCAACGCAAACAGCTTATTGAGAATTTACCATCTTCGGTAGTTTCGCCAACAGGAACACTCAACTGACGTTTGAATTCTTCCAACACCTTCTCAGCACCTCTAACATAACAAGCTGTTCCCATACAAATAGAAATTGGGAATTCACCTTTGGGTACCATCGAGAAAAATGAATAGAATGTAACTACACCATACACATGAGCAACAGAAACGTTCAATTCGCGGGCAATGATTTCCTGAACTTCAGCTGGAAGATACCCAAAGGTCTCCTGAGCTTTATGAAGCACATTAATCAACTCGCTTCCTTCATTATCAAATGATTTGCAAATCTCCACAAGTTTATCCACTTTGGATTTTGCTAATTTAATTTTTGCCATAATATTTTAAAGATTTTAGATGTGAGACTTGAGATTTGAGATTCAGGTTTTTCCTTTTCTCTCATTACTCATCCCGATAGTTATCGGGACTATAATCTCATTTCTATTTAAAACTATTCAACCTCAATATCCTTACTCTTATCGAAATAATGAGTATGCAATAATTTATGAGATAATTCTCCGCATGGCTTACCCAAGAACTCTTCATACAATTTAATGATGTATGGATTCTCGTGTGACTTACGAATAGCTTTTCCTTCATCTTCACGATAAAGAGCTGCTGCACGTTTTTTCAAGATTGAAGAATCACCATGGTGCAATGGCTGACCACCACCACCAATACAACCTCCAGGACAAGCCATGATCTCAATTGCATGATATTGCGATTTACCATCACGGATATCTTCAAGAAGTTTACGGGCATTTCCCAAACCATGAGCAATACCAATATTAACATCCAGTCCGTCAAAATCGACTGTAGCACTTCGAATGCCTTCCATACCACGTAAAGCCTCAAAATTCACATTCTCTAATGTTTTTCCCGTGTAAACTTCATAAGCAGTACGAGCAGCGGCCTCGATAACACCACCCGTAGCACCAAAAATTACACCGGCACCAGTAGATTCACCAAGTGGATTATCAAATTCTTCATCCGGAAGAGTTTTTAAATCCATATTAGCCTGCTTTATCAAGTTTGCCAATTCACGGGTTGATATTGAATAATTCACATCCGGATCGCCATCAACTTTAAACTCATCACGCTGACATTCGTATTTTTTAGCCAGACAAGGCATAATGGAAACAACGATCATGTCTTCACGTTTAATTCCCATCTCATTCGCCAGATAATTTTTAGCAATAGGGCCAAACATTTGCTGAGGAGAACGTGCGGTTGATGGAATATCTTTCATCTCTGGGAAATGGTGCTCAAAAAAGTTCACCCATCCCGGACAACAAGAGGTTAAAATTGGTAGTTTAACATCTTTATCTCCATCCAAATGTCTTTTCAAACGATCCAATAATTCTGTTCCCTCTTCCATGATGGTAAGATCAGCAGCAAAATCAGTATCGAAAACGCTGTTAAATCCTAACTGACGCAATGCTGAAACCATTTTTCCTGTAACCAAAGTTCCTGGTTCCATTCCAAATTCTTCACCAAGAGCTGCACGCACAGCGGGAGCCGTTTGAACAACAACAGTTTTCTTAGGATCTGCAAGATCTCTAATTAGTTGATTGGTATGGTCTTTTTCGGTAAGAGCTCCTGTAGGACAAACTGCAACACACTGTCCGCAGTAAGTACAGGTTGATTTCTCTAAATCCATTTCGAATGCCGGAGCAACAACAGACTTAAAACCTCTGTTTACAGCAGAAAGAGCTCCTACTGTTTGCACATCGTTACACATTGTTTCACATCTGCGACACATAATACATTTGTCCATGTCGCGAATAATTGATGGGGAATAATCAACTTTATAGGTTGATTGCTCACCTTTATAATGCAATTCCCGAACGCCTAATTGTTGTGCTGTTGACTGCAAATCACAGTTTCCTGATTTCGCGCACACCAAACAATCGAATGGGTGATCTGAAAGCATCAGCTCCATTACAGTTTTACGGGCATTTAACACTCTCATGTTGTGAGTATGAATCACCATACCCTGCTCACACTTCGAGTTACAAGATGGTGCCAAATTACGACGGCCTTCCACCTCAACAACACAAATTCGACATCCACCAGGTTTGTGTTCAATTCCCATATCGCCAAGATGCATATAGCAAAGAGTTGGGATATCAACACCGATTCCTTTGGCTGCTTCCAAAATAGTAGTTCCCTGAGGTACTTCTACTTGTTTTTTATCAATGGTTAATTTGATCATTTTTTCCATATTCAAGATCCTCCTTACTGTATGCTTATTGCATTAAACTTACACTTCTCCATACACGCACCACACTTAATGCATTTTGATGCATCAATAATATGCGCTTCCTTACGTTCTCCTGCTATACAATCAACAGGACAGTTACGTGAGCATAAAGTACATCCTACACACAATTCAGGATCAATTACATATTGCATCAAAGCCTTACACTGTCCTGCTGCACACTTGTGATCTTCTACGTGAGAAATATACTCATCATAGAAATTCTCTAGTGTTGAAAGAACTGGATTTGGAGATGTTTGTCCCAATCCGCAAAGAGAAGTATCCTTAATTACAGTACTTAAGTTTCTTAATAGATCAAGATCTTCTTTAGTTCCATTTCCTAAAGTGATTTTATCCAACAATTCGTGAAGACGCTTGTTACCAACACGACATGGTGTACATTTACCACAAGATTCTTCAACAGTAAATTCCAAATAGAATTTAGCCATGGATACCATACAATCATCCTCATCCATAACAATCATACCACCCGATCCCATCATAGAACCTGCAGCAATCAAATTGTCAAAATCGATAGGAGTATCTAAATGCTTTTCTGTTAAACATCCTCCTGAAGGACCACCTGTTTGAACAGCTTTGAATTTTTTACCATCTTTAATGCCACCACCAATTTCGTAAATCACTTCACGAAGAGTAGTTCCCATTGGCACTTCAATTAAACCAACATTGTTGATTTTTCCGGCCAATGCGAATACTTTGGTACCTTTTGATTTTTCACTTCCAATTTTATTGAACCAACCTGCTCCTTTATTAATGATAACAGGAATATTCGCAAATGTTTCAACATTATTTACGTTCGTTGGTTTTCCATTGTACCCTGATTCAGCAGGAAAAGGAGGTTTAACGGTAGGTTCACCACGAAGACCTTCCATCGAGTGAATCAGAGCCGTTTCTTCACCACAAACAAATGCTCCGGCTCCGTAACGCATTTCAACATCAAAATTAAATCCGGAACCTAAAATATCGCTGCCCAACAAACCGTATTCGCGGGCTTGTTTAATCGCAACTTTTAATCGGGTAATCGCCAAAGGATACTCAGCACGAATATAAATCAAACCTTTATCGGCTCCCATTGTGTAACCACAAATAGCCATAGCCTCCAAAACTGAGTGAGGATCACCTTCCAGGATGGAACGATCCATAAATGCTCCCGGATCTCCCTCATCAGCATTACAAACTACATATTTTTGATCAGCCTCATTTTTAGAAGCAAATTCCCATTTTAAACCTGTTGGAAATCCTCCTCCTCCCCGTCCTCGTAATCCAGATTCTTTAATCTCGTCGATTACCGTCTGCGGAGTCATTTCAGCCAAACACTTACCCAAAGCTGCATAACCATCTCGTGCAATGTATTCATCAACATTTTCAGGATTAATAAAACCGCAATTTCGAAGCGCAATTCGAATTTGTTTTTTATAAAATCCCATATGTTTCGAATCACTAATCACCTCTTTGTTCTCCGGATCAACATAAAGCAATCTCATCACTTTACGACCTTTTACAATATGCTCTTCGATTAGCTCTTCTGCATCTTCAGGTTTCACTTCCACATAGAAAGTATTATCCGGAAGAATTTTAACAATAGGACCTTTTTCACAAAATCCGAAGCAACCGGTCATTACAACCTGTACTTCATCTTCAAGTCCTTTGGCTTTAATTGCATCCTGCAAATTGTTTTGAATAGCCTCACTGGCAGAAGCCCGGCAACCGGTACCTCCACAAATAAGAATATGCATTTTATACTTTTCCATAATTGTTGTTTCGTTTAGGTTTAGTCTAGAGTTTTGTAGTTTACAGGTATTATTCCATCGACCAATTCACCATTCTTAATGTATTTTTCAACAATTTGGTCAGCTTTTTTAATATCTACATCGCCAAAAACGATGGGCTCTTTCCCTGGAATCTGAACCTCAATTGTAGGTTCTGCATAGCAATATCCCATACATCCGGTTTGGGTAACTACAGTCCGAATTCCTCTTTTTGCTGTTTCTTCAATAAGGAATTCCATCACCTCTTTAGCTCCAGAGGCAATTCCACATGTAGCCATTGCAACTTTAATCTGTACAAGGCCTTCCGGATCGTTGCTTTTCTCCCTAAGATCCATCTTCGACTGAAGCTCTTCTTTCATTCTCTTCAGATCTGCAAGGGATTTAACTTTTGCCATAATCTCAAATTATTAAAGGTTAAAATTTATATTATTGTGTTTAGGTTCTCGTTTATTAATTCCTTTAAATACTTTATAATATTTGGGTCTGTTACCGAAACATCTTCCAGCACTTCTTTTACTTCTTTTGTATCAAAAATATACTCACCCTTCGTTGTGTGATGCTTATACACAAAATCCATATTTGGATTTGCACTTACTAACAACACAATAACTCCGGCAATATCACCAATAACGGGTCTATCAATATTTTTATGAGAAAACAAAACCTGAAGTTCTGTTCCAACTCCTTCTTTGGAATGAATTTCCAATTTGCCTCCTGTTTGCTCTGCGCTTTGCTTTAACAGCGATAAACCCAGTCCTACTTTACGAGTGGTTCTGGTGGTGAAAAAAGGATCCAATACTTTGCTCAGAACTTCTTCCGACATTCCATACCCATCATCTTTTATAGAAATTGAATAAATGTCATTTTCCAAATCCTCCCTGATCTCCAATTCAACATTGGACGCTTCAGCTCTTACTGAATTTTGGATAATATCCATTATATGTAAAGACAGGTCTTTCAATTTAATTAAGATTTTAGCTGTTCGCAATTGGCTTTTAGCTTTGTTATTAAACTATTGATCATCTTCTCTTCCTGATGAATAAGATCAATTAAATCATTCATTTTTACTTCATTGACATATTTGAGTTCCACCATAATAATTAGCTGAGTCTCCAATTCAAACAAAGAGCCCAATGCAATATCAAGAAATCTTCTAAAGTCAGCATCAGTATTTCGACCACATCCTTCCGCAATATTAGAAGGAACAGAAATAGCAGCCCTACATATTTGACTTCTCAATCCATATTTTTCATTCTCAGGAAGCAACTCCACCAATCGATAAATCCTTTTAACTATTGATATTCCATTTTGCCAAACATTTAACTTCCTGAAATTTCTCATTCTTTTTTTTTTTGCTAAAAACTAAAGGCCAAACGCCAATTGCTGATTTAAACCTTTTACCTTTTTTCCAACTCAACTGTTCTTCCTTCTTCTCCTCTAAGTGCTTTTCTAATTTCAGAAAAACTTGCATCCTCCATTATAAATTGGCTGCATACATTGCCTATATTATCAATATAATGTGCATCTGAACTTTGGATAAAAGTATACCCTTTCAGATATTTATTCTTACTTAAAAACTCATCTTTCGTGGTATGCATTGAAATCTCCAAAGCATCCACTTTCAAATCTGTTGGCAAAAAACCCAGTTGACTGATAATACTATTTTGCGTCTTATTGATATGAGCTGGAATAAACAAACCTTGAAGTTCATGAACTTTCTGTTCAACCTCATTGATTCCCTGATTCAAGCCTGATATCAACAAATTATCTATTTCCTGCACAATCTCCTCTTCTTCGTTTACCACAACCTGGTATCCAAAGTATTTTGTGTCATTTGGAATCTTAGGCAAATGCTGATCAAGATAAATTTGAAAATCAGAAAGCAAATGTTCTGTTTCAAAAAAGCACAAACAATGAACTTCTTCTTTGGTAGTTACCTCTGCTCCCATCATCACCATAATTCCTTCTTTTTCTGCCAACTGCTTGATTAAAGCTGCATGCAAAGTTGAATTATGATCTGTTATTCCCAAAATGTCAACGCCACGTTCTTTTGCAATCCGAACAATATTCACAGGACTCATTTCCAAATCTCCACATGGAGACAGGACAGTATGAGTATGCAAATCAGCTCGAAAAACTTTCATTTCAATTTCATTTACTTCTTTAATAGCCCGAACAATTTCCCTGTTAATTCAAAAGCTTCCTCCTCTGAAGACAGAATAGGAATTCCCTCTAAATTACTTTGTTCTGCAGCATCAGTTTCCGGTTCGTATCCTTTTACAAGGATTATTGCCGCCAACTCCTTTAAAGAGGCAATTGCCATAATATTTTTATGAGTTTGCAAAGTAACCCAAACCTGATTTTCATCTGCATTTCCCATAACATCACTCAAAAGGTCAGAAGTATACCCTCCTTCAATTTCGCGATCCAAACCTGCAGATCCACTGCATACTTTTAATCCCAGTTTATCAACTATGTCTTGTACTTTCATTATCTAATGATCGTTAATATTTTTCTTTTCAAATCTTTTTATCCCCCAGGTATTTTCTGAGATATCAAACGATTCCTGAGGAGTAATTAATCCTTCTTTGGTTAACATCTTTTGAAGGAAAACACATTGTGTCATCTTGGCTTTTCCCTGCACCACATCCTCAGCCAAGGCTTGACAACGTGGTGCGCCGCAAGCGCCGCAATCTATACTTGGTAAAACTTTCAAGATGCGATTGATCTTGGCCATTTTTTTCATCGCCTCCATCATGTCAGTATCCAAACTTAAAATTGACCGAGGTTCAATATTCTTAATTGAAATGTTTTCCAACAGATAAGGGCGATACTTTTCAATTTCTTTCTCTTCAAGAATAATAGGCCTATTCCGATGATACCAATCCCCTCTTTTCCGTAATCGCTCTATAGCTAAAAATCTATTTTCTGTGGTTAAAACACCTCCTGCACAAGAATGATCACAGGCACGCAACTCCAAAAAATCGACGTCCTTAATTTCTTCATTCTCCAACTTCTCCAGCACCTCAATCACATTATGAATTTCATCAATAGCCAGACATCTGCCGGAATACTGTGATGCTTCTCCATTTGTTAATGTCCAGCCAATACTTCTCCTGGACATGTATTTATTTAGCTCATACTTAATTCCTTCTGATTTATTCCGTTTGATACTTAGCAATACTTTATTGTAAATAAAATCCATATTAATAACTCCATCAATAAAAGATTTTTCTTCACCAACAGGACTCTTCACTGCAGCAATTTTTGCCGCACAAGGTGTCACATAAAATATCCCAATATCATCGTCGGAAAACCCTTCATTTTTAAGCTTTTTACGGTAGAACAAAGCAGAAATATCAATAACTGGTTTTAAATGAACGATATGTTCTACCAAAGCAGGAAACTTCACCTGAATCAAGCGAACGATTGCGGGACAAAAACTGGAAATAAAAGGACGTTCCTGATGACGCTTACTCATGTAAGTTTTAGTGGCTTCGGTAAGAATATCGGAAGTTTCATCCACCTCATATACATGAGTAAACCCTAAGTCATGGATAACAGAATAAATTTGCTTTTCGGAAATATTATCTGGGAATTGCCCCAGAAGTACGGTTGGAAGCAGAGCAACCCGTTGCTTAAAATGAAAGATCTGAGTGAAATCATCCTGCTCAACAATAATAGCATTTACCGGACAACATTTCAAACACTCACCACAATCAACACAGGCATTTTTATTAATATCGGCAGTTCCATTTTTCACACGAATTGCCGAAGTTGGACACACATTCATACAATGCGTACAACCAATGCAAACCTCCTCAACTACTTTTAGTGCATGATAAAAATGAGCCTTCTCCATCTTCTTTTTATTTCAGATAGTTAACGATTTCTAATTTGGTTCCAACATTAACTTTACTACTAATAATCATCTGATCTGAATTCTTTTTATATTCGGCAAACCCATACCAGCACCAAAACCCATTTCCCGGACTTTAGGTGTGGCAGTAGAAAATCCTTTTTCCATTGCCTTATCGATATCAGGTATCCCGGGTCCTTTATCTTCAATCCTGACAATTATTTTATCCGGAAAAATTTCAACATTCATATCCCCTTCGAAAGCGTGTGCGACCACGTTTACTTCAGCCTCATACAATGAAACCACTGTTCGTTTAATTATCTTCGAATCAACATTCAATTGCTTCAATATTTTTTTAACTTCACTAGAAGCTGTTCCAGCTTTAGAAAAATTACCCCCCTCAATAAAAAATGTAAATATCATCCCCTTTAATATACTGGTTCTAAACCCATTTCACACAAAATAGAACATGCTTTAAACATTGAATAACTGCATTCAATTAGTGTAATGTTGTTCTCACAAGCCAAGTCTTTCATTTCCTGTGAGACCTTCTTATCCCTCACAAATAAAATGTAAGAAATGTCTGACATTTCCGATGTCCTAATTGTCTGAAGATTATTTAACCCTGTTATTAACAGCAGGTTATCTGTATCTAAAGTTAGTACATCACTCATTAAGTCTGATGCAAAACCAAAACTTATGTCCTGATTCAGATCATCTTTTCCACAAATAACACTTGCATTAAGTTTATCAACTAGATCAGCCACTTTCACCATATCACAGCACCAACTTATGTTTACCAATTATTCTATTCCGATTGCGCTAAGATAAGTATTTGAGTAGGATTAATAAATGATATCTAACGGAATAGATACAAAAAAATAAAATACATATTAAATCTAAATAACTCAATAAAGACAAAACAGATCATGATAAATTGCAATTTCAACACTTCAATACAATCATAGATCAGCAAGCATTTTATGTCAATACCATTGTTCAAAATTCTTGTAGGTCTTAGAATCAAACTGACAAGTTTTTTTTGGTTATATTCGCATACAAGTGCAGAATACAAGAACTCAATTACTTATTTTTTTCTCTATTTAATGAGCATTAAGAAGCAACATATACTCGTTTTAATTCAAGATCCTGAATGTTCCAACGTAGCAATCAAACATGCTTTCACGTTGGCTAAACTTTTTAAATCAGGAGTAGCCTTTGCAAATTACCCTCCCAAAATTGGTAAAACACATCTCTCCATAGGTCATAATCAGATTGAAAAATTCAATCTGCAGTCAATTCCTTACAAAATAATAGAATTAAAAAACAGCAAACGGGAACCTAATCTCAGCATACAAGAATTGGATGCAATTTTTATTGTAACCCAATTTCCTAAAGGATCACTAAATCATTTTCTAAAACGAAATTCCATTTTCAAATGGATACTGGAAGCAAAAATCCCTTCGATTATTGTGACAGAAAGTACAAATCCAAATTGTAAATACGAGAACATAATCGTTCCCATAGATTACAAAAAAGAAAGTAAAGAGAAAATGATCTGGGCCAGTTATTTTGGAAGATTCAACAATGCAATCATTCATCTGATTGCTCCCAATGAAAAATCCGAAGCTTATCATCGCACCATAAAGGCTACATTGCTCTTCACTAAAAAAATGTTTGAACAGTTTAAGTTCGAATACAAAATTGTTAAAACGGAGTGCAAAAGCAGAAACATCAACCGGAAGGCAATTCAATTTTCAAAAAATCTAAATTCAGATTTAATTGTACTCATGTCGAATCGTAATCCTGGCTGGATTGCGTCCTGGTCCGGCCCCAGTCAACTAAAAAGCATCCTCAAGAAAGAAGATAATCCGATCCTATTTATCAATCCATTGAAAGACTACTATTTGCCTTGTAATTAATAAAATACATTGCAGATATGCCCCCTTTATTTCATTTCCGAAACTTGAATTCTGACTAATAAAAAAGAGGCCATTTTAAAAGTACAGTATCACAATAAAATAGAACTTTTTGTTGAAGCAATCTCTTTTATTTTGTTTGTTATACTTCTGGTATTGTCACAAATATTTTTCTACTGCGACGATTATTTTTTTTCTTGCACTGCGCTCAAGTTTTCCCTTGTACAAGACTCAAGTTCTCCCTTGCACCAGGCTCAAGACTTCCCTTGTACTGCGCTCAACCTCTTCCTTGTACAAGGGAAAGGGGCTCCCTAATGCAAGGAAACCCCTTTGTATTGTACAAGGAAATTCTTATAAAATAACAAGAGAAATACATTTTTCTTGTATCCCTCAGGAAATAATTACTCCACAATATTCATCTCATCCAATAAATATCCTGCTCCGGCAAATTTATCGACAAGAAATAATACGTAGCGAATATCCAGTGATACGTTTCTGCAAATCTCAGGATCGTACATTAAATCAGACATTACGCCTTCCCAAGCGCGGTCGAAATTCAAACCGATTAACTCACCATTGGCATTTAAAACCGGACTGCCCGAATTTCCTCCGGTAGTATGATTAGTTGCAGCAAAACAAACCGGCATTTCGCCCTTTGCATTTGCGTAATTTCCAAAATCTTTTGCATGATAAAGGTCTCTTAGCTTTTGAGGAACATCATAATCAAAAATCTCAGGATTGTCTTTCTCAATAATTCCATCCAATGTGGTATAATAATCGTAAGTTACAGCGTTTCGGGCTTTGTATCCGGCTACTTTTCCATAATGAACTCTGAATGTGGAGTTAGCATCAGGATAAAAAGTTCTATCTTTTTGCATTTCCATTAAACCTGCCATATAGGTGCGTTGCAGCTTTGTCGTTTTTGTAATGATTTTGCTGTAAACCGGAGAAATTTCCGATTCGTAAAAGAAGTAAATGCTGTTTGCTAAAACAAAAATAGGATCTTTAGTCAAACGCTTACCAAATGACAATTTATAATTATCCAGTAAATTATTCAATTTATTCTCGTCAGCAAATACCGATTTAGACATTGCCTTCTCTGCATAAGCTTCGAAATCCCCATTGTATTTCTCCCGGATATTTACGATCTCTTTAGGCAGATACTCATCGGTCAGGTTCCCGCTATACATTTTCAGCAAAGCAGCCAAAAGCTTTTTATCTGTTGGATTATTATAATTCTTGAAAAACTCTTCGCTCGACTTTTTCAATTCAGCAACAAGATCGGCAAGCTGATCCTGATCTTTTTTGGCCAGACTTGCCAGTTTCTTAAATTTAACAGCAAAAGTCACAGCTTCTGAGCCACGAATACCAGCCTCAATGGCATAATCGCGGGCCAGACTAATTGGAGTCAACTCTTTGTACAAGGCTCCCATTTCTGCTACAATTCCAGCATATTTTTTCTTCAAATCGTCACTGCTATCTGCCCAGATTTCAAATTTTTCTTCCAATTCTTTTTTCTTGGCAATTGCATTCAATCGCTTTAGTCCTGTAATTTCCCCCTGCCATCTTTTCCATGAATTGGCAACACCTGCATATTTTGCTGAATATTGAATTCGAACCATTGGTGAAGCATCCATATCTGCTCTCATCAAATCCAATTCTTTGTTCTGATTTTGATTTTATGTGGATTATCAACCTTTGTCATTAAATCCAATGCATCAGATGTTAAATATTCTGTTGTAGTTCCCGGATATCCAAAAACCATCGTAAAATCACCTTCATGTACACCTTTAAGAGAAATTTTGAATGACTGTTTTGGTTTCATTGGAACATTCTCCTTTGAATAAGAAGCAGGCTTATTGTCTTTGTCAGCATAAATCCGAAAAATCGAAAAATCCCCTGTATGACGAGGCCACATCCAGTTGTCGGTATCACCGCCAAATTTCCCAATTGCTGATGGAGGAGCACCTACCAAACGTACATCTTTATATATCTCATATACCGATAGAAAATATTGATTCCCATTAAAAAAGGCTTTAACACTCGCACGATAGTCCGAATCTTTTTCGGTTGCATCCTGAATTTTCTTAATATGCCTGGCAATCATTTTCTGACGAACTTCCTCCTTGGTATCATCGGTAATACTATCCAAAACCTGCGCAGTTACATCTTCCATACGAATTAAAAATGAAGCTGTTATTCCTTCATTAACTAATTCTTCGTCTTGACTCATGGCCCAAAAACCATCTTTTAAATAGTCGTGCTCTAAAGTTGAGTGATTCTGAATGGCACCGTAACCACAGTGATGATTTGTTACAATCAGTCCTTTATCAGAGATCAGCTCTCCGGTACAGAAGTGATGAAACGGACTTCCTTCACGTCCCAGACCAACTACTGCATCTTTCAAACATGCCTTATTAATATCATAAATATCAGCTGCAGAAAGCTTAAATCCGGCTTTTTGCATGTCTTCGATATTGTATTTTTCCAAAAGCATAGGAATCCACATCCCCTCATCTGCTTTTACCTGAGTTCCCATAAACAGTAAAACTGCCATGAGAAGTAGACTTAATTTTTTAATCATGATAAGTGTTTAAGTAATGAGTTATTAGTAATGAATTCTGAGTGCTAAAACCTAAAAGTCAAACAAAACATTTATCACATTACTAATTTTTATTATTTTGTTTTGTTGTTACTATTATACTTCTAATTATTTTCAATAATTCAGACGCATCACTTTGCATTGACTGAAATTCATCTTCTGCAATATAATTCGTCTCTTTTAGTAATTCTAACCAATACAAAGATTCATCTGTCTCTTTTTGCGCAATCGCCAATTTATGAATAAAATCAGCTTTACTTTCGGCATTTTGACTTTCTCTAACGTTAACTCCAACTGAAGTTCCTGAACGTAAAAGTTGCTTGCTCAATACAAATTCCTTCTTTTCACTATTAAGATATTTGTATAACATCACAATTCTCACTGCAAACCGAAACGATTTTCTTTGATGATACTTTTACTCATAAATTGATAACTCCTAATTAATAATTCAAGTGGCAATTAGAAATTTAACAGTTCCTGATAAAGGCGTTGAATAGGCAAACCGACTACGTTAAAATAAGATCCTTCAATGCCGTCAATCCCAATAAAACCAATCCATTCCTGAATTCCATATGCACCCGCTTTATCGAAAGGTTTGTAATTATCTATGTAATAATCAATCTCTTCTTCCGACAAGGCTTTAAAATGAACATTAGTAGTTGTAGAAAAACTTATTTTCTTGTCTTTACTCATTAGGCAAACACCACTTATTACCTGGTGCGATCTATCGGACAATGCATTAAGCATTTTAACAGCATCATCTCTGTCGTTTGGTTTTCCAAGAATCCAATCATCAACACAAACAATTGTGTCTGCTGTGATCACCAACTCATTGGAGTTAAGATCCTGCTCGAATGCTTTTGCTTTTAATTCGGCCAGGTAAACCGGAATTTGCTCCGGCGTTAATCCTTCAGGGTAAGTCTCCTCAATTTCTTTTGTTCTTATTTCAAAAATCAAACCCAACTCCTTCAACATTTGGTGTCTTCGAGGTGATTGAGAGGCTAATATTATTTGATAATCTTTGAGATTATTCAGCATTCTTAAAAATTTGTGTGATTGATAACATAGTTTACCACAAAAGCATAGGAAATACCTGCTAGAATGGCAAATCGTATTAGAAAAATCCCTGTCTTAAATTTGTCTCCTTCCGAAAACTGATAAACCCGATAAGCCAATAAAAATAATGGCAAAATGATTAAAATGCCAAAATACCAAGGTGTAATCTGATCCATTGGAGCATTTAAAAACTGGTACCAAACTCCAAAAACCGATACAGATAAAAACAAAATAAGGAGTACGATTACAAGCTTAGCCCATTTTAAACCAATTACAACCGGTAAACTTTGACGATTAATTTCCCGGTCTCCTTTAATGGAAAGTAAATCTCTGATGAATTGTGCAATTAGAACACCAATGAATGAGAAAAAAGAAAAGGCTCCTACCCAATACAATAGGTAATTAAAATTGGTTTTTGAGGCTATTAATATTTCCGAATAAGTTATATTAAGCGGTGGAATCTCGTAAATAACAACCAAAAATGGAATCGCCGCAACCAAAAAAGCCAATAAAAAACTGCCTAACAAAAAGTAATATTTGTAGGATGTTGAATAAAACCAAAGCAAGCCTCCTCCCATAAAAAAGATGAACACAAATTGCCAGTGACCAATTTTATAAGACACATACCCTCCCAGTAAAACTGATATTGCAGCAATTATCTGTTGCAGAAACAGGGCCACTCTTCGCGTAATTTTTCTACCTACAATAACATCTTTCTTATTGATTCGATCTGCTTTCGTATCAAAATAATCATTAATAACGTAACCTGCCGCAGCCATGCAAACAGTTGCAAAAACCAATATTGCAAAATCCAAATCGGCTAATTGAAGCTTAATTCTATTAATTCCCAAAATAGGTTGAATAATAAAATAGCGCATCACATATTGGGTCAGTGCTATAATAATCAGATTGGGTAATCGGATCAATTTCAGATAACTGTTCATTGGGCTGTTTGGGTTAAGGTTGCTTTTATATACTTTGGATATTTGTATCGGCTTCGAGCCATTTACTATGTGCGCGCAATACTTGTTCAATTACATCACGAACACAACCGTAACCGCCCTCTTTATCCGAAATATAGTTGGAAATAGCCTTTATTTGCTCCACCGCATTACACGGGCAAGTCGGCACTCCAATTCTTTTCATCACCTCATAATCGGGCAAATCATCTCCCATATACATAATCTGATCAGGATTTAAATCGTATTTCGCAATAAAATCTTCAAAATCTTTAATCTTGTTTTTCGATCCCATGTAAATGTCTGCAACTCCAAGACCTTTGTAACGTTTTTCGACAGCATCGGAAACACCACCGGTTATAATTGCAACCGGATAGCCTTTTTTTACTGCATACTGAATAGCATATCCATCTTTTGTGTTTGCCGTGCGCAACATTTCTCCCGATGAATCGATAACAATACACTCATTGGAAAGAACACCATCCACATCGAAAATGAATGCAGAAACTTTCATTAAATCTTCCTTAAAAAACGCCATTTTATTTAAAATTGAGAAACAAGATATGAGATGTGAGAAAAACATTCGATTCTACTTCCCATTTTCTTCTTCCAAATACAACAAATTTATTTCCCTTTGTGCATCTTATAGATGCTTTCGCTCACAAATCTATACAATTTTTGAAACACCGGAGAATGTTTTAGCGCCTTCTCATGTGAATTCATTATCTCCTCATCGAAACGTACTGCAGGACCTGTTTGTGCAGATACCGGATCCAACTGCAAGGCTTTTTGTGCTGTCTCTAAAATTAATGGTTTCAACAATTCATAATCAACATCTTTTTCGGCCAATAATTTTTGACCGATGCTATACATGTGATTGGTGAAATTACAAGTGAAAACCGCTGCCAAATGGAGTTGTTTCCGCTGTTCCGAATTAACTAGATGAGCACTGTTTGATATCTGTCCGGCAAGCTCGATTAAATCTGCTTGCAATTTCAAACTATTTGACTCTATACAAATAGGGACATTTGAAAAATCGACCTTACGCTCCTTCGAGAAAGTTTGCAATGGGTAAAAAACCCCATAATCTTCGGCATAGTTATCAAAAATATCCGCAGGAATACTGCCGGCAGTATGAACAGAATTTCCTATTGGAACCGACCATTTATCAAGAATTGGTTGCAATGCCTTATCGCTTACAGCAAAAATGTACAAGTCAGCATTCTTTTCTATTTTCTTTACTGATATAGTAAACGAACAGTCCAACTTCCCGGCCAATACTTTCGCAGATTCAACAGTTCTACTGTAAACCTGCAAAATTTCAATTCCATGTTCATGAAGAGCAAGAGATAGCTGAGTAGCCAAATTACCTGCACCAATCATTACAACTTTTTGAATCATTTTTCTGATTTTATATTATGCCCAATTCCTCGGGAGATGCAGCAATACGTTTTAAAGGTACCTTCCCCCGATCAATCATACCAAACAGTTTTTCGCAGCCTTTCACCAAATCTTCATACATATCTTCGGCAACCAAAACCAATCTGTCGTTCAATTGCTCTAAGTGCTCAACTCCTTCGGGCTGACTTTTACGGGAACAAAGCAGTAAGGATTTGCTTGGAACAAAAGAGTGTGTTAACTGATTGCGCAGCTTATCGTACAGCCAGTGATCATTATTTACAGAACGATAATCGTTTCCCATCAATATATTCAATGATTTTGAAAAACGCTTGGAGGATTGAGCTTTGGCTTTTAAAGGTTTGTTATCTAGGAAACAACCCAATGCCTCTATTGCCTGCCCCATCATTATAAAAGAGAAGAAATAAAATCCTTCCTTTTGCAAACGGCCAATTTCATCAATAAAAATCTTACGAATAAATAGCTTTTCTTCTTCAGCTTTTTCTTTGTCCATGCTACAAATATAAACAGATAATATCGATTACCTTTTCACAATCTTATCGGAAATAGTGAGTATTGCAGAAATTAAGGATAAGCTATGCAGCTATTTTAGGAGAAGACAGCTGAAAGGCCTAATTCTACTATCCCGCGGAAGATTTGCCCCCTTCTCCGCTGTTATTTTGTATCCCTCTGGCAATATATTGTAGTCCTCCACCAATATTGAGCACTTCTCCGGCATTTATTATGAGTTCTCCGGCGTTTTAACGGCTCCCTCCAGTACTATTTTGTCCCATTCTTCAG